>NZ_JACIJF010000002.1 GCF_014199255.1 Sphingomonas xinjiangensis | reverse complement strand
TGCGGAGTGCGTGATGAACATTGGAAGAGCCGCCCGCGAAGCCCCATCATGCGGCGGCACATGCCGACCGCGAAGACGACCATGCTCCCGGCAACGGCATCTCAGAAACCCCTTGCAACCGACGCGATTAGACGACGAATGGCCAAACGTGAGAAGCGGCAATGCGGCTCTGAACGTCCACATTTGGGTCTTCCCGGCCGCAGAGCTGCCAGTCAGCTTCCGCCCCAGAGCCCGACATTCACTTTGCGCTTCGAGATGCCCATAAGCAGACGATCGTACATTGGGGTTGGTGTGCTCATGTCCTTGCTCGATCGTTTCGAACTCAGTGCGCCGTTGATCCAGGCTCCGATGGCCGGCGTCTCAACGCCGCTCCTGCCGGCATCGGCTTGTGAAGCGGGGGCGTTGGGCTCCATCGGTGTCGGCGCGACGGACGCTGCGGGTGCCCGCACCATGATTGAGGAGGTGCGTGAGATTGTGGCGCAGGGTATCGAGGCGGGTGGCCACCGCGGCATGTTGCTCACGTGCGCGCTCGCGGTAATATGCCGGGTTTTCAGCCATAGGCCCCTCCGTCGCAGGCGGCTAAACGAAACCAAGAGCGAAACGTTGCCGCGAGCCGGAGACCGCCGGTACGCGTCCGCTCTCGACCGTGACCTCTAAAATGCCGCCCTTCCGCTGCCGCTCAATCTAAGCCGTTCAGGCAGCTGCCTTCGGTTGCCGCGAGCGGCTATAGAGCCGTATGAACGACCGGCTGAAATTGGGGAGCCGGAAGGGTGGTGTAAGCGTCGGCTTGGGTCTTAGCGGCCGATCAGCGAGCGAAGCTAATGTCCGCTTCGCGCGATCTGGTCCGGGAGCTGCCAAGCTTCAACCGGCCGATTTGGGCCATCCGAACAGGTCGAATCGGTCGATCAAGAAGGTGCCAACTTGTACCATAATGGTTCGTCGGGCGAGGGTTCGTGTCTATGTTTCGGACCCGGTGCGGGGTGGGGCCACGCAGGGGCCACGGACCTGAGATGGCCCAAAAACCCGCGCTTTTCCGCGGTTTATGCGAACAAGTGTGAGTCCTGTAAGCGCACCATTCGCAAATACCTAGTTTTCACTACCTGTTCCCTAAGGGGGAATCGCTGGCGTGCGGCGCTTCCGGCTTTCGGCATTCATGCGCGCTATCATGCGTTTGCTCGGTGGAGCCGCTGCCCACGCACTTGTTCCCACTTGTTGAAGCGCGTGCTGCGCCCGACATGACGGCTACGGACCGCAAGATCGGCGACATGCTCGGACAGGAGAGGGCTTGATCCGGGGGCGGGCCGTTCAAGCGACCTGCCGCCCCACAGGATCCGCTTCAGCCTTGTGTGCCGTCCTCGCGCTTCCGGGCGCGCCGGCCCCGGGCAAGCAGGCTGATGGCCAGCGATACGCCCGCGACGACCGCGACTTTCTTGGTGAAGCCGCGCTTGTTATATGCAAGCTCGGAGCGGATGCCCATCTCGCCAGGAATGTTGGGCAACCGGGCATGGGCGAGATCGGCGACGACGCCCTCAACCACGTTGATCCGGTCGGCGCCCATCAGCATCAGCCAGTGGATCCAATTGGACTCGCTCCAGCGGAAGGCCGTGCGGCGCAGCACGCCGCTGAGCCCGCTGGGCGGTGTCGAAGTCCCGACCACCGCCGGCTGGCGGATATGCTCGATCGACTGGAGGATCTCGACATCGGGATGCTGGATCGGCGGACGATCCCAATGGCGGGTGAGCCCATGATCCTGCGTCTGATCGCGCATCGGATATGTGGGATCGTTGCGCGGATCGGCGTCGACACCCCAGCCTGGGATGGTGGAGGTGTCAACCAGCGACGGGCTCTCGGTCTTGACGGGAAGAGTCATGCGGGCCTCCTGCTCAACCGCCATTGGGCACCAGCACCGGCTTGATGCAGCCGTCCAGCTTGGCAGCGAAAATGTGATACGCGTCAGCCACATCGGCCAGCGGTACCTTGTGGGTGATCATCGCCTTTGGGTTGATATGGCCGGCGCGGACATGCTCGATCAACCGCGGCAGCAGCCGCTTCACCGAAGCCTGGTTGGCGCGGATGGTGATGCCCTTGTTCACGACATTGCCCATCGGCACCATGTTGCCGGTCGGGCCATAGACGCCGACGACCGATACAATCCCGCCCTTCTTTACCGAATTGATTGCCCAGTGGAGGGCGATCGCATTGCCCGCCTCGAGCTTCAGTTTGGTGCCGAACAGCGTCTGGAGGAAATTGCCCTTGGCATCGCCGCCGACCGCGTCGATCGCAACGTCCACGCCCAGGCCGTCAGTGGTCTTCTTCAGGAAGACCACGACATCGTCCACTTCCTTGAAGTTGTAGACCTCGGCTGGGCCGAAGGTCCGCGCGAACTCCAGGCGATAGTCGATATGGTCGAACACGATCACGCGGCCGGCGCCGAACAGCCAGGCGGCCCGCGCCGCCATCAAGCCCACGGGGCCGGCGCCGAACACCACCACCGTGTCGCCCTTCTGAATGCCCCCCATCTCGGCCGCCTGGTACCCGGTCGGCACCACGTCGGTCAGCAGCACGGCGTCGTCGGGATCCATCCAGTCGGGGATCAAGGTCGGCCCGACATCGGCATAGGGCACGCGGACATATTCGGCCTGACCGCCGTCATAGCCGCCAGCAGTATGCGAATAGCCGTAGATGCCGCCGACCGCGGTCGCCTGCGCGTTGGACTCGTGGCAGTTGCCGAACAGCCCTTGCTTACAGAAATGGCACTGGCCGCAGGCGATATTGAACGGCACCAGAACATGGTCGCCTGCCTTCAGGTTCTCGACCTCGGGCCCGACTTCCTCGACGATGCCGCAGAACTCGTGGCCAAAAGTCATGCCCACGCGCGTGTCGGGCACCATCCCGTGATACAAATGCAGGTCCGATCCGCAGATGCACGACCGCGTGACCCTCACGATCGCGTCGCGCGGGTGCAGGATCTTGGGCATCGGTTTTTCCGACAAGCGGACCCGATATGGTCCGCGATAATCCATCGCCAGCATGCATGCTCCTCCGTTGCCCATCCGAACATCGCTAAAGCCTTGCAGTTCCGCGACTTACATAGGTTATGCTAGACGCTGCCCCTGGCGTCGGGGTGTGCGGAGCGTCGGCACTCGGTCCACCAGATGATTCTCATGGACGCGGGAAGGTCCTGACCGTTAGGACGCGAAATACTAGCTCACCGGAGCCCAGCGGACGATCAGCCGAAATTGCCGTTAACCACTTCCCCATTTATGCTGCGCCGCAGCGATGGAGGTGATCAATGGCACCAAAGACGGTACGTAAAGCAGTGTTTCCCGTGGGTGGCCTCGGCACCCGCTTTCTTCCAGCAACCAAGGCAATTCCCAAAGAGATGCTGCCGATCGTCGACCGGCCGCTGATCCAATACGCCGTCGAAGAAGCGCTCGAAGCCGGCATCGAGCACATGATCTTCGTGACCGGTCGCGGCAAAGCAGCGATCGAGGATCATTTTGATATCGCCTACGAGCTGGAGTCCACCATGCGCGGCCGCGGCAAGTCGCTCGACATCCTGGACGGCACGCGGCTGAAGCCGGGCTCGATCACCTATGCCCGTCAGCAGGAGCCGATGGGACTGGGGCACGCGATCTGGTGCGCTCGCGATGCAGTGGGGGACGAGCCGTTTGCCGTGCTGCTCGCCGATGATTTCATGGTCGGCCGACCGGGCTGCTTGAAGCAGATGGTCGAGGCCTATGCCCGTACTGGCGGCAACCTGATCTGCGCGGAGGAAGTGCCCGACGATCAGACGCACCGCTATGGCATCATCACGCCTGGCGCGCGCGATGGCGCGCTGACCGAAGTACGCGGCTTGGTCGAAAAGCCGGCGCCCGGCACCGCCCCGTCGAATCTGTCGGTGATCGGGCGATATATTCTCCAGCCCGAGGTCATGCAGGTTCTTGAGCGTCAGGAAGCGGGCGCGGGCGGAGAGATTCAATTGACCGACGCGATGGCGCGGCTGATCGGCGAGCAATCGTTCCACGGCGTCACGTTCCAGGGAACGCGGTACGATTGCGGCGACAAGGCTGGGTTCCTGCACGCCAACTTGGCCGTTGCGTTGGGCCGTGACGACCTGGGCGACGCCGTCGAGGCGTTCGCGGCCGATCTGCTCGACCGTCGCGCGGCGCAGCGCCGCGTCGCGGCGTGACCAATTTCATCCAGTAAGGGAGTATTAGGGATGCGTATCGTGATGATCGGGTCCGGCTATGTCGGTCTCGTTTCCGGCGCCTGCCTCGCCGATTTCGGCCACCAGGTGGTCTGCATCGACAAGGATGAAAGCAAGATCGCGCGGCTGAAGGGAGGGCAGATCCCGATTTACGAGCCGGGGCTGGAGGATCTGGTCGCGCGCAACGTCGCCGCCGGGCGGCTGACTTTTTCCACCGAACTCGGTGAGCCGGTCCGCGCCGCCGAGGTCGTGTTCATCGCGGTGGGCACGCCCGCGCGCCGTGGCGATGGCCATGCCGACCTGTCCTATGTCTATGGCGCTGCCGAAGAGATCGCGCCGTGGCTCGACGGTTTCACCGTTATCGTCACCAAATCGACGGTGCCGGTCGGCACGGGCGACGAGGTCGACCGCATCCTGCGTGAGACCAATCCGGAAGCCCAGTTCGCCGTCGCATCGAACCCTGAATTTCTGCGCGAAGGCGCCGCGATCGAAGACTTTAAGCGTCCCGATCGCATCGTTGTCGGCATTGAGGACGATCGTGCCCGGCCAGTGATGGAAGAAGTCTATCGGCCGCTCTACCTCAACCAGTCGCCAGTCCTGTTCACCGGCCGGCGCACCAGCGAGCTGATCAAATATGCTGCCAACGCTTTCCTGGCGCTGAAGATCACCTTCATCAACGAAATGGCGGATCTGTGCGAGGCAGTTGGAGCCGATGTGCAGGAGGTTGCGCGCGGCATTGGTCTGGACAACCGCATCGGCGGCAAGTTCCTGCACGCAGGCCCCGGCTATGGCGGCTCCTGCTTCCCCAAGGACACGCTGGCGCTGGTCAAGACCGCTGAGGATTCCGGCGCGCCGCTGCGACTGGTCGAGACCACGGTGGCGGTGAACGACACCCGGAAGCGCGCAATGGGCCGCAAGATCGTCGCCGCGTGTGGCGGATCGGTGCGCGGCAAGAAGATCGCGGTGCTTGGCCTGACCTTCAAGCCCAACACCGACGACATGCGCGACGCGCCGTCGCTGTCGATCATACAAGCACTGGAGGATGGCGGCGCGACGGTAAGCGCGTTCGATCCCGAAGGCATGTCGTCGGCGCGGGCGCTGTTGCCTAACGTCGAGTTCGTGACGTCGCCTTATGATGCCGTGGACGCCGCCGCGGCGACGGTGATCGTCACCGAATGGGACGCGTTCCGCGCGCTCGACCTGCGCAACATCCGCGAGCGAATGGCAGGCGACGTGCTGGTCGATTTGCGCAACATCTATCGTCCTGAGGCTGCGGAAGCGGCGGGGCTGTTCTATTTCGGCGTTGGTCGTGGCCAGCTGTCCGAACCTGCGGAGCTCAGGGCCGCGGCGGAGTGAGCGTTTTGGGGTGCGGGATCGACTTGTCAGTCCCGCAACTCCAATGGCCTCGAATGCATGTAGAGCCATGCGATGAATGCCGGGAATGCCTCTAAAATGTGCGTGGTGGCCGAGTTCGGCAATCGACGCCGGGGGGGTGTTTTATACATATTTCGTATCTGCGTCCGCGTTGCGGCGCGTTGTTGCTTTGTTTCCTTCCCGCCTGCTCTGGTGGCTCTTGTCCAACTGAAAGCAGTCAAGGCACGATCTTGTTCGCGGGGCCGACCGTTACGGGGGTGGCCTCGACTAGCGGGTCGGATCAAGGCGTTTCAGCAGCACCGGCAGCCTCAACTGCGGCTTCCGCGAGTCCTTTTTCGAACTTGGACTTCGCAAGCGGAACCAAGCCGCCGGAACGTGCGGTGCTGTCAGTAGGGGCGGGCAGCTATGCGCTTATGGAGCACGTGCTCATGCCGCAAAGACGCAACTGGTCGCGCGGAATGGCACGGCTGGTTGGTCAACGTGCCTTAACTACGACACGCCGCACGTGCGAGCGGCGAGAATCAGCCGAGCAGCCAAGCTCCAAGCGCGCCGAGCGCCGCGAAAAAAGCAGTAATTCCCGCCCAGCGCGATACGCCCTGCACGATCCGCTCGCCCGGCGAATCGGTGTCGCCGTAGGGGAATTCGATTTCGGCGCTGATACGACCAGGCGGGGTGTCCGCCCGGTCCGCCACTGCCACTATGTTCGCCACGCCTGAGACCCTTGTTTGTCCAGCGCAGGATTACTCGGCAAACGGTTATCAAACGGTTCCCGCTTGCCGCTTGTGCGACGAAGCGCGGGATCAATAGGCGTTGCGGTGGACGACGACCTGCGCGGTGCGCGCCAGGATGCCGATATCGCGTAATAGGCTCCAGCGGTGGAGATATTCCAGATCGGCTTCGAGCCGGTTGAGGATATCGCGGCGATGCTCGGTCGCGCCACGGAAGCCGCGGATCTGCGCCAGGCCGGTGATGCCGGGCTTGAGCGCGTGGCGGTGCCAATATTGGCGATCGACGCGCCAGAACAATTCGTCGCCGGCCGTGGAGCCCAGCGCATGGGGCCGGGGCCCCACCAGGCTCATCTCGCCGAACAGCACGTTGATCAGCTGGGGAAGTTCGTCGATGCTGGTCTTGCGAATGAAACGGCCGACCCGCGTGATGCGGTCGTCGTCGCGGCTGGCCGAGCGGGCGCCCTGGCGGTCGGCGCTCTCGACCCGCATGCTGCGGAACTTGAGGATGTGGAAGATGCGGTTGCCGCGGCCCATCCGCTCCTGCCGGAAGAAGACCGGGCCGGGCGAGTCGAGCTTAATGAGCAGGGCAATCACCAGCATCGCGGGCGTGAGCGCGATGAGCACCGGCACGGTCAGGATGATGTCGAGCAGGCGCTTCTTGGCGCGATTGGCCAGGTTCAACGGCCCGCGCGACACCACCACGGTGGTGACGCCGTTCAGCTGATGCACCGACAGCGGCGCGAGCTCGCCGATCTCGGGCACGATGATCTCGCCTAGGATGTTGGCGCCCTTGAGCAGCTGCGCCCATTCGTTCTTGCGCTCGGGCGCGCAGCTGATGACGACGCGGTCGTAATGCTGGAAGATCGTGCCCAGACGATGGAGCATATAGGGGTCGTCGAGATCGGAGCGCAGCGCGGTCATGTTCGCGTCGATGATGTCTCCGCCCAGATACGCGTCGGGAACGTTGCCGC
Organism: Sphingomonas xinjiangensis; assembly: GCF_014199255.1. Lineage (GTDB taxonomy): Bacteria > Pseudomonadota > Alphaproteobacteria > Sphingomonadales > Sphingomonadaceae > Sphingomonas > Sphingomonas xinjiangensis. Next base: position 488,683 of record NZ_JACIJF010000002.1, on the reverse strand, counting down.
CATCGACGATCACCAGTTCGGTATGCAGCCGCCCGCCGCAACTGCGCTGCACCAGCGAGCAGATCAGCACCCGCTGCGCGACGATCAGGAGCACCGCCGAGGCGATGCCCAGCGACAAGGCGAAGCGCGGCAGGGTGCCTGTCACCTTCAGCGAGAAGACGACCAGCAGGAACAGCAGCATCGTGGCGGAAAGCGAAACCAGCGCGCGGCGCGTGCTGGCGATGCCGCTGGTGAGGCATTTGGGGCCATAAGCCTGGTTCTGGAACGCCACGGCGGCATAGACCAGCATGCCGCCGATCAGCGACGTCCACACGTCCGACGGGATCGACCGTGGCTGCTCCACCTGCGCACCGACTCCGAAGCCGACCAGCAAGGCGAACAGGTCCGCGGCGATCAGGATCAGGCAAAGCCAGATTTTCGCACTGCGCTTTGCCGCGACCATCAGCGGCGCACGGCGCGGGAAATCATGGATCGCCAAGTCGATCTTTGACATGCGGGATCTCGCCTCCCTGACGAACTCAACTGGCCTGGGGCACAGGTCAGGAACGCAACCTATGCTTGCTGCGGTGCAACAGGACACAGGCTGGGAGGGAAGACAACAAGGGGGCTGCCGGACGCCCCGAAAGCGGGACGATCGGTGTTAACATGATTGTTAACTACGATCCCACCCTCCCTCGGCCCCCGTGGAATCAACCTGGATCAAGTCAGAAGAAGGCCCACGATCCAACCGTGCCCAGGACGAGCATGAAGGCTGCGGGCCCGATTCGCGAAATCGCTTGAACCGCGCCTTCGGCACGATCGGCGGGGAAGAGCAGCAGCAGTCGCGCACGCCGATTGACGTCGGGCCCCTGGTCCGATGGCGAGGAAGCCGGCGAGACGCCAGCATGCACGTTTGTGGAGCCCTGCAGACGCGCTGGTTCACCCATCATGCCATCCTCACGACGGCCGGGATTGAAAACCCGGTCCGTAGAACAGAGGTCTTACAGATGTGGGCACGATGAAGCGAGTTGATTCCGCGCCGGCTTATTAAGTGCGCGGTGTAGACGGGGCGCGGCTGGACAAGCCGCGCCCCGTCTACCGCTTCAGACGCGCTGGAGCGGTGCCCGCTGCGCGGCGGGGGCAACGCGGTAGGTTGCGGCGACCTTCCGGCCGAACGGCTTGGCAAGGATCGTGGAAACAGTGACGAACTCCGCTGTGGCCGCGCTCGGCGTCAGCGTCAGCAGCGTGTATCCCTTGTTGTCCTGATCACAGAATGCGACTTCGCGGTTCGCCTCGGCGAGTACAACGCCGAGACCTGGAAGCAGCGAGCCATAGGACGGACTGGTAATCGCAGTGCTGCCGAATTCCGATGCCACGAGCATGCCGGCATCGTCGTACAGGTCGTTGGCCCAGGCAGCATGGCTGTCGCCTGCCAGCACGATCGGTTTCGAGCCTGCACGCCGAAACGCCGCGTAGAGCCGTTCGCGTGCCGCCGGGTAGCCATCCCATGCGTCGAAGTTGAAGGGCAAACCGGCCTCGAAGCCGGCGGCCGCCTGTTGGAGCCGCTTGCGGTAGACCTCCGGAAGCTTTGCGATGTGCGGTGCGAGGCTGGTCAGGTTGGGGCCAGCGACGCGTGCCATCAGGACCTGATTGCCGAGCATCTGCCACGGCTTGTTCGCCTGAACCGAAGCCGCGAGCACGCCTTCAAGCCAGCGTTGCTGATCGGCGCCGAGCATCTCGCGCTCCGGCCGGGCACGTTCAGCCATTACTGCGGCATATTGCTCTGGCCCCGGGGTCCCACCCTTGACCTCGGCCTGCTCGGAACGAGCGAGCAGCCGCGTTTCGACCATGGCAAGCGTCGCCAAGTCCCCGAATTCGAAACTGCGGTTGATCGCGTCCCACGGGCGGCCCTGCTTCGGATCTCGGATCGGCATCCATTCGAAATACGCCTGCATCGCCGCGGCTTTGCGCGCCTTCCAGTTGCCCTCGGTCGCGGGGTCATGGTTCTCCGCGCCGCCGATCCAGCTGTCATTGGCAACTTCATGATCGTCCCACACGCAGATGAACGCGGCCCGGGCATGCGCGGCCTGCATGTCCGCGTCGCCCTTCACCTGCGCATGGCGGCGGCGATAATCCGCCAGCGTCAGGATCTCGTGTGGCGGATCGGGCAAGCGGCCCAGCTTCTTGCCGACTTCGACGCCATATCCCTCGGCGCCATATTCATAGATATAGTCGCCCAGGTGGAGCACCGCGTCGAGGCGCGGCAACGCCGCCATGTCGGCATAAGCGTTGAACAATCCGCCCGGGTAGAGCTGGCACGACGCGACGGCGAGCACCAGCGAATCGATCGCTCCCTTGGGCAAGGTTCGGAAGCGGCCCACCGGCGAGCGGTGGCCCGAAGCAGTGGTGAACCAATACCAATAGTCGCGCCCCGCCTTCAGCCGCGTGACCTCCACCTTTACCGTGTGATCGGCGGCCGCACGCGCCGTGGCCTTGCCGCTGGCGATCGGCTTGCCGTCCGCCGCAGCGGCGACATGCCAGGTGACGGGCACATCTCCGACACCCGCATCGGCCGTGATCCGAGTCCAGATCACCGCACCATCCGCCGCGGGATCGCCGCTGGCGATGCCATGTGCGAAGCGTGCCGCCACTGGCTGGGCGGTTTGCGCAGCGCCTGGAACCCCAAGCGCTGCGCCGCTTCCGAGCAGCGCAAGTGCGCCGCGCCGATTGATCGTCATGTCCAGTATTCTCTTAGAAGCGGGCAGTGAGCTGCGCGCCGTAGAAGCGCGGCTCGGCCGGGATGAAGGTAGGCGTGCGGAAGCTGCCACCGGTATTGCCGGCGTCGAGCAGATACCGCTCATCGGTGGCGTTACGGATGAAGCCGGCCAGTTCGAAGCGCTCGTCCATGAAGCTCACGCCCGCACGCGCGTTGACCAGCGTGACCGGCCCCTGAGACAGTGCGATGTTGTTCGGCACTTCGAAGAAGATGCGGCTGCGATGCGTAACGGTCGGCGTAGCGAAGAAGCGCACGCCGTTGCCAAGCGGCGCGTTGATCGTGAAGCCGGCGGCCGCCTGCCATTCGGGCTGGAGGCGGAAGCGCGCGCCCGAGAAGGTGGAGGCGAAGCTTTCATTCTCGTCGATGCCGCCGTTGATGTAGCCGACATTGCCGAACAGGTTGAGCCAGGATGTGGCGCGCACGTTCAGTTCGGCCTCGGCGCCCAGATTGCTTGCGGTGCCGGCGCTCTGCGTCAGCGACGTGCCGTTGGGTTGAAGCACGCTGACCTGGAAGCCGTCATACTTTTGGTAGTAGACGCCCAGCGAGCCCGAGACGGGGCCGACGCTGCCCTTCAGGCCGGCTTCGTAGTTCCAGACACTCTCTTCCGGAACGAGCTGGAGGTTGGAGGCTGGCGCCCCAGTCGCCAGCCGCCTCGCGTTGAGCTGCACGACCGGCGAGCGGCGTCCCTTCGAAATAGTCGCGAAGACGTTCACATCGTCGGTCAGACGGTACAGCATGTTGAAGCGTGGCAGCACCGCCGAATAGGATCGCCGTGCGGTAAAGGTCTGGCCGCGCGTGTCGATCTGACCAGGCAGCAGCGACGGGCCGATGCCCGCTGCCAGCAGTAACGCACGCTGTTCCGCCGGAAGCAGGGTCGGGAGCAGCGGCACCGGCACGTCCGCGCGGTAGCCCGACTTCCTCTGCTCGATCAGGATGCGCACGCCGGCGGTCAGTTCCAGGGCCGGCGTAGGGATCCAGGTTGTGTCCGCGAACATCGAATAGCTGTCGTTGCGGCCCTGATTCTCATAGACCGAACGATACGGAATTTGGGTCAGCCGACCGCCAGTCGCGAGCGCAGTGGCATTGGCGGCGGTTGGGACGCCGGGCGTGAACCCGACGCACGGCACAGCCGGCGCGCCCGGCAGCGCCGGCCGGCCCTGAAGCGCAGTCAGGCACTGGATGAACGAGCCTTCCTCGGACGAGAAAGGCACGTTCTGGAAATTGTCCTCAACGAACACATTCCAGCCGAACGATGCACGCCACTGCGGATCGCTGTACGAGAAACGGCCCTCATGGCTCGCCTGCCACCCCTTCGAGATCTCGGCGAATTCGAGGAACCATGCGGCCGAGCCATCCGCGTCGAAAACCTCGCGGCTGTCGAACTTGCGATAGCCGTTGACGGTGGTGAACGTGACGCCCGAGCCGAAATCATAGTTCGCTGTCAGGTTGACGTCATAGACTTCGCGGTTGAGGCCCAGCTGATCGTCGCCAAGCGCCTGTTCCGACAAAGGCGATCCGCCCAGATTAGCCTTTCCGAACGGATCACCTGGACCTGCTTCGGTAGGCAGTACCCGCGAGATGAACGGCGTTCCGCCGTTGCGCTGCTGGTCGTAGGTGCCGATCAGGTCGACGGTCAGTGCGTCGGCAGGCGTGTAGCGCAAGGACGCGCGGACGCCGAGCTGGTCCTGCGAGTAGAGCTCCTTTTCCTGGCGCGGCGACAGGTTTTCCACATAGCCGTCGCGCTTCTTCCATTCGAACGCGACGCGGCCGGCCAGCGTGTCCGAACCCGCGTTGAGGAAGCCGGACAGCAGCGTGGAATCATAATTGCCATAGGCGGCGGTCAGAGCGCCAGAATAGCCGGGCTTGGGACGCGCCGAGGTCAGGCTGATCGCGCCCACCGCCGAGGCCGTACCGAACAGCGTCGCCTGCGGCCCCTTGATGACCTCGACACGCTCCAGGTCGTAGATCGCCTGGTACGAGCCGCGCGAGCGCGAGATGTCGACGCCGTTATAATAGAGCGTGACGCGTGGGCCCTGCTGAGCCGAACCGGAATCCGAGGTGATGCCGCGGATCACGATGCCGGGATTGTTGGCGCTCTGCTCCTGGATGTTGAGGCCGGGAATATAGTTGGACAGTTCGTCGAGATCGCTCACGCCGATCTCGGCCATGCGCTCGCCAGTGATCGCCGAGATGGTGATCGGCACGTCGGTGGCGCGCTGCTCTATTTTCTGCGCGGTGACGATGATATCGCCACCATGCTCCTCAGCGGCGGCGGGGTCCTCGATAGTGCTCTGCGCCAGAGCGGGCGCGGCGACAAAGGCAGTGGTGGCGAGCAGCGCCGCGAGCGAAATCCGGTACTTCATTATGTCCCCCGAGTTGGTCCCGGGCTGCTGGACACCGATTGTGAAGCGGTCGCGGCGGAGGTGTTACAATTCTACGAAAGATCGCTTCTTTCGTGTCTCCTGCCGCGCCCGTGCCGATCCGCGGCTCCAAGAAAAAGGGCCCGCCTTCCGAAGAAGGCGAGCCCAAGGTTCCCTGGGAAGGGATCTCGATCAGAAGTTGATGGTCGTCCCGAACGCGATTTGGCGACCCAGCGAGTCGTACCGCGAGTTGATCGTGTTGGTACGCGACAGGCTGCCGACATTGTACGAGTTCGGGAACAGCGGCGGCGTCTTGTCGAGGATGTTGTTCGCCGCGATCCGGAACGAGAAGCCGTCATTGACGCGGAAGCTCAGCGCCAAATCGAAGTAATCGAATGCTTCGATCCGGTTGAACGTCGCGCGCTCACCCGCCTGGGTCCAGCCGAGCGTCGGATCGCCCGAGTTGGTGACGTTGGTCAGCGGGCCGAGGTGACGCCAGTTGAGCGACGCGCTGAAGAAGCGGTCCTGGGTGGTGTAGGTACCACGCAGGTTGTGCGACCATTTCGGGATCAGCTGGCCGCAGCCTGCGCCGCCATAATAGCCCACGCAGTTCTTCTCCGGCAGGGCCGGCGAGTCCTGGCCACCGGCCAGGGTCGTCAGCGAGCCCGAGAAGTCGAAGTCCAGACGGCCTGCACCACCCAGCGGTAGTGCGTACTGGCCCTGGAAGTCCCAGCCATGCGACTTGCTCTTGTAATAGTTGGTCGTGCCCTGGCGGATATAGCCGGTCGCCGGATTGCCCGTCGGGTTGCTGGTCAGCGTGCCGTCGGGGTTGCGCACGAATGCGTCGCAGAAGAACGCGCTACCGGTCGCAAGACAGCCGTTCGAGAAGTAGCTGTAGTCGTTGTAGCCGATCGAGTCGTCTAGATCGATCATGAAGCGATCGACCGAGACCACCAGACCCGGCAGGAAGCGCGGCTTGAGGATCAGGCCAAACGTCTTGGTATAGGCGGTCTCCGGATCGACGGTGAAGCCGCCGCTACGCGTGGTGCAGCCGATATCGGTCGGGCACAGCAGTGTCTGGCTGCCGTACAGGCTGTCGGCCAGACCAGTCGCTGCGCAAACCTCACGCGAGGCGATCGGCGAGCCATAGACCGGCACCTGCTGGCCGTTCGCACCGGTCGTGAACGTCACGGTGGGGGCGCAGAAGTCGCCGAAGCTCGGCACGATCCGGTTGTAGCTGATGTTGCTGCCCTGGAACGCCTCGACGACCGTGGGTGCACGCTGTGCGCGGTTGATCGATCCGCGGAAGGTGATGTCCGGGATAGGTGCCCACAGCGCCTCTGCCTTCCAGGTCGAGAAGGTGTCGGGATTGCTGCTGTACTTCGACAGACGGTACGCGCCGTTCACCTGCAACAGGTCCGCAAAGGGCTTGTGCTGAGCGATCGGCACCTGGAGCTCGACATTACCTTCCCAGACATGCTGGGACAGGCTCTGGTCGGTGCCGCCGTTCCGCGCGCGCCAGATCGGGTCGGCATAGCCTTCGAGCTGGTCTTCACGGAACTCGGCGCCGATCGCGATGGCCACGCCCTCCTCGGCCCAGGGGCTCTGGATGCCATAGGTGCCAAGGTCACCCTGTACCGTCGCAATGACGTTGTAGAGGCGGTTCTCGGTCGTCGAGGTGCCGAAATTGCCTTCGGTCAGATAGTTGAATAGCGCGGTGTTGTTGACCGCCGAGTTCGAACTGAACGGATCAAAGGGTACGCAGCCGTTCGCCACGTCGTTCACGCAGCTGATCGTACCATTGTTGTTGACCACGTTCAGCGCGTTGTTGACGCGGTTGAAGTCCGGACGACCCCAGGTCGTGTCCATCTTGTTGTATGAATAGACGCCACCGACGTCATAGCTCCAGCCCTGTGCGAAGTCGCCGCGCAGGCCGCCCGATACGCGCACGCCCTGGTTGAGGTAGCTGTCGTTGATGGCCGGTACATTGTCGAAGCGCGCGCGCACTTCGATCGGAACGGTGCCGCCAGTGCCAGCTGCCGCGCCGCAGACGATCTGTGCCTGCGCCGCCGACATGAACGGGTTGTTGCAGTTGATCGTGTAGGGGGTGGTGCCCGGAGCATAGGCGGTCGAGCTCAGCACACGCGCTGGATAGGGGTTCGTCGACTCGTCGCGGAACCACATGGCATTGGCATAGACTTCGACTGCGTCCGAAATCTCGAACGAGGCAAAACCGCCGGCATTCCAACGCTCGTTCTCGCGCTGGAAGGCCAGCCCGTCGAACGGGTTGGCGGCGTAGGCGTCACTGTAGGGCAGGAAGGTGCGCGTACCGTCCGGGTTGTTCACATATTGCGGGGCGGTGCCGGGCAGGCCGCCGGTCCCCGGCGTGCCGGGGATGCGCGGCGAAATATAGCCGTTGGGCGTATAGGTCGAGACGGTGCAGCTCAGCGGGCCGTCCTTGACTGTCTGCTGAAGCTCGCATGATGAGGTTTCACGCGCGCTGTAGGGGACCAGGTCCGCCTTGCGGTAGTTCACGTAACCCGAGACGTGGAAGCGGTCGTCGAACAACTTGGTGCCTGCGGTCAGCGACAGGTCGACGCGTCCGCCGTCGAATGCCGAGCCGGTGCGCGGCTGGGCGAAACCATATTGGCGCGCCGTTTCCGAGACGATGGTCGGCTTGTTCTCGTGCGCGTAGAAATTATAGTTGCCGTTCAGCTGGATGCCTTCGAAATTGTCATCCAGGATGAAGTTCACGACGCCGGCGATTGCGTCCGAACCGTACACGGCCGATGCGCCGCCGGTCAGCACGTCGACGCGCTTGATCAGCGAGGTCGGGATCATGTTGGCGTCCAGGCCGTTCTGCGTACCCAGGCGCTTGCCGTCGACCAGGACGAGCGTGCGCTCAAAGCCCAGGTTGCGCAGCTTGATGCGCTGGCGACCGTCCGAATCTTGATAGTTCTGCTGGCTGTCCGGGGCGATCATCGGAATGCGGTTGAGCACTTCCTCGATGTTCACTGCGGCCTGGGCGCGGATCGACTCCGACGTCACCGAGGTGATCGGTGCCGCGGCGGCGATGTTCGGACGGCTGATCCGCGAACCGGTGACGACTATCGAGCCTTCATCCGTGCTGGCGGTATCGGCATTCGCCGTGGTTTCGGCGACCGGGCCGCCGGTCGTGTTCGCTTCCTGCGCAAAGGCAGGAGCGGCGAACAGCACCGCAAAGCAGGTGGAGCTCAGTAACAGCGCATTCTTCTTCATATCTTCCCCCAAGGGATTCACTTTTGAGTGTTGCCGCGCCCTTTTAGGCTTTCGGCGGCTCGGACTTGCGTCCCGCCCTGCGGGTCGGTGACGGCAAAGGTGAAGCCGGGCTGGAGCGCGAAAGCGCCCACTTCGCCGCGGCTGTTGATGGCAAGGAAGCCGACTTGGGCGTCACGGATCGCGTCGCCACGCAGCTTGGCGATGTGCAGCACGGCCTCGCGGCATGCAGCTTGCGGCGACATGCCCGAACGCATCGAGCCGACCACGCGCGCCGAACCGACGATGCGGGTGACTTCTTCACCCACGCCGGTGGCAGTGGCAGCGCCGACGCCGGCTTCGACGTACAGGCCCGAACCCGCCTGGGGCGAGTCGCCGACGCGCCCGCGCAGCTTGAACGCCATGCCCGAGGTGGTGCAGGCGCCGGCAAGCCGCCCATCGGGCGCGCAGGCGACCATGCCGATCGTGTCATGATCGAGCGCCGAGCCGCGCAGATTCTCGCTGTTGGCGATGGGCTGGTACTTGGCGGTCTTGAGCCATTCGCGCCACGCCTTCTCGGCTTCCGGCGTCAGCAGCTTGGTCTTCTGGAAACCCTGCTCGACCGCGAACTGGTGCGCGCCTTCACCCACCAAGAAGGTGTGCGGCGTCTTCTCCATGACGCGGCGCGCGACCGAGATCGGGTGCATGAAGTCTTCGAGCGCGGCGACCGCGCCGACATTGCCGCGGTCGTCCATGATGATCGCGTCGAGTGTCACATGGCCGTCACGGTCGGGATAGCCGGAATATCCGACCGAGTGATTCTCGGGATCGGCTTCGGGAACCCACGCCCCGACCTCAAGCGCATCGACCAGATTGCCGGTCTTCTTCCACTGCGCATACGCCGCGGCGTTCGCCGCCGCGCCGAAATCCCAAGTCGACACGATCAGCGCGCGCGACGTAGCCTGCGCTGCTGCTGGGCCCGCGGCTGCGATCGCAGCACCGCCGACACCCAACGCCAAAGCTCCCCGACGAGACGTTTCCATGGTTCGCGACATCCCAAAGCCCGGCCGCCGATGGGCAGCCGTCCAAGCCCGAACGTCATAGCTACGTCCTTAGCCTGACACGAGGTTGTCATAGGTGAAATCGCACTTCAATACCAAAAACGGCGTTGGTCCTATCTGTCGCGCGATCTTGCAGACCAGTTGCATAATTACGTCACCCCGCCGCAGGACCAGCAGAGTCGTGCGCCGCCACGCTGCATTGCAGCATAAAACGAGGAAGCGGCGCGTCACGGGCTCCACGTGACGCGCCAGCAGATCAGCGTTTTGGCGTGAAGCCGCCAATGCCTGCAATTGCGAGGCGCGAGGCTGCAACCGCGGTTTCCGCGAAGCGGAGTCGCAGATAACGGGTGGCACGCGCCTGAGCGAAGACGATGCGCTGCGTGGAGAGCGCGTAAGCGATGTTGGAGAACTCCCCGCTCGCTGCGGCAGTCCAATTGGTACCATCGGTGCTGGTTTCCGCATGGTAGCCGCGCGGCGGGGCGGCGCCGGTCATCACCTGGCGCGAGGGCGTCAGGCTGAAGCCGGCAAGATCGGTGACCGCGCCAAGATCGACAACGACCTGCGCGGGCTTCGCTGCCACAGGGCTGGGCTGAATCCAGATGGTGCTGGCCTCGTTGTCGAGCAGCTTCTCGGCGCCCGGTGCACTCGCCTCAACAACCCGCCACTTCGTGACGTCGAGTACGGTTGGATCCGTGGAGACGATCGCGGGCACCGGCACCGGCGCGACCGAGCGGAACAGCGCAAACTCGCTGATCGCGGGGCTAGCCGGCGCCTCCAGCACGCGGAGCCGCACGCGGCGCGGCCCAATCGGGGCGGGAAGGCGGATGATCCGTTGTGCCGAGATGCATTCATGCTCGGCCAGCGTCCGCCACTTGCCGTCGACCTCTGCATCTACTGCGAAGCGCGTGACGCGGACGCCGAGCGGAAGATATTCGCGCAGCCGGATCACGTCGAAGCGAGTGCCGGGCTTGAGGTCCAGCGTCAGCGTCGGATTGGCGACACCGTCGGGGCCGGTCCAATAGGTCTCGCGATCGGCATCAAGCACGCGCGATGGCGTGAAGCCCGCGCGACTGTGGCTGGCGTGCGCCACCGCTCCTTTGGCAAGGTCGCGTGCAAAGGTGGCGCGGATCGCATCGCCGAACGATTTGAGGATCTTGAAGTCCTGATCGGGAATGCGGCCGCGCCGATCCGGTGGGATGTTGAGGTTGAGGTTCGTGCCGCGCCCGACCGACTCATCATATAGCCGGATCAGCCGCTCGGGGCTCTTAACCTTGGAATCCTCGTCGGCGTGATAGAACCAGCCCGGGCGGATCGAGACGTCGGTTTCCGCCGGCCACCAGATTGCGCCGCCGCGCACGCCCGAATTGCCGTTCTTCTGGTCATACGGCTCGTTGGGCATGGTCGGCCAGCACGGATCACCGGCCACGCCGTCTTCATTGCCAACCCAGCGAATGTCGGCGCCGAGAGGATCGAAGGTGCAGGCGTTGGGCTGAAGCTGGTGCACCAGCGCGATAATCGACGGCCAATTATAGTAACGCGGCGCGTCAATCTTCCGCGCCTCGCGCGCGCCGCCATAATAGCCGTCGCCGCCATTGGCGCCGTCGAACCAGACTTCGAACAGCTCGCCATAGCGGGTGCACAACTCGGTCAGTTGCGCGCGGTAATACTCGACATAGGCCGGACGGCCGTATTCGGCATGGTTACGATCCCACGGTGACAGGTACAGCCCAAAGGGCAGCTTCGCGCGCTTGCACGCGTCGGCCATCTCGCGGACGATGTCGCCCTTGCCGTCTTTGTACGGGCTGTTGCGGATGCAATGCTCGGTGAGCATCGTAGGCCACAAGCAGAAGCCATCATGGTGCTTCGCAGTAAGGATCAGCCCCTGAAGGCCACCGGCCTTGGCTGCCGCCACGATCTGGTCGGGATCGAGGTCGCTGGGATTGAACAGCTTGGGGCTTTCGTCGCCAAAGCCCCATTCCTTATCGGTGTAGGTGTTGATCGAGAAATGGACGAAGGCGTATTGCTCGCGTCCGTGCCAGCGCCACTGGCGCGGGTGTGGCGTCGCCCCGAAGGGGTTGGGCGCGTTCGCCTGTGGCGCGGCGAGGGCGGGAGCAGCGGGGAGCGCGGCACCGGCGAGGCCGGTGGCGATCAGGGTGCGCCGGGAAAGTTCGGTCATAGGATCCTCTTGTCTCAGGCGGGCGTGCGGCCAAACGACGGCGGGCGGTCGGCAAGGGCGCGGCCGAACGCGCGATTGGGTGTGCGGGACATTGTGAAGCGCAGCGTTCCGCCCCCAGCGAGATCGCGATGCGCAATCCAGCTTTTGGTCCACGGGCGACCGTTCCAGGTCACCGCGGCGACATAGGGGGTGTCGGGCCCATTGTTCGGCGCTTCGATCACCAACTTGCGCGTGCCCAGCTTGAGCGTCGCGCGGGTGAACAGCGGCGATCCGAAGACATAGGCAGCCTCGACCGGATCGACCGGATAGAAGCCCAGCGACGACAGCACGAACCAGGCGCTCATCTGCCCGCAATCGTCATTGCCGATGATCCCGTCGGGATCGTTCTTGTACATTTCGACGCAGAGGCGGCGGACCATAGCCTGAGTTTTCCAAGGCGCGCCGACATAGCTGTAGAGATAGGGTGCGTGCTGATCCGGCTCGTTGCCGTGCGCATATTGGCCGACGAGGCCGGAGATATCGGGCGGGGCGTTGGCAGGCAGAGTCGAGGGCGCGGTGAACAGCGCGTCGAGCTTGGCCTCGAACTTGGCATCGCCGCCCATATGCGCGATCAGGCCATAGATGTCGTGCTGGTTGAGGAAGGTCGCCTGCCAGCCATTGGCTTCGGTATAGTCGCGCCAATCCGGTTCGGGCATGTGGCCGAGCTGGATCGGGTCATAGTTCTTCCACCAGCTGCCGTTCGCGAACTTAGGCCGTGCGAAACCGATCTGGGGGTCGATGACGTTGCGCCAATTGCCCGAGCGTTTGAGCAGGCGATCGGCGTCGGCGGGTGCACCCGCGACCCGCGCGAGCCGCGACGATGCCCAATCGTCATAGGCATATTCCTGAGTGCGGCTGACACTCTCATTCACCTTATCAGCCGGAACATAGCCGAGCCGGTCATAGTGATCACGGCCTCGGCTGTTTTCCTTGTCCGGCGCGGCGAAGTCGAAGCTTCGCTTGGCGATAGCCGGCCAGGCCGCGGAATAGTCGGCGGGAATGCCCTTGGCATGCGCCTCGGCGAGCGGCACCACGCCGTGCCAGCCGATCATTGTGCCGGTTTCCTTGCCCTGAAGCGGCCAGACCAGCGGGCCGAAAGGCGATTGCGCGGTCTGGCGGATAAGATCGTCGACGAGCAGCTTGGTCTGGTCGGGTGCGACGAGCGTCAGCAGCGGGTGCAGCGCGCGATAGGTGTCCCACAGCGAATAGCTGCTGAACGCCGTGCCGCCGGCAGGCGCGGTGTGCACCCTTCCGTCGAGCCCAGGGTAGCGGCCATCCACGTCGGAAACGAGCGTCGGCGCGACTTGGGAATGATAAAGGGCCGAGGAGAGGATCGTGCGCTGGTCGGCGGTGCCACCCTCTACCTGAATGGTGTCGAGCGCCATGGCCCAGCGCGCGGACGCGTCTCGGCGGATGCGGTCGAAGTTCCAGTGCTTGGCATCTGCCTGGAGATTGGCGCGGGCGCCGGCGGCGTCGACCGCCGAGATGCCGCAGCGAACCAGCACCGGCGCGGCCCCGGCATCGTCATAATGGAGGACAGCCTTGAGCCGCTTGCCGGTGACACCCGTAGAGCCGGCCGGCTGGGGCAGATCATTGTCGCCATGGAAGGTGATACGGTTTGGCCGACGCGAGAACTGCATCGCGAAGAAGATGCGGCGACCCTTGGCCCAACGGAACACGCGGCGCGTGCCGGTGAGCGTGCCGTCGGCGTCGATCGCGAGTGAGGCTTCGTCGATCAGCGGATGCGCGCCGGTGCGCTCCAGCACCAAGTGCGACAGGTCGACCAGCAGGTGCCCGGCACCCTTGGGAAAGCGATAGCGGTGCCAGCCCGCGCGATCGGTGACGGTCAGCTCGGCCTGCACGCCGGTTTCCAGCGCGACGCGGTAATAACCGGGCTCGGCCTGCTCAGCCGAGAAGCGCTGGCGATAGCCTGCGTCGGGGTTCTCCAGCGTGCCGGGCTGCAGCTGCACGGGGCCGGCGGAGGGCACTACCAGCACATCGAGCATGTCGCCGATGCCGGTGCCCGACAAATGGGTGTGCGAGAAGCCGAGGATCGAGGTGTCGGCGCGGTAATAGCCCGAACAGGTTTCCCAGCGCTCGACCCCGGTATCGGGGCTGAGCTGGACCATGCCGAACGGCACGGTGGCGCCGGGATAGGTATGGCCGGTGCCGCCGGTACCGATAAATAGGTTGGGCGCGGCGGCCTTCCGTGAGCGTGCAGCGGAAGCCGGCAGCGCGGAGGCGGCGAGCCCGAAGGCGCTCGAGGCGAGCAGTTGGCGACGAGTAGGGGTCAAAGCGTGTCCGCCAATAGGTGCGGCCGGGTGTCGGCCAGGTGAACGATGAGCTCGCCGAACAGGCCATTTGCCCAGGCGAACCATTCGCGGGTGAACTTGGAGGGATTATCGTCGTCCACGGCTTCGTGGATGAAGCCGGTGCCGCCATCGCTGTCGCGGATCATGCGCAGGCAGGTGCGGATCGTCGCGTCGTCGCCGACGGTGAAGGCGCGCATCACCAGCGACATCGGCCAGACCTGGCCCAGTCCGACATGCGGTCCGCCAATGCCTTCAACAACCTTGCCACGTGACCAATATGGGTTGTTCTCGCTCCACGCCGCCGCGGCGGTGCGCTGAAACAGCGGGTCGCTCGCCCTGAAACAGCCGAGATAGGCGAGGCTGGAGAGCGAGGGGACGTTGGCGTCGTCCATGAAGATCGCGTTGCCGAACCCGTCGACTTCGAACGGAATGACCTCGCTGCCGTCGGGCAGCCGCATCCGCGCATATTGGCGGAGCGCCGCGGCGACTTCGTCAGCGAGCGCCACGGCTTCGGTCGCCAGTGCTGCATCGCCGCGGGCGGCATTCGCCACCACCGCAAGTTCGCGTAGCGCGGTCACGGCGAAATAGTTGGACGGGATCAGGAACGGCAGGACGCAGGCGTCGTCCGACGGGCGGAACCCGCAATGGATCAGACCCACGGATCGCGACGGCGCACCATAGCCATCGAGCGGCAGGGATTCGCTTGGGATGTTGCTCTTGCGCTGGAAGCGGTACGGACCCTTGCCGTTTTTGCGCTGCTGCTCGCGGAAGGTGGCGATGCTCAGCCGCGCGGCTTCCGCCCAGCGCGCGTCAAAGGGAGTCCTGTCGCGCGTTGCCTGCCAATAGCCGTGCGCCAGGCGCATCGGGTAGCAGAGTGAGTCGATCTCCCATTTCCGCTCGGCCACGCCGGGCTTGAGCGGAAAGCGGTCGTCTAGCGACCAGCTGAGGTTCGTCTTGGCGGTGGGATCCTCCATATACGCGTTGGCATAAGGATCGAGCAGGATCGATCGCGACTGGCGGGCGATCAGGCCATGGTAGAGCCGCCGCAGATCGGCATCCTGCCTGGCGAGGTGCAGATAGGGCTTCACCTGCGCCGAGCTGTCGCGCAGCCATAGCGCGTTGATATCGCCGGTGCGCACGAACGCGTCGGGTGCGCCGTCGATCGTGCGCATGGCGACGGTGGTGTCGAGCGTGTTGGGATAGCAGTTGCCGAACATCCAGCGCAGTTTGGGGTCGCCGATCTTCTTCGAGACGCGGACGATCTCACGCTCAACGGCCTTGCTGACGAACTTGCGCTCGGCCGGCTTCGGGCGGTGGCTGACGAAGCCGCTCTTCTGGCCGAGCGCGGGGGTGGCTGCGAGCGCAAGCGCTGCGCCGATCACGGTACGGCGGCTGATCTCCTTGGCAATCACTTGGGCAGCTCCTGGGCTTCGCCGGTCAGGGTAAAGTCGGCCCATTGGCCAGGCGCAGTGCCGGGCTGGCCACCGCCGACCCACAGGCGATAGGCGCCGGGCATCACGCGGCGGGTGCCGTCGCGTGCCACCGTGCTGATGCTGCGGGGATCGAGGGTGAAGCGCAGCGTGGATGCCTTGCCGGGCTTGAGATCGACGCGGCGGAAGCCGGCGAGCTCGCGCTGGAGCACCGGGGTGGTCATGGTGCTGCCCTTGACCGCGGGCGGCACCACATAGGCCTGCACGACTTCTTCGCCCGCGCGGGCGCCGCTGTTGCGGACGCGGACGCTGACGTCGACCGGGGTAGTGGTGCCACCGGCCTTGGCGGTGAGCGCGTCATAGGTGAAGCTCGTGTAGCTCAGGCCATGGCCAAAGCCCCAGAGCGGCGTGCCGGTGAAGAAGCGGTAGGTGCGCTCCTTCATGCCATAGTCGACGAAGGCGGGCAGGTCCGAGGTCGATTTGTAGAAGGTGACGGGCAGGCGGCCGGACGGATTGTTGAGCCCGGCCAGCGTCTCGGCGATGGCGGTGCCACCGGACTCGCCGGGATACCAGGCAGTGAGGATCGCGTCGGCCATCGCTGGGTCGACCGCCACGGCGCTGCCGTTGGTCAGCACGAGCACCACCGGCTTGCCGGTGTCGCGCACCGCCTGGAGCAGGCGCTGCTGGGCGAAAGGCAGGGCGATGTCGGTGCGGTCTCCGCCGGCAAAGCCGGGGACGGTGACCTGAAGCGCCTCGCCCTCAAGGTCCGGCGACAGGCCGAGCACTGCGACCACCACGTCGGCGTCCTTGGCAGCGCTTACTGCCTGGGCGAGCAACGGCTCGGCGGGGGGCAGCCAGAGCAGGCGCAGCCCTTCGTCCTCACCGGCATGATCGAGCTCCATGCGGAAGGCGTGGCGGCGGCCATCGCTGGTGAAGGGGATCTCCACCCGCGCCTTGCCAAGCAGGCCAGCGTGAAGCGGCTTGCCGTCGATCCACAGCCGCACGCTGTCGTGCGTGGTGCAATCCTTCCAGCATGCCGGAATGTCGATCGCCAGCGTGTAGCGACCGGCGCCCGGGGGCACGATATCGCCGGACCAGCGCACCGCGAACCCCTTAGGGTCGAGCCCTTCGATCGGGGCGGCGCGGGTGTAGTTGAAGTCGATGCGGCGGTCCTGCCGGACATGCGCGGGCGTGCCGGTCACGGTGGGGCTGGCGAAATATTCCGCCTTGAGCCCCGGCTTGCCGTCGGCGGTGAAGGCGGTTTCGGGCATCACCACCGGCGCGCCATCGGCGAGCACCGAGCCTTGCGCGAACCGGACGTTCCCAGCGCCGAACTGGCGGCGGATGCCGTCGAGCGGGGTCACCGGCGCCTTGGCAGTGCCGTGATAATTGCCCTCGAGCACGTTGAGGTCGTCGGCATTTGCGCCAATCACCGCGATCCGGCTGCCGGGCTTGAGCGGCAGCCGGGCGGCGTCGTTCTTGAGCAGCACGATCGCCTTGCGCGCGGCGTCGAGCGCCAGTTCGCGGTGGGCGGGCGTGCCGACTTCGCTTGGGCGGATGCGGTTCCACGGGCTGGTCGCGCCGAAGATGGTGCCGAGCGCCTGGCGTGCCGAAAGCGCGCGGGTGAGCGCGGTGTCGATCTCCGCCTCGCTCACCAGCCCACGCTTCACCGCTTCGGGCAGCGCGGCATAAGTGTTGCCGCAGTTGAAGTCGTTGCCGCCCTTGATCGCGACTGCGGAAGCTGCCGCGGCGTCGAGGCGGTAATGGTGGAACATGTGAATGTTGGCCACCGCGTCGCAGTCCGACACGGTGAAGCCGTTAAACCCCCAATCGGTGCGCAGCCGGGTGTTCATCAGGTCGGGCAGAGCGCAGACCGGCACCCCGTGGATCGAGTTGTACGCGCACATCAGCGAGCGCGCCTTGCCCTCGGTCACCGCCAGACGGAAAGCGGGGAGATAGGTCGATTCCAGGTCCTGCGGGCTGGGATCGACATCGAAGCTGTCGCGCCCGGCCTCGGGCCCGCTGTGCACCGCGAAATGCTTGGGCGTAGCGATGACCTTTGGATATTTGGGATCAGGGCCCTGCAGACCCTTGATGAAGGCGACGCCCAACCGCCCGGTGAGGTAGGGGTCCTCGCCATAGGTTTCCTGGCCGCGGCCCCAGCGCGGATCGCGGAAGATGTTGATGTTGGGCGACCAGATGGTCAGGCCTTCATAGATCCGTCGATCGGCGTTCAGCGGCTTGGCGTTGAACTTCGCGCGCGCTTCAGTGGCGACGACGTCGCCCACCTTGCCGAGCAGGTCGACGTCCCAAGTGGCGGCGAGGCCGATCGCCTGGGGGAAGACGGTGGCATAGCCGTTGCGCGCCAGGCCGTGCAGGCCCTCATTCCACCAATCAAAGGCGGGCAGGCCGGCTTCGGGATTGGCGGGCGCGGTGCTTTGCAGCTGGGCGGCCTTTTCCTCCACCGTCATCGTCGCGATGGCCTTGGCAATCGCATCGGCATCGGGTTCGGCGGCGGCGAGAAGCAGGAACGGGATCATGACTGGGGTCCGAGAGTGCGGAGGGTGAGGGCGCGTTGCAGCGCTTGCGGGTCGGCCTGCGACGCGACGGTGATCGTCACGCTTTCGCCGGGCAGCAGATCAAAGCCGTCGTCAGAGGGCTGGGCGGCGATGCTGCCGAAGTCGAGCATCACCGCGCGGGCGAGCGCCGAGGCAGTGATTGTGACGCGATTGCCGTCCCAGCGCGCGGAAAGGCCGGGGGCGAAGTACGCCATGTCCTTGGGCAGCGCGCGCTCGACGATCGTGCGAGAGATGCTGCGCCCGCCGATGATCAGTTCGGCGACGGCATAGCTGGCGTTCGCGGGGGCGGCACCGAACAGGTCGGCGTCGGCGATCTTCGCAGCTTCCTGGGCGCCGAGCGGGTTGAGCGTCACTTCGGCGCCGCGCTCGCCCAGCGGCTTGCCGGCCATGTCGAACGCGCGAATGCGCCACTGCGCCTGGATCGGCTGAGTCGCGTCGGACACCAGCGCCACCCGGGTTGCACCGTCGCGATGCTCTGTGACGATCGCCTGGGGCGCGAAGAAGCGGCGGGCCGCATAATGGAGAAGCTTCCACTGGCCGCTATAGTCAACGCTGGCCCAGGAGATGGCCGGCCAAGTGTCGTTGAGCTGCCAATAGAGCGAGCCCAGCGTAGTGGGACGGCAGGCCCGGTGATGCCGCGCGGCCATGTCGATCGCCTGGGCCTGGTTGACCTGCGTCAGGTACACCGTGTCGGCGAAGTCCTTTGGCGCGCGCAGGCGCTGGTCGAGATAGAGCTTGAGACGGCTATTGCCCTCGCCCGCGAGGAACTTCTGATGCGCCTTGAGTACGGGACTCTCCAGCGTCAGCGGGCCATCGCCGGCAAAGCCGCGAACCGTGGACATGTCAGGCATCGCCTGGAAGCCGTATTCCGACATGAAGCGCGGACAACTGTCGAGGTAACGCTCAACCGGCTTGGAGCCGGACCACACGTCCCAGAAATGGCGGTCACCGTCCTTGTCAGTGTCCGCCGGCGCCTCGTAATCGGTCGCCGGCGAGTTGTTCCAATAGGGCGTGCCAGGCGAGCGGGTGAGCACCGCGTTGCGCAGCACGCGATCGAACAGCACCGCCATGCCGACGCCGATCCGCTCCTGCTCGTCGGCGCCGACGCGCTTCTTGAACGCCTTGCGGTCGGACCAATTCTCCCAGCCGGCCAGGATCTCGTTGCCGCCCGACCAGGCGATCACCGAGGGATGCGGCTGGAGCCGTTCGACCTGTTCCTCGGCCTCGATCCGGACATTGTCGCGGAACGCCGCGTCCGGTGGCGTGACCGCGCCGCCGAACATGAAGTCCTGCCAGATCATCAGGCCCATCTTGTCGGCAATCTCGTAGAACGCGTCGTCGAGATAATATCCGCCGCCCCAGACGCGGATCATGTTCATGTGCACGTCGCGCGCGCTCTGGAGGATGTGCTCCATCTGCGCGCGCGGCACGCGCGACGGGAAATTGTCGAAGGGGATCAGGTTCGCACCCTTGGCGAAGATGGGTACGCCGTTGACCTTGAAGCCGAAGCTGCCGTCTTTGCGGATCAGATCCACCGTGCGCAGGCCCAGCGTCTGGGTAATGCGGTCACTGGTCTCGCCGCCATCGACCAGCGAACCGGCGACGCTGTAGAGGGGCTGGTCGCCATACCCGACCGGCCACCAGCGTCGCGGCTTCGCGACGGTGAGGGGGAGGCTGAGTTCGTTGATGCCCGCTGCAACGGTGAAGCTGCGCTTGACGCTCTGCTTCTTGCCGCCGGGCGCGGTGAGCATGGTGTTGAGCGTGAACTTGCCGGCGCGGTCGGCAACGATGCGGTAGCGCGCCACCAGGCGGGCTTCGGCGGCGTTGATCGCTTCCTGCTCGACACGCAGGCCGTCGATGCGGGCTGCGTCCCAAGCTTCCAGCCGCACCGGGCGCCACAGGCCGATGTTGATCAGGCGCGGACCCCAGTCCCAGCTCCAATGATATTTGGGCTTACGGATGTAAGGCGAGGTCTGCTTGCCCTTGGGCTCGTCGCCGAATTCGGATTCATATTCGCCTGGCAGCGGGTTGGCTTCGGCGAGCACGCGAGGCTGGAGCGTGCGAATGGGCGAGGCGAACGAAACCACCAATTCGTTGCGGCCGGCGTGGAGGGCAGACTTGGCGTCTACCCGCCAGCGGCGATGCGCGTTGTCCGCGGTAAGCAGCAGCTTACCGTTAAGCGACACCTTGGCGAAGGTGTCGAGCCCGTCGAACACAAGTTCAAGGTGATCGCGCTTGAGCATCGCCGGGGTGACGTCGATCACCTTGCGGAATTGCCAGTTGGTCAGGCCGGCCCATTGGATCGGCGCCTGGTTGATGCCCTTGAACGGATCGGGGACGCGGCCGAGCGCGATCAGGTCCTGCTGGACGCTTCCCGGAACACGCGCCGCGAACCAGCTCGCCTCGCCGGGATGGGCCTTGGCAGCGGGCGTATCGGCTGGGTCGATGCGGACTTCCCAAGCGCCGTCGAGCGACAGCGTCTCGCGCGGATCGGCCCAGGCGGGAAGGCCGGCGAACAGCAGCGGAAGGGCGAGCAGCGCGCGCTTCACTTGGACGCCCCCTCGGTCAGTTCGACCTTTTCGACCGTGTAGAAGGGCGCCGACAGCGGTGAGGTGAATTGGAAGCACAGGTCTTCGTCTCCCTGCATCTCGGGAATCGTGCCCGAGAAGGTGAATTGGTTGGGTGCTGTCTCGGGATCGGGCAGCGCGAAGCTGCCGATCAGGATTGGCTTGATGGTCTTGTCCTTGGCAGCCGCGGTGCAGCGCGCAGTGACCAGCAACTCGCCATGCATCGTTGCTGGATAATGGTCGCGGCGTTTCAACGTGTCGTGCGCCAGGCCCCAGTGCCGGGCCAGCCGCGCGACGCTGACGGTGAAGCCCCTGGCAACATCAAGCGGTGCGGCGGGATAGGCGCTGCAATTGTTGTACAGTTCGATGTTGTACACCGGCGCGTTGGCAGTTGCGTCGGGCGTGAGCGGCACGCGTAGATACAGGTTCCCGCCAGGGCAGGCGGCGAGGTCGGAGGTGGTGCGGGTCAACAGTGCCGCGCGGCCGGTGTCGAACGCGCGCGCGGCGGCGGTGGCGTTCCCCGACTTGTCGAAGGCCGCGGCGCGGATCGTCACACCGGGTTTGAGCGTCAGCGCGCCTTGGTAGGCAGGCGACTTCGACGTCGGCTCGCTGCCGTTGGTGGTGTAGCGGATCGTGCCGTAGGAGGCCTGGGTCGACAGCGCGACCACCGCCTTGTTGGCGCGCAGCGCGTCGCCGCGGCTGCCCTGAAGCTGATAGGCGACTGCAAAGGCGCCGTCAGAAACGTGCATTCCCGAGCGCCGCCAGCGCCCGATCTGTGGCTGCACGCGGTCGAGGAAGCTGGAGAAGTCCCGCTTGTCCTTAGCCGACCAGGTCATCTCGGCGATCGCGGCGGCACGCGGGAAGAACGCGTGCTGCATCTGCTGCGGGGTGATCAGATACTCGCTCCACGCATTACCCTGCGCGCCGAGCACATGCTTCGCGCGATCGGCATCGATCCCGACAGGTATGGGTTCGTACCGATAGATTTTCTCAAGCGACTGCACCGCCAGCCGGCCATTCCACTCGTCGGGGAGGTTGCTTTGCAACTGGTCCAGATACAGGAGCGGCGACGGGCTCAGCACCACGTCATGCCCCTGATTGGCGGCTTCCACAGCGCCTTTCTCCCCGCGCCAGGACATCACCGAAGCAGAGGCGGGCAACCCGCCTTCCAGGATCTCGTCCCAGCCGATCAGCCGCCGCCCCTTGGTGGCCAGATACGTGCCGAACTGCTCAATCATCCAGCTTTGCAGTTGGTTCTCGCTCTTCAGGCCGAGTGCCTTGATCTGCGCCTGGACCTTGGGCGAGCGCTCCCATTGATCCTTGATCGCCTCGTCGCCGCCAAGATGGATGAAGGTGCCGGGGAAGACTTCGATCAGTTCATCGAGCACGTTCTTGACGAACTGAATGCCCTCAGGCGCCGGATTGAAGAGATACGGCATCACCCCCCAATCGTGCCCGACTTTAGGCGCATCGGCGAACACGCTGAACTCAGGATAGGCGGCCGCGAGCGCCTGGGCATGGCCCGGCAGGTCGATCTCGGGGACGATCGTCACGCCGCGCTCCGCGGCATAGGCGACCAGCGCCTTCAACTGGTCCTGGGTGTAGAAGCCGCCATGCTTCGGCCCGACCGGTCCGCCGCTAGACGGCGGCGTGCGCCAGCCGCCGACCTCCGTCAGCTTGGGATAGCGCTTCACTTCGAAGCGCCAGCCCTGATCGTCGGTCAGATGGAGGTGGAGCGTGTTGAGCTTCACCGAGGCCATTTGGTCGACGATCTTGTACACTTCCTTGATCGGCTGGAAGTGGCGGGCGACGTCCATCAGCAGCCCGCGCCAGCCAAAGCGCGGTGCGTCCTCGATACTGAGCGCCGGCACTTTGGCCGCTTTGCCGAAGGCGCGGTCGGGGCTGAGCAGCTGCGCGACGCTCATCGCACCATAGAGCAGGCCGCGATCTCCTGACGCGGTCACGCGGATGCCGGATGTGTCCACGATCAGGCGATAAGCTTCGTCGCCGGAGACAGTCGCATCACGGGCGAATGTGATCGCTGCGGTACCCGCGCCGCTTGTCAGGGTAAGGCCCCGCTCGGTTTTGACATGCGCCGCAAGCACACGCGCCGCCGTGGCGGCGCCGGCGTCACCGGGGGGCGTGGCGATGACCGCGCCATCCCGTACCGTGAAGGTACCGGAGCCGAGCACAACGGCGGCCGGCAGCGGCGTCAGCGGGAGCGTGTCGGCGCTCTGCGCAAAGGCGGAAGACGATGCGAGCAACGCTGCCCAGCCGAGCTGCCGCGCTTGCCTCATTCCGATCTTGCCCATGTCCTGCCTCCCGCAATGCCGTCGACCCGCGGCTGGAGGCTAGGTGTAACCAATATAGGTCCTGGCACAATAGCTGCGTTCGATATCTTGTCTCGTTCGGGTGTTTGTTGCCACGACATTGCTGCGGCGCGGACGCTTCGCGTCACATACCAATATAGCCCCACAAGGATGCCGTTGCCCGACAAGCATTGTTGCGATAGCTTCGCAGGCAAGGGGTAGCGCAAGGGGGCGCACCGGGGAGGGTCGATGTCATTTTCGGATCAGGTGGGGCGCTTTCGCGCGGATAATCCTTCGCCGCTCTACCTTCAATTGCAGCAGCTCATCCGGGAAGGCATTGGCGGCAACGTTCTGAACCAGGGCGATGCGATCCCGCCCGAGCGCGATCTAGCGATCGAGTATGACGTGTCGCGCATCACCGTGCGCAAGGCGATCGGCGGGCTGGTCGAGGAAGGGCTGCTGACTCGCCGCCGCGGCGCTGGCACCTTTGTCGCCGGGCGTGTCGAGAAGAGTTTTTCCAAGCTGTCCTCCTTCACCGAAGACATGGCCGCGCGCGGGCGCCGTGCGAGCAGCAGCTGGATCTCGCGCGCACCGGGCCAAGTGAACCCGGAAGAAGCGATGATGCTGGGCTTGTCCCCAGGCGCGCCGGTGCTGCGCTTCGCCCGCATCCGCTACGCCGATGACGAGCCGATGGCGCTCGAATTCTCCACGCTTGCGGGTTATTGCCTGACTTCGGTCGATGCCGTCGAGGAATCGCTGTACACCGCGCTGGAAAAAGTCGGGAACCGGCCCGTGCGCGCATTGCAGCGGCTGCGTGCCGTCCCCTTCGGCACCGAGCATGCGCGGATGCTGGGCGTCGATCCGGGCCATGCCGGGCTGCTGATCGAGCGCCGCGCATTCCTGCGCGATGGCCGTGCCGCCGAAGTCACGCGCTCCTATTATCGTGGCGACGCTTATGACTTTGTGGCGGAACTGAGCGACATATAGCCCCGTCTTTCTCGTTGTTCAGGCCGGCGGAGTATGGCGGCCTTAGTTGGAGTGTACATCATGGACCGCCGTCAAATGCTTCGCGGCAGTGTCGGCGCCGGCGCCTTGCTGACTGCGCCGATGCGCGAAGCCGCGGCCGCGCCGGCAGGCGCAGGTGACGGTTTCCCGATGCCGCAGCCGATGCGGGGCCTCGCCCCGCGGCTGCCCGATCCCGACTCCTCGCGCACGCTGCTCGAACTGGGTTGGCGCTTCCATGAAGGCGACGTGGTCACGCCTTTGCCGCAGGGCCACCATGAGACTTACCTGAGCGTCAAGGCCGGCAACGCGCTTGGCGCGGCGGCGATGGGCTATGATGATAGCGACTGGGCGGAGGTGCGCCTGCCGCACGATTGGGCGGCGGGGCAGCCTTTCGTCGAGACGGCAAATGTCTCGCAGGGATTTCGCCCGCGCGGGATCGGCTGGTACCGGCGCGCGCTGCGGCTCGACCCGGCGGACCGAGGCAAGACGCTGGAGCTGCATTTCGACGGCATCGCCACCAATGCGACGATCTGGATCAACGGCAGCACCGTCGCGCATAATTGGTCGGGCTATAACAGCGTCCATGTCGACCTGACGCCGTTCGCGCGCTTCGGCGAAGAAACGAACGAGATCGCCATCCGCGTCGATGCCGATGCCAAGGAAGGCTGGTGGTATGAAGGCGCCGGGCTGTACCGCCATGTCTGGCTGGTGCGCCGCGCACCCGTCGCGATCGTCAGCGACGGCGTGCATTGCGACCCGCGGTTGCGCGATGGTCGCTGGCATGTGCCGGTGGTGGCGACGCTGGGCAATGTCTCTCGCCAGGCCTCGACGGTGACGGTTGAGGCGGCCCTGCTGGACCCCAAGGGCCGCGAGGTGGCGATTGGGCGCGCGGACGTTGCGGTTCCGGTGCTTGGCCAAGCGGACGCGGTGCTCGATCTCGATGCCGGTATGCCGCAATCATGGTCGGTGGAGCGCCCGACACTCTACACGGTGCGCGTGCGGGTAGTGGTGGATGGCAAGGCGATTGACGAACGCCGCGTGGCGATTGGCTTCCGCACGATCCGCTTTGATGCCGACCAGGGGCTGTTCGTCAACGACAAGCACGTCAAGCTGAAGGGCGTGTGCCTCCACCAGGACCATGCCGGGGTGGGTGTGGCGCTGCCCGACGCGCTGATCCGCTGGCGGCTCGAGCGGCTCAAGGCGATGGGCTGCAACGCGATCCGCATGTCGCATAACGCGCCGACTGCCGAACTGCTCGATTGGTGCGACCGGATGGGCTTCCTGGTCATGAACGAGAACCGGCTGTTCAACCCGGCGCCCGACTATATGGCGCAGCTGGAATGGCTGGTGCGGCGCGACCGCAACCGCCCGAGCGTGATCCTGTGGTCGGTGTTCAACGAAGAACCGATGCAGGGTACCGAGGCTGGCGTCGAGATGGTTCGGCGCATGGCCGCGGCGGTGCACCGTCTGGACGGCAGCCGTCCGGTAACGGGCGCGATGAACGGGTCGTTCTACAACCCCGTGAACGTGTCGAGCGAGCTCGATGTGATGGGGTTCAATTACTATCAGGCGGACTACGACAAGTTCCACAAGCTCAACCCGACCAAGCCGATCACCAGTTCGGAGGACACCAGCGCCTATCAGACGCGCGGCGCGTTCGAGACCAATGCCGCCGGCCATGTGATCACGTCCTACGACAAAGAGTCGGCGAGCTGGGGCGCGACGCATCGCGACACCTGGAAGAATATCGCGGAGCGTCCGTTCGTCGCCGGTGGGTTCGTGTGGACCGGGTTCGACTATCATGGCGAGCCGACCCCGCATGCCTGGCCGACGATTGCCAGCTTCTTCGGCATCCTCGATCTGTGCGGCTTCCCCAAGACCGCGTTCGACATTCATCGCGCGCATTGGGTGGACGACGAAGCCGTGGTTGCGATCGCGCCGCACTGGACCTGGCCGGGGCGTGAGGGCGAGCCGATCAAGGTCTCCGTCAGCAGCAATGCCGAAACGGTCGCGCTGCGGCTGAACGGGCGCGAACTGGGCGTGCAGAAGGTCGACCGGATCATGGGCAATGAGTGGAGCGTTCCCTACGCGTCAGGCCGGATCGAGGCGCTGGCGATGCGCGGCGGCAAGGTGGTCGCGCGCGCGATGCACGAGACCGCCGGCAAGCCGGTCGCGCTGCGGCTCACGCCTGCGCGCACCGCGATGGCGGGCGACGATGAGGATGCGCAGCCAGTGACCGTCAGCGCCGTCGACGCGCAGGGGCGCCATGTCCCTACCGCCAACCTGATGACCCGCTTCACCGTAAGCGGCGCGACGATCCTGGGCGTTGGCAATGGCGATCCCAACAGCCATGAGCCCGAGCAGGTGGCGCCAAATGCGGGGTCGCGCTCGCTGTTCAATGGCTTGGCGCAGGTGATTGTCCGCGCCGGCAAGGGCAGGGGCAGCATCACCGTGCGCGCCACCGCCGAAGGGTTGAAGCCGGCCACTCTGACGATCGCCCGCGCCGACATCGGCCCACGCGCCCAGGTCGCGGTGGTACCGCAAGTGCAGGCGGTCACCGACTGGCGCCGTTCGGCCCGCTTTGCGGAGCGGCCAGCGCCGACCCTGGCGCCCGCTAATGGAGACAACAACAGCTGGGATTTTGTGAAGAGCGGCACGGCGACGCCCGCCGATACGCAACCCGGCTGGCGGGTTTATCGCACGCGCGCCACGCCGTGGAAGCGCGTTGCGGCCCAAGGCGGAACGATCACGTTCGAGCGCGTGGCCGGACGCGCGGAGCTCTGGATCGACGGGGAGAAGCGGGCGGCGAAGGCAGACGCCGCGCCTGGCGCGCTGCGCGCGTCGCTCGCACCGGGTCAAGGGCCGCGTACGATCGTTTTGCTCGTCGAAGCGGCGCCCAGCATGCCGTCTGGCATCGTCGGCCCGGTGGCGATCAGCTCGCGTTAGCGCAGCGTGAGCGTGGCGGTCGCGGCTGCGGGCGCGTCGATGCGCTCCCGCAGCGACTCTTCGACCGCGCGCGCGGTACGGCGAACCTTGCCCGAATACGCGCTGCGCCCATTGACGATGACCCGCAGCGGTTGATCGAGATTCACCAGCCGGTCGGAAAGGCGAAGCGTCGTGCCCACCGGGACCGACCCGGTCAGCGTGATCGCCTGACCCTCCACCCACGCAGTGATCGTCTCGCCCGCCTTCAGCGCCGCGGCATCGGGGATGCGCAGCCAGTAGAAGCGGTCATGGGCGACATCGTCCTGCACCCAGACGATCCGTTTGGGCCAGGAATCGCGGGTGAAGCCCGCCATCCATGGCACGCCCTCGGCATCCTTGCGGTTCATCCAGTGGGGCAGGCCCGGATAGATGCGGGACATATGGACATAGCCGCCTGGATCGGCGGCGTGCAGCCGGTCGAGCTCGGCGGTCCGGTCCGCTGCGATCTTGTTGCGGTCATAAGCGGCGTCGGCGCCGCCCATGAAGATCGCGAAGGGAAGGTTGCGCAGGCCGAGCAGCGACACATCATTGGGGTGCCCCGCCATCATCGCAGCGGCCGCGAAGCGGTCCGCCATGCGCGGGGCAAGCTGCCACACGCCATCGCCACCCGCTGAATAGCCCATCAGATAGACGCGGTTGGGATCAACGCCGTTGGCGACGATCTGCGCCTCGATCAGGCGCTCAAACAGCGGATCGATATGCCCTTCGTGCCAGAGGTTCCAGGTGTCGGTCGGCGCGCGCGGGGCAAGGTACACGCCTTCGGCCAGCTCGTAGAGGCGGATCTGGTTGCGCCACTGCTGATCGTTCACTGCCGGCTCGGCATTGCCGCCGCCATGCATCGAGATCCACAGGCTGCGCTTTCCGGGCGCCGCGTTGCCGAACAGCTTGCTTTCCCAGCGCAGGGTCTTGTCGCCGATCGTAACCTGCTTGGCGGCGATCGCGTTGGCCGCGCGGGCTGCGACATCGCGCTGATGCGCAGCGCTCAGGAGCGCGATCGCGCGATCTGCCTGGTTTTGGGTTAGCGGACGGGTGAGCGCGGGGTCGTCCAGCCGACGCGCCGCCGCCGGCTTGGCTAGCCAGGCCGTAATCCCGGCTATCGGGGTAACCGGTGCAACCGGCCTTGCCTGTGCGAGGGTGGCGGGCTGGGCGAGCGTTGCGGCAAGCAGGCTCGCGGAAAAGAGCAAGCGGATCGGCAAGCTGGTCATGACTCTCCATGGACCCGCCCCCAATGAGCGGAAGATGAGGGGTGGTTGACGGAGGCAGGCTTCAGCCTGCCAGCACCGCGTTGGTGTCGCCGGGCGCAAGGAGAAGATGGATCACTCCGGCGTCCAGACGGGCAACCGATCGCACGCGCAGCCCAGCCAGCGCTGCCTCGGATGCCGCAGACGGGTCGTTCACGGATATGCGCACGCGGGTGCCGTGCACGCTTGTGCCGCGAACATTGTCGGCTCCGCCGAGTGCGGTCAGCGCTGCCGGGGTGAGCACCGCGCTCCGAGCGGACGGCGCTGCTGACGTTACCGCCGCTAGAGCGCCGCCGCCGACCGCCAGCGCGTCCCGGATCTCAACCGCGACCGAGTCCGCAATGGGGCCGAGCACAACCTGCAACGCATGTGCCGAAGGCTTGATGATACCGCGCGCGCCGAGCGCCTTGAGCGCGGCTTCATCGACCTGCGCCTGGTCGGCCACCATCAGCCGCAGGCGGGTGGTGCAGGCGTTGACGCTGGTTAGGTTCGCCGCGCCGCCCAGCGCTCGTGCAAAGGCTGCGCCGCGCTCGCCGGCAATCGCCGCCTCGGCCACTGGAGCAGCCTCGGGCTCACGTCCGGGCGTCTGCAGGTTGAAGCGGCGGATGGCGAAGCTGAAGATGCCGTAATACAGCGCGAAGTACAGCGCGCCGACGGGCAGCAGCAGCAGCGGGCGGGTCGCTTTGCCGTAATTCAGTACATAATCGAACAGGCCTGCCGAAAAGCCGAAGCCGAGCTTCACGCCGAGCAGGTCCATGATCACCATCGCCGCGCCGGTGAGCACCGCGTGCACCGCGTAGAGCGCGGGCGCGAGGAACATGAAGCTGAACTCGATCGGCTCGGTTACGCCGGTGAGCAGAGCGGTGAGCGCCAAGCTGAGCAACAGGCCGCCAACCGCCTTGCGCCGGTCCGGCAAGGCCGCACGGTACATGGCGAGGCACGCCGCAGGCAGGCCGAACATCATCACCGGGAAGAAGCCGGCCATGAACGCGCCCGCTTCGGGATCGCCCGCGAAGAAGCGGCGCAGATCGCCATTCGCGCCGTTGAAGTCGCCCTGGACGAACCAGAACACGTTGTTGAGGATGTGGTGGAGCCCCGTCACGAGAAGCAGCCGGTTAAGCAGGCCGAACAGGAACAGCCCGAAGCCGCCCGCGCGCCCGATGCCATGGCCGATCCCGTCGATGCCGGCGCTCAGATGCGAGAAGCCGAGGCCGACGAGCAGCGCAAGGAGCAGGCCCGCCACACCGCTGACAATCGGAACGAAGCGACGGCCGCCGAAGAAGGCGAGATATTCCGGCAGCTTGATCGTCGAGAAGCGATTGTAGAACGTTCCGCCGATCAGCCCCGAGATGATGCCGATCGGCACGTCGAGGCGCGAGATCGCCTTAGCCTTCCACGCGGCGACCGTCACGTCGAGGGTGGGACCGGCGAGGCCCGCGCCGATATCTGCGGGAACGCTCATCAGCACCTTGGCGGATTCCGTTGCGACCAGGAAGCAGACGATGCCGGCAAGCGGCGCCGCGCCGTTGCCGTCCTTGGCATAACCGGTGGCCACGCCGATCGCGAACAACAGCCCGAGATGCGAGAACAGGGCGTCGCCCGCTGCGCTGAGGAATGCGATGTCGAGCAGGTCAGGCTGCCCTAGGCGCAGCAGCAGGCCGGCGACGGGCAGAACCGCGATGGGCAGCATCAGCGCGCGGCCCAGCGGCTGGAGCATCTCCAGGATCGACTTCATGCAGTGAACTCCCGGGCGAGCGCGCGTACTTCGGCTGCCGTCGCGCATGTCAGCGCAGCGGCTGCATGGGCACGGGCAGCCTCTAAGGTTAGGCTGGATACCAGCGCCTTGATCTCCGGCACGATTGCTGGCGTCGCCGACAATTCGGTCACGCCCAGCCCTACTAGAATCGGGACCGCCAGCGGATCGGACGCGAGCCCGCCGCACACGCCGGTCCAGCGACCATGACGGCTTGCGCCGCGTGCGGTTTCGGCGATCATGCGCAGCACGGAGGGGTGCAGGCCATCGATGGCGCCGGCGACGGCGGCGTTGCCGCGGTCCATCGCCAGGGCATATTGCGTCAGATCATTGGTGCCGATCGACAGGAAGTCGGCTTCCGCGGCGAGGAGATCGGCGGTTACCGCGGCGGCGGGAGTTTCGACCATGACGCCCAACTCGACTATCTGGTCGACGTCGAAATCGGCCTGGACACGCTCGAGCACCGCGCGGACGCGGCGGAGTTCGTCCACCCCGGCGATCATGGGGACCATGATCCGGCACTGACCGAGCGGTTTTACCGACAGAATCGCGCGAATTTGATCCTCAAGCAGCTGCGGATGCGCGAAACCGACGCGAATCCCGCGCAAGCCCAGCGCCGGATTCTCCTCTGCCGGGATCGGCAGATAGGGCGCCGGCTTGTCGCCGCCGATGTCGAGCAGCCGGACGATCAGCGGACGGCCGGCGAGCACGTCGGCGATCGCCTGATAGTCGGCGGTCTGTTCGGCGACGCTGGGCGCGGTGTCGCGGTCGAGGAACAGGAACTCGGTGCGCAGCAGCCCCGATCCCTCGGCGCCGTTCGCCATTGCCAGCTCGGCATCGGCAACCGAGCCCAGATTGGCGAACACTTCGATCCGGGTGCCATCGGCCATGTGGCAGGTCTTGTCGGCTGCCGCTTTGGCAGCCGTGCGGCGGGCCTGACGCTCTGCAACGGTTTGCCGCGCGGCACCCAGCGCGTCCCCATCGGGCGCGACATGGAGATGTGCCAGTCCCGCGTCGAGGATCAGCGCCGTGCCTTCCTCGACTTGGCGCAGCACCGGGCCGAGCGCGACCAGCGTCGGCAACCCCATGCTCGCCGCGAGGATCGCGACGTGCGAGGTCGGGCCGCCCCGTTCGACGCAGATGCCGACGACATGGGCGCGGTCGAGCGCCATCAGCTGCGAGGGCAGCAGATCCTCGGCCAGGAGGATCGTCTCGGGCGGGAGCGTGAGCGGCGTGTCCTCGCGGCCTGCCAGAACCAGCAGCAAGCGACGCTCCAGATCGAGCAGATCGTCGGCGCGCTCGGCCATCCGGCCGTTGCCGGAGGCACGCAGCGCGTCGGCCTGGGGGCGGATCGCCTCGCGCCAGCCATGGCCGGCACTGGCACCGCCGCGGATCGCCGCCGCGGCGCCGCCCAGCAGCCCGGCATCGTCGAGCAGGGCGCGGTGCGCTTCCACGATCGCCCGCTGCGCGCCGTGCGCGTGCCGCGCTTCGCGCTCGAGCCGCTCGGCCAGCGTGGCGCGTGCGGCGTCGAACCGTGCCTGCTCCTCGGCAACGCCTGTGCCGGCAGGATCGACTTCGATCTCGGCGAGCTTGAACCGGCGCGCATGCCCGACCGAGAGACCTGGCGCGGCGGTGACACCGGGCAGCTTCCCATCCGCGGGTAGAACGGTGAGCGCCGGCGCGGCGGCAACCGCCGTGACCTGGGCGGGGGCGGGGGCGTGGCCCTTCTCGCCCATGCCGCTTTCGATCAGCGCGGCGAGGGCAGCCACGGCTTCGGCCGCATCGGACCCTTGCGCGGCGACGACGATCTCGTCGCCAAAGCCGATCCCCAGCGTCAGCAGGCCGACCGGGCTGCGCGCGCTGGCGCTTCGGCCCGCTTTGGCCAGCGTGACTTCAGCCGAGAACCCGAACAGCGCATCGCGGACGCGCGCCGCCGGACGGGCATGGATGCCATGCGCCAGCGGCACTACGACCGTGCGCTCGACGGTCTCACCGCCGCTCGCCGCCTTCACTTCGGCGGCACCGGCCGCGGCGGGGTGCAGCGTGAAGATCGTCTCGCCGGCCTCGACCAGGCCGTCCGCCCGCGCGCGGGCCAGCGTGTAGCCGGGCGTTTCCAGCAGCACCACCGGGGTCGCCGCCGAAGGAGCGCCGCACACCACCGCGTCGAGATCGAACCGGATCAGCGGATCGCCCTTGCGCACGCGGTCGCCCACCTGGACGCAGGGGCTGAAGCCGACGCCCTTTAGCGCCACTGTGTCGAGCCCGATATGCATCAGGATCTCCGCGCCGTCCGCAGCAAGAACCGTGATCGCATGACCGCTCGGCTGAAGAACCGTCACTTCGCCGTCACATGGGGCGTATAGACAATCGCCAGTCGGATCGATCGCGACACCGTCGCCCAGCATGCGCTGGGCAAAGACGGGGTCGGCGACTTCTTCCAGCCCGGAAAGCCAGCCGGCCAGGGGCGCGCCGATGGTGAGAGTCGCCCCGGCAACGTCGTCGGGGAGGGGCGGCGCGATCGTGCTCAGGGCTAGTCTCCGGGGACGGGGGTCAAGCGGGCGGGGTCAGGCGGCGCGGTCGCCGGCGATCCAAGTGTCGACGGGCTGAAGATCCCGTGTCAACTGAACCCAGTCGGCGACGAGCCCAGGCGCAAGCGCACCGCGCTCATTGCTCAGGCCGAGAAAGGCGGCGGGGCTGGTGGCGGCCATCGCGGCGGCATCGGCATGCGACAGGCCGATGCGAGTCACCGCGTGGCGGAACGCACCGGCCATGTCGAGCGACGATCCGGCGAGCGTGCCGTCTTCGCCAAGCAAGCGTCCGCCGTCCACGCGGATGTGGCGGCCGTGCAGATCGAACGAGTCCATGTCGGTGCCGACAGAAGGCATCGCATCGGTGACCAGCAGGAAGCGGTCGTGCGGCCGTGCATTGACCGCGATCCGCACCGCCGCGTCATGCACGTGGAAGCCATCCAGGATCAGCCCGCAATAGATGCCCTGATCCTCGATCGCCGCGCCCGCCACGCCCGGCGCGCGGTGCTGCAGGGGCGACATCGCGTTGAACAGGTGCGTGACGCCCGTCATGCCCGCTTCGATCGCTGCCTT
Source organism: Sphingomonas xinjiangensis (assembly GCF_014199255.1). Lineage (GTDB taxonomy): Bacteria > Pseudomonadota > Alphaproteobacteria > Sphingomonadales > Sphingomonadaceae > Sphingomonas > Sphingomonas xinjiangensis. The sequence continues at coordinate 455,776 of NZ_JACIJF010000002.1, read as the reverse complement.
GGCAGTGTCGTAATCGGCATCGCTATGGCCGATGCTCAGGATCACGCCGGCGGCATGCAGGCGGCGGATGTCGTCGAGCGACACGCGCTCCGGCGCGAGCGTCAGCATCACCTTGCCGCGCCGCGGCCTGGTCAGCAGCGCGATCAGGTCCTCGTCCAGCCCGCGGAACTTGGAGGGATCGTGGATGCCCTTGCGGGTCACGTTGATGATCGGCCCTTCGATATGCACCCCGATCACGCCGGGCACGCCCGCCTCGATCGCGGCATCGGTGGCGTCGAGCGCCTTGGCGATCATTTCGGCGGTATCGCTGATCAGCGTCGGCAGGAAGCCGGTCGTGCCATAAGGCGCGTGCGCCCGGCCGATCGCGGCGATGCCCTCAACCGTCGGCGCGTCGTTGAACAGCACGCCGCCGCCGCCATTGACTTGCGTGTCGATGAAGCCGGGAACGATCCAGCCCCCATCCAGGTCGACGGTCTCGGGTGCCGGCGCGTCGCCCGAGATCGCGACGATCAGCCCGCCTTCGACGCTGAGCGTTGCGGCATCGCGCACGCCTGCCGGCGTGACGATGTGCCCGTTGGTGAAGCGGATCGCGCTCATCGTGTCTCGGTCACCTTCTTAAGGTAGAGTGGCCGGTCGGGATCATGCCCGCGTGCCAGCGATAGCGCATTTGCCATGTGGTAGAAGCTCTGCACCATCAGGATCGGCTCGATCGCCGGATGGCCGGGCAGGGCGGGAAGGTTGCCGTTGCCGCCGCCGCGCGCATCGGCCAGGCACATATGCGCCTCCCGTCCGGCGAACTCGGCCGCCGCCTCGCGCACGCTGTCACCAGCCGCGTCGGAAGTCGCAAAGGCCAGCACCGGAAAGCCCGCGCCGACGATCGCCATCGGCCCGTGGCGCACTTCGGCGGCGCTGAACGCCTCGGCATGCAGGCCACAGGTTTCCTTGAACTTCAGTGCCGCCTCCTGGGCGATGCCAAAGCTGTAGCCGCGCCCGATCACGAACAGGTTGCTGGCGTCGCGCAGCATGTCGACCGCCGCGGTCCAATCCAGCGCGCATGCCTGCTCCAGCTGCTCCGGCAGCGCTGTCAGCGCGGCTTGCAACGCATCGTCCTGCGCCCATTGCGACACCAACGCGACGAAGGCGACCAGCGAGGCGATATAGGATTTGGTCGCCGCCACCGACCGCTCGGGACCGGCCTTCAGCCCGATACAGCTGTCGGCCAGCTCGGCCAGCGGCGAGGTTTCGTCGTTGACGAACGCGACGACATAGGCGCCCGATTCCTGGTGCGCCTTCACCGTGGCGAGCAGGTCGGGGCTGCGCCCGCTTTGCGAGATGGCGATGCACAACGCGCTGCCCGGCGCCACCGGCGCGGCGAACACCGACGCGACCGAGGGCGCGGCCGAAGCCACTGGAATGCCGATCAGCGTTTCGATCAGATATTTGCCATAGCTTGCGGCATGGTCGGACGATCCGCGCGCGCAGGTGACGATCCGCGCGGGCGGATTTGCTCGCAATATCTGGCCAAGCGCCGCGAGCGGCGGGCCATTGGCGGCCACCAGCCGCCGCACCACTTCCGCTGCTTCGGCCGCTTCGCTTTTCATCAGCGTCGCGCCGTTTGCGGTCATCTGCTGCTCAGCCCCCATCGCCTCGTTCTTTCGTTACGTCTGGCGTCAGGGTTAAGTTATATATTGGTACTGTTCAAGGTCTCATGCCGCCTCAGCTGCGTGCAAAGCGCCGATACCTTGGCGACATCGGTATGCATCGCAGGGCCGTTTTGAAAGCCGAAACGCTGCTCCGCCTCGCTGGCGCCGCCCGCCGCGCTGCGGCACGATGCGTGCACTTCGCGCGCGCCGGTGGCCAGGATGGCGGACACGTTGGCGGCATCCACGCCGCTGCCGGGAAGGATGATGATGCGGTTCTTCGCGCGCGCGACCAGGGCGCTCAGCGTGTCGAGTGCGTCCACGGCGCGGGGTTGCCCGCCAGAGGTCAGGATACGGTCGAAGCCCAGGGCGATGGCGGTTTCCATCGCGTCGAGCAGGTCCGGGCACAGATCAAAGGCGCGATGCAGCGTCAGCGACAGCGGGCGGCGCCGCTTCTCGCCCTCGGCACGGGCATGCGCGACCCAGGCCGACAGCAGGGTTGCGTCGAGCGCGCCCGACGCGTCGCTGGCGCCGATCACCACGCCATCCAACCCGGCTTGTGCGGCGTCGCGGATATCCTCGGCGACCAGCGCCGCCTCTCCGGCGGCATAGCGGAAATTGCCGTCGCGCGGGCGGGCGAGCAGGTGCACGGCGATTGGTGCGAGCGCCGCCTGGCGAATCAGCGCGTGTGGCGGAGTGATGCCGCCCAGCGCCAGCGCCGAGCAAAGCTCGATCCGATCCGCGCCGCCGCTCACCGCCGCCGCGATCCCGTCAACGGTTTCCACGCACACTTCGAGCATCTCGATCCCCGACGAACAGACTTGCGCCACCTTCGGCGCGCGGGCCGTCTGCCACCTGGCGCGACAAAAGGCGACTGGCTTGCCTGAATGAAGGGCGAGTGCGACACAAAGCGGGATTCCAAGCGTGGAGGTGCGGTATGGACCGGTTCACTGGCGGCTGCCTGTGCGGGGACGTTCGGATCGAGGCGATGGGGCGGCCCCGTCGCGTGGGGGTTTGCCATTGCCTGGATTGCCGCAAGCATCATGGCGCGGTGTTCCACGCTTCCGCGATCTTCCCTCGGGGCGCGGTCACCGTTCATGGGGAGACCCGCAGCTATGGCGGGCGGCACTTCTGTCCGCGATGCGGCGGATCGGTGTTCGGGGGCAGCGACGGCGAAGTCGAGATTTATCTGGGGATGCTTGATGAACCGGGCAGGTTCACGCCGACCTATGAACTCTGGACGGTGCGCCGCGAACCCTGGCTGCCGGCGCTGAGCGACGCGGAGCAATATGTGTACGACCGGGATGAGGCCTGGCCGCGTTAGCGGCCGCGCCGTTGAAGGGCCGAACATGCCGCCGGGATCGGATCTCATCCCGGCGCAAGGCGCGGAGAAGGGTATGCTGCCTTACCCAAGGGCGTGCGCCTCAGGCGGCGAGCGCTCCGATCCGCTGATCGATGATCTCGGATACCCAGCGATATAGCCGATCAACCTTTAAATCCGGATCGAAGCTTCGCCGCAACATGATCCCCATGCCCAGGGACAGGATCAGGTCGATCAACGAGTCCTGATCCTCCGCCGACCCTTTTGCACTGGCGATCGCCTGAAGTGCGGCGGACAGGCTGTTGCGGATGCGGCGGTCAATGGAGCGGTTGAGTTCGGCGATGCGCGCATTGCGGCCTACTTCGGCGACGATCTCGCTCATCAGCCTGCATTCCTCGACCGGCTCGTCGGAGGAGAGGAAGCGTCCCATCCACTCGCGTACCGCACCGGGATCGCCGGATGCCACCGCCGCCGCCAGCATGTCCTCTTCCAGCCAATCCGACACGTCCCGCTCACAGATTGCAGCGATGATGTCTTCCTTGCTATGAAAGTCCCGATAGATCTGGCCGACCTTGATCCCCGAGGCGGTGGCGATCTGCGCCATTCCCGTTTGGTGGAAGCCATGTTCGATGAACAATGTGCGGGCGGTTTCGAGCAAATGTCCGCGCCGCGTCTCCGCGCGGGTCGGCTGCAATGCATTCTGTTCCATTCGGTATCTTTCTCCGGTTGCCAAACCCGGGTCCTCTCCATATAAGCCCGCTCATCATATGTGTGTGAGCGTTCACTCACAACTCCTATCCTCCGGTGATCCCATGAAAAAACTTACGGCAGCTTTTGGCATGGCGCTGATTCTTGGCGGCTGCGGCGGCAATGATGCTGCGGAGCAGCAAAAGGCGGCGGCGGCTGCTGGCCCGCCCCAGGTCGGTGTGATCACCGTGCAGGAAGCGCCGGTGACGCTCAGCACCGAGCTGCCTGGCCGCACCGCCGCGTACGAGACTTCGGAAGTGCGCCCGCAGGTCAACGGCATCATCCTTGCCCGCCTGTTCGAGGAAGGCGACATGGTCCGCGCCGGCCAGCCGCTCTACCGCATCGATCCCGCGCCCTATCAGGCGCAGGTCGCCAGCGCCCAGGCGGCGCTTGCCCGCTCGCGCGCGGCGATCGCCTCGACCGCTGCGCTGTCGCGCCGCTACAACGAGCTGGTGCGCATCAACGCCATCTCGCGCCAGGAGGCGGAGAACGCCGTGACCGGCGCGCAGCAGGCCCGCGCCGATGTCGCCGCGCAACAGGCTGCGCTGCGAACCGCCCAGATCGACCTGGCACGCACCACCATCCGCGCGCCGATCTCGGGACGGATTGGCCGCTCGACCTTCACCACCGGTGCGCTGGTGTCGGCTTCGCAGACCGATCCGCTGACCACGATCCAGCGCCTGGACCCGATCTTTGTCGACATCCAGCAGTCGAGCGCCGAAGTGCTGAACCTGCGCCAGCAGCTCGCCCAAGGCGAGCTCAGCCGCGGGAGCGGCGCGGCGCGCGTTCGCCTGAAGCTTGAGAACGGCACGACCTATCCCATTGAAGGCACGCTGAAGTTCACCGACGTGACCGTCGACCCGACCACGGGCAGCCAGATCATCCGCGCGGTGTTCTCCAACCCGCAGGGGCTGTTGCTGCCTGGCATGTTCGCGCGTGCCCAGCTGCCTGAAGGCACCAAGGCGAACGCGATCTTGGTGCCGCAGCGCGCCGTCAGCCGCGACGAGCGTGGCAATGCCACGGCCCTGGTGGTCGGCGCGGGAAACAAGATCGAACCGCGCGCCTTGAAGACCGACCGCACGGTCGGCGACAATTGGCTGGTGACCGGCGGCCTGAAGGCGGGGGACAAAGTGATTGTCGAGGGGGCCATGATGCTGCGTCCCGGCATGCCCGTGCAGCCCAAACCTTGGAATCCGAATGCGGCCGCGCCGGGTGGAACCCAGCAGCCACAGGCTCAAAGTCAGGCGAAGTAATCAGCCATGTCACGCTATTTCATCGATCGCCCGATCTTCGCCTATGTGCTGGCGGTGATGGTTCTCATCGCCGGCATTCTGGCGGTGCGCACTTTGCCGATCGCACAGTTTCCGGCGATCGCGCCGCCTGCGGTTTCGATCACTGCGACCTATCCGGGCGCTGACGCCCAGACGCTGGAGAACACCACCACCCAGATCATCGAGCAGCAGATGAAGGGGATCGACCACCTTCGCTACTTCTCGTCCTCGTCCTCGTCGGCCGGAAACGTCACGATCACCTTGACCTTCGAGCAGGGCACCGATCCCGACACTGCACAGGTCCAGGTGCAGAACAAGCTGCAGGCGGCGACGCCGCTGCTGCCGCAGGAAGTGCAGCGGCAGGGTATCATCGTCGCCAAGGCGACCCAGAACATCCTGCTGTTCGTCGGCCTGTATTCGGAAAACGGGGCGCACAACGACGAAGATCTGGCAGACATCATCGCGACTAAGATCGCGGACCCGCTGTCGCGCGTCACCGGCGTCGGCGACACGCAGGTATTCGGCTCGCAATATGCCATGCGCATCTGGGTCGACCCGATCAAGCTCAACAACTACGCGTTGACCATGGCCGACGTGACCGCCGCGGTGACAGCGCAGAACGCGCAGGTTTCCGCCGGTCAGATCGGTGCGCAGCCCGCGCCCAAGGAGCAGATGCTCAATGCGACGGTGTCCGTCTCATCGCGGCTGACCTCTCCAGAGGAATTTGCGCGGATACGGCTGAAGAGCGGCACGAACGGATCGGTCGTGCGCCTGGGCGATGTCGCACGGGTGGCGATCGGTGCCGAGAACTACGGCTTTTCCGCCCAATGGAATGGCAAGGCAGCATCGGGCATAGCGGTGAAGCTGGCCCCAGGGGCCAACGCGCTCGATACCGTGGTAGCGGTCAAGGAGCGGGTGAACGAGATCTCCAAGCAGTTCCCGTCCGACGTCAAGGTCATCTTCCCCTACGACACTTCGCCTTTCGTGCGGCTGTCGATCGAGCAGGTGGTCCACACGCTGGTCGAAGCGGTGGTGCTCGTCTTCCTGGTCATGTTCCTGTTCCTGCAGAACTTCCGTGCGACGCTGATCCCGACGATCGCGGTGCCGGTGGTGCTGACGGGCACGTTCGCCGTGCTGGCGATGTTCGGCTATTCGATCAACACGCTGACTCTGTTCGGCATGGTGCTCGCGATCGGCTTGCTGGTCGATGACGCGATCGTGGTGGTCGAAAACGTCGAGCGGCTGATCACCGACGAACATCTCTCGCCCAGGGAGGCGGCCCGCAAGTCGATGGACGAGATCAGCGGTGCGCTGATCGGCATCGGCCTGGTGCTGTCCGCGGTGTTCCTGCCGATGGCGTTCTTCGGGGGCTCCACCGGCGTCATCTATCGCCAGTTCTCGATCACCATCGTGTCGGCCATGGTGCTGTCGGTGGCGGTCGCGCTGATCCTCACCCCGGCGCTGTGCGCGACCATCCTCAAGCCCCACGATCCCAACAAGGGTGAGGGCCGCGGTCCGCTCGCGCGCTTCTTCGGCTGGTTCAACAACACGTTCGATCGTGGGCGCGATCGCTACGAGCGAGGCACGCGATCGACGGCACGCCGTTGGGGCCGCTCGCTCATTGCCTATGCGCTGATCCTGGCAGGCCTTACCTTTCTGTTCGCACGGCTGCCGACCGGCTTCCTGCCTGAGGAAGATCAGGGCGTGATGATCGCGCTGGTGCAGGGGCCCTCGGGCGCCACCACCGCGCGGACTCAGAAGGGCCTCGACCTGGTTCGCGATCATTTCCTGCAAAATGCCGGCGGCGCGATCCGGGGCGTCTACACCGTCAACGGCTTCAGTTTCTCGGGCACCGGTCAGAATAGCGGCATCGCGTTCATTCCGATGAAGGAATGGAAGGATCGGCCCGGCGCGGAGAACAAGGCGCAGGCGATCGTGGGTCGCGCCATGGGTGCGTTCTCGCAATACAAGGACGGCCTGATCTTCGCCGTGATCCCGCCGGCGGTCCAGGAACTGGGCAACGCCACCGGTTTCGACCTCCAGCTCATCGATGAAGGTGGCCTTGGTCACGAGAAGCTGCTCGCCGCGCGTAACCAATTGCTCGGCATGGCTTCGCAGAACAAGTTGCTGGTGGGTGTGCGTCCCAACGCGCTAGACGACGCGCCGCAGCTCAAGGTCGACGTCGACCAGGACAAGGCGCGCGCGCTCGGACTTGATCTGGGCACGGTCAACAGCACCATCGCGACTGCGTGGGGCGGGGCGTATGTCAATGACTTCATTGATCGCGGCCGGGTGAAGCGCGTGTATCTCCAGGCCGATGCGCCTTATCGCATGGCGCCGGAGGACATCGGCGATCTGTACGTGCGGGGCGAGACCGGCACCATGGCGCCGTTCACGGCCTTCTCCACCCTGTCGTGGCGCCAGGGACCGATGCAGCTGACCCGCTATAATGGCCAGCCGTCTATGGAAATCCTGGGTCAGCCCGCACCGGGGGTCTCGTCCGGCGCCGCGCTGAAGGCGATGGAGGAGATGCAGGCCAAGCTGCCGCCGGGCACGCGGCTCGACTGGACCGGGCTCAGCTATGAGGAGCAGCTGTCGGGCGGGCAGGCTCCCGCGCTGTACGGCCTGTCGCTGCTGATCGTGTTCCTGTGCCTGGCCGCACTGTACGAAAGCTGGTCGGTGCCGATCGCGGTGCTGCTGGTGGTGCCGCTGGGCGTGCTGGGCGCGATGTTGGCGGCGTGGCTCACCGGGCTCAACAACGACATCTACCTGCAGGTGGGCCTGATCACCACGATCGGCGTGTCGGCCAAGAACGCCATCCTGATCGTGGAATTCGCAGAAGAGCGGGTCCGGGCCGGCATGAACGCGTTCGACGCGGCGATCGAGGCGGCCAAGCTTCGTCTTCGCCCGATCCTGATGACGTCCTTGGCGTTCATCTTCGGCGTGTTGCCGCTGGCGATCTCCACCGGCGCGGGTGCCGGCGGCCAGAACGCCATCGGCCGCGCGGTGGTTGGCGGCATGTTCTCCGCGACGGTGCTGGCGATCTTCTTCGTGCCGATGTTCTTCGTGGTCGTGAGCCGTTTGTTCGGCCACGGCCAGGGCGACAGCCGCCCCGAGCATCCCAGCGCCGCGACCGACGTCGCGCCCGACGCCGGCAACAAATCCTCCGATGGCGGCACGCCGCCGCAGGGAGCATGAATAGCATGACGAAACCATTCCTCGCGCTGCTGGCGGGCGCGACCATCCTGTCGGGCTGCAACTTCGCGCCCAAATATGTTCGGCCCGAAGGCGCGGTGCCCACCACCCTGCCTGAGGGCGGCATCTATCCCCGCGCCGCCACCGATGCGCCCGACGTCTCGGCGATCGGCTGGCGTGACTTCTTCCTGGATCCGCGGCTGCGCCAGGTGATCGAGACCAGCCTGACCAACAACCGTGACCTGCGCATCGCGGCGGGCAATGTGCTTCAGGCGCGTGCCCAGCTGCGCACGCAGCGCTCGGAGCTGTTCCCCACCGCCAGCGTCAACGGCAGCGCGACCTACACCAACAATTTCGGTGCAGCGGGAGCGGGCGCCGGGGCGGGCGCAGGCACGGGTGGCGGCGTCACGCCGGGTGTCGGCGTGGGCACCGGCGGATCGAGCAACCTGGAGATCTATTCGCTCAACGCCGGCATTTCGGCCTATGAGGTCGATCTGTTCGGCCGCGTCCGCAACCTGACCCGCGCCGCGCAGGAACAGGTGTTCGCGTCGGAAGAGGCGCAGCGCTCGGCTCGCGTCAGCCTGATCGCCGAAACCGCCAATGCCTGGCTCCAGATGGCGTCGGACCAGGAACAGCTCCGCCTGTCGCGTGAGACGTTAAAGGCGTTTCAGGAAACGCTGCGCCTCACCAGCGCGCAGTTCCGCATCGGCGTCGGCTCCGAGCTGGAGGTCCGCCAGGCCGAGACCAACTTCCAGGCCGCGCGCAACGACATCGCCGCGCTGGAGGTCCGCATCGCGCAGGACCAGAACGCCTTGAACCTGCTCGCCGGCACCACCGTGCCATCGTCGCTGCTGCCCACCGGCTTCGGTGCGGAGCCGGTCACGCGCGACGTGTTGCCCGGGAACCTGTCGTCGCAAGTGCTGCTGCGCCGCCCCGACGTGCTGCGTGCCGAGCACCAGCTGATCGCCGAAAGCGCGAACATCGGCGCGGCGCGTGCGGCGTTCTTCCCCACCATCTCGCTCACCGGCCTGGTCGGCACGATCAGCACCGCGCTGTCGGGCCTGTTCGGCGGTGGCAGCTTTACCTATCAGGCCGCGCCGTCGATCGGCTTGCCGATCTTCGATGGCGGCCGCCGCTCGGGCAATCTCCAATATGCCCGCGCGTCGCAGCAGGTTGCGGTCTCCACCTATGAGCGCACCATCCAAGTCGCGTTCCGCGAAGTCGCCGACGCACTCGCCCAGCGCGGCCGGATCGGCGAGCAGGTCAGCGCCCAGTCGCAGCGCGCCAACGCGGCGCAAGTGGCCGCGCGCTTGTCCGACGCCCGCTTCCGCGCTGGCGTGGACTCGTTCCTCAACACCCTCGACGCGCAGCGCACGGCCTATGCCGCGCAACAGCAGCTGGTGACTACCCGGCTGACTCAGGCAAGCAATCTGGTCGAGCTGTACCGCTCGCTCGGCGGTGGCCTGAACTAAGCCCATGGCCATCCGCCCCCTGGCGGGGGAGGATGGGAGATAAGCGCGGGCGCTCTGCGAAGGCGGCTTCGCCTTTCTTCTTCCGCCCTGGAAGGGAAGGGGGTGCGTTAAGCGAAAGCCGGGGCTCGATGCCTCGGCTTCCGCTTTTCTAGCGGAAAGGTTCGAGTTCTTTTTGGGCGCGCAGACGCGCGCACCCACCCCTGACCCCTTCCTGCTTGCAGGGAGGGGGAATAGTGGAGCCGATTACTCCGCCGACACCGGCGCTCCCGGTACCGGCTCCCAACCCAATCCCAACGCTTTTTGCAACGCGACGTAATCCGCAGTCAGCGCCGCGGTCGCCTGTGCCAGATTCTGCTCGGCCAGCACCCGCTGCCGCTCGGCATCCAACGCGTCGATCAGCCGTGCCGTGCCTGCGCGATAGCGCTGCTGAGTCAGCCCCGCCGCCTTAACGGCCGAGGCGCGCACCCGCACCAGGCTCGCAACCGTTTCCCGGCGATGGCCGAAGCGCGACAGCAAATCCTCGGCGTCCTGCAACGCGCGCAGCACTGCGCCGCGATACTGCGCCTCGGCTTCGTCGCGCGCGCCCTGCGCCTGCTCGACCCGGCCACGGCCGCGCCCGAAATCCAGAAAGCTCCATTGCAGCCGCGGCATGGCCAGCGCGGCCAGATTGTCCAGATCGACCAGCGCCTCTGGCGAGGTTCCGCCCAGTCCCAGCATCCCCGTCAGGCTCAGCCGCGGAAAGCGCGATGCTTCCGCCACGCCGATCCGCGCGGTGTATGCGGCAAGCTGGCGCTCGGCCGCGCGGATGTCCGGCCGCTGCTGGAGCAGCGCGGCGGGGTCGCCCACCGCCACCTGTGCGGGCGGCAGCAGCGTGCGGCCGGGCGTGGTCAGCACCGTGTCGAGCGCGCCCGGCTCGGCCCCGGTCAGCACCGCGAGCGCGTTCAGATAGGCTTCGATCTCGGCGGCGAGCGGCACCTGTTCGGCCTCGGTCGATTCCAATTGGGTGCGCAGCCGCTCGACCTCCAGCGCCGACGCCGTGCCCTGCGCGGCGCGCTGCTGGGTCAGCTCGAACATCTGCCGCTGGAGCGTGCCCGACTGCCGCGACAGCGCCAGCCGCTGCTGCCGGTCGCGCAGCGCGACATAGGCGTTGGCGACATCGGCGGCCAAGGTCACCTGCGCGTCGGCGACGTTCGCTTCCGCTGCCTGCACATTGGCGCGGGTCGCTTCCACCGTGCGGCGCTGGCCGCCGAACAGGTCGACTTCCCAGCTGGCATCGAAGCCGGCGTTGAAGAAATCGAGCGAGCCGAGATCAGGCGCTTCGGCAGCCGCCGCGCCGCCGCCCGCGCCGCCACCCGTGCCCTCGCCTTCGGCGGAGCCACCGGTCAGGCTGCCCAGGTCCACGCCGGGAAGCTCGGCATGGACGTACATCCCCGATGCGCCCGCCTGGGGCAGCCGGTTGGCGCGTTCCAGCCGCAGTGCGCCGCGCGCCTGGCGCAACCGCGCCTGCGCCACCGCCACGCTGGGGTTGGCGGCCAGCGCGCGCGTCTCGAGCATGTCGAGCGTGGGGTCGTTCAGTGCCGTCCACCACCGTGCAGGCGCGGGTGCGGCGACCGTCGCGGAATCGCCGCCGCGCACGAACCGGGCCGGGGGCTGGCCGGCGGTGCCGACGCTCGGCGGCCCGGCATAATCGGGGCCAACCGTGCAGGCACCCAGCAGCGCGACGGAGAGCAGGGGAAGGGGAGCAAATCTACGCATCGCAAAGCCTCAATGCATGGCGATAGGGCCGCCCTGCGGAAGCGGGCGGAGGAACAGGACCAGCGGCGTCACGCACAGGATGCCGACCGCCAGCAGCCAGAACATGTCATTATACGTCATCACCAGCGCCTGCTGGCTGATCATGCCGCCCAGGTTGCGCAGCGCCGCGGCCTGGCCGCCGACCGACTGGGCCATGCCGGCGACATAGTCCTGCACTGCGACCGAGTTGGCGGACAGCGACTCCTCCAATCGGCGGGCGTGGAAATAACTGCGCTGTTCCTGCACGGTGGCAAGCATCGCCAGCCCCACCGATCCGCCGATGTTGCGCGCGGCGTTGAACAGCCCGGCCGCATCGCCCGCCTGTTCGGGCGGCACCGACCGGATCGCCGCCTGGTTGAGGAACAGCATCACGAAGATCTGCCCCACACCGCGCAGCAACTGGGAGTCAGTGAAGGCGCCCCCGGTGGATTCGGCGGTCAGTCCGGTGTCGAGATAACAGCTGAGCGCCATCACCAGCAGGCCAAAGGCAACGGCGATCCGAATATCCACATACCGCATCAACAGCGGCGTGAACGGCATCAGCATCAGGCTGGGGATTCCCGCCAGCAGGACCACGTAGCCTGCCTGAAGCGCGTTGTAATCGGCGATGATCGCGACGAATTGCGGGATCACGTAAGAGGTGCCGTACAGCACCATGCCCAGCACCACTGCCATCACCGCGACGCTGCCGAATTGGCGGTCGAGAAGCAGCTTGAGCTTGATCACCGGCTTGCGCGCCAGGAACTGGCCGGCAAGCAGCAGCACGAAGCCGAAAATGGTGACTCCGGTCAGCTGAAGGATCAGCTCGCTTTCGAACCATTGCTCGCGCTGGCCTTCTTCCAGCACCACCGTCAGCCCACCCAGCCCCAACGCCAGCCCGGCGATGCCCAGCCAGTCGGCCTGGCGGATCTCGTGCAGTCGCGCCTTTTCGTGCGGCAGCCCGACCAGCAGCAGCGTGATCAGCACCGCGCTCACCGGCACGTTGAGGAAAAAGGCATAATGCCAGCTGATATTCTCGGTCAGCCAGCCGCCGATCAGCGGCCCCAGCACGGGGCCCAGGATCGCGGTCACGCCGAACATCGCCGTGCCGATCGGCTGCTGCTGGGGGGGCAGGCGGGTGGCGATGATCGTCATTGCCGTGGGGATCAGCGCGCCGCCGGTGATACCCTGGCCGACCCGGCCGGCGATCATCATGCTCAGATTGGTCGACAGCCCGCACATCACCGAGAACGCCGTGAACAACACGGTGGCGATCAGCAGAAAGGTGCGCAGCCCCAGCATCCGCTCCAGCCAGCCCGAAAGCGGGATCACGATGATCTCGGCGACCAGGTAGCTGGTGGCGATCCAGGTGCCTTCGGTGCCGCTCGCGCCGATTTCGCCCTGGATGGTGGGCAATGAGGAGTTGACGATCGAGATGTCGAGCGTCGCCATCAGCGCGCCCAGACTTCCGGCCGCCACTGCCAGCCACGCGCCCAGGTCCGCTTTCTGAACCTGCGCCTGGCCCTGGGGCTTGCCGACCGCGGCGCGATCGGCCGAGGTCGCGCCCGCGCTCATTTCCGGCGCGCCGCGTTATGCGCCTTCTGCTCGCGCTCGATCGCCTCGCGCTGGCCCTTGGCGGCAATCGTATCGACTTCGACATCGACCGACATGCCCGGCAGGATCAGCTTGCGCGCCGTCGGCCCCAGATCGATTGCGATCCGCACGGGGATGCGCTGCACAATCTTGGTGAAGTTGCCGGTCGCGTTCTGTGGCGGCAGCAGCGAGAATTGCGCGCCGGTGCCGGGCGAGAAGCTTTCGATCCGGCCATGGATCTCCACGCCGTCCAGCGCGTCGACCTTGACGGTCACCGGCTGACCGACCCGCATCAGCCCAATCTGCGTTTCCTTGAAATTGGCTTCGACATAAAGCTGCTGATCGGGAACGATCGACATCAGCCGCACGCCCGGCTGGACCAGCTGGCCCGGCTGCACCGTCTTGTCGCCGACGCGGCCATCGCGGCTGGCGCGCAGGATGGAGGAGGTCGCGTTGACGTTCGCCGCCGCCAGCTGCGCCTGCGCGGCGCGGCCCTGCGACTGCGCCTGGGCGATCTGGGTGCGCAGCGTCCCGACCCGGCGCTGTGCGGCGTCCAGCCCGGCGCGGGCGGTGGCGACCTGCGCCTCAGCCTGGCGCGCCTGATCGCGCAATTGCGACAGCCGCTCGCGCGTTTCGGCGCCCGTCGCAGCCAGCGGCGTGTAGCGCGCCACTTCGGAGCGCGCGAAGGTTAGGGCGCTTTGCGCGGCGGCCAGCTGGGCGCGGGCCTGGTCGATTGCCGCGCCCTGTTCGCGGATCTGCGCGCGTACGCCCTCGGCATTGGCCGCGGCGACATCAATCTGCGCCTGGGCCTGCTCGGCCTGCGCACGATAGTCGCGCGCGTCGATCTGGAGCAGCGGCTGGCCTGCCTTGACCCGCTGGTTCTCCACCACCAGCACCCGCTCGACATAGCCGGAGATGCGCGACGACACGACCACCGCGTCTGCCTGGACATAGGCGTCGTTGGTGCTTTGCAGATATTTGCCCCGCGTCTGGTAGCGCGCGAACCACAGCCCCCCGAACACCAGGATCGCCGCGACGATCAGCAACAGGATGATGCGGACGCGCGGGTTCTTGAGCGGCGACTTTTTGGCCGGCGCTGCATCTTCTTGCGTGCTCTGGTCGTTGGGGGCGTCAGCCAATGCGCTCGGGCGCTGATCCTGTTCGGACATCGGGCGGTGTGATCCTTGCCAAAATACGACAATGGCAGCGGCTAATGCTCGCGCTTGCAGAATTGCGCAAGACCATTTATTGAGGCCCCTCAATAACCCATGACAGATCTCGACCAGCTTTCCACTGAATTCGGCAGCCTCTTCCTGCGCATGCACCGGCTGCTCGATCGGCGCATGAGTGCGTCGGGGGCGTCGTTCGCCCGCACCAAATTGTTGATGTATGTCCACCGGCACGGTCCGGCGCGCGCCGCGGATATCGCCGAACTGTTCAGCCTGGCGCCGCGCACGGTGACCGAGGCGCTTGACGGGATGGAGCGCGACGGGCTGGTGGTGCGCGAACCCGACGCGCGCGATCGGCGTGTGAAGCGGATCTCGATTACCCCGGCCGGCAAGCGCGCGATCGAAACCACCGAACCGATACGGGCCAGGCTGGTGGAGCTGATCTTCGGCACGCTTGATGTCCAGGAGCGCGCGCAACTCTCGGGAATCGTGGAGAAGCTGGCCGTTGCGGTAGCGCGCGAAGAGGGCGATGCGGGCCTCGCCTGCTCCGCGCCGGAACAGGGGTGAGCGAATTTACTATGGATTTTCCGATATTTGCGCTTATGTACCGGAAGTTATGAAACTTTCCTGCTGTCCTGGTGGCAAGGGTCGCCCGCGCGAATTCGATGTCGACGACGCCCTTGCAGCGGCGCTCCGCGTCTTCTGGAGCAAGGGTTATGAAGGTGCGTCGCTTACCGACCTGACCGAGGCGATGGGGATCACGCGTCCCAGCCTGTATGCGGCCTTTGGCAACAAGGAGTCGTTGTTTCGCAAGGCGCTCGATCTGTATGAGCGCGAGAAGCTGGCGTATATGCAGCCCGCGCTCGACGCGCCGACGGCGCGCGGGGTGGCCGAACGGATCCTGGCCGGCGCGCTCGAAATGCACGCCATCGAAGGCGAGCCCAAGGGCTGCCTGCGCGTCATCAGCTCGGTTGCGTGCGGCGTGGAAGCGGAGTCGATCCGCGCCGAAGTGATCGAGCGGCGGCGGTCTTCCGGACGGTTGCTGATCGAGCGGTTTCAGCGCGCCAAGGACGATGGCGAGCTTCCCGAGAGCATGGATGCGGCAGGCCTTGCCTCCTATCTGATCGCCTTGGTGCAGGGCATGTCGCTGCAGGCCGGCGCCGGGGCCAGCCGCGCCGAACTCGAGGCGCTGGTGGCAACCAGCCTTTCGGTCTGGCCGACGCGCTGAACACGATACCGCGCAGTACGGAAATTGCTTGACGGTGTAAGCGGGAGTTAATATACCGCCTGGTACGGAAGCTGTTGTGGATAGCGTTCCGCACAACTTTCATCAACTTCCAGACGGCAAGACTCCATGGCCTATCTCAACTTCTCCGCCCTTCAAGGCGATCCGGTCACAACCCCCGCGGATCTCCTCCCCAGCGCCGGTTTCACACCGCTCGAACGGCAGGTCATTTCGCTCGCTCGCCGCGACCGTCTCTCCTCGCTCCGCCAGCCCGGTCCCGTCGCTACCGCCCTCGGCGTGCTATTTGGCGGCCACCGCGTGAGCCCACGATTGGCGGACGCGCGGCTCGAAGCACTTCGCCGTTCTGCCGTACTCGCCTGGCATCGCGGCCCGACCTTGCCCCAGCACGAGATCGATGCCTTTTACGCCGCGGGTTTCACCACGCCGCAATTCGACGCGCTGATCGCCATTGTCAGCAGCGATTGTTGATCTAATACTCGCGCGGCGGCGCGGCTTTGAGTAGCAGGCCGGCATGCGTCGCCTGTTTGCCTCCGCCGCCTTGCTGTCCTTTACGCTGACCGCATCGGCCTCTCCGCCGCCTCCCGCGCTTACCCGAGTGCGGATCGTCACCTCCGAGGGCGCGATTGTCGTCGCACTGGAAGCGAAGCGCGCCCCCAAGACGACCGCGAACTTCCTTGTCTATGTCGATGACGGGCGGTTCGACGGAACGGCGATCTACCGCTCCGCGCGCCGCAAGGCCGATCCTAAGTTCGGCTTCATCCAGGGGGGCATCGGCACGGATGCTCGCCGCATTCTCCCGTCGCCGCCGCTTGAGCCGACGAACAAAACCGGCATCCGCCATGTGAGTGGCACGATCTCGATGGCGCACGGGAGCAATCCCGATTCCGCAACGGGCAACTTTTCGATCATGGTCGGCGACAATCGTGGTCTTGATGCGAAACCAGGCGCGCGCGGCTTTGCCGCCTTTGGTCATGTCGTGGCGGGAATGGACGTGGTGAAGCGCATCCTGGGCAAGCCGACCTGTTGTGGGCGCGATGCGATGCGTGGCCAGATGATCCAGCCGCCGGTGAAGTTGGTGCGCGTCGAGCGGCTGGACGGCACAGCCAAGCCCACCGGCCTTCCCAAGCCATGGACGCTGGGCATCCCGCGACGCTGAGCAGGCGCGCCTGGAGCCCTGCTGCGAGGTGCAAGCGGCGCAGTGCACGCTGCATCCTCGGATGATCGTGGTGGTAAGTGACTGTTGCGGATTGCGAGCGTGGTGCGCCGCACCTAGGGCATCGCCATGATCCGTCCGCTTGTTGTGTTTTCCATTCTCTCCGCCGCCTTGCCAGCGACTGCGCAAAGCGTTCAGAAGCGTGTGGAGGCCAAGCTAGCGGCAGCACCGCAGGGCACGCGCTTCGGAATGGTCGTCACCGACGACAAGGGACGCGAGATCGTCGCCATCGATCCCGACGGGCGCTACGTGCCGGCATCCAATACCAAGATATTCACCACTGCTGCGGCCTATTGGAAGCTGCCAGGCATCGCGCAGCCTGACACCAGTGGCGGCGCAGCGGTGCGGATGGACGGTCAGGACGTGCTGCTGCTTGGAAACGGCGATGCGAGGCTGTCGAGTGCACCCGAATGTATAACGGATTGCCTGAGTGTGCTTGCCGAAGCGGTGGCGAGGCGCACCCGAAGCGTGCGTCATATCATCGGCGACGACACCGCCTTTCCGGACCAGCGCTGGAGCCCGGGCATGAGTTGGAACAACATCCCTGGTTGGTCGGGCACCGGCGTATCGGCGCTGACCCTTGATGATAACGAGGTGCGGCTGAAAGTGTCGCCCGGACCTGTCGGACGCCAGCCGGTGGTGGAGATGCTGCCTTATTACCAGGTCGAGAACCGCGCGGTCACCGTGGCGTCGGGACCGACAAGGATCGGCTACGACCGCGACATCAACGGCACTCTGGTGCGCCTGACGGGTCAGATCGCGGCAGGAGCGCCGTCCAAGAGCCTGCGCCTGAGCGTCGACGATCCCGCGCATTATGCCGCGTGGCGGCTAAAGACTCTGCTGGAGGCGCGGGGCGTGCGAGTGACCGGCAAGCTGAGCGTGCGGCATCGCGCGTTGGCGGAAGACACCAAGATGCGCAACGCCGCAACGCCAGTGCTCGCGAGGCTGACGCCGCCTCCATTGGCGCAAGACGTGGCGGCCACGAACAAGCAGAGCCAAAACTTGCATGCCGAGCTGTTGCTCAGGCGGCTGGGCCTGCAAAGCGGTTCCGGATCAATCGCCGATGGACAGGCACAGGTCGAGGCGATGCTGACGCAGGCAGGCGTGCCCCGTACGGCGTACGATCTTTCCGACGGATCGGGTATGTCGAGCTATAATCGGATTGCGCCGCGGGGCACGGTCACACTGCTGCGCTGGGTGGCGGCACAGCCCTGGGGCGCGGCGTGGCGCGCTTCTCTGCCGGTAGCCGGGACCGATGGAACGCTGGCGCGGCGCTTCAAGGGCACCAGCCTGGAGGGGCGGCTGTTCGCCAAGACGGGCACCTTGAACGCGACC
This sequence comes from Sphingomonas xinjiangensis, assembly GCF_014199255.1. GTDB lineage: Bacteria > Pseudomonadota > Alphaproteobacteria > Sphingomonadales > Sphingomonadaceae > Sphingomonas > Sphingomonas xinjiangensis. The sequence continues at coordinate 437,801 of NZ_JACIJF010000002.1, read as the reverse complement.
AGCGCGCTGTCAGGTTATCTGGTGGCACGTAGCGGCAGGACGCTCACTTTTTCGCTGATCGCCAACGACATGCCGCAGGATGCCGATGTGTCGGGCATCATGGCGGCGGCCTTGCTTGCGGTGGCGGAAGCGAGTTGATCGGTTTGTCCAGCGCGCGCGGGGCGGCGTTTCCGGCGCCGGTAAATGAATGTATCGCGCGTCGCGAAGGTGGACGTAGAAAGTGGTTTCAATGATGGATCAGCGTTCGTGCCTGGCCGGCGGCGGTGAAGCGGGCGCGCTGCTGCGGGCAGTCGACTGGACAAGCAATCCCTTGGGGCCTGTCGATAGTTGGCCGATGTCGTTGCAATCCGCCGTGCGCATTCTGCTGGGTTCGGACTTTCCCATGATGATCCATTGGGGGCCGGAGCTCATCACTTTCTACAACGATGCCTATGCGCCTAGCCTGGGGCGCAAGCACCCCGGCAATATGGGCCGTCCCGCGCGGGAATGGTGGTCCGAGATGTGGGATCAGCTTACCCCGATATTCGACAAGGTGCTGGCGGGTGGATCCTATTATGTCGAGGATGCCCGCTACACGCCCGACCGACGTGGTGCGCCCGAAGACGCGTACTTCACCCATTGCCACAGTCCGTTGTGGGACGACGAAGGAAAGGTCGCGGGCATCTTCCTTGTCGTCACCGAGACCACGCGACGGGTGACCGCGGAACGCATGCTGCAAGAAAGCCACATGCGGCTGGAGCGTGAGATCGCCGCATTTCAAGTCAGCGAAGCGCGGCTCGGAGCGCTCGTCAGCGCGTCCTCCGAGGTGCTGTATTCGATGAGTGCCGACTGGAGTGAGATGCGGCAGCTGTCGGGTGGATCCTTTCTGGCCGACACCAGTACCGCCAATCCCAAATGGCTGAACGAGTATATCCCGGCCGACGACCAGCCCCGCGTCGCCGCCGCCATTCGCACGGCGATCGAAACCAAGTCGCTGTTCAACCTGGAGCATCGGGTCAACCGGACCGATGGCGGGGTCGGCTGGACGCTGTCCCGTGCGACGCCGTTGCTCGACGATAAAGGCGAGATCACCGAATGGTTCGGCGCTGCCGCCGACGTCACTGACCGCAAGCGGCTGGAAAGCGACCTGCAGGAAAGCAATGCGCGACTGGCGAGCGATGTCACGCTACGCACCGCAGAGCGCGACCGCTTGTGGGAGACTTCCCCCGACCTTCTCGTGATGATCGACTTCGATGGCGTGTTCCGGAAGGTCAATCCGGCTTGGACCGTTATCCTTGGCTATGGTCCGGAGGAGCTGGTCGGGCACCACGTCAACGAGTTCGTAGTGGCCGAGCATCACGCACAGACGGTGAAAGCCTATCAGCAGGCCGCAGCCGGCGGGCAGGCGAGGATAGAGAACCGGTATGTCCGCAAGGACGGCACCTTTCGGACCATATCCTGGGTGTCGGCGCGCGCGGGCGACGTCATCTACGCGACGGGCCGAGATGTGACGCAAGCAAAGGAGGCCGGAGAAGCGCTTCGCAAAGCCGAGGAGCAGCTTCGCCAGGCGCAGAAGGTGGAAGCGGTCGGCCAGCTGACGGGCGGCGTCGCGCACGACTTCAACAATCTTCTTACCGTGATCCGCGGCTCGGTCGACCTGCTGCGCCGGCCTGGGCTCACCGAAGCGCGACGTGTGCGCTATATCGATGCGATCGCGGACACCGCGGACCGGGCCGCGCGGCTGACCAGCCAGCTCTTGGCCTTTGCGCGCCGCCAAACCCTGAAGCCGGTCGTGTTCGATGCGCGCAAAAGCATCGCCAATCTCAGCGATATGCTTGGAACGCTGGCGGGATCACAAGTCGAAGTGACGATCGATGCGGGGGAAGATCCTTGCCCGGTTAATGCCGATCCTAACCAGTTCGATACCGCGCTGGTGAACATGGCGGTGAACGCCCGCGACGCCATGAACGGTGCCGGCACACTGACCATCCGCGTTCGGGCAGTCGAAGGCATGCCGGCGATCCGCAACCACGCGGCGGTCTCAGGGGACTTCGTGGCGGTCTCCATCGCCGACAGCGGCGCGGGGATCCGTCCCGAGGACATCGATCGCATCTTCGAACCGTTTTTCACCACCAAGACCGTCGGTCAGGGAACTGGCCTGGGTCTGAGCCAGGTGTTCGGCTTTGCCAAGCAGTCGGGTGGCGAAGTGATCGTGGAGAGTGCGCCCAACGCGGGCGCGATCTTCACGCTGTTCCTGCCGAAATCGCCGGCCGACCAGGCCGCACAGGTAGACGATGAAGATAAGGCGTCGCCGCTGGGCCATGGCGCCTGTGTGCTGATCGTCGAGGATCATGCCGAAGTGGGGCAGTTCGCAACCGACGCGCTGGTGGAACTGGGCTATCACACGGTGCTGGCGATGAACGGCCATGACGCGCTGGACACGCTTCGCGGCGGTGCAGACGCGTTCGATGTCGTGTTTTCGGATGTCGTGATGCCGGGCATGTCGGGCGTGGAACTCGGCGAAGAAATCCATCGCCTCTATCCCAGCCTGCCGGTCATCCTGACGAGCGGGTACAGCACCGCGCTCGTTCAACACGGCACCCAGGGTTTTGCCGTGCTGCAAAAGCCTTACTCGGTCGAAGAACTGGCGCGGGCGCTGCGCAAAGCGGCGGAGGGGGTACAGCGGAAGCGGTGAGCGAGGATAGCGCCCGAATGATGGCCGCTGGGGGGGAGGCCGCCGCTACCTTCGAGTCTGGTGCTGACACGGTAGCGGGATCCGACGGTCCGTAAGGAAATCCGGATCGAACCGGCGGCGTTCTGGTTGTTCTCAATGGGCCGTGCATCTTGCCGCCGGCGGCGCTAGCGATGTTGGCTGGGTCACAAAGGGGGTTTGCGCATGGCAGGTGGTTTGGTCGCGTTGCTCGATGACATCGCGGCATTGGCGAAGTTGGCGGCCGCGTCGGTGGACGATGTCACCGCGGCTGCAGGCAGGGCGAGCGCCAAAGCGGCGGGGGTGGTGATCGACGATACCGCGGTGACGCCACGCTACGTCGTCGGGCTGTCGCCGGATCGCGAGTTGCCGATCATCTGGAAGATCGCACTGGGATCGCTGCGCAACAAGCTGCTCTTCATCCTCCCCGCCGCGCTGGCGCTCAGCGCGCTGGCACCCTGGGCGATCACGCCGATCCTGATGGTGGGCGGCGCGTATCTGTGTTTCGAGGCGGCCGAGAAGATCTTTGAAGCGCTGAGCGGGCACCAGCATGCCGAGGAAGTGGAGACGATCACCGATCCCAAGGAACTGGAGGCGCGGCAAGTGAGCGGGGCGGTGCGTACCGATTTCATCCTGTCGGCCGAGATCATGGCAATCGCCCTCTCGGACCTGTCGGACCTGTCGTTGTGGACGCAGGCACTGGTGTTGGCGGTGGTCGCGGTGGCGATCACGATCGGCGTGTACGGTGTAGTCGCCCTGATCGTGAAAATGGACGATATCGGGCTGCATCTGAGCGGCCGCTCCTCGGCGGGGGCCAATGCGCTCGGGCGCGGGCTGGTGAAGGGCATGCCGGTGCTGCTGAAGGCGCTGTCGCATATCGGTGTTGCGGCGATGGTGTGGGTCGGCGGCGGCATCCTGCTGCACGGGCTGGAGGTGTTCGGGCTGGGGGCGGTGCCGCATGCCGTGGAGCATTTCGCCGAGCAGGTGGCGCATGGCGTGCCGGCGGGGCAGGGCGTGGTCGGCTGGCTCGTGAACGCCGTCGCCGCTGCGATCCTGGGGCTGATTGTTGGCGGGGTGATCGTCGGCCTCGTGCACTTGATACCGCGCAAGGGCCATAGCTGATCCTGTCTTAGGACCCGCGGCGGATGCGGTGAATGTGGAGGCCCGGTTCGGGTGCTTGGGGAAGCGTCGCCAGCAAGGCAAGCGCCGCTTCGGTGTCGGCCGCGCCTGCCTGTTGACGGTCGCGCAGGGTGGCCGGAGAGAAATCGTAGGTCTTTTCCTGGCCCGCTTCGTGCGCCGGGCCGCGATAGCTCATATGCAGCAGCGTGGTTGCTTCGGAATTGCCCAGCCGCGCCTCGAGCGCACGCTCGCGACGCAGACCGGCGAGGCGCAACGTGGTCTGCGTTGCGTATTTGAGATCAGTGGCGCGTTCGACGGCGGCCTCAAGGCCGTTGGGCAGCGGGCCGTCGGGGGCGAACAGGTCGAGCACGAGGCAAAGCGGCGGCGCCGGGCAAGGGCGTTCGGAGCAGAGCAGCGGTTCCAGTGGCACATTGGCCGAGAAGCCGCCGTCGCTGAGCCAGCGGCCGTCCACCTGTACCGGCTCGAAGGCGGGGAGCAGCGCACTGGCGGCGGCGATGTGATCGGGGGTGATGTGGTCGCCCAGCGCAGTGTCGAACAGGATCGTTTCGCCGCTTTCCACGTCTGTGGTGGCGATGGTGAAACGGATGTGCCCATCGTTCAGGCGATCGAAGTCGACGAACTCGGCAAGTGAGGCGAGCAGCGGGCTAGCCTCGTACAGGCTGGCCACGGTTGTGCGTCCCATGCCGGGCAGCCGGGGGGCAAATAGCCCCGGCGTGCCGGTGGTGCGGGTCGTCAGGATGTTGGACCAGTTGCGCAAGTGGCGTAGCGGTCCGCTGCGGGCGAGCGCGAGCGGGTCGGTCCATTCTTCGGGCGCGGCTTCGCGCTCGACGCGCTTCCAAAAGGCGCGCAGCTTGGCCAGGCGCTGTTCGGGCGGATTGCCGACGAGGATCGCGCCATTGACGGCGCCGATCGACGAGCCTGCGACCGCCTGAAGTTCGATGGTGCCGCTGGCTTCGAGCGCAGCGTAGGCGCCGAGCTGATACGCGCCGAGGCCTACCCCGCCGGCCAGCAGGAGTGCGGTTCCCGTCGGCATCAGCTGGTTTTCTGGTCGAGGGGTTCGATGCGCAGGTTGACGATGTTTGCCGAGCGCGTGAGCACCCAGACGATCGCGTCAGCGACTTCCTCGGCATGGAGCATCTGCTGCTTTTCCACGGCTTGCGCTTTCTCTCCGTCGGTGCATTCCTGCATGTCGGTTTCGACGGACCCGGGCTGGATCACCGATACCTTGATGTTCTTTTCCGCCGAGATTTCCTTGCGGAGCGTTTCGGCGAATGCCTGGACGCCGGCCTTGGTGGCGGAATAGACGCTTTCGCCTGCGGCTTTGATTTCGGTGCTGATCGAGCCGACGAACAGGAGGTGGCCGCCGCCGGACTGTTCCATGCGCGTGATCGCGCGCTGGGCACTGGCGAGATAGCCGACCAGGTTGGTCTCGATCACATAGCGCCAATCATCCTCGGCCATTTCGGTGAGGGGATCGGCGCCGAGCGCCGCGCAGGCGACGAGCATGTCGAGGCCGGCCAGCATCTGGTCGACGCTGACAAAGACCTTGTCCAGACCCTCTTTGGTGCTCGCATCTGCCGTGATTCCAAAGACTTGGCCGTCGCCCGCACGAGCTTGTTCCAGCACTTCGTCGAGTGGCCCCTGGTCGCGGCCGAAGGTGATGACATGGGCGCCCCGCGCCACCAGTTGCTTCACGGTTTCGCGGCCGATCCCAGTGGTGCCGCCGGTTACCAAAATGCGCTTTCCTGCGAGATTCGTCATAGATTCCAGACTCCGGTTCCGCGCCCCAACGCACGAGCGGAGTCTTTGCGCCGTTGATCGGGACAAACGATCTAGCGCCAGCAACAACAACTTGGATGATGACGTAACGATGCGCAGGCGACGGGGGCGAAGCGACGAAAACTAACAAGGGTTTAGATTGAATTTGCCACTCTGTGGGCGGGCGCCGCAACCCGGATTCATCTGCACGGTTAGTTGGGCAGGCCGAAGAGGAGTGGCTTTCCCCATGTTCATGCACAACAAGCGCCTGCAATATACCGTCAGGGTGTCCGAACCCAATCCGCGGCTCGCCTGCCTGATGCTGGAGCAGTTCGGCGGCGCCGATGGCGAGCTGGCCGCGGCCATGCGCTATTTCACCCAGGGGCTGGGCGAAGAGGATCCGGGCCGCAAGGACCTGCTGCTCGATATCGCCACCGAGGAGCTGAGCCATTTGGAAGTGATCGGCACGATCGTAACCATGCTCAACAAGGGCGTGAAGGCGCAGCTGTCCGAAGGGCAGATGGCCGAAGCCGAACTGTTCGCGATGGTCGGCCAGACCGGCACGAGCGCCAAGGAATCAATCCTGTTCGGCGGCGGGCCTGCATTGGTGGACTCCGCGGGCGTGCCGTGGAACGCCGATTATATCGACACGCGCTCCGAGCCGACGGTGGACCTGCGCTCCAACATCGCCGCCGAGGCCCGGGCAAAGATCGTCTATGAGCGGCTGATCAACATCACCGACGACCCCGGCATCAAGGACGCGCTCACTTTCCTGATGACGCGCGAAGTGGCGCACCAGAAGTCGTTCGAAAAGGCGCTCTATTCGATCGAGAACAACTTCCCGCCGGGCAAGCTGCCGGGCCGCGAAGAGTTCGCCAGCGTGTACGTCAACGCCTCGCAGGGCGAAGGCGACATGACCGGACCATGGAACTCGGGCGATCAGTGGGAGCGGATCGACGACCTGGAGCAGAGCATGCCGATCGATGGCCGCGACGGAAAGGCGAGCGTGGAGCTGAGCAACAGCGACATGGCCGCGCTGAGCCAGATGGCCACCCGGCTGAAGTCCGACGTCACCAAGGATCCGACCACCGGCACCGATCTGGGCGCGGGCCCGGGTGCGGGCCGCACCAAGCAACTCGAAACCGCTAAATAAGGAGAGCATTCCTATGGCGACGACCATCGACAGCAATGCCGCACGCGAAGTGTTCGTGACCGGCCTGAAAAACGCACACGCACTGGAACATCAGGCGATGGCGCTGATGGACCGGCAGATCGAGCATCTCGCCAATTATGCCGAAGTGGAAGCGCAGCTGCGCGCGCACCGTGGCGAGACCGAGGGGCAGATCCGGCGGTTGGAGACGATCCTGACCAATCTGGGCGAGAGCCCGTCGGGCCTGAAGGACGCCGCGCTGACGTTCAGCGGCAACATGGCGGCGCTGGCGCACACCTTCGCGCCCGACGAGATCATCAAGAACAGCTTCGCCAACTACGCGTTCGAAAGCTTCGAGCGGGCGAGCTATGAAGCGTTGATCACCATGGCGGAGGAAGCGGGGTTCACCGACGCGGTGCCGCTGCTCCAGGAAACGCTGCGCGAGGAAATCGCCATGCAGCAATGGGTGATCGACACCCAACCGCTGGTGATCCGCAAATTCCTGGCGCTGCGCCAGTCGGGCGAGACCGCGAGCCACTGAGTTGGCGTAGCGGTGCGCAGAAAAGGGCGGGGCCTGACGGCCTCGCCCTTTTTCGTGTGCGGTCGAGGGGGGGCCGGGCTTGCAATCCCTTCCCGCCAGGGCCGACATGGCGCCGAAGGCGACGGAGGCGAGATTTCAAGACGGGCGCAAGGGAGTCCTCCCCCTCCGTCACGCTGCGCGTGCCACCTCCCCCTGGGCGGAGGATTGGGCGCATTTCAGCCTGAAGGTCCCCGGCGGAGGCCGGGGCCCAGTTTCGATGCGCTTTGCGAGTGGCAGTCTCTCATCGCCAGCCGCTTGCAGCTAGGCTCCGGCCTTCGCCGGGGAACTGGTTTTGGCTGATTGGGAGCGTAGCGCGCCGCTGCAACGCGCTTGTCACTTCGGCGTGCAGCCTGGTCTGCACTTCGCACAAAGAAGGGGCGGGCGCCGGAGGGACAGCGCCCGCCCATCAGGTGGACCTGGGGCCAGGAAAGGGCTCAGGTCGGGGAGAGGGTCTTGAGCTGGTCGATATGCTGCTGGACGATCGGCACGGCACCGGCTGCGGCCTGCCGCAGCGGTTCCTTGTCGCCGCGGCGCGAATAGGTCTGGTGCAGCGCCAGTGCCTGGCGGTGCGCCGTGCGCTGCTGGTCGAGATACATGCGGTCGAAGTCGCGGCCCTGCGCGGGCTGGAGCTTGTCGAGGAGCGTGCGGTGCGGCGGCAGCAGGGCCGGGGGCGGCGGGGTCATGCCCGAAGCCTGTGCGGCTTGCGTCACCTGCTGCGTGGTCATGGTGTGATGATCGATCATCATCTGGGCGAATTGCTTGATCGCCGGACTTTGCGAGCGCTCGAGCGCGAGGCGCGACGACTCGATTTCGTACATGTCGCTGGAAGCGGCCATCGGCACGAACTGCGCCGCCTTGGTCGGGGTGCGGCTGGCCTGGGCTTCAACTGCGGGGGTGCTGCCGACTGCCGGCGCGGCAATCGCCGCAACAAGCAGGCTGGTAGAAATAAGAAGGTGCTTCATCGGAGTGCTCCTTGTGTTCCATCGCCGAACGGCAACTTGGCGGCATGGTTCCCCTTCCTGATCCATGTTGGCGATGACTTCGTTTCGTAAGAACAATGCTTGTAGTGGACGGAACCTTCGATTTCGGCAGATCTTGTGAAGAGCATCCTCAAGCCGCCCGGAACATGACCATGCGCAAGCTCTTCCTCCTGTTCCTGCTGCTCGTGCCGGCGCTATCCGCCTGCGCGGTCAACACCCATCTGGGCAGGAGCGACCTGCAACGGATTGCCGGCAAGACCTATGTCGTGACCGGCGCGTCGAGCGGCTTCGGGCGCGGGGTTGCCGAGATGCTGGGGCGCGAGCGGGCCAATGTGGTGCTTGCCGCCCGGCGGGCGAATGTGCTGGAGGAAGTGGCGGCGGTGATCCGCGCATCGGGCGGACAGGCGCTGGTGATCCCGACCGACGTTTCCGATCCTGCTCAGGTGGAGCGGCTGGCGCGCGAGACGGTGGCGCGGTTCGGGCGGATCGACGTGTGGATCAACGATGCCGCGGTGGGCACGATCGGGCGGTTCGAAGAGATTCCGATCGCCGACCATGCCCGCGCGGTCGACGTCAACCTGAAGGGCGTGATCTATGGCAGTCATCACGCGGTACGCCAGTTCAAGGCGCAGGGACACGGCGTGCTGATCAACCTGGGATCGGTGGAGAGCCAGGTGCCGCTGGCCTATCATGCCAGCTATGCCGCGACCAAGGCGGGGATCTGGGCGCTGGGCCGCGCGATGAACGAGGAACTGCGCAAGGCCGGGTACAAGAAGCGCATCCAAGTGGTGACGATCATGCCCTGGGCGGCGGACACGCCATTCTGGGACCATGCCGCCAATTATAGCGGGCATAAGGGACGCATGGCGGCGTTGGACCCGCCCGAAAAGGTGGTGCAGGCGATTGTCTGGGCCTCGCTCCACCCGCGTGAGGAAGTGCCGGTGGGCTGGAAGGCGCAGGCCGTGTCGGCCTTCCACACGATAACGCCGGACCTGGTCGAGGCGGTGTCGGGGAACATCGCCCATGCCGAGCAGATGCGGAAGGCTGCGCCCCAGGCGCCGGGGCCGGGGGCGATGCACCAGCCGATGGCGGAAGGGACGAGCGTGGATGGAGGCGTTCGGGCGCGGATGAAGGCCGAGGATCGGGCTCGGGAGGGCGGGGAGACGCCTCGCTGATTGGGATAGGGTTTTCTCGAGAGTGCATTGCGCTGAACCCTCACCCCGGCCCTCTCCCGCAAGCGGGAGAGGGAGTAGGTTGATGGCACTGCCTTCGCCGGGAACTATTTCGGCGTGGTCGGTGCGGTTGGCGCGGGTTCGTCTGCGGGGGTCGGAACGAACGGCGTGGGCTCGCCGGGGGCGAGTTGGAGGCGTTGCGGGACGGTGCCGATGTCGATGGCCTCGTCGCGGAATTGCTTGAGGAGGACGAGGAAGATGTTGCTGCGCGCGCCATAGGCGTCGCGCGGCGAGCTGACATGGGCGAAGCAGTTGAACAGGATGCGCCCGTCGAGAATCGCGTCGACAAACGCAACGGGTGCGGGATCGTCGAGGATGGCGGGTTCGGCGGCGAAGGCGTCGAGGACGATCTCGCGCACGCGCTCGACATCGCTGCCGAGCAGCACCGAAAACTGGATCTGGATGCGGCCGAGCGGGCTGGACAGCGTCTTGTTGAGCACCGACTTGGTGATGAGTTCCGAGTTCGGCACGATCAGGGTGGAGTGATCCGCCAGCGTGATCTCGGTCGAGCGGACGCTGATCCGCTTCACGTCGCCTTCGTCCAGGCCGACGCGAATCCAGTCGCCGATCTTGATCGGGCGTTCGGCGAGCAAGATCAGCCCGGAGACGAAGTTGGACGTGATCGCCTGAAGGCCAAAGCCGATGCCGACCGAGAGCGCGGAAAGAAGCAGTGCGATCCGCTCCATGCCGATGCCGAGCGAAGCGAGCGACCAGATGATCGCCAGCGCGATGCCGACATAGCGCGCCACCAGGCTGACGGAATTGCGTCCCGAACCGTCGAGATCGGTCGCGGGCAGATAGCGGCTTTCCAGCCAGCTCATGAAGGCGCGGACCAGCGCCAGGCCGATCGCGAGCACAACGATCGAGCGCAGGATCGCGCCCGGCGATATGGCGATGCCGGCGATCTCTATCCCTTGCGCAAAGGCGCCCAGACGCCCGAACAGGCTTCCCAATCCGCCGCCGCCGCCGAACGGAGACATCAGCAAACCCAGCGCGACCAAGACGAGGGCGATCCGCAGCGCGCCCGATAGGAGCACGCCGAACTGATCGACCACGCTGCCGCGCAGGCCGATGCTGCGGATCATGGTGAGGCCCAGGCGGCTGTCGCGATTGAAGACGGTGGTCGCCATGTCGTCAGCGCCGCCCATCAACAGGTAGAGCGCGGCGCCCAATATCACCATCCAGATGACCAGCCGCGCGACGAACAGGCTGAGCCCGACATAGCCGAGCAGCAGCGCGATGAGCGCAGCGGCGACCAGCGCCCAGGCGACGAGGGTGATGATGCCGAGGCCGGCGCTGGTGGACAGGCTGTTCGCGTCCTCACGCCCGGCACGTTCGGCGCGAAGACGGCCAAGCAGGAGCAGGAACGCCCCGATCAGCAGGAGGTGGAGTGACGCCTCCAGCACCTGCGTGGCAACGTTGGCGGCATGGCTGGCGCCGACGCTTTGATTGAAGAATTCGATGAGGATGCTGGCAAAGGTCAGGGCCGCGAGCAGCCAGGAAAGCGGGCGGACGCGGTCGGCGGTCTCGTCGGCGATGGGCGCGACGCGCCACGAAGGCTGGTGGCGCATCAGCACTGCGCCGGCCAGCGCGGCGGTGAGCGCACTGAAGCAGGTCGCGAGGACCAGTCCATCGAGCAGGCTGCTCCAGCGATCGGGCAGGAGCCCCGCCCAGCGGAAGCCCTGTACCAGGCAGATCGCACCGAGCAACGGCATCACCGTGCCGATCAGGACGCGCCAAATGGCATAAGCGGAGCGGCGGACGCGGTGGCCGGGGGCGCTGCCGATCAGGTAGCGCTGGCCGAGCGTGCGGGCCCAGACGCGCAGCGGGAACAGGAAGAGAAGCGCCAGCACGGCGCCGAACATCGCCTGCCAGGGAAAACCGCCGCGCCACTGCGCGTCGATCTGGCTAGCGCCCTGCGACAGGAACAAGTCGATGCGGCGCAGGTCGCGCGGCACCGACAGCAGCACGGCGCGCCAGAAGCTGGGCGCCAGGGGAGAGGCGACGCGCGTGGTGAGGCGTTCGTTCAGCTGCTCGGCCTGGCTGCGCTCCATCTCGTCGACCAGCTGCTGCGCTTCGACATCGACCAGCCGGCCGCGCTTCATCGCAGCGTCGATCGCGCCCCGCTCGGCGGCGAGGCGGCTGCGCTCACGCCGGATCTCGGGCGCTTCGGTGGTGCCGGCGGCGACCGGCCCGAGCCCCTCGATGCGCGCGTCGATCAAGCCAAGCTGTTCCTCCAGCTGACCGGCGGCGGCGCGGGCGGCCTGTTGCGCGGCGACCGCCTTGCTCCGCAAGGGTGCGCGCTCATCATCCTCCACGCGCTGATCGAGCGCGCGGTCGACGCTGCGCAAATCCTTTTCGGCCTGAGCGATCTGGCCGGAGAGCGCCGCGACCGGCGTGGTCTGCGCGTGCGCGGTGGCGGTGCTTGCGGCGAGGAGTATGGTGGCGATCAGGCGGAGCAGACGGGTCATGCGCCGAGTGAGCGGGTTCTGCGGGCTTCCGCAAGTCCCAATCCCCGCAAGCGCTGGCGCTGGTGCCGTTATCGCACGTGTCCCAGACCGGGAATCGCAGGCTGCATCCTTATGCGGGCACCCGACGTTCTGCCCCTCACAAATCGGGAGAGGACATATCGTCAAGGACGCGCGCACGCCGGTTCCGGCGCTTGCACTCCCGCCGCACGCCGACGTGCTGATCACGCCGCTTCCCGGAACCCTGGACGGCGCGGTGGACCGCCTGGCCCTGTGCGAACTGCATTCGGATGTTCCGTTCGACGATGACGGTACCGCCAGCATCACGCTGCATTGCGTCTTGTCGGGCAAGGTGCGCGCGGTGGTGGACGGACTGCCGCCGCACAGCCTGCCCAAGGGATGCGCGATGCTGTTGCCGGCGGGCAAGGCGCTGCGGCTGGTGGCCGAGCGTGGGCGCGGCGCGGCGGCACGCAGGACGCCGGTGCGGGTGCTGATCGGCAATGTCAGCGTAACGGCATCGGTGGCGCTGGGCCTGGGCGACACGCTGCGTCAGCCGATGCTGCACGACCTGCACGCCGCCCCGGGAGCCGAGGCGCTGCTGGCCGCACTGGAGGTGGAGCTCGAGCGGCCTGGAACCGGCACGGTGCTGGTCGCATCGGCGCTGATGAAGCTGTTCCTGGTGCATGCCGCCCGCAAGTTGGCCCAGGGCGAGACGCATAGCGATCCGCGGGTCGCCAAGGTGGTGAGCGCGGTGCTGACCGACCCAGGCTCGCCCCACAGCATCGCCTCGCTCGCCGAGCTGATCGGGATGAGCAGGGCGACCTTCATTCGCCACTTCATGCGCGCGACGGGCATGAACCCGATGCAGTTCGTCGCCAAGGCGCGGCTGGATCATGCCGCGGAGCTGCTGCGCTCCACCGACCTGCCGGTGAAGAGCGTGGCGGCGCGCATCGGCTATCTGAACCGCAGCCACTTTTCCCGCGCGTTCCGCCGCGCGCATGGGATGGACCCGAGCCAGTTCCGCAGCGCCCAGGCCGGGGAGCCAGCGCCGCGGATCGTGGAAGACGTTGAAGCACCGTGATTTTTGGCGTGCCCGTGCAATGCAATGGGGTGCGCTAAAGTCTCAGCAGAGAAACTAACCGAAGTTGGTCGACCTGCAGTAAACCGCAGTTTTACGCCGATCGTTACGCGAACGCAGGCTGAGATTGAGGAGGAAATATCGGATTATCGTGCTGATCGGCGAAGAAAGGGAGTGGAACGTATCATCGCAGTGGCCGGTTTTATCATCGCGTTCCAGAGAGCGCGGCAAGTAAAACCGCCAAATATCTAGGAGAAGTTCCATGGGTCCCCTCAGCGATATCTTCAGCAGCGACGACAGCTCTTCGAGCGATAGCTCGAGCAACAGCAGCGATTTCATGGGCGATCTGACCAGCACGGTCGGCTTGGACGCTTCGTCTTCGTCCGACAGCTATTCGGCTGACGAAGGCGGCAATGTCGAAGCGAACTCGACCGACAACTCGCTCGGCCTCGACACGAGCACCGACGGTCTGCTCCACGGCATCACCGACAACTTCTCGTCCTCGAGCGACTCGACCTCGGATCAGTAATCCGGCGCGAAGCGATGGAAAGGGCGGGTCGAAACATCGGCCCGCCTTTTTCGTTTCAAGAACAAAGGAGGCGGTAGGTTCGCGTGGCTGACGATCCCATCCTGTTCAATCCAGAGAACCGCCTGCTTGGTAGCTCGACGGGCGACCTGAGCCTGTATGGCGGGCAGAGCGACGATGGCTTTGTCATTCGCGAGGCGCGTCCGGACGACGCTGTTTCGCTGTCAGGCGCGGGCGCTGTCGGCGGCAGCATGCCGACTGCACCGTCCAGTGCGCCAGCCTTGCAGCCGCAATCCCTTGCCGATGCAGTGCCAGGCGACGCAGCCATCGCCGGCGCGGGCGCTCCTGCATCTTTTCTGATTTCTTCCCCGGCGACGGCATTCCAGCCTGCTGCCCCTGACGTGGCGCCCCAAGCCGGGGCTGCTGGCGCACAGCCTTTTTCCCCCTCAGCACTATCGGGCGACGCGGTGCCACAGCCTAGCGGCAGCGGATCGACCGCCCCGCTGCCGCCCGTGAACGGCCAAGCTGCCGAGCCGGCGGGGCCGGTCTCCAGTTCGTCTGGCGGCGGCGTGTCACACCTCGCTTCCGCAGCAGTGACTGGGGTGGTTGCACCGACTCTGGAAGCCGGAAACGGTCTTGTCCAAGGTCTGGTGCAGGCGCCTGCGGCAATCGTCGGCGGCCTGGCGGAAGCCGCTCCGGCGCTCGCCAACGGCGTGGTGGTCCCGACGCTCGACACCGCGGCCGATCTGGCCGAAGGACTGGCACAGGTGCCGGCCGCTATCGCGGAGGCGGCCGTCATCCCGGCCCTGGACGGTGCTGCGGCGCTGGTGGAGCAGATTGGCGAAACGCCGGCTTCGGTAAGCGACGCCGTTATCGACCCAGTGCTGAATGCCGCCGCCACGGTGACCGAGGCGCTGGTGCCCGCGCCCATTTCCGATACGTTGGTCGCTCCTGCCCTTGGCCTTGTTGGTGGCGTGGAGGACGGCGTCGGCGCGGCGAGTGATGCGGTTGCCGGCGACGTGGTTGCACCAGTCGTCACTGCGGCGGCCGAGCCGCTGGAAGCGCTGGCATCGGCGCCAGCGGCGATCGCCCAGGGCGTGGTTTCGCCGATCGTCGAGACCGTGGGCGACGCCGTGTCGGCGACTGTCGGGGCCGTCGGTGATACGCTTGAAGGCGTGGTCGGAAGCGACCCCGACGCCGGCGTAGCCACGCTGGTGAGTCTGGTCTCGGTAGCCGACATGTTCGACCTTCAACCCGCGGAGGTGCCGTCTCCGGAGCCTGCGGGGGATCCGGGCTTTGGCGTGCTCGATCTGCTCGCCGCTGACGATGGCGACCACGCCCTGCTCGGCGGCCATCACGACGATCCAAGCGGAACCGATGGCGGGTCCGATCACCATCCGTTCGGCCTGTGAGGCGCGCATGAAAACAGAACCAACCACACCGGCTGAAGCGCAAGGATATAAGGAACGTCTCGACGAAGCGGCCGCCGAGGTCATCGCGCTCGATAGCGCGATGCGTTCGGCCGAGCTGAAGCAGGGCGACGAGTTCGCCTCGGCGCTGGGCCAGTGTAAGAAGCTGCTGATTGCCGCCGGGATCTTCTCAGGCGGCGTGAACCTGTTGTTCCTCGCCTCGCCCATCTACCTCATCCAGATCTATCAGCGGGTGATCCCGAGCGGTAGCGTGACCACGCTGGTGGCGATGAGCTTTGCGCTGTTGCTGGCACTCGGCACCATGGCGGTGTTCGACGCGGTGCGCGCGCGCATCCTGATCCGTGCCGCCGCGCGGCTGGACCGCATCCTGGCGCACCGGGTGTTCCAAGCGACGATCGACGGGGCGCCCAAGGCGGGCGCGGCGATGCGCAACGCGCAGACGCTGCGCGATCTGGACGCTTTCCGTTCGGCCCTGGCGGGGCAGGGCGCGCAGTTCTTCTTCGACGTGCCCTGGATGCCGCTGTTCCTGCTGGTGCTGTTCATCATCCATCCGCTGCTGGGCGGGGTGGCGATCGCCGGCGCGCTGACGCTGATGGCGATGGCCTTCTGGAACGACCGGGCGACGCGCGAGAGCTCCAAGATCGCCAGCGAGGCCGCGAATAGCAGCTATCTGTTCACCGACGCGGTAGCGCGGCACGCCGGACCGGTGCGCGGCATGGGCATGGCCGACCGCCTTGCCGTGCGGTGGCACGTCGATCGCGACACGATGATGCGGCGCCAGGCCGAGGGCAGCGACCGCAATGCCGACTTCGCATCCTCGATCCGGTTCCTGCGGCTCGTGCTGCAAAGCTCGATGATCGGCATCGGTGGCTATCTGGTGATCGAGGGATCGATCCTGCCGGCGAGCATCTTTGCAGCGAACATGCTGCTCGGACGAGGCCTCGCGCCGCTGGAAGTCGCGGTGTCTGGTTGGCGCACGATCGCCAATGCCATTCAGGCAGGGCGGCGCGTGCAGAAGGCATTGCAGCTGACGCCGCCGCCAGCGACGCGCATGAAATTGCCCGACCGCGACGTTGATATCTCGATCCGCGATATGACGTTCGTTCCCCCAGGCGCCAAGCGCCCGTCGCTCAAGAACATCAACCTGGAGATCGTCGCGGGCGAGGCGATCGGCATTGTCGGCCCTTCGGGCGCGGGCAAATCGTGCCTGGCACAGCTGATGGTGACCGCCACGGACCCGACCAAGGGCAAGGTTTTGCTGGGCGGCGTGGAAGGGCGGCATTGGACCGCCGAGAATCTGTCGCGCTATGTCGGCTATCTGTCGCAGACGGTAGGCCTGTTCCCCGGCACGATCCGCGAAAACATCGCGCGCTTCACCGATGCGCCGGATGAGGAAGTTATCAAGGCGGCGCAGCGCGCGAATGTCCATGACATGATCATGGCGTTGCCCGAGGGCTATGAAACCGAGCTGGGTGCCGGCGGCGGCGGATTGTCGGGCGGGCAGCGCCAGCGGATCGGGTTGGCACGGGCGATGTTCGGATCGCCGCGTCTGCTGGTGCTCGACGAACCCAACGCGCATCTGGACGCCGAAGGGGAGGAGGCGCTGGCCGCCGCGCTCCAGACGCTGAAGGATGAAGGCTCGACGATTGTATTGATCGCGCACCGCCTCAATCCGATCGCCCATGTCGACCGAGTCATCGTGCTCAACAATGGCGAGATGCAGCTCGACGGGCCGCGGGCGCGGGTGTTCCGCAAGGTGCGCACCGAAATCGTTCGCTCCGTGTCGCGCGAACCCGTGGTGGAGGTCTCCGAACCATGAAGCTGGAATTCCCCCATTTCGGCGGCCCGAGCGGTGCGTCACTGCCTCTGCCGCGCCGGCTGATCGAACGCCGCATGCGGCGGCTGGACGTGCGCCCGCTGGATGATGCGGGCAGCGCGATCCGCTTCGGCCTGATCGGCGCGGCGGTGTTCCTGGGCCTGTTCCTGCTGTTCGCGGCGTTTGTGCCGATTTCGGGCGCGGCAGTGGCCAGCGGTGAGGTTTCGGTGAGCGGGTCGAAGGTGGTGATCCAGCCTGCGTCTTCGGGCATCGTCGGCGAGATGCTGGTGCACGAGGGGCAGATGGTGAACGCCGGCCAGCCGCTGGTGCGGCTGAACGGCGTCAAGTCGGGCGCCCAGTTAAAGCAGGCGCAGGCGCGGCGTGACGCGCTGCGGGCCACCGAGGCGCGGCTGCTGGCCGAGCGCGATGGCCGGGCGACGCTGACCTTCCCCGCGGACCTGACGGCACGCTGGAACGAGCCGGCGGTACGCGACGCCATGACCGCCCAGCGGGCGATGTTCGACAAGCATCGGTCGCTGCTGAGCGCCGATGAGGACATTTC
Organism: Sphingomonas xinjiangensis; assembly: GCF_014199255.1. GTDB lineage: Bacteria > Pseudomonadota > Alphaproteobacteria > Sphingomonadales > Sphingomonadaceae > Sphingomonas > Sphingomonas xinjiangensis. The sequence goes on along the minus strand of NZ_JACIJF010000002.1, from coordinate 420,392 downwards.
GACGTCGCAAGTGGCGTCGGCGCGTGCGCGGGCTGCGGCTTCCGCGCAGCAGCTGGCGCTGATCCGGGACGAGTTGGCCGATTACCGCATGCTGTTTGCCAAGGGCTTTGCGCGCAAAACGACCATCCGCTCACTAGAGCGGAACGAGGCGCAGCTCGAAGCCGATGTCGCCGCGAGCCAGGCTGCGGTGCGCGAGGCCGAACTGAGCCTGCGCAAGACCACCGATGGGCAGCAGATGAGCACCGTGTCAGAGCTGAAGTCCGTACAGGACCAGCTGGCGCAGGTGAGCCCGCAGCTCGACGTCACGCGTTATTATGCCGACCTGGACGTGATGCGCGCCCCGGTCGCTGGCCGGGTGTCTGGCGTAGCGGATGTCGGCGCGGGCATGGTGATCAGCGGCGGCAAGACGCTGATGGAGATCGTGCCCAATGGCCGCGCGATGATCGTCGACGTGCAGATCGCGCCTGACGATATCGACGATGTGCGACTGGGCCAGGAAGCGACCGTGCGGTTCTCGACCGTCAATCCGCATGGACAGAGCACCTTCACCGGACGCGTGGTGACGCTGTCGCCGGCGCGGGTCGGCAGCGAAGGGGGCGGCGCTGGATATTACAAGGCGCAGATCACGCTCGATAATCCGGCGATCCTGCAAAAGGCGGGCGTGGAGTTGCAGCCTGGCATCCCGGCGAGCGTGAACATCAAGACGCACGACCGCACGCTGCTGGACTATCTGTTCTCCCCGTTCAGCGACGCGATGAGCAAGAGCTTCCGCGAGGAATAATCGCCCCGCGGACAGAATGTACAAGGAGCATGGACAATGGCTGTGAACGCTGAACCAACCGCCGCCGAGGCACCCCAGCCGATGGGGGGACCCGGCAATGCCGAAGGTACGATGAGCGCCAGCACCCTGGAGGGCAGCCCGCAACCGGCGGCGCCTGCGGCACCTGCGGCTGAACCGACTTCCGAAGCGGCGCCGGCGCAGCCTGCGTCCGACCCGGTGACGAGCACTTCGTCAGAGAGCAGCGCGCAGGATCTGAGCTTCGACACCGGCACCAGCTATCAGCTGAGCGACCAGGGCAGTTCGATCACCACCGGCGGTGAGCCGGGTGGCTATGGCCAGTCGGTGGGCAGTTCGGGCAATTCGACGATGGGTGACGTGAATGCCGATGGCGCGTTCGGTACGCAATCTTCGTCGAGCGACACCGACTATGCCGATGGCAGCAGCGTGAGCACGGACTCGATCTCGTTCACCGGTGGGCTGGACGTCGGCGCAATGTTCGGGGCGGCGATGAACAATGCTGGCGCCAGCAGCGGCGGGAATGGCAGCGAGACAAGCAGCGATTCCGGTGCGCTGGTCGGCGGGTTCGAGGCGGGTGCGCTGGTGACCGGCGGGACCAGTTCGACCGACATCGAGAATGCCGATGGCAGCAGCAGTTCGGATACCGGCACGTTCTCGACCGAGCTGGGGCTGGATGGCCTGCTGGGTGCCACTGGCAGTTCGAGCGACGCCAATGGCGAGGGTGACAGCAGCAGCGAGTCCGCCTCGCTGCTCGGCACGCTGGACTCGGTCGCGGGGCTGACGATCGAGGGTACGCAGAACAGCAGCGAAAGTGCCGATGGCGATACGGCCAATTCGTCGGAGCTGACGATCGACCTGGACACCTTCCTGGAGGGGGATGGACAGAGCGAATATCATGCCGCCGAGACGGGCAGTGATGGGTCAAGCTCAAGCTATGACCAAGTGAACACCGGCGGATTCGAGGTGGAGAACGACCTGGGCGGCAGCGGGTCGGGCAGCGGCTATGACGACGATGCGGCGCTGGTCAGCCTGGACCTGAGCGGGGATGGACCGTTGCTGGGGTTCGATAGCGATGCGGACTCGCTGCTGTCGGTCGATACTGGGCTCGACTCGTTCGATCAGGGCGGGTTTGGCTGATCGGCCACTATCTTGTCGACGCGGAAACGCCGTTTTCTAGACGGCGACGCGTCGACAACTTTGGCCGTTTCGGAGCAAATCTGCCCGCAACTTGAACTTCGTGCTTTTCTTGTTGGATTTCGCATGAGACAGTCCCTGTGATCCGGATGGTGGGGACCATCGGGAAGGGGGGACATCATGCGCCAGACGACGCTGTCCGTGGCACTCGAGGTGAAGCCCGAGAGCTATGACCATTTATCGAGCCTGCTCGACGCGCTGCGCGACAAGCGCAGCCCCGACCCGTCGGGCGGGGTGGGACCGTTCGCCGATTTTCTGACGCGGGTGCCGGCGCTGCATTTCCTGTCGCTGAGCGTCTTTCCCGGATTCGACTACGACCCGCTGTTCGTGATCGAAGCCAATTTCGACGGCGAGAAGGGTCCATTCTGGAGCCAGCTGGAAGCGGCGATCGGCGAGGACCTGCGCGTCATGCTGCGCTGCTGCAAGCAGCCGCTGACCCGCGACGGCGAACTGTTCGAGGCGATCACCGCCGCGGACTCGCGCGCGCCGATCGCACCGTATCTGGAAGCGCGAACCCTGACGCCGAGCGTGTACCATCATGGCAATCGCGGCATGACGCGCGACCGCATTCTGGCTGAAGCGGCGCTGTTCAAGGCGACGCGGGTGGAGCTTGCCGGACCGGCGGGAACAAGCCCCAACCCGTATCGGCGGATGACGCCCGGCGATATCCATGCGCGGCTGCGGGCCGCATTGCTGCCGGGCTTTGGCTGGCTGGGGGAGAAGGCACCCGCGCGGATCCCGCTTGCCGAGAATGTCGGCGACTGGGCGCGGCTGACCGGGTTTATCCTGGCGCTGGTATTCGCGCTGTCGCTGCCCGGGCTGATCCTGATCTTCGAGATACCCTGGCCGCGCTACCTGATCCTGATGGGGGTGGTGTTCGCCGGGTTCGCGGTGGCGCTCAAGCGGATTGGCGTGGCGTTGCCGGGTACGGCGACGCCGACGCGGTTCAGCTTCCTGACGCTGTTCTTCAAGCAATTGCTGCCACTGGCGCTGTTCCTGCTAGTCTATCTGCTGCTGGTGGGCGCGATCGGTACGCCGGTGACGATGCTGCTGACCGGGCGCGGCGGCGAGTCAGCGTGGCGCGATACGCTGGAATGGCTGGCCTGGGGACTGGTGAGCCTGCCGGTCACGGTGGCGGGCATCGTGTTCTGGCTGCGGGTGCTGGAGCGGAGCGACTCCTCGCAGGACGCGCCGCCGGTGGACGACAGGATGCTGCGCGCGATGGCGCGGCGCGAGGACTGGATCCCGCAAAACCATATGGGATCTATCGTGCTGATCAAGCCGGGCATCCTGCGCGCGGTGCTGATCCGGGTCGGGCATCTGGGGCTGGGGCTGCTGCTGCGGATCATCGCCCGCAACGGCTATCTGGGATCGATGCGCACGATCCACTTCGCGCACTGGGCGCGGGTGAATAACGGCAGCCGGCTGATGTTCTTTTCCAACTTCGACCAGACCTGGGAAAGCTATCTGGATGACTTCATCGAGAAGGCGCATGCCGGCCTGACGCTGGCGTGGAGTTCGGGCGTCGGCTTTCCGCCCACCCGCTTCCTGGTCAAGGACGGGGCGAGCCATGGCAGCCAGTTCAAGCAATGGGCGCGGCATTCGATGACGGTCAGCCGCTTCTGGTATTCGGCGTATAAGAACCTGACCGCCGACCAGATCGAGCGCAATTACCGGATCGCGCTGGGCCTGCGCAAAACCACCCTGACCGACAAGGAGGCCGCGCTGTGGATCGAGGACCTGTGAGCACGGCACCGGGCGGCGTGAGGGGACCTGGGGGACCGCCGAGCTGGAAGCTGGCGGCGCCGCACGACGCGATGACGCAGGGGATGGTGGTGAGCGGTTTCGGCACGCTGCCCACCGGTCGCGCGCTGTTCCTGGAGTTTGGCTGGAGCGGCACGCTGCGCGCCAAGGGCGGCGCGTGGCTGCAGGCGTTGCAGGCAGTGGCGCCGATCACCGACGCCGATGGCAAGGACCCGCGCTCGGCGGGGATCGGCTTCACCTGGCAAGGGCTGCGGAAGATGGGGCTGGGGGCGAACGCACTCGCGTCGTTCGACCGGCCGTTCAAGGAAGGCATGTTCCAGGAGGATCGACTGCGGCGGCTGGGAGACCGGCGCGAAGGCAAGTGGCTGGACACCGTGATCGCGGGCGGGCCGCGCTGGAGCGGGAACACGCCGCTGGACGCCGCGGCGCGCGGCGACGACGCCCATGCATTCGACGAGGACGGCCCGGCACCGTCGGAGCAGCACATCACGACACCGATCACCGTGCACGCGCTGCTGCTGCTGTACGAAGCGGACGAGGCGACCGCCGACGCGTGGTGCGCGGCAGTGAGCGACGCGCTGGCGCCGCACGGCGTGCGAGTGGTGCACCGGCTGCCGCTGGAGCTGCGGGTGGACGAACGCGGCATTGCGCGCGAGCATTTCGGCTTTGCCGACGGGGTGTCGCAGCCACAGCCGTTCAAGGACGGCGTGGTAACGATGGACGGGACGAACGCGCCGGCCGATCCCTGGAACGGGGTGCCATTGGGCGAGATCCTGATGGGGCACGAGAACGGCCATAACGAAATCGCCGCGGGGCCGGTGGTGCCCGATAGCCTCAAGGCGCGGGCCGCCGGGCTGAAGGCGCATCCGCGCGGCGAAGGGTTTTTCGACCTGGGGCTGGACGGCAGCTACATGGTGGTGCGCGAGCTGAAGCAGGATGTCGCGGCGTTCTGGAAGTCGATGCGCGACAATGCCGCGCGGATCGCCAAGGACGATCCCGGGCGGGGCGCGAAGATCGATGGGGACTGGATCGCGTCGCGCGTGGTGGGGCGCGACCGCGACGGCAATCTGCTGTGCCCGGAGGGGACGTTGCCGCCCAACCAATATGGCCAGCCCGACAACGCGTTCGGCTTTTGGGACCGCGACCGGCTGGGGCAGGGGTGCCCGCTGGGCAGCCATGTGCGGCGTGGCAATCCGCGCGACGGGCTGGCGCCGACGGCGGCCGACCAGCCAACCCTGCTCGCAGCGTCGAAGAACCATCGCATCCTGCGCCGGGCGCGCAAATTCGGGCCGACCATCGCCGATCCGACGGTTGACGATGGCGTCGATCGGGGCCTGCTGTTCATCTGTCTCAACACCGACATCACCCGGCAGTTCGAGTTCGTGCAGCAGACCTGGGTGCTCAACCCGAACTTCGCGACGCTGTATGACGAAGTCGACCCGCTGATCGGGCCCAAGGGGCAGCTGACGATACCCGAAACACCGCTGCGGCGGATCGTGGAAGTCGAGACCTTCGTGCAGATGGCGGGCGGGGAGTATTTCTTCCTGCCGAGCATGCCGGCGCTGCGTTACCTGGAAACACTGTGAATCCGCTCACGTCGACCGATGTGCTGCGGCCTGGGGCCACGGGGTTCAAGCGGTGGCTGGGCCAGACGGTGTTCGCGGCCATGCCCTACGCCTTTGCGTTCCTGCGGCGGTGGAAGCCTGTGGCGCGAATCGGAGGCATGGTGCTGACGTCGCGCTATGACGATGTGCGCGAGGTGTTCCTGAATGATCCGGTATTCGGGGTGACGTACCATCCCAAGCTGGACGTGATCATGGGGGGCGAGCCGTTCTTCCTGGGGATGGGGGATACGCCGCAATACCGGCAGGATGTCGCGGCGCTTCGCAAAGTAGTCCGGCCCAGCGATCTGGGCCTGTTGGCGCAGCGGGTGGAGCGGCGCGCGGGGGAGATCGTCGCTGATAGTGGCGGGCGGATCGACGTGGTCGACACGCTGGTGCGGCAAGTGACGTTCGAGGTGCTGAGCGATTATCTGGGCGTGCCCTGGCCGCAGGGCGGCGACCTGCGGGTATGGGCGACGCGGCTGTTCGAGTTCCAGTTCGCCGATGGGGGCAACGATCCCGCGCTGCGCGCCGAGGTGGACGTGATCGCGCCGGCGCTGCGCGCGCATATCGACGCGCAGATCGCGTTGCGGAAGGCGGTACCAGGCAAGGACGATGTGCTGTCGCGGTCGCTGGCGATGCAGGCGGCTGGCGAGAGCGGGTTCAGCGATGTCGAGATCCGCACCGCGCTGATGGGGATGATCGTCGGCGGGCCGCCCCAGCCGCCGATGGTGGTGCCCCAGGCAATGGAGCAGTTGCTGCGCCGTCCGGACGCGCTTGCCGGCGCGCGGGCGGCGGCGCTGGCGGACGATGACGCGCTGTTGCGGGGCTATGTGCTGGAGGCGATGCGGTTCGATCCGCTGGCGCCCGGCTTACCGCGTATGGTGTTGGCCGATGGCGTGATCGCCCGGGGGACGGCGCACGAGGCGCCGGTGAAATCCGGGGAGACGGTGCTGGCGGCGTTCGCCTCGGCAATGATGGACCCGCGGCGAGTGGCGGATCCCCGGCGGTTCGATCCGGCGCGGCCGGCGAGTGACTACATCCATTTCGGCTATGGGCTGCACCAGTGTTTCGGGCTGCACATCAACCTGGCGACGCTGCATTTGATGCTGAAGCCGCTGTTGCGCCAGCCGGGGCTGCGGCGGGCCAGCGGGCGTGCGGGGCGATTGCGCAAGAACGGGGTGTTTGCCGAGCGGCTGGTGCTGGTGTTCGGGTGAGTTTTTGTGGTCACTGTCGGGGGCCGGCGGGGGGTGGGGTGGTCAGCCATCCACGGCTCCCCGGCGAAGGCGTGGCCCAGTTTCGGCGGTGTATGACGCGGTGGTCCGCTCTTTCGGCTTTGTGCGACTGGGCCCCGGCCTTTGCCGGGGAACGGGTGTTGGCATGGGGTGCGGCGCGGTGTTCGGTCTTCGTTGCGCAACGCAGGTGGTTGATACTGCGCTTGGTGGCCTTTCGGATCACCTTCATCTGTAGCCCGGAGGCTTTATGGCGTTCTTGACGAAGACCCTGATCATGGTGGGCGCGTGTTTGCTGGCTGGCGGCGCATCGGCGCAGGACCGCCCTGAATCGTACAAGGTGGCGATGCAAATCGAGCGCGATGGGAAGGTGATCGGTGCGCCGACGCTGGTCATGGCGCGTGGTGTGCCGGCTGTTGTGACCGTGGATGGGGTGTATTCGCTCAAGACGGTGATTTCACCGGACGGTGGTGCCTCGTCCACGGTGGCGCTGTCTTCGGAACTGTACTTTCCGCAAGCCGGGACATGGGCGCTGGTCGCGACGCCTTCGGTCTCCATGGCGGCGGGAGGCTGGGCCGACATGACCTTGGACCTGCCGAAGCATGGGAAGATCGCGTTGAAGTATCAGGTGGAGGTTGCGCGCCAGCCCTGAGCGGCACTGCGCCCTTGGGTGCGGTGAATTCCGTTCGCAGCAGGGATGGTGCGTGCGGATCGAGGATAGCCTTGGATCCTCGCCCTCCGGGGGAGGATTGAAGGTGAGGGTGTCGGTTTTGGGGCAAACACCATAGCGCAACCCGGTGGCGTTTGCCGAAAGCTTGGGCTAGCCGGGGGATCATGAGCTCGACTGCACCGCTGATCGCCGGCCTGGAACTGGGCGGCACCAAATGTATCGCATTGCTGGCCACCGGCCCCGACGATGTTCGGGAAACCCGGACGATCGCGACGGGATCGGACCCGGCGACGACGCTGGCGGCGATCGAAGCGGTGCTCGACGAATGGGCGTTCGACGCAGTCGGAATCGGCAGCTTCGGGCCGGTGCAGCTCGATCCCGCCGCGCCCGATTTCGGATCGATCACGGCGACCACCAAGCCGGGCTGGACCGGCACCGATTTGGTGCAGCGGCTGCGCGCTCGGTATGAGAAGCCGCTGGCGATCCAGACCGACGTCAACGGCGCGGCGATCGCCGAGGCGCGCTGGGGCGCGTCGCGCGGGCTGCACACGCATGCCTACATCACCATCGGCACTGGCGTGGGCGTGGGGCTGGTGGTCGACGGGCGGCCGGTGCAGGGGGTGACCCATGCCGAGGCCGGGCATATGCGCGTGCCGCGGGCGCCGGGCGATAGGTTCAAGGGCTGGTGCCGCTTTCATGGCGACTGCGTCGAAGGGCTGATTTCCGGGCCGGCGCTGGCCGAACGGTTCGGCTGCCCGGGGCAAGAGCTGCCGCAGGACGGGCCGCAATGGGACCTGTTCGTGCATGACCTGACCGGGCTGCTGCACAATCTGGTGATGGGCTTTGCGCCCGAGCGGATCGCTATCGGCGGCGGCGTGATCGCGGCGCGCGAGCATCTGTTCGAGCGGCTGCGGACGCGATTGGCCGAGAGCCTGGGCGGCTATGGCTCGATCGCGAGCTATGCCGGCGAACTCGACCGGCGGCTGGGGCCGCCCGGACTGGGGACGATGGCCGGGCCGCTGGGCTCGATCGCGATGGGGCTGGAGGCGCTGGGCGCCTGAGATCCTCTTTTCGAGGGTGAGGTCATCGTCGCTGGGCGAGGGCAGGCCGCGTGCGAAATTCCCCTGAGGCCCATATTCTCCGTCACGCTACGCGTGCCACCTCCCCCTCCGGGGAAGGATTTTAGCGCTTTAGATCACGTCCATGTCGGTCTTGTAATGGTGCCAGGCAAAGATCGCCGCGGCGCCGCGATGAGGGCGCCAGGGTTCGGCCCAGCTGCGCAGGAGCTTTTCCGACGGACGCGCGGGATGGCCAAGCATGCGGGCGATCTCGATCTGCACGGCAAGGTCGCCGGCGGGCCAGATGTCTGGGCGGCCCTCTGCGAAGAGCAAGTAGATCTCGGCGGACCAGCGGCCGATGCCCTTGATGTGGGTGAGCGCGGCGATGGCTTCCTCGTCATCGGCGGGCAGGTTGTGGAGATCGAGCCGGCCGGTGGTGACTTCTTCGGCCAGGCTGCGGGCGTAGCTGGCCTTTTGGCGGGAGAGGCCGACGGCGCGCAGGGTTTCGTCCGAGGCCTGGGCGATCGTGGCGGGATCGGTGAGGTCGCCCAGGGCGGCGGCGAGCTTGTTCCAGATCGAGGCGGCGGCGGCGACGCTGACTTGTTGGCCGACAATGGTGCGCAGCAGCGTCTCATAGCCAGGATCGCGCAGGCGCGGGGCGGGATAGCCGGCGCGCTTCAAGGCGGCGGCGAAACCGGGCTCGATCCGCGCCAATGCATCGATCGATGCCGTCAACTGTTGCGCACTCAAGCCCATCGCGTCGATCCTTGCAGAGCGCCAAGTTGCGCGGCATGGACGCCGCCGACAAAGGAGATTGCCATGCCGAAGCTTACCGTCGTGACCAGAAATGGGGAAGAACGTACGGTCACGGGCGATGCGAGCCTCAGCGTGATGGAAGTGATCCGCGACAACGGCTTTGACGAGCTGCTGGCGATTTGCGGCGGCTGCTGTAGCTGCGCCACCTGCCACGTCCATGTCGACCCGGAATTTGCGGCCAAACTGCCGCCGATCAGCGAGGACGAGAATGACTTGCTGGATAGCGCGCTGACGCGGGACGCATATTCCCGGCTGTCGTGCCAGATCCCGTTCGGCGATGCACTGGACGGGTTGCGCGTGCGGATCGCCGAAGAGGATTGAGGCGGTGCCCCGGCATGGGCCGGGGCATCCGTTCAGCCGCGCGCAGTGACGGCGTAGAGCGCGACCGCGGCGGCGTTGGAGACGTTCAGGCTTTCGACCTTGGACGAGATCGGCAGCTTGGCGAGCTGGTCGCAATGCGCCTCGGTGTTCTGGCGCATGCCTTCGCCTTCGGCGCCGAGCACCAGGGCGATGCGGCCCTGTTCGCCGATGACCTCGGCAAGCGTGCCATCGGCATGGCCAGTGAGGCCAATGCGCCAGAAGCCGGCCTCGCCGATCTCATCGAGCGCACGCGCCAAGTTGACGACGCGCACCCAGGGCACGGTTTCCAGCGTGCCCGAGGCCGAGCGCGCGAGCGCCCCCGATTCGGGCGGGGCGTGGCGATCCTGCGTGATGATGCCGAGCGCGTCGAACGCGGCTGCCGAGCGCAGGATCGCGCCGACATTGTGGGGATCGGTGACCTGATCGAGCACGATCAGCGGGCGGTTGTCGCCCTTGCCCTGTTCGAGCAGGTCGCCCAGCCAGATCTCCTCGAGCGGATCGACTTCGGCGACCATGCCCTGGTGCGGGGCGTCGCTGGGCACCAGCCGGCCGAGATCGGCGGCTTCGGCAAAGGTGACGGGGATTTCGGGCGAAAGATCGAGTCCGGAGAGCGCTTCATGCGTGCCCCAGATCTTGCGGACCTTGCGTTCGGGATTGGCGAGCGCGGCGAGCACGGCGTGCCGCCCGTAGAAACGGGGGCGCGACGGGCTCGACTTGCTCGGGCGGTGTCCTTTGCGTGCCATCAGTCTAGATCATCCGGGTCTGGGTAAGCGAACGGGTTGGTGACCGTCGGCTGAGTGGGGAAGGGGGCGCGCGCGAGCGGCTTTTCGGAATTGGCGGCCTGAAGCAGGAACGCCGCCAGGATCACCGCGGCCTGCCGCATGTCGGCGGACTTGAGGTGATCGAAGGTGTCGGCACTGGTGTGGTGCAGCCGGCTGCCATAATCCAGCGGATCCTGAATGAACTGGAAGGCCGGGATGCCCAGCGCCGAGAAGAACATGTGATCGGTGCCGCCGGTGGTGCGCATCGCCACGGTGTTCGCGCCCATCGACGCGAACGGCGCCATCCAGTCGCGCAGCGTCGGCACGGCGGCGACATTGTTCTCCGCATAGATGCCGCGGATCTTGCCCGAGCCATTGTCGAGATTGAAATAGGCGACGAGCTTGTCATAGCCGGGCTGGCGCGTGACCGGCCAGCGATCGGTCCAGCCATAGAAGCGGGCGAGGCCGGTGGACGGCTCACCGGCCTTGCGCTGGCGCGTGGCGATATGCTGATCGACATAGGCCATCGAGCCGAGCAGGCCCTGTTCCTCACCTGACCAAAGCGCGAAGCGGATGGTGCGGCGCGGCTTGACGCCCATGCGCTGGAGGATGCGCGCGGCCTCCATCACCACGGCGCTGCCCGCAGCATTGTCGGCGGCGCCATCGCCGGCGGTCCAGCTGTCGAGATGGGCGCCGGCCATGACATAGGCGCCGCTGGTGTCGGTGCCGGGAATGTCGGCGAGGATGTTGTACGCCTTGGTATCGGCATCCTCGAAATGGACGACGCTTTCGAGCTCGACCACCGGCGCGGGGCCAACCTTGGCCAGGCGGGCGAGGCGGCGGTAATCCTCGGCGGCGAATTCGAAGCCGGGAACCTGCTGCGTCTCACCGACGCCGAACAGGTAGCCATTGCCGTGGAGGAGCTTGCCGTCGCGCGCGCTCATCGTGACATAGGCGACCGCGCCTTCGGCCTTGAGAAAGCTGTCGAGCTTCTCGGCATATTCCAGGCGCTTGATGCGGCGGTCGCCGGCTTCGGGATCGTAGCTGGGCTGCTGGTAGACGTCGAGTTTGGCGAGATCGTCGCCACTCAGCCGCCGGAAGGGGGCTTCGCCGGGCTCCGACCCTTCGTCGGGGAGCGTCACCAGCACGATCTTGCCCGCGAGCTGGCCGCGATACCGGGCGAAGTGCGCGGGCTCGCGCATGGGCGCGACGATGATCGGGGCGCTGATCCTGCCCGGCGTGCCGGGGGTCCAATTGATCGCCATGGCAGTGAGATCGATCGGGCGCGGGCTGATCATGCGGGCGCTCTGGCGCTCGGCCCACCAGCCGCGGCCGAAATCGAACCCTTCCTTGTGCGCGTTCTTCAGGCCCCAGGTGCGGAAGCGCGACAGCGTCCAATCCTCGGCGGCGCGCATGCCCGGCGAATTGGTGAGGCGCGATCCGATGCGGTCGGTCATGTGCTCGGCGGTGATCATCACCTCCGACCGGTTCATGCCTTCATCGATGATGCGGGCGATCTCGGCCCGCTCGACCTGCTGCGCGGCGAGCGGCGTGGCAATAAGGGCAACGGCGGCGAGAGCTAGTGCTTTGCGCATTGAGAGCCTTGCGTGGGAGAAAGTGTCGTGGCGACGCTATGCGGCAAGGAACCGCGAAGCAAGGCGTTGACAGGGGCGGTTCGCTTCGGCATTGGACCGCCCTCGCTCGACGCGGCGCCTGTTTGGACAGGTGGCCGAGTGGTTAAAGGCAGCAGACTGTAAATCTGCCCGGGTTTCCCGTACGCTGGTTCGAATCCAGCCCTGTCCACCACCGCCGCGTCGAGCGGAAATCCTGCAACATGGCATCTCGCTTGCACGGTCGCCCGGCTTGTTGATTGTCGCTGGGCAACTATGCCGTGATGCGGGTCGTGACCGCATAGACTACGGCCATCCGCGCCAGAGCTGAGTGGCCGAAATTGGGGGAAAGCGGAAAAGCGGTTTCCGGCAGTTGGTGGGAAAAGCAGGCGATCGCCGAAGCGCTGTTCTACGGCTGCTTTGCCTCAGGTCACCGTTGTCCTGTCTTAAAGGACGTCATTTGAAACTCGCCGCACGTTCATCTGAATTCGCTTGCGGTCAGCTGCGGCTACGCTGAAGCGTTAGGCTTCATAGGGCCGCTTTCTTGGGCGCTTCTGAGCGCAATGGCACGCATGATGTCGAGGTACTCTTGGATCCGCAGGGGGCGCTCACCCGGCAACCACACGTTAAGTCCAGCGTCGAGCTCCGCCGCAGCATTGCCCAATTCCGCTTCCCCGAACATACCCGCAGTTCCCGCCAGGTTATGCGCCATCGTGGCGAGTTCGCTTACCGCGTCGTCCGTGAACTGCCCCGCTGAGGTCATCGCCTCCAGCGCCTCGATCATTGCGCGGCGCCTGATGGCGTACCGCTCCCGCAGTGAAGGCTTGGCGGGCGGAGCAGCCTCCGGCGCCACAGTCGCTTCGCTTTCCTCCCCGTGGGCGAGATAGCGTTGGAGCACGACTTCCAGCGACCGAGGGTTCAGCGGCTTGGTCAGGTGCTCATTCATACCCGCGGCCAGGCACCGCGCGAGGTGCTCCGGTTGAGCGCTCGCTGTCAGCGCAACGATCGGTATCTTTGAGACCGGCCCAGCCTGCTCGCGTATCGCGCGGGTGGCGGCGAAGCCGTCCATCACCGGCATCTGGCAATCCATAAGAATCAGGTCGAAGCTCTGAACCTCGACCTCGGCTAGCGCTTGCGCGCCATCCTCCGCTTGCGTGACGGTGCATCCATATCTCGAAAGCAACGCCAACATCAGTTCGCGGTTGAGGTCGACGTCGTCGACGACCAAAACGCGTTTGCCGTCTAACGACTGCACCTCTGGCACAGAGATCTTTCCCTCGGTGCGTTCGTGCTCGTCCGCGACGGGCAAGGTGATCTCGAACCAGAAGGTCGACCCCTTTCCCAACTCGCTCGTGACGCCAATATCGCCGCCCATCAGGGTGACAAGTTGCCGTGAGATCGCCAAGCCGAGTCCTGTTCCGCCGTAATTCCGCGATACCGTTGCGTCCGCCTGGACAAAGCGGTTGAAGAGTGTTGCCAGCCGATCCTCCGGAATACCACCGCCAGTATCCGTAACCTCGACGCGCAGCCTTGCTGCACGATCCTCTTGCCCGACGAGGGTGACGCTGGTGGTGACGGATCCGTCGTGGGTAAACTTCACCGCATTTGAAAGTAGGTTGAGTAGGATCTGGCGGAGGCGATCCGGATCGCCAATCATGCGGGCGGGAACTCTGGGGCAGACTTGAGCGCTGAGCCGAACGTCGCGCGCCGCTGCCTGAGTTTCGAGCAGAGATACCGTGCTGGTAAAAAACTCCGCCACTTCGAACGGGCTGCTGTTTAGCTCGAGCTTGTTCGCTTCCAACTTCGAGAAATCGAGTACGTTGTCGATCACCGCATGCAGCGCGAGGCCGGCGCTGTGAACCAAGTGAATGCGTCGCTGGTCCTCGGCATCGAGGCCGGTGCGTTCACTCAGCAGCCTTGAGAAGCCGATGATGCTGTTGAGCGGCGTGCGCAGCTCGTGGCTCATGTTCGCCAGGAACTGTTCCTTCGAATTCATAGCCTGCTCGGCCTCGAGCTTCGCGGCGGCGAGCGCCTCCTCCTGCTCCTTTTGTGCCGACACATCGCGGATGACGTCGAGATAACCTGTGACCTCCTGCGTCCCCGGGTCTCGCAACAGCGCGGGGCTTGATTCCACCCATACCCAGCGCGCTTGTGTTTTATGCCAGACGCGCCAGCGAACTCGCTGGGGACCCTCGCCAGCCTTAAGCCTGCGGAAAGCATCCCGCAGCTTCACAACGTCGTCAGGATGCGTGATGTTGTCCGGCCCGTGCCCCATCCGGTCCTCACTCGTATAGCCCGTTACAGCCTCTGAGGACGGTGAAACGAAGGTGGTTTTGCCACTTAGATCGCTAGTGACGATGACGTCGGTGGAATTCTCCGCCATCAGCCTGTATCGTAACTCGCTAGCGCGCGCGTTCTCTTCCGCATGCTTGAGTTCGGAGACATCGAGAAGCACACCAAACACGCTTACCGCTAGGCCAGCTTGGCGAAGGATCGTCCCTCGAGCCAGGATGTGGCGGATCTTGCCGCTCGGCAGGAGCAGGCGATAACTGTTCTCGTAATTTGGCGCGCCCTTGGCAATCGCGTCCGCCAGCACCCGCGCCGCCTCTTCTCGGTCCTCGGGATGGCGACGGTCGATCAGCTTATCGATGCTTGGGGGGCCGTGTTTCGGATCGAGTTCGAGCATTGTCCAGAGCTCGTCGGACCATGTTACTTGCTGCGTGATCAGGTCGAAGGTGCAATAGCCCATGTGGGCGATCTTCTCCGCCGTCTGCATCAGCACGTTGGCCTGCAGCGCGGCAACTTCCGCGCGCTTTAGCTCCGTGACGTCGCGCTTGCCGACGAACACGTGGCGGACCTCGCCAACGGCGTTAAGCAGCGGCACCACCCTGACGTCGAAGATGACGTCTTCGCCCGAAGCGGTACGCTCCTCCGCTGTGTGCCGTCCCCTTCCTAGAGCAATTGCCTCTTCCATGTTCTGCTGCCCGCGCTGTGCTCGTTCAGCTGGGAACAAGTCCCGAATTTCCTTCCCTCGCACCTCCGCGATGGTCGTCCCCAGCGAACGTTCGGCCGCCTCATTCATCGTATTCAACGAAAATGTGCTGCCCTTCAGATCGTAAACCATGTGCACGTCGGGCGAACTCTCGAAGATGCCCTTGAAGAGCGCCTCGGCATCGCGGACCAACGCCGCCGACTTCTCCGCAGCCGTATTGGCGCGCATCAACTCTTCGGACTGTGCCTCCAGCGCCCGGTGAGCCCGGTGAGAACGTCTGGCGTACAGGGCGAGTGAGGCTACCCCGGTTACAAGCAGGATGATGATTGCCTCGTCTAGCTGCCATGCTTCATGGCGCTCTACAAAGGTCACGATTCGCTCAAAGGCGTCAATCTTAACGCAAAGTATGCTCAAGATGACGGAACCCAGCGTCGCCAGGCGTAGGTCTCGGTGTTTCCTCTTCATCTCTGGCGTCGACGGCTGGTTCAGCGTCTATCTCCTCTCGTTAAGTATAGCACAACTGCCGACAAAAGGTCGTGAGGACGCGCGGCGCGATCGCCGCAGCCGAACGCGGGGGTGAAATTCGAGTCCTCCCGCCGGGCAACTGCTGCGTGAACGATCGTCCGGTTTCAGGAAAAGCGGCGACAGCATGGGACGATTTTGGGCGGTTTCTGCCGTTCTGCCTTGGCATGAACGGACGTGCGCTTTGGAGCGACGTGAGCAGTGACCTGAACGGTTGACTTTGGGCGGTAGCCGACCTGCCGTTTCACAGGTCTACATTCCAGCCCCCCGACATTGATGCAGGGCGGAGCGCGCCTTTGCTCCCGTGCTGGCTTCAACCCTGAGGGTCGTCGTCCCTGGATGTAGGTAGTGGCGCGTTGCCCATGGCCTCACCCAAGCGGACCGGTTTCTCGGGCGCCCAGTCTTCGTTGAAGCGGATGGCGCCCTGTTTGAACAACATGACGATCGTCGAGCCAAGAAGGAAGCGCCCCATCTCGTCGCCCTTTGCCAGCGTGATGTCCTGTTCGGCATAGCTCCATTCGGAAAGCTTGCCGGTGCGCTTTGGATTGACGACGCCGTGCCACACCGTCGCGATGCTGCCGACGATGGTCGCCCCGACCAGCACCATGACGAACGGACCATGTTCGGCCGATTCAAACACGCACACGACCCGCTCATTTCGGGCAAAGAGGTTCGGCACACCGCGCGCAGTCACGGGGTTCACCGAGAACAGCGTGCCCGGCACGTAGATCATGCGTTTGAGCGTGCCGCTGCACGGCATGTGCAGGCGGTGATAATCCTTTGGCGACAAATAGAGGTTGGCGAAGCTGCCGTGGCGGAACTGCGCGGCGAGCGTGTGGTCGCCGCCCACCAGATCCGTCGTGGTGAATCGATGGCCCTTGGCTTGGAGCATATGATGCTCCTCGATGGCGCCGAACTGGCTGATCGCTCCGTCGACGGGAGAGACGAAGTCGGCATCCGCCACCGGGCGGGCACCGGCTCTTAGCGGCCGAGTGAAGAAGTCGTTGAAACTCTTGTAGCTGTTGATGTCCGGGTCTGCGGCTTCGCGCATGTCGACGGCGTAGGTGCCGACGAACCAGCGGATCGCCCGCGTTGTCATGCGGCCCGCTTTCGCGCCGGCGATGCGGCCGGCGATGGTGCTTATGTGCTTCTTGGGCAGGATGTACTGGAGCAAGACCTTCAGGCGATCGGACATCGGTACCTCGAACCCTCTTACGCCCTTCTGGTGTCATGAACGGACGGGTCGACCGTTGAAAAAGGCGTTCGTGGCAATTGCAACAATTGTCGCCGGAAGCGAAGCATTTAGCGATGCCCGCCTCGATTGTTGGCCGTGGTCCGCGCCCGCCCTGGCTTGGTCTTGCCGCTATTGCACTTCTGTTGAGGATGGAGGGCGACGTCTCTCCAACGACCTTTTGCCGCGGTGCGGTGCGGTGAGAAGTCGCTGATCGGTACTCCCATCGGTGTGACCAGACCTTGCTGCACCGCAGCGGGTTGAACCGCCTGGCCAGCCGCGCTAACGGGGCACTGCATCAAGAGTCGGGCCGACGCCTGGCACCAACCTGCTCCCGAGCAAGGTGGTGCCTCCGCTTTACCAAGCGGAGGGATGTGGCCGGACCGGCAACCATCGGGTTCCAAGCCACGTGTCGACCTGTCTCCTGGTGCCGAACCAGTTTAAGAGGCAGTGCGCGTGATCGATCAAGCTCAACAATTCGCCAGCGACAATTATGCCGGAATCTGTCCAGAGGCGTGGAACGCCATGGCGGAAGCGAATTCAGGCTCGGCCACGGCCTATGGCGATGACGATTGGACGCAGCGCGCATCCGACGCGTTTCGCACGCTGTTCGGCACCGAGTGCGAAGTGTTCTTCGCGTTCAACGGAACGGCGGCCAATTCGCTGGCGCTGGCGTCGCTCGGGCAATCCTATCACAGCGTGATCTGTTCCTCCTCGGCGCATGTCGAGACCGACGAGTGCGGCGCGCCGGAGTTCTTTTCCAACGGATCCAAGCTGCTGGTGGCGCAGACCGCGGGCGGCAAGCTGACGCCCGAAGCGGTGCGCGGGCTGGCGACGAGCCGGTCGGACATCCACTTCCCCAAGCCGCGCGTTGTGACGATCACGCAGCCGACCGAGACGGGACAGGTCTATAGCGTCGCCGAAGTGCGCGCGCTGTCGGCGACGTGCCGCGAGCTGGGATTGCGGCTGCACATGGATGGGGCGCGGTTCGCGCATGCCTGTGCGACCTTGGGCTGTTCGCCCGCCGAGATCACCTGGCAGGCGGGCGTCGACGTGCTGTGCTTTGGCGGCACCAAGAACGGCATGGCGGTGGGCGAGGCGGTGCTGTTCTTCGAGCCTACGCTGGCGGAGGACTTCGATTATCGCTGCAAGCAGGCCGGACAGCTGGCGTCCAAGATGCGCTTCTTGTCGGCGCCGTGGGTGGGGCTGTTGGAGAGCGGCGCGTGGCTGCGCAATGCCGAACATGGCAATGATTGCGCGCAGCGGGTCGCGGCGGCGGTGGCGGGGTTGCCGGGAATCGAGCTGATGTTCCCGGTGGAGGCCAACGCGGTGTTCCTGCGCGCGCCTGAGCCGGTGCTGGAGGCGCTGCGGGCGCGGGGCTGGCGGTTTTATACATTCATCGGCGGGGGCGCGCGGTTCATGTTCGCCTGGGACGCCGATGTGGCGCGGGTGGATGCGCTGGCGCGCGACGTGCGCGAGGCGGCGTTGGCGGCGTTGGTCGAGGCTTGAGGGTTCGATCCTCCCCCGCAAGGGGGAGGATTTGTGGGTCAGAACACCGCCGCGACCAGTTGGCGGAAGGCGTCGGCGCGGTGGCTCATGGCGTGTTTGGCTTGTGGGTCCATCTCGCCGAAGGTTTGCGCATGGCCATCGGCGACGAACATCGGGTCGTAGCCAAAGCCCTTGTCCCCGCGCGGGGGCCAGACCAGCGTGCCGTCGACGCGGCCTTCGAACCATTCGACATGACCATCGGGCCAGGCGAGTGCCAGCGCGCAGATGAAGTGCGCCGAGCGGCTGGTTTCGGGCGGAAGCGCGGCCAGGCGGTCCTCAACCTTGCGCATCGCGAGGTCGAAATCCTTGGCTTCGCCGCCCCAGCGGGCCGAGAAGATGCCGGGTTCGTTGTTCAATGCTTCGACGCATAGCCCCGAATCGTCCGACAGCGCGGGCAGGCCTGACAGATCGGCGGCCTGGAGCGCCTTCAGCTCGGCATTGGCGACGAAGGTGGTGCCGGTTTCCTCGGGCTCGGGCAGGTCCAGCTCGGCCGCGGAGACCGGTTCGATGCCATAGGGGCCGAGCAGCGCGCGAATTTCGCGGACCTTGCCCGGATTGTGGCTGGCGATCACCAGCTTGCCGGGCTTGAGCTTGCGGATGGCCTGGGGGGCGTCGCCGCCCACCCCTTCATTGGGCCCGGTCATTGCACGGCCTTCAGCTGTTCGGCGAAGATCTGATTGCAGCCGATGCGGGCGAGGCGGAGCAAGCGGAGCAGGCCTTCCTCATCATAGGTCGCGCCCTCCGCGGTTGCCTGCGCTTCGGCGATCTTGCCGTCGGAGAGGAGCACGAAATTGGCGTCGGCGTCCGCGTTCGAATCCTCGTCATAGTCCAGGTCGAGCACCGGATTGCCCTGGAAGATGCCGCAGCTGACGGCGGCGACCTGCTGCGTGATCGGGTCGGCGGTCAGCTTGCCCTCGGCCATCAGCTTGTTAACGGCGAGGCGCAGCGCCACCCAGGCGCCTGAAATCGCGGCGGTGCGGGTGCCGCCATCGGCCTGAAGCACGTCGCAATCGAGGGTGATCTGGCGCTCGCCGAGCAGCTTGAGATCGGTGACGGCGCGTAGCGAGCGGCCGATCAGGCGCTGGATCTCTTGGGTGCGGCCCGACTGCTTGCCTTTGGCGGCTTCGCGGGCGCTGCGGGTGTGGGTGGCGCGGGGGAGCATGCCGTATTCGGCGGTGACCCAGCCTTCGCCCTTGCCGCGCAGCCAGGGCGGAATGCGCTCCTCAATGCTGGCGGTGACCAGCACGCGGGTGTCGCCGAAGCCGATCAGCACCGAACCCTCTGCGTGGCGGGTGAAGCTGGGCGTGATCGAGATCGCACGCATTTCGTCGGGGGCGCGGCCGGATGGGCGCATCGGTTCATTCTCCTGCAAACTTGGTCGCGCCAAGTAGACCGTGCGTGGGAAACGCGCCAGTGGCGGCGGGTGATCCGAAGGGAGTTGTGATGGGCAGGCAGTGGATGGCGATCGGGGCGGCGGCATTGGCGCTGGCGGGATGCGCGAGCGATGGCGCGCGGCCGGGCGGTACGCCGGTGGCGATCGAAGCGGACTCGATCACGCTGGAGACCGCGCCCTGCCACGGCCGCTGCCCGGTATATGCCGTGGTGGTACGCCCCGATGGGACCGGGGTGTTCGAAGGCAAGCAGTACACCGCGGTTACCGGCGAGCGTCCCTTTAGACTGAGCCGGGAGCAATATGACGCGTTCGCGGCGAAACTGGAACCGTACCGGCCGGCGCAGGGCGAAGTGCGCTACGAGATGGGCAGCGCCAATTGCGGCAACGCGCCGACCGACATGCCGAGCACCGAGGTGCACTGGACGCGGGCGATCGGGGACAGCCAGACGCTCCATTTTTATCACGGCTGCCGGGTCGAGAACGCGGCGCTGGCGCAGGCGCTGCGCGACGCGCCGGGGATGCTGCCGATCGGAGAGATGATTGGGGCACGGCCGTAAGCATGCTGCTCCTCGGCCTTTGTCGAGGAACGGAACCTATGCTTGAGGCTGGCCCGACACGCGCTACATACATTTCATGACCACGCCCCCGATCTCCGAACTTACCGATCGCGCGCGTGACGTGTTCCGGATGGTCGTCGAATCCTATCTCGACACCGGCGCACCGGTGGGGTCGCGGACGATCTCCAAGATTTCGGGGATGAACCTGTCGCCCGCGTCGATCCGCAACGTGATGCAGGATCTGGAGGAATTCGGGCTGCTCGCCGCGCCGCATACCAGCGCGGGGCGGATGCCGACCGATAGCGGGCTGCGGCTGTTCGTCGACGGGATGATGCAGGCCAGCGAACCCTCCGTCGAGGAACGCGCCGCGATCGAGGCGCGGGCGGGGCAGGTCGGGCCAGTGGAAGAGGCGATCGCCAACACCACCGCCGCCTTGTCCGGCCTGTCGGCGTGCGCCGGGCTGGTGCTGGTGCCCAAGGCGGAGCCGGTGCTGCGTCAGTTCGGCTTCGTGCCACTCAGCCAGGACCGCGCGCTTGCGGTGCTGGTGGGCGATGACGGGTCGGTGGAGAACCGAGTCGTGCACTTGCCCGGCGGGATCGATCCGCACTCGCTGCAACAAGCCGCCAACTATATGAGCGCGATGCTGTCCGGCTTGACGTTGAGCGAGGCGCGGGCTCGGATCGAGCGCGACCTGGCGCAGCAGCGGGCGGCGTTGGACAGCGCCTCCGCCGCGCTGGTCGAGCGGGGCCTTGCGGTGTGGAGCGAGGATGGCGGCCGCCGCCCGGTGCTGATCGTGCGCGGGCAGGCCCGGCTGGTCGATGCCACCGCCGCCGAGGACCTGGACCGCGTCCGCCAGCTGCTCGACGAGCTGGAGGGCAAGGAAGAGATCGCCCGGCTGCTCGACAGCGCACGCGAGGGGGAAGCGACGCGGATCTTCATCGGATCCGAGAACAAGCTGTTCGCGTTGTCGGGGTCTTCGGTGATCGCAAAGCCGGTGCGTTCGCTCGACGGCCGCGTGGTGGGCGTGGTGGGCGTGATCGGCCCCACCCGGTTGAACTATGCGCGCGTCGTGCCCATGGTGGATTTCACGGCGGCCACCTTGGCCCGATTGCTCGCTTGAAGACGTACAGGGAATTATGACCGAGAACGACAACATCAACGCGGACGTGCAGGACGCAGACATCAACCTTCGCGACGAAACCGCCGAAGCGGCACCCGAAGTGGCGGAGCATGACCGCAGCGCCGAGCTGGAAGCGCAGCTCGCAGAAGCCAAGCAGCAGGTGCTGTACGCGCAGGCGGAGACGCAGAATGTGCGCCGTCGCGCCGAGAAGGAAGCGCAGGACGCGCGCGCCTATGCTGCCACGGGCTTCGCGCGCGACGTGCTGTCGGTTGCCGACAATCTGTCGCGTGCGTTGGCGGCGATCCCCGCCGATCTGCGCGAGGACGAGAAGCTGAAGGGACTGGTCGTCGGGCTGGAAGCAACCGGCCGCGAATTGGAGTCGGTGTTCGGCCGCCATGGCATCACCAAGATTTCGGCAGTGGGCGAGGCGCTCGATCCCAATCGCCACCAAGCGATGATGGAAGTGCCTTCGGCCGAGGCGGAGCCGGGCACGGTCGTGCAGGAGATCCAGACCGGCTACATGATCAAGGACCGGCTGCTGCGCCCGGCGCTGGTCGGCGTGGCGAAGAAGCCGGATTGACGTTCCGTGGCGTTCTGGCCCTCTCACGCTCTTGCGGGAGAGGGCTGAAGGCGGAGGTGGCGCGCCACTGCGGATGCCTTTATCTCACATGCCATGTCCGGCCGCTTTGACTCCGTTCCGCACCGCCGTTCCCTGATCGACCGGCGCGCCGTCGCCGAGCGGCTTGGCGCGCTTCCCGGGGGGCAGCCTGGGGCGATGCGGGCCGCTGCCACGGCCGAGCTCAAGGACGCGCTTGCCATCGGCCGGGCGGAGATCGCGCGGCGGCTGGAGGAGCATCCTTCGCGCGGGCTCGAGGCCGCGGCGGCAGGGGCGTTTCTGGTCGACCAGCTGCTGCGGTTGTTGTGGGACTTCACGGTGGAGCGGCTGCACCCCAACCATAATCCCACCGCTGCCGAGCGCATGACGCTGATCGCGGTGGGCGGCTATGGCCGCGGCGAGATGGCGCCGCACTCGGACATAGACATCGGCTTCGTCACGCCCTGGAAAGTCACCGGGTGGAGCGAGCAGGTCATCGAATCGATGCTCTATTCGCTGTGGGACCTGCAACTGAAGGTCGGCCATTCGTCACGGTCGCTCGATGAGATGGTGCGGCAGGCGAAAAGCGACGTCACGGTGCGGACCGCATTGCTGGAGGCGCGCTATGTCTGGGGCGACACCGCGCTCTATGATGAGGCCGCGCGGCGCTTCAAGGCTGAAGTGCAGCACGACACGGCCCGCGCCTTCATCGCCCAGAAGCTGGACGAGCGGAATGCACGTCACCGCCGCATGGGTGACAGCCGCTATGTCGTCGAACCCAATGTGAAGGAGGGGAAGGGGGGATTACGCGATCTCCACACGCTCTTCTGGATCGGCAAATACGCGTATAATGTCGGCGAGCCCGCCGAGCTGGTCGAGCAAGGATTGCTGACCAAGAAGGAGTTTCGGCAGTTCCGCCGCGCCGAGAACTTCCTGTGGGCGGTGCGCTGTCATCTGCATCTTCTGACTCGGCGCGCCGAGGACAGGCTGACCTTCGACGTGCAGCGCGAGATTGCCGAGCGGATGCGGTTCGCCGATCGCCCGGGCAAGGCCGCGGTCGAGCGGTTCATGCAATATTACTTCCTTCAGGCTAAGATGGTCGGCGACCTGACCGGCGTGTTCCTGGCGCATCTGGACGAGAAGTTCGCCGCGCGCGGCGGGCGTTTCGGGCTGCCGACGCTGCGGCGCCGTCCGCGCAAGCTGCACGGCTTCGTGCTCGACCGCGGCCGGCTGGCGCTGCCGTCCGACGACTTCTTTCGCAGCGATCCGGTGCGGCTGATCGAACTGTTCCAATTGGCCGATCTGCACGGGCTGGAGGTGCACCCGCTGGCGATGCGTGCCGCGGCGCGCGATGCCAAGCTGGTCGACGATGTCCGATGCGATCCACGCGCCAATGCGCTGTTCCTGGAACTGCTGACCAGCCCGCGCGATCCCGAAACGGTGCTGCGCTGGATGAACGAGGCCGGCGTGTTCGGGCGGTTCATGCCCGACTTCGGCCGCGTCGTGGCGCAGATGCAGTTCGACATGTACCACCATTACACGGTGGACGAGCACACCATCCGCGCGATCGGACTGCTCAATCGGATCGAGCGTGGCGCGCTGGCCGACGATCATCCGCTCGCCACGGCGATCTTCCCGCGTATCGTGTCGCGCCGGGCGCTGTACGTGGCGGTGCTGCTGCACGACATCGCCAAGGGGCGCCATGGCGACCATTCAATCCTGGGTGCCGAAGTGGCCGAGCGGCTTTGCCCCCGGCTCGGCCTGACGCCGGCGGAGACGGAGACAGTGGCATGGCTGGTGCGGTGGCATCTGCTGATGTCCGACACCGCCTTCAAGCGCGATCTGAGCGACTTCAAGACGATCCTGGATTTTGTCGACCGCGTGCAGAGCCCTGAACGCCTGCGCCTGCTGCTGGCGCTCACCATCGTCGACATCCGCGCGGTGGGACCCACTGTGTGGAACAGCTGGAAACGCCAGTTGCTCGCCGACTTGTTCGATGCCGCGGAGGAGGTGCTGCAACTCGGCCACAAGCAAAAGGGTCGGAGCGAGCGCATCCGCGCCAAGCAGGTGGCGTTGGGCGGCTTGCTGGGCTGGGATGCGGCGCGAGTGGATGCGTTCGCCAGCCGTCAGACCGAGCCATACTGGATCGCCGAACCGCTTGATGTGCTCGAGCGAAATGCGCGACAGGTCGATGCCGCAGGTGTGTCGCAGCTCTCGATCGAGGCGCAGGTCTACCCGGAGCGCGGTGCGACGTTGGTAACGGTCTATGCCTCGGATCATCCCGGGCTGTTCTACCGCATCGCCGGCGCGATCCACTTGGCTGGCGGCAACATCATCGACGCGCGCATCCACACGACGCGCGACGGGATGGCGCTCGACAATTTCCTGATTCAGGATCCGCTGGGCCAGCCATTCGACGAGGCTACGCGGCTCGAGCGGATCAAGTCCGGCATCGCCGACGCCCTCGCCAACCGCGCCAAGCTGCAAGAGCGGCTAAAGGCCAGACCCTTGCCGAGGCTGCGCGCCGACGCGTTTCCGATCGAGCCCAATGTGCTGATCGACAACAAGGCGTCGAACCGCTTCACGGTGATCGAAGTGAATGCGCGCGACCGGCCCGCGCTGCTGTTCCATCTGGCCTATGCGCTGTTTCAATCGAAGGTGACGATCCACTCGGCGCATGTCGCGACTTATGGCGAGCGCGCGGTCGACACCTTCTATCTGACCGATCTGATCGGTGATAAGATCGAAAGCGCGGCCCGCCTCAAGACGATCGAGCGGCGCCTGCTGGAAGCGGCGGCGGGACAGGATATCGCCCAAGCCGCCTGAACAAGGGAGAGCGGCATGCCGGTGATCGGATGGGGCGGTTTCTTCTTTCGCGCACGCGATCCCGAAGGGCTGGCGGCCTGGTACCGCGAGATGCTGGGCGTCGGCGGCGGATGCGGCAAGGACGAACAGGGCCAGTCGAGCGACTGGTTCTGGTATCCTGAGCCCGGGCCGGTGGTGTTCGCGCCGTTCAAGGCGGACAGCGACTATTTCGCCGCCGACAAGACGTGCATGCTCAACTTTCGCGTGCGCGACCTGGATGGCCTGCTGGAGCAATTGAACGCTGCCGGAATCAAGATCCAGACCAAGGCGGAGTGGGACACTCCGCAAACCGGACGCTTCGCCCGCATCCACGACCCGGAGGGCAATCCGATCGAGCTGTGGGAGCCGCCGCAGGGATGACGTTGCGCCTGTCATCGCCCCTCGTCAGTCGCGTTGTTGGTGGGGCGCGCGCTTGGTGACTATTTGGCTCTAGCGGGGCGCTCAGTCGAAGCGCTTTGCTGTCGGAGGTTCTGTGGCGACTATCTTTCCGCACGGCACGGTTCACGACGCGCCCGACGATCTTCAAGACGCAGTGCGAGCCGATCCCAGTGTATTTGCTCGTTGGAAGGCTTTGACTCCGCTAGGCCGCAACGAGTTCATCTGCTGGATCGACGATTCGAAGCAGCCTGCAACGCGCCAACGCCGCATTGAGCGGACTTGCGATGAAGTGCTGGAAGGCAAGAAGCGGCCTTGTTGCTGGGCTGGGTGCATTCATCGAACGGACAAGGCACCGGGCCGATGGCAGCAAGCCGTGTTGATCGATCAAAAGAACAAGCGACGCAGATAGACGATCTCTCTGCTTGATGCGTCCCACGGCCTGAGTGATGCTGTGCCTTAACAAGGGGGGATGTATGATGACGTACTGGCTTTTCGCCGCTGCCGTGTTGGCGCCACAGGCGCAGAGCGCGCCGGAGGCGGTGGAGCGGACCATTCAAGTGACCGGCACGGGCATTGTGCAGACGGTGCCGGATATCGCGTTGCTCGACATCTATTTGCGCGGCGAGGGCGCGACGCCCGACGCGGCGACAATCGCGATCGCGGCGAAGCAGAAGGCCGTGCACCGCGGGCTCACGGGTTTGCTGGGCACCGACGCCGAACTCACCACCAGCAACGTCACCATTATCGAGGCCCGAGGCGCTGCCTGCACCGACGCGCGCGGCTATAACAGCCAGCCGCGCATCAGCACGGGCGACTGCGCAGTGATCGGCTATATCGCGACCATCCAGATGAATGTGCGCACCCGCGCCGTCGAGAAGGCGGCCACGGCCGCCGGTCTGGCTTCACGGCTCGGCGCGAGTGACGCGCGGGTGCAGGGTTTCACGCTGTCCGATCCCGAGGCTGCGCAGGGCCGGGCGAACGCCGCCGCGGTCGAGACTGCTCGCAAGAAGGCGGCGGCGCTGGCGAGCGGCGCCGGCCATAAGCTGGGCACGATCGTTGCCGTGCGCGATCAGGCGAATTTCGACATGATGGTGTCGGGCGCGCGTCACCGCGTGAGCGACGCGGCTGCGCCTCCCGCGCCCGAGGTGGCGCCCGTCGTGATCGAGCTGAAGCCCAAGCCGATCGAAACGCGGGCGCAGGTCTTCGTCACTTATCCCATCGCAAGCTGAGGCGCACAGCACGCCGATGTCATTAGCGGGGAAGCGGAGGGAGCGGCTCTACCGCTTCTGCCAGACCCGCACATAATCCACTTCCATCCGCGTGGGGAAAGCGGCCGGGTCGATACCCTTTTGACCACCCCAGCCGCCCACCGCAACGTTGAGAATCAGATATTGCGGCGACGCGAAAGGCCAAGTCGCGGCGTTGCGCTTCCCGTTGTTGTCGAAGCGCATAAAGGCGCGGCCATCCACGCCGATCAGGATGCGATCGGGGTTCCAGTGCAACTGAAATCGGTGAAAAGCGGTGCAGGCGTCGGGCACCATGCGGCTGGCGCCTTTCTGTGTGCCGATGCTGTGGTTGTACGCCTTGGTATGCACGGTGCCGTGGACACGTCCCTTGTCCCAGCCGACATGCTCCATGATGTCGATCTCGCCCATCGCCGGCCAGCCGGCCTTGCCGTCCGCCGCGAGCATCCAGATCGCGGGCCATACCCCGCGTCCGCAGGCGAGCTTTGCGCGCACTTCGATGAAGCCGTATTTCCACGCCGCCACGCCGCGGGTGATCAGCTTGCCAGAGGAGTAATTCTGTCCGCCGAAATCGGCTTTGCCTGACAGGCGTTCCCGGCGGGCTTCGATGATCAGGCGGCCATTCTCCACGCGCGTGTTCTCACGCCGGGCGGCTGCATAATATTGCAACTCGTTGTTGAACCAGCCGCGCTTGTTGTATTCGGTGTCGTAGCGCCACTTGGCGCTGTTCGGCAGGCCGGGGCGGTCGAACTCGTCGGCCCACACCCTGGTATAGCTTTTCGGCAGGACCAGCGGCTCGTTGGCGGGCGCGGTGTTCGAGCCGGTCTGCGCCGACGCCGGACACGCGGCAAGCGCGGCGAGGGCCACCGCACGCAGCCCTCGCCAGAACGTCATTTGGGCGAGATGACCATCAGCATCTGACGGCCTTCCATGCGCGGATAGCTTTCGATCTTCGCGATCTCGGCCGTATCCTCCTGAACGCGCTTCAGCAGCACCATGCCGAGCTGACCGTGCGAAAGCTCGCGACCGCGGAAGCGCAGGGTGACCTTGACCTTGTCGCCTTCGCCGATGAACTTGTGAATCGCCTTCATCTTCGTATCATAATCATGATCGTCGATGTTGGGACGCATTTTGATCTCCTTGATCTCCTGCGTCTTCTGCGATTTGCGGGCGACATTGGCCTTTTTCTGGGCCTCGTACTTGAACTTGCCGACGTCCAGAAACTTCGCCACGGGCGGATCGGCGTTGGGCGACACTTCGACCAGATCGAGGCCGACCTCGCGCGCCTGCTCCATTGCCTCGCGCGTGTACATCACGCCGAGATTTTCGCCGTCCTGATCAATCACCCGCACCTTCGGGGACTGAATGAATTCGTTGAACCGAGGCCCGTTCATCGGCATCGGGGGCGCGTTCGGGCGCCGGGCCATGGGAGGACGTATAGGACTTGCTCCTGGAATCGTTTAAGTTGCAGTTCCCGATATAGGCTTTAGCGGGAAGATTTGGAAGGCGCAGAGGTTCCCGCATCGCGGAAATCCCGGGCGGTGTGGCAGGATTACCGCCGTCCGGCCAGGATGACGATGCAACCGAGCACTGCAAGGGCCGCGCCGATCAGATCCCAGCGGGTTGGCGAGACCCGTTCGACAAGGACCAGCCAGCCCAGTGAGGCGAGGATGTAGATGCCGCCATAGGCCGCGTAGGCGCGGCCTGCGGCTTCGGCGTTGCCGAGCGTAAGGAGCCAGGCGAACAAGGCGAGCGAGACGCCGCCGGGAACCAGCCACAGGGGTGACTTGCCGAGACGGAGTACCGACCAGAAGGCGAAGCAGCCCGCGATCTCCGCCAAAGCGGCGGCGGCGTAGATCGCGAGCGTTGTCGGCATCAGCGCAGGTCGGGCGGCGTTGCTTCGGCCTTCAGCTTGGCGACGGCTTCTTCAAGGGTGAGCATCTGTTGGCCCTGCGATCCGAGCACGCGGAGGGCAACGGTACCTTCCTCGGCCTCGCGCTTGCCGACGACCAGGAGGTTGGGGACTTTCGCGACCGAATGCTCGCGCACCTTGTAGTTGATCTTTTCGTTGCGCAGGTCGGTTTGGACGCGGATGCCGACGTCGGCCAGCATCTTGTCGACGCGGAAAGCATAGTCGTCGGCGTCGGACACGATGGTGGCGACGACGGCTTGGGTGGGAGCCAACCAGGCAGGCAGCTTGCCGGCGAAATGCTCAATCAAAATGCCGATAAACCGTTCATAAGAACCGAAAATCGCGCGGTGGAGCATGACCGGACGGTGGCGCTCGCCATCCTCGCCGACGTACGATGCGTCGAGACGTTCAGGCAAGACGCGGTCGGACTGGATCGTGCCGACCTGCCAAGTGCGGCCGATCGCGTCGGTGAGGTGCCATTCGAGCTTGGGCGCGTAGAAGGCGCCTTCGCCCGGCAGTTCCTCCCAGCCATATTCCTCGGTGGCGAGCCCGGCGCGGATCACGGCGTCGCGCAGTTCGGCCTCGGCCTTGTCCCACATCTCGTCGCTGCCGAAGCGCTTGTCGGGGCGCAGAGCCAGCTTGATCGAGTAGGTGAAGCCGAAATCGCGATAGATTCGGTCCGCGAGCTTGCAGAAGGCCTGCACTTCCTCGACGATCTGGTCTTCGCGGCAGAAGATGTGCGCGTCGTCCTGCGTGAACTGGCGCACGCGCATCAATCCGTGCAGCGCGCCGTGCGGCTCGTTGCGGTGGCAGCAGCCATTTTCGTACAGGCGCATCGGCAAATCGCGGTACGACTTGATCCCCTGGCGGAAGATCAGCACGTGCGCCGGGCAGTTCATCGGCTTCAAGGCCATCCACTGCGCGTCGTCCGAGACAATCGGGCCTTCATCCTCGACATTGGGCACTTCGTCGGGGATGACGAACATGTTCTCGCGATACTTGCCCCAATGGCCGGACTGCTCCCACTGGCGGGCGTCCATGACCTGCGGGGTCTTGACCTCCTGATAGCCGGCCGCATCGATTGCGCGGCGCATATAGGCCTCCAGCGCGCGCCAGATGGTGAAGCCATTGGGATGCCAGAACACGCTGCCATGCGCCTCGGCCTGCAAGTGGAACAGGTCCATTTCCTGGCCCAGCTTGCGGTGGTCGCGCTTGGCGGCTTCCTCCAGCCGCGTCAGATGCTCGGCGAGCTGCTTCTTGTTGAGCCAGCCGGTGCCGTAGATGCGCGACAGCATCGCGTTCTTCTGATCGCCGCGCCAATAGGCGCCCGACACGCGAGTGAGCTTGAAGGCATCCGGCGCCACCTTGCCGGTCGAAGCGAGGTGCGGGCCGCGGCACATGTCGAGCCAGGCGTTCTCGCCCTTGCCCGCGCGATACACGGTCAGTTCCTCGCCCTCGGGCAGTTCGGCGGCCCATTGCGCCTTAAAGGTCTCGCCTTCCTTTTCCCAGCGCGCGATCAGGTCGGCGCGGCTCCACACTTCGCGGATCAGCGGCTCGTCGCGCGCGATGATGCGGCGCATCTCTTCCTCGATCGCGGGCAGGTCTTCCTCGGTGAAGGGCCGATCCTTGGGCGCGAAATCGTAATAGAAGCCGTCATCGGTCGAGGGCCCGAAGGTGATCTGGGTGCCGGGGAACAGGTGCTGCACCGCCTCGGCCAGGATGTGCGCGTAATCGTGGCGGGCGAGCTCGAGCGCGTCCTTCTCATCCTTCGACGTGACCAGCGCGAGCTGTGCGTCGCCTTCGAGCGGGCGCATGATGTCGCGCAGCTCGCCGTCGACACGCGCGGCAATGGCGGCCTTGGCCAGGCCCGGACCGATCGCCGCGGCGATGTCCGCCGGGGTAGTCCCCGGGGCTACCTCACGGACGGAACCGTCGGGCAGCGTAATGCGGAACATCTCGGACACGGGAAACTCGCTTTTATAGAAAAGGCTGTGGAGCACGGGCTTATGCCCGCGCCGGTGCGATATAGGCAAGCATTGCGGCAATGTGCAGCACCGATGTGCCGATCAGCGGGCGAGCGACAGTCCCGAAGCCCGGGGCGCCGCGCCGCGGCCGGGGTTGGCGGCGGGGCGGCCGATCAGATAGCCCTGGATCTGATCGCAGCCCCACAGCTTCAGCTCGGCGAGCTGGGCGGGGGTTTCCACGCCCTCCGCCACCACCTTGATGCCCAGGCTCTTGCCCAGCGCGATGGTGGTCTTGACGATCAGCGCCGAGGATTCGTGGTCGTGCAGCTCGGCGATGAAGCTGCGGTCGATCTTCAGCTTGTCGAAATTGAAGTCCTTCAGGTTGCTGAGCGTCGAATGGCCGGTGCCGAAATCGTCCATGACGATGCGGGCGCCGGCAGCTTGCAGCACGCGGAACGCCTCCAGCACTTCGTGACGTTGCACGCCTACCAGCATGGCGTTCTCGGTGACTTCGAATTCCAGGCGGCTGGTGGCGACGCCGTGAAGCCGGGCGCGGCTGAGCACCGCCTCGGCGAAACCGGGTGCGCGGAACTGCACCGACGACAGGTTGAGCGAGAGCGACAGGCATTCGTCCCATTCCGCGGCGGCGGCAAAAGCCTGGTCCGCCACCCACAGGCCGATTTCCTCGATCAGCCCCGAGCGCTCGGCAACGGGAATGAAGAGGTCAGGGGCGATATCGCCTAGATCGGGATGCTCCCAGCGCAGGAACGCCTCATAGCCGATGATGCCAAGCGTTGCGGCATTGGCAATCGGCTGAAACACCAGATGCAGCTGGCGCCAGGCGATGGCCAGTTCCAGGTCGCGTGCGAGGCGGACCCGCAGCCGTTCCCGTTCACGGAGCGCCGCGTCGAACAGCCGGGCGCGGTTCCGGCCATCGGCCTTGGCCCGATAGAGCGCGAGGTCGGCGGCATTATGCAATTCCTCGCGGCCAAGATCGCCGGCGGCGATGGCCATGCCGATGCTCATTCGGATCTCGATCGGCTCGCGCGCGGTGGCCGCGGTGTACTCCAGCACTCGCTTCGCCAGTGCTTCGGCCGCCGCAGGCTGAACGGCACCGATCTGAAGAATGGCGAATTCATCGCCGCCCAGGCGCGCGACGAGATCGGTTTCCTCGACACAAGCATCGAGGATCTCCGCGGCCCGGCGCAGCGCACGGTCGCCGCCCGCATGGCCGTGGCGATCGTTGATCGCCTTGAAATCGTCCATGTCGATGGCGAGCAGGCCCAGCGCAGCGCCCGTCGCGCGGCTATGCGCGAGTTCCTTGGTGAGCCGATCCTCAAACTGCAGCCGGTTGGGCAGGCCGGTGAGAACATCGTGACGCGCGAGATAATCGGCGCGGCGTTCCGCGACGCGGCGTTCCTCAACGGCGCCGTGATATTCAGCCAGGCCGCGTGACAGGTCGCCAAGTTCGTCGTCGCGCATCAGTCCGGGGAATTCAGTGTCCGCCGCGTCGGCATCGAAGTCGCGCAGGCGCGTGGCGATCGCGACGATCGGCGAGAGCAACTGGCGGCGCAGCCACGTCGCCATCGCAATGACGATCAGCACGATCAGCAGCCCGCCGGTCAACACGCGCAGGATGTCGCGATGGCTTTGCCTGCCATTCGCGCGCACGGCGGAATTGATCGCATCGGCGAGCACTTCGCGTTCGGCGAATTGCGCGGCTTCCAGCCGCTTGAGCGATGCGAGGTAAGCGGGCATCGCCTGCTTGATCCGGTCGGGATGATGTTGCGCCACCGCCACCAACCGGCGCGAGGCAAGTGCCATGTCGTGTGCGGCGCCGCCAGCCGCGACCGCCTGTCGCGCCGAGGCCGCGGGCTTTCGGTCGTCGGCGCTGAGTGCCGGGATCGCATCGATCTGGCGCGACAGCGCAGCCCATTGTGCAGGCGACACCGGCAGCCCCTGTTCGCGGCGGCGGGTGACCGCGCCTACGGCGAGCCGCAGCTTTTGCTGGGCGAGATCGCGGGCGCCCTCGCGCTGCAAGGCGCGGCTTAGCGCCTCGACGCGCGCATTTGCCAGGTGGATGCCGTTGCCGACATTCAGCCCCGCAAGAAGCAACAGGAAAGATACCCCCACCAGCGCCGCGCATGCGAGCGACACTCGGTTGGCAATCGACAGCCGCACCGCCACCTCCAGGCACGCGGCTTACGAGACAACATGTTACTGGGTTGTTACCGGAATGCCCGAGTCAGGCCACGCCGAACGGCACGACCCGGTTCTGCTCAACATGGCCGATCTGGGCGCGGCCGAGATAGGGCACGCGCATCTCCGCGCACCAGCGCAGGATCATCTGTTCGGGCGTTTCGGCGAACGCTGGCGTGTTGGGCACCACGTCGCTGATCGTGCCGAGGCGGACGCCGGCAATCCCTTTCAGCTGCGTCGCATGTGCCATTTGCGAAAGCATGCGGTCGATTCGGTATAGCGGCTCGCCCACTTCCTCGATCATCAGGATATGGTCGGTAAGATCGGGCAGCCAGGGCGTGCCGATCATCGCCGACAGGATCGCGAGATTGAAGGCGACCGCAGGGCGCCCATCGGCAAGGCTGGGTTCCAGCGCGCGGCGATCGCGCTCGATCATCCAGCCAAGCGCCCAGCCGGTCGATTCGCCGGCGTCGTTCATTCCCAGGCTGCTCGCCATCGGGCCATGGCACACATTGCCGATGCGGCGGGCGTAGAGCGCGCCGAGCAGGAAGCCCATGTCGGAAAAGCCCATATAGGTCTTGTGGTTCGCGGCGGGGCCGAGCCGCGGCATCACGCGCGTGAGGATGCGGTTCGAGCCATAGCCGCCGCGCGCGAACCAGATCGCGTCAAAGCCGGGATCGTTGGCGAATTCGAGAAAGGCGTTGGCGCGGACATCGTCCGAACCGGCGAAATGCCCCTCCTCAAGATAGCATTGCGGGTGGAAGACGATGTCGTGCGCGGGATAGGTCAGCGCCAACAGCGCGGCCATGCGGGCCGATCCCTCGTGCCGGATCGATCGTGCCGGTGCCACCACTCCGATGCGCATGCTTGCCCCTTTCCCACAGAGCCGATAGCGCGGAGCCATGCAGCACGGCAAACCATACTTCTTCGTCGGGATCGGCGGTTCGGGCATGATGCCGCTGGCGATGATCCTGGCCGGCCAGGGTGCGCGCGTCGCCGGATCCGACCGCAGCCTGGATTCAGGCCGTCTGCCGGCCAAGTTCGACGACCTGCGTGCCAAGGGCGTCGCGCTGTTCCCGCAGGATGGCAGCGGCATCACGTCGGCCGAGCAAGTGGTGGTGGCGTCGGCGGCGATCGAGGCGAGCGTGCCCGACATGGTGGCGGCGCAGCGGGTGGGGGCGCAGCGGATGACGCGGCCGCAGCTTTTGTCGACGCTGTTCAATGCCGCGCCTTTATCCATCGGGGTGGCGGGGACCAGCGGCAAATCGACCGTGACCGGGATGATCGGCTGGATCCTGCATGCGTGCGGGCGCGACCCCACGGTGATGAACGGTGCGGTGATGAAGAACTTCGCGTCAGCCGACGCGCCGTTCGCGAGCGCGCTGGTGGGCCGAGGCGACGCGTTCGTCAGCGAAGTGGATGAAAGCGACGGATCGATCGCGCTGTATTCGCCGCGGATCGCCGTGCTCAACAACGTCAGCCTGGACCATATGCCGATGGAGCAGCTGATCGCACTGTTCGGCGGGTTCATCGCCAAGGCGGGCACGGCGGTGATCAACCGGGACAATGCCGAGGGCGCGGCGCTGGCGATGACGCTGCCGGCGGGACGCGTGACCAGCTTCGCGATTGAAGGCGAGGCGGATTTGGTAGCGCGCGATCTGGCGCCGACGCCGTTCGGCATCGCCTTTGACTTAGTGGAACGCGGCGGGGCGCCGTTGCGGGTGACGTTGCAGGTGCCCGGGCGGCACAATGTGGCCAATGCGCTGGCGGCGATCGGCGCCGCGCGGGCGGCGGGGGTGTCGCTTGTCGAAGCGGGGCAGGCGATCGAGGGCTTTGCGGGGTTGAAGCGCCGCTTCGAACTGGTGGGCGAAGCCGGCGGCGTCGCCGTGATCGACGATTTCGGGCACAATCCCGATAAGATCGCCGCGACGCTGGACACGCTGCACGCGTTCCCCGGGCGGTTGCTGCTGCTGTTCCAGCCGCATGGCTATGGACCGCTCAAGGTGATGCGGAGCGAATTGGTGGCGATGTTCGCGGACAAATTGGGCGAGGACGACCTGCTGGTGCTGCCTGACCCGGTTTACCAGGGCGGCACGGTGTCGCGGGAGGTGACCAGCGCGGATATCGTCGCCGACGTGGCGGTGACCGGCAAGCGGGCGGTGCATGTGCCGGCGCGCGACGCGGCGGCGGCGCATCTGGTGGCGCAGGCGCGGCCGGGCGACCGCATCGTGGTGATGGGCGCGCGCGACGACACGCTGAGCCAGCTTGCGGCGAAGATGGTGGCGCAGCTGCGCGGGTGACACGAAAAAGGCCCGGGGATCGCGCCCCGGGCCCTGATGGCGCGTCCGGGTCAGTAGGTGCCGGAGAAGCTGCGGTTCAGATTGCCGCCGGTGCGCCAATCCGCCTTGTCGTCGCGCGTCTCGTCCCGGCTTTCGCCGAACAGCGCGCCCGATTGCTCCTCATCCTTCCAGTGCGCCTTTGCTTCGTCCGCGGTCTTGCGCAGCGTCACCTTGTCATCGACGGTCTGGACCCAGCGTGACGGGATCGAATGGTGGTGGCCGCCAGCGGCACTGTCGCTCTTGGTCAGGATGATGCGGTCGCCGCGCACCTTGTCGACGGTGCCGACGTGGGTGCCGTCGGAGCCGAGCACTTCCATATGCTCGGTCACGCGGGCGAGCGAATCGCGCTGGCCCTGGCGTTCGCTGCGCCAGTTCGAGAATTCGTTGTGGAAGCGCTGCGCATTCTCGGTGCGGTACTCGTCATAATCGCGGTCGAGCTCGGCGATGCGCTGGCGGCGCCATTGATGATAATGGTCGTCGCCCTTGCTGCGGTCGGCCCAGCGTTCGTCGCGGGCAATGTGGTCGTCGTAGCGCCCGTCGCGCTCGCGGCGGCGCTCGGCCTCTTCGTCGCCGAACCAGGAGCGGACTTCGTCGCCGGCACGCTCGAAAAAGCCGCGGTCGTCGCGGGCGTCGCGGTGCTGGCGGCGGCCCTGTTCGCGGTCATACTCCCGCGGGTGGCCGCGGGATTCGGCGCGGTCGCGGTGCACGGCGCCGGCGCCATAGCTGTCATTGCCATAGCTGGAATGTTCGCCGCCGCCCCAGTCGCGGGTCTGGCCGCCATAGCCCGAGCGTTCGTTCCAGCGGCCATCGTCGCGATAGCCGTCGCGGTGCTCGTCGCGGCCATAGCCGCCGCGCTCGCGCCCCGCACCGCCGCGCACGCCCGCCGCGGCATAATCGCGCGCGCTGGAATAGGTGTAGTCGCGGCCCGAGCCGTAATCCCGGCCATAGTCAGAGCCGCTGCGGCCATAACGATTGTTGCGATCGTCCATTTCGGTCTCTCCTGCTTTGGGGCAGGGCCCGGCACCGCGCAGAACGCAGCCCGGCGCGCCTTCCAAAAGGTTCAGCGATCAGGACGGAATGGGGTTCCGTCGAGGGGCCGAGTCCGCCGCGCGCCTGCTTCGGTCCGTCGAACCGCCCGGTTGCATTGGGTGGGGAGCAAAGCTAATGAAAGCGCCGCCCGCGCAGGCGGGACGGCGGCGGGGCTGTAGCTCAGATGGGAGAGCGCTGCAATCGCACTGCAGAGGTCAGGGGTTCGATTCCCCTCAGCTCCACCAGCCGCCAGTTTTCGAGTAGAAATAGCAGATGCCCTTCGCCCGGTATAAAATCGGGCTGGGCATTGCCGGATGGCGAGGATTGTCTGCGGACACAATCTTGATTTTTAGCCGCACCTTCGGTTTCGTCTGATGCCCCGCTTCGCTGAGATGTACACGCAGCAACGCTTGCTTCCCCTCTGCACTGACCCGGTTGCGAGCGCCGTCGCATTGAAAGGGTACTTGAATCAGGCAGCGGCCCGGCATTGGGATTTCCCTCTGCGCGATGCACTTCCAACCGGAAATCTGCTGATTCTGCACGCGCGGAAGTGTGCGAGTGTTGTTAGCGTTAGATGAAGGCGCTCGGATGTCGTTCTGAGGAGGGGCGCTTTACAGTCCCCGAGCGTTAGATCGTTCTGGACTTATGAGTTTTGGATCAGAAGTGCCGATCTTGCGCAACGGGGTCACGTACTTCGAAACGAAGCGACCGCCTGTCAGCTTTGTGCGGGGAGTTAGTCGCGCTTTCGCGCACGAACCGAGAGGGAGATCGGCCGAAGTTGGAAGACGCTTCAATGCGCGAGCGTGGCCGAGACTCGGTCATCGGCGATCTTGAAGAGCGCTCTGTGCCCCTTGTCGAACTGATCCAAGACGCTTTCCGGATCGCCCAGGAGCGGTTCAACGACAGCCATTGGGCGCGTTGCCGACCGGCAGGTTACAGCCAAGCAGCCTGACTGCGTGGGCAGTGAGTCCTCTGTCTGCTCTGAAATTGCGGCCGGCAAGAGCGACTATCACTCAAGGCATCCACTAGCTGCTTGGGGTAGCTTGTCTGCAAGCGAACCTCCGGCATAGCTCAGCCGCAATCGGCGCGAGCGAGCTAGAGGCTTTTGAACCGGCGGCGTGATTGACAGGAATGCCACGTGCCCATAGTCGGTAATGATAATCACTCGCAACCGGATTGTACTTACCCTGTCAAGTTCCAGCATCCGCGTCTGGTATATGGTTCATAAATGGACCAGCCTGATTTGCACGGTGTTCCTGCTGATGCTGTGCATCACCGGGCTGCCGCTGGTCTTCCATGACGAGATCGACCGGTTGAGCGGCGAGACCACGCAGCTCGGCCTGCCTGGTGTCGGATCGTCGGGCACTGCGCCGGGGTTGCTGCCGCTTGACGAGATGATGGCCCGGGCCCTGGCCGCGCGGCCGGGCGAAGTGCCGCTGTTCATGGCGTTTGACAACGATCAGCCTTCGATGACGATAACCACCGGCCCCCATCCCGACGCGCCGGGATCGCAGATGACGATCCAGCTGTTCGATCGGTCCACGGGCAAGGCGCTGGGCCAGGAAGCCGAAGGGGAGGGTGTGATGCACTTCCTGCTCCAGCTGCACACTGACATGTTCCTCGGGCTGCCGGGCATGCTGTTCCTCGGCGCGATGGGCGTGCTGTTCACCGTCGCGCTGATCTCGGGCGTGGTGCTCTATGCGCCTTTCATGCGCAAGCTGGGCTTCGGCACGCTGCGGACTTCGAGGAGCACCCGGCTCAAATGGCTCGATTACCATAATCTGCTAGGCATCGTCGCGCTTGCATGGATGACCGTGGTCGGCGTCACCGGCGTTATCAACACGCTTGAGGATCCGATCAACAAGCTGTGGCGCAGCCGCGAACTCGCCGCGATGACCCGCGAATATGCTGGCAAGGGCGCGTTGCCGCCGTCGCGCTACGGATCGCTCGACAAAGCGATGGCGCAGGCGTGTAAGGCGTTGCCCGGTAACAACCCGCAGTTCATCGGTTTCCCGGGCGGAAAGTTTAGCTCGAAGCATCATTATGCGGTGTTCTTCCAGGGCGACACGCCGCTTACCGAACGCCTGCTGACTCCGGCGCTGATCGATGCCGAGACCGGCGCCTTCACCGCCGCGCGCGCGATGCCGTGGTACAATAAGTCGCTCTCGCTTTCGCGGCCGCTGCATTTCGGCGATTATGGCGGGCTGCCACTCAAGATCCTCTGGGCTGTGCTCGATCTGTTCACGATCGTGATACTGGTGACCGGCGTTTACCTCTGGCTCGGCAAGCGCCGCGCCTCTCCCGCCGCGCATGTCCGTGAAGTCGAGAGCGGTGGCGTCGTGGTGCCGGCGGAATGAGCCGGCGCGTGCCGAAGCGGCAGGGCCTAGGCGGGATCTTCGCAATTCCACTGGGCATCGCCTTGCTGAGCAGCGTCGCTTTGATCCTCGCGCTGACCGGCGACGGGTGGCCCGACATCCTTTCATGGACCGGGCTCGCCGTGCCCGTCCTTGCCGTCGGCTGGGCCATGCAGGTCCGCCGCTCCTGAGCTTCCCGTTGCTTACCAAAGGAACACACACCGTGATCAAGACCCGCCTTCGCACCTCGATGCGCCTGTCGATCTGCGCCTCCGCGCTGGCGCTCGCGGTTCCGGCTTACGCGCAGGAAGCGCCTGTCGAGGAGAGTTCGGAGGAGATTCTAGTCACTGCCCAGCGCCAGAACCAGACGGGCGTGACGCATAGCGGGCGGGTCGGCATCCTCGGCAACAAGCCGGCGGAAGACGTGCCCTTCGCGGTCAAGAGCTACAACGCCGCGCTAATCCTCAACCAGCAGCCGCAGACACTTGGCCAGGTCCTCGACAACGATCCCTCGGTGCGGACCAGCTATGGCTTCGGCAACGCCGCCGAACAGTTCGTCATTCGAGGCTTCGCGCTGACCGGGGACGACGTCGGCTTCGATGGACTGTACGGGATCACCCCGCGCCAGCTCATCGCGCCCGAGCTCTACGACTCGGTCCAAGTGCTCAATGGCTCGAGCGCGTTCCTAAACGGCGCCGCCCCGGGCGGATCGGGCATCGGCGGCAGCGTCAATTTGTCACCCAAGCGCGCCGGCGAGCGGCCGCTGACCCGCGTGACCACCAACTATACCTCCAGCGCGCATTTCGGCGGCAGCGTCGACGTTTCGCGCCGCTTCGGCGCAAACGACGAATGGGGCGTCCGCATCAACGGCGCGGCCCGGCGTGGCGATGTCGGGATCGAGGACGAGTTCCGCAGCGCCTATCTGCTCGGTGGCGCGATCGACTATAACGCCGGTCCGCTGCGGCTGTCGCTCGATCTCGCCTATCAGAAGGTCCGCGTGAATCAGATCCGGCCCAAGCTGACGATCCCGGCCGCAATCACCGTCATCCCCGAAGTGCCCCGGGCCGACGTCAATTACGGCCAGCCCTTCAACTTCACCGAGCTGCGAGACATTTATGGCCAGCTCCGCGCCGAATACGATCTGTCGGACAATGCGATGGTCTATGCCGCGTTCGGCGCGCGCGATGGTGCGGAGGACGGTCTCTACGGTACCTTCTCGCTAGTCGACGCCGCGACCGGCGCGATTTCGATCTCGGGCTCGCGTATTCCGCGCACCGACAATAATGAAGCGGCGCAGGCCGGCATCCGCGTCAAGCTCGCGCAGGCCGGTATCAGCCACGAGTTCAACTTCGGCGGGTCGATGAACTGGCTGACCAACCGCAACGCCTTTGAATTCTACGCGGTCTCTCCGGTCCGCAGCAACATCTACAATCCCGTGATCATCCCGCAGCCGACCATCGTTACCGCGCGCGGCGGTAACATGGCCGAACCCTTCCCGATCTCGCGCATCCAGCTGGCGAGCGCGTTCGCCTCGGACACGCTTGGCATGTGGGGCGACCGTGTCCTGTTGACCGGCGGGCTGCGGCTCCAGCAGATCACTGCCAAGACCTATTCGAACGTCACCGGCGCGCAGACTGCCCAGTATCGCAAGGATGCGGTCACCCCAGTGGTCGGGCTGGTGATCAAGCCGTTCGAAGGTGTGTCGATCTATGCCAATCGCAGCGAGGCACTGGTTCAGGGCGCGGCCGCGCCCGCGGTCAGCGGCGGGTTCAACGTCGTCAATGTCGGCGAGATCCTGCCACCCTATCTAGCAACGCAATATGAAGTGGGTGGCAAGCTCACGCTGGACCACGTCACCGCCAGCCTGTCCTTCTTCACCACCGAGCGCGAGACCGCGATTTTGGTGCCGGTGCCCGGCCCGCCTGCCAACGATGCGCGCTTTGCGGCCTCGGGCCGTCAGCGCAACCGTGGCATAGAACTCAGCATCCTTGCCGAGCCGGTCCAGGGGCTGCGCGTCATCACCGGCGCCTCGGTGATCGACGCCAAGCTGCGCCGCCAGACGAATGGCCTCAACGAAGGTAACAAGGTCGCGGGGGTCCCGGACTATCTGGTCAACGGCAATGTCGAGTGGGATCTCCCGTTCATCCCGGCGCTTACGCTGACCGGCCGCATCGTCCACACTGGCGAGCAGTCCGCGAACAACGCCAACACGCTGGCGCTGCCGAACTGGACGCGCTTCGATCTCGGCGCACGCTATGTTGCGCTAGTCAGTGATAGGCCGGTCACGCTACGCGCAAGCTTGGATAATGTAGCCAACGAACGCTACTGGGCCTCGGCGTTCGACACCTCGCGCCCCGATCTGCTCCAGGGTGCTCCACGAACCTTCAAGCTCTCGGCTTCGATCGACCTCTAGCCCGCGACGCGCTTCCGTCGCGGCGCGCCACATGCGCTCGACTCGCGACCGCTCACATGACGAGGACGTCGGTCAAGGGTGATCGTGGTATCTACATTGATGGTCTCCTTGGTGTCGGATCCAGGCGTGGCCCGATGCATGACGCGGCTCGACAGTCCGAACCTTATCCAGCTCACATACGGTCGCCACTCGGGGTGGCCGCACCATTATCCCGCTTGCGGCGGTTACGGGCACAGGAAAGCGGGACCAGTCTTTCGGACGGCGCTGAACGCCAACAGTCGTTTCGGTTCGCTTACCTGGATCCACGGAGCTGATCGGGCTCCGGGAACGCGTAAGGGTTCGGATCAGGCAGCCTTCATCACGGCTCCCTCGATCACCACACCTGAGGTTGCATATTTCCACAGCGCGATAAGAAGTTTGCGGGCGAGCGCCACGATCGTCGGCTTCTTGAGACGGCCGCCGTTGTGCTGCACGCGTTCCTGGAACCAGCGGGCAAGCGCCGAGTCAGGCTGGTAACGGATCCAGAGCCAAGAGAGCTCGACCATGGTCGTTCGCAGGCGGCTATTGCCGGCCTTGGAGACACCCTGCTCCTGTCTGATCGATCCACTTTGCCAGGGTGTGGGGGCAAGGCCGGCATAGGCCGCCAGCTGGCGCCGGTTATCAAAATGGCGGAACAGCCCTTCTGCGTAGAGGATGGTGGCGAACTCTGGGCCGATGCCCTTGAGGTTGAGAAGCATTGCCGCTGGCGTGTTGGCGGCTTGCTCCGCGATGAGCGCGGCGCGCTCATCCTCGACGGCTTTGATCTGTTCAATAATCAGCTCGAGCCGGTCCATCTCTCGATCGATTTGCGATCTGACTTGAGCTGCGAGAACGCGTCCATCGCCGGTTCTGAGATCTTCGAACCGTTCCCGCCGGTCGCGACGTAGCGGCTCATATCCAGTGATGCCCTGTGCAAAGAGCAAACCTTTGATCCGGTTGATATGCTGGGTTCGCTCAATGATCAGCACCTGGCGCTCACGGCAAATGCGACGTCGATCTTCCTCTTCGACGCTGGGCGGCCTGACCATCGCGCAGACGCGTGGCTCGCCTCGCTTGTAGGCAAGCAGCGCACGAACCAGCGCTTCGCCATCGATCTTGTCGGTCTTTGCCCGGCGGCGTCGGCGCGACGTTGCGATCGACGCCGGGTCGACGACATAGCTCTCGATCCCTTCGCGCTCCAACACGCGGTGGATCCAGAACCCATCCAGGCCGGTCTCCTGGATAACGATGAAGCCGAACTCGTGCCCGGTCCGAACCCGTGCTTTCTCGCGAAGTTGCGCAAAACGCTCCATCAATCCGGCAACGTCACCAGCACGCACAACATGCTTCGACATCCGCTCGCCAGCACCGGGCGACAAAGACGTGACCAGCCACGTTGATTTACTCAGTTCCAACGAAACAAAGATCGCGCCAAGATCTATACGGATAGCGGCAGGCGCATGGGGTCGATCAGCTGCAAGCATGGTTGCCTCCACGGAGTTAGGGGTCAGCAACCGCACTCTGACAGAGTGTCAGCCGCTATCCACCTCGCCATGGGATCTTTCGGGTTCAACAGAATAGCCGGTGCATGACCGGAATTGGGCGAGTGGCTGCCATGCAAGCCTTGCTGAACGGACGTCCGAATTCGAGAAGCAAGGGTGGTTCGAACGTCCACTTCTGGGTCCTCTCGGCCTCCCGTAGATGCCGAAAGCTCCGCCTACCGTCCCATTTCCTCGAGATAGAGGCTTTCCAGCTCCGACGCGGTAATGTCGGCAGCGTCGATCATGCGCCGCAGCCGCCCTTCTCGCATCAGCCCTATCCGGGTTCCTACTTCTCGGGCGCGGAACAGGTCGTGGGTGACCATCAGGACGGCAGCGCCGGCGTCGCGTTGCCGGACTACTAAAGAGTGGAACTCCGCCGAGGCCTGTGGATCCAGGCCCGAAGTAGGCTCGTCGAGCAGCAGGGCACGTGCCTGCTTGGCAATGGCCAGTGCGATGCCGACCTTCTGCCGCATCCCCTTTGAATAGCCCGCCGCCCTTCTATCCATCGCCGCATCCGCCAGGCCGGCTTGCGCCAGGCACCGGCGCAGATTAGCGGGCGATCGGTCGCATATGCCCGAGAGCGCGGCGAAATAGATGAGGTTCTCAAGGCCGGTGAGTTCGCCGAACAGCGCGATCTGCTCGGGCACATAGAGCAGCTTGCGCTTGGAGCCGACCGGATCGCTGCGCACGTCGACGCCGTCGACCCGTGCCTCGCCCGCGCTCGGTTCGAGAAAGCCCAGGAACAGGTTGATCGTCGTCGTCTTGCCTGCGCCGTTGGCACCGAGCAGGCAGACGATCTCTCCCGCCTCGACGCGAAGATCGAGCGCGTCGAGCGCGCGATGGGTTCCGAAATCCTTAGTGAGCGCGACGGCTTCCAGCATTGATGGCATATCCTCAGAGCAGCTTCGTCGGGCCGCCGCGTAGGCGGCGTGCGGCGAACAGGAGCAGCAGCGCAGTGAACAACAGCAGCGCAGCCAGGTCGGCGGCGATCGGACCGGCGCGCGAAGGCTCTGCGAAGGCGAAGCGCAGCAGTGGGCGATCATAGTCTGCGAGCGTCATCAGCCGCCCGCGATCCATCCAGTCGAAGGCGAGCTGCCGAGCCCGCCCCGCGAAGCCGCGCGCCTGTTGCCGGAAGGCAAGCGCGCGACTTGCATCGGTGCCTGCGAGCCGGTCGAGCGCGTCCTGCACGACGATCGCCGGCGAGAGGAAGCGCAGCCGCTCGGCAACGCCGCGATGGTGCGCCGCCTGCTCGGCGTGCGTGCGATGCAGCGGAAGCAGGCGGGCGTCACGCGCCTGGATCTCGCCCCGGCTGTGCCACAGCGATGCAGGGTAGTTGTTGCGCGGCTCCGCCTTGGCGGCCGCACGCGCGGCGTTGGCATGCGCTGCCCGCACCTCGAGACCGGCCGCCCGAACGGCATTGGTATAGGACAGTTCCGAGGGCCGGGGCGCCGCCAGATCCGCAGTGGCCGCGATCATGCCGGGCAGCAGCACGACGACAACCAGCCAGGCCGTGCCAGTCGCCAGTGCCGCGGTGGTCGAGGCACGCACGAACAGGTTGATGAGGATCGCAAGCGCGATCCAGAACAGCCCATAGGCAAGAACGATTGCGGCGAAGCCTGTCAGGCCGGCAAGGTCCTGTGCCCCCGCCATCGCGAGCGCGAGGCATGCGATCAACGTCGATGCCGCCAGTAAGCTGCCGCCGCGCATCGCTGCGCGCGTCAGGACGAGCCGAGCGGGCGAAATGGGTTGGGCGAGCTGGAAGCGGGCGCTGCCGTTCTCGACGTCACGCGACCAGAAGTCATAGGTCGCGGTGATCAGCAGCAGCGGCAGTAGCACGACAATGATGAAGGCGAGGTCGAAGCGGCCGGCTGCAAGCACCGATGGGCTTTCGAGCCCCGCCATGTGCGGGTCGAAGATCGACCAGGGATCGAGGAACGGTGCGATGCTGGCAGCGGCCGGATAGCCTTCGGCCTGGCCCGCGGACAACGCGGCGAGCGGTGGGGTGGGCAGTCCCGCACGGAACGGCAGCGCCGTCGCGTAGATCAGGCCGAAATTGGGCTTCTCGCCCTTGGCGACCATCTTGGCGAAAGTCTCGCGGCGCTTTGCCATCGTCTCGTCGGCCTCGGCCACCGTCTGTCGGACCGCTGTTGCGCGCGCGTCCGCCCAACGCGCGCCGCTCAGCGCGGCATAGCCGGCAAGAAGCGCGAACAGGATCAGCATGACCCGCATCACCGGGTCGCGCCATGTTCGGACTGCTTCGAGCCGAACGATCTCCAACGAGCCGGTCATGCGCCCGACCTTCCGAGGCGCCGCGCCGCGCCGAAGGCCAGCAACACCGACGCTCCAGCCCAGAGGACAAGGATCGCCAGATCGACCCAGTGGCGTGCGAGTGCTTCGCCCAGCGGGGGCCGGATGGGAG
This sequence comes from Sphingomonas xinjiangensis, assembly GCF_014199255.1. Classification (GTDB taxonomy): domain Bacteria; phylum Pseudomonadota; class Alphaproteobacteria; order Sphingomonadales; family Sphingomonadaceae; genus Sphingomonas; species Sphingomonas xinjiangensis. The sequence continues at coordinate 375,894 of NZ_JACIJF010000002.1, read as the reverse complement.
TAAAGCGCGCGCCACGCGTAATTGCGGCGACGTCCGCAAGATAGGGGCCTTCCTCGCCTTTGGGTCGATGGATGATCGCGCGGTTGAGCGTTTGAACCAACCCGTAGCGAAAGCCATCCGCCTGTTCGAGAAAGCGCCGGTGCGCATGCTGATCGCTCTGCGCGAGCGACGCCGACCAGGGCCGGGCCGCTTGAAGCGGCGAGAGGAGCGCGAAGCCGCGCTGGATCGCCGCCTGGCGGTCATAGCCGTCATAGAGTTCGGCAAAGTGGCGGCGATAGATGGCGGTGGACAGTTGCTCGCCGGCGAAGAGTGCGATGCCGTTGAAGTCGACCGGCAAATCCTCGAGCTTCGACACGCCGTAGCGCTGCAGCGTTGTCTGCCGAAGCCGCTCGAGCCGCGCGTCCTGCGGATCATGGCCGCTCAGACCCTCGCGCACTTCCTTGGACACTGCGGCCTCGAATGCCGGGCCGGACAGGGTAGGAGCCATCATGTCCGCGATCGTCGGGGCGATGCGGGGCACGAACAGCGTCGCCATCGCCCAGAAGGCAAGCAGCACCACCAGCGCCGTCCGCGCCGACGCAAAGGCAGCCGAGGCCGCCAGCGTCAGCGCAGCAAAAGCGAGAAGAAACAAGCCATAGCCAAGCATCATCCAGAATAGTGCCGCGTACTCCGGCGGCCCTCCACCGCTCCATGCCAGCGCCAGGGCGCTCGCCAGGGTAGCGATGGCGAGCAGCAGCCCGACGGTGGCACCCAGGCCGCCCAGGCGCCCGGCCATCAGCGCGGCGGGAGGAACCCCGGCGGCGAGCTCCTGGCGGAGCAGGCCGCGTGCGCGTTCGCCCGAAAAGGCGGAAAAGCCGGAAAGGATCACCAGCAGGGGAGCAAAGAGCTGGAGCATCGTTGCCGGGCTGAGTCCGCCAAAGCGGTCGAGCGCCGTACCGCCGTCGATCGTCCGGTTGCGTGCCGGATTGTTGGCATGTGCCTCGACCTTGAGCGAGTTGCCGAGCTGCGACAGCAGACCCGGATCGATCACGGCGAGGGGCGAGACTGGCTTGAAGAAATAGCGTCCGAAATGCGCCGCACCGTGGGGATTCGCGGGTCCCTGCGATGCCCAGACTCGCGCCTCCTCGGCCTGAGCGGCGCGCCGTTCCCTTTCGCGTGCGCCGTGCAGCGCGGCGCCGGCAAACGCTGCGGCGAGCAGCGCCAGCAGCAGCGAAAGCCCCAGCACCGCGAGTCGCCGGTCCCGCACCAGCAGCCGCCATTGCTGACCGGCGATCACAGGAACGAGCGCCGCCACCTCAGTAGCTTGCCCGGAGCGTCACCAGGACGTTCCGCGGTTCGCCATAGAAGTTGTACGTGTTGATCGAGCCGACGCGCTGGTAATAGACCTTGTCGAACACGTTGTTGACCGAGACGAACGCCCGCAGATCGTCGCTGACGCGCCAGCCGAGCTGGCCACCGACCACCGCGACGGGTGCCTGCTCCCGGATACCGGGCACGCCGCCAGCGACTACACCGCTCTGACCATTGAGGCTGACCGCAGCGAAGGCGCCGCCCAGCGCCGCCGGCGCGTAGCGCGCGTAAAACTTATACTGGTGCCGCGGCGTGTTGAGGTCGAACACGGCACCGGTCTGCGCCGCAGTGCCTAATTCGAACTCGGTCTTCACATTGGTGTAGCTCGCCACGAGGTCCAGCCCGGCAAGCGGGCTTCCGGTGACTTCGAACTCGAATCCCTGGATCTTTACCTCGCCGACCTGAACGTAGAAACCGGGGTTTGCCGTGTCGGCGAGCGCGCGGTTCTTGTCCTTGCTGCGGAAAACCGCCGCGCTGGCGTTGAGAGCTCCATCCAGGAAACGCCCTTTGAGCCCAGCTTCATATTGCTGGCCAACTCGCGGATCAAGCACGGTTCCGTCGGCACGCAGCTGAGTCTGGGGATTGAAGATGTCGGAATAGCTTCCGTACAACGTGACATCGTCGGTCAGGTGCAGCACCGCGCCGACGCTCGGCGTGAATTGGCCGCGCTCGCGGGCGCCCGTGGTGAAGTTAGTCGCCGGTGAGGGCACAATACTCCGCGACTTGTTGGTATAGTCGCTGATCCGGCCGCCCGCGACGATCGTAAGGTCCTTAGTCGGCCGCAGCCGCAATTGGGCATGCACGCCGCTCTGCTGGAGATCGGTCTCGCTGCCCGAGGTGAAGGCGGCACCCGGCAGCGGGATCGAGTCCGCATCATAGATCGAGTATCTGCCGAGCCGGTTTTGACTGCGATTGCGGAATGAGGTCGTTCGCTTGTCCCAGCTATAGCCTACCGCAAGCTCATGCTCCTGGCCGAACAGCCTGAACGGGCCGGTGGCGTATGCGTCCACCGAAGTCTTGCCGTTCACGCCGCGGCTGCGGCGGTTCACATAAGCGGCGGTCAACGTGACGGGGTCGACGCCCGTACCCGGCTCGATAAAGGCATCGGCCCAGGCGCGCGGAATATCGCGGTGGAGCCCGCGCACGACGACCGACCAGTCGCCGACCTGCTGCTTGATCTCGCCGGCATATTCGGTGGTGGTTTCGGCGAACTTGTTCCAGCTCGGCAGGTGCTGGAAGTTGCGGGGGAAGTTCAGGAACTGGTCGGTCAGCGGGTGTCGCTGGCCGTTGCTCAGCAAGCCATAGGCCGGCTGCCCGTTCATCGGCGTGTTCGCTACCGTGTCCTGATAGCTGAGCGACGCGCCGATCGTCGTGGTGGGCGTCAGGTCGAAGTCGAGCGCGGTATAGGCGGTGAGCTTGCGCGTATGCGACTTGTTCTGGAAGAAATTGCGATCGTGGAGCGCGCCCACTGCCCGCAGGCGCAGGCGCCCCGCTGCATCGACCGGCCCACCGATATCGAACTCGCCGCGATAGTTGTTCCAGGAGCCCGCGGACAGCGCGCCGGAGAGTGCGAGTTGGTCCTGACCGCGCTTGCGGATCAGGTTGATCGTCCCGCCCGGCGAACCCGAGCCGCGGAACAGGCCGGTGGGGCCGCGCTGCACTTCGAGCCGCTCGTAGATGACGAGGTCGAACTCGGGCACGCCCGAGGAGAAGGTCGACGGAATGCCGTCATAGGCATAGTCGAGCACGAAGCCGCGCGCACGATAATCGGGATTGGTGCCATCGAACGGCATCACCGTGACGCCCGCCACCGTCTGCACTGCCTCGCCGATCGTGAACAGGTTGCGATCCTCGATCTGCTGGCGCGTCACCACGCTTACCGATTGCGGGATCTCGATCAGCGGCGCCGGGCTCTTGCCGGCGACGGTCGCCTGCTGCGGCGCATAGCTATCGTCCTCCCGCACTCCGGTTACGACGATGTCCGAGCGGCGTGAGTGCTCCTCGTCTTCGGTCTGGGCGAATGCAGGCGTGGCGATAAGAGGCAGGCCAAGCATCAGGCCTGCCGCAATGGACAGTCGGTTCAAAAAATCCCCCTAAGCACGAATCACGATACAGTATATCATGTCCACTATGGCGAGACCCAGTGTCTGGCAAGGTGTTTGCAGATATCGCGTCAGGGAGAGCGCCGTCTCACCGGCACTGCTCGGCCTCTCGCTCGGCGACGGAAGCGTAGAGTTCATCGGTTGAATGAGGGCGGAGCGCGGGCCTCCGTTCGGCTAGCTGCAGAACGGAAGTTCGTTGCCCTTCATGCCGATATGCGGCGGTGCAAACGGCCAATCCAAGTTGAAATCGGTACATTAACAAGCGACCGATTTGCAGAGGCGGCGGAAGCGCCTACACATCGGCTTGCGGTCTTACTAGCCGCTGGCTTCCGCTGCGGCGGATCACCGCGCCCGCCTCTCCAAAGGCCTTGTTGGTTGATGAGAGCCATGTTCGGTGGCTTTGTAGGCAGCGATGCCGATTAGCGAGCAAGCTCCATCCAAGGTGCGAAACGCCGTCCCGACTCTCGACTAAGCGCATCGCGGAGAACGGCATAATGGCTTCGAAAGTGGCTGGCGAGCGCGAAGGTGTTCAGGGCCTGAACCGGGTTCCAGGGATGCGGTGCGTATTCCTTCTGGCCGGCTGCCGCACGTGCATGGTCGAAGGCGATCTTGGAGCGGGCGAACTCGATATGCGTGCGTTCACCGCGCGCGAAGATGGCCAGCCAATCTACCGAATGCGCCAGACTCGCGTCCGAAGGCGCCTTCCAGTCATACCAGTTCTCACCATGCGCGCGTGCGGCGAGCGCCGCGGTCATGAGCGGATCGAGATTGTAGGTGACATAGTGCAGCGCATCCCGCTCCTCGAAGTCGAAAGTGGACCCGTCCGGGCGCAGATTGACCGATATATGGCGACGGTACGCTGCGCGAGCGCGATCGATTAACGCTTTGTCACCAACCCGATATGCGGCCAGCGTCGCCAGCTTGATCCTGTGGCTCTGCCAGTTGGTGTGCGCATTGTGGGGCTTTCCGTCCATGGCATCCAAGTAGCCCGAGGCCATACGCCGCCAGAACGTGTGGAGCTTCGCTGCGAGAGGGGGCGAAAGATCCGGGGCGGTGAGATCGGTAGCCATGACGAGCATGTCGAAGCTCGTCTCGTCGATAGGGTTGAATGACATTTGATAAACGTCTGCCCAGTTCTCTAGGTACAGCTCCGCCTGGTCCAGGTAGCGGCGATCCCTGGTCACTGCCCAAGCGAGCGCCAAGTCCAAGACGATCGGGTGATCGCGCTTGGCCGCAATGCTGATGTCGCGGATGCCCTGGCCGGGCAGCGTCCCTTCGGTATGCAGCTTCGGGATCGCGCCAGGCCGCCGCCCGAGTGCTGCCTGCGCCCGAGCGATTACCTCTCGCGCCGCCGGACTCCCGGCCAGCGCCGACAGATCGCCTTCCGCGAAGATCGCATGCTGCGCGAGTGCAGGCTGGGGGCAGACGACCGCGGCAGCGACGACAAAGGCGGCGCGCATCAGAACCGCGCGTTCAGCGCAACCCGGTAGGTGCGCCCATCATAGTCGATACGGCGCGCCTGCCCCTCGACACCCTGATATTCCTTGCGCGTCGAATTGGTCAGGTTGAATCCGTTGATGGAAAGGCTGACCTTTTCCGTCAGGTTGAGGGAGGCGGAGGCATCGAGCTGGCCCCGGGGCTCGACCTGCCGGGCCGCGCCGGCGAAGGTGCCCGTGGAAGACAGGTCGTATTTGCTGCGGAAGTTGTAGCTCAAGCGTAAGCCGAACAGCTTGCTCTCATAATAGCCAATGACGTTGAAGTTGTGCTTGGAGATGCCGGGGAGGGTGGCCTCCGTGCCATCCGAATTGGTGCCGCTGATCGTCGTGTAGGCGTAGTTGAAGCCGCCTCCCAGATTGCGCAGCAGGCCCGGCAGGAAGTCCAGCTGTTGCTGTACGTTCAGCTCAAGGCCGTTGACCGTGTAGGGCGTGGTGGAATTGATGAAGCCCGCGATCAACACCGTCTGCGGGTTGCCGTTGATATCCGGGCCAGCCGCGGTCAGGCACTGGTCGCCCTCTACCCGCAGTGGGCCGAGCCCAAGGTTCCCGCCGTCGGTTGGGCACAAGGCGCGGGCGCCGCGGACCTGCTGCACAACGCCTTTGAACCGCTTGGAGAACAGGCTGAGCGCGACAAGGCCGTTCTTGCGGTTGTACCATTCGATCGTCCCGTCGAACGACGTGCCGGTGTAAGGCTGGAGGTCCGCGTTGCCGAGCGTGACCGGGATCACGTTGGTCGTGCTCGGTGCGCCGACGAGCGTCACCGGCGTGAACTGGCGCGGGTGAGGGCGGACATAGGTGCGGTAGCCTGCGATGCGCACCACAAGTTTGTCGGTCACGTCGAATACGGCGATCGCCGAGGGCAGCCACTGGTTGTAGTTGTTCTCGAACCGTTGGAAGCCGTAGTCGGACGGAGATCCGAGACCGGCGGATGCCGGGCGGATGCGGTTCAACGCGTCGACGGTGTTCCAGGCCTCCTCATAGCGCAGCCCGACGATGCCGCGCACCGGGATTGAGAATATCTCAGTCCCGTATTTCGCCTCGCCATAGACCGACAGAACGTCGGTATCGTTGGTGAAATTGTAGAGCGCGTAGCCATTGTCGGTATAGTTGATGTTGAAGCCGTTAGGTGCCAGCGCCCCGCCGTTCACCGGAGTCACCGGTTGGAGTGCCGAGACGACCTTGTTCATGTCCAGGACCTGCCAGTTGCGGTTGAAGCCCGGCAGGCCGCCCTGGAAGAAATCGTCGTTGTCCGGGTTCACTGCGAGGAAGTCGCTGCTGATGTTCTGTCCCTGGATGCCGGCCGCGTTGGTGCGGTAGCCCTGCGACTGGTATTGATTTCGCTCGAAACGGGAGCCGAACTGGATGCCGGTCAGGAAGCTGTTCTCGAAGCTTCTCTCGACGTCCTGCTGGATGGCGGTGACCTTGCTGGTGCCATAGCTCTGGGTGCCGGCCAGGTTGAAGCGGTTCCTGCCCGGCGTCCCGGCGGGGGAGTCGTACCAGCTCTGCTGGTCTGCAGGGCCGGCCCAGGTCCAGGCGACCTGCGGCGTGCCGGTCGACAGCGGGTCGGGCCCGATCGTCAGCGCATAATCATCATAATTGCCGCCGCCGCTGGCGAAGCTGCCGCTGGTGCCGTTCGGGCGGTTGGCCTGCTGTCCGGTGATGAACTCGGCGAATATCTCGACGGCGCTATTGCTCGCCTTGGATAGCGTGCCGGTTGTATTCAGGCGCCAGTCGCCACTTTCATACTCCAGATTGGCGTTGACGCCCCAGGCCTTCTGCACCTGCGGGAACAAACGGGAATCGTTGATCACGCCAATATTGGAGAAGTCGAAGTTTTCGATGTAGTGGGCGCCGTTCGCTCCCTCACGCACATCGCTGGTGGGGTTCACCCGGACCCCGGTACCGGTGAAGTTGAGAATCTGAAGGTTCTGGACGGTCTCACTCTGGCGACGATCGGTATAGAGGCCGGTGACGCCGAACTTCACCGCGTCGCTGATCTGCCATTCCGCGCCGCCGGCGCCGGACCATTGGTCGCCTTCATTTTGACGAACATATTGGCGGTTCTGCGACACGTATTGTACACCGGTGACACCCTGCGCGCCCGTGCCGCCTGCCGCCGCGACGCAGCCGACGACATTGGCATAGGTCGTTGCACAGGTGCCGGCTGGTGCATAATAATCGGCATAGCGGCTGATGAAGTTCGGCGTGTTCGTCGCCGACAGCACTCCATAGCTGTTGAACAGGATCGAATCGCGGCGGAACCGTTCGTGCTTGTAGGTGACGATCCCGAAGACGGCGAAGTTCTCGGAGAGGTGGAGATTGTAGCCGAGCGTCGCACTCGGCTCGCCCTGCTTGCCAAGCTCGTTATGGTCATAGGCGATCTTGGCCCGGCCGCCGTCCTTGCGCGAAAGGGCAGGAGCGATCTGTAGGTCGACGTTGCCCGAGAGGCCGCCTGATTGCGCATCGGCCATCGGTGACTTCTGGACGCGCACGGCACTGAAGATGTCAGAGGCGAACGCGCCCAGCGGCGTCGAGCTTTGCAGTATCGGCTCGGCGAAGGCGACGCCGTTCAGCGTGGTGCGGGCATATTCGCCTGGCAGGCCGCGCAGGTTGATCGTAGCTTCGCGTCCTTCGGCTTCGCGATTGAGCTGGATGCCGGGCACCCGCTGCAGAGCTTCGCCAATGTTCAGGTCGGGAATGCGTCCCAGATCGTCTGAAGAGATGCCGTCGGTGATCTCGATCGTGTTGCGCTTGGTGCGGACTTCGTCGGCATAGCTCTGACGGAAGCCGGTGACGACGACATCCTGCGCATCCGCTTCGGCAGCTTCTTCGGCGGGTGGTCCGTCCTGCGTCTGGGCGAGCGCGGAGCCCGGAGCCAGCGCGGCTAGGGCCAGAGTGAAGATGCTGGTTGAGACGCGCAGGCCCACGGCCTGCGAAACGCGATCGCAGCGCATGTAATCCTCCCCTATGTTGCGGCTTTGTTGCCGCTTTTCAGATGATCTTCATTGCACCTGCTGCAACCGGTGTCAACGAGTTGTATTACATCTTAGAGGGATGCGGGGTTTGATCGGAACAGCTTCCGCGCTGCCTCCGCGCGGTGGAGAAGGCCCATTCCGTTCGCCAATGCAGAGGTCGGAAAGGTGAGACGGCGGTGCTTGGAAAGTGGGGAAACCACGGGCTGTCTGGGAGCCCCATTGCCTCAACGGCGACGCCGGCGTGGCGCATGATCGGGCGCCCACGGCCATCCAGAATGCTGCCGTCGAACCCGTTTCCCGTGAATACCTGGACGCCAGGTTGATTGGTCGTCATCCTGAGCGTGCGACCGCTTCGCCGGTCGTGAAGGTGAACTGCGCCGCCTGGCTCAAGCACAATCATGTCATCCAACCCGCCAGTCCTCAGAAGGGGGGCAAGCAGCCGCGGCATGGTGAAGTCAAAGCGCGTATCCCGAACGGGTTGGAGTGCTCCAGTCGGAAGTTTGCGATGGTCGATCTGCACGTAGCGACTGGCATCGGCCTCAAGCACGTGGCAGGCGACGGTGCCTACTCCCGCTAGATTGAAGAATACGTGATTGGTCAGGCTCGCGATCGTGGGGCGATCCGCAGATCCCCTGATGTCGAGGGTCAGCGTATCAGAGTTCCGGGCGAGGAAGTATTGGGCTTCCAGGCTGAGAATGCCTGGAAAGCCCTGCTTACCAGAAGGGCTCACGAGCTTGAACGTCACACCGCTTCCCTTGGCGTTGAAGAAAGGGGTTCCGCGCCAAAGCTCTCGGTCGAGGCCAGGGTCTCCGCCGTGGACCGTCACGCCCGCTGCATTGGTGGCGAGTGGGTATCGAAAGCCTTCGATCAGCACCTCGCCGCGTAGACGGCCCGCGTAGCGACCGACGATCTGCCCAAAGCGGCGCTTCGTGAAGGCCGTGAGATCATTGGGGCCGACGACAACCTCGATCGAGCGGCCGCGATCCTTCAGACGGATGCTGGTGATCGAGGCACCATATTCGATCAATGCTGCGGAGGTTCCCCGGGCGTTGGTGAGCCGGAAGCGCTCCACCGCACGACCATCTGGCAGCGTTCCGAACACGTCACGGGATACCGCCTGAGCCGTGGCTTCGCGCCCGTGGGACAGCAGGATCGCTGTCACAAGTGCAACGGCGATACGGCTCGCGAGGGCGCATCTTCGACGATCCCGCGCTTCCGTGTCAGATACCCCGTTCTGGAAGGTGCCTAGATGCGCGGGGGTGTTGCCGATCGTACTGGGACGCTGGAGGGTCAAGGGCATGCGGCTGCCGTCGACCGGACCAGCGCCACTGAGGCGAAGGTAAGACGCATCGCGTTGCTGCTGCTGATGGCAAAGGGTGCGGTTACCTTCGACAGGTCAGCGCTTGCGAGGCAGGCGACGGGGATCTGCGTCTGCTGCCACCCCTTGCCGGCGAGGCGGTTGAGCATAGGCGCGATGTCGATCCTGCCCGTGCACCCCTGTCCGCAGCGCACCTCAAGCTGAACCGGACCTTTGGGGGCGAAGTCGACCTTTAGATTCATCAGCAGCGCCAGTTGACCCGCGCGGGTGAGATCCACGGGTCTCGGGTGCGCGATGACCAGTCCTCCCCGGGAGCGGCCGGTCCAGGACACTTCGAGCGCGTCCTCCTGGGCTTCGCGGTCGACAGCGCGGACTTGGACCGAACCGTTGTCGGCGGGCCCCGCGATCGTCTGCGGACTGTCGTTGGCACCACCGATCTGCAGGAGGCGGTTGCCGGTTGCGCGGCCTCGCTCGAAGAGAGGTCCCGTCGGGCTGAAGCCGAGGGCTATGCCCGGGTTTTCAGGAAGTGGCCGCGCAGGCTGGCGATCGCTCAGCTTGAGTCCGTAGCCGAATGGGAAGAGCGGGCGGTAGTCGCGATCACCCACATTCAATGGGGTTCCCTTGGCGTCCCGCGGCCAGGAGAAGGGCAGCTTGCCCCGAAAGTCGGATCTTCCGAACAGGACGTCGGAGACGCCGGCTCCTTCGGAGCCAGGCAGCCACGCGGCCACGAAAGCGTCAGCCGCATTAATGTGGCGGTTCACCCAGAGCGGACGTCCGGAAAGGAACACCGCAACCACGGGAATGCCTTCAACCTTGAGCCGCCGCATGATCTCGAGCGCATTCGCCTTGTCGTCGAAGAGCAGATCAGCGCGATCGCCTTGGAACTCGGCATATGGATCTTCTCCGAAGACGACGACCGCTGCGTCCGGCTTACGGGTGTAGCGGCCTTGGACCGACAGCTCGGCGCTTCCGCCTCCCGCGGCTACGGCATCGCGAAGTCCCGCCCATATGGACGTCGCCCCCGGAAAGTGTCTCGGCGCGGTTCCGGTGCCCTGCCAGGTGATCGTCCAGCCGCCGGACTGCTTCGCAAGATCATCCGCCCCGTCACCCGCGACCAGGATGCGGGCGGAGGGCTTCAGAGGGAGGAGGCCGGAGTTCTTGAGAAGCACCAGGGATTGCTGGACGGCTTGGCGCGCTACCGCCCGATGTTCAGGCGCTCCGAGAAGTTCGTATCGCCCGGCATATGGTCGGGTGGAAGGCTTGCCTACGTCGAAGAGCCCGGCACGCATCTTGACGCGCAGCACTCGGCGAACGGCATCATCGAGCTGCGGCAGGGGGATCGTCCCGGCACGCACTCCCGTAAGAGTGGACTGGTAGATGCTCTTCCCGCTGCTCGGAGCCATGTACATGTCGAGGCCCGCGAGGAGCGCGGCAGGGCAATTCGTTGCCGTGCAGCCGGTCACCTTGGCATGACCGTCCCAGTCGCCGACGACGAAGCCATCGAAGCCCCAGTGGCGCTTGAGCACGCCCGTGAGGAGCCTCTCGTTGCCATGCATCTTCACGCTGTTCCAGCTGGAGAAGCTAGCCATCACCGTCTGGGCTCCCGCTTCAAGCGCGGCGGCGTAGGCGGGAGCATGGAGTCTGATGAGCTCTGTTTCAGGCAGGCGGGCGTCGCCGCGATCCCGCCCGCCCTCGGTTCCGCCGTCGGCGATGAAGTGCTTGGCCGTGGCGATGACGTGCGGTCCTCGCAGCCAGTCAGGGGCGCCTCGGCGGCCCTGCAGCCCTTCTACGAAACTGCGCGCGTATGCGGTGACGAGGGCTGGATCTTCGGCGAAGCTCTCATAGGTTCGCCCCCAGCGATCATCGCGCGCAACTGCGATGGTGGGCGCGAACGTCCAGTCGAGTCCGGTGACGCGAAGCTCCTTGGCGGTGATCTCGCCTATCTGGCGCATCAGCTCTGGGTTCCGCGCGGCACCCAGACCGACGTTGTGCGGAAAGAGCGTGGCTCCGATGATGTTGTTGTGGCCGTGCACCGCGTCCGAGCCCCACATGACCGGAACCCTGGTGAGCTTGCCGTCGGGACGCATGGAGGCTTCCCAATATGCGTCGGCAGCCCCGAGCCAATTGGAGGCCGGGCCGAAGTCGTCGCCCTTTGGCGCCGAGCTGCCGCCGTTGAGGACCGATCCGAGATGGTATCGCGCCACATCGTCGGGCGTGACGCTCGCGATGTCGCCTTGCACGATCTGCCCCACCTTTTGCTCGAGCGACATGGAGGCGATCAAAGCATCGATGCGACGTTCCGCTTCCTGATCCTTCTTCGGAAGGGAGACTACAGGCCATTGCTGTGGCGTGGCGATCCCTGCCTGCTGGGCATTGGCGTGCAGCGACAGGCCGAGGGCGGCAACGGACGCAGTGACGTAGACTGGCTTCACGATCTCTCTCCTGCCGGCCACTGGGATTGTGGCTCTTGACACCGGTGGTAGTGCTCTTTCCTTCTCCCCCGGAGCCTGTCAATGAAGTTGTCATACAACGCGTGAACAGTTCTTCTGAGTCCATCAAGCGTTATCTGGATTTGGCGGCAGCACGCGGCGGACCGGAGGCGCATGGATCGGCTGCGACATCGCAGATTATGAAAGTTGTATGACATATTCTTGACTGCATCCTCAGACTCTGTGTAGCTGGGCCAAGCGAGACAGATACGTAGGAGTGATGCGTGCGGGATGTCGTGGGTGGAGCCTTGGTGCTCAGCGGCGGCCAGTGCGCCGGTCGGACGTTTTATTCTGTTAAGGTTTTGGAGAGTGTCGCCCACCGATTGGGCGGCGGCCTCCTTCTAGTCCTGGCTGCGGCATTCTTGCCGCAGTCTGCGGCCCAAGCCCGACCCATCACCTCCTCGGGGCCGGTGCTGCAGACGGCCTGCCGGGCGAGCGACGGCTTTGCCGCCGCTTTCGGTGGGCGCAGGACATTTTTATTGGAGCCGGGAGCGCTGGCGCGGCTGAAGGCGGCTGCCGCCAGCGGCCCCGCAGTGTGGTCGGCAAACCAGGCGTTGCTTCGCGCGGCTGAGGCCGCTCTAAAGAGGCCGACCTACACCGTCGTCGACAAGACGGCGGTCCCCCCATCGGGAGATCGCCACGACTATCTGAGCCTGGCACCCTACTGGTGGCCCGATCCGTCGAAGGCGGACGGACTGCCGTATGTGCGCCGGGATGGCGAGATCAATCCGGCGCGCTCGACCGATCGTTACGATGTCACCGACCTGGACCGGATGAGCAGGGACGTCGAGATCCTGAGCCTCGCCTACTACTTCTCCGACGACGTGCGCTTCGCCAGGCGGGCGGCGACCTTGTTGCGGGTATGGTTTCTGAACCCGGGAACCCGGATGAACCCCAACATGAACTTCGCGCAGGGCGTGCCCGGACGCGAAGAGGGCCGCAAGGAAGGGGTAATCGACACCACCAGGCTGCAGCGCGTGGTGGAAGGCATCGGCCTGATCGCGCCATCAGGCGCGCTAGTACCTCGGGAGCAGGCGGGCTTGGAGCGCTGGTTCGGCGACTATGTCGAATGGCTGATGACCAGCAGGAACGGCAAGGCCGAGGATGCTGCGCGCAACAACCATGCCCTGTGGTATGACGCGCAACTGGTGCACTTCTCGTTGTTCGCGCGCCGGCCCGAGATCGCCCGAAATGTCATCGCCGCATTTCCCAAGCGCCGCATCGCGCCGCAATTCACCCCTGAGGGCAGACTCCCCGAAGAACTGGCCCGCACCCGCAGCTTTCACTACTCGCTCTATGCGCTGCTCGCGGCGTATGATGTGGCTGACCTCGGGCGATGCGTCGGCGTCGACCTATGGAACTATCAGGATCGGGGTACGGGGCTTCGAAGCGCGACCGATTTCATCGCCAGCTACCGTGGACGCTTAGAGGAGTGGCCCTACAAGGAGCTTAGACCCGACGAGGGCGAATTCGAAGAGCTGCTCCGTCGTGCGGGGGCTGCGTGGCCTGAGGCGAACTATCCCGAAGTTCCAGACGCCGAGCTTCGGCGCTTCTTTGGTCAAGGTTTGGCTTTGGGTGAGGGTAGGGAGAAGAGCTCTTCCTGAGCAGCACATGCCAGCTGGCGGACTTGGAGCGGCCGCTGCCGGCCGCCCCGTGCCGTCAGATCCGAGTCTCGGTCCATTCCGCCGAGGAGTCGCCGCCGCGGTTCGTCTGATTGCTGCTCGTGTGGTAGGCACCCATCTTCGCGTAGAAGTGCCGGCCGCTCTTCAGGCTGCCATCGAAGACGGTCCCTGCCTTGTCGCCGTCTGGATTGGGCTTTTTGCAGGTTGCGCCATTGATCGTGTATTCGGGCGTCTGGCCCGAGCTCGCGCTCACACTGATGGTATAGTAGCTGCCGATCGTGACTTCCGGCGTGCCGCTGCATACTTGGCCGCCCTGAACGACGTAGAACTCGTATCGGTTCGTTCCGGATTTCGGGCGAACGGCCAGCTGCGTCACCGGTTCGGAAGGGCCCGAGGTCTGGCCAGAGGCTACGACGTTGAGGACCTGCATGACGCTGAGCCAGCGCCCTCCGCTCACCAGACGGAAGCGACCGCTAGCGGAGACACCCGAGGTGCTTGAGCTGCCGCGGAGTTCCGCCCGGCCAGGAACGGTGTCGGTGCGCTGCTTGACGATGAAGCGCATGCCGCCGCTGATGTTCTCGATGCGTCCGCCAGCACCCACGTCGGTAGTGTAGGCATAGGCTGCGCCAGCTAGGGCGATCGTTGCCCAACCGGTCAGTGCCAGCTTTGTCTTAGTCAGATGAGTTTTGTTGTTCCTGCCCATCATCTCTCTCCATTCCGGCATTTATTTCGATGTTTGTTGTAGAAGACGCATGAACGAGTCGAATGACGGTGAAGTGGATGCTGATAGTGATGGACAGGATGGGCAAGAACATAAATACAAACATAAGCACAATAAGCATCTATGCTTATATCAGATCTTAACTATTTAATGACCACTTTACGCCGCGATGTGCGATCGCGGAGGAAGTCATTCGGTAACAGTGTTTGGCCATGGGATGACTCTACATGCGCACGCGAACTCCGAAGAAGTATTGGGTGCCACTGTTCGACACCTCCGCGATGCTGTCGTAGCCACCCTTATACATCACGTCCTGCGTGCCGGTGATGTTAAGAGCCTGAGCCTTCAGCTGGACGTTCGGGCTGATGTTGTACTGCGCGGAGAGGTTGACGTAGTCGGCACCGCGCACCTCGCGATTCGTGCCGCCGTTCGGCTTGTAATAGGAGGAGCGGTAACGATAGTTCGCACGGAGCGAGAGGCCCCACTTCTCGAAATACACCGAGCCGCTGGCCGTCCACTTAGATAGGCCGATCAGGTTGGCCGGATCGAGGTAGTTCGAAATCGCGTTGTTCGAAGTGTCCGGATACTCAAAGTTTGCAAACGCGCGGTTGACCGACGCCTGCACGCCGAAGCCGTCCATTGGATCGGGCAACCATGTGAAGGCATGGCTTCCGGTGAACTCGAGGCCATAAAGGTTGCGCGTCTCGGTGTCGTTCGCCGGCGCGACCGGATTGATGATCAGATCCGCAGTCTGGCGTGGTCCCGGACCCGTCGGCCCCAGCGTGACGGTCGTAACGGTGATCGGCGTGGGGATGCTGACGTCGCGGCCGATGACCGTCCCCACCACCCACTTGTAGTAGCCGGCCAGCGAGATCAGGGTGTCCTTCGACGCGTAGAGTTCAAGGCTCGCATCGGCATTCCACGAGCGGAGCGGCTTCAGGTTGGGATTGCCGGTGGTGGCATTGAAGATGATGTTCCCCAGACCGCCGGTGCCGGTCGAGGGATTGAGGTTGATGCCGGCGCCAAAGCTCTCGATCCCGGACCGGGCGATGGCGCGGTATCCGGCCAAGCGAAGCTTGAGTTGTTCGGAAAGGTCGAAGGCGACGTTCGCGCTCGGCAGCAGATAGCGATATCGTCCGCGTCCCGTGTTGCTGGTAAGCTGCCCAGTGGGATCAACCGCAACGGTGTAGGTGTCACTGCCGGGGTCGATGGTGATCAGATAGGATTGGCGGAAGCCGACCGACGTGATCTTCGTGTCCACCCAGCGCAGGCCCACGTTGCCAGAGAAGGGCAGCTGGCCCAGGTCCGAGCGGAAGCTCGCCATCGCATAGGCGGCATAGATCTGCTCCTTCACGTCGAGGTCGCTTGGATCGCGGCCATCGGTGGGGAGGGGCAGCGCGTCGTCGCTGCCGGTGAAGGTGCGGAAGAGGCAGTCGTTGTCGAAGGTTGCCCAGCGGTTCAGGTTGGAGCCGAGCCCTTCCATGTAGGACGAGGTGGTGAACGGCGCCCTGCAGTTCTGGTTGGCCGCCGTGATCAGCTGGGCGGGAGTCTGGCCGTTGACGGGGACCAGCGTGTTCAGATCGGTGTTGCGCGCGTTGTCGTTCGTTCGGTGGTGCTCGGAGTACCGAGCGCCGAACTTGAAAGCCGTGAGGAAGCTGTTGTCGAACAGCCGCTCGACATCGAAGCGACCGGCGAGGATTTCGTCGTTGCGGTCGGTCGCGAAGCGATTGCGGGCGTAGACCGACGTGGCGGCAGTTGCGAGAAAGCTGGCGGGATTGGTAACGTCGAAGCCGTTGCCAAAGATGATGTTGGGGACGATGTTGTCGTCTTCGTAGGTGAGTTCATATGGCACGCGCGTCGTTGACCGCATGCGCGTTGCCTTCTGCGTCTCGGTGCGGTGGGACTTGGAGTAGCTCGCGTCGGCCGTGAAGTTCCAGTTGTCGGGCCGCCATGCGAGCGTCAGGCCGCCACCAAGATACTCCTCGGCGCGCTGACGCCGTTCCAGCTGGTTCTCGATGTTCGAATTGCCGCGGTAGCTGATCAGCGCGCCCTTGCTGTAGCCATTGTCTCCGGTCCCGATGATGAGCGGCTGCACGCCACGTAGACCTTCCGCGATGGCCAGCACGTTGCGCTTTTCGAGGCTGTCGCGGTTGGAATATTGCCCGTCCACAGCGATCTCGAAGTCCGGGCTCGGGCGCCACTGCAGCGTTCCCATCACTGCATCGCGGACCTCCGCCGTCTGCTGGGTGCGGAAGCTGCGTGAGGAGTTGGCGAAGTAGTAGTCGCCGCGTGTCTCGCCCACGGCGACCGGCGTCGCGCCCGTCGCCGGTGCAACCGCCCGGGGGCCGCTCGCGAAGGTGCAGTTGGCGCCGGCACCCGATGCCACCAGCGCCGCTGCCGTGCCGGTCACCTGGAAGGGATTGTTCGCCACCGTGTTGCACAGCTGGAAGGTGGCGTTGGTGTTGTAGTAGTCCTCCGGCGCGGAGGTGTCCTGGCGCTGATAGCCGATGGAGATTCCGATGTCGCCGATGCCGGTCGAATAGCTGTCGGTATACGAGATGTTGGCACGATAACCGAGCCCATCCTCCTGATAGACGTCGTGCGCCTTCGGCTGGTAATCGGCTCGGAACTCGGCCTGTAGGCGCCGCTTGCCATAGTCTAGCGGCTTGAGTGACCGAAGCTCGATGATGCCACCGACGCCGCCTTCGAGGAAGTCGGCCTGTTGGGTCTTGTAGACGAGGACACCATTCACGAGTTCCGAGGGGAACTGCTGGAAACCGACGGAGCGGTCCCCGCCCGCCGTGGACACTTCGCGCCCGTTGAAGGTCGAGAAGCTGAGCGTCGGCCCGAGCCCGCGCACCGAAAGTTCGTTGGCATTGCCCTTGAAGCGGTCGGCAGTCACGCCGGTGATACGCTCGAGCGTGTCGCCTACCGAGTTGTCGGGCGTGGCGCCGATCTCGTCCGAGACCAGGCCGTCTACGATCACGCTCGCGTTGCGCTTGAGTTCGATGGATGTGCGCTGCGTGGCGCGTGCGCCGGTCACGACGATTTCGCCCTGCGCCTCGGGATCGGCTTCAGCCGCAGCCTGCGCGATTGGGTCTGTGCCGGAAGCTCGTACATCGCTCGTGCCCGTCTGCGTCGGATCGGTAGGCGCGCCTGCCGGCTCTATCGGGTTTGGCTGAACCGAAGGCGACGTCATGCTGTTCGCCTGGGCTTGACCAGTGCTCGGCTGCTCCTGTGCGAACGCAGCGGGGGTGAAAAGGAACGAGGCGCTGACGAGTAGCGCAGCCCGATGTCGGCCAATCATGCTTGCTCTCCTGAGTGCCGCTTCTCTGAACGGCTATCCTTCGACAGCTACCGGTGTCATCCACTAAAATCAAGAGTTGTAAGACAACTTCCAAGTGAGCTTCATGGGTTTGTTGAATCCGACAGCTCGACCGCATGCAACGACGCTGCTCATCTTGCCCGTGGTGGCGGAGTAGACCTCTGCGGGTGCGTGCGAGCTGCAGGCTCCGTATCCGCTCGTTGAGAAGTGCTTGACCGCTCCCTTTGCGAACGCGGTCGCGCCGTCGCCCGCCGGTGTCGCTTCGCTGGAGAAGCTTCCGAATTCCAGGTCGAGCTTGGCCTCGCCGAGGTCGCCATTCGGCAAGATGCGATCTTCGCGCACGATTTCTCCGGGAGTGAAGGTGTAGCGGGTTTCCACCGCGAGCCTCGTGTCCGGGATGGCGTCCTTGTCGCCCATTCGGTCCCATTCATCCTGTCGCCAGCTGACAACGGTCTTGCTGCCTTGACGCTCGATCCGGACATCCTTGAAGAAGGCGAGGGGCATCAGGACAGTGCCGTCCTTCAGCGTCACGCGCGGCAGCAGCTGCGGCCAGCTGGCGTCCGGTGAGCCCTGAAGCATGCCTGGCGCGAAGGGCACTGGGAAGTAGGGGTTGTGCATGTGCTGCCCCTCGGCCCCGTTGATGATCGGCAGCGAGAGGACTTGCCCACGGTCGCGCAGCGTCAGCACGCCGCGGTCGTATCGACCACGCGCGAACCAGGTGAAGCGATGGGTAGGCAGGGTAGACAGCCAGTTGGTGTAACCCTTGTCCGGAGTGCGGCCGCGATAGCCCAGATCGCTCCAGATCTCGTCGGTGTAGATGTATTGGCGCGCCAGGCTCAGGTTTTCGCCGAAGATCCTGTGCTTGCCACGGTATGCATCGGTGCGGCGGCCCTTGTTCCAAAGGTCGACCGAGCCGGTCGCGGGAACGACCCAGAAGTCCATGTAGCGGGCGGCGATGCGCGACGAGAAGGCGTATGCCATCCGCTCTTCCTCGGGGCTCAGCACCTTGAGCTTGGCGGCGGCGCTCAGCGTCTCCAGGAATGCGGTCTCGCCATAAGCCCCGATCGAGCGGCCATATTCCCACCCTTCTCCGCGCAAGTTGAACCGGGGTAGCATCAGGCCGACGGACTTGCGGAGCCATTCCCGTACTTGCGTCGGCGGCGTCATTCCCGTCTCGATCATGCGCTGCGCGATCTCGCCAACGAGAAGGACGCTGTAGCGGTCGAAGCGCCCCTTGCCCTCGGTTTCGTCGGCAAAACCGTACTCGCCCGAATATTTGCGGTAGTGGTCGAGCGTTCGCGCGAGCAGCCGTTCCGACGCGGACGCATCCTCCCACCCAAGCAGATGACGCAGCCGCGCGACGGGGAAGGCGACGCCGTAATAGTTGTTGGGCAGGTCGATGAGGGTGAGGTCTGGCCGGACGAAGCGCCGCCAGTCCAGCTTGGTTCGTAGGGACGCAAGCGTCGAAGGTCGCACTGCGCGGTCGAGCAGTCCCGCCTTACGAAGGGAATGAAGCGCGGAGATATAGTAGTAGATGCCCCAGCTGTCGTTGGTGTCCTGCAGCGTCACCTCGGCCATGTCGGCGAAGTCCTTCAGCCGCTGGTCGAGGCGAGCGTCTCCCGGGGGCAGAGCCAGAACGCGATATGCCATGATGGCTGCGATCTTGCCGGGCAGGAACTTGTCGCCGCTTTCGAAGACCCGCACGCCGTCGATCGTCATCGCCCGTTTCTCCCGCAGAAGCTGCAGGACGAGTGTCTCCACCTGCGGCATCAGCCGTGTCGACACGGTCCCGTGCATCGGTGGCGGCGACACATAGACCTGGCCGCGCGGATCTGCTGCTTGGGAGCTTACGGCCATCAGTATCGGCGCGAGTGCAAGCAACGTGGTCATCGGCGGCGCTCCTGCTCGGCGCGAGCCAAATCGTAGATGGCGGTTCCGGCGAGCACATAGGCGCCGGCTCCGTAGAACTGAGTGTCGGCGGCAGCCACGGAGTCGGGCCGATCGCTCACCTGCTGGACCCAGCCCAGCATGCCGGAGGGCTGCACCGCGCGCTCCATCGCGCGCCAGCCCCGGAGAGCCGGTTCGCGGTAGCGGACCGGGTTGAGGATGCCGGCACGGATGCCCCAGGCGAAGGCGTAGGTGAAGAATCCCGTTCCGCTTGATTCCTGCGGCGTGTCCGTGCCGTTATCCAGAAGCGAGGGTGCCCAGTATCCATCGGGCTTCTGGAGAGTGACGATGCGCTCCGACATGTCGCGGAACAGCCCGACATACCAGGCGCGATGCGGATCATCCTTGGGCAGAACCTGGATCACGCGTGCCAGTCCAGCGAGCACCCAACCATTGCCGCGGCTCCAGAACAGCTTGCGACCATTGTCGTCGCGACGATCGAAGAAGCGGCTGTCGCGGAAGAACAGCTTCTCGCCGGGATCGTAGAGGTAGCCGGTCGTGGCCCTGAACTCGCCGTGGACGAACCTCGCATAGCGCGGATCGCGCAGCGCCTGACCAAGTCGCAAAAGGGTGGGCGGAGCCATGAACAAGGCGTCGCACCAGCACCAGCGGTCGGTGCACGCGCTGTCGCCGCTTCCCGGGTTACGAGGAACGAACTCGAGGCTCCCGCTACGTGGGCTCGCGAACACCTTGCCGAAATAGCTGTGTGCCGGGGCGAGAGCTGCGGGTCCTGCGCCGTTGCGGGCCGCCCACTCCCATGCCTGGGCGATCAGCTGATCGTCCGCGTGGTAGGGGTTGCGGCCCAGCTGCCATTGTTCCCGCGCGCCAAGTTCCAGGATTGGCTTGCGATACGTCGGGTCACGGTCGGCGAGGTCGGTGAGCGCCACCCAGAAGGTGGCCTGTTGCCAGTCGCGCGGATTTCGCACGCTGGCGCGGGCGGCCGGAATGTAGTCGAAGCGGTTGGCGTTGGCGAGTTGCCAGTCGGCCACTCGACGTGCCGACTGCAGCACGGCCGCGGCGTTCGGCATTTCCGCAGCCGCCGGCGCGGCTGCGAGGACCATCAACGGGAGCGCGCTCAGCATGCAAATGATCCGGCATTTTGATGATCGAAGCTGATGGGCCAGCGGCTGGGCGAGCCGTAGTCGTTTAGGCGTTCTTGCACGCAAACCTCTCCAAAACCCGGCGTTGTCACCGGTGTCGCGAAACACTGTTCCCTTTTCCCAATTCACCTGTCAACAGTTGTCATACAACAGGAGGGCTAGATGTCGGGCAGGCTTAAACCGTTCTCATCGCGAAACAGGGAGATGGCCGCTCCTGCGTTGCTGCTGATCAGCCTTGTGGCGGCGGCGCCAAGCCAGGATACCGGTAAGTTCCAGACGGCATCACCAGAAGAGCGACAGGCGCGCGCGGCAGTGACGCTTGCCGATTATCGCTACGACGATCTGTTGTGGGAGAATGACCGCACCGCTCACCGCATCTACGGTCGCCGCCTTGAGGCGGTGGAGCCGCCTTCGGGCTCGGGAATAGATGCCTGGGGAAAGTCGGTGCCCTGGCCCTTTATGGATCGACAGCTGCGCACCGGTGACCAGCACGCGGAACACGGGGAAGGCGTCGACTTTTACAACGTTGGAACTGGTCGAGGAACGGGCGGGCTCGGGATCTGGCAGGACAACAAGTTGTGGACCTCGCGCAACTTCATCCGTCACCGGATCCTGAAAGCCGGGCCGGACGTCGCCGATTTTGCCGTGGACTATGCGCCTTGGGCCGTTGGAGTGGATCGCCAAGTTTCAGAAACACGCCGCTTCACCCTGCCTGCGGGAACACATTTCACGCGCATGGTGTCGACACTGGCGTCTGACCATCCCGAGCCGCTGACCGTCGGGATCGGAATCTCTCGCCGACCGATCGATCCGGCCAAGGCAGGAACATTCACGGTTGATCGCGCTGCGGGGCGGTTTGCCTGGTGGGGACCTGCAGACGAGCGTCACGGCACGATGGCTGCAGCGCTGCTAATCGACCCTCGGACGATCATCGATGTGAAGAATGACAGCGAGAACCACTTGGTTCTCGTCCGCGTCACTCCCGGCAAACCTTTCGTTTACTATGCGGGCGCAGCGTGGGATCGTGGTGCGGACATGCATACCCAGGAAGCTTGGATTGCCTATGTTCGTGCAGCGAGCCCCGACTTCACGGTGCATCACCACTAACCTCGACGATCGATAGAGCTGGATATTATGACGTCTACCAAGGCCGCGTCGCTCGCAGACGATCTCGTTGCGCGCTTCAGAAGCGATATCGAATCAGGTGTTCTCGCCCCGGGTGACCGCTTCCCAACTGAAAAGGTGATCACCGAAGACTTCGGGGTGAGCCGGACGGTGGTGCGGGAGGCATTCGCCAGGCTTGCGGCACAAGGGCTCCTCGAGTCCCGACGCGGCTCAGGGGCCTACGTGGCCGGGAACGCGCGATATCGGGCCTTTCAGGTAATGCCTGAGGATCTTGCAGCGATCGAAGACGTGTTGAAGCTGCTCGAGATGCGGACAGCGTTGGAGACCGAAATGGCGGCGCTGGCCGCCGAACGTCGCACGGCGGCCGACTTGAAGGCTCTGGAGCTCCTCCTTGCCGCGATGGAAGTGAGCGAAGATGGTTCGCAGTCCATGGTGATTGACCGCGCCTTCCATGCTGCCATCGCCGGAGCAACCCGCAACGACTACTACGTCCGTTTTGCGGATTTCCTCGGCCTTCGGCTGATCCCGTCGCGAGCCTTGTACCTCGTTGGAGAAGGCGCGATGAAGCCGCAGGAGTACGCACGCGTCATCAACGCAGACCATCGGGCGATCTACCACGCCATAGCGGCAGGCAATCCTGATGGAGCACGCGAGGCTGCGCGGCTGCACATGCGCTCCAGTTATGAGCGTTATGCGGCACTTCAGCTCAAGGGACGGAGCGAACAGATCACGTAGGCTTACAGCCTGCGCCCGGTGCTGCCGAAGTGACGGGTGCAGCAGAGCTGGATTCCACATACGACATCGCCCTGGCGCGGACAGGGGGCTATGGCTGGTTTCTCTCAATGCGCCGGCGGCATCCTGTCTGGTTCGCATGGAGCTATGCTGGACAAATGCTCTACCTGATCCCGGATCTGAAGCTCGCCTTTGTCATGACGTGCGGTCTTGCAAAGCAGCCTGGAGGATGATGACAAGCGTCCTGTGCAGGCGCATTTCGACGAGATGGCTCAGCGAAAGCTGGCGCTGATTTCGTGAGTTAACTGAAGCTGCCGCGAGGCTATCGCGCTGAAGTCTGAGCTGAGGGCCGGGCAATACTCGTATGATCGCGGTGGCGCCAAACGGCTATGTTTATGTCAGCCGCCGCTCCGAGGCTGACACTATTCGCTTTGCCGATCACAATGGGAACGGTCGTGCAGATGGACGCCCACTGAGATTTGGGGAGAGCCGGTCGCAACCGCGCGAACCAAGATGAATGGATTGGTGGCCCGGGGGAACGGCGAGTGGCTCTAAATAGCTGATCATTGGTCAGTCGATCAGCAGCCTATGTAGACGAAGGGGACCTTGCCGCCTGATGGCCCTGCAAGCTGCCGGGCAGTTGACCGTGACGGCGAAGGTAGAGCGCAATGCAGGTAGATGACTGCCCAACATGCCTTTCCCGCGTCGCCGGAGCAGAAGCGGATCAACGGATGCTTGTGGATGCCATTACTGAGGCTTCAGGCAGGCGGCTTCGCGATATGCGCCTCCGCGAGGTGCGCTGCGAAAGCGTCAAGAAACAGACGCGTTCTGCCGGGAAGGAAGCGCCGGGTGGGCAGCACGGCCCAAATTCCCTGATCGGGAATGGCTGCATCAACGAGGGTGATCGGAACAAGCCGGCCAGCCTCGACATCCTCGCGCACGTTCCATTCGGACAGCAAGACGATCCCCAATCCGCCGATGCTCGCCTGGTGCAGTGCTTCGACGCTGTCGGCGAAGAAGCGTCCGCTGACCGTCTGGCGCACCGCGCGGCCGCCGCGTTCGAATGTCCAGTGCGTTGCGCCCTGGCCGGCAAGGCAGGAATGGCCCCGCAAATCTTCTAGCACCGTCGGTGTGCCATGCTCCGCCAGATAGTGCGGCGCTGCATAAAGCCCACGCGGATTGTTGGCGAGCCGGCGTGCGACCAGGCCGTTGTCGCGCAGTTCGCCAAAGCGGAGCGCGACGTCCAGCCCCTGTGCGGTGATGTCGACCAGCGCATCGTTCAACCGCAATTCCATGTGAAGGCGCGGATGGGTCTGCAGGAACCCCACGAGCATCGGTGTCACCACCTTCCGGCCGAACGGCACCGAAGCGGCGATCCGCAGCACCCCCGAAATGCCGGCGGGGCCGGGCGCGGCGGCGGCGCGACCCTCCTCGGCATGGTCGAGCATCGCCTCGGCATGGGGGAGAAATGCCTCACCCTCGGGCGTGAGCGACAGCGACCGCGTCGTGCGATGCACCAGCCGCACGCCCAGTTCGGCCTCGAGCGCGGCAAGCCCGCGCGACGCCGCAACCGGGGTCAGCCCCAACCGGCGGCCGGCCGCCGACAGGCTGCCCTGTCGCACCGCCTCGACGAGCACGGCGAGGTCATCGAGTCGGATCATATCTTCAGATGATAAGCCGGCTTTGCAGAAGACGCTACTTATGCCGCTTGGCGGTCAGGTCCAGATGGCGCTGACGCGCCGTTGAAGCAGGAGGTTCGCGTGACGACGATCACCCAGGATGCACCCGCAACGCCCGATACCCGCCTGGGGAGGGGCCTTACCTTCGCGCTTGCCGCGGTGGCGGGGTTGGCGGTAGCCAACATCTATTACAACCAGCCGATGCTCGGGATCATGGAGCGCGATCTTCCGGGCTCGATGACCGCCTTCGTGCCCACCGCCACGCAGCTGGGATATGCCGCAGGGTTGTTCCTGCTGGTTCCGCTTGGCGATCTGGTCGAGCGCAAGCGCCTGATCGTGATTCAGTTCATCGGTTTGGCGATCGCACTGGCGGTGGCTGCGGTCGCGCTCGGCGCGGCGATGGTCGTCGCCGCATCGCTGCTCGTCGGCATGCTGGCAACCGTTGCGCAGCAGATCGTGCCGCTCGCGGCGCATCTCGCCACGCCAGAGCGGCGCGGCGCCACGGTCGGAACCGTCATGGCGGGTCTGCTTTGCGGCATCCTGCTCAGCCGGACGCTGGCAGGGTTCGTCGCGATCCATGCAGGATGGCGGGCGATGTTCTGGCTCGGCGTGCCGCTGGCGCTAGGTGCCGGCGCAGTGATGGCGGTGCAGCTTCCGCGAAGCCGGCCCGACACCAATCTGCGCTATAGGCGGCTCATCCGATCGCTGGGCGGCCTGTGGATTGAGTTCGGCGCGCTGCGCACGGCTGCCATAACCCAGGCGTTGCTGTTCGGCGCGTTCAGCGCGTTTTGGACAGTGCTGGCGCTTCGGCTTCAGGAGCCGCGCTTTGGTCTGGGCGCCGATGTCGCCGGGCTGTTCGGCGTGGTCGGCGCGGTCGGTGTGTTGGCGGCTCCGGTCGCCGGCCGCATCGCGGATCGCCGCGGCCCGCGTCTGGTAATCTTGCTCGGCGCGGCGCTGACGCTCGCGGCTTGGGCCGTGTTCGGGCTGTGGGGATCTATCGCCGGCTTGGTGGTCGGCGTGATCCTGCTCGATTTCGGCGTGCAGAGCGCCTTGGTGTCCAACCAGCATCTCGTCTACGCGCTGCGACCCGAAGCCCGAGCACGCCTTAACACGATCTTCATGGGCGCGATGTTCCTCGGCGGCGCGGCCGGCTCGGCCGCCGCGACCTGGGCGTGGAGCGCGCGCGGCTGGACCGCAGTAACCATGCTCGGTGCCGCGCTGTCCGCGATGGGCGTGCTGATCCAGCTCGCCGCTGCCAAGCGGAAGCGTCGATTGATGCGCGTCCCTGTCGCCTGAGGCTCATGGCGGGGCGCTTCTCCGCTGCTTTGCTGCAGCAGGCCGGACATGAAGTGGCGCTCTTCGCACGCTTGCCCCGTTGGGCTGGAGAGGCGGGGGCGGGGCTCGTCGCCCAGGAAGACGTGCACGTGCTGCTCCGGTCGCTCGGCTTGGACGAAGTGGCGCAGCGCGACGCGCGCGCGCAGATGCAGGTATCCTGGGACCACCTCTATGTTGCCGTGCGCATGCTGATCGAGTGTGGGATATCATCTTGGTCAGCCAGTGGTGGCTGCCGGCCAGGATGCCACCACCGCGTGGTTGGAACTCGGGGATGGCACCCGCGCAACGGCCGACCTGACATTGGGCGCGGACGGCATCGGTTCGGCGGTGCGTGCGGCGCTGCTGCCGCAAAACGTCGGCCCGGACTATGCCGGTTATATCGCGTGGCGCGCGCTGGTGCCCGAACGGCTGCTGTCGCTCCGGCGGCCGGCATCCTGTCCGATCGCTTCGCCTTTTTCACATGCCCGGCGGGCAGGGGCTCGGCTACACCGCGGATGGCCCAAAGGGCGAACTCGACCCGGGTAGCCGGCGCTACAATGCGGTCTGGTATCGAAAGACGCCCGACATCGCCTCGGCGGTTAACGATGGGAACGGCCCGCATTGCTTCTCGCTGCCGCCGGGCGGCGTTCCCGAACCTGCCAGGGAGAGGCTCGTCGCGGGCGCACGCGCGCTGCTGCCGCCTCCCTTCGCCGATATCTTTGCCGTCGAGCCGCACCGTTCGTGCAAGCGATCTTCGACATGGAAACCCCGCGCATGGTCGACGGGCGCCTCGCGCTGATCTGCGACGCGGCGTTTGTCGCCCGCCCACATACCGCGATGGGCGTCGCCAAGGCGGCAGGCGACGCGATGGCGCTGGCCGCGCCGTGGAACTGGAATGGACACCCCAAGCATGCGCCGCATTCGAGGTGGAGCGCCTGCAGGTGGGGCAGGCAACCGTGGCCTATGGCCGCAGGCTGGGCGCGTCGCTGGTGTGACCCGCGACGCGCGGCTTCAGTCCGTCGCCTCTCTCCGCTCGACATCCGCCCAAGCCGCGGCGCGCATCGATCCGATTAGCCGATCGCCTGTTCGATCGCGGCGAGCAACGCGTCTGGATCGACCGGCTTGGTCAGGAAGGCGCGGGCGCCGCTCGCCAGCATCTGCGCGCGGGCGGCGGGGGTTGGAAACGCCGTCATCACGATGATTGGGTGGCAGCAGCCGCGGCGCGCTAGTTCCAGTTGCAGCGCCCGCCCGTCCATCCTCGGCATGTGTAGGTCGGTCACGATGCAGGCGATCTGCGCAAGATCCGCGCTGGCGAGCAGCTCCATCCCGTCGCAGAATTGCTCGCCCACCAGCCCTGCCGACCGCAACAGACTGGCGATGCTGCCGCGAACGCCGGGATCGTCATCGACGATGGCCACTAGAGGGAGATGGGGCAAAGAAAACTCCGAGCCCAGGCAGGCTGCCCGGAAGATGCTGATGTGAGAGCGTTCTTTCCCGAATGCCATCATACGCTGGTACTATAACGGTGTATACTGGTGTCGCGCACGCCAAGCTGCTCGGCCATGCGGACAAGGTCGGCGAGCGAGTCCGCCTCCATCTTTCGCATCACGTTGCCGCGGTGGATCTTGACGGTAATCTCGCTGAGCTGGAGTCGGGCGGCGACCTGCTTGTTCATGAGCCCGGTGACCACCAGTCCCATCACTTCCTTTTCGCGCGGCGTGAGCCTGGCGAAGCGCGCCACGAGCACAGCCGCACCGGCGGCTTGGGTGCGGCGCACCCGGTCGGCGTTCAGCGCGGTGGCGACTGCGGCAAGCAGTTGCTCGTCGCCGAACGGCTTAGGCAGGAAATCCACGGCGCCCGCGCGCATCCCACGTACCGTCATCGGGATGTCGCCATGCCCGGTGATCAGTACCACCGGCAACCCGATGCCATGCTCGGCCAGCCGCTCCTGGAAATCCAGCCCGCTTTCACCCGACAGGCGAATGTCGAGTATCAAGCAGGATGGTACCTCCGGAGCTCCTTCGGCCAAAAAGGCGGTGGTGCCGTCGAACAAGCGTACGTCGTACCCGCTCGACCGCAACAGGCTGCCGATCGCGCCGCGCACACCGGCATCGTCGTCGATGACGCAGACGCAGTCCGGTGCCGCCGTCATGCCGCGATCCTTTCCTTTTGCAGTATGGGCAGCCGAAGGCTGAAGGTTGCGCCGTCTTCGGCATTGCTGGCTGCCGTCAGTGTGCCGCCATGCTGCTCGGCGATAGACCGGCAGATCGATAGGCCCATGCCCATGCCCTCCTGCTTGGTGGTGAAGAATGGGCGGAAGAGATTCTCGGGATGGGTGCCCCCCAGTCCCATTCCGCAATCGCTTACTTCGATCAGCGCGTGCGTTCCGTCGCTACTGCCATCGACGCACAGCATCCGGCGGGCCGCGGGCGTGTCGGCCATCGCTTCCTTGGCATTGAGCAGCAGGTTCATCAGCACCTGTTGAAGCTGTACCCGGTCCCCGCGTACGTCCGGCAACTCGGCCGGCAGCGTGACGCGCATCGTCACTTCCCCCCCGCTCAGGTCCCGATCGAGGATCGCCAGCGTGTCGGCGATCAACGGCGCGATCTGCACCACTTCCTGCTGCGCCTCGGCCTTGCGCGCGAGATCGCGGATCCGTGCGATCACATCGGCCGCACGCGTGCCGTTGGCGGCGATGTGGGTAAGGCAGTCTGCGACTTCGCGTGCCTCGGGCGCTTCGCGGGCCAGCCAGCGCGTTCCGGACTTGGCATAGGTGATGATCGCCGACAGCGGCTGATTGACCTCGTGGGCGATCGAGGCAGCGAGCTGCCCCAGCGTGGTTATGCGCGCCATGTGCGTCAATTCGGCCTGCGATTCGGCCAGCTTCGCTTGGGCGCGGTTGCGCTGTGTGACGTCCAGCGCGGTGATCAGGACACGCTTCCAACCCTCGTGATCGGGCGGGAGCGTCACGCGTAGCACCACGTCTATCGACTCTCCCGTAGTGGTCACGAACTGAACCTCTTCCTCGATCGGCGCTTCGTCGCGAAAGAGCTTGTCGAAGATCCGAACTTGCGCGGTCTGAGAGGTGGCAGTTTGGTGACGCAGGATGCCGGTGCCGACCAGCTCGGCGCGATCCGCATAGCCGAACAGGGTGGCGACGGCTTGGTTTGCGTCGCGAATGAACGACGCGGCGGCCGCACGCTGTACTAAATTCAGGCTGGAAACCTCGCCGGCCCGCAGCATCGCATAGCCCGCCGACCAGTCCGATTCCCAAATTGGAAAGCCGGTGGCGTTGAAGATCGTGCCATAGCGGGCATCGGCGCGACGGCGCTCGGCCGCGGCGGTGATTTGCCGCGCGCACAGCAAGGCGGTGGTGGCGATTGCAACCAGGCTGACTGCAAGCCGCATTGCCGGTGAGCCGAGTGCATCATGGCCATGGCTGATCCAATAGCCCAGGATTGCCAGCGCGGCGCAGGCGACGCCCGCAGCATGCACCACATCGCGTCGCTGCTCGCGGGCCACCGCCAGCACCACGACCGTGTAGAGAACCGCCACTGCGCCCTGCAGCGGGCTCAATATGTCGAGCGCGAACACGCCGAGCGCGAGCAGCGAGGCGAGCCCCAGCTTCGCCAGCGCCACCCACCGCGTCGCAAATCCGTCCCTGTGCATCGCCGCCTCCAGCCACGACCGAAGCGGCTGCCTCGTCCGTGCCACGCTGGGCGACAAATCGAACATCTGCAACCCTGCGCAGGTCGAGTTGGTGCGCGTCAAAAACGAACGTCCATGCAGAAGCGGGTACCGGGGTGCGCGTCCTCCCATGTCGCCACCGCACCCAGCTTCGCGACGATCGCGTCGATCAAGCGGGTGCCGAGCCCGTCGCCGGGTTCGTCGCGGCGCGATCCCGCGCCGTGATCTGCTACCGTGAAGCGGCTGCCACCGCCTGGAAGCCGGCAAAGACGCACCGCTATTCCACCTGGTTCGCCGGCCCGATAGGCGTGCTTGCAGGCATTGGTCACCAATTCGGTCGCCAGGATGCCGATCGACGACGCGATTGCGCCACTAACCGGGACCGTCTCGGCATCGACCATGATGGGCCGGTGCGGGCCACAGCTACGGGACAGCTGCGCACTCAGTTCCTCCAGATACGCGCCCAGATCAACGTCGCCGTTGTCGCTTTGATACAGGTGCCGGTGCACGCTGCCGATCGCGGCGATGCGCTGTTGGATGCGCTCCAGCACCGTGCGGCTCTTCGGATCGCGAACGTCCCGCGCCTCCACGGTGATAAGGGCAGCGAGAAGTTGCAGATGGTTGGCGACGCGGTGGTTCACTTCCTCCGCCATGCTCGGGATTGCCGCTCTGGGCAGCACCGTTGCGGGCGCAGTGAACTTGTGGCGTGCTGTGATCCTATGCATCCTGCCGAACCCCGATGTGACGATGCCGCATCTGAGATGAAGCGCCGGCGTCGCGCCACTATACGCAGGTTTGGATGTAGGCGGGGGCGGGCTACACCTGTGTATGGTGGCGATCGCGGCGCGAAACGCGGAAGAACCCGTCCCCGCGACCACAAGGGAACTGCTTCGATGCAATGCACGCATGTTGAAACGATTCGCGACGTTACGCCCAGCGCCAGGGGGTGCGAGGAATGCCTGAGGATCGGCAGCGAATGGGTGCATCTGCGCCTGTGCCGCACCTGCGGACATGTCGGCTGCTGCGATCAGTCGCCGCATCGCCATGCGCGTGCGCATTTTCATGCCACCGCGCACCCGATCATCGAAGGCTATGATCCGCCCGAGGGCTGGGGATGGTGCTATGTGGACGACGTAGAAGTCGACCTACCCGATCAGACGCCGCAACGCGGCCCGATCCCGCGTTTCTTCTGATCGGGCGCGCGATGCGGCGGAGCTTAGGCGCTGCGGGGCAGAGCAGCGTTGGGATGGCGCGCGCAGACAAGCGTCCCGACCAGCACCATCGCCCCGGCGAGCGCCAGCGGCGCGGTCAATCCGGTGCGCGTGACCAGCACCGCGCCGGCCGCGGCACCGGCGAAGATCGAAGCGATGGCGCCGATGCGCCGGCCCAAATTGGCGCCCGCGCCGCCTGCCAGCTTGGAGTCGGCGGCAATGCCGGTCACGGTGAGCGTCAGCACCGTGGTGGTCAGATCGGGCACCTTCAGCTGGCGTACCGTGGCGTTGCGGAAGCCCATGGCGATCGCGGTCAGTGCGATGATCGCGAACACCGCCCATTGCGGATCCTGGTTGGGCACATGGAGGAGCAGTGCGATCGCCGCTGCGATCCACAGCAGCGTGGTTTCGACGATCGCCGCGCGGATCAGCCACTGGCGCAACGGGCCGGCGACATGCGCTGCGCCCATCCGTCCCGCGATCACCGCGCCCAGCATGAAGGTGAAGATCGCCACCACAAAGGGGGCGACCTTGAAACCGGGCGTGCCGACTGCCGCGAAGCCCAGGAAGACGATGTTGCCGGTCATGTTGGCGGTGAACACCTTGCCCAGGCCCAGGACGCTGGCGGCGTCGACCAATCCGGTGGTGGCCGACAGCAGCAGCAGCAAGGCGGGCAGAGACGCAGACGAAGAGGAAGACGAAGGCGAGAGCGAAGCGGGGGAGGTGGCCATGATCGGGCTCCTTTCAGAAGCGGAAATTGCTTTCGAGGCCGAGCATGGCGATCGTTTTCGCCGGCCCGGTCTCGCGGATGAAGCCGCCCGGTTTGAAAGCGGACAGCGATGTGGAGAGTTCGAGTTCGGGGGTCGCCTGCCAAGCGAGCGATGCCTCGACTTGCTTGCCGATGAAGCGGCTAGTGGCGCTTCCCGGCGCGCGCAGCAGATTGCCCGGAATGTCGTAGATGCCGTCGCCTCGCGAATATCGCCAATACGCCATGCCGGCGAGGCTGGCAGAAACGGTGTCGCTCAGCGCCATCGCCACGCTGGCGTTCAGGTTGATGATGTTGGTCGGGCCGACCGGCGACAGTTCGCCAAAATACTTGCCCTTGGGGAACAGCGCGTTGAACGTGCCCAGCCGACCGTCGCCCGGACGGCCGTCGCCGCTCACCATGTTGAAGCGCAGCGTCGCGTCGGGCTTCAGCGGCACGTTCGCGAAGCTGTGGCCGATTTCGGTGCCCAGCGTCCACGCGCCGACGCGCTGATCCGCGAAGCGCCCGAACTGGGCGACCCCTTCGACATTCCAGTGCGACCCCTGTGCGCTGCCATACCAGCGGGCCCCTAGGCTGTGGCGCAGTTCGTAGCCGCTGCGATCGGCGAAGCGAGCCTCCCGGTTGCGATAGGCAAGGTAATAGAGATCCAGCCCGGGCACGCTGCCATAGGCGCCCCACAGCGCCTTTGTGGAGGAGCTGCGATCGTCAAAATCGCCGAGCCTCGGCGTCACCGGCCGCACCGCCAGCAGGCTGAGGCTTGCCTGGCCGTGATGGATGATGCCGCGAAACCCGTCGAACGCCAGCGGCACGTTTGGGCCATAGCGGGTGCCCACCAGCCGCTCGCTGCCTAGCGACAGCATCTGCCGCCCACCGCGCAGCGTGACCGGCCCGAGGGTCACGTCGGCAAAGCCCTGCAACAGGTCGACACGGGTTTGGTCGACTGGCCCGGCTTCCGGCCGCACCCCCGCGGTGAACGCGGCGACCGGCTGAACGAAGGCACGTACCTTGCCGACATGCAGGTCGGCATAAGGTAGCGCACGCGCCCAGAGGTACGCGTCATCGGGCGCCGGGCCGTCGCCCCAAAGATTTTCGCGATAGGCTTCCTCGCGCAGGCGCAGCTCGATGCCGGTGGTCAGATAGGCGCCATCTTCGCTGAGGGGGATATATTTGAGCGGACCGGTCCAGTGATGCGCGCGCTTCTCTGCATCGGCGAGGTCGGACCAATCTTCGTCATAGCGGGTGATCGACAGCACCGGTGGCTGCCAGGCTTCCCGGTTCTGCGCCGCCGCGGGGCTGGCGACCAGGAGGCCCAGCAGCAGCGTCTTACGCACGCCGCTGCTCCAGCTCGGCGACCAGCGCGGCCAGCACGAAACCGCCAACCAGGCCGACATGCTCGAAGAAGCTGTTCGTCGCCATGAAGCGCTCCTGTCCCGCGGGCATCACCCAGAAGGCGTTGGCGACGTAGGCGGCGAGCAGCGTGAACACGCCGAGCATGCCGGCGCCCAGCCAGACGAAGCGGCCCCACAGGATCAGCACCGGCCCGATCAGCTCCACTGCAGTGGTGAGCCCGGCCCATAGTGTGGGCGGATGCATGCCGAAATTCGCCTGTTCGGCCACTGCGGCGGGCCAGTCGCTGAGCTTGACCAGCCCGCCGATCAAATATGCGCCGACCAGTGCCAGCCTGGCGAGGAACCAGGTGGGGCGCCAGGCGAGCACGGCGTCGACGAAGCGGGGATCGCCGGTGGCCCGCATCGCTCAGGCCCCCGTCTTGGCGTGGATCTCGGCGACATAGCCGCCGGGGAAGCGCACGATTGCGGCGGTGCGGCCCTGCTCGGCGTGGGCCGGCACCAGCGTCTCGACGCCTGCGGTGGCGGCCTTGGCGAGCGTGGCGGCCAGATCTGGGACTTCGTACCCGGTCATGTCGCGGCCATAGGGCCAGGGCAGCTGCCCGTCCGACACCAGCACGGCCATGCTGCCATAGCCCGAGGTGAGGCGGATGCGGCGATAGGTCTTGCTTGGTTGCCCGATCTCGACGCCCGGCGCGGCCTTGTCGTCCGAGACGATCCTGGCATGCGCATAGGCGGCCCAGCGGCGCACGAAATTGTCGGCGGCGTCCGGCGTCAGATAGATGCGGTTTTCCGGAACGCTGGCCAGCGCCGGGTAGCTCGGCTTGGCGGTGTGCCAGTAGAGCTGCATGTTCACGCCGCCCGGCCATTGCACCACCGCGTCGCGGCCGATCGGATCGGGAAAGGTGGTGATCAGACGCGTGGCGCCGTGCTTCACCGCCGCATCGACCGCCTTGTCCATATCGGCGACCAGATAGCCGGTGCGCTCGCCCCCGAACGGATAAGGAATCGGCGTGACGAAGCCGAACACCGACAGCGATCCGGCCGGGGTCAGAACCAGCTGCGACATGGTCTTGCTGCTGGTCGGCGTGACCTGGAACTCGCCCTTTTTGGTGGCGGTGCCGCCAAAGGTGACGAGCAGGCTCGTGACGAACCGGTCGAAATCGCCCTGCGCGACGTAGACATGCGTGGTGTCATATTGTGGGGCGACCGAGAAGTCGGCTGTGGCCGGCGCGGTTTGGGCGGAGGCGGGGGCCAGCGGCGCGGCGCTCACCAGCGCGGTGGCGATCAGAAAGGCAAAGCGCTTCATCTCGAGAACTCCTGGAAGAGAGGAAAGGATCAGACGGCCCAGCAGCCGCAGCCGAGCGAGCCCCAGAAGCTCTGGACGTCGGCGGCGGGAACGCTTGCGCCCAGCGCTGCGGCATGGTTGTGGCCATGCACGCCGCAGGCCGAGGCGCAGCCGCACGCGCTGGCCAGCTTGGCGTCGTTGGCGGGGTCGCGGTGATAGCCGCCAAAGGTGGCGACCGGCGACCAGTCGGGCATGGGCCGCGGCATGGCGGGCGACAGCGGCGCGAAATCGCCTTCGCCGTAAACCACCTTGCCGCCGAGCAGCGTCAGCGCCGAGCGCAGATGCGGGATCTCGCTTTCGGCGACACTGAAGTAGTCGCCCGTCAGCACTGCCAGATCAGCAAGCTGCCCGGCCT
Organism: Sphingomonas xinjiangensis; assembly: GCF_014199255.1. Taxonomy (GTDB): domain Bacteria; phylum Pseudomonadota; class Alphaproteobacteria; order Sphingomonadales; family Sphingomonadaceae; genus Sphingomonas; species Sphingomonas xinjiangensis. Next base: position 341,886 of record NZ_JACIJF010000002.1, on the reverse strand, counting down.
TGATCTGACCCTTCTTGCCCACTTCGTTCGAGAACCAGGTGTTCTCGTGCGTCCACATGCGCAGCGCCTTTTCGCGGCTCATGCGGTTGGCGCTGGGGTAGAGGCCAAGGCCGCCGACCGTCTTGCCGGTGACGAGCCAGTTCAGCGACACCCAGGGATTGTAGCTGGCGACGCGCGTCGCGTCGGTGCCGGCGCCGACCGGAATGTCGGCGGCGATCATCTTGGCGATCGGGGGCGTGCGCTCGGCCGCCTTGGCGCCGTAGCGCTCGACGAAATACTCGCCCTGATAGGCCATGCGATGCTGCACGGCGATGCCGCCGCCCAGCGCGGCGATACGGTCTATGTTGCGGTCGCTGATCGTCTCGGCATGGTCGAAGAACCAGTTGATGCCAGTCAGCGGAATGTCGCGATTGACCCTTTCGTACACGTCGAGTGCGCGGCCGATCGTCTGGTCATAGGTGGCATGCAGGCGCCAGGGCCAGCGATGCTCGGCGAGCAGGCGGATCACCGGCTCCAGATCGCCTTCCATGCTCGGCGGCATGTCGGGACGCTCGACGCGGAAATCCTCGAAGTCGGCGGCGGAATAGACCAGCATCTCGCCCGCGCCATTGTGGCGATAGGTATCGTCGCCCTGGCCAGGGCTCACCTGCTTCACCCAGCCCGAGAAGTCGGCCAACTCTTCCTTGGGCTTCTGCGTGAACAGATTGTAGCTGATGCGCAGCGTCAGCAGTCCCTCGTCGTGCAGCTTGCCGATGATGTCGTAATCTTGCGGATAGTTCTGGAAACCGCCGCCTGCATCGATCACGCCGGTCACGCCGAGGCTGTTCATCTCGCGCATGAAGTGGCGGGTGGAGTTCATCTGATATTCGGGCGAGAGCTTCGGGCCCTTGGCCAGCGTCGAATAGAGGATCGTCGCGTTGGGCTGGGCGAGCAGCAGGCCGGTTGGGTTGCCCGCCGCGTCGCGCACGATCTCGCCGCCCGGCGGGTTCGGCGTGTCCTTGGTATAGCCCACCACCCGCAGCGCGGCGGCGTTGAGCAGCGCGCGATCGTAGAGGTGGAGGATGAACACCGGCGTGTCGGGGGCGACGGCGTTCAGCTCGGCGATCGTCGGCAGGCGCTTCTCGGCGAACTGATGCTCGGTGAAGCCGCCGACCACGCGCACCCATTGCGGCGCGGGCGTGTTGTCGACCTGACGCTTGAGCATCGCCATCGCGTCGGCGAGCGTCGGCACGCCGTCCCAGCGCAGCTCCATGTTGTAGTTCAGCCCGCCGCGGATGATGTGCATGTGGCTGTCGATCAGCCCGGGGATCACGCGGCGGCGGCCCGCGTCGATCACGGTCGGGTTCGGCCCGGCGGCGGCACGCACCTCTGTCTCGCTGCCCACCGCCAGGAACTTGCCGGCGCGGATCGCAACTGCTTCGGCCTGCGGGTTCTCGCGATCCAGCGTCGTCACCTTGGCGTTGAGGAGGATCAGGTCGGTGGCGGCCATGCGGGGAGTCCTTGCGTAGATCGGGGCGGTGAGGGCGGTGGCGGCGACGCCGGCAAGCGTCTGGCGGCGCGTCAGGCTCATGCCTGGTCGCCCGGCAGGCGGCCGAGCACGTGCTCGCTGCATTCGGTGCGGAAATAGGCGGCGGTTTCGTGCCGCGAGCCGATTCGCTTGGCGAGCGGCAGTGCCTGCTCGCCAAGCAGGATGCCAAGCAGGCCGACCAGGGCAATGGCCGGCGGTGCCGGCGAACGGACGCCGAGGAGGCTGTAGACGACGCCGACCAGCAGCCCGGCGGCAAGCGAGATGAGGTAGGGCTTCATCTTAGGTCTCCTCGGCGTTCGGTTCAGGCGCGGATGAAGGCGAGCAGATCGGCGTTGATCACCGCAGCGTCGACGGTCAGCATGCCGTGCGAGAAGCCGGGATAGATCTTCAGCGTCGGGTTCTGCAGCAGCTCGGCCTGGCGGACGGAGGCATTCTTGAACGGCACCACCTGATCGTCGTCGCCCTGGAGGACCAGCGTCGGGACGCTGATCGCCTTCAGATCCTCGGTCTGGTCCGTCTCGGAGAACGCCTTGATGCCTTCGTAATGGGCGAGCGCGCTGCCCATCATGCCCTGGCGCCACCAACTGTCGATCACCGCCTGGCTGACCTTGGCGCCCGGACGGTTGAAGCCGTAGAAGGGGCCGGAGGCGAAGTCGCGGAACAGCTCGGCGCGATTGGCGGCGAGCCCGGCGCGGATGCCGTCGAACACCTCCATGGGCAGGCCGTCGGGGTTGGTGTCGGTCTTCGCCATCAGCGGCGGCACGGAGCTGACCAGCACCGCCTTGGCGACGCGGCCCTGGGGCTGGCCGTACTTCGCGACGTAGCGGGCGACTTCGCCGCCGCCGGTGGAGTGGCCGATATGCACCGCGTTCTTCAGGTCGAGATGCTCGACCACCGCTGCGGCGTCGGCAGCATAATGATCCATGTCGTGGCCGGTATCGACCTGGGCGGAGCGGCCATGGCCGCGGCGGTCATGCGCCACCACGCGGAAGCCATTGGCGAGGAAGAACAGCATCTGCGTGTCCCAATCGTCCGAAGACAACGGCCAGCCATGGTGGAACATGATCGGCTGGGCGTCCTTGGGGCCCAAGTCCTTGAAGAAGATCTCGGTGCCGTCCTGCGTGGTGATGGTGCTCATGGTTAAAACCTTCCGAAAAGCGAGGTGGAGGATGGTTGGGGAGGCCGGGGGCGTGGCCTCCCCGTGCAGATCAGTGGCTGCCTTCGGAGGCGCCGAACATCATCTTTGCGTATGAGATGCCCAGGCCGTAGCCGCCGCCCCACTTCTTCGCGACGCCGGTGGTCGAGTCATAGGTCTCGGTGCGCGCCCAGTCGCGCTGCAGCTCGAGCAGGTACTGGAGCGAGGTCATCGGCTTGGCGCCAAGCTGGATCATCCGCTGCACCGCGCGGTCATGCGCCTCGGGCGAGATGTCGCCGCACGCGTCGGCGATGAAGTAGGTGTCGAAGCCTTGGTCGATCGCCGATGCGACGGGACCGACGATGCAAACGCTGGTCCACAGGCCGGCGAACACGATCCGCTCCTTCCCGATGCGGTTCACTTCCTCGATCACCGTGGCGTCTTCCCAGGTGTTCATCGACGTGCGGTCCAGCATCGCCTGACCCGGGAACGCGTCGGTGATCTCGTCGAACATCGGGCCGGAAAAGCTCTTCTCGGCAACCGTGGTCAGGATCGTCGGCACGTTGAACGAAGCCGCGGCGTGCGACACCAAGGCGGCGTTGTTGCGCAGCAGCTCCGGCGCGATCGACTTGGTGGCAAACGCCATCTGCGACTGGAAATCGATCAGGACCAGAGTGTGGTCGGTCGGCGAGATCAGCGACTTGCCGGGCGTCGGGGTGGCGGTGATGGTCATGGTTGTTCCCTTCTTTTGTGGTGCAGTGTTTCGGCGATGGAATGACGATAGGCAGCGCCGGTTCTCCCGAATATCCCGATAAAATCGGTCCGTTCGTTCGAGATTGTTGAACGGTCAGGAGGCGTCGTCCGGGGCGCATATCGCGCGCAGCACGACGGCCAAGCCGCTCAGATGAAGGAAGATTAGCGCTGCCAGCATGGCCTGGTGGCCCAGGGCGACGCAGACCAGCACCACCAGCGCGATGCCTGCAAAGCCGATCAGGACGCGGGTAGGCAGATCGTCCCGCCGTCGTGAAGTTGTCAGCATGTCGGGCTCTCTTCCTGGAGTATGTGGAGGCGATGGCGCAGCGCGCCGGCCATCAGCCGCACCGCGTCGAGCGACCCGGCCGCGTCGCGCAGCGGTGGCAGCCAGGTGAAGTCGTGGATGGTGCCGATCGTGCGGACCGCCGAGACCTCCGAACCCTGGATCATCAGCCGCCGGGCAAGGGCCTCGGCGGCATCGCGGAACGGGTCCGCTTCCGCTGTCAGGATCAGGATGGGCGGCAGGCTGTTCGCACCTGGCGCGACGGGGTGGGCACAGGCGGCCAGCATCGCGGCGCGCTCTTCCGGCAGCCAGGCGGTGCCCGGCACGTCCGTCGGCGCTCCAAGGATCGGAGTCGCCAGGATCAGCAGGCAGAACGGCGAGTGCGGGGGCGCGGAATCGGCCGCCAACGCCAGCGCTACCGCCGCGCCCAATCCGTCGCCGCCCATAGCGATCCGCTCGGCGTTTAGCTGCTCCGTGTCGGCCGCGATCCGCTGCACGGTGTCGTGAAGCGCGGCACGGGTGGTGCGCAGATCCGTACCAATTGGCACCGTGTGTCGCAGCACGGCCACGCCGGCGCGGTCGGCCAATGCTTGGAGCGCAGGGGTGCGATCCTCGACGCGGCCGCAGGGCACTTCGAGGTACAGGTAGAGCGGAAGGGCGGGTTCTGCCGAGGCCGGGTGGATCAGGGCGATCTCGGGTATCGGAGCGCCGCTTGCCAGCGTCTCGGCGCCTTCTTCCCACCGGTCCAGGAACGATTGCACTGCCGGATCAAGCTGGGGATGCGCCGAAGCCGGCGCGATCCGCGGCTGCGCGCGCTCAGGCGTGGTGCGGGGAACAGGTGGAGACACGGGCTTCTTCCTTGACCTTCGCGTCGGCGGGGGGACCGACTTGGCAAGGAGGGATATGCCGGTGCCCGGACGGGCCTGCGAGTTAAGCGTCGTGAAGAGTCGTTAAGCGTCGTTGGGTCGCCACGGCACCGGTGCCTGCGGGTTCAGCGCCACTGCGAACATTTCGGCCTGCATCCCGCTGATCCAACCGGGCAGAGGAGCCTCCTTGCCCAGCGCGCGCGAATAGCCCGGCACGAAGGCGCCCCAGTGATCCAGTCCGTGGCGTTCGGTACGCTCGGCCAGTGCGTCGATCCAGGTGGCGGCGAGCATGGGCTCGCCCGCGGCGATCGCGACTGGGATGCAGCCTACCGCCAGCCCGTAACAGACCGACAGCGCGTGATCGATGCGAGCCGCATCCTCCGCGCAGGCGTTCGCGATGGCGAGTGCGCCTTCCAGGTCGCCGCGCATCCAGTGGAGCCGCATCAACAGGCTCATCACCGCGATCTTGCCGTCGACCTGAGCGTGGTTAGCGTGGTTCGCCCGCTCCGGCGCGGCATCGCCGGCCATGACGATCTCCAGCATCGCCATGGCCTGGTCGTGATCGCCCGAGAAATGATGCGACAGCGCCAGCATGTGCGCCGCGGTCTGCCGGTCCCCCAATGCGCCGTCGGCACCGACGGTGGCGCCGAATCGCGCCGCGAGCGTCAGGCTTTCGGCATAGTGCCCGTCCAGGATGCGCTGCGCCCAGACACCCCATAGCGCGCGCAGCGCCAGCGGCGGGGACTCCATCACCTCGGCAAGCGCCAGTGCGCGCGAAAACGCCTCGGCCATGGCCGGCACGGGGCCTTGGGTGTGCCACAACCCATGGCCATAGGCGGACAGCAGCTCGACCTGGCGCGAGAGTTCGACACCGCCCGCCTCCATCAGGGCGATGGCGGCCTCGGCGTGCTGCAGGAACTCGCCCGGCAGCGACAGGTGGAACCACAAGGGTGCGGCCGCGATCACCAGCTCGGCCGTGAGCAGGGCGCCGCCATCCGCGCCGCTGGCCCAGCTGATCGCGCTGCGGACGTCGTCGATCTGCGCGCTATATTCCGCCAGCCACTCCCGCGGCGCCTTGCCTTCCCATGCCGCGGCGCTGTCACCCAGCCCGCCAAAAATAATGTGCGCGTGATCGCGCCGCGCCGCCTGGATCGTCCCCGCTGCGGCCAGACGCTCCAGCCCGTAATGCCGCGTCGTGTCCAGCAGCCGGTAGCGCACGCCGGCCGACGTCACCGTCGCCACGATCATCGATTTGGCCACCAGCTCGGCCAGTATGTCCTCCGCGGCGGCAGGGGCGATGCCAGCTCCCTCCGCCATCGCTCGCGCGCGCTCCGCATCGAAGTCGCCACGGTAGAGCGACAGCCGGTCGAGCAATACACGCATCGCCGTGTCGAGCAGGTCGTAGCTCCAGTCCAGCGCGCCGCGCAGGGTGCGGTGGCGCGGAAGCGCGGTGCGCCGCCCACGCGTGAGCAGGGCGAACCGGTCGTCCAGGCCGGCGGCGATCGCTTGCGGGGTCATGGTGTCGCTGCGCGCGGCGGCGAGTTCGATGGCGAGCGGGATGCCTTCCAGCTGCCGGCAAATGTCGATGATGGCCGGGGCGTTGTCCGCGTCCAGGGCGAACCCCTTGTTCACCGCAGATGCCCGCTCGGCGAACAAAGCCGTCGCTGGGCACCGCGCCACCGCTTCGACGCTCGCGCGATCGGCATCGCCGGGGAATTCCAGCGCGGCAAGACGATGGACCCACTCGCCTTCGGCGCGCAGCGGTTCGCGGCTGGTGGTGAGCAGCAGCAGCCCTGGCGCGCCCTGCAACAGCGCCTCCGCAACCACTGCCGCGGCCTCGACCACATGCTCGCAATTGTCGAGCAGGATCATCGCCGCCCGTTCGGCGAGATGCGCGGCGATGCGGGCAAGCAGGTCCGCGCCCGAAGCCGGGATGCCCAGCTTCGTGGCGATGGTTGAGGGAAGTAAGGCGCCGTCGCCGACCGGCGCCAAGTCGACGAACCACGCATCCAGTTGCCCGCGTTCCGCCACGCGTTGCGCGATCGCCAGACTTGCGGTCGTCTTGCCGATGCCGCCGGGCCCTACGAGCGAGATGAACCGGTGCTCTACCAGTTCATCGGCCAGCGCCGCAATCACCGCGTCGCGCCCGAACACCTTGCCCACGCGCCCAGGCAAGCGAGCGCGCGTCGCGGTTGCAGCCGCGGGGGCCGGGTCATCGGCTTCGACAGTAACGGCGATCCCCAGGCGGTAGCCGCGCCCGGGTTCGGCAACGATGATCGGGCTGCCGCCAACCTGCCCCATCGCCTTGCGCGCCCCGGAAAGATGCACCCGCAGCGCGGTCTCGTCGATCGCCTGGTTTGGCCACACTCGCGCGATCAGCGTCTCGCGCGGGACCAGCGCGCCTTGCGCCTCGGCAAGCACGGCCAGGAGGTTTAACGCACGCGCGCCCAGCTTCACCGGCTTTCCCTCGCGGGTCAGGCGCAGCTGGGGCGTCTCAAGTATGAAGGGGCCAAAGGCATAGCACGTGCTGGGCATGTCGGTGGCTCTCGGCCTCGGGTCGGAAAGTGCGCCTCGTACGCGCTTTTGTTTCGCCTGCAACATTCTGCACACGGATGCTGCACGTTCCGGGTTGAGCCGCCGTCCATTCGCCGCCCACTGAGCCTTTCGATGTACGGCACAGGAGCGATTTCATGCGGCCAGGACGGCTAGAGGCATTCACCAATGCGTCGTCGCGATCATCATCACGATCATGGTGAGCTCAAGGTGCCGACCGGCGGCGCCCTTGTCGATCTGAGCGGCAGCATTCCGTTGCTGCTCGCCTATGTGCTCGCCTTTATCAACGTCGGACTCTACTGGAACAACCACCACCATCTTCTGCACATCACCCAACGGATCGATGGCCGGTGCTCTGGACGAACCTGTTCCTGCTCTTCTGGCTCAGCCTGGTACCCTTTGTGATCCGCTGGCTCGACGAGAGCGCGTTCTCCTCCGGCGCCACTGCTTGCTACGGCATCGTGCTCGGCCTGTCGGCGATCGGCTATACCTTCGAAGAGCGCGAAGCGAAGTGGAGGAGAACCGCTTGACCCGCGTGACACAGCCTGTCCTTCGAACGAATCTCGGGCATATAACTGGGCATAAGATGGGTGCGCGCAACAGCAGTCTGGTGAGTCCGTCCGCATGCGTCCGAAATCTGCTACGTCATTGAAAGACGCGATTATACACAGACGATAGCGGACATCAGCGGGACAGTGATTAGATTCCCCTCAGCTCCACCAGCCGTCTTGTTTCACTCCGATCGCTTGCTGAAGCGGCTGCGCGCGGCGGTGCGACGGCGCCAGTGGATGAGACCCGTCACGAACAGGAAGGTGGGGACCAGCCCCAGCACGATCGCGAGGATGCGGGTGGCGGTGCCGCCCACCGAGCCGTCGTGCAGGACGCGGATCCATTTGGCGGCGGTTGTGCCGGCATTGCTGCGGCGCGTGTCGTGAACGGCGAGGACGGTTCCGGAATGGGAGTCCACGAACACGAAGCTGCTGGGGAAGCGGGCGTGCGGGTCGCCTGGCACCTGCATCCGCACCCTGATAGGATCGGGCCCGCGCGCGGGTACGTCGACAAAGGCGAGCCGCCCGGCGGGCAGCGCGCGATGTGCTGCCGCGATCGCTTGGGAAACGGAGACCTGCGCGCGCCCGCTGGGAAGCGAGGTGGGGCTGGGGAGCGGGTCGGGCGCCGCGACCGTCCAGGCGAGAAGCTGGGTCTTCACCTGCGGCAGGGCGAGCAGGACGCCGGTCGCGACCAGCACGAATAGCAGCGCGGCGCTCCACAGCCCGAACAGCTTGTGGAGGTCGCGGACGCGCCGCAGCGGCGCCGCGCCGCGTTTAAAGGCGAGCGCCTTGCGCCAGCTGCCGCGCGGCCACCACACTGCAATGCCACTGACCAGGAGCAGCAACATCGCCACGCCCGACCAGCCGACCACTGCCCGCCCGGTTTCGCCGGCGAGCAGGTGCATGTGGAGCTCATAAAGCCAAGTCATCAGATAACCGCCCCACGGTTCGGCACGCAGTACCCGGGCGCCATCGGCGGAGAACCACACCATCATGCGCCGGGCATGATGGCCGTGCTCCGCGGAAGGATAATAGCGCGCCGGAATGGTGCCGTGCGCGCCATGGACCTCGAACGACCATTTGCCCGCGGGATCGTGCCAGCGCCCCCGTCCCGTCTGCAAGGCGCGGTCCAATGCCCTGGGGTTCGGCGCCGGCGCGTGCGGGCTTGCCGGCACCTGCACCTGCGGGTGCAGCGCCGCGTCGATCTCGACATAGAAGACCAGCGCCGAACCGGTGAGGCTGATCAGCGCGAACAGCCCGCCCAAGGTCAACCCCAGCCACAAGTGGAACTGCCGCACCACGCTGCGCAGGGGCAGAGCGTCGCCGGCCCCGGTGCGGCTGTTCGCCGGGTCGTCGGCCGCTTCGCCTAGCGGAGCGTGAGGCAGGCGGAGATCGGAGGTCATCGCGACGCGCACCTTCAAAAGTGCGTCGACAGCGCGATTTCGGCCGATCGCGGCGCGCCGATATACACGTTGGTCGATGGGTAGCCGGAATATTCGCCGTAGAAGGCGTCGGTCAGGTTCCGGCCACGGAGCGTCAGCGACGCCTGCGGCGTGAATCGCCATGCGATGCTGGCGTCGAGCACGGTGTGTCCCGCGACTTCGATGGTGTTGGCGGTGTCGGTGTAGAAGGCGCTCGCGTGGCGCAGGAAGCCGCCGAGTGTGACATCACCGTCGAGCGTGTACAGCGCGGAAGCGTTGAGCGTGGTGGACGGTACGTTGATCGGGCGGTTTCCGGCCCGGTCGACGCGGACCCCGGCCACGCCTTCGCCCAGTTCGTCATAGTTGGCGTCGGTGTAGGAGACGCCACCCGACAGCCGTAGCGCCTTGACGGGCACGATGGCTGCCGTCAGCTCGACCCCCTGCGACGATTGGCGCCCGCCCTGGACCGCTAGTGTGGGGTTCGCTGGATCGCGGGTCAGGATATCCTTTTGCTCGATGCGATAGGCGGCGCCGGTGACGCTCAGCCGCCCGCTGGTGTCGCTCACCTTGAACCCGACCTCATAGGCGCGCCCGCTGGTCAGTTCAAAGCGGGTGTTGGCGATCGAGGCGAGCAGGATCGAGGATACCGGAGACACCGCCGTGGTGTATTGCGCATAGAGCGCGACGCCCGGCGCCACGTCATAGGTGGTGCCGATCCGCCAGGAGACCGGATCGTATGTAGGGCGGTTGCGGTCCGCCACGCCGGTGGCGTTGGTTACCGTCTCTCGGTCGAGTTCGATATGGTCCCAGCGCATGCCGCCGACCAGCAGCCAGGTGTCCGTGAGGTTCACCCCGTCCTCGGCAAAGACCGAGGTCTGGTTGAGCCGGGAATTAAACATCACGTCGAGCGCGCCGAATATGCCGGGTCCGGCGGGGACGGGGAAAGGGCGCGGATCGAAGGCGTCGATCGGCGGCAGCGCGGCGGCCGTGGTCTGCTGACGCAGCGTCTTGAAATCGGTGTAATTGTATTCGACGCCAAGGCTGAAACGGTTGCGCAACCCGCCCACATGGCTGTCGTTGCCCACCACCCCGCGCGCGTTCCAGAACTGGTGGTCGTGGCGGAAATCCTGAAAGCTCTGGCGGAAGCTGCCGTTCAGGAAGGCGGCATTCGGCGCCGCGAAACTTTGCGAGTCCGTCAGCACGAACGCGCGGTCGGCGGTATAGCCGGTCAGGTCGAGCGCGAAGGTCCATCCGCCGCCGAGCCGCCAATCCAGCCGCGATCGCAGGGTGGTCTCATCGGCGTTGGAGAAGCCGCCCTGCGGATTGTAGTTCCTGCGGCGCAGCGCCTTGTCGGCGACCAGCCCGGCCGCGCCGGTGACGGCGTCGCTGGGGTCGCGGGCATATTGGCCCGGGATCAGCGGCAGCCCCTGATAGGTGGCGTCGTAGCGGTCCTCGAAATGATCGACCGCGATCAGCAGCGACAGGGCATCGCTCGGGCGGAAGATAACGCTGCCGGTCAGCCCTGCCGAGAAGCTTTGGTTGTTGTCGACATCGTAGAGGCTGTCCGAGCGCTGGTAACTGGCATCGGCGCGCACGGCGAGCGTGGAGGAAACCGGCAGGTTTATCCCGCCTGCCGCGAAGACGGTGTCGAAGCTGCCGACGGAAACCAGACCGTCTAAGTGCCGCTCGCCTAATACTGGCTTGCGCGTCACCTTGTTGATGACACCGGCCAGGGCGCCTTCCCCGAACATCACCGATGCCGGGCCCTTCAGCACCTCGACCCGATCATAATGCCAGCTGTTGGTATCGCGCTGGACCACGGTGGAGGCACTGACGCGCACGCCGTCCTGCAGGATCGACACGGTGTTTCCGGAAAAGCCGCGCAGGGACACCACCGCCGGGTTGCCCGGCACGTTGCCGGCAATCGCGCCGGCGACGTCATTGAAGGTTTCGCGCGCTGTGCGCAGGCCGCGTAGCTGCAACTCCTCCTGGCTCAGCACCTCGATGCTGGCCGGGGTTTCGCGGGCCGTGAGCCGCAGGCGGCTGCCCGCGTCGGTGGCGGTATCGAGATGAAGCGAATCTCGCTGGCCGGTGACGACGATGGGTCCCGGTGCATCCGGCGCCGCAGTGGACTGTGCCCGGCACGGCGTGGTGACGACGGCCGCAAGTAGCGCGACCGTAGAACTCTTGAACATGAATAGCCTTTCGCGCCGGTGCGGCCTGCGCCCCCCGTCCCCTGATCCTCCAAGCGGCGACGCGCGCGCGGTGCCAAGCACCGTCCGAACGAAGCCGAAGCGGCGCCCGCGAGCGCCGCGGTCAGGCTGGCAGGGGCGGGCCGCGCAGCGGCGGGCGTAGCCGGGGGGCCGCGCCGACAGCCAGCGCCGCACGGAAGAACAACGCGGCAGCGACGATGAACAAGATCGCCGAGGCAAGCTGGATCGGGTCCGCGCCGGCCAGGGCCGGGGTGGCGAGATCGGCAAAGGCACAGCCATCCTCCGCCTGGGGATGCTCGGCTGGGGCGTCGCCATGCTGCATGGCCACCGGCGCGGCCGCGCTTGCGTGATGCGCGTGGCCGGCCGATCCGTGCATGCCCGGCATCGAAGTGTGCGCGGGTGGAGCGATCGGGAGCATGGGGCCGGAGCCCGAGCAGGCGACCAGCCGCAGCCCATGGTCACCCAGTACCGGCATGAATCCGGCCGGCACCGCCAGCCGCAACGCAAGGGCGCTCAGCACGACCAGCACGGCAAGCCACCGGTGACGGCGGAAGGTTGACCGGAACGACCTCACAGCTGCGTGTCTAGGCCCGCGATGTCCTGTTGTCATCCGGGGCGCCAACTATGTTGCCCCCCCGGATCTCGCTGACCGCCGAAGCGGCCTGTGCTTGATGTGCGTGAGCACGTAGCGGGCGAACAGGCCGGCTCGCGCGGCATCGGGGAGCCCGACAAGCCTGAACATGGCACTCCCATGATAGCGGTCGGTGACTAAGTACAAGAAAAAATAGGGAAGTATTCCAGACCTTATTCTGATACGGGCCGCCCATGCTTTCAGTCACCGACAATTCCGATAGTTCGGCCACGCTGCTGGTGGTGGACGATGACCGCGACATCCGTCTGCTGCTCGCCAACAGCCTGGGCGGGCGGGGGTACCGAGTCGAGACCGCGTCCAACACCCGCGCTATGGACGAAATACTCGCCAGCACGCCCGTGGACCTGGTGATCCTGGACGTGATGATGCCAGGGGAGGACGGTCTGTCCGCCTGCCGCCGCATCGCCCGCGCGGACGGGCCAGAGATCATCATGCTGAGCGCATTGGGCGAAGAGGCGGATCGGGTCCTGGGCCTTGAAGGCGGGGCGGGGCATTATCTTTCCAAGCCGTGCAGCGCGCGCGAAATATTGGCGACGGTGCGCGCGGCGTTGCGCCGCCGGGGGGCGATCGCGGCGCCCAAGAACGAAGTGTTCGGGTTCGAAGGCTGGCGCATTGATCTGGGCAGTCATGAGCTGTTCGACCCGAAAGGGGTGCTGGTCGGGCTGACCGACGGCGAGTTCGCAGTGCTGCGGGTGTTCATCGAACGGCCGCGTCGCGTGCTGTCTCGCGAAGTGCTGCTGCAAGCGGCGCGCGGCCCCGACTCGGACGCCTATGACCGGGCGATCGACGTGCAGGTCAGCCGCCTTCGCCGCAAGCTGCGCGCGGGTGGCGACGACATCATCCGCACGGTCCGCAACGAAGGCTATCTGTTCGTTCCGCGGGTGTCGCGTCTGTGAACCGCGCCGGCGACACCTCCCGGTCGCCGCTCTTCCTGCGCATCTTCCTTGTGATGCTGCTGTGCGTCGGCGTTGCGCAGTCGATGAACCTCGTCCTCGTCATGGCCGCCGAGACGCCTGAACAGAAGCTCTACAGCATCGGCCAGATCGCCGACGCGCTGCACGGCGGGCGGGCTCCCGACGAGACGCTGCGCCTTTCCCGCGTTACCAGGGTTCCTTCGGTCCTTTCAAATCCGCGGGGCGAGCGGCTGAGCGTTGCGCTCGGCATGGCGTTGCGGATCGATCCGGCGCGGATCCGTTTCAACTTTCCGTCGGGAATATTGGGCCGCGAGCCGGTCTATGAACGGAGCAGCCTGCCGAAGGCCCTGCCATTTGCCAGCGCGGAGGCGGCGCGTTCGGTTTACGTCTTCGGCGCTTTTCGCGTGTGGGTGCAGGGCGCAGATGGCGGTTGGATCCAAGTGGAGCCCGACGGCGCAGTGGAGCCGTGGCGTTGGTTCGGCGTTCTGTGGCTGATCACGTCGGTGCTGGCAGTGGCGCCGTTCGCCTGGGCATTGGCGCGGCGCACCGCAAAACCGTTTGGCGCGTTTGCCGCGGCGGCCGAGCGGCTGGGCCGCAATCCGCACACCCGTCCCCTGGCGCTGAGCGGCCCGAGCGAGATCGTGGAAGCGGCCGCAGCATTCAACCAGATGCAGGCCCGGCTCAACCGCTATGTCGACGACCGCACCACTGTGATCGGCGCACTGGCCCATGATCTGCGCACCCCATTGATGCGCATGGCGCTGCGGCTGGAGAGCGCGCCCGATCCGGTGCGCCGCGCATGCGAGGGCGATATCCGCGACATGCAAGCGCTGATCACCTCCACCGTCGCGTACGTCCGCGAGACCGGCCAGCCGGCGACGCGGCGTCCACTCGACCTGCGCTCGCTTGCCGAGACGGTGACCGATGATCTGAGCGACCGTGGCGAGCCGGTTACGATGGAGCCTGGCGAGCCGGTGGTGATCGAAGGCGATTCGGCGGCGTTGAAGGCGATGGTGACCAACCTAGTATCCAATGCGCTGAAATATGGCGGAAGCGCCCATGTTTCGTTCGACGCCAACGGCGATGATGTGCGCCTGGAGGTGCGCGATCATGGTCCAGGCATTCCCGACGGGGACATCGACCATGTCTTTGAACCGTTTTTCAGGGGCGAACGCTCACGCAACCGTGATACTGGAGGGATTGGCCTGGGCCTGGCCAGCGCCCGCGCCGTGGCCAGGGCGCATGGCGGCGACATCCTGGTGGAAAATGCGCCGGGCGGAGGACTTCGCGCGCGCGTGACCTTGCCTGGCTGAGCCGTTGCCGCGACAACATGCGGTAAAGGCATGAACAGGAGAGTGTATGGACGTGACGCGCCGGGCCTGCCTAGCAGCAGTTGCCTCCATGCCTCTTGCCACTAAGGCGGCGGCGTTCGACGCGCCTGTTATCGGCAGTGTGCAGCGGTTCGACGCCGAACTAGACCTCATCCTTGCTCCAGATGCCCGGATCGAGGTGATCGCAAGCGGCTATCGCTGGACCGAGGGGCCGGTATGGGTTCGCGACGGTGGCTACCTGTTGTTCTCCGACGTGCCAGCGAACGTCATTCATCGCTGGCAGCCGGGCAAGGGCGCGGCGCCGTTCCTCCAGCCTTCCGGGCTTGCCGGGCCGATTCCGGCGGCGATCCGCGAAGCTGGGTCCAACGGGTTGGCGATCGATGCGCAAGGGCGGCTGGTGATGGCTGATAGCGGCACCCGCGCGATCGCGCGCGTCGACCTGACGACCAAGCGCAAGACGATCCTGGCCGATCGGTACCAAGGCAGCCGCTTCAACAGCTGCAACGATGTGGTGATCGCGCGGTCTGGGGCGATCTACTTCACCGATCCCCCTTATGGACTGGCCGAAGGCGATGCTTCGCCGCTCAAGGAAATGAAGGCGAACGGCGTGTACCTGCTGGAAACCGACGGACGCGTCGTGCAGCTTGACGCGAGCCTGACGCGCCCGAACGGCATCGGCCTCTCACCCGATGAGCGGACCTTGTACGTGGCGCAATCCGACGAAGAGCGCCCGGTGCTCCTGGCTTATGCGCTGGATGCGAAGGGGCTACCGGTCGAGTCGCGCGTGCTGAGCGACTTCCGGCGCGAAGTGGACGCCAAGCTGCCGGGGCTGCCCGACGGCATGAAGGTGGGGAAGAGCGGGCACCTGTTCGCCAGCGGGCCGGGTGGTATCCATATCCTGGCGCCCGACAGGCGGCGGCTGGGCCTTATCTCCACCGGCAAAGCAGCCGCGAATTGCGCGTTCGGGGAGGACGGGCGGACGCTGTTCCTGACGTCGAGCGACATGGTGGCGCGGGTGCGGCTAAAGCTATCGGGCTGGTGACTTGATGGCCGCTTCCCGAGGCGAGGATTGCTCGCGAGCGAGGGCGTTCCCTTCGCGGCGTTGCACGCCTAGATCGGGGACATGGCCGACCAAACGCCGATCCCTGCCGCGACACTGATCGTGATGCGCGAGGCTGCCGCCGGGCCGCCCGAGCTGCTGATGGTGGAGCGGGCGCGGACCATGGCGTTCGCGGGCGGGGCGCTGGTGTTTCCGGGTGGACGCGTCGATCCGGGAGATCGGGTCGTGACCGCGACGCTTGCCGGGGGCACCGAGGAGCTTGCCGCGCGGGTTGGGGCGATCCGCGAGACGCTGGAAGAGGCGGGGATCGCCGTGGGTCTTCGGGTGCCTGACGCCACGGCGGTGCGCGCAGCGCTTCCTGGGGGTGCGGCATTGGCGGAGCTGGTCACGCGGGCGGGCGGTGCGTTCGACTTGGACGCGCTCGTGCCCTTTGCCCGCTGGTTGCCGGAC
This sequence comes from Sphingomonas xinjiangensis, assembly GCF_014199255.1. Classification (GTDB taxonomy): domain Bacteria; phylum Pseudomonadota; class Alphaproteobacteria; order Sphingomonadales; family Sphingomonadaceae; genus Sphingomonas; species Sphingomonas xinjiangensis. The sequence continues at coordinate 326,179 of NZ_JACIJF010000002.1, read as the reverse complement.
AAGGTGCCGCACCGCATCTTCGACACCCGCTTCTATCTGGCGCGCGCGCCGCATGGGGCCACGCCCGCGGTCGATGGCACCGAGAATGTGCGGGCGTTCTGGGCGACGGCGTCGGATGTGCTCGGGCTGGCGGATGCAGGCGAAGCGACGCTGATCTTTCCCACGCGCCGCAACCTGGAGCGGCTGGCGATGTTCGCCTCGTTCGAGGAAGCGGCGGCGCACGCGCGCGCGCATCCGGTTCGCATCATCACGCCGTGGATCGAAGTTCGTGACGGCGTGGAGCATCTCTGCATTCCTGCCGACGCGGGGTATCCGGTGACTGCGGAGCGGCTGGACCGGGCGGTTCGCGCATGAGGTTGGCGAGGCGATTGCCGGGCGTGCTCGTAACGCTTGCCGTGCTGCTGGGCATGGCCTTCGCGCTCTATGCCGTTCTGCGCAACCGGCCGCAGGACCTCCCCTGGACGCGGCTGGATCTGGGCGAGCCGATCGGCGCGTTTACCGGGCGCAAGCTGGCGGCGCTTGCCGGACGATCGGGCGAGTGCCGCGCGCTGCTCCACGCTGCGGGCGTGCGCTATACCCGGCTGCCTGCGGTGCGATCGAGCGCCCAATGCGGCTATGACGACGCGGTCCGCTTCCAGTCGGGCGGGGCGCAGGCGATCGACTATAGCCCGGCCCGGCTGGGGACAAGCTGCCCAGTGGCCGCGGGCCTGGCCAAATGGGAGTGGGATATCGTCCAGCCCGCGGCCCAGCGGCTGTTCGGCGCGCGGGTGGAGTCGATCGAGCATTTCGGCAGCTATTCGTGCCGGCGCATCTATGGCCGCAGCTCGGGCGATTGGAGCGAGCATTCGCGGGCGAACGCAGTCGATATCGCGGCTTTCCGCTTGTCCGACGGGAGTCGGATCAGCGTGGTCAAGGACTGGAAGAGCGGCGGCGACAAGGCCGCGTTCCTGCACGAGGTTCGCACCGGCGGGTGCAAGCTGTTCGCAACCGTCCTGTCGCCCGACTATAACGCCGCGCATCACGACCACCTGCATCTCGACCAGGCGAGCCGGGGCGAGATGGGGTGGCGAGTATGCCGGTAAGGCGCGCTTCAGTTCGGTAGGACGGCGGCGTCGACCTTTTCCACCCATTGCGGGAAAAAGGCCGGCTGGCGGTTTGACCAGCCCGACGCGGTCGCCGCGGCCTCGCTGATCGAATGGAGCAGCTTGCGCCGAAGGTCCGGATGCAAGCTGGGTAGTGCCGCTGCCGCGCAGAAGGCCGAAGGCAGGAAGGGCCGGATCTCGGCGCCCATCAGCCGCTCATACAAGAAGCGATACGCGCCAAAGCTGGTGATCCGCCCCTGGCCTAGGTCGAACGCGGTCAAGGTGGCGAGTGGCGCCAGGAAGGGCTCGATCGCGCCGAGATCGGCTTCCTCGGGCATCAACGTGCGGATCTGGTCGAGACGGACGTACATCCGGGCCTGTGCGCGGATGCTGGCAGCCTCGACCACGTCGCGCGACCAGCGTTCCATCGCGTCTTCCCGCTCAAGCCCGATGTCGAGCGAGCGGCGGATATAGCGCTGCGTCGCTGCACTGAACCCCGCGAACTCCTTCATCTCGGCCAGCGTCATCGCGCCTGAGGCCAGCTTCGTTCCTGATGCCATTCCTTCACTCCCGCCCCAGTCAATTTACCACCCGGACATCGTGCGCGCTGTTAGTTAACAGGACGCACACCTCCGACCGTTCCCACTCACAATAGGGTCGAGAAGGTGCTGCACTGCAATATTGATTGCAATCAGGTGCTTCTGCCCGAGTGAATGTGTCTTGGTATAGACGGTTCTGCGCAACATTGCTGCGGTGCGCTATTCCGGGAAAGCGCTGAGGCGCGGGAACTCACGTACCTCCGGGCTTCTACAGGGTTCCGTCGGTTCATCGGTTCGTCCCCACGGCTTATCGGATCGGCCAACCGCAGGGGTGTACCGTCGTCCTATGATTTGTGTAGCAACACTCCAACAACGCTTCCTGACCGGGGGGTCACATGAATTTTCGAGTTTTTGCAGCGCGTTTCGCGCTGTCGGCGGCTTGCGCCCTGATGACTGTGATACCGGCCCAGGCAAAGGGCGGCGTCCTTCAATGCGTGCCGTTCGCCCGTCAGGTTTCCGGCGTGGATATCCGCGGCAACGCCTGGACCTGGTGGAGCCAGGCCGCCGGTCGCTATGCCCGCGGCAATGCGCCCAAGGCCGGTTCGGTGATGTCGTTCCAGAAGACCGGCAAGATGCCCTATGGCCATGTCGCCATGGTGTCGAAGGTGGTAAGCGACCGCGAAGTGCTGCTGACCCATGCCAATTGGTCGACCCGCGGCGGGATTGAGCGCAACGTCCGCGCAGTCGACGTCTCGGCGGCAGGCGATTGGAGCCAGGTGCGCGTGTGGTTCGCCGCCGTGGGCGGGCTCGGCACCTCGAGCTATCCGGTCAACGGCTTCATCTATGCCGACGGCGCGCCGCAGGCGGAACTGCCCGCTACGCAGATCGCCCAGAAGTCCGACAAGATCCTGATGGCATCGCTGGACCTGGACCTGAGCGATCTGAAGGCGACCGGCGTCGCCAATTAAGCGAGTTCAGGCCACGCCTGGCCTGAACGTCATCGCCACGCCATTCATGCAATAGCGTTTGCCCGTCGGGCGGGGACCATCGTCGAAGACATGGCCCAGATGCCCGCCGCAACGCCGGCACAGCACTTCGGTGCGCAGCATGCCGAGCGTCCGATCGCTCCTGATGGCCACGGCATTGCCGAGCGGCTGGTAGAAGCTCGGCCAGCCGGTGCTGCTTTCGAACTTCGTCTTCGCCGAGAACAACGGCAGGCCGCATCCGGCGCAGGCGAAGGTGCCGGCGCGGTGCTCCTTGTTGAGCGGGCTTGAGTAGGGGCGCTCGGTACCTTCCTTGCGCAGCACATTATAAGCCGCCGGCGACAACCGCTTACGCCATTCTGCGTCGCTGAGCGTCAGCGGGAAGCGCTGGGCAGCTTCGGCGGGCCCGCCGCCACAGGCTGCGGTGAGTGCGCCGAGCGTGGTGGCGGCCAGGAACGTGCGGCGATCGGTCTGCATGGCGTAGATGTAGGAACCGGGCGCCCTTTTCCAATCCTCCCCGCGGGGGGAGTGGGTCAGCGTAGCTGGTGGAGCGGTAGGCGGTACCCACGAGGAGAATACCTCTCCGTCACGCTTGCGCCCCAGGGGGAGGATCTAGGCCGCGGCCGCCGCCTTGCGCCGCCTTGGGCCGCCAGACTTCAGTACGCCGCGTCGAAACAGGCGCGCGGCGATCGTTACGGTGATGCCGACCCACAGCGCCTGCCAAGCAAGCGCCAGCAGGTGCGGCCAAATCTCGGGCGCGTTGGCTGCGCGGGCGGCCATCGCCAGGGGCGAGCTGAACGGGAACATCTCGGCAAAGGTTGCGAGCCAGGCGTCGGGATGTCCGGCGGCATAAGATGCCAGGCCCAGCATGCCGAACTGAAACACCGTGATCGGCAGCGACAGCATCTGGATCTCGCGCTGCGTGCCGGCCAGCGCGCCCATGCCCAGGAACACCGCGCTTTGCAGCATGTACGCCATGGTAAAATAGGCGACGAACAGCAGCGCAAACACCGGGCCGACGGCAGTGCCGATCTCCCCGACTTCAGCCGCCATGCCTTCGGGCAGGAAGCGCGGTACATTGGCCACCAGCGTGCCCCAGAAGCAGACGAACAGGAGCGCCGAGCCGAACGCGCCGATCAGCTTGCCGAAGAACACGCTTTCCAGCGGCACTGCGGCGGCGAGCACTTCGATCACCTTGTTGGAGCGCTCCTCGGCCATGGCGCCGACCACTTGTCCCGACAGCATCAGCGTGAGGAAGAAGATGCCGAACGCGGCGAAATAGGCCGCTTGGCTGCGCCCGCTGGTCGTCAGCTGTCCACGTTGCACCACTTGCACGTCCGCACGGCTGAGTGGAGCGGTGCCGGTGCGTTCGGCCCGCACGACTTGTTCGGCCAGTTGCTCGAGATAGCCTGCCTCCACCGTCGCAGATGGCGCGCGCAGGATGTGCGGGCGATCGAACGGGCCATACAGCACCGCGGCGACATCGATGCCGTCGCTGGCGAGAAGTTTCCGAGCCTGTGCCGAACGATCCCCCGCCGGCATGTCGATGCGCAGCTCGGGCCGGACCGATGGATCGGAGAAGATCGTCCGCAAGCGGCGGTCGACCGCTTGCACCACCTGCGCCTCGCGCGAGTCGGCGATCACGACAATGCGCCGCTTGGCGTCGCCGCCGGTCGCGGCGGTGGTGGCACTGAGGCTGCCGATTACTCCAAAGCCGATCATCAGCAGCGGGCTCAACAGGAACAACAGGAAGGTTGGCGTCAGCACCGTGGCGGTGAAATCGCGCCGGGCGACGGTAAGCGCCTGCCGCGCGGCGTGGCGGAACCGAGTCATGCCGCATCCTCCCTGATCGCGTCGCGCCCGACGATGCGCACGAACGCATCGTGCAGGCTGGGGCGCTCGATCGACAATCCGGAAATGCCGTGACCTGCACCAATCAGCCGCACCAGCAAGGCTTCGACGCCGTCGTTCGGCATCGTGAAGCGCCAGCCTTCCCCGTCACGTTCGGCATCGGCCGGGAGCAGCGCCCGCGCCGCCTCGCCATGGTGATGGGGCGTGTAATAAACCTTGAAGGGGAGGGTGGCTCGGGCGTCGTTCACCGTGCCTTCGAACTGCACCTTGCCCCCGGCGATGATCGACAGCCGGTCGCACAGCCGCTCGGCATGCGCCATGACGTGGGTGGAAAACAAAATGGTGGCGCCGCGCTGCTGCTGCGCGCGGATCAGCAGCTCCAGCCGCTCTTGATTTACGGGGTCGAGGCCGGAGAAGGGCTCGTCAAGCACCAGCAGTTCGGGCTCATGCACGACGGAACCGAGCAACTGAACCAGCTGCGCCATGCCTTTGGAAAGTTTGCGGATCTTGTCGTCGGCGGCATGGCCGAGCCCGGCGGCGTCGAGCAATTCGCCCGCACGCTTGCGCCCAGTCTTCCACGGCAGGCCGCGCAGCGCGCCCATGAAGGCGATTGCCTCGCGGCACTTCATGTTGGGATATAGCCCGCGTTCTTCGGGCAGATAGCCGACGCGGTCGCTCGCCTCGCGTGGACGGTCATGGCCCAGCAGCATGCGGTCGCCTTCGTCCGGCTCGATGATGCCCAGCAGCATGCGCAGCGTCGTCGTCTTGCCCGCGCCATTGGGGCCGAGCACGCCGTAGATCAGCCCCTGCGGCACGGCGATGCTGACGCCGTCGACCGCGCGCCGGTCGCCGAAGCGCTTGACGAGGTTGGCGGCGCTTACCGCCAGTGCGCTGCTCAATATGGGTCCCCCGTTTGCTGGCTTCGTGGTAGCGGGACGATGTGCAGCACGGCAAGTCACTCGAAGCGCAAATCAAAGCAAAGGCGGCAGAAATCGGTTTCGCCGCCTGTGGTGTCGCGTCCGCCGATGCCGCGCCCAAAGCGGGCATACGCTTGCGCGAATGGCTGGCCGATGGCGCACACGGCTCCATGATCTGGATGGAGGAGCGCGCCCATCACCGCGAAAGCCCCTCGGCGCTGTGGCCGGAGGTGCGGTCGATCATCGCGCTGGGCATGAGCTACGCGCCGGCCACCGACCCGCTGGCCTTGGCCGACAAAGGCGGGATCGGCCGCATATCGGTCTACGCCCAGGGCGGCGATTATCACGACGTGATCAAGCGTCGGCTGAAGGAGCTGGCGCGCTGGCTGGTTGCGGCGGCGCCGGGGGCGGACGTCAAGGTCTTCGTCGACACCGCGCCGGTGATGGAGAAGCCGCTGTCGGAGGCTGCGGGGCTCGGCTGGCAGGGGAAGCACACCAATCTGGTGAGCCGCGAGCATGGCAGCTGGTTGTTCCTGGGCGCGATCTACACGACGCTGGACCTCGAATCCGATTCCGCGGGCCGGACCACCTGTGGCAGCTGCGACGCCTGCCTCGCTGCATGCCCGACCGATGCGTTCCCCGGTCCGTTTCGGCTCGATGCGCGGCGCTGCATCTCGTACCTGACGATCGAGCATAAGGGGCCGATTCCGTCCGAATTCCGCGCGGCGATCGGAAATCGCATCTATGGCTGCGACGATTGCCTGGCGGTATGCCCTTGGAACAAGTTCGCGGCGGCAGCGCATGCAAACCAGGCATTCCTGCCACGGGCGGAGTTCGTCGCGCCGGAGCTTGGCGACCTGTTGCAGCTCGACGATGGCGCCTTCCGTGAAGTGTTTGCCGGTTCGCCGATCAAGCGCATCGGGCGCGACCGAATGATGCGCAACTGCCTGATCGCGGCGGGAAACGGTGGGAATGCTGGGTTGGTGCCGGTGGTTGCCGCTCTTCTAAACGACCCCGCACCCGAGGTGCGCGGCGCGGCGATTTGGGCGCTGTGGCGGTTGGATGCTGGGCGGTGGGAGGTTGAGCGGGAAGGGCGCTCGCTTGCTGAAGTAGACCCTGAGGTGATGGCGGAGTGGAATCAAAATTCCCCCCGGAACGGGGAGGGCGACCGCGCCGCATAGCCGGCGTCGGGAGGGGGATGGCCGCTTCCACCATGCTTGCGCATGGTCACCCTCCCCGTGCCGGGGGAGGCGTGCGATCACTTTCGCCGCGCGCCTAGCGCTGCGACGCAGCTCGCCTGGTCGATAGGGCCCCCATCGCGCTGGCGCGTGTCGATATAGGTGACCGCCGGTTCCCCCCGCCCCTTGGGCGGATAGAGATAGGCGTCGAGCACGCAGATCGGCCCGGCGAACTGCAGCTTGCGCGCGGGGCCTTCGCTCACATCGAGCATCGGCTTGCCGAATTGCGCGAGCAGCGCGTTGGCGGTCTGCCCTCGTATGGCAGTGACGCTGGCGGGTAGCGGTCCGTTGGGCACGGGAACATAGCCTGCCGGGCGCGCCGATGGGATCGCACCGCCCGTGCCGCATGCCCCGAGCAGCAGCGCTGCACCGAGAAACCAAAACTTCATGCGCGTCTCCCGCGGTGGAATAGATGCGTCGCCATGGCCGCGCCCAGCACCGGTGCCGCCAGATTGACGAAGGGGATCAGCAACAAGGCCGTCACCACGGCGCCAAGCACGAAGCGGCGGCCGCGCGTGCGCGTACGCCAATCCGCGACCTCGGCAAAGGGCATGTGCCGAACTGCAACCATGTCGCCAAGGTCGCGTCCCAGCAGCCAGGCATTCACCAGAAAGAACGCCGCTGCCGTTCCGACGCCGGTGATCAGCAGCACGAGGTAGAGCGGCGACATGAGCAGGTTCACGCCGACCGCGCGTGCCGCCGATCCCAGCCCCATTGCCGCGGATCGGGCTAGCGGCACGTCATGCGCCGCCGCATGCGACGTGGGATAATGGCGCGCCTCGACTGCGGCGACTACGTCATCGGCGAAAACGCCGACCGCAGCGATGGCGATGGCGCGGAACAGCAGCCACCAGGCGAGCACCAGCACCAGCACCGTAGCGACATCGGCGAGCCAGCCGCTGCCAGCGGAGCCTGTCCAGCCGGAGACCGCCGCTTCCAGTCCATGCAACGCGTACCATAGCCCCACGCCGCCCGCCGCGAACAGCAGCAAGGTGAGGAGGAACGACTTGGCGAACACCGCCAGCACCGGGCGATCGAACAACTGGCCAAGGGACAGGGAAAGCGCCTGCAACATTGCGCTCTCCCTTGCCCGCCCCTAGGGCGTGGACGCAACCCTATTGGAGCCAAGACTTGACCAGCCCCACTTACGACGTGGTCGCGATCGGCAATGCGATCGTCGATATCCTTGCCCAGGCCGAAGACAGCTTCATCGAGGAGATCGGCGTCGCCAAGGGCTCGATGCAGCTGATGTTCTCGCCCGAAGAGGCGGACGCGCTCTATGCGAAGATGGGCTCGGGTCGTGAAGTGTCGGGCGGCTCGGCGAGCAACACCGTTGCGGGCATCGCCGCGCTGGGCGGCAAGACGGCGTTCATCGGCCAGGTGGCCGACGACCAGCTCGGCGCGGTCTTCGCGCATGATCTGCGCGCGGCGGGCGTCGACTACAACACGGCGGTCCGTCCGGGTCAGCCGACCACCGCGCGCTGCCTGATCTTCGTGACGCCGGACGGCCAGCGCACCATGAACACGTTCCTGGGTGCGTCGCAGTTCCTGCCCGCCGAAGCGCTGGACGAAACGGTGATCGCTGATGGCGCGATCCTGTATCTCGAAGGCTATCTGTGGGATCCGGAAGAGCCGCGCGCCGCGATGCGCAAGGCGATCGGCATCGCGCGTACGAATGGGCGCAAGGTTGCCTTCACGCTGTCCGACGTGTTCTGCATTTCGCGTCACGGCGATGATTTCCGCGCGCTGATCGCAGACGGCCTGATCGACATCCTGTTCGCCAACGAGAATGAGCTTCTGGCGCTGACGCAGAAGGACGCGTTCGAGGACGCGGTTGCGGCGATTGCCGCGCAGGTTCCGCTGGCGGTGGTGACTCGTGGCGAACAGGGCGCGCTGGCGCTTTCGGGCGGCGAGCGCGTCCAGGTGGCTGCCGAGCCGATCGCCAAGCTGGTCGACACCACGGGTGCTGGCGACATGTTCGCGGCGGGCTTCCTGCACGGGCAGGCACAGGGCCGCGGCATCGAGGAGTCGCTGCGGCTCGGCGCGATCTGTGCGGCGGAGATCATCCAGCACTATGGCGCCCGCGCCGAAGTGGACCTCAAGACGCTGACGGCCGACAAGCTCGGCTGAGCCAAGCCAAACCGCTGAACCTGGAAGGGCTGGGGTAACTCCCGGCCCTTTTTCGTTCCTCCCCGGCACGGGGAGAGGGCCACGCAGCATGGTGGAGGGGGAGCGCAGCAGGCGATCCGCTCGCGGGGAGCCCCCACGACAACACCTGCGGCGGCGTCCCCTACCCCTACCTGGGAGGACTAAAAAAGGGCCGGAGGATTTCTCCCCCAGCCCTTGTTTCGAACCGAAACCTGAAGCCTCAGGCGTCCTTGTACCCCGGCGTGGGTGCGCCCGGGAGCGGCGGAACCGGCTGAGGCGGCGCATCCGGATCGGCTTCCGACACGTCGATGATCCCGCGCCCGACATGGCTGCGCGAGCGGCTGTAGCCGAAATAGACCAGCAGCCCGATCGCCGCCCAGATCAGGAAGAGGATGATGCTCTTATGATCCAGGCTGATGAACAGATACAGGCAGCCCAGAATCGCGATCGGCGCCGTGACGAACACCGCGGGCGTGCGGAACGGACGCTTGCGGCCGGGCTCCTTTTTGCGGATCACCATTACCGCGATCGACACCGCAGCGAAGGCGAACAGCGTGCCGGAGTTGGAGATGTTCGCCAGCTGACCCACCGGGAAGAATGCCGCGAACAGCGCCACGGCGATGCCGGTGATGATCGTGATCACGTGCGGCGTGTTGAACTTGGGGTGGATCTTCGAGAACGCAGCGGGGAGCAGGCCGTCACGGCTCATCACGAAGAAGATGCGGGTCTGGCCGAACATCATCATCAGGATGACCGAAGGCAGCGCCAAACCGGCGGCGAGCCCGAGCAAATTGCCGATCTGGGGCCAGCCGATCTCGCGAAGCGTGAACGCCAGCGCTTCCTTGGAGCAGACCACGTCCTTGAAGCCCTGCGCGGCGCGCGCGGCGCACTGTGCACTCAGGTCGCGGCTGCCGGGTTCGAGCACGGCACCGGCGGCGTCGACCACCGGCTGGGTGCTCAGACCTGGGGCGCCGATCACCCCGGCTGCGACCAGGATGTAGAAGATGGTGCAGATGCCGAGCGAACCGATCAGGCCAATCGGCATGTTGCGCTGCGGGTTCTTGGTCTCCTCGGCCGCGGTCGAGACCGCGTCGAAGCCGACATAGGCGAAGAAGATCGAAGCCGCCGCCATCGAGATGCCGACAAAGCCGGTCGGTGCGAAGGGCGAGAACTGCGCGCTGTTCATCACCGGCACCGCCAGCGCGATGAACAGGGTGAGCGCCGCCACCTTGATCGTCACCAGGATCGCGTTGATCGTGGCACTTTCCTTGGTGCCGATCACCAGCAGCCACGTCACCAGCCCGGCGATCGCCATGGCAGGCAGGTTGATCAGTCCGCCGTCGAACGGCCCGAGCACCAGCGTGTCAGGTATGTCGATGCCGAACGTGTGTTCCAGCAGGCCGACGACATAACCCGACCAGCCGACCGACACCGCGCCTGCGGCAACGGCATATTCGAGGATCAGCGCCCAGCCGACCATCCAGGCGATCAGCTCGCCCATCACGGCGTAGCTATAAGTGTAGGCGGAGCCGGACACCGGCACCATCGCCGCCATTTCTGCATAGCAGAGCGCGGCGAACGCGCAGACCACGCCCGCGATGATGAACGACACCATCATGCCCGGCCCTGCCTTTTGCGCGGCCTCGGCAGTGAGAACGAATATGCCGGTGCCGATCACGGCGCCAATTCCGAGCATGGTCAGCTGAAAGGCACCGAGCGAACGGTGCAGAGATTTCTTTTCGGCTGTCGCTAGAATGGCATCGAGTGGCTTTACGCGCCCGAATATCATTGAGTTGGTCCCCTAAACGGCGCCGGTTCGCGCCGCACCCTAGATGAAAGGCGCGAGCCTAGCCGCAAACGCGGTAGGTGCAATGCTTTAGTGCGCCGCCCACGCCTCCGACCGGCGCACGCCGTCGCGCGAAACGCTTATCGCGAAAGCATCGGCCCGAGAGGCTCGCCGCCGAACAGGTGGACGTGTAGATGCGGCACTTCCTGCCCGCCATGCTGGCCGACATTGGCGAGCAGGCGATAGCCTTCGCCCACCAACCCCGCCTCGCGCGCCACATGGCCGACTGCACGGACGAAGCCGGCAATCTCCGTGTCGCTGGCGCGTGCGGAGAGATCATCCCAGCTGACATAGGCGCCCTTGGGGATCACCAGCACATGGTGCGGCGCCTGAGGCGCGATATCATGGAAGGCGAGGGCGTAGTCGTCCTCATACACGGTCTTTGCAGAAATCTCCCCACGCAGGATCTTTGCGAAGATGTTGCCGGAGTCGTAGGGCTGGGTGGCGTCAATCGGCATGGAAGTCTCCTCTGGAAGCGGCATACCCAATCCTCTCCGGCACGGGGAGGGGGACCATGCGAAGCATGGTGGAGGAGGCGTGCCTCATGGGAGTCGCTCAGCGGAGGCCCTTCCACCACGCGCTGGCGCGAGCGGTCCCTTGCCCCGTACCGGGGAGGGGTTAAGCGGTGCGCCCTGCCTTCTCTTCCAGTCCCGACAACCCTTCGCGTCGCGCCAATTCCGCGCGCACATCGTCCAGGCTCAACCCCGCATCGGCGAGCAGCACCAGCAGGTGAAACATCAGGTCGGCCGCCTCGCTCACCATGCCCGCACGGTCATCGGCAATCGCCGCGATCACGGTTTCGACCGCTTCCTCGCCAACCTTTTGCGCGATCTTGGCGCGGCCTCTGGCGGTCAGCTTCGCGACATAGGAGGTCTCGGGATCGGCCGCGCGGCGCTGGCGGATCGTCTGTTCGAGCGCGTCGAGCGTATCCATGCCGTGCCGCTGCGGGAGCGGCGCGCCGCTGTCAATCCTTGCGGCGGAAGCGCGCGCGCAGTTTGCGTCGGGCAAGCCAGACGCCGCCCGCCGCACAGGCGGCAAGGGCAAGATCCGACAGTTCAGGCATCGAGCGGCTGCCCGCCACCCCGCTATGCGCCGTCGGCTGCGCGAGCACGGGCGCGGCGATGAGAAGCAGGGCGGCGGCGATGCGGGGCATGCGCGCAAGATAGGACCGGGGAGTTGGAGAAGAGTTAAAGTGCGCCAGTTACCGACGGAAGCGTCGGATGGGCGATTCGCGATACGCAGGCTCCCGATGAAGGCTGCGGCTAGCCTCGGCGCAGCTTCTAGTGAAGGTTGCCAGCGAAGGCTTCATTGCAACTGGACCCCTCCTTCGCCGGGAATGCCGACCGAAGCCGCCTCGCTCAACGCCGAACCGGAATACCCGCCGCCGCCATCACGGCATGCGCATCTGCCACCGTCGCCTCGCCGAAGTGGAAGATCGACGCCGCCAGCACCGCCGACGCATGCCCGTCGCGCACCCCCTCCACCAGATGCTGGAGATTGCCCACGCCGCCGCTCGCCACCACTGGCACCGTCACTCGGTCGGCGATCTCGCGGATCAGCGCCAGATCGTATCCATCGCGGGTGCCATCGCGGTCCATCGAGGTCACCAACAGTTCGCCCGCGCCCAGCGCCGCCAGCCGCAGCGCATGCTCCACTGCGTCGATGCCGGTCGCGCGCCGCCCGCCATGGGTGAACACTTCCCAGCGCCCTTCCGCCACGCGCCGGGCATCGACCGAAGCGACCACGCACTGGCTGCCCATCCGCTCGGCGATCTCCGCCACCACCTCGGGCCGCGCCACTGCCGCCGAGTTCACCGCGACCTTGTCTGCCCCGGCCAGCAGCAGCGCGCGCGCATCCTCGACCGTGCGGACGCCGCCGCCGACGGTCAGCGGCATGAAGCACACCTCGGCGGTGCGGCGCACCACGTCGATCATCGTGCCGCGCGCCTCATGGCTGGCGGTGATGTCGAGGAAGCACAGTTCGTCCGCACCGGCCGCGTCATAGGCGCGCGCCTGCTCGACCGGATCGCCGGCATCGCGCAGGCCGACGAAGTTCACGCCCTTGACGACGCGGCCGTTCGCCACGTCGAGGCAGGGGATGACGCGGGCCCGTACGGTCATGCGAAGTCCGCAGGCGACGCGCGCAGCCGTGCCGTCTCGATCGCCTCGGCCAAGTCCAGACGTCCGTCGTACAGTGCGCGGCCGGTGATCACGCCCTCGACGCCGTCGAGCACATGACCTGCCAAGTCCTGAACGTCGGCGATGCTGGCGACCCCGCCGCTGGCGATCACCGGGATCGCGACCTCGCGGGCGAGCGCCACGGTCGCCTCGACATTGCAGCCCTTCAAAAGCCCGTCGCGGCCCACATCGGTGAACAGCAGCGCGGCGACGCCGACATCCTCGAATCGGCGGGCGAGATCCGCCACGGCGACATCCGACACATCGGCCCAGCCGCGCGTGGCGACCATGCCATCGCGCGCATCGACGGCCACCACGATCCGTCCGGGATTGTCGCGGGCTGCTTCACGTACCAGCTCGGGGTTTTCCAGTGCTGCAGTGCCGATCACCACCCGCTGCACGCCAAGGTCGAGCCAGCGCTCGATCGACTCACGATTGCGGATGCCGCCACCCAGCTGCACCTTGCCGCCGAAGCGCCCGAGGATCGAGGCGACTGCGGCACCGTTGACGGACTCACCGGCGAACGCGCCGTCGAGGTCCACCACGTGCAGCCACTCGGCACCGGCCTGCGCAAAGGCCTCAGCCTGCGCGGCGGGGTCGTCGCCATAGACGGTGGCCCGATCCATGTCGCCCTCGGCCAGCCGCACGACCTGGCCGCCCTTGAGATCGATCGCCGGAAAAATGATCAAGGACATCAAATCCTCCTCGTGCCGGGGAGGAATGTCCTCATCACGGCTTCCATGCCAAAAACCTTTGCAGCAGCGCGATGCCGTAGCGCTGGCTCTTTTCGGGGTGAAACTGCACGCCAGCCAGATTGTCACGGCCGATCGCGGCGGTGACCTGATCGCCATGCTGCGTGGTCGCGAGCACATCCTCGCCTTCGAACGCGAAGCTGTGCAGGAAGTAAGCTTCGCCCGGCTCGATCAGCGGATGGTCGGAACAGGGCACGACATCGTTCCAGCCCATGTGCGGCACGCGTACCTCGGGAGAGGGAGGCAACTGCCGCACAACGCCTGGAATCCAGCCCAAGCCGCCATGCACGCCCAGTTCCTCTCCGCGCGTCGCCATCAACTGCATGCCGACGCAGACGCCCAGGAACGGCGCGCCTTCGTTTAGCACCCGCTGCTCCATGGCCGCGACCATGCCGTCGATCTCACGCAGCCGATTGGCGCAGGCGCCGAACGCGCCCACGCCGGGCAATACGATGCGGTCGGCAGTGGCGACCACATCGGGATCGGCGGTGATGACCAAGTCCTGCGCGCACGCCGCCTTCAGCGCATTGTGCACCGAATGGAGGTTGCCAGCGCCATAGTCGATCAGCGCAAGCGTCACTGCGCCAGCGCTTCCAGTCCGGGCGCCAGGATGCTCGGCGTCACTTCAACGAACGCATAGTCCGCTGCGCCTTCGAGTGCGAACGGGTCCTGCGCCGCCCATGCCTTCACCTCGTCCATGCTGCCGCGCGCCAGGAACATGCCCCCGGTCACGGGCTGCTGACGCCCGGCGAGCAACAGCCGGCCGTCGGCCACGCCCTGCTTCAGCCAATCGACATGTGCCGGGCGCAGCCGGTCGATCTCGGCGATGTCCACCTTGTAGCTAAGCAACACGACGATCATCACAGCACTCCCTTGGTCGACGGAATGGCATCGGCCTTACGCGGGTCAATCTCGACCGCTTCGCGCAGCGCCCGGGCCAACCCCTTGAACGCAGCCTCGGCGATATGGTGGTTGTTGGTGCCGTACAGCGTCTCGACGTGCAGCGTCACACCCGCCGTTTGGGCGAAGCTGTGGAACCAGTGCTCGAACATCTCGGTGTCCATCTCGCCCAGCTTCTTCTGGCTGAACGCGGTCTTCCACACCAGATACGGGCGCCCCGAAATGTCGATCGCGACGCGCGCCAGCGTCTCGTCCATTGGCGACAGCGCATCGGCGTAGCGGCGGATGCCACGCTTGTCGCCCAGCGCCTTGGCCACCGCTTCGCCGATCGCAAGGCCGGTGTCCTCGACGGTATGATGCTGGTCGATATGCAGGTCGCCTACGGTCTTCACGTCCAGGTCGATCAGCGAATGGCGGCTCAGCTGCTCGAGCATGTGATCGAAGAAGCCGACTCCGGTGGCGATCGTGTACGCTCCCGTGCCGTCCAGGTTCACGGTGACGTCGACCGAGGTTTCGCTCGTCTTGCGGCTGATCGTGGCGGTACGCATGTCCGCCTCACATAGCGACACGGGCAGCGCATGCAATCTTGACCGGAAGGCTCCAGCCGCTACCCAGAGGGGATGAACGCCAACGTGCCCGACAGCCTGATTCCCTATGACGAGATCGTGCAGGAAGCCCTGCGCGCCGTCGTCGGCCGCGTCCTGAATTCAGTGGCGGCGACCCAGGCGCTGCCCGGCACGCACCATTTCTATATCACGTTCAAGACGCATGCGCCCGCCGTCGACATCCCGCAGCGGCTGATTGAGCGCTTCCCGGACGAAATGACCATCGTCCTTCAGCACCGCTTCTGGGACTTGAAGGTCGATGACGAGAAGTTTTCGGTGGGCCTGAGCTTCAGCGGGGTTCCCTCGATGCTGGTGGTCCCGTTCTCGTCGATCACCGGGTTCCATGATCCGGCGGTGAATTTCGAGCTTCGCTTCCACGTGACAGAGCTGGCCGAAGAGCCGGGTCAGCATGACGAGGCGGAAAATGACGGCGACACCGCTGTTGTCGTGAAGCCGGCCGAGGACGGCTCGAACGTCGTGTCCGTGGATTTCAAGCGCAAGAAGTAACCCGCCGGAGCTTCGGAGACTCGGCGAGATCGAAAGCTCCTGGCAAGCGAAGGCGGATCAGCCCTGGGTCGGCCGGAGTAGCCGGCTGCGAAGATCTTCCATCTTTACTTGGCTCGCGGCGGAGACCCGGTCGGGCGCCTTCAGTACGGCGCCGATCTGCTCCAGCACCTGGCTGGCCCGATCCAGGTTCTGAAGCGCGCGGGCGTGGCGCTGAAGCAGGATCGGATCCTCGACCAGATTCTCGCCCAGACTGTCGAGCAGCCGCTGCACATACAGGATTTCTTCCGCGACTCGGGCGTCGAGTACGTCCCTGTCGGGGCCTGCGGGCGTCGCGGCCTCCGGCTCGGCGGGCAGGGCCGCGCCGCTCCGCACCGCGTGCTGGATCGCGTCGACGCGCTGCTGCCCCTTATATCCGTTGAAGCTGGGCGTCAGCAGGCCGGCAACCCACTCGTCGACGGAGATGCTGGTGGCTTCGAACTGGATGCCGCACCGGCCCCCAGCCTGCCAAACCACGGTGGCCGGCATTTCGATCACCGCCCGTCGCAACACCAGCTTGGTGCCGATATTGGGCAATGCCACGCCGTCCAGCATCGCGCCGCTCTGCGACAGATTGCGGATGCGCACCGTCGCCTGCAGCGTGCCGGCCTGGATCGTCGCAGCCAGCATGAGGTTCTTGCGCGGGGCACGCGCAACCTGGCCCGGGGCGGCAGGCGTTGTCGGCATAGCGGTACTCACCGTCTTGGTACTCCATCCCCCGGAATCTATTTTCCTACCGCTCGCCATACCGGCGTTCTGACAACGCTTGGTAAATGCCGGGACAATTTCCGCACCGTGTCACGCGCGGGTGCGTGCTGGCGTCGACGGGGCAGGGGGGCTAGAGCCGCTGCATCTACTTGTCCGAGGTTATGGAGGACCGCTTGACCACCCGCACCGAAACCGACTCGATCGGCGCCATCGAAGTTCCCGCCGACGCCTATTGGGGCGCGCAGACCCAGCGTTCGATCGAGAATTTCCCGTTCGGTTCGACCGAGCGGATGCCGCTGGGCATCGTCCACGCGCAGGCGATCGTGAAGCAGGCCGCGGCCCGGGTGAACGTCAAGCACGGCCTTGACCCTGAGATCGCCAAGGTCATCGATCAGGCGGCACAGGAGATCGTCGACGGCAAGCTCGACGACCAGTTCCCGCTGGTGATCTGGCAGACTGGCAGCGGCACGCAGACCAACATGAACGTGAACGAGGTCATCGCCGGCCGCGCGAACGAGATCCTGACCGGCAGCAAGGGCGGCAAGTCGCCGATCCATCCGAACGACCATGTCAACATGGCGCAGTCGTCCAACGATTCGTTCCCGACCGCATTGCACATCGCCGCGGCGCGCGCAGTGACGCTCCAACTGTATCCCGCGCTCGACCGGCTGCACGCCTCGCTCCAGGCCAAGGTTGAGGCGTGGGACCACATCGTCAAGATCGGCCGCACCCATCTTCAGGATGCGACGCCGCTGACGCTCGGCCAGGAATTCTCGGGCTACGCAGCGATGCTGGCTTCGGCGCGTGATCGCTTTGCGAGCGTGCTCGATCTCGACATCTTCAAGTTGGCACTAGGCGGCACCGCGGTCGGCACCGGGCTCAACGCGCCGGAAGGCTATGCCGAGGATGTCGCGGCGGAGATCGCCACCATCACCGGGCTGCCGTTCGTCACTGCGCCCAACAAGTTCGAGGCGCTGGCGACCAAGGACCAGCTCGTGAACCTGTCCGGCGTCTGCAATACGCTCGCCGTGTCGCTCAACAAGATCGCCAACGACATTCGCCTGCTCGGTTCCGGCCCGCGCTCGGGCCTTGGCGAACTCGACCTGCCGGCCAACGAGCCGGGCAGCTCGATCATGCCGGGCAAGGTCAACCCGACCCAGAGCGAGTCGCTGACCATGGTCGCGGCCCAGGTGATCGGCAACCACATGGCCGTCACCGTGGGCGGCATGCAGGGGCATTTCGAGCTTAACGTGTTCAAGCCGCTGATTGGCTCCAACGTGCTGCGCTCGATCCACTTGATGTCGGTCGGCATGGTCAGCTTCGCCGAGCGCGCAGTCGACGGTGCCAAGGCCAACGAGAAGCAGATTGCCGACCTGGTCGGCCGCTCGCTGATGCTCGTCACTGCGCTGGCGCCCGCGATCGGCTATGACAATGCCGCCAAGATCGCAAAGAACGCGCATGAGAAAGGGCTGACGCTTAAGGAGTCCGGCCTTGCCCTCGGCTTGGTCGACGAAGCCACCTTCGACCAATACGTCCGCCCCGAAACCATGGTCGGCCGGTAATTTCTTCAATCCTCCCCGAGTACAAGCTCGGGGAGGATCTTCGTGGAACCCATCCCCATCTCCTTCGCTATTCCAGCAAAAGGAGACGCACATGATCGGTGACGCAATCGCGGCCTTTGTTGGCCACAAGATCGACGCCAGCGACGGCGAAGGCGGCGCGGTCGGCGCCGTCGCCGGCGTGGCGGCGTGGAAGGCGGCGAAGACCGTCATCCCCGCCGTCCTGTTCTTCGGCGCGATCGCCTGGGGCATTCAGTATCTCGCCAATCACGGAGACGACGCATGATCCGCAACATTCTGGGTGCTATGATCGGCAGCCGTATCGACCGGCGTGACGGCCGCGGCGGCGTCAAGGGCGCCGTGCTCGGCTATGCGGCACAGCGCGCGCTCACCCGCATGGGCGCGCCAGGGCTGGTGCTTGCCGGCGGCTATGGCGTGTACCGCATGCTCAAGGACCGGCGGAACCGCCGCGCATGACTTGACGGGGGGCGAGTCTCCACGCCACTAGCCCCCATGCCGCACCGCACCGAAAACGATCCGCACAAATTCCGTCGCCGCGGAGTCCTGTTCGTCCTGTCCTCGCCTTCGGGCGCGGGCAAGTCGACGATCGCGCGGAAGCTATTGGCTGCGGATCCGTTCCTCGAAATGTCGGTGTCGTACACCACGCGTCCGATGCGCCCGGGTGAGCAGGACGGGGTCGACTATAACTTCGTCGACCTCGACCGCTTCCGCGAAATGGTGACGAACAACGAGTTCCTGGAATGGGCACACGTGTTCGATCACCGCTACGGCACCCCGCGTGAGACCGTGAACGCGATCCTCGCCTCGGGCCGTGACGTGCTGTTCGACATCGACTGGCAGGGCGCGCAGCAGCTGTTCCAGCTCGCCGGTGGCGATGTCGTCCGCGTCTTCATCCTGCCGCCCAGCCTCAAGGTGCTGCATGAACGGCTGATCAACCGCGGCACGGACTCTGTGGAAGTGATCGACGGCCGCATGTCGCGCGCCAACAACGAAGTCAGCCACTGGGACGGCTATGACTATGTGCTGGTCAATGACGAAGTCGAGCAATGCTATGAAAGCGTCCACACCATCCTGAAGGCCGAACGCCTCCGCCGCTCGCGCCAGACCGGCCTGATCGGCTTCATCCGCGGCTTGAACAAATAACCTCGTAAATCCTGCCCCCCCGGGGGAGGATCTAACTCACAGCGATTCCAAGAACCGCACACCTGCGTCAAAGTCCCTCCGCCGCGCTTCGGCAGCTTCGACCGCCAGCGCGTCCTCGCCCCATTGCTCCGCTTGCCAGTCTTCGTCGATGCGCGCCGCCTGCCACACCGTCTCGGCATCCGCCGCACCTTCCAGCAGCGCCAGCGCGGCGACCAGCGACCCACTGATCGTCACCACCGGCGACAGTCCCGCCAATCGGAACGGATCGAGCGCCAGCACCGCTTCACGCAGCCGCGCCACCGTCGCGTCCGGCTGGGCGCGGTGCATCACGCCGATCGCCGTCTCGAAGTGCACATCATAGCGCCCGCGCGCCCAATCGAGCAGCGGATCCCAGGCCGCGGCCTGGCGCTCGACCAGCGGCGCGGGCTCCGCGGCGCGGTAACAGAGCAGGTCGCTCTCGCCATAAGCGGAAAGGCCTTCGGCAAAGGTGTCGCGCGCCGTGGAAATCCGGTCGATCGCTGCATTGGCCAGCCCGGTCAGCGGCATCGCGCGTGGGTCGATCGTCTCTCGCACCTCGCGCCACTCCGCCGCCACGGCTTGCGCCAGCTGCGGCGTCGGCAGCGTCAGCGGAGCGCGGCCGGGAGTCCGCACCGGCTTGCCGTCCAGCGCGACCTCACCGGCTTCAACGGTCACATCCTTCCAGAATCGCCTCACGGTGTCGGGGTCTTCCATTTGCGCGCCATGGCCCGGGGCACCACGGCCATGATGTAGAGTGAGGCGAGGATCAGTGCGCCGCCAAGCAGCGTGTGTTCCGTCGCGGTCGAACGTCCGGTGATCAGCAGCCCCAGCACCGCGCCGGCGGCACCGGCCAGGTTGACTCCGGCCATCAGGTAATAGCGTTTCTGCGCCAGCCGGTCTGCGTCGGTCATAGGGCCTCCAGATGCGCGGGCAGATCGCGGGCATGCTCCAGCACATGCCGCGCCCCGGCGTCGGCCAAATCTTGCCGGCTGTGGTATCCCCATGCAACACCTATGGCATGGGCGCCGGCGGCATTGGCCATCGCCATGTCGAAGCTGGTGTCGCCGATCATCGCCGTCGTCTCGGGCGATGCTCCCGCCTCCGCGATCGCGGCTTTGATCATCGAGGGGTGCGGCTTGGACGGGTGGCGGTCGGCGGTCTGCAAGGTGACGAAGCGATGCCGCAATCCATGCTGCTCCAGCACTCGGATCAGCCCACGATCCGACTTGCCCGTTGCCACGCCCAGCACCCAGCCATTCGCGTCCAGCGCCTCGATCGCTTCCAGCACGCCGTCATAGAGCGGCTCGTCCTCGATATGCCCCGCGGTGCGTAGTTCCAGATAGACCTGCTTGTACCCCTCGGCCATCGCCTCGTGCAGATCGCGCCCCGCTTCGGGGTGCAGCCGTGCGATCGCCTCGACCAAACTCAGCCCGACGATCCGCCGGATCGCCTCGCGGCTGGGCGGCGCCAACTTCTGCCCTTCGAAACAATGCTCCATCGCCAG
Source organism: Sphingomonas xinjiangensis (assembly GCF_014199255.1). Taxonomy (GTDB): domain Bacteria; phylum Pseudomonadota; class Alphaproteobacteria; order Sphingomonadales; family Sphingomonadaceae; genus Sphingomonas; species Sphingomonas xinjiangensis. Next base: position 305,645 of record NZ_JACIJF010000002.1, on the reverse strand, counting down.
GCAGATGCTTGCCTGGCTGTCGACCAGCGTGCCGTCGCAATCGAACAGGGCAAGGCGGCTTGTCATCGCCAAAATCCTCCGGAGGGGGAGGGGGACCGCCGAAGGCCGTCCAGGGGTAGGTGCCGCAGGCTATGTCGCGCGTGGAAAGTACCCCTCGACCAGTTTCGCTGGTCCCCCTCCCCCTCCGGGGGAGGATCCAAGTACGTCATCACCGGCCGCCCCGGTCACCGCCACGCGGACCACTACCGCCGCTACGCCCGGCGCCGCTACGCGGTCCGGCCCCGCCGCTACGTGGTCCGCCGCTGCCTGAGCGCGGCCCGCTTCCGCCAGCGCGCGGTCCACCAGTCCCATCGCCGCTTGATCCGCTCCCGCCTGGGCGCGCGCTGCGTCCGGCAGGTGCGCCGCTCTTGGACGCGCCGCCGCCGCTCCGGGAACCGCTAGCGCCGGCCTTCGGCGCACCGGCACGGCCGCTGCGACCCGCTTCGCTCTCGCCCCGCCCACGCCGCTCGCCGCGCCGTTCCTTGCGCACCGACTTGGCATGCGCGCGCGCCTGCGACTTCAGTTCGTCGCGGCTGAGCGGCGGGCGATCCTCGAACGCCGTCGTCTCGCCCAGCGCCAGGTCGAATCCCATCGTCTTCATCGATTCGGCAAAGTGGCTCGGTAGCTCGGCGGTCACGTCGATCTTCTCGCCATCGGGATGATCGATCCGCAGCCGTCGCGAATGCAGGTGCATTTTCCTGGACACGCCCCCGGTCAGGAACGCTTCGGGGCCGCCATATTTGCCGTCGCCGACAATCGGATGCCCGATCGCCGCCATGTGCACGCGCAGCTGGTGCGTGCGCCCGGTAAAGGGCTGAAGCTCGACCCAGGCGCCGGTGTTTCCCGCGCGCTCGATCATGCGATAGCGGGTGCGCGCCGGTTGGCCTTCCTTTTCGTCCACCTGCATTTTCTCGCCGCCCGTGCCCGGCTGCTTGCCGATCGGCAGGTCGATGAAGCCGTCGGCGATGTCGGGCACGCCGACCACCAGCGCCCAGTAGATCTTCTTGGCGGTGCGCCCGGAGAACGACTTTGAGAAGAACGCCGCCGCCTTGGCCGACCGCGCGACCAGCAGCGCGCCGGACGTGTCCTTGTCCAGCCGGTGCACCAGCTTGGGGCGCCCCTCGGCTTCATATTGCAGCGCGTCGAGCAGCCCGTCGACATGCTCGAACGTCTTGGTGCCGCCCTGTGTGGCAAGGCCCGGCGGCTTGTTGAGCACGATCGCGGCGGAGTCCTTGTGGATCACCATGCTTTCGGCGAGTTCGGTCTGCTCGGCGCTCAGCGGCGGACGGTCACGCTTGGGCCGCGGCGTGCTGGCGGGCTTCGGCGCCTCGGGCGGGGGCAGGCGCAGCACCTGGCCGGCGGCAAGCCGGTCGGCCGGGGTGGCCCGCGCGCCGTCGACGCGCAGCTGCCCGGTACGCGCCCAGCGCGAGACGGTGTTGAAGCTCACATCCTCCATGTGGCGCTTGAACCAGCGGTCGAGGCGGATGCCATCGTCATCCGGGCTTACCGTAAACTGGCGTACGTCATTGCTCATGCCACGGCCCTTATCATGCCCATACCCGCGGCCAACGCCGCCACCGATCCGATCACCGAGACCAGAACATATCCAAGCGCCATCACCCAGTCGCCGCGCTCGATCATCGTCACGACGTCGAGCGAGAACGCCGAAAACGTCGTAAACCCACCCAGCACGCCGACGCCCAGCAGCAGGCGCCATGGCTCGCCGACCTCTCCGAACCGCGCCAGGCTGCCGGCCAGCAGCCCCATGGCGAACCCGCCGATCAGGTTTACGGCCAGCGTGCCGAACGGATAGCTCGGCCCCCACCAGCCCAGCGCCGCCCGCCCGGCCAGGTGCCGGGCACCGGCGCCGACGGCGCCGCCCAGCATCACGAGGAAAAGATTTGGCATGGCGCAAGCCGGTAGCCTGAAATCAACGCTTTGCCTATTCCTGCGTGATCCCGAGCGCGTGGCAACCAGCGCGAGGCAGAAGAAGCGGTGTTCCAGCCCAAGGCGCAAAGGCGCTAAGAAGGCAGGGCTCGCGCAGAGGCGCGGAGGCGCAGAGGGAGGCAACCTGCCGCGCGCCAGCGGCCCTCAACAACCAGCGTTTCCACATTCGATAGCCGCTAACGCGGCACATGCAGGCGTCACGCGCCAAATCTCTCCGCGTCTCTGCGCGAACCTCTTACTTAAAACTTTCGCGTCTTCGCGCCTTCGCGTGAACCCTCATGTTCCCGCGCGAAGGCCGAAACTCAGCTGCCGTTGTTGGCGATCATGTCGATATCGGTCCCGCCATCGCTGCGGCTGGTCATGAACAGCACATACGCGCCGTCATCGCGCACGCGCGTGCCGCCCAGTATATGCTGCTTGCCATCCACCTGATGCTCGGCGGTGTACCCGCCGCGCTTTGCCTTGGTGTAATACCAGTCGAGCAGCAGCTCCATTGGCTGGGCGGTGGAAAAGGTCACGACGCGCAGCGAGCATGTGCCGCCCTGGTTGCCCGCCGCCTCGATCATCCGCGCCTGTGGGAACAGCGGCAGGTCGGCGGGCAGGCGCGTCGCCCAGCGTGCGGAATAGTTCAGCGTCGAGGCGCATTGCCGGGTTCGCGCATTCTTCTGGCGCGATGCCAGCCCGTCCAGCGTGATGCTGTCGCGCGCGGCGGCGCATTGCGGACAGTCCTTGCCGGCCGCCACCGCCGGTGGAGCCTTCATCAGGCCGCTTGTGTCGATTTTGTCGCGGTTGGCGGCGATCGCGTCGCTCGGCACCATCGCTGAATAGGGCTGGGGCGGCGGGCGCAGCGCGTCCTTGTTCGCCATCTGCGTCAGCTGCGGGTCGACCATGATCTGCTCGTGCAGCGCACTGGTCACCGCCGGATCGGCGATGTTGCCAAGCTCGCTGTCGTTGACCGGCACGGGCTCGTCCTTCTTCCCGCAAGCGGCGAGCATCAGGGGCAGGGCAAGCAGAAGGGCAGGGCGAACCATCGCGAACGTTCCTTTAGGGTGACCGCGGTGCTGCCACAGCCACGGTTAAGGAAGCGTTGGGTGTATTGTTCAGGCGGCCTGCCGCGCCGTTCCGGTGGGCATGCGGATTTCGGGCAGTGCCCGAAGCGCAGGCCGCGCGAACAGATAGCCTTGCTGATAGCGTACGCCCAGATTGGTCAGCGTCGCATATTCAGCCTCTGTCTCGATCCCTTCGGCGATCACGGTGATGTTCAGCCCCTGCATCATCCGCATGACGCCCTCGACGATCATCCGCCGCGGCAGGCTGGTGTCGATCCCGCGCACCAGCTCCATGTCCAGCTTGATCAGGTCGGTCTGCAACCGCGCCAGCAGCCCCAGCCCGGCATGCCCAGCGCCGAAATCGTCCAGCGCGGTGGCGAAGCCCAGCCGCTGATACGCTTCAATAATCGACGCAACATGGTCGGTGTCGACCATCTCCTCACCCTCGGTGAACTCGAAAATCAGCCGGTCACTCGGCAGTCCGGTCTTGCGCGCGGTCTTCAGCGTCAGCTGGATGCACGCCATCGGGGAATACACCGCGTTGGGCAGGAAGTTGATCGACAGCCGGGCGCCGGTGTCGAGGATACCCGCGTCGACCGCCTGCTCAATCGCCGCGACGCGGCATTGCTGGTCGAACGCATAGCGGCTCGCCTCGGTAACGCGGCCCAGCACGTCGCCGGCGCTTTCCCCGTTCGCGCCACGCACCAGCGCCTCATAGGCAAAGGCGTGTCCGGTGTTCACGTCGACGATCGGCTGGAACGCCATGGCGAGGCCGAAATCCTCAGCGCCTTCGCGGCATCCCCGGCAACCCAGCTGTGTCATGCAGATCCCTTCCGGACCCTGCTCTATCCACGAGCCGATAATAAACCGTTGATCGGCCGAACGATTCCTCGCCTAATTTCCTTGATCATCCCGCCCTCGAGCCCGGATCCCGCTTCTTCTGCCGGTCCAAAGCAGCGGGACCCCGGCGCAAGGCCGGGATGACAAGAAGCGAGGATAGACCCTTACGCCGCGATCCCCTCCAGCGCCTCGCTCGCCGCCATCCACGCCAGCTCCGCGGCATCGATCTTGTCGCTCAGCTCAGCACGGCGCTTCATCAATTCGGTCATGCTCAGCTTGGCGAGCGGTCCTTCGGCCGTGCTGGGATCGAACATCGCCCGCTCCACCGCGCTGCGCTGCTCGGTCAGCTTCGCCAGCTCCGCCTCGGCCGCCTTCGCTGCCTTGCGCAGCTCGGCTTCCTTCTCGCGCGCCTCGGTCGCCAGCCGCCGCGCTTCCTTCTTGTCGGCCTTGGACAGCTTGGGACCGGCGCCGTCCTTGCTCAGCACGAAGCTGATATAATCGTCCAGCGACCCGTCGAATTCCTTGGCCGTCCCGCTGTCGACCAGCACCAGCCGGTCGGCGGTCATCTCCAGCATGTGCCGGTCGTGGCTGACCAGAACGACGGTGCCCGTATATTCGTTCAGCGCCTGGATCAGTGCCTCGCGGGCGTCGACGTCCAGATGGTTGGTCGGCTCGTCGAGGATCAGCATGTGCGGCGCGTCGCGCGTGATCAGCGCCAGCGCCAGCCGTGCACGCTCGCCGCCCGACAGCTTGCCGACTTCGGTCGTCGCCTTCTGCCCCGAAAAGCCAAACCGCCCTAGCTGCCCGCGCACCGCGCCCTGGGTCGCGCCCTTCATCAGGCTGGTCATGTGCTGCAGCGGAGTCTCGCTGCGATCGAGCTCTTCGACCTGATACTGGGTGAAATAGCCCACCCGCATCTTGCCGCTGGCGTTCATCTCGCCCTCCATCGGCGTCAGCTGCGCCGCGAGCAGCCGCGCCAGCGTCGTCTTGCCGTTGCCATTGCGCCCGAGCAGCGCGACGCGGTCGTCGGGATCGATGCGCAGGTTCAGCCGCTTGAGGATCGGCGTCTCGCCATAGCCGACGGTCGCCAGGTCGAGCGTGATCAGCGGGGGGCGCAGCTCGTCGGGATTGGGGAAGTCGAAGCTGAGCGTCGGATCGTCGAGCAGTTCGGCGATCGGCTGCATCTTGGCCAGCGCCTTTTGCCGGCTCTGCGCCTGCTTGGCGGTGGACGCACGCGCCGAGTTCTTCGCGATATAGGCCTGGAGATGCTCGCGCTGCGCCTGCTGCTTGGCCCGCGCCGAGGCGATCTGCGCCTGCCGCTCCGCCCGCTGCCGCTCGAACGAGTCATACCCGCCGGGGTAGAGCGTCAGCTTGCCGCGATCCAAGTGCAGGATGTGGTCGACCACATTGTTCAGGAAGTCACGCTCGTGGCTGACCAGCAGGATCGTCGCGGGATAGGACTTCAGAAAGTCCTCCAGCCACAGCACCGCCTCAAGGTCCAAATGGTTCGACGGCTCGTCGAGCAGCAGCATGTCGGGTTGCGAGAACAGCAACGCGGCAAGCGCCACGCGCATCTTCCACCCGCCCGAAAAGCTGTCGAGCGGCCGGTGCTGCATGTCCTCGTCAAAGCCCAGGCCTACCAGGATCTGCGCCGCACGGCTCGGCGCGGTATAGGCGTCGATCGCCATCAGCCGCTCATACACCTCGCCCAGCCGGTCCGGGTCCTGGCTGGTCTCGCTTTCCTCCAGCAAGGTGGCGCGCTCGATATCGGCGGCCAGCACCGTCTCGAATGGCGTGGCGTCACCATGCGGTGCTTCCTGCGCGATATAGCCCAGCTTGGCGCCGCGCGGCATGTCGACGCCGCCGGTGTCGGGCTCAAGCTGCGACGCGATCACCTTGACCAGCGTCGACTTGCCCGCGCCATTGCGGCCGATCAGCCCGATGCGCCCCTTGGGCGGCAGCTTGGCGGTGGCATTGTCGATGATCGTGCGCCCGCCAAGGCGCACCGTGATGTCGGTCAGGTTGAGCATGCCCGCGCCCGTAGCAGGCCCAGCGCTTCAGCCCAAGCGCCGCGTGCTTTCAATAGCGCCCATTCTCAATAGCGCCCATTCTCAATAGCGGTAGCGCAACTCCGCCCGACCGCCCGGCGGCAGCACCGGCGACCAGGTGGCGATGCCATCGACCACCACCAGCGGTTCGCCCTCGCTGACGATCTCGTTCCCCGCGCGCGCGATCGGAAACTCTGCCGCGACTGGATACGGATTGGCGTTGGTGACGCTCAGTACCGCCTGTTTATCGGCAAGCACCGCCTGCTCCACCATCACCTGGCTGCTCACGCCCGCGCCCAGCCGCAGCGTCTCGCCCATCGCGCGATCGGTCATGCTGCCCAATCCGAGCAACAGCCGCTGGTCGCCGCGCCGTGCATACAGCGCCGTGTCACCGGCAGGCAGCGGCACGCCCAACCCTGCATCCTTCTCGTTCTTGAGCGCCAGCACGATGTCGGTCGGCGCGGCGTCGATCTTCTGTCCGGGGTAGATGACCTTCCGATAACGTCGCTCGAACGGCACCCGCGCCTGCGACAGCAGCGCCAGTTGCTTCTGCCCGCGCGGGGAGACGGTGACGCGCTCGGGCACGCGGTACAGCTTCAGGTCGCCCAGGTCCTCGGGCGGCGGCGGCGGCGCCGGGGGAGCAGGCGGCGATACCGGCGCCGGCATCACCGTGGCAGTTGACATGGCCATCCTGCTGCCAGTCACCACGATCTCGTCCGCTTCCTCGAACCGCTCCTCGCGCAGGTCCGAGGTGGTGGTGCCCAGCGGAAAGCACATCAGCCGCAGCGCCGCCACGGCGCGCTCGATCGGCTGCGTCCAGATCCGGTTCAGCCGCCCGGCCACCGCCTGCACTTGCGCGCCGGCAAAGCGCTCCGGGTTGGCGTTCGCCAGCGTCAGCCAGGCGAACAGATCAAAGCTGCCACCATCCGGCGCCATCGTCGCGACATAGCTGGCCCGCCAGTCGAAGCCGGAGGACAGATAGGTGAGCGTCACCGTCACCGTCTGCGCGCGCGTGCTGGTGGTCGTGACGCTGAGCACCGGCTTGCTCGACAGCCCGGCGGGGACTTCTTCGAAGCGTAGCTTCTCGGGCAGCCCCGAGCAACGCAGCGCCTCGATCCCGCTCCCGGTCTGCAGGATCACGCCAGGGGAGGGGCCAGCGACGATGGTCGCCTCCTCGCTCACCTGCTTGCCGGTCGCCTTGTCGGTGCGGGTGAGGGTAACCTGCCGCCCCAGCGTGCCGTCCACCAGCGCGGCGGGTGACAACAGCCGCGCGTCGCGGTTCTTCTCGATCGTCCCGCCGGGCAGCCCCTCGACGATCGCGCTCACCGGCACGATCCCCTCCGCCACGCCCTCGAACCGCACCACGGACGTTCCGCGCGGCAACTTCACGCGCCGCGTCTCGGTCACCATCGCGAATCCGCGCAGATAGCGAAGATCGATCGCGCCGCCGCCATTGGGCGCGCGGTAGACGGTCAGCGAGACGCGGTCAGGCGCCGGCGACGTGACGGTCTGCGCCCGCGCCGGCCCTGCCCCCACCACTGCCAGGGCCGTGCCTAGGAGTGTACGCCACATGCTCAGTACCGCGTGTCGAACGTCGCGGTGACCACCGCCTCCCCATTGGCAGGCACCGGCACCTGCCATGTCATCGCGCCCGCATCGGTGCGCTCGCCCTTGCCGCTGTCCGCCAGCACGCGCGTATCGCCCCAATCCAGCCCGTTCTGCACCAGCCGCACGGTTACCGATCGCGCCCGCGCGTTGGTCAGGCGGTAGCGCATTTCGGTGCGCCACCGCGTGCTCGAGATTCGCGTACGCGCCACGGTGGTCGCCTGAACCTTCACGTCGAACGCGTCGCCGGTGGGCAGCGCGATGTCCGAGCCCTGCGGCGTATGGTCGATCCGGTTCTCACCCGTGAACTGCGGCTGCCCGCGCGCATCGCGCACATAGACCCGCACCACCCCTGCGGGCAGCGCATCTCCAAGCCCGGCGGCCCCTGAGTTGGAGAAGCGCAGCATGGATTGGGCACTGCGGGGTTCTTCCGAACTGCCCAGCCAGCCATTATCGAAACGATAGCCCGAACTCGCCGCAGCGCCCTTCACATCCAGAAAGCTCACCTGCTTGGTCTGCTTGTCCGCGATCGTCGTGCGCTCGGCCAGCGGATACAGATAGAAGTCGCCCAGCTGTTCGCGACTGGCGGTTTCCGTGCCGGGCGCGATGCGCGTGACTCGCCGCGGCCGCGCGCGATATCCGCCGTTGCTATCATCGGCACTGCCGACCTCGCCGGCCACCAGCAATGTCTTGGCGTTGTTGAAGGTCGTGGCGCTGGTGTTCTTCAGCGTCACCCAGCCTTGGACGTCGATCTTCCCGCTCTTGTCGTCGAACAGCGCGACATAGTCCGCGCTCCAACCGAGCCCGCGGCTCAGATACGACAAGGCCGCCGGGCGCGCGCCGCTCCGGCTGCTTGCAAGGGTGACGGACAGGGTAGGGCGCGCCCGCAGCGATTCGGGCACGCGGTCGAACACCGCCCGCACCGGCAGGCCATCGTCGCGCAGCACTTCGATGCGCCCGCCGATGTCCAGCACCACGCCGCCATTCACTGCCAGCACACGCGCCCGCTCGCGGGTCTCGGCACCGGTCGCCGGGTTGGTCCGCACCAGGGTGATCGTTTCGCCCACCGCTTTTTGCATCAGGCTGGAGGGGCTCAGCAGGTCATAGTCGAAATTCTGCTCGACGATCGTGGCGTCGGGCACGGCCAGCGAAACCGTCTCGGCGCGGATCGCCGCACTGACATCGGGAAAGTCCTGCCGTACGCGCCCATTGCTCAGGCTGAGCGTCCGTACGTCCTGCACCAGCGCGACATCGTTGTTGTAGATGGTGACCGACACGTCTCCCTGTGCCGTGGAAGCATTCGCCGCTGCCGGTGCGTCTTGTGCGGCCACGCTCAACGGCAGCAATATCGCCGCGCACGCGCCAATCCCCATGACCGCCCGCATCGCACTCTCCCCCTTTGTTCGCCGCCAGCATGCCCGGCCTTCCTGCGCGTGGCAATGGCGGGACGGCGTTCTATACGGGGCCTTGCGTCCTATCTTGCCAACACACCCGCGCCACTCCATATTCCGCCCATGCTGAACCTGCTTTCCATCCTCATCGGCCTGGTGGCGCTGCCCTTCGCGGCCGTCGGCATCATCCCGATCCCGCTGCTGCCGCTGATCAATTGGATCGCGCTGCCGATCGCGATTGTCGGCACGGTGGTCGGCATGGCCTCGCGCAGCAATGGCGGACGCAATTTCAACCTGGTCATCGTCCTGATCAGCGGCCTGCGAGTGATGCTGACCGGCGGCATCATCTGACAGCCAAACTGGGCGGCTCGGCGTCGGCCGCCTCGCGTCAGACTTCGTGGGTCGATCGCTGACCGGTGGCGCTCAGCACGATCCGGCGCGCACCCTCGGGCTTGGCCTCGGACAGCCAGACCCGGATATTTGCCGTGGAGTCCAAGCTGGCGGAGATGTTCAGCAACCTGTATTCCCGCGGCGGCTGTGAGCAGGCGATCAAGATCGGGCTGGAACTGGCCGCCGATGCCGAATTGAACAAGAGCGGGCGGCTCTGGCTGTACATGGCGGCGGCCTATGGTCAGCAGCATGCCGCGTTGGTCCGCGCCGGGAACGCCGACGATGCGGCGCTGGCAAGCAGCAGGAACAGGGCGCTCGAGGCGGTGCGCAACGCCGTCTCGCTCGACCCGGCGGAAAACCTGCCAGCGTTCCGCATGCTCTACGACCGCACCGACACAGCCAGGCCAAGGGGGGAGAGCGATCTCGTGATATTCTTCGGCGATCCCGACTTCGACAGGATATTGCTGCCGCCTTCGCACGGCGACGCGATCTGACATGAAAAAGCCCGGCGGAAACCCGCCGGGCTTTGTTTTGCCGCATCGGCAAGCGCGTCAGCGGCAGCGCACGTTGCCACGGTCGACCGACGAACCCAGTGCTGCACCGGCGGCTGCGCCCAGCAATGTGCCCAGTGTGGACGAACGGCCATTGGACAGCGTGTTGCCCAGCAGCCCGCCGGCCAGGCCGCCAACGATCAGGCCGGTGGTGCCATCGTTGCGGCGGCAATAATATTGCCCGTTGCGGCCGCGATAGATCCGGTCGTTCCGGCTCAGGCGGCGCTCGCGATAATAACGCCCGTCGCGGTAATATTGGTCGGCATAATAGACGCGCTGACCCGGGCCGGGACGGTTGTAATCGTAATCGCGATAGCGGCGCCAGTCTCTGCGCGCCTCGCGGCGGTCGCGGCGGTCATAGCGGCCGTCTCGCCGATCGCGCCAGTCCTGGTCCATCGCAGCAGTGACGGCGGCGGTGCTCACCATCGACGCGGCCGTCGTGGCGGACGCTGCCGGCACGGCGGCGGGAAGGGTCGCGGCAGCCAGCGTGGCAGCAAGAAGAAAACGCATCGTCGCGACTCCATGTCGTTGTCGATGCGGTTTGAACGTGCTGCCCGCTTACGCGGTTGCGTGAACGGAAAACTACCTTCCGTTCACATCCCGTCCAGCATCAGATCCGCGTGTCGCCAGGATAGGCGAACAGCAAATCGCTGCCCATCTCGGCATGCAATTCGCAGCCCCCGTGCAGCGTCACGCACTCGCCGGCATGGAACGGCACGCCGTCCACCACGCCTTCGCCCTGCACCGGGATCAGCCACCCGGTCTTGCCCTCCGGCAGGGTTAGCGTGCGGTGACCGCCCTCCCAGCGTTCCAGGACGAACTTGGGCCCTTCGACCAGGATGGTCCGGTCATCGGCAACCTTGCCGGGCATCGGGTGCGGCACGAACGGACGCGCGTCGGATACCGCCACGCCTTCGTCCAGGTGCAGCTCGCGCGGGCGGCCATAATCGTACAGGCGATACGTGGTGTCGCTGTTCTGCTGAATCTCGATCAGGGTGATGCCCGCGCCGATCGCGTGCACCGTGCCCGACGGCGCATAGAAGAAGTCGCCCTGCTTCACCGGCTTCCAGTCGAGCAGATCCTCGATAGACCCGTCCAGCGCCGCGGCGCGCAGCGTCTCGCCATTTACCGGCGCTTTGGTCCCCAGTGCGATGGTGGAGTCCGGCTCGGCGGCCAGGATCACCCAGCATTCATCCTTGCCGCGCGGCAGCCCGCGGGCATGCGCCTGCTCGTCATCGGGGTGCACCTGCACCGACAGCTTCTCGGACGTGAACAGATATTTGATCAGCAGGTCGGGCGTGCTGTCGCCGGGCGTCTGGAACCACACCTCGCCCACCGGCTCGCCATCGGCGGCAGGATCGGTGAAGCCGGGATACAGGCTGTGCCGGCCCCAGGGCTTCTCGACGCGGTGAGTGGCAAGCAAAGTGGCAGTCACGGTTCTTCTCCGGTGCGGGGAGGGGATGTCGCGCTTCACCTAAGGGCGGGGCCGGGGAACGGCAATGGTATGGTTGCGGTACTGCAATCGTCCCCTGCAAGGGGAGGATTGCAGTTGAGCGCGACACCGCCACCCGCGCGACCCAACCGCCTGTACTTTCAAAGCGCGCGCGCGGCATCAAATCACCTCCCGCACACTTCCCGCCGCAATCCCGCCCTGAAAAGGATTGTTTGCCGCCACGCCCCTCGGCTAAGACGCCAACCCATGCGTAACTCCCTGTCGCGCGCCGCCGCGCTCGTGCTCCTCCCGGTCCTCGCTTTCTCCGCCGCCGGCTGCGCCCGCCGCGGGGGCGGCAATGCCGACCTGCCTTATGTCGCGCGCGACGTCGGCACGCTCTACACCGCGGCCAAGGACCGGCTCGACCGCCGCCAGTACAAGCTGGCCGCCGCGCTGTTCGATGAAGTCGAGCGCCAGCATCCATATTCGATCTGGGCGCGGCGCGCGCAGCTGATGGGCGCGTTCAGCTATTATCTGAACCAGGATTATGCCCAGGCGATCGCCTCGGCGCAGCGCTTTCTGGCCGTCCACCCGGGCAACCGCGACGCCGCCTACGCTTATTATCTGATCGGCCTGAGCTATTATGAGCAGATCGCCGACGTCACCCGCGATCAGAAGATCACGCAGCAGGCGCTCGACTCGCTCGGCGAACTCACACGCCGTTACCCCAACACCCGCTACGCGGCAGACGCACGGCTCAAGATGGACCTGGTGCGCGATCACTTGGCGGGCAAGGAAATGGAGATCGGCCGCTTCTATCAGCGCCGGGGCCAGTGGCTCTCCTCCACCAGCCGCTTCCGCTCGGTGGTGGACAATTACCAGATGACGACGCACGTGCCCGAAGCGTTGCTGCGCCTGACCGAGAGCTATCTAAACCTCGGCCTGCCCGGCGAGGCGAACAAGGCGGCCGCCGTGCTCGGCGCCAACTATCCCGGGACCGACTGGTACAAGCGCGCTTATGACCTGATGCAGGACAATCGCGAAAAGCTTGCCCAGGCACAGATCGAGGCACAGGCCCCGGCGCCGACCGCCCCTGCACCAACAATCCCCGCGCAGCCCCAGGCGACTCCGGCCACCTAAAAAGCGGGCGTGACGGCTTCCGTTCGCGCTGTGTTCCTGCGATAAGGCACGCGCATGCTGACGGCGCTTTCCATCCGCGATGTGGTCCTGATCGAGGCGCTGGACCTCGAATTCGGCCATGGCCTTGGCGTGCTCACCGGCGAAACCGGGGCGGGCAAGTCGATCCTGCTCGATGCGCTGGGCTTGGCGCTCGGCGCCCGCGGCGATAGCGGGCTGGTCCGCCAGGGCGCGGCGCAGGCGGTGGTCACCGCCAGCTTCGACACTCCGGCCAGCTATGGGGGCATCGCCAACCTGCTCGCGCAGAACGGCCTCGACCTCGAACCAGGCGAGCCCTTGCTGATCCGCCGCATCGTCAAGGCCGATGGCGGCAGCCGCGCGTTCGTCAACGATCAGCCCGCTTCTGCCGGGCTGTTGCGTGAACTCGGACCCCATCTGGTTGAGATCCACGGCCAGCACGACGACCGGGGCCTGCTCAACGCCCGCGGCCACCGCAGCCTGCTCGACGCATTCGCCCGACTTGATACCGGCAGCGTTGCGGTCGCCCACCGCGCCTGGCGGCAGGCCGAGGATGCGCTTGCCGTCGCCCGCGCCGAACAGGACCTGGCCGAGCGTGACCGTGAATGGCTCGAACACGCCGTCGCCGAACTGCGCACCCTGGCGCCCGAGCCCGGCGAGGAGGAGCGCCTCGCCGACCGCCGCGCCTCCATGCAGCGCGGCGAAAAGATCGCGACCGAACTCCAGTCGATCGCCGAATTGCTCGACGGCTCCGAAGGCGGCCTGACCCAGCTTCGCCAGGCCGCGCGCATCCTCGAACGCATCGCGCAGGGGCATGACGCGCTCGCCGAAGCCCTCGCCGCGCTCGACCGCGCGATCACCGAAGCCGCCACCGCGCAGGACGCGATCGACACCGCCGCCGAAGCGCTCGCCTTCGATCCCGCCGCGCTGGAGGCCGACGAGACGCGTCTGTTCGATCTGCGCGGCCTGGCGCGCAAGCACCGCGTCCAGCCCGACGATCTCGCCACGCTGCTCGAGGAACTATCCGCCCGGCTCGAGCGCCTGCAAAGCGGCGGCGCGGGCATCGCGGCGCTCGAACGCGGGGTCATTGACACGCACGCCACCTACGCCGCCGCCGCGCAGACCCTGTCGCTGGCGCGACAACAGGCCGCCGCCCGCCTCGACGCCGCGGTGGAGACCGAGCTCAAGCCCTTGAAGCTCGACTCCGCCCGCTTCCGCACCGCGGTGGAACCGCTCGACGAGGCGCAATGGACCGCCACGGGCATGGACCGCGTTGAATTCGCCGTCTCCACCAATCCCGGCGCCCCCTTCGCCCCGCTCATCAAGATTGCCTCGGGCGGCGAGCTCTCGCGCTTCATCCTGGCGCTGAAGGTCGCGCTCGCCGAACAGGCCGGCGCCGCCACCTTGATCTTCGACGAGATCGACCGCGGCGTCGGCGGCGCAGTCGCCAGCGCGATTGGCGAGCGCCTCGCGCGCCTCGCCGGCACCGCGCAGGTCCTCGTCGTCACTCACAGCCCGCAAGTCGCGGCACGCGGCACCCAGCACCTGCTCATCGCCAAGAGCCATGACGGCACCGTAACGCGCACCGGTGTCACCCCCTTGAGCGAAGCGCAGCGCCGCGAGGAGATCGCCCGCATGCTTTCGGGCGCCGAGATTACCGACGAAGCCCGCGCCCAGGCGCAGCGCCTGCTCGCCGCCTAGCCGCCGACCCGTTCCACAAAACGGCGCGCCCGCGACCCAAGTCCTTCCGGCAGCGCGTCGGCCGCAAATGCCGCCACCGCCTCGATCTCAAGCGACCGCGCCGGCCGGTATACCGCGCCCTCCACCAGGAACACCCGCACCGTATCGCGCTTGAAGTCGATCACATGCTCGAACCGGTCGGCTTGCCGGATCGACGTGTGACTGGCCAGCCCGATCTCCTCGCGCAATTCCCGCAGCATCGCCGCCTCGGGCGTCTCGCCGCGCTTCACGCCGCCGCCCGGCAAGTGCCAGCCTGCCCGGTAGGACAGCCGCACCAGCACCACATTTCCTCCAGGCGTCCGCACCACTGCCTGCACGCCCTGGCTATGCGGTCGCGTGAAGAACCACAGCGCGCGGCAAAGCCGTTGATAGGCGGACACGGCCAAACGGATGAGGAAGCGCGGCATGGCGCATCGATACGTCACTGCGCGCACCGGCGCGAGGCACCCATCGCCCGCCTGGCGCGTTGTTGCGCAAAGTCGCAGGGGAGTTGGTATGGACATCATCAAGCTACCGATCGGACAGGCCGCAGCCGGGAATGTCGATTGCATCCGCATTCAGGAGCTGCCGGATGGGCAATTCGAACTGAACGGCTCGGTGCTGTTGCAATGCGGCGATTCCGATGTGGCCGAATCGGTGGCGATGGTGGGCAGCGAGCCTTATCGCAGCGCTGACGCCGCCGAATCCGCCGGCATGGCCTGGGCTGCCGACCATTGCGTCGAGCAACTGCACGTCGCCCGCTCCGACGGCACCAAGCCGCTGCCCGATCCCGCCTGACCGCGCAGCGGCTGCCAAATGCTCGACGCGCGACATGAACGAACCCGTCGGGAATGCGACAAATAGCGACACAAAAGCGTCGGCGGTGGGACATTCGCGACACAGCCCATGCCCATATGTCTCCTCAGGCCGCTTCGGCGGTCCGGTTCTCAAGAGGAGAGTTTCCATGCAGAAGTTCGCACTCATGCTCGCAGGCCTCGGCATCGCCGCCGCCACCGTTCCCGCCGCGGCCATCGCCGCCCCGGCGCCCGCGTTCGCCCAGGCCGGCTGGCAGAATGTCAATGCGCGTCAGGCGCGGCTCGAAACACGCATCGACCAGGGCATCCGCTCCGGCGCGATCACCCGCCGCGAGGCCACCCGCCTGCGCAACGACTTCCGCGCCCTGTCGCGCCTTGAGGCGCAGTATCGCCGCTCGCGCCCGGGCCTGACGCTCAACGAACGCCGCGATCTCGATCGCCGCGTCGACGCGCTTTCGGCACGCATCCGCGTCCAGAAGCACGACAATCAGCATCGCGGCCGCCGCTGGTAAGCCGCACCCGCGCCCATCCCCTGCAGGCCAGGGGGTGGGCGCCCTATCGCAGCGGCTTGCCGCTGTCCTTCCACTTGTCGAGGATCTGCGATTCCCCGCTTGCGGCATAATCGTCCGCAACCGATCCGCTCTCGGCATAGGCCGGTTGCACGCGCTCCACTGGCGTCGCCGCCTTCACCGCCGCCGCGACCGCCTGCACCGGCGCCACACTGGCGGCCGTGACGGGGGCGGGGACCAGCCCTGCCATCTGCGGCACCGGCACGTCCACCGGCGCATGCGGCCCGGGCAGCGGCTCGCCGCCGCGGTACGCCTTGGCAAACGCCGCCGCCGTACCCCACCAGCCCTTCCAGCGGTGGAAGAAATGCGCGCCGAACACGCCGGTCATCACCAGGCTGCGGTTCCACGACGGAGTGACGGCATAAGTGTGGTAATGCGTCGCCAGGCCCACTGGCGCGAACACGCTGCCCGCCAGCGCCGCCGCCGCCACGCCCTGGGCCCGCATCCAGGCGCTGCGTGCCGGCACCCGCGCCATTGCGCCATCGCACGCAAAGCTGAACTGGCAGCCGCGCCGCTCCGATCCCTGATACACCACGCCGCACACGGTCGCTGGAAAGGCCGAGTGCCGCACGCGGTTGAGCACCACTTGCGCCACCGCCCGCTGCCCGTCCTCGGGCTCGCTCGCCGCTTCGTAATAGATTGCGCTGGTCAGGCATTGCAGCGCCCGGACGCGATCCTCCGCGGTGCCGGCCAGGCGAAAGGGTTGGGCAGGGCGCACCGATCCGCCGCCCGGCAGTTCGGCCGCTGCCGCAACCGGCACCGCCGGCAGCGCGATGGTGCCGGTCGTGCCTGCCGCGATTGCGGCATCGTCATCCACGGCGTTGTACAGCGCGGCGCCCGGAAAATGATCCTCGGCCTCATATCCACTGGCGGCGGCGTGGACCGCCACGGCGCCGGTCTCGGGCGGTTGCAGCGCCTGCGCGGAAAAGCCGGCGCCAACTGCCGAGACCAGCAGACCCGCCGCCAGCCCCCGCAATTGCATGCCGCTAAATCGCCGCCAGACCACGCCACATCTCCCCGCACCGGAATGGCGCGGACGGCAGCCCATATATTGCGCTTCGCCTGCGGGTGCGCCCCCCGTTTTAAGCGCGTCCGCAGCGACACAGCTTATGGTTAAGCTAAACTTTTGGTGGAGAACCCGTCGCGCGGACGCCCCTAGGTCGTATCGGGTGCGGCTGCGCAGCAGCCGCGCGGCGCGTGGCACCGCTCCAGCCCTCTCCAAGCTGCGCTAGGCAGCGGGCTGCCAAGCTTCGTTATCCTCTCCCCTATCAAGGGGAGAGGATAATCAGGCTGAATGTCGATACGCCCTGACGCCACGTCTTAGCGATAGCGGTACAGCCGCACGCGATAGACCCTGCCTTCGGCGGCATCCTTGGAAAACAGGCGAAGCGACTGGCCCTGTGCATTCTCGTCGCCGTTCAGCCGCCGCCCGGTCACCGTGCCGCTGTCGCGCAGCATCTGCTCGTCGATCGCCTCGATGCCGACGATGGGCGCGCCCGGGCGGTCGCTCGTGAAGCTGATCTGCACGTCGCCGCTGCCCAGCACGATGAATTCGTCCGGGCCGGTCTGCAGGAACATCGCGGCGACGCGGCTGGTGGGATCCACGCTGCCGTCCGGGCCGTTCGCGCGCGTCATGTTGACGACATAGTCGCCGATCCGGCCACGCCCCACGCGCTGCGCGGCGCCCTCCATCACCACCGTGTTGATCTTGCCCTCGGCCTGCTTCTGCAACACCAGCGGCGCCAACCGCTTGAGCTGACCATAGATGGCGCCGATCGCCGGATCGCCGTCATGGCCGGCACCCACGCCTACGCTCACGTCGCCGGCCAGCACGACTCCCGCGCCATCGACGCCAAAGGGTGAGAAGCCCAGGCCTTTCAGCGCGCCGATGGTATAAAGCAGATTGGCTGCCCCGGCTGCGCCGCCGCGCGCTTCGGGCACGAACAACACATTGTCCGGCCGCCGATATTCGGACGCCCAATGGGCGTAATTGTCGAAATAGATGTCGGGGGACAGGAAATCGAGCGAAGGCGCACCCGCTTTCCAAATGTCGAGCGAGGACGGCAGCGGCCCGCCGGAATTATACTGGCCCGGCTCGTAATTGGGCCGGATCAGCGCAGCGTTGGTAAACATGGGCAGGGCGTATTCGGCCTTACCGGCGGCGGTCACGCGCTCGATAAAGGTCGCGTACCACCATGACATGAACAGCGAATCGGTCATCGCGCCGTTGCCGAACACTTGCTGCCACGAACCGGTCATCGGGGCGCCCGCCGCCTCCCAGGCCGCACGCAGCTGCGGGTTGAGCGTGGCGCGGTGCGCGCTCAGATGGCGCATCAGCGGCTCGGGTACGGGCGCGCTGAAGGCGGCTTCGGCCGGTGCCGAATGGTCGCGCGATTCGGGGATCACCCCCACTTCGTTCTCGACCTGCACGAACAGCACCGTCTGGCGCGTGCCGTCGACCGCGCGGAGGTGCTGCATCAGCTTGGCGAACGCGCGCGCATCGGCGTCGCGCGCCGCGGTGGAAAAGGGCGACAGCCGCTCGGTCCCGCGCCCATCGGCGGTCTGCACCCGTGCGAACCGCGCCTGGTCGCGCTTCACCCATCCGGGCACATAGCTGGAATAGGTATTTTTCCACGATCCGAACCACAGGATCACCAGGCGCAGGTCATGGTCGCGCGCGCTCTTCAGCAGCCCATCGACATTGCTGAAATCGAACCGGCCTTCTTCCGGCTCGATCGTCTCCCACGCGACGGGAACCAGCAGCGTGTTCAGGTTCATCGCCTTCAGCCGCGGCCAGATCGGCGCCATATAGGCAAGGTCGCTGGTGCTGGAATTATGCGTCTCGCCGCCAAGCACCAGGTACGGCTTCCCACCGACGATAAGCTGCGTGGCCTCGCCGCGGCGCTCCAGGCGCGGCAAAGTCTGCGCTTGTGCGCTTCCTCCTGCGACCTGTGCCAAACTCGCAGCGGCCAGAACAAGAGCAGCTAACAACGTTCGCATTCGGGGGACCTCCGGCTGATCAACAGATCGGTTCAGCGCACAGCTTCGTTGCATGGCGGAAGCGCGGGCGCAATCGGCCAGCTGGCGCTGCGGAACGACGGACCTGGGCG
This sequence comes from Sphingomonas xinjiangensis, assembly GCF_014199255.1. Taxonomy (GTDB): domain Bacteria; phylum Pseudomonadota; class Alphaproteobacteria; order Sphingomonadales; family Sphingomonadaceae; genus Sphingomonas; species Sphingomonas xinjiangensis. The sequence continues at coordinate 286,985 of NZ_JACIJF010000002.1, read as the reverse complement.
CGGCTGTTCGGAACCGTTACGTCACCTTCGGGGCAGTGACCATGGCCGTCCAACTCGATGCCCTCCGCCGGGCAGCAAGGTTGTTCATGCCGTAAACTGAAGGCATGATGGCAGTATCATCCGACAGGAGAGCCTTCGATGTTCCGTCCGCTACTCGCATTCGCCTGCGTCGCAACCTTGGGAGCCGGCGGCGTAGCCGCCCAGTCGGCCCGTTCGTCCGGGGACGTAGCCGCCGCCGTTGCCGCCCCGACGCGCACGCCCGCCAACCGTGAGCGCGACCGGTACCGGCATCCGGTGGAAACGTTGAACTTCTTCGGCGTGAAGCCCACCCAAACGGTGGTCGAGTTCCTGCCCGGCGGCGGCTGGTACACCGAGATCCTGGCGCCGCTGGTCAAGGGCAAGGGCCGCTACCTCGCGCTGGTCCCGGGCGCGCAGCAGGCCGACCGGCTTCGCGCGTCGCTGGCTGGCAAGGCGGCGCTATATGGCGACACCCAGGTGCACACGCTCGATTTCGCCACCGGGGCCTCCAGCGTGCCCGCCGGGACGGCGGACGTGGTGCTCACCTTCCGCAACGTCCACAATCTGCTGATGCAGGACGATCCCGCAGTGGCGGCCCGCGCGTTCAAGGCGTTCTACGCCGCGCTCAAGCCAGGTGGCGTGCTGGGCGTGGTCGACCATCGCCTGCCAGAGGACATGGACACCGCGCGCGAGAAGACCAGCGGCTATATCAAGCGCTCCACCGTCGTCCGGCTCGCGCAGGAGGCGGGGTTCCGGCTTGCGGAGGAAAGCAGCGTCAACGCGAACGCCAAGGACACGCACGACCATCCCGAGGGCGTTTGGACGCTCCCGCCGACCTACCGGCTGAAGGACGAGGACCGCGCCAAATATGCCGCGATCGGCGAAAGCGACCGCTTCACGCTCAAGTTCGTCAAGCCGCGCTGAGGCGCCGGGCGGGGAAGGGCGCTTCAGCCCTTCTCCGCAGCGCTTCCGCGATAGGCTTGGCGGAAGCTGTTGGCGAAGGTGGCGAGCTGCCCCGCTTCGATCGCGCCGCGCAGGTCGCTCATCAGCGCCTGGTAGAACCACAGATTATGCTCGGTCATCAGCATCGCGCCTAGGATCTCGCCCGCGCGCACCAGGTGGTGCAGATAGGCCCGGCTCCATGTTCCGCATATCGGGCAGCCGCATGCCGCATCGATCGGTCCTTGGTCCTCGCTGAACTTGGCGTTGCGGATGTTGATCGGGCCGGTCCGGGTGAATGCCTGGCCGGTGCGGCCTGACCGCGTCGGCAACACGCAGTCGAACATGTCGATGCCGCGCTCCACGGCGCCGACGATGTCGTCGGGCTTGCCCACGCCCATCAGGTAGCGCGGCTTGGCTTCGTCCAACTGGCCGGGCGCATAGTCGAGCACGCCGAACATCGCTTCCTGGCCTTCGCCGACCGCCAGCCCGCCCACGGCATAGCCGTCGAAGCCGATGTCCTTGAGCGCGTCGGCGCTCGCCTTGCGCAGCCCTTCGTCCAGCGCGCCCTGCTGGATGCCGAACAGCGCCGCGCGCTCGGCATGTGCGCCGCCCGCGTCGAAGCCGTCGCGGCTCCGCTTGGCCCAGCGCATCGACCGCTCCATCGCCGCGGCCTGCACTTCGCGGGTCGAGGTGGTGGGGACCAGTTCGTCGAACGCCATGACGATGTCGGAGCCGAGCAGCCGCTGGATCTCCATCGATCGCTCGGGGCTCAGCATGTGCTTTGTGCCGTCCAGGTGAGACTTGAACGCGACGCCTTCCTCGGACCGCTTGGTCAGTTCGGACAGGCTCATCACCTGATATCCGCCGGAATCGGTCAAAATAGGCTGATTCCAGCCCATGAAGCCGTGCAATCCGCCCAGCCTGTCCATGCGTTCGGCGGTCGGGCGCAGCATCAGGTGGTAGGTGTTGCCCAGGATGATGTCGGCGCCCGACGCGCGCACGTCCTTCGGCTTCATCGCCTTGACCGTCGCGGCGGTGCCGACGGGCATGAAGGCGGGGGTGCGGATCTCGCCGCGCTGCATGGCAATCGTGCCGCGGCGCGCTTTTCCGTCGGTGTTGTGGATGCTGAACTGGAAACGGGGCATGGGCGTTGCCCTAGCGCCGCTCTGCCGGGGGAGTCGAGGGAACATGGTCAGCGAAGCCGATCGAAACTTGCGCGAAATGGCTGCGCACCGTGGCTTGAAGCTGATCCGCTCGCGGCGACGCAAGCCGGGCGGGGACTACGGTCTGTTCGGGTTGGAAGACGCCGCGGGCAAGCCTGTGCTCGGCGTGGAAGATGGTGTGTTGTCAGCCACTTATGAGGAGGTTGAGGCTTATCTGCGCGGGCGCCTCCACGCCGATTGGGCCCAATCCGCCGGCACGCCGACCAAGCGTTTTCCGCGTCGACAAGATACTGTCCAACCTCCCAAGCCCCGCTTCAAACCCGAAGTCGCCAACCTCCTGAAACCGCTACCCCCCGCAACGGACGGCGAAGTCTTCACCCCTCTCCTCGATGCCCCCAGCTTCAAGGTAGAGCGCATCGTCTCCCACGGCCAATCCACCCCCAACGATCAGCCCATGGTGCAGGACCGCGACGAATGGGTCCTCCTCCTCGAAGGCGCCGCCGGCATCCGCGTCGAGGACTCGCAAGTGATCACCCTGAAACCGGGCGATCATCTCCGCATCGGCAAGGGACAACCCCATTGGGTCGCATGGACCGCAACCGACCGCCCAACCGTTTGGCTTGCGATCCACTTGGATTGAGAGGAACAACCATGGTCACCAACCCCGGCGACGAAGCCGAACCCGGCACACCCGGAACCGGCGAAAACATCTGCCCCCAATGCAATGGCTCAGGCGAGTTCAGCGGCCGCGAATGCTCCGACTGCGCAGGCACGGGCAAAGTGATCGAGGGGATCGGCGGCGCGTAGCCTCAACTGTTCGCGGCGACGAAATCCAGGATGTCCTCCGGCACCCTGAACAACGTGTCGGGTTCATGCGCGGCGAGCACTTCCTCGCTCGCATATCCCCACAACACCGCGCCCGCGCGCATCCCGACTTCGCGCGCCGCATCGATGTCACGCGTTTCATCCCCAACCGCGAATGCTTGATCCGGAGCCACACCCAGTTTCTTAAGCACGTGGCGGAACTTGGGCGCCTTTCCGAACAGCGACGATCCGCACGCGAAAATGTCGATCCGTGCCGCATGCTGATCGCCCAGGATCAGCCGCGCATTGCGTTCGGAATTAGAGGTGACCAGCGCGATCCTGACGCCCGTTGCGGCCAATCGCTCGAGGAGATCGGGGGTGCCGGGGAAGAGTTCTATCTGATGAAAATCGCGGTGAACAAGTTTGCGAAGGTGCCGCGCAATGAGGGGCATTTTCCAGCGGGCGATGCCTAGATATCCAACCACTTCACGAGAGCTTTTGTGGCGGAGCATCGCCACTTCGGCGTCACACACGCGGCGGAAGTTGAAACGTCGCGCCAATTCGTCCGCGACCGACAGGAACCAGTCGCCGCTGTCCGACAGCGTCCCGTCGAAATCAAAGATGACCAGCCGCACCGGCCGATCAGACATGCGAAGGACCATGCAGCCGGCACTCGGCGCCTTCGCCAAGCTCGATCTGGACCGTGATATGGTCGATGCCGAAATCGTGGGCGAGCCGATGCGCAAGATCGCCAAGGAACGCGTCCCCGGGGTGCCCGCCGGGCATCACCAGATGCGCGGTCATCGCAGCCTCGGTCGTGCTCATCGGCCAGATGTGGAGATCGTGGACCCGAGCGACCCCGGGCAGCGCGACCAGCGCGGCGCGCACCGCGTCGGGATCGATGCCCGCAGGCACCGCATCGAGCACCATGGTCAACGATTCGCGCAGCAACCCCCAAGTGCTCCACAGGATCACGGCAACGATCGCCAGGCTGATCGCCGGATCGATCCATCCAGCCCCCGTCCACAAGATCAGAGCCCCGCCGATCACCACGCCCGCGGACACCGCAGCATCCGCCGCCATGTGGAGATAGGCGCCGCGGATGTTGATGTCGCCCTTGCGCCCGCCAACGAAGAGCAGCGCGGTCGCGACGTTGACGGCAATGCCCACCGCCGCCACCGCCATCACGGTGCCGCCGGCGACCGGGGGCGGCGCGGAGAACCGGCCCACTGCTTCCCAGGCGATACCCCCGACCGCGAACAGCAACAGCACCGCGTTGCCGAGCGCGGCCAGAATCGAGCTGCCGCGAAAGCCATAAGTGAAGCGTTTGGACGCGGGCCGGGTCGCCAGTTTCGCTCCGCCCCAGGCGAGCAACAGCCCCAGCACGTCGGAAAGGTTGTGCCCGGCATCGGCGAGCAGGGCGACCGAATCAGTGAGGAAGCCGGCGGTGCCCTCCACCACGACGAAGATCAGATTGAGCGCAGTTCCGATCGCGAAGGCACGCCCATAATCGACGGGTCCGTGCGTATGTCCGTGAGCATGACCATGACCATGACCATGCCCGCGCGCGTGACTATGCGCGTGGCGGTGACCAGGATCATGGTGCGGCGCGGCATCGTTCATGCGGGAAGATGTAGCGACAAATGGCGGCGATGTGCCATCCCTGCCGATCGCGGCGCGTCGGGTAGTTGTGGAAGAATCTGGTGAGGCGCCGTCGTCGGTCAGTTGCGGCGGCGGCGGCCCTTGCCGTCGCGGTCGCGGTCGCGATCTTCGCCATCGCCGATCCGCCGGGCCCGGATCGTCAGCAGCTCAGCACGAACAATGGTGCCGTCCTTGTCCGCATCATACTGGGCGAAATAGCGCCGAAAGCGCGCGAGCAGTTCGTCGACCGTGATCCCGTTGCTGCCGTCGGCGTCCACGTCGAACGGGCTGGGCAGCGCGTTGCGGTTGCCCAGCCATCGCTCTGCCCAGTCACCGAAGCGGATGTAGCCCATCGTCGTGCTGCCAGAGGCGATGGCATCGAAGGACTGGCGCACGCCCGCGTCAAATTCGGCACGCGTGACACGCGCGTCCCTGTCTGCGTCGAAGGCGGCAATCATCATGCTGACCGGTTCGGCAATGATCGTCGCGTTCCCGCCCGCCGCCTGACGTGCGCATTCGGGCGTGGCCGCGGTGCATGGCGGGGAAGGGCGGTCCTGGGCAAAAGCGGGTGACGCCAGGCCAATGCCCAGGAGAAGGAGAATGCGCATCGGCAGGGCTTTCAAAGGGGGAGACCGGGCAAGCGAGCAGTTCGGCAGGCATAGCCGTGAAGCGGCTGCCGCGTAAGCATTTCCCGCTGGTCGATGCGGTGTGACCGAGACCTTGTGCGTCAACGATGCTGCAAACTGCCGCGGAATGAAGTTTGAGCGGGTCGAGAGGTTGTCGACTACACAGGTCTGCTCGACGGTTTCGAACGCAGCCTGTTCCCACGCCTGGATCGTCAGAGTGGTGGTTACAGATATAAACAGTCGCGCAGAAGGCTCAGTCTCTCAGATTATTGCTCTACTCGTCGCATCCATAAAATAAATTGTTGAATGTTTGGCTGTCCTGGTAAATCTTACAAATTCTGAAGACACCGGGAAAACCTGGTGCGAACAGGAGAGGAAGATTGATGCACCCATCGCTCAAGGTGTGTTTGCTGCTTGGCGGCGCTTTCGCAACCGTGCCCGCCGCGGCGCAACAAGAAACGGCGGCAGCACCCGGTTCTGCCCAGACCAGCACGCTTCCCTCGGCACAGGACACCGCCTCGCCAGGCGCGGAGCTGAGTCAGGGCGAGGCGCAAACCGACGACGTGGTGATTACCGGAATCCGCAGCAGCCTTGCGGCTTCCGCACGCATTAAACGCGACGCGCAGCAGATCGTCGATACCATCTCCGCAGAGGATGTCGGCAAGTTCCCCGATGCGAACATCGCTGAATCCTTGCAGCGCATCACTGGCGTGGCGATCGACCGATCGGGCGGCGAAGGTCAGTTCATCACCGTGCGCGGGCTGGGTCCGGAGTTCAACACGGTGCTGGTCAACGGCCGTGTCATGGCGACGGACAACCCCGGCCGCGAATTCTCGTTCGACGTGCTGTCGTCCAACATGATCCAGCGTACCGACGTATTCAAGTCGAGCGTGCCCGAGCTGCAGGAAGGCGGGATCGGGGCGACCGTCAACATCATCACGGCCCGGCCGCTGGATGGCCAAAAGGGCTTTCACTTCGCGGCGTCGGCAGGTGCCATCTATGACAGGTTGCGCGAGAAGACCGGACCGGACGCCTCAGCCACGGCATCGTGGACCAACGACAGCAAGACGTTCGGCGTGGTCCTGTCGGGCTCTTACACCGATCGTTACAGCCAACTCGATTTCGTACAAACCGAAGGCTGGCTGTTCGGCCCGCAGCAGGTAGTGGCCGGCACCCCGGGCTCGACCAATCTGCCTGCCAGCGCAGTGACGAGCAGCGGGCCGATCCATACCCCGCAGAACATCCAATTCGACCGCTTTCAGGAGCGCCGCAAGCGCATCAACGTCGCGGGCGCCGTGCAGGCGCAGCTAACCGACACACTGTTGCTGACGGTGGACGGTATCTTCTCGAAGTTCGACGTGGTTACCGACCGCAATTACTTCGTCAGTTTCTATGCGCAGCCGTTCATCGGCTTGCAAACCGACGAAAACGGCACGGTGACGAGCTTCAACCGCTTCGGGCTGGATTTCCTGGCGGCCAATCCGGCGATCCAGGGCGCCGGCTATCCCGCCGGGGTGGGCGACAACATCACCGGCCCGACCAGCCGCCTGACCGAAACCTATCAGGCTGGCGGTAACCTGAAATGGAGCCCATCGGCCGATGTCGAGCTGCGGCTGGACGTGTCGCGGACGCAGGCCGTGCAGCGCAATCCCGGGCAGTTTGTCGTGGTCGGCGCGCGCACCAGCACGGCGCCCGGGTTCGACCTGAACAAGGGCAACGACCTGCCGATCGCGTCCAACCTGGGCGACATCACCAATCCGGCGATCATGACCGCCCATTATCTGGACGTATCCGACAACCGGGCGCGGGATGAAGGATCCGAATATCATCTGGATTCCGACTTCAAGGTGCATGACAGCATCCTTCAGGCGGTTCGTGTCGGCTTTGCTTATTCGGATCGGCAGAAGGTGCGGCGTTCGCTGAACAACCAGGATGGCCAGTGCGCCTATTGCGGGTACGAAATCCCGATCGATCCGGCGCTGTTGCAGCCTTACAAGCTGGACAACTTCCTGTCCGGCGCGACGGGCGCCGAAGCGGTGCCAAAGCAGTTCTTCACCTACGATCCAAACGCGATCATCGCCTATCTGTCCGATCCGGCGCGTCTGGCGTTGCCCCGTAGTGGGCGCACGGCCGAACAGCAGGCGGCCGAAGCCGCGCGGCTGTTGGCGCTGCCCGGTGGTCCTTTCGGGGTGCGGGAAAATCTGGGGAGCCGCCTGGACGTGACCGAGCGGCTGTTGGCCGGCTATATCGCGATGCAGTTCGGCGGCGAGCGCTGGACGGCGAATGGCGGTGTGCGCGTCGTGCGTACCGAAACCATTTCGCGCGGATTCGATCTGCCGGTGCTTGGAATATCGGTCACACCCGGGGACGATACGCTGCAGTTCGCCTTCGGAACCTCTACGCCGGTTTCGGTTCGAAACAGTTATGTGAATGCGTTGCCGTCGTTCAACATCAAGTACAATCTGACGGACAAGTTCGTCGCGCGTGCTGCCTTTTCGCAAACGGTAACCCGCCCGACACTGACCGATCTGGGCGTCGACAACAACTTTGGCGGCCGGGTGTCCGTGCCGCTGTCCGGCGGCGGTAATCCGTCGCTTCAGCCGTTCAAGTCGACCAATTACGACGTCTCGCTGGAATGGTATCTGTCCTCCGTCAGCTATCTCAGCGTTGGCGGGTTCTACAAGACACTGAACGACTTCCTGGAATTGCAGACGCTGCCCGTGCAACGCTTCGGCCGCACCTTCCAGGATACGCGCACGCGCAACGGGCAGACCGGCTATATCCGCGGTGTGGAAGTCGGCGGACAATATGCTTTTGACTGGCTGCCCGGCTTCGCCTCAGGCTTCGGCGTCACGGGCAATTACACCTATGTGAACAGCAAGGCGGAGCGGGACCAGGCGCTTGCCGATTATGAGTGCGGTTATAACGGGCTCTCGCCCCATTCGGCGAATGGCAGTGTCTTCTACGAGAAGTTCGGGATCTCGGCGCGTGCGTCGTATAACTGGCGCTCGGAATATCTGCGTGCCTGCCAGTCCAGCCAGGGGCGTCCGCGCAACCGATCGAGCTATGGGCAGCTCGACTTCAACCTGGGCTATGACGTCACGCCCAATCTCCAACTTTATGTGCAGGGTGTGAACGTCACCAACCAGCGCGTGCACGAATGGTCGGCGATCCAGGACCGGTTCCTGCTGCTTCAGGACACGGGCGCGCGTTATAATTTCGGGGTTCGGGCGAACTTCTGAGCCGGGGTGATGCTTTCCGTTACGGCCGGGTGATCGGCCGTGACGGCAAGCTGTCTGGCGTCCAGCTGCGACAGGTTCGCGGCCGAAACTTGTACGTCGTCGGGATAAGCAACGCGCCGTGGATGACGCACCTGCCATTTGGCGGCGCCGAAATCCGTTCGCTTGCTGCGTTATGGCTGCGGGCCGGGCAGTGATGCGTCTGTCGTCACACCACCCAGTGGGTAGCTCCCTTTAGGCCGCCAACGCCGTTGGTGCGGCTATGCCTTGCACCGCTGTGCCGCGTGCGGGAGGTGTGCAGGGGCCTGGTCGGCGGTTTCGCGCATCTGCCCGTCGGCGATGTCGATCGCTATCAGCAATTCATCGAAACAGGGCGACTCATCGACCGCGAAGGCGCGGGAGAAACCGGAACCCAGGCGTTCCAAATCACGCGCGTTGAGAAGCCCGATTGCTACGATCCGATCCGGCATGGCCCCTCCTTAATGTGCATCAAGACAACGGCGCAAGGGAGGAGAGGTTTCGGTGATGCCGGTGCCTGCGGTAAAATAGGTTGTGGACGGTGCGCGCGCCGCGCCGGCGCGTGGCGCGAAGCGCCAAAGGCAAACAACAGGAGGGCGCTCCCCGGGGACACTGTCCCGGGGAGCGGTTCCTTTGGTTACAGGCGAATGGAAACGCCTGCGACGATCTGGCGACCCAGCAGGTCGTAGCCCATGATCGTATTGCCTCGCAGCAGGCCGATGCGGCTGCGGCTGTCCGGCACGATCGGCGGGTCGCGATCGAAGATGTTGTTCGCAGCGAGGCGGAACGTCATCTGCTTGTTGATGTCGAACGTGAACGCCAGGTCGAACCAGTCATAGGCCTTGATGCCCGGGAACTGGTCGCGCTTGTCGCCTTCGGGAAGCGCCGGGATGCCGGTGCTGGCAGGTGCGTACACCGTCATCGGCATGGCGCTGCGGTGACGCCAGTTGAGCGACACGCTGGCGACACGGCTAGGCGCGGTCCAGGTGGTGCGAAACTGGTGCGCCCAGGTCGGCATGCTCTCGCCGCAACCGCTGCCGAAATAGCCGGTGCAGTCGCGCGGCGCGATGTCCGGCGCGCCCTGGCTGCCGACCAGCGTCATCAGCGTGCCGTTGAAGCTCATGTCGAGCGAACCGACATCGCCCATGCCGACATTATACTGGCCCTGGAAGTCCCAGCCGTGCGACTTGGACTGGTAGCCGTTGGTCGAACCGCGCGACACCCAGCCGGTCGCCGGGCTGGTGGTCGGCGAGCTAGACAGCGTGCCATCGGCGTTGCGCTTGATGCCGCGGCAATAATAGTCGTTGCCGGTGGTGAGGCAGCCGGTGAGCCAGTCGAGCGGATTGAAGAATTCGAGCTGATCCTCAAGGTCGATCAACCAACGATCGACGGACACCGTCAGGCCCGGAATGAAGCGCGGGCGCAGCACCACGCCGACCGTCGTGCTGTAAGCAGTTTCCGGCCGCAGTGCGAAGCCGCCTTCGCGAACGGTGCAGGCATCGTTCGGGCAGATGAGCGTCGGGCTGTTGTAGAGGTTGGTGGCCAGGCCGGTATTGGCGCACTGCTGCGGCGTCCAGGACGGCGCAACGCGCGGGCCATTCGGGTTAGACGCGTTGATCTGCGGCGCGCAGGGATCGGCATAGAAACCCTGGTTGTAGAAGATGTTGGAGGCATTGGCCGCCGCGCCGACGCCGGGCGCTGCCTGCGACTTGTTGTACGAGGCGCGGAAGGTGATGTCCGAGACGGGCGACCAGATGCCTTCGATCTTCCAGGTGCCGAACTTGTCTTCCAGGCGGTTGTACTTGGAGATACGATAGCCTGCGTTCAGCTGCAGCAGCTTCGTCCAGGACTGGTTCTCTACCAGCGGCGCCTGAAGCTCGACATTGCCTTCCAGGATGGTCTGGGTGGCACGGACGTTGGCGCCGCTGCTGTTATTCTCGCGGAAGATGTCGTTATAGTCGGTGCGGTCCATCTCCGAGCGGAACTCGGCGCCGAGCGCGATCGCCAGACCCTGCTCCGCAAAGGGCGAGGTGATGCCATACTTGCCGAGATCACCGCTCACGGTGCCGAGAAACTGCAGCAGGCGAGGAACGCGCTTGGCGATACCGCCGGTCGCGCCGCCGAACAGATACTCGTTCAACGCAGAATCGCTGTTGAACGGCGTAAAGGCGTTGAACGGCGTGCAGGTGGGATCGGTGCCGTTGACGACCGAGCGGCAGGTCGGGCGGCCATTCACGTTCACTACGTCGAGCGAACGGTTGATGTTTTCGAAGCGTGCGCGCGGCACGTCGATCGTATCAAGCTGTCCGCGCGAGATCATGCCGGCGACATCATAGGACCAGGCATTGTCCAGCACCCGGCCACGCAGGCCCGCGACGATGCGGTAGCCCGCGTTGATGAACTCCTGACGCACGAGCGGCTGGGAATCGAAGCGATAGCGCACGTCAAGCGGCGCATATTGCCCCGCCAAGCCCGCGTTCGCGCCGCACAGCGTCTGTGCCTGCGAGGCGGAGAGGAACGGGTTGTCGCAGTTCACCTGGAACGGTGTGGTGCCATAAACGGTATAGGAGTAATTGCGGTTCAGCTGCGTGTTGTACGACTTGTCGCGATAATAGAGCCCGTTCACGTACAGTTCGACGTGATCCGAGATCTCCGCGGTCAGGAAGCCACCGGCATTGATGCGGTGGAACGGTCGCTGAAACGCCCAGTCGTCATACGGATTTGCCGAGCTTCCGAAGGGCCCGCTGTTGATCGGGATGAAGGTGCCGTTGCCGTTCGGGTTGTTGACATACTGCGTACCCGCGTTCGGACCCGCCTGAGGGATGATCGTTCCGGCGGGCGTGTAGCTGGCGCGCGAGCAGGCAAGCGGCGAGGTGGGGCTGCTGGTCACCACTTCGCAGACCGCGTTCGCGCGGTCGCGCAGCTTGACCAGGGTCGACTGGCGGTAATCCGCGAACGCCGAGATGTTGACGCGGTCGTCGAACAGGTTCTTGCCCACAGCGATGCTGAGATCGGCACGAGCGCCGTCGTTGGTCATGCCGAGCGGCGAGCTGAAGCCGGCACGCTGCGCCGCATCGGTCACCGCGCTGCTGCGATTGTTGTGGTTGAAGAAACTGTAGTTTCCGTCGAGGCGGATACCTTCGAAATTCTTCTTGAGGACGAAGTTGACGACGCCGGCGACGGCATCCGACCCATAAACCGAAGAGGCGCCGCCGGTCAGCACGTCGATGCGCTCCACCAGCGCGTTGGGAATGATGCCCAGGTCGACCGAGTTGGGCAGGCCAATGCGGAGGCCGTCGATCAGCATCAGCGTGCGCTCATAGCCCAGGCTGCGCAGCTTGATGCGCTGACGCCCTTCGGAGTCGCTGAAATTCTGTTCGGAGTTCACCTGCACCTGGGGCAGGCGGTTGACCACTTCCTCGATCGTGGTCGCGCCTTGCGCGGCGATCTCGGCTGCGGTGGTGGTAACGATCGGCGCGGCCGAGCGATTGTTCGGCCGCTGGATGCGCGTTCCCGTGACGACGACATCCCGGGCGTCGTCATTCTCAACGCCGGCTTGGCCGGAATCGGCGGCAATCTTCGCCGCGGCGACCGGATCCCCGGCTGAAACTGGTGCGTCCTGCGCCGCGGCAGGCATTGCGATCAGCGCGGCCACACAAGAACTGGTGGCCAAAAGTCCCCTAAACAACATTCTATTTCCCCTTCGCTTCCCTGAAGCGTCGGGTGGATCGATGCAGCGTCGGCCGCTCCTGCTGGCCATTCCGCCACACATTGCGCGGTGAGCTATCCTGCCCATTCCGCACATGCACCGCTCCCCCAACGTCGGTACATGAATGCTGTCACAAAGGGCTGCCTTCGACAATACCAATTCGAACAATTGTTTTATAAACCTGTTCACCCGCGTTGTAGAATTTCACAGATACTAGGCGGCAAATGCCTCCCTCATCCGGCGCGGCTGCCTGGCTCCGCCGCCTCAACTACAGTCGGGGTGCCCGACGTCATTGTAGGTCTGGCGAGCTTAGCCTCAGGCGGCGCGGATCCGCTCCAGAAATCCGGCTGTCTCCGCTCGAAGCGTATCGGCTTGCCGGGAAATGTGAGCGATGGTCTCGTTCATGGCGCGAGCCAGGCTGCTGGTCACTTGGGCACCGCTGGCCAGTTCGGCCGCACGTTCGCGGACATCGTCGACATGGTCTGCGACCTGATTGGTCTCATGCCCGATTTCGAGCGTCGCCTGGCGCTGCTGCGTGATCGATGACGCGATGAACGAGGCGATCGCCGCCACTTCGTCGATCTTGCCGGCGGTTTCCGTCATGCGGGCAGAGGCGGTCGCGATCTGACCCACGATCGACCCCGTCTGCGCGCGCACATCGGCAGTGGCGTTCGACGTGCGGCTGGCCAGCGCCTTGACCTCGCCCGCGACAACGGCAAAGCCCCTGCCGACATCACCTGCCCGTGCCGCCTCGATCGTTGCGTTGAGCGCGAGGAGCTTGGTCTGGCCGGCGACTCCGTCGACGAGCTCGATGACGTCGTCGATCTTTGCCGCTTCCTCGCGAATGGCATGAATTCGCTCCGAACTGGAGCTGGCGAGCATTCGTGCGGCGTCGCTTAAGGCGGCATGTCCATCGACATGACTGGCGATCTCACCCACGCTCTGCCCCAGCTCACTTGCAGCGGTAGCGGCAAAGAGCGCCGATGAAGAGGCCGCGGTGGCGCGCTCCGCGACATCGGCGGCGGCGCCTGCGCTTTTCTCACCAATGGTGGCGAGTTGCGCAGCGGACTGGTCCAGTTCCGCCACGGCTTGCGAGAGCAAGGTCACCGCCGCGGCGACGTCCTTTTCGAATTGTGCGCCGAGTTCGAGCAGCGAAGCGCGTTTGAGTTGTTCAGCCTGACGGGAGGCGGCGATGCTTTGTTCTGCTTCACGGGCGCGCGTCTCGGCAGCGCGCCTTGCCTGCTCCTCGGCCGATTTGCGTTCCACCTCAACCCTGGCCAACTCGCTCTCGGCGAGCCGGCTGGTGGAAGTCTGCGCTTCCGCGAACACCGCCGATTGATCCACCGCAGCCTTTGCCATGATCGCATAGTAAACCAGGATCATCGGCAGGCTGACCGCGGGCCCCCCGAGCGTGACTGGCGACGAGGTAATCGCCAGTGACAGAGCGACCGGCGTGCTGAAGCCGAAATAGCCGATAGGCAGGTTCACATACATAATCAGCCCGACGGCCATCAGCGCCAACTGCACCAGGGAAACGAGGAAGATCTGCTCGCGGCTGGCATAGGCGGTAAGCGCGATGCACAGCACCGCCCAGCCTATGCCGACCAAGCTTGCGCAGATCAGATGGCATCGGGCGACCTCCTTGAGATCCTTGTCCGCCGTGCGAGTGGGAATCACGCGCCAACCCCAGATCATCGTCCCGATGATCAACAGCGCGCCGGCAATGGCGCCAGGCCGATTGGTGGAGCCCCAAAGAGCGGCGATACCCGCCGCGACGAAAACAATCGCGAGTGGCACGAGACCGCGCCAGGCATGCGTCGTGGCATCGAGCTGCCGCGCGAATACCAGCCGAACGGTCCGATCTTCCGCAATACCCATCCTGCACAGCGCCCGGACATAGCTGACCAGCAGGTTCCAAGCAGAGGGTAGAAATTTCTCGGGTTGTGCCACTTCGACGTCGCCTGCTTGCTTCTCAGGCAAGTTTAAGCGGCAATGGTTAACGCTATGATATCCGCGATTTACAAGGCGGGAGCCGGAAGAAGCAGCGATGCGTCGCCATAAGAGTAGAAGCGGTATCCACTCGCAATCGCATGCGCGTACGCCGCCTGCATCGCCCCCAGCCCCATCAGCGCCGATACCACCATGAACAGATTTTGGGCACGATGTAGGATAAGAGATACTTCTCGAGAAATCTGGCTGCTGTTTAACCCACACCCGTCAACGTCCTGAACGCGGCTGTCTTACGGACTCGAGGCTTAGCCAGCCCAGAGCATGTTGGCTGGATGCAGTTTGGCGAAGTCGCCCACCATCCGGCAGCACGCAGCGCTTCCGGCGTACCTCTCAAGGAGTGCTGTCGACGTAGCTATGTCTCGAACTGGTGGAGGCCGTGTGAGAACGGCTTTGTGCGTTGGTTGGTTGGGCGCGCGCGGCGTTGTGGTTCAGCCCTGCATTGCGGCGATGAGCCCTGGCACGTCCAGGAGCGCGATGGCGCGCTTAATGTTGTAGGCGAGGATGTGGAGGCTGGCCTCGGTTGCCACGTTCCCGAGCCTTCGTGTTTTGAGGTGGCTTCGGCCCATCCAGTCTTTCAGCGTACCGAAAACGTGCTCCACCGTTCGTCGTCGCACGCGCATGGCATCGGGCCAGCGGTCAAGCCGGGCCTGCATGGCATCGATCACCTCTTCATGCTCCCATCGTTTGATGCGTCGCTCGATGCCCGCGGTGCAGTTCGCCTTTACAGCGCAGCGGGAGCGACAGGCTGGCGTGGCATAGCCATGAAGCGTCAGACCATGTTCGAGGCTGGAGAAGCGTCGGGTCAGGGTTTAGCCGGCGGGGCAGCGATAGGTATCAGTGTCCGGCTGGTAGACGAAGTCCTGCTTGCCGAAGCGCCCCTCGGCCTTGGCGCCTGAGTTAGTGGCTTGGGGCAGATCGCCACGACGCCGTCCTTCTCGCACGCCAGCACCTCCGGGCCTGAGAAGTAGCCGCGATCGGCCAGCACGATAAGCGTATCGGCGCCGGTCGCGTCTCGCGCCTGTTTCCCCATGCTCGCCAGCGACGTGCGATCGTGGCCAAGATTGATCACTTCGTGCGCCACGACGATGTGGGTGTCCGCGTCGCCCGCCGCCTGAAGGTTGTAGCCGACAAGGCCCGTGCCGCCTCCCGCCGACGCCATCGCGCGCGCGTCCGGGTCGCTCAGCGAGATCTGCCGGTCGGGTGTGGCCGCGACCGCCTGCTCCATGGCTTCCAGGTCGCGCATTTGCCGGCGCAAGGCGTCGAGCCGCGTCGTCGTCAGCCGGGCCGTGCGCCATTCAGCTGCCTCGCCCTCCTGCCGGTCGGCAGTATCGAGCATGCCGAGATAGCGCTGGATGCTGGCATCCACCTGCTCCATCCGGTGCCGGATCGTGACAGGCGTGAAGTTCCGGTCGCGCGCATTCACCGCTCGCAGGCGGCTGCCGTCCACCGCCACCGTGCCGCCAGCGATGAGACCCAGGTTGCGGCAGACCAGGACAAAGCGCCGGCATGCCGCCTGTATCGCCGCACCATGGTTGCGGCGAAAGTCGGCGATGGTCTTGAAGTCAGGCGCGAGTTTGCCTGTGAGCCACATGCACTCGACGTTACGGCCCGCCTCGCGCTCCAGCCGCCGGCTCGACTGCACCTGGTTGAGGTAACCGTAGATGTAGAGCTTGAGCATGGTCGCCGGATGATAATTCGGTCGCCCCGTCGCGGCGGCTGCGCCAAAACCCAGCTCGCTCAAGTCCAACTCGTCCACAAACATGTCGACCACCCGAACCGGGCTGTCCGCGATCACATAATCGTCGATACAGTCCGGCAGCAGCAGCCTCTCCCGCCGGTCGCTCCCCTCGATGAAACGGCCCATCCCAGCACCTCCATCAGCGCCAGAACTCTACCACATCAGCACGTTTTCACACAGTCTCGGTGGAAAGCGGTCGGTCTGCTTTCGCGTGCGAGCCGCCGAAAGCAGACGGGCTTGTCGGTAGCTCGGCGAGCGGACTCACGGTGTTGCGCGCATAATTCATGCGTGGCGCCGAGGTGGTGGCTTAGGTAGCTTTGTCGCATGACAATCAAGCTCATCTGCCTCGACGCTGACGACACGCTTTGGTACAATATGAAGCACTTCAACTCGACTGAAGAGGCTCTGCTGGATCTCGTCGAGCCGTTCGCCTCCCGCGATATCGCGCGGGACCAATTGAATGCGTGCGAGGCGAGAAACCTGAAGCTTTATGGCTACGGCGCTAAGGGCTTCACCCTGTCGATGATAGAGACCGCTATCGAATTGGCGGACGACCCGTTGCCTAAAGATCTTCTCGCGCGCATTCTGGCTGCCGGTCGCGCATTGCTGTCGCATCCGGTCGAACTTTTCGACGGGGTTGCAGATACCTTGGCCCAACTCGCTTCCAGGGGCCCCCTCGTCCTCGTCACGAAAGGAGACCTGCTCCACCAAGAAGCCAAGCTGGCAGCCTCGGGGCTGGGGGACCGCTTCAGCGGGATCGAGATCGTAAGTGACAAGACGGCTGACACATTCCGCCGGATTTTCAAGAACGAAGGCGTGGCTGCTGAAGAGGCGTTGATGGCGGGGGACTCGCTCCGCTCGGACATCAACCCCGCGCTAGAAGCGGGTGCATGGGCAGCCTTCATCCCGCAAGAGGGTGCTTGGGTTCACGAGAAGGCCGAAGTGCCAGCCAATCACCCGTGCTTTACGAAACTGAACAGCCTCGCGGAACTGCCTGCATTGATTGACGCCATTCGTTAGGAGGCTAGCGTTTCCACAAGCCGGACCGCCGAACCATCGGACAACATCATTCGCGTCCATCGGCACCGGCTGGAACGGATGGGCACCGCGACGGAGTCGTTATTTCCGGTTTCAAGCTCGACACAGGGCTCTCCAGCGTCCCTCATTCTGTATTCGGCAGCTGCGATCTCAGGCGTGGCATAAGGCCATAGAGATCGGCCAGTGAGGTCCTCCTGCCCGAACTCACCTCTTCTTGAGGATGATGCAGCCAGCAATGTGTGGGTGGTGTTGCAGATGATGTGCACGGGCCGCGGGCTCTCGCAAACAAGCTTCGCCAGTTCCCGATCGGCGGCCGCTTCCAATCTCGCGCTCAACACGGACCAGAGCCGGGCATATTGATCCGGCGCTGGTGCTATCGAGCCTGCCTCCCAACGCGAGATTGTACTTTGAGTAACGCCGAAGATTTCAGCGGCGTGCGCTTGCTTGATGCGGTGGAGCAGCCGCCACCTCCGCAGTGCCAATCCTGTCGAGTGGAAGTCCGTCAAGGCCATCAGGAACAATCCATCTTGCGCTCCGTCACACGGCGAGCCGCAACGCGATGCCAGTTCATAACGTTGTCTTCCCACCAATGCGAGCGCAAGTACATCTGGCCGCATTTAGTTTCGTGGCCCAACCATCCGCGCAATCTGCCGGTTGCATACAGCAGCTAGGTTCGAGCATCAGAGGTACAGTGATCACGATCAGACCCTCGACTCCGAAGGATGGTGACCGGGTCCTTACGATCTGGCGCGATGCAGTTGACGCCACCCACACCTTCCTGACGCCCGAAGACCGGCTTGCGATAGACGAACTGGTGTCAAACTTCCTGCCGAAGGCACCGTTGTGGCTCGCGGTCAATTCAACCGAACGTCCAGTTGCCTTCATGCTGCTCAACGACGGGCACATGGAAGCTTTGTTCGTCGACCCGACCGTGCGCGGGGAGGGGGTTGGGGCTGCCCTCGTTAGGCACGGTTCGGCTCTGCACCCAAATTTGACTACGGACGTCAATGAACAGAACGAGCAAGCGGTGGGCTTCTACGAACGGATGGGCTTCGTCCAGGTGGGTCGCTCAGCGTTAGACGGCCAAGGCAGACCATACCCCCTCGTGCATCTCAGGCTTCGAGTTCAAACCGCGATGAGCGCTGTGCGATAGGTGATGGTTTTTTGCCCATAGGCTGAGGCCAGGGCGAGTACCTTTCAGCAACGCCGGCTGGCTAAGTCAGCTTCGATGAGATTCTCTTTCCAGATTTCGACAGATGATCGACGCGGGCTGCTGATGATGACGTTCAGCAGTTTAGCCACCCTAGCGGATTTCGAAGAGTGGGAGGCAGAGCGCGATCAAACGCTTTCACACAGCACCAATTTGGCCCTGATCGACGTCCGCGCTTGCAACATCCAGACACAGGAAATCGCCGAAAAGATCCGGAAGACGATTGGAGAGGATGCTAGTCGCTTTCGCCGAGTGGCGATCGTTACCGGCGCTTCGGCAATCAAGATGCAGATGCGCCGGATGAGCGGCGAAGCCGACACGGTTCGCGGATTGACGACCGGGCATCGGCTGAGGCTTGGCTATTCGAAGCTGTATCTATGTGACCGCATCGAAAATCGGGACAGCAGGCTAGGTGGTGCCGGCCACGCAATCAATAGACGGCAGCAGCTGAGCGCCAGGACTTCGCCGTTCGGCTTGTCGCGAGGCGTCTCCGTCCGTTAGTCGATCAACACGCATAATGGTTGGCGCCCGGTCTGCTTACGCGGCGATTACCGTCGTAAGCAGACGCAGAGGGGAGGCGCTGATCCGCTCTATGCGGAAGCCAATGACTGGTGAGCGGCGACGCCCGCGAGCACCCCCGAAGCCGACGCGATCGTCGCATTATGCATAGGGCTGGTCGCATCACCCGCCGCGTACACGCCGAGCTCTGAGGTCGCTCCCCAGGGATCTACCTTCACGAAGGGACCGGTGGGGCCATCCTCCATGGCGCAGCCAAGCTCGGCGGCGATCATGCTGGTTGGTCTGGTCCGCGGCGCGGTGAAAACGGCGGACACTTCGATCATGCGGCCGTCTGCCAACTCGACGGCGTGTAGGTTCGGAGCGTCTCCGACCAACGCGATCACGGGAGAGCGCTCGATCCGTACGCCCCGCTTGCTGAGCAAAGCCGCCTGTTCCGGTTCGGGTTCGTGGACGCCCTGCGTGAAATATGTGGCCGGTCCCCAGTCGGGGATCAACACTGCTTGGTGCGCGGACATCGGGTGGTTGGCTATCACACCGAGAGGATGGTCGCGAACCTCATAGCCGTGGCAATATGGGCAATGAAGGACCGTCTCTCCCCATCGTTCCGACATGCCGGGAATATCGGGCAGGATGTCTGTAACGCCAGTGGCGAGCACGAGGCGCTTTGCACGGTGCTCGGCCCCATCCGTCACCGTGACGACGAAAGAATCGTCCTGCCGGGCGGCGCGCTGTGCCTCCGCGGCGAGAACCTGAGCCGTGGGATATTTTAGCAGCTGGGACGTCGCCCCCCGCATGATCGCGTGAGGCGCGTTGCCGTCCTGGCCAAGAAAGCCGTGCGATGCGTTAGCGTACCGATTCCGCGGCATGCCCGCATCTATCAGAAGGACGTTCTGCCGTGCCCGGGCAAGCTGCATAGCGGCGGACTGGCCCGCGAAACTCCCGCCGATCACAATCACATCATGCATGTCACTTTACTCCTGCCATGGCGCGTTCTGTAACAGGATAAGTTACATATCCGGGTAAACCGGATTATGCAACTCATGATGTGACATGAGCACCCTGAGGAAGAAATCGATGCAACCGGACGGTCGTTTATCGAGGATGCTGCACCTCCTGATCCACCTGGACAGGGCCGATGCCCCGATCACCTCCGGGGACGCGGCGCAGATGCTCAACACCGATCCTGTGGTGGTGCGGCGAACAATGGCGGGGCTGCGGGATGCAGGGCTGGTCCGCTCAGATAAGGGGCACGCCGGGGGCTGGACTTTAACGAAATCACTTGACCGCTTCACGATGCTGGACGTCTACAAGGCGGTGGGAGAGCCGCGGGTTTTTTACCATAGGCTTGGCTGATCCAGCGCCTGAATGCCTTGTCGAACAGGCAGTGAACGCCTCGATGAACGATGCGCTTAGGGCAGCCGAAGCCATGTTGATCGGCAAACTCGGCAAAGTCACTCTGGCAGAGATCGCGAAGGATCGTGAAAAGCGTTACTCGTCTCGCGGGGAAGACATCGAGCGCTTCGTCGAAAACGTTCGATCACGCGGTGCCTTCGTGGACTACCATCGCGTGCTGGGAGCCGACCACGACTTCGAAGTTAATAAGACGATCGCGCCCAAGGTTCTACCAGAGGTTGCAAGAACTATGTGTCGCTTCCTTATAGAACAGCAGGTGTAGACGTAGATACAAGTTCAAGCCGAGCAACATACGTGAAAAGGTGGGGCTCTTTATAAGCAACGCAGGAACGCTCAAGTGAGCTAGAGACGAGTTGCGATGGTTGCTCTGATTTGCTTGCGGATTGAGTGGCCCGCTAGATGCTGCTCCACACCGGAATAACCCTCGGACGCGAGTGTGCGGCGGACCTCCTCCACGTCGCGGCAACCGCTTTCACGCGCGAGTTCGAATGCCCGCTCCAGCGTACTCTTCCTCTGCACCACGATCAGCCTTTGAGGTGCTCTTCGACGGCGGCGGCGCTGTGGCCAACAGCATCAACAGCTTCCTTCAGCTGCTCGTGCGTGACGCCGAACTTATTGGACCAGTACCGAACTTCGTAGTCCTCGTGGATTGCGATGCGTGAGGCGTCTTCGGGGCCTCGAAGCTCTTTGTTGTCGGACATGCACTTCTCCTTTGAGATCATAACGATTGCGACTCTCTAAGGATGCAAGCGTCGCCCGTGGCTAGGTCAAGGAGCGGGGCAGTCAATCAGCCCCTGAGCCTGCGGGTTAAGTGCTTCCATTTCTGCTCGGTGCGGGAAACGGATCAGCAGGCGTCGGCTGGTGCGAGTTAGCGCGAAGACGAGGGTGACGCAGGTTGTATCGGTGACATCGGATGCGGTGGCCCAGAGTCGCCAGAGAGGTGTTCCAGTCCCGCGCCATCGCATACCGGCAGAACCTAGATGGGTCGTAGATGTGCTGCTTCCCAACTTGGAAATGACGAGCAGGTTGGCTTTGTGGCGGATCAGATCATGAAGGTCATCAAGCCGAACATTCGCGCCCATCCTAGAGGGGGAGGTGCAGCTGGTTTGGATCAAAGGTCCGATCGCCGGTCAGAGCCTGCGCGATCGAAACAGCCAGTTCTTGCGCTGCCTTCTGGCGCATCTGTTCATCGGGTGCGGTTAAGCCGATCCTTGCCCATCCGGGCGTGGAGAACAGCAGCGCTTCAGCAATCGCGGCGGGCTGGAGGGAGTCGGTCTGCATCGCGGCAGAGTGGAACATAAAGAGAACACTGGCAACCCCTGGTTGAAGGCCTCGTGACGCACATGGTCCAAGGCCGAGAACCCGCCGCCATAATGCGGCACCGCCTCGGAATCTGCCGGCCTGTTCACGGCCCAATTGCAATCGTCCTGCTGTTGCTACCAAGCACCCACCACTGCAAGGCGAATGGGCGTTAACCTGATACTCGTGGCTGTCCCCACTCAGCACCGTTGTAACGGGAGAAGGAGCGACGCATCCCCGTAAGAGTAGAAACGGTAATCATTTTCAATGGCATGGGCATAAGCCGCCTTCATCTGGTCGAGCCCCATCAGTGCCGATACCAGCATGAACAGGGTCGAGCGCGGCAAATGGAAATTGGTCATCAGCCCATCGATGCCGCGAAAGCGGTAGCCCGGGGTGATGAAGATCGCCGTGTCCCCTTCGAAGGGGCGGATGATGTTGTCTTCGCCCGCGGCGCTTTCGATCAACCGCAAACTGGTGGTGCCCACGGCGATCACACGGCCGCCGGCGGCGCGAACGGCGTTGAGCCGGTCGGCCGTGGCGGCGTCGATGCGGCCCCACTCAGCGTGCATCTTGTGTGCGTCAGTGTCCTCTGCCTTGACCGGCAGAAAGGTGCCGGCGCCGACATGGAGCGTAAGCGTGGCGTGGCCGATGCCTGCCGCCTCGAGCCGGGCGAGGAGATCCGGGGTAAAGTGCAGCGCCGCGGTGGGGGCGGCGACGGCCCCCGGCTCATTGGCGAACATCGTTTGATAGTCAGTGGCGTCCCGTTCGTCGGTCGGACGCTTGGAGGCGATATAGGGCGGGAGCGGCATATGGCCGCAGCGCGCGAGGAGCAGCTCCACCGGCTCGTCGCCGGCAAAGCGCAACAGGAAGCTACCGTCTTCGGCGCGGCCGCTGGCGGTCGCGGTGACTCCTTGGCCGAAGTCGATCACGTCGCCGTCGCGCAGCCGTTTGGCGTTGCGGATGAAGGCCCGCCACTCGCGCGGACCCTCCCGCTTGTGGAGGGTGGCGCCGATGCGCGCATCTCCGCGCCGCCCATCCAGCTGCGCGGGGATGACGCGGGTGTCGTTGAATACGAGCAGGTCGCCCGGAGCTAGCAGCCCGGGCAAGTCGCGGACGTGTCGGTCCTGGCGCTCGTCACCCGTCAGCAGCAGCAGGCGGGCCGCATCGCGCGGCTGCGCGGGGCGCAGCGCTATCCGCTCGGGCGGAAGCTCGAAATCAAACAGGTCTACGTTCACGGCCCACGACTCCGCTTATTGCGGCAACGTCGCCTTTTGTTCGCCAGCCGGCAGTGCCGGGGCATTGACGGGAGCTGCCTGGTAGGCCGGGGGATTGTCCGACGCGATATAGGCGTGGAGGATGCGGGTAGGGCGCGCGGGCGGCTCACCACGCTCGATCTTGTCGACCCACTGCATGCCGTCGGTCACGCGGCCGAATACAGTGTAGTCGTGATCGAAGCCCAGCCGCGGGCCGAACATGATGAAGAACTGGCTGTTGGCGCTGTTCACGTCCTGCGCGCGAGCCGCGGAAACGGCGCCGCGGACATGGGGCAGGTTGCTGAATTCGGCGGGGACGTTGGGCAGATCGGAGCTGCCGCGGCCGGTGCCGGTGGGATCCCCACCCTGGGCCATGTTTTCGCTGCCTTCGATTACACGATGGAAGATCGTGTTGTCGTAGAAATGCCTGCGGGTGAGTGCCTTCACCTGCGCCACCATCTTGGGCGCGGCGTCGGGGCGCAGGCGGATCGTGACGCGACCGCCGGTGGACAGGTCGAGAACCCAAGTGTTTTCAGGATCGGCCGCGACGGATACGGGCACGTGAGTCGCCGCGTCGGTCTGAACGCCCTTTAGCGGCTCCGGCTTGGGCGGCGGCCCCTTCTGCGCAGCGGCGGGAAAGGCGAAGAACAAGGCGGCCATGGCAGCCGAACTGGCAACGAAACGCATCAACATCCCCACGGGTATGAACCGGTCGGTTCTAGACCATCACTATGTGGCGAACAAAGGGCGATTCAGCTGCCCTTGCGGCCAATCTTGCGCACGCGCTCGACCACCTCGGTCTCGACAGCAGGCGAGACGAACTTGCGCACGTCGCCACCGTACAAGGCGATCTCCTTGACCAGGCGGCTTGCGATCGGCTGGAGCGAGACGTCGGCCATGAGGAAAACCGTTTCGATACGATGGTTCAGCTGTTGGTTCATGCCAGCCATCTGGTACTCGTATTCAAAGTCGGCAACGGCGCGGAGACCCCGGACGATCATGCTGGCCCCCTGGCGCTCGGCAAAGTCCATCAGCAGCGAATCGAAGCTGACCACGCAGATGTCGCCCTCGATACTCGCCACTTCGCGCTTCACCATCGCCAGGCGCTCTTCGATCGAGAACATCGGCGATTTGGAAGGATTGGTGGTGACGCCGATGACCAAGCGGTCGACCAGCTTTGCGCCACGGCGAATGATATCCATGTGACCGCGGGTGATCGGGTCGAACGTGCCGGGATAAACACCAGTGCGCGTGGTCATGGCTTAGCGGTCCCGTTCAAGCGTGTAGCGGGCAATGTCGCGCAGAAGGTCCGCCTCGGGACCGAAGTTCTTGAGATGCTCCACGGCTTGATCGACCAGGATGCGCGCCTGTTCGCGGGCACGATCAAGCCCAAGCAGCGTGAGGAAGGTTTCCTTGCCCGCTTCGCCATCCTTGCGCAGTTTCTTGCCGGCCAGAACCTCGTCGCCCTCTGCGTCGAGGATGTCGTCGGCGATCTGGAAGGCGAGCCCCATGTCGCGGGCATAACCGCGCAGGCCCTTGCGGCCCTCGACAGGCACGCGGCCCAGCACCGCGCCGCATTCCACCGAGCAGCTGATGAGCGCGCCGGTCTTCATCGCCTGAAGCCGAGTCACGGTGGGCAGGTCGAAGCTCGCTTTTTCCGCCTCCAAATCCATCATCTGCCCGCCGGCCATCCCCGACGGGCCCGCGGCGTGGGCAAGCGTCTGGAGGAGTTCAACGCGGACGAATGGATCGGCATGCGTCGCCTCGTCGGCCAGGATCTCGAAGGCGAGGGCATGAAGGCAGTCGCCCGCAAGGATCGCAGTGGCCTCGTCGAATGCCTTGTGCACCGTGGGTTTGCCGCGGCGCACGTCGTCATTGTCCATCGCCGGCAGATCGTCATGGACCAGCGAATAGACGTGGATGCACTCGATCGCCGTACCGACGCGCGCCATGCACGTGCGGTCGACGCCGAACAGCTGCGCGGTGGCGAACACCAGCAGCGGGCGGAGCCGCTTGCCGCCGCCGATCGCGGCATGGCGCATCGCTTCGTACAGGCTGCGGCGGGGATCGTCGGGCACCGCGAGTACGAGATCGAACTGACGGTCGATCTCGGCCGCGACCTGACGCAGCGCCGATTCAAGGGCGAGGCTGGCGTGCGGGAGCGCCATGTCAGCCGGCGTTGAACGCGGTGGTGCCGGTCGGCCGGCCTTCGGCATCGGTGCGGATGGCCTCGATCCGGGCCTGTGCCGCGTCCAGCCGGGCGGCGCATTGGCGGCGGAGCTGGTCGCCGCGCTCGTACAGATCAATCGCCTCCTGAAGCTGTGCCTCGCCGCTTTCCAGCCGCGCGACGATCCGCTCGAGTTCCTTCAACGCGTCCTCGAACGAGAGCGCCGCGATATCCGCTTCTTCTGCCATGCGCACGCTATGCGGCAGGGGCGTTGCCCTTGCAACCGGGCTGAGCGACCATGAGTTCATGGCCCGACAGCAAAGGAAACTCCATGTTCACCAGCATCAATCCGGCAACCGGCGCCACGGGCGACAGCTTTCAGGAGCTTGCGCCCGAAGAGATCGAGCTTGCGTTGCAGCGGGCGCAGGACGCGTATCGGTCCTGGCGCACCACGCCGCTGCAAAAGCGTACGCAACTGCTCTGGGCGATCGCCGACAAATGGGAGGCCGACAAGCCGCATCTGGCGCAAGTGGCGGTGCGCGAGATGGGCAAGACGCTGAAGTCGGCAGTGGCCGAAGTCGAGAAGTGCATCGCCGGCTTTCGCCATTATGCCGAACACGGCCCGCGCTATCTGGAGCCGGTGGACGTTGAAACCGCGGCCGGCCATGCCGCGGCGCGCTGGCTGCCGATGGGACCGGTGCTGGCGATCATGCCGTGGAATTTCCCTTATTGGCAGGCGGTGCGCTTCATCGCGCCGACGATCATGGCGGGCAATGTCGCGCTGCTGAAGCACGCGTCGAGCGTGCAGGGCTGTGGGCAGTTGATGCAGCAATTGGTGAGCGCCGCTGGCGCGCCGGACGGATTGTTCCAGAACCTGCCTATCAAGTCGGACATGGTGTCGGATCTGATCGCCGACCAGCGCGTGGTGGCGGTGACGCTGACCGGCAGTGAAGGCGCGGGCGCCAAGGTGGCGCAGGCGGCAGGGCGTGCGCTGAAGAAGGTCGTGCTGGAGCTGGGCGGGTCCGACCCGCTGATCGTGATGCCGTCCGCCGACCTGGAAAAGGCGGCGAAGACGGCAGTCACCGCGCGCGTGCAGAATGCCGGGCAGAGCTGCATCTGCGCCAAGCGGATGATCGTGCACCAGGATGTGTACGACGCGTTTCTGGAGCGGTTCGCGGCCGGCATGCAGGCGGTGAGGGTCGGCGACCCTATGGAGGACGGCGTCGAGATGGGGCCGCTCTCCAGCATCGAGCAGCGCGACACGGTGCTGGAGCAGGTCGAGCGTGCAAGGGCGGCGGGCGCAACATTGTTGGTCGGTGCGGAGAAGATCGAGCGCGACGGCGCGTGGATGACGCCGGGCGTGCTGGTCGACATCGATCCGGAGAGCAACGTGGCCAAGGAGGAGATTTTCGGGCCGGTGGCCGCCGTCTACAAGGCGCGTGACATCGACCATGCGATCGAACTGGCGAACGACGTGCCCTATGGGCTGGGGTCGGCGGTGTGGACCAAGGACGATGCCGAGATTGAGCGATTCGCGCGCGATATCGAAGCGGGCATGACGGCGGTCAATTCGCTGCTGGCGTCGACCCCTGAGGCGCCGTTCGGGGGCGTGAAGCTGTCAGGGCATGGCCGCGAGCTGGGGCCTTGGGGGTTGCATGAGTTCATGAACCTGAAGGCAGTGATGTTTGCCGCGGAAGGCGAGCGGACGGGCCCCAAGGCCGCCGACTAAGGCGAACCCGATGCTCTCCCCTCCCTGCAAGGGAGGGGAGGCTCGTCGACTGCTTACTCCGCCGTCACCTCGGCATAGAGGTCCTTGCGGCTGAGCTTGCCGATCATCGTTTTGGGCAGGCTTTCGCGCACCACCACCTGCGACACGCGTTCGTGCTTGCCAAGATGGCCGTTGAGCCACAGGCAGAGTTCGGGGCCGCTGGCGGTGCTGTCCTCGTTGAGCGTGACGTACGCGCGGGGAAGCTCGCCATGATAAGGGTCGGGCAGGCCAAGGACGAGGCACTCCTTCACCGCGGGGTTGCGGTAGAGCACCGCCTCAATCTGGCTGGGGAATACCTTGAAGCCGCCGACGGCGATCATGTCCTTGAGCCGATCGACGATGCGGACATAGCCGTCTTCATCGATCAGCCCGACATCGCCGGTGCGCAGCCAATGGTCGTCGACAAACACGCTGGCATCGGCATCGGGGCGGTTCCAATAGCCCTTCATGATCTGCGGGCCTGACACGACGATCTCGCCAGGCTCGCCTTCGGGCGGGGGGCGCTTCGGATCTTCCTTGTCGACCAGCCGGACGCGGGTGGCCGCGAGCGGCTGGCCGATCGTGCCAGGCTTGTTCATCCCGACATAGGGATTGGCGGAGACCACGCCCGAGCTTTCCGACAGGCCATAGCCTTCGATGATGCGGGCGCCGGTGATCCCCTCAAAATTCTCCTTCAGCTGCTGGGGCAGCGGCGCGCCGCCCGAGATGCAGAATTTGAGCGAGCTGAAGTCACTGGGCTTCATGCCAGGCGCGTCGAGCAGCGCCTGATACATGGTCGGAACGCCCGGCAGCGAGCGGGGGCGGGTGCGGCGGAGCTCGGCCAGTGCCTGCTTCGCGTTAAACCGCG
Organism: Sphingomonas xinjiangensis; assembly: GCF_014199255.1. Lineage (GTDB taxonomy): Bacteria > Pseudomonadota > Alphaproteobacteria > Sphingomonadales > Sphingomonadaceae > Sphingomonas > Sphingomonas xinjiangensis. The sequence continues at coordinate 259,560 of NZ_JACIJF010000002.1, read as the reverse complement.
GCAGCATCACGATCTCGCCGCCGGTCACCACCGTGCGATTGAGCACACAGGTGTTCGCGAAGACGTGAAAGAAGGGGAGCACCCCGAGGATCCGGTCGGTGGTCCGGCCCATCTCCGGATCGAGTCGCGCAACCTGGCGCGCATTGGCCGATAGGTTCTGGTGCGTGAGCACCGCGCCCTTGGGCGTGCCGGTGGTACCGCCGGTATATTGGATCAGCGCTACGTCATGCTCGGGGTCGAGCTGCGGCATCTCGCAGCTGCCTTCGTTTGTGATCAGTTTGGAGAAGGCGAGGACTCGCGGATCGGCAGGGCGGGGGGTGACTTCCTTGCCCTTGAACAGCCGGTAAAGCAGCGACTTGGTAGCGGGAAGGCCGCCAGCGACGGAGCCGACAACAAGGCGTTCGAGGCCGCTCTTTTCCAGCACCTTGAGTGCGGTAGGCAGCAACGCCGTGGCGGAGATGGTGAAGAGAAGCTTGGTGCCCGAGTCGGCGACCTGTTCGGCCAGTTCGTCGACGGTGTAGAGCGGGGAGAAGTTCACCACCGTGCCGCCTAGTTTCAAAATCCCGTAATAGGCGGCGACATAATGGGGGACGTTGGGAAGGAATAGGCCGATCCGGTCACCCGGCCCATAACCCAGTTTTCGCAGGCCGCAGGCGACGCGGTTCACGCCGTCCGACACCTCCCCATAGCTGTATCTGCGACCCATGAAGTCGAGCAGCGGCGCCTGGGGATGATCCCTGGCGCTTTGCTCGAACAACTCGATCATGGAAACGGGAAGGAAGGGTTCGTCCCACACTCCCGGATGACGATAGGCGGTGCGCCAGGCTTCCTCTGCGTTTATCATTGACACCAATGTAAGCAGTCGAGCGAAAACCGGTCAATGGGCCAGCTGCTTGCTCCACGTTAGGAGAAAGGAAAATCCGACGATGCCGAGGTCGACCACCGCCTGCATCCGCTGCGGCGAGAGGTCACCTTGATGATGCGTCACGATCGTGATGTCGGCGCGATGCGGCGGTGCGGCGATGGCAATCAGCGCGATGCCGGCGAGTCCTGCCCACATCAGCGTACGAACCCGCTTCGTCATCCACCCTCTCCCTCGCGCAGATGCTATCGTGCCCTGCGGCGTGCTGCAATGCCATTGGCAGGCTTGCCCGCCTTCGCCCCTGTCGACAACGTTGGTTAGGAATAAGCTCCTTCGTCCTGGCTTCGCCTGCCGCGGCTTCGCGCGGCAGGCGGCAGGGAGATGGCGTGCACGATGCCCGGTTTTGCTTCGTCGAAATGGACGCTAGGGAGCGGCTGCGAGAGGATAATTCATGGTAGTAACGCTGCCCGAAAGCGGGAGCGGCATGCAGGGCAAGCGGATCGCCGCCGTGGACATCGTTCGCGGCTTCGCGCTGATGGCACTGTTCCTGGTCCACATGATGGAGAGCTACGAGCTCTACTGGGCCAACCCGCAGTCGGGCCCGGCGGACGCCGTGTTCCTGTTGTTCATGGGCAAAAGCTTCTCGCTGCTGGCGCTGTGTTTCGGGTTCAGCTTCTTCATCCTGATGGATCGCGCGGCGCAGCGAGGTCAGGATTTTTCACTGCGTTTCGCCTGGCGGCTGCTAATCCTGGGCGCGATCGGCGTGCTGCACGGCGTGATCTATCGCGGCGATATCATCCAGGTGTTGGCGGTTATCGGCATGCTGCTGCTGTTGATGCACCGGGTGGAGGACAATCGCCTGCTGGCGGCGTTCGCCGGGCTCCTGCTACTGGCGCCCAGCCTGTGGTTTCAGCTGGTCGCGGCGGCGCTAGGGGCGGATTGGGCCAACCAGCCTTCGCGCTCGTCGCATGACCCGGCGATGGCGATCTATCTTGGCGGCACCCTTACCGAGACGCTGCGCGCCAACCTTTGGCAGGGGCAGGTGCCGAAATGGTGGTTCATGTTAGAATATGGTCGGGTCGTTCAGATCCTCGGCCTGTTCGTGCTGGGAATGCTGCTGGGACGAATCGGTTTCTTTGAGCGGCTGGATCGTTTCACGGTAAGTCGTCGGGTGGCGCTCGCCTGCTTGGTGGGCGTGATGGTGGCGTCGTATTTCTGGCGCGCGGTGGTGTTCAACTGGTTCGCGACCTTCGGCCATGGCGATGGCGCCAACCGAATGTTCGATGCGATCCTCGCCAGCTGGTTCGAGCTTGCCGGCACCTTTACCTGGGGGCTGGTGCTATTGGAGCTGTGCCGGACACCGGCGGTCCGCCTGCTAGACAAGCTCGCGCCGGTCGGGCGGGCGACGCTGACCCTCTACATTCTTCAGTCGGCGGTGTTCGTGCCGCTCTTCTACAATTTTGGGCTGGGGCTGTGGGACGATTGGAGCCAGGAAACTCGGCTGGTGGTGGCGCTGGTCGCGATCGGCCTGCAGGTCTGGGGCGCACGGCTGTGGTTCGCGCGCTTCCATTACGGACCGATTGAATGGGTGTGGCGGGCGCTGACCTATTGGCGCCGTGACGTGCCGTTTCGGCGCGAGCCGCGGCGTGCGGGGCGGCTTTGCACGGCGTAACGCCGCGGTCTGGAGCTGCCTCGTGACCAGGGTTCCCCCGGCGAGGCACAAGATGGAGGTCTTCCATCTCGACGCCGTTGCAACTTCGCCCGGCCTTCGCCGGGGAACTGCTTTCCTACTGCCAACAGTGTGACTACAAACAAAAAGGGCCGAGACTTAAGTCCCAGGCCCTTTGTCATAACCGCCGCAGTTACTCGGCTTCTACCGGCTCGGTCTTCTTGCCGCTGCCCTTTTTGGGCTTTTTGGGCGCGGCGGGGATCGTCTCAAATGCGAGCGCGCCGTCCTTCATCTTCACATGCACCTCGCCGCCATGGACGAGCTTGCCGAACAGCAACTCCTCGGCAAGCGGCTGCTTGATCTTCTCCTGGATCAAACGGCCCATCGGGCGCGCACCATAGAGCTTGTCATAGCCACGCTCGGTGAGCCACGCCTTCGACTCGTCGTCGAGCTGGATGTGGACGCCGCGATCCGCCAGCTGGAGCTCGAGCTGGAGGATGAACTTGTCCACCACGCGCGCCACCACTTCGGGTGGAAGATAGCCGAACGGCACGATCGCATCGAGACGGTTGCGGAATTCCGGGGTGAAGAGGTTCTTGACTGCTTCCTCCTGGACATCCTCGCGCCCGCCGAGATTTCCGAAGCCCAGGCTTTCCTTGGCCATGTCCGATGCGCCGGCATTGGTGGTCATGATCAGGATGGTGTTCCTGAAATCGACCGTCTTGCCATGGTGATCGGTGAGCTTGCCGTTGTCCATCACCTGCAACAGGATGTTGAAAAGGTCGGGATGCGCCTTTTCAATCTCGTCGAGCAGCAGCACCGAGTGCGGGTTCTGATCGACCGCGTCGGTGAGCAGGCCGCCCTGATCATAGCCGACATAGCCGGGAGGCGCACCGATCAGCCGCGAGACGCTGTGGCGTTCCATATATTCGGACATGTCGAAGCGCTGAAGCGGGATGCCGAGCAATTCGGCAAGCTGCTTCGCCACTTCGGTCTTGCCGACGCCGGTCGGGCCCGAGAACAAATAGTTGCCGATCGGCTTGTCGGGATCGCGCAGGCCTGCACGGCTGAGCTTGATCGCCGAGGACAGCACTTCGATCGCCGCATCCTGCCCGAACACGACCCGCTTCAAGTCGCCTTCAATGTTGGCGAGCACCCGCGTGTCGTCGCTCGACACGGTCTTGGCCGGGATACGCGCCATGGTGGCGATCACCTGCTCGATCTCCTTGGGGGTGATCGTCTTCTTGCGCTTGTTGGGCGCCACCAGCATCTGCATCGCGCCGACTTCGTCGATCACATCGATCGCCTTGTCGGGCAGCTTGCGGTCGTTAATGTAGCGCGCGGAGAGCTCCACCGCCGACTTGATCGCGTCGGGAGTGTATTTGACGTGGTGGTGCCCCTCGAACGCCGTGCGCAGCCCGGTGATGATCTTGATCGTGTCCTCAACCGAGGGCTCGTTGACGTCGATCTTCTGGAAGCGACGGAGCAGCGCCCGGTCCTTCTCGAAGTGGTTGCGGAATTCCTTGTAAGTGGTCGAGCCGATGCAACGGATCGTGCCGCCCGACAGCGCGGGCTTGAGCAGGTTGGACGCGTCCATCGCGCCGCCGCTGGTCGCGCCGGCACCGATCACCGTGTGGATCTCGTCGATGAACAGCACCGCGTGGGGCAGCTTCTCGAGCTCGTTGACGACCTGCTTCAACCGCTCTTCAAAATCGCCGCGATAGCGCGTGCCGGCAAGCAGCGCCCCCATGTCGAGCGAGTAAATCACGGCTTCGAGCAGCACCTCGGGCACCTGGCCCTCGACGATCTTGCGCGCGAGGCCTTCGGCGATCGCGGTCTTGCCGACGCCGGGATCCCCCACATAAAGCGGGTTGTTCTTCGAGCGGCGGCACAGGATCTGCACGGTCCGATCGACTTCGGCCGACCGGCCGATCAGCGGATCGACCTTGCCGTTCTTCGCCTTTTCGTTGAGGTCCACGGTGAACTGCTTGAGCGCACTCTCGCTCTTGCCGCCCTTGGGATCCGCCTTTGCCTTTTCTTCTTCGGCGCCTTTGGGCGTGGAGGCTTCGGCCGGGGCCGACCCCTTGCCGACGCCGTGGCTGATGAAGCTGACGGCGTCGAGGCGGCTCATGTCCTGCTGTTGCAGGAAATAGACCGCATAGCTTTCCCGCTCGCTGAACAAGGCGACGAGCACGTTGGCGCCGGTCACTTCATCGCGGCCCGACGACTGCACGTGAAGGATCGCGCGCTGAACGACGCGCTGGAAGCCGCTGGTGGGCGACGGATCGGTCGCTGTATCGACCTTGAGCGCTTCGAGTTCGGTGTCGAGATAATGCGCGACGGTGTTCTTGATCTCACCGAGATCAACGCCGCACGCGCTCATCACCTTGGATGCATGTTCATCGTCGACGAGCGCGAGCAGCAGGTGCTCCAGCGTCGCATATTCGTGGCGGCGGGAGGACGCGGCCTCCAAAGCCTTGTGCAGGGTAGATTCCAGCGCGGAGGCGAAACTAGGCATTCAGGTATAACTCCTGTGGGCCGAAAGGGATACGCGACCCGTTTGTCTTTATGTCGGGATGGCGTCGCCCCGCATCAAGCATGGCCGTCCGGCTTCGGAGATCAGGGGCGCTTGGCCCATGGTTCCGTGCCGCCACGCTCATTTCCTGAATAGCGCGTCGGCGCTTGCGCGGTGGTGAACCGCGTACTCTATTTTGGCGCGGCTGCGCTCGATTTCGGCCTCCAGGGCGAGAATGCGCGCTTCGAGTTCGTCCACGGAGAGCGGGTCTAGGTCCTGTCTGGCGAGCGCGTCGAGCAGATCGTCTTTACGGCGCGGAAGATTTTCGTCGGCGTCCATCGGGGCAGCGTTGACCGCGGCAGGGGCGATGTCAATAAGACGCCGGAATTCTACGGAAGCTGAAAGCGACGAACGGATGATCGTGCCCGAAACAATGTTCGCGATCGATCCGGCCGAGCCGGGCGGCCCCGAGGTTCTGGTTCCGGTGAAGCGGCCTGTTCCGCGGCCCGGTGACGACGAAGTGCTGATCAAGGTAGCGGCTGCCGGGGTAAATCGGCCCGAGGTGATGCAGCGCATGGGGCTGTACCCGCCGCCCGCGGGAGCACCTTCCATCCTGGGCATGGAGTTGTCGGGAGAGATCGTGGCGGTAGGAGGCGAGGTGCCGCGCGAGATGATCGGTCAGCCGGTCTGCGCGCTGGTGACCGGCGGTGCCTATGCGCAATACGCAACGGCGCCCTTTGGCCAGTGCCTGCATGTGCCCGAGGCGCTGAGCATGGTCGAAGCGGCGGCGATGCCGGAAACGCTGTTCACCGTGTGGACCAACGTGTTCGAGCGCGCTTATGCCTCGGCGGGCGACTGGATCCTGGTGCATGGCGGCACCAGCGGGATCGGTACGATGGCGATCGGCTTGGCCAAGCTGTTCGAGCTCAGCATCATCGTGACTGCGGGGTCGGACGCCAAGTGCGATGCGGCGCGCCGGATCGGGGCGGACCACGCGATCAACTATCGTGACGAGGACTTTGTGGCGCGCGTCCAGGAGATTACGGGAGGCAGGGGCGTCGACGTGGTGCTCGACATGGTCGGCGGTGATTACGTCGCCCGCAACATCCAGTGCCTGGCGGAGGAGGGGCGGCACGTCTCGATCGCTGCCCAGCGCGGCGGAGAGGCTGCAATCCCCATTTGGCCCGTAATGCGCAAGCGGCTGACCCTGACTGGATCGACGCTGCGCCCGCGCGACAAAAGCTTCAAGACCATGGTCGCCGACGAAATCGCCCGCACGGTGTGGCCCCACGTCGAGGCCGGCAAGTTGAAGCCGGTCATCGACAGCGTGTTCCCTTTGGCAGAGGCCGCAGACGCACATCGCCGCATGGAAGCAGGCGATCACGTAGGCAAGATCGTGCTGACGATCGAGGCGTGACCCGGCGCGCTGCCTACGAGCGCGTCTCAGGCCCGGAAGACAGCCGCTTCGGCTGTAAAGGTCGCGATGCCGGTCAGCGATGGGCCTGGCATCCACCGAGGATTGTCGGCGTAGATCCGGTGATGCTCGGGATTGGCATAGATGATGGTGACGCAATCGGTCTCCATCGCGAGCGCGCGCTCTAGCTGGAGTTGAACCTCCCGCATGATCTGCGCGCCGAAAGGATTGTAGAAATATGCGACGATGTGCGCGCCGGCGGGAGTGTAGGACGTGGCGTCCGCCTGTACGATCGCCGCATCGGATTGGATGCCGCTGCGCGCCGTGAAGCGTTGGAGGTTGTCGCGTGCGATCTCGCAAAGGCTCCCGGCTAGTTCGACGCCCGTCACGGACTTGAAGCCCATCTGCATTGCCAGCATGAGCATCCGCCCCTTGCCGGCCCCGTAATCGATGAAATCGCATCGCGCGGGGACGATGCCGAGCAGTTCGACGGGCTCGCGCAGCATCGCCGCATCGCTCGGGTCGTAGCGGCGGCATTGATCGATGATCGCCGGATCAAAGCCTAGATCATGTACGCCGACGCCGCCGCTGGTGTCGGTGCCCCATTGTTGATCGAATGCGCGGTCTTGCACGCGACGTGCGCGATTTGCCGAGGACAGCGTGGTCATCAGATGCGTGACATTCTTGACCGCGAGTTCGGCCAAGTCCGCAGGGCTTCTTCCACGAAGGCGTGAGCGAAGCCGCCCTAACATCTCTGATCCCTTCCACGTTTACGAATGGCGGTCTAGCCGAATAGTTGTTGAGAAGCGGTGCATGTCTCAGGGCATATGCCAGCCGGCTCCCCTAAGCGGCAGACAAATTCATGTTGTAACAAACATGCGGCATACAAGCTTTGGGCAACGGCTCAGCGGGGACCTCGGCCATGGCGACGATCACCAGGCTTCCTTTCGATGCGACGCATCTTTCCGATTTTCAGGCCAGCAAACCAGCGATTCCCGAGCGGATCATCGCTGGGCGCCGCCAATACCGCACTGTTTGGATTTCGGACGTGCATCTTGGCACGCGCGGCTGCAACGCGGCGATGCTGATAGACTTTCTCGATCATGTCGACAGCGAGAAGATGTATTTGGTTGGCGACATATTTGATGGATGGGCGCTTAAGAAACGCTTCTATTGGCCGGCTGCGCATAATGACATCGTCTGGCGCATACTGAAGCGAGCGAAGCGCGGCACCGAGATCGTCTATATTCCCGGCAACCATGACGAGATGTTCCGCCAGTTCACAGGGCTGAATTTCGGTGGAGTGCACATCAGGCGCCAGGCAGTGCACGAAACCGCCGACGGCCGGCGGCTGCTGGTGCTGCATGGCGACGAGTTCGACGCGATCACGATGTCGCATCGCTGGCTCGCATATCTGGGTGATGCGGCATATGAGGCGATGATGGCGCTGAACCGGTGGCTGAACGTCGTCCGCCGTTCGATGAACCTACCCTATTGGTCGCTCAGCAAATACGCCAAGCAGAAGGTGAAGAACGCAGTGTCCTTCATCTCTAAATTTGAGGAAATCGTCGCGCACGAGGCAAGCGTGCGGCGCGTCGACGGCGTTATCGCCGGCCACATCCACAAGGCGGAAATGCGCGACATCGCCGGAATCGCATATTATAACGATGGCGATTGGGTAGAGGGTTGCACCGCGCTGGTGGAGCATTACGACGGATCCATGGAACTTCTCCATTGGGCCGAGGAAATCGCCGCGCGGGAAGCGCCCGAATCCGAGGTCAGACTGGCGGCGGCGTGACGGCGGCGGAGGCCGAACCGGTGCGCATCGCAATTGTAACCGATGCCTGGGAGCCCCAGGTCAACGGCGTCGTCCGCACGCTCAAATCCGTCCGGCGGGTGCTGGAAGGGCAGGGGCATGAAGTCGAGGTGATTTCACCCGACCTGTTCCACTCGCTGCCGTGCCCCACCTATCCGGAGATTCGGCTTGCCCTGGCGCGCACCGCGAGCGTCGGTGCTCTATTGGAAAGGTTCCGGCCGACAGCGATCCATCTGGCCACGGAAGGACCCCTCTGCATTGCGGCGCGACGGTGGTGCCTGCGCCATGGCATGCCGTTCACCACTGCTTATCACACGCAATTTCCCGATTATGTCTCGGCGCGCTCGGGTGTGCCGGCGGAGTGGATTTGGCGTTATATCCGCTGGTTTCATGCGGCGAGCCAGGCGATCCTTGCGTCGACCCCGTCTATCCGGCAGTCGCTGGTGGATCACGGCCTTGGCCAAGTGAAGCATTGGGGACGCGGGGTCGACCTTTCCCACTTTCGACCTGACCAGCACCCGCATTCCGTTATGCAGGATTTGCCTAGGCCGGTGCAGTTGTACGTGGGCCGCGTCGCGGTCGAAAAGAACCTGGAGGCGTTCCTGCGCACCGATCATCCCGGTACCAAAGTCGTCGTCGGGGATGGCCCGGCACGTGCCGGGCTAGAGGCGCGCTTTCCTGACGTTCATTTCCTCGGGCCCTTGTTCGGAGAGCAACTAGGCTCCGCCTATGCGGCGGCGGACGTCTTTGTGTTTCCCAGCAAGACCGACACGTTCGGGCTGGTGATGATCGAGGCACTGGCATGCGGTGTTCCGGTAGCGGGATATCCGGTGACGGGACCGATCGACGTGCTGACGCCAGAGGTCGGCGCGATGGCGCCGGACCTGACCGAGGCCATCGCCGAGGCGCTGACGAAGGATCGGGCGGCGTGCGCCGGCTATGGTCGCAGCTTCACCTGGGAGGCGAGCGCACAGCAGTTTCTTCAGGCGCTGTATCCGATGCGAGACGAACAGGCCGCGGCGTAAGTCGGAGCGGCCGCCGCGAATCGCTATGCCTCGGTAATATCTTGCCCTTGCTTCTTTCGCGCACTAAGTCACTGCCATGAATGGCCGCCCGTGAAGGGCGGCCCTTATTGTTTCTGGAGACTATCGTGGCCCAGCCGCTGATGCCGCATGCGACCGCTTCCTGGCTGGTCGACAATACGTCGCTTTCTTTCGAGCAGATCGCCGAGTTCTGCGGGCTCCATATCCTTGAGGTGCAGGCGATTGCCGATGATACCGCGGCCACGAAGCTCACCGGCCGCGATCCTGTCCGCGCGCACGAGGTGACGATGGAAGAGATCGAGAAGGGGCAGGCGAACTCGAACTACGTGCTCAAGATGCTGAAGGGCCCCGAGCAGGTTCGGCGCACCAAGGGGCCGCGCTACACGCCGGTGTCCAAGCGCCAGGACAAGCCGGACGGCATCGCCTGGATCCTGCGCAACCACCCGGAGGTATCGGACGGGGCGATCGGCAAGCTGATCGGCACCACCCGCACGACCATCGCCGCGATTCGCGACCGCAGCCATTGGAACATCGCCAACATCGTGCCCAAGGATCCGGTGACGCTGGGGCTTTGCTCGCAGCGTGAGCTGGACGCACTGGTAGCCAAGGCTGCCAAGGCAGCGGGCATCGAGGCGCCGACCGACACGCGTTTGGAGGGCGACCGCGAGGCGCTGATCGAGCAGCTGCGTGCCGAGCGCCAGGCTGCCGCGCATGTGAACGATGGCGAAGAGCCGAGCGAGGTTCGTGTCGAGCACACTGCCGAGACGCTGTTCAAACACTGAGTTCTTCGAAGCGAATGGGAACGGGCTTCGGCAGGCGCCGGGGCCCGTTTTCTTTTGGCGAAAGCAGCGGCCTTGCGGGCGCGGTGAAACGCTATAGCTTCTCCCCACACCTTCGGGAGAGCAGCGATGTGCGACGAATGGACCGCAGCCGATAACGACCGTCACCTGGGCGCAATGACGCGGCGAAGCTTCGCCACGGCGGCAGCGGCGGCAGGTGTTTCGGTGCTGCTGCCGAGCCCGGCGAACGCGCTGGCGGTGAAAGGCAGGGACGTGACCATCCGCACGCCCGACGGAAATGCCGACGCCTATTTCGTCGCGCCGGCGAGTGGCAGGCATCCGGCGGTGCTCGTCTGGCCGGACATCATGGGACTACGGCCTGCGTTCCGCCGGATGGCCGACAGGCTGGCCCAGTCGGGTTATGCGGTGCTGACGGTGAACCAGTTCTACCGCTCGACCAAGACGCCGTTCGTGCAAGCTGGTGAGTCGTTCGACCAGCCTGCGGTGCGGCAACGGATCGAGCCGTTCCGCAAGGCACTCACACCCGAGGGCACGACGCGGGACTCGATCGCCTTTGTCGCGTTCCTTGATGCGCAGCGGGAAGTGGATACGGGAAGCGGGGTGGGCGTCACCGGCTATTGCATGGGCGGGCCGATGATGATGCGGACGGCGGCGGCGAACCCGGCGCGGGTGCGGGCCGGGGCGAGCTTCCACGGCGGCGGGCTTGCGGCAGACGGGCCCGACAGTCCGCTGCTGCTCGTACCGCAGATGAAGGGGCGGTATCTATTCGCGGTGGCCGAGAACGATGACGCGCGGGCTCCTGGCGACAAGGACAAGCTCGCTGCGGCGTTCGCCGCGGCGAAGGTGCCGGCGGAGATTGAGGTGTATGCCGGGACGCTGCACGGGTGGTGCCCGCCCGACAGCCGGGCGTACAATCCGGCGCAGGCCGAGCGGGCCTGGGGGCGGTTGCTGGCTACGCTCTTGTGGACGCGGAAAACGTGAATCCCGGACAGTCGACCCTTGACTCGAGGATTTGAGAGTTCATGATATGTTCTTGTATCAACAAGGGGAGACGTGGCATGTCGGACGAACTGGTTTTCTACACCAACCCACAATCGCGCGGGCGCATCATCCGGTGGATGCTTGAAGAGGTGGGGGCGCCGTACCGGACCGAGATCGTCGACTATGGCACGACGATGAAGGACACGGCGTATCGGGCGATCAATCCGATGGGGAAGGTGCCGGCGATCGTGCATGGCGGCAAGATCGTGACCGAGTGCGCGGCGATCTGCGCCTATCTGGCCGAGACGTTCCCCGATGCGGGATTGGCGCCGCAACCCGCAGAGCGTGCCGATTATTATCGCTGGCTGTTCTTCGCGGCAGGGCCGGTGGAGCAGGCGGTGACTAACAATTGGGCCAAGTTCGAAGCGACTGCGGAGCAGGGGCGCATGTTCGGCTATGGCAGCTTTGACCAGGCGGTCAGCGTGCTGGAACAGGCCGTGTCGGCGCATCCCTACATCGCCGGCGACCGGTTCACGGCCGCGGACGTCTATGTCGGGTCGCAGGTCGGCTGGGGAACGATGTTCGGCACGCTGCCCAAGCGCGACGCGTTCCTGGCCTATCATGAGCGGCTGACCGCTCGGCCGGCCTATCGCCGGGCTGCCGAGGCGGACGATGCGCTGATCGCCGCCGCGGCCTGAAGCGGATAGCAGTGGGGGCAGCCGCGTGGCTGCCCCTGCCCAAGAGGCCCCTGCTTACAGGGCGATGGTGTAGCTAAGGAAGTCCGGGACCGGGCCGTTCCAGCCTTCATCCGGACCATCGTCGGCAGCATTGGCGTAGCGGCGCGGTTCGCGGGCCAGCATCTCCGGCGAGCGGTCGTCCGATGCCCGGTTACGGCCGCGCGCAGAGCGCTCGTTCCGTTCCGGGGGCTCGCTGCGCTCGGCACGGGGGGCACGCTCGGCACGCGCGCTGCGTTCCGCAGGCGCGTTGCGCTCCACCGGTTCGCCGCCGCGTTCGGCGCGCTCGGCTCGGTCGCTCCGATCCGCACTGTCGCCATTCTCCGGACGCGCGCTACGTCCCGCGCGATCACCACGTGCCGCGCGGTCGCCGGTCTCCGAGCGAGCGCCGCGTTCGGCGCGGTCGCCATTCTCGGCGCGCGCGCGACCGCGTCCGCCTCGCTCGCGGCGCTTGCCAGCGTCGTCGGCCCGTGGTTCGCTGGCGGTTTCCTCAGCGTCGGCAGTGACCGTCACGCGCGCGATCTTCTGACCGGTCAGCTTTTCGATCTCGGCGATGTTCTCGGCGTCTTCGGAGGTCACCAGCGTATAAGCGATGCCGGTCGCGCCGCCGCGCCCGGTGCGGCCAATACGGTGGACATAATCGTCGGGATGCCAGGGCGCGTCGAAGTTGAAGACGTGGCTGACGCCCTTGATGTCCAGGCCGCGCGCCGCGACGTCCGAGGCGACGAGGATGTTGACGTCGCCCGACTTGAACCGTTCAAGCTCGGCGATGCGCGCGGGCTGGTCCATGTCGCCATGGATCTCGGCCGAGCGGAAACGGTGCTTCTTGAGGCTCTTGTTGAGCTCACGCACCGTGGTCTTGCGGTTGCAGAAGATGATCGCGGTGCGGACGTCCTCGCGCTCGAGCAGGGTGCGCAGCGCGCGGCGCTTTTCGAAGCCGCTGGAAGCCACGGGCACCAGATGCTGGGTGATGTTGATGTTGGTGCTCGCGGGGCGCGCCACCTCGATCTGCTTGGGATTGTCGAGGAACTTGTCGGCCAGCTTCTTGATGACCGGCGGCATGGTCGCGGAGAACAGCAGGGTCTGGCGCTGCTTGGGCAGCTTGGTGCAGATCTCTTCGATGTCGGGGATGAAACCCATGTCGAGCATGCGGTCGGCTTCGTCGATCACCAACAGGCTGCAGCCGGTGAGCAGGATCTTGCCGCGGCTGTACAGGTCCATCAGGCGCCCGGGGGTGGCGATCAGCACGTCCACGCCGCGCTCCAGCGCCTTGACCTGGTCGCCCATCTGCACGCCGCCGATGAGCAGGGCCATCGAAAGCTTGTGATGGACGCCATACTTCTCGAAATTTTCGGCAACCTGCGCGGCGAGTTCGCGCGTCGGTTCGAGAATCAGCGAGCGCGGCATCAGCGCGCGGGTGCGGCCTTCGCCCAGCACATCGATCATCGGCAGCACGAAGGCTGCGGTCTTGCCCGTGCCCGTCTGCGCGATGCCGATCAGGTCGCGGCCCATCAGCACCGATGGGATCGCCTGCCGCTGAATCGGCGTGGGATCGGAATAGCCTGCGGCGGTTAGTGCGCGCAGAAGGTCGTCAGAAAGGCCGAGATCGGCAAAGCTCATGCGGTTATCCGGAAAACGGACGCGATTGCCCACGTCACCAAGCCTGCACGCGCTTGCGGATTTGGTCGCGAATGTCAAGCGCGTGGCGCGATTTAGCGCGAGGCGAGCGCAGAAGATCGGGGGCGAAGCGCTCCACCGACGCCGCGTTTCGCTCCGGCGGCGGGACTCAGTCGGACGCGACGAGCTTGGCGAAAGACTGGATGCCGCACGAGCGGCCCGTGCGCGAGCGGAAGGCGTCGCGCCCGGCGCATATCTTCTTGTCGGGATTGGGTTTGACGTAGAATCCCGAATAGAAGCCCAGGGCAGGGCAGCGTGCGCCCAGACGCGCGCGCAGCTGGCCGCCATCCTTGAGCAGCAAGTCAACGCTGTCGAATCGGTTCACGGTGAAGCCGGCGAGCTTTTCCACCTTCACGCACTTGCCCGCCTTTTTCTCCAGCAGCGGCGTGGGCCGGGGCTCGCGCAGGATGATGGTGGTCGTGGTAACGGTCACGCGCGGCACATGCACGGTGGCACGCTGTTGCAAGGCATGCGCCGCCATATCCCAAGGGGAACCCATCGGCTGGGCCGAGGGCGCGAACAACAGCAGCAATCCGGAGGCGACGATGATCGGGTTCAGCATGCGAGGACCGTTTCTATTCCCGAGTGTTGAACAGTGGATGAACTGCGGAGGCGATGCTAGCGCCGCAGCCATGAACCCGAGCCAGCATCAGCTTGTCGACTCCCTACGCGCGCGGTTTGGCGCCGGCATCGCCGAAACCGACCCGCAAATGCTGGCGCCCTGGCTGGCCGATTGGCGGGGCCGCTTCCAGGGTGCGACGCCCGCGATGCTGTCGCCCAGTTCGCTTGAGGAAGTGCAGGCAGTGTTAGCGCAGGCCGGCGCCTTTGCCGTGCCGTTGGTACCGCAGGGCGGCAATACCAGCATGGTGGGCGGTGCAACGCCGCCGGCCGACGGCAGTGCAGTCATCCTGTCATTGCGGCGCATGAACCGCATCCGGTCGATCTCGCCCGAAGACAGCCTGGCGATCGCCGAGGCCGGCGTCATCCTGGCGGACTTTCACGACGCGGCTGGCGCCATCGGGCGCCGGTTTCCGCTTGATCTGGGATCGCGCGGCAGCGCGACCATTGGCGGGCTGGCTTCCACCAATGCGGGGGGCACGCAGGTGCTGCGGTGGGGAACGATGCGCGCGCTGGTCGCGGGGGTGGAGGCAGTGCTGCCCGATGGTTCGGTGCATGACGGACTGTCGGCGCTGAAAAAAGACAATCGTGGTTATGATCTGAACCAGTTGCTGATCGGTGCCGAGGGAACGCTGGGCGTCATCACGGCGGCGACCCTGCGCCTGGTGCCGGCAGTAGCGACGAGAGCAGTCGCGTGGGCGGCGATGGAAAGCCCCGACCAGGCGCTTTCTCTGTTGCGGCGGATAGAGCGGCAGACCGACGCAGTCGAAAGTTTCGAGATCATGCCCGCCGAAGCGCTGGCGAGCGTCCTTGCGCATATTCCGGGCACCCGCGCGCCAGTGGATGCCAAGCACCGCTGGCATGTGCTGATCGAAGCGGTGGCGACCGATGCCGGTGACCGAGCCCCGGAAGACCTGCTGGCGGACCTGTTGCGCCAGCCGCTGGAGGCGGGGTTGGTAGGCGACGCGGTGGTATCGGCCAGCGAGGCGCAGGCCGAGGCATTCTGGCGCATCCGCCATGGAATATCCGAATCCGAGCGTGCCCGGGGCGCGGCCGTGCAGCACGACATATCGGCGCCGGTGGATGCGATGCCGCGCTTCATGCGCGAGGCCGGGGCGGCGATCGAGGCGCGGTTCGCGGGAACGCAGGCAGTGGCGTACGGCCATCTGGGTGACGGGAATGTCCATTTCCACGTGCGCGCGCCCGTCGCCGCAGATCGCGGGCACTGGTATGCCAGCGAGGCCCCGGCGATCACGCGTGCGGTGCACGACCTGGTCGTTCAGGCGGGGGGCTCCATCTCTGCAGAGCACGGGATCGGTCAGATGAAGCGGGACGAATTGGAGCGGCTTGGGCCGGCGTCGCGCGTCGCCACCCTACGCGCGATCAAGCGCGCGCTGGACCCGGCCGTGCTTCTCAATCCAGGCAAGCTGGTGACGCTTGCGCGCCGATTGGACAGGTCATAGACCGCCACGCAACCTTTTAGACGGTTGCAAGTTTCAGGAGATTCGGATGGCCACGGCGCCGCAGCAGCAGCTTCCTTTGTTTTACAATCAGCTCGAGCCGCTTTCGAGCCAGGTTCATGGCGACTATCGCGTTCGCGTCGCCGACACTGCGAAGTTCCTGGCGGAGCAGCACGCCGTGCCCGTCACTGTCGAGGAATTCCCGCTGGTGCAGCGTTACATGCCGATCGTGTTTTCGGTCGGCGACGATCCCGTTCCGCTGGCGCTGATGGGCCTGAACGAAGGGGTGAATACCTTTTTCGATGAAACCGGCAAGCTGATCGACCCCAACTTCTACGTGCCGGCCTATATCCGCCGCTATCCCTATCTGTTGGCGCGGCTGCGTCCGGAATCGGACGAGCTGTCGCTGTGCTTTGATCCGACCGCCGACACGATCGGCCAGTTCGAAGATGGCGAGCCGCTGTTCGTCGACGGCCAGCCGAGCGACTTCACCAAGGGTATCCTTCAATTCAACGAGCAGTTCGAGCAGGCCGGCGCCCGCACGTCGATGTTCATGAAGGACCTGAAGGACATGGGTCTGCTGATGGACGGTGAAGTGACGATCCAGCCGGAAGGCGCCGCTCAGCCGTTCATCTATCGCGGCTTCCTGATGGTGGACGAGGCCAAGCTCAACGAGCTGCGGGGCGACCAGCTGCGCAAGATTGTGCAGAACGGGATGCTGCCGCTGATCTATGCGCACCTGTTCTCACTGTCGCAGATGCGCGACATCTTTGGCCGCCAGATGCGCATGGGCAAGGTGCCGCAGCCGCAGCTCGTCGCGCCGATGTGATGCCTCCGGTTCGCTGAGCGATCCACTCAGCCGGTGAAAAGAGAGGCGGCGGTCACCTTGGTGGCCGCCGTTTTCATAAGCGAGAAAGCGTTTGATCGCTGCGGAGGCACGGCTGCTCGCAGTTTGCGCGCAGCCCTTGAACCAAACAAACGCTCGACTATATTCTCATTTGTACGGCGTCGTGTCCCCCCTTTCGCGGTGCCGTGCGACACGCCCTCGGGCGTGTCTCCTCCCTGAACCTTGGCCACCTCGCGGGTAACCGCGGGGTGGTTTTTTATTCGGCTGCCATCGCGTTCGGGAGGGCTTCGTCGAGCAGCGCGTCGAGGATGGCCCGGAGCAGCCGCGCGGCGGCGGCGAAGCCGGGCCCGGGTCGGTCCAGGGTAGCGTCCAGATAGAAGCTGCGGTCGAATTCCAGCTGGACGCCATGGATGTTGCCGGAGGGCCGGCCATGCCGCTCGAGCGTGTGGGCCCCGGCATAGGGCGTGTTGATGGCAACAGGCACGCCGAGCCCGCGTGCCGCCTCTTCGATGCGACCGGTGAACCGCGCCGCGGCCGCCTTCCCGAACCGGTCGCCGATCACGAGGCGCGGCGGCTCCCCCGAGGACCGCAGGGGCGGCATGGAGTGGATGTCCACCAGAATGGCGATACCATAGCGGGCGTGGGCCGTTTCCAGCGCGTGGTCGAGCGCGGTGTGATACGGCCGGTGATCCTCGTCGATGCGTGACGCGACTTCGCCGGAGGACAACCGGCGATTCCAGATATCGCCGCTGTTGCCGACGCGGCGCGGGACCAGACCGAGCCCGCTGCGCAGCTTGTCGGATAAGGGGGCGCCGGCTGGTCCGGCGCCATCCTCAACCTTGGGATCGCGATCCTGCTCACTGCGGTTCAAGTCGATCCAGGCGCGCGCACGGTGGGCGATGAACAAGGTCTCGCCCCGCCAGGCTTCCAGCGCCAGCGCGTCGGCACAGCGATCCTCCAGGGTCTTGAGCGCGGCAACCGGAACGCGGATCGCGGATTGCAGCGCCTGGGGATAGTCGCGGCCGGCATGCGGCACCGCAAGTACGAGCGGGCTTGACGGCACAAGCGGCCCGTGGCGCGTGAAGGAGGGCGGCGACGTCACTCACCCCTGCCTAAGCACGTGCCGCCGCGCAGGCAATGGGCCGCCGCGATCACCGGCTGGAAATTCTTAAGGCATTGACGCATAAGACATCGCCCACACCTTGGGGAGCGACGATGATCCGGATTTTGCTGGCTGAGGATGACCGCGTGATGCGGGAATACCTAGCCCGCGCGCTCGAACGGTCGGGCTATGCCGTTACTGCGGTGGACCGCGGCACCGCCGCGCTGCCGCTGATCGAGAGCGAACGATTCGATTTGCTGCTGAGCGACATCGTCATGCCCGAAATGGACGGCATCGAGCTTGCCCAGCGCGCCGCCGAGATCGCGCCCGACATGCGCGTGATGTTCATCACCGGCTTCGCCGCGGTGACGCTGAAGGCCGGCAAGCAGGTGCCCCAGGCACGCGTGCTCTCCAAGCCGTTCCACCTGCGCGACCTGGTGCTGGAAGTGGCCCGCATGTTTGAAACCGAGAATGTCGGCCTGAGCTGAACTTTTTGAACAAGAGGTGCTTGCGCGGCCCGATAACCGCCGCTAAAGCGCCGTCTCCCCGGGGGGCGTGTAGCTCAGTGGTAGAGCACTGTGTTGACATCGCAGGGGTCGCAAGTTCAATCCTTGCCACGCCCACCACGCGAAAAAGGCTCGCCAGGCAATAGCTTGGCGGGCCTTTTTGTTTGGCGATGCGCGCGAACAACGCTTTGACATGCGGCGGCTTTTGGGGCCCATGGGGCGTATGAACGACGCCGATGCCGCGCTGCTGCGCTTGTTGGAAACGCTGCGGACGCGCGGCTATCATTTCGTCACGCCGACGCCCGCGACGCACGCGCGCGTGGTGGCGCGGCCCGGGCGCGATCGGGCGCGGGACCTGGCTGATATTTTCGGGTGGAGCTTGCCGTTCGAGCGCGGGCTGCTCGATGGCGATCTGCTGGCGCTGCTGGAGGCGGCGGGTGCAATGGAGGATGCCGGCCAAGGGCTGGTGCGCAGTGCGGTGCGGGTGTCGTGGCTGAAGGGGGAGCTGTTCCTGCATTCGGCCTATCCGACCGAGGAAGAGGACGCGGTGTTCTTCGGGCCGGACAGCTACCGCTTCGGCGATCTGATCGAGGCGGAGCTGGCGCGGCACTGTCCGCCTGGTGCGCGGATCGTCGACATCGGCACGGGAAGCGGGGTCGGCGGCATCGTCGCGGCAAGGCTGTGCCCCGGTGCTTCGGTGGTCCTGACCGACATCAATCCCAAGGCGCTGCGCCTTGCGCGCATCAACGCCGCCGCCGCGGGCGTGGCGGTGCAGTGTGTCGAGGGAGATGACCTGAGCGGTGTGGAGGGCTCGATCGACGTAGCGCTGGCAAACCCGCCCTATATCATGGACGCAGGCAGCCGCGCGTATCGCGACGGGGGCGAAATGCGCGGCGGCAAGGTGTCGTTCGAAATGACGCGCATGGCCGTGGAGAAGCTCGCGCCGGGGGGCCGGGTGGTGCTTTATACCGGCAGCGCGATTGCTGCGGGCGAGGACGTGCTGCGCGACGCGCTGGCGGGGCTGGCGGCCGCGCATGGGCTCGACTTCAGCTATCGCGAGCTTGATCCGGACGTGTTCGGCGAAGAGCTCGACCAGCCGCCTTATGCGGAGATCGAGCGGATCGCCGTGGTGGGAGCGATCCTCACGCGGCGGTGAGGCGCTTCCGCTCCCGGGCGGCGCGAGCGAATCTCAGTCCCTCAGCGGATCGTGGCCCCAGTTCGTTAACGAGTATCCGGAATGTCGGCCTTGTGCTCTGGGCCTTGTGCTAGATGCCGGTGCACATAGCCAACGACTTTGGCCATATGGGCGTAATCGGCGTCGCGCTTTCTTTGTGCGCAGAATCTCCGCGCTGTGCTCGCCGGAGTGTGATGGCCGACGCTTTCGCTGCCGCCGTCATGGGTGATGCCGACCGAGCGGCTTTCCTGCGTCCCCAGCCAGCGTTCGCGCTCTGCGGGGGCGAGGTTCACCACCTGGGGAAAGTCGCGATAGCTTTGTTCGGGATCGTCGCTCATGCGCAGGTCAACCGACATGGCGGGAAAGGCGGTCCGTGGCCCCGGTGGTCCGGAGCCACGGAGACTTGGCCTTAGATGTGCAGCGCCTTGCCGTAAGCGCCGAGCACGCTTTCGTGCATCATTTCGCTGAGCGTGGGGTGCGGGAAGACGGTTTCCATCAGCTCGGCCTCAGTGGTCTCAAGCGTCTTACCGATGGTGTAGCCCTGGATCAGCTCGGTGACTTCGGCGCCGATCATGTGCGCGCCCAGCAGCTCGCCGGTCTTGGCGTCGAACACGGTCTTGATGAAGCCTTCGGCCTCACCCAGTGCGATGGCCTTGCCATTGCCGATGAACGGGAAGTTGCCGACCTTGACGTCGTAGCCGGCTTCCTTGGCCTTGGCTTCGGTCAGGCCCACGCTGGCGATCTGCGGGTGGCAATAGGTGCAGCCCGGGATGTTGCGCGGGTCCATGGCATGCGGGTGGCCGCCATTGATGGCCTCGACCGCGATCACGCCCTCATGGCTCGCCTTGTGCGCGAGCCAGGGCGGAGCGGTGATGTCGCCGATCGCGTACAGCCCGTCGACATTGGTCTTGCAGGTGGCATCGGTCTTGAGGAAGCCACGGTCGTCCATCGCGACGCCGAGTTCCTTCAGGCCGATATCGGCCGTGTTGGGGACGATGCCGATCGCGACGATGACATGGCTGTAGTCGCCCTGGATGAGCTTGCCATCCTTGTCCTTGATCGTCGCCTTCACGCCGGCGTCATTGGCCTCGATCTTTTCGACCGCGGCCTTGGTCAGGATGGTCATGCCCTGCTTCTTGAGCGACTTTTCCAGGAAGGTGGAAACGTCGGCATCCTCGACGGGCACGATGCGGTCCATCATCTCGACCACGGTCACGTCGGACCCCATGTCGTTGTAGAAGCTGGCGAATTCGATGCCGATCGCGCCCGAGCCGATGACCAGCAGCTTGGTCGGCATCTCCGCCGGAGTCATCGCGTGCCGATAGGTCCAGACGCGCTTGCCGTCGCCGGGCAGGTGGGGAAGGTCGCGGGCGCGCGCGCCGGTGGCGACGATGATGTTCTTCGCGGCCAGTTCGGTGGTCTTTCCATCGGCGGCGGTGACAGTCAGCTTGCCTTTACCGGTCAGCTTGCCGGTGCCCATGTGAACGGCGATCTTGTTCTTCTTCATCAGGTGCGTGACGCCCTGATTGAGCTGCTTCGCGACGCCGCGCGAGCGCTTCACCACTGCGGCGATATCCGCGCTGATGCCATCGGCGACCAGGCCGTAATCCTTGGCATGCTGCATATAGTGGAAGATCTCGGCCGAGCGGAGCAGCGCCTTGGTAGGGATGCAGCCCCAGTTGAGGCAGATGCCGCCCAGATTCTCGCGCTCGACGATTGCGGTCTTGAGCCCGAGCTGCGCGGCGCGGATCGCGGCGACATAGCCGCCGGGGCCCGAGCCGAGGACGATAAGGTCGTAGGATTCAGCCACTGAAACTTCCTTCTTCTCCCTCCCCCCTTGCGGGGGAGGGGCGGGGAGAGGGGGAGCGCAATGCGGGGCTCGATGCCCCGGCTTGCGCTTCGATTGCCGCCAGAATGGCAGTTAGAACGGAATCTGGTTCCGCCAAGATGGCGTTGTTGTGGAAGCGGAGCAGGCGAAAGCCTTGGCCTTGCAGCCAGGCGTCTCTGGCCGCGTCATAGGCGCTGGCGATGTGCTGAGCACCGTTAGCTTCGACTATCAGGTGATGCTTTAGGCAGGCAAAGTCTGCGATGTAGCGGCCGATCGGCTGTTGCCGCTTCCACTTGGTATGGGCGAGGCGATGGTTGCGGAGCAGGCGCCAGAGCTTGCGTTCGGCTTCGGTGGGGTGCTTGCGCATTTCGCGCGCTCTGGCGAGCGCGCGCCCTCTCCCTCCCACCGCTGCGCGGCGGGCCCCTCCCTCCCCCGTAAAGGGGGAGGGGGAAGAAGAGAGTTCAGGCAGCACTCACCACTCGCGGCTTCCGTTCCTCGTCGATGGCGACGAAGACGAATTGCGCTTGCGTCACCATGCATTGCGCCTCGGTGTGGCGGCCGCGGCGCCAGGCCTGGACGTCGATGGTCATCGAGGTGCGGCCGACCTTGACCATGTCGGCGAAGACCGAAACCTCGTCACCGACCGCGACGGGGGCGTGGAACTTCATGCCCTCGACTGCGATCGTGACGGCGCGGCCGCGCGAATGGCGCGATGCGACCAGGCCGGCGGCCATGTCCATCTGGCTCATCAGCCAGCCGCCGAAGATGTCGCCATAGGGATTGGCGTCTGCGGGCATGGTGGTGACGCGGATCGCCGGCTGGCGATTGGGCGGGCCGGTTTCAGCCATGGGGCATTTCCTTGTTCGTGCCGTGCAGCCGCGCGCGGTCTTGCGCATAGGCGCGGCGCAGCGGACCGATGCCCATCAGCACGACGATGACCATCGCGGCGTACGCGACCAGCCAGATGTCGTCCCTGCCTAGCGGGTAGGACCAGGCCGCAAGCCAGGCGATGCCCCAGCTAGCGAGCAGGCCGGAAACGATGAAGGCCGTTTCGATGAGGACGCGCATGGCCGGCGGGGCCTTACGCGATCATGCCCATGGGCGCTTCGACCAGCGCCTTGAAGGTCTTCATCAGCTCGGCGCCATCGGCACCGTCGATCGCGCGGTGATCGAAGCTCCCAGTGGCGCTCATGATCGTGGCAATCTGGAGCGCGTCGTCGATCACGTACGGGCGCTTCTCGCCCGCGCCGATCGCCATGATCATGCCCTGAGGCGGATTGATCACGGCTTCGAACTGCTTGATGCCGTACATGCCCATGTTGGACAGGCTGGCGGTGCCGCCCTGATATTCTTCGGGCTTGAGCTTGCCTTCCTTGGCGCGGCCGGCGAGGTCCTTCATCTGCGTCGAGATCGAGGCAACGCTAGCGCCCGCGGCGTCGCGGATAATCGGGGTGATCAGGCCGGTGGGCGTGGACACCGCGACGGAGACGTCGGCGCGGCTGTACTTGATCAGCTTGTCGCCAGTGTACGTGACGTTGCACTTGGGCGTCTGTTCCAGCGCGACGCCGAGCGCCTTGATCAGCAGATCGTTGACCGACAGCTTCACGCCACGCGCTTCGAGCGCCTTGTTGAGCTCGCCACGCAGCTTGAGCAGCGCGTCGAGGCGGATGTCGACGGTCAAATAGATGTGCGGGACGGTCTGCTTCGACTCGGTGAGACGGCGCGCGATCGTCTTGCGAATGTTGGAGAGCTTCTCTTCCTCGTGCGGGATCGAGTCGTCGTACCAGATGGCCTTGGTTTCGGCGGAAGCGGCAGGCGCAGCAGCGGCGCTGGGTGCCGAAGCGGCAGCGGCGGGTGCAGCCTGCTGGACAGCCGGGGCGGCGCCGGGCTTAGCGCCTTCGACATCGGCCTTGACGATGCGCCCGTTCGGGCCGCTGCCGGTTACCGAGGACAGGTCGACACCCTTGGCGGCGGCGATCCGCTTGGCGAGCGGACTGGCCTTCACTCGGTCGCCCGAAGCGGGGGCGGGGGCGGGCGTTGGAGTGGGAGCGGGGGTCGGAGCCGCGGCTTCCGCCTTGGGAGCGGGCGCAGGCATGGACGCCGGGGCAGGGACGGCGGCGCTGGCGGACGATACGTCCTCGCCTTCGCCCGCGATCACCGCGATCACCGTGCCGACCTTCACATTGTCGGTACCCTCGGCGACGAGGATCTTGCCGATCGTGCCTTCGTCCACGGCTTCGAATTCCATGGTCGCCTTGTCGGTCTCGATCTCGGCAAGGAGGTCGCCCGACTTCACCGTGTCGCCCTCCTTGACCAGCCACTTGGCGAGAGTGCCCTCTTCCATCGTGGGGGAAAGCGCCGGCATTTTGATTTCGATCGACATGGAGGTTCCCGTCGGTTGGACCTGTAGGTGTTGGCGTCTTCCTTTGCCGCGACCTTCCCTAGGGTCAACCCCTCGGACTTGCGCAAGCTGCAATCGCACGGCACGTAAATGTGCTAAGACACGGGGAAACAAGCATGCGCACCTATCTGGTCGTGATCGACGACAGTCCGGAGGCCGAGATCGCGTTGCGCTTCGCGGCGCGGCGGGCAGTGAAGACCGGCGGCAATGTCGAAATCCTGGCACTCGTCCCGCAGCCCGAATTCGTTCAGTGGGGCGGGGTGATGGCGGCGATCGAGGAAGAGGCGCACGAACGTGCCGAAGCTTTGCTGCAGCGCGCGGCGGGCACGCTGCTCACCGAATCGGGGCTGAAGCCGGCGATCACCGTGCAGGAAGGCGACGGCGCCAAGGTGGTGCGCGAGATGATCGCTGCCAATCCAGCGATCGCGGCTTTGGTGCTGGGCGCCGCGCCGAGCGGAGCGCCGGGTCCGCTGGTCAGTCACTTCACCGGCGCCGATGCCGGGACCTTTTCCGTGCCGGTTATGATCATTCCCGGCTCGCTCGACATCGCCGCCATTGACCGCCTGAGCTGAAGGTATTCCCATGCGCCATTATCTTGCCCTGCCGCTGTTGTTCGCCGCCGTGCCCGCCGCTGCGCAGGACCAGCCAAGCCCCACGCGGCTGAAGGCCGATGTCGAGAAGCTGGTAAGCTTCGGCACGCGGCACACGCTATCCTCGCCGACCGATCCCAGGCGCGGCATCGGCGCGGCGCGGCGCTGGTTCGCGAGCGAGATGGAGCGGATCGGAAAGGGCTGTGGCGGCTGCATCCAAGTAGCGAACGTGGCGCGAACCTTTACAGGGCCGCGAGCGCCGAACGGAGTAGAGATCGTCGACGTGCTCGGCTTCCAGGCGGGCAGCGATCCCAAGCGCGTCGTGATCGTGATGGGGCATATCGACAGCCGCGTGACCGATGTAATGAACGCGACCGCCGACGCGCCGGGCGCCAATGACGATGCGTCTGGCGTGGCGCTGGTGCTGGAAGCGGCGCGGATCCTGTCGAAGGAAAAGCTGAACGCGACGGTGATCTATGCCGCGTTGTCGGGCGAGGAGCAGGGGCTGTATGGCGGCACGCTGTTGGCCGAGACGGCCAAGGAGCGCGGCTGGACGGTCAGCGGCGTGCTCAACAACGACATCGTCGGCAACACGGTCGGGCAGGACGGGCGGCGCGTGGCCGACCGGGTGCGGGTGTTCTCCGAAGGCATCCGCCAGGTCGAGCCGCTCGACGCGCAGATGGCGCGCGGGGCCGATGGCGGCGAGGATGACGGGCCTTCGCGCGCGCTGGCCAAGGCGGTGGATAGCGCGGCGAAGACGATCCCGGGCGGACTCGACGTGTTCGTGGTGCGGCGGTTCGACCGGTTCGGGCGGGGCGGGGATCATACGCCGTTCCTGAAGCTGGGCTATCCGGCGGTGCGCTTCTCGGTCGGCGCGGAGAATTACGATCAGCAGCACCAGGACCTGCGCAGCGAAGGCGGCAAGGTCTATGGCGACACGGTCGACAAGATGGACTTTCCGTATCTGGCAAAGGTGACGGCGATCAACGTCGCGACGATCCGTCAGTTGGCGAAGGCGCCCGCTGCGCCCGACAGCGTGACGATCGGCGGGGCGCTGGCGACCGACACGTCGGTGAAGTGGCCGGCCGTGGCGGGTGCGGCGGGGTACCGGGTGCACTGGCGCCGAGCGGACGCGCAAGACTGGACCGATCACCTGGACGTCAAGACCAACGAGGCGGTGCTAAAAGGCGTGATCGTCGACGACAGCTTTGTCGGCGTTTCGTCGCTGAGTGCCGATGGGGCGGAGAGCCTGGTGACGTTTGGCGGGCGCGAGCGAAAATAGGTTGCCCGCTGTTCCCCGGCAAAGGCCGGGGCCCAGCTTCGATGAAGTCGAGGGTGGTTCCGCCTCGCTAGGCTGGTGGCAGCTGTTCTCCGGCCCCCGCCGGGGAACAGTTTAGTAGAGTCTCACGTCCGGTTCGATCTCAGCAGCCGCAGCGCGGGGCGCGGCGGAGCAGCTTCTTGCGCAGCACGCGCTTGGGCGCGACCGCCACGCTGTCGGCAATGATGCGCTCCTCCACCACCGTCGTGGTGGTGGTGACGATCGGGGCGGGGTTGATCACGATCGTGGTGGAGGCGCCGCTGGCATAATAGCCGCTTGCATAGGCGCTGCCGCCATAGAAGGCGCCGCCTTGATACGCCCCGCCACAGACCTGTGCACAGGGTGGAGCGCCATAGGTGCGAACCTGCACGGGCGCGGAATAGGGCTGGACGTGGATCGGAGGCGCGGGCGGGTAGGCGCCGTACGGCGCAGGGATCGGCGCGTCATAGCCGGCGCCGGGTGGGGGCGGCGGGACGTCGGGTGCTACCGGAATGTCGTAATCGTCATAAGGCTCGACCGGCTGGATCTGCGGTGCGGCGTAGCTCGCGCCGGCGTCGGCATAGCTGGCTGCATAGGCGTAGCTTTCGGAATAGCTGCTGCCGTCGCTCCAGGCGATGCCATCGCGCGAGTCCCACACCTGACCGCGGCCGTCGACCAGCACGGCGTCGTCATAATAGCGCACCCAGCTGTACCCCTGGGGCGGGGCGGCGAGCCCGAAGCTGAGATAATCGGGGACGCGGAAGCCCGACCCCGTCCAATAGGATGGCAGCGCGTTGCCGCGGTGCAGGCGGCGATAGCCGCTCCAGCCGCCCGGCGCCTGCCAGCCGGCGCTCCAGCGTCCGTTGACCGGCTTGCCCCAGCGGTGCGGACTGACTCGGCCGACCTGCGGGCCGGAGCCCTTGGGCATCACGACCCAGCGGCCGTTCTTCCACACGCGCTGTGCCGTTGCGGGCGTCGCAGCGGCGAGTGCCGTAACGGCTGCCGCCGCCAACCAAAGATTTCGCACCTGGGTCTACTCCTTCGTGTGCAAGCCGAGACTCGCTTAACGAGAAAGTAACCCTTACGCTTCCGTGAAGAAATCCACGAGAGGTGGTTAACGCTGTCCCAATGCGGGTCAGCGTCCCGCAAGGCGTGGGGCGAGGATGCGGACCAGTGCTTCGCAGCCTGCGGCGTCGCCTGCGTCGAAACGCCCCGGCAGGGGGCTGTCGAGATCAAGCACGCCGAGGAGTTCGCCCTGATGGACGATCGGCACCACCAGTTCGGAGCGGCTGGCCGCGTCGCAGGCGATGTGGCCGGGAAAGGCGTGGACGTCCTCGACCAGCTGCGTCTCGCGGGTGCTGGCGGCGGCGCCGCATACCCCCTTGCCGAACGGGATGCGGATGCAGGCGGCTTTACCCTGGAACGGGCCTAGCACGAGCTCGTCAGCCACGTTGCGGTAGAAGCCGGCCCAATTGAGATCGGGCAGATACTGCCAGATCAGCGCCGACACATTCGCCATGTTGGCGATGGCGTCGGGTTCGTCGGCAGTGAGCGAGTCGAGCGCGGCGGCGAGGTCGCGGTAGAGTTCGGACTTGGATCCGGCGGCGATGTCGAAAGCGTACATGGGAGGCGATGTAGGCGATCCGCTGCGCCAGCGCGAGGGCTGGCGCAGCGGTGCGGCGATCACGCCGCGATGGCGTTCAGTGCGGCCATGGCGTCATCGGGTAGTTCCAACTTGGCTGTGGCCAGGTTCTCACGCAGATGCGCCACCGACGACGTGCCCGGGATCAGCAGGATGTTGGGCGCGCGGCGAAGCAGCCAGGCGAGCGCGACCTGCATCGGCGTGGCGCCGAGCTGCTGCGCGACGTCCGACAACGCCGAGGACTGAAGCGGAGTGAAGCCGCCCAGCGGGAAGAAGGGCACATAGGCGATGCCTTGCGCGGCGAGATCGTCGATCAGCGCATCGTCGTCGCGGCGGACCAAGTTGTAGTGGTTCTGGACGCAGACGATGTCGCAGATGGTGCGGGCTTCGGTGACCTGAGCGGACGTGACGTTGCTCAGGCCGACATGGCGAACCAGCCCTTGCTGCTGGAGTTCGGCGAGGACGGTGAGACGTTCGGCGACCGAGCCTTCGCTGGGTCCGTGGACGTTGCCCATGATACGCAGATTGACGATGTCGAGCGCGTCGAGCCCGAGGTTGCGCAGATTGTCGTGCACCGCCTGGCGCAGTTCTTCGGGCGATTCGGCGGGGAGCCAGGAGGCGTCCGCGCCACGCTTGGCGCCGATTTTGGTCACAATCATCAGGTCGTCCGGATAGGGCGAAAGCGCTTCGCGGATCAGCTGGTTGGTGATGTGCGGGCCGTAGAAGTCGCTGGTGTCGATGTGATTGACGCCCTCCGCAACCGCTTCGCGCAACACCGCCAGCGCGGCGTCGCGATCCTTGGGCGGGCCGAAAACGCCCGGACCGGCGAGCTGCATCGCGCCATAGCCGAGGCGGCGCACCCGGCGATCACCGAGAGAGTAGGTGCTGGACTGATCGATCATGAGAGTTCTCCGCTTGAGACCAACTCCAGATAGGCGGTGGCCGGTCGCACGATAATCCGGCAGGATCCGCACGGGCTGTGCGGGATCGCGAACAATGAAGTACGATCTGGGTGACTTGAACGCGTTTGTGGCAGTGGCCCGATCGCGCGGATTCCGCGACGCGGCGCGCGCCAGTGGTGCGAGTGCGTCCGGCCTGAGCGAGGCGGTGCGGCGGCTGGAGGCGCAGATGGGCGTGCGGCTGCTCAACCGCACCACCCGCAGCGTTGTGCCAACCGAGGCCGGTGAGCGGCTGCTGGCGCGGCTGGCGCCGGCGCTCGGCGAAGTCGAGGCTGCACTGGATGTAGTGAACGGCTTTCGCGACAAGCCTATGGGGACGCTGCGGCTGAATGTACCGGTCACCGCCGCACGGCTAGTGCTCCCGAGGATCGTACCAGAGTTCCTGGCGGCCTATCCTGACATCCGGCTAGAGGTGATCGCGGAAGACAGCTTCGTCGACGTGCTAGCGGCGGGGTGCGACGCAGGCATCCGCTATGACGAGCGGCTGGAGCAGGACATGATCGCGGTGCCGATCGGCCCGCGGGTGCAGCGCTTCGCGGCAGTGGCGTCGCCTGCTTATCTAGCCGGGCGGGGAAGGCCGGAGCATCCGCGCGATCTGCTCGATCATGCCTGTCTGCGCGGGCGGTTCAGCAGCGGGTCCATGCCGGACTGGGAGTTCAGCCGCGACGGGGAGCTGGTGCGGGTCGATCCCCCCGCGCAGTTGATCGTGCAATCGGGCGGGGCGATGGACCTGGCGCTGGACGCGGCATTGGCCGGGTGTGGAATCCTGTACCTGTTCGAGGATTGGCTGCGACCGCATCTCGACACCGGCGCGCTGGAGCCGGTGCTTGAGCCGTGGTGGGACTCGTTTCCGGGGCCGTTCTTATACTATCCCGGAAGGCGGCTGGTGCCAGCGCCGCTACGGGCGTTCGTGGATTTCGTGCGTGCGGGTAGTCCGCAGAGGGGTTGAGCCGCGCCTGCATCGCGCCGAACCTCACCCCGGCCCTTTCCACGAGCGGGTAGGGAGTGTTTGATCAGTCCAGGCTGACCTTGCCGCGGCCGGCCTTGACCTGGCTGCGGCCCTTCTTTTCGTCAACGCGGCGCGCCTTGGCGGCTTTGCTTGGCTTCGTCTTCACGCGCCGGGGATCGCGCTGGAACGATTCCGCGATAAGTTCGGATATTCGGGCGCGCGCATCGGTGCGGTTGGCGTCCTGCGTACGGAACTTGCGCGCGGTGATGACCAGTTCGCCGCCCGACGTCAGCTTCGAGCCGGCGAGCTGCTTGAGCTTTTGATAGGCGTAGAGCGGCAGGCCGAGCTTGAAAACATCGATGCGCAACTGGACCGCGGTGGCGACCTTGTTGAAGGTGTCAAGGTTTCCCCGCGCCTAGAAGCGTCACTCTCGGATTTTTCCGCGTCCAGCCTTGATGGTGGATCGCTTCACTTTGCTATCTACCCTCCGAGCTTTCGCGGCTTTGCTCGGTTTGGTGGGGCGGCGTTTTTTCTCAACAAAGGTGGCTTCGCGGATTAGCTCGATAAGGCGCGAACGCACTTCTTCGCGGTTCATGTGCTGCGACCGGGAGCTTTCTGCTCGAAGGATCAAGACGCCATCGCGCGTCATCCTTGATCCAGCCAAAGCCACCAGCCGCACTTTGACCATTTCGGGAAGCGTTTGGTTGGCAGCCACATCGAAGCGCAGGATCACTGCCGAGTCGGTGGTGTTTACATGTTGGCCACCGGCACCGCTCGCACGCGTGGCGGATTCGACAAGCTCGCTATCGTCTATCCAGATTGAGCGGGTGATCGGGATGGCAACCATGCGGCGCGCTTACATCAGCAAGTGATGGGCGACAAAGCGCTCACAGTGCCGCCCATCGCTGATATTTAGTCAGCGTATAACTTCGCTTCGGCGGCGCGGCGGCGCGTAAGGCCAGCGAGCACCTTCCCGCCAGCTTTATTCCAGCGCAGAAATTCCTTGGCCGCTCCGGCGTGATCTCCGGAGATGTGCTTGCGTAGGAGGGTGGACGATTTCAGTGCGGCCAGTCCGCAATTGAACGCGAAGCTCACCAACGCATCGAACTGCCCCTGCGAACAGTCTCCGGCGATCTTGGCGACACCATCAGCAAACTTCGCCACATCGCTGGCGAGACGGTCAGCGGCTTGCTTCTGTGTCCAGACCATACCGAGTTTGATATCAGGGCCAGTCGCTCCCCACCCAAGCGTGGGGACGCCAGCCGAGCATGTGTAGGCGCGGAGTTTGCAGCCTTCAAAGGCCTTGATCAGGTCGATGCATTCTTTGGAAGGGGATAGGTTCATCCCCTATTTAGTGGATCAGGCAGCGACCTTCCTTTCCGCACCACCGATCCGTGCCTTGGCCATTTCGAAGATGTCGCGTCCTTGCCTGTCGGTACCATTCTCCGCGCCGACGAACCGGCGTTTCGTATTCAGCGCTGCGATACCAGCCGAGCCACTTCCCATGGTGGGATCAAGCACGATCTCGCCCTCATTGCTGAAAGTGCGGATCAGGTATTCAAGCAACCAAATCGGCTTGGCGAAGGGATGGAGCTTCTTCGCATCATGGTCCTTCGGGCCATAGATGACGCTACGCGGACAATTCTTAAGGGCATCATATGCCTCACCCGCCTTCTTTTTCGAGCTATGCGGATTTTGAAGATAGTTGACCGAGCGTTCGCGCTTCCGGACAAACTTGGTCACCTTTTCCGCGCCTTGCGGGTTGTAGGTCATCTGCCTTTGAGAGGAAGCCTCACCAGTTGCGGTACCCTTCGAGAACACAATCATCGTCTCGTGACAGCGGAGGAACTGACCCTTGGAGTGCTGGAAGTTGGTCGCGTTGGGCTTCTCCCACACGGTGTCGTACTTGTAGATGTCGCGACCGGCGTTCATCAGATCAGTGGCGAACGGCTGAACACAGAATGCGACAATCGCCCCGCGATCAGTGACGATGCGCCGCATCTCGGTCATCCAAGCTTCAACATCGATCTTGGGATCGATCTCAAGTCCAGTGATTCCATACGGGAGGTCACAGAGCACGAGATCAACGCTCGCGTCCGGAAGCTTGCGCATCATCTCCAATCCGCATCCGTTCACCAGTTGAGGGTGATCAAGGGTAAGCGTGACCTGATCGTCATTGGCAGCACGAGTAACCTTCACGCGAGGGCTCTTGGCGGGTGCCGCCGACTTCTTCGGCTTGGGGGCAGGGGCCGGAGCAACGGCATCGGGCGCAGTCTTCGGGGCGATCAGCCGATAGCGGTTGCCGTCCGCCTCAACATCCATGGCAGGGTTGTTGGCAAGATCGCGATAGCGCTTGTAGATCAGCCCGAGCGAAACGCCGTGCCGTGCGAGCCTCTGGTGAAGCGCCGGGGCACTCTGAAATTCGTGCGTCAGAGCGTTGAGGAAGATGGTGTCCGCGTAGCGCTTGTCGGTGCGCTTCAACTTGACCTTCGGAGCGACCTTTGCGCTTGCCTGCACCTTCTTCACCGGCTGCGGTTCGACAGGCTTGGGCTCAACGGGTGCGTTGTCATTCGAGATAATGCTGGCGAGTGCTTCGAGCTTCCCTTCCGCCGCAGTGGCGCGGGCATTCGCCCGCTCGACAATTTCCATGATCGTGGCGGTAAGCTGGTTGAGGATTTGGTTGAGGTTGTTCATTTCAGTTCTCCATCTGTTGCAAGGTTAACCGTTACTGTCGGCGTCACTTCGATAGGCAGAGAAATACATGCGAACTGTCCGGATGTCCCACGGCTGTAACGGGTGGAAGGGATATCGTAACGGGTGCAAGGAGGGTCAGCAGAAAGGGCGGAAGAGGTAGAATGAAGCGTATCTTCGTGAACTTGGATGGAGCGGTGTCGCGCGACATCCTCGCGGAGAAGGACTGGATTCTTGGCAACCAGTCTTCGACGGCTGAAAAGCGGCGAAGGGCGTTCGACTACGCCTCGGGCGTGGCGAAATGGGTGAGAGTTGCCGTCCACAATACGCGCAACCCGAACACGGGGGTGATTTCGCTCCGGAAGGTAGCCAAGTTCCTCAATAACTTCCAACCCGAGGGCTTCCCGATCCTCTCGCAAGAGGGAAAGCCGTTCGCCGCGACGACGGTATCGCGCTTGCTTTATGAGACAGAGACCAAGAACACCGGTTGGGTGGAATTCGAATTTGAGCGTGAGATTGCTCGACTTGGTGACAAACTCACACCGGAGATCAGGAAGAAACTTGAAGCCAAGCGTGATGAGTTGATCCAACGGGGTGTCGAGCTTGGTCGATACATGCGGATGGACGATGCGCCCGTGAGGAAGCCGGACCCGCTTTGGTAGGCGACGCTACTGCCTCGCCAACGAGATCATCGCATCAGCATGGTCATCAGTCGTCGCGAGTAGATCGTGACCGTTGAGCATCCGGCCAGCGAACGGGAACACGGGAACATCCCAGTCCGTGGCTTCGCCAGCTTCGATGGCCGCGCTGATCATCCGCGCGAGCATGTGGCGGATGCGTTCCCGACCATCCGCGAAGTCGGGATAGTCTAAAAACTGATTTTCAAACTCGGTGGTGGTCCACCACCCGGTTGGCCGATAGGTGGAACCGACCATCGGGACCGGGGGAAGATCGTCCGGTTCAAGTTCAAAATCAGTTTCGAACACGGTGGAGAGATCGGGAAGCTGTGGGGTCATGCCTCACCTGCCGCAACCAACATCGGGTTTAATGTGGTGCGGGCGATCTCGGCCTCGACACGCGCGAGCGCGGCTTCGGCACGATCAGCGCGGCGCGTCTGGCGATGTAGTGCTATAAACAATGTGATAGTGATGGTCACAGTCGCGATGACCGTGGCAGTGTAGAGTAGTTCCATGGTTCTCCTTGGTTATTTCAAAAACTGGTTGCGAGCATCGTGAGATCGATTTCGTTTTCGGCGCAGACGATCAGTGCTTCATTGTTGACATTGAATCGGAGCCAAATCTTTGCGACCGCGTTGCGGTCAATCCACTCTTGAAGTGCTGGTGAGAATATCCACCGAAACCCTTCCGTGTAGTCGATCATGGATCGACGGGCGGGCATCTCGTGTGGAGCATTGGCGGCTCTCTGAAGCCCCTGTCTCATGGCCATCATCTTGGTGAATCCTTTCGTGTAGTAGATATCCATCATACATGTCCTTTCTTCTCTCTTCATTATTTACAGTGTTGCTGCGAAATTGCCCGGATAAGGCTCATTTTTTCCACTTTTTGAGTTTCTCCTTCACCGGACACTGCTTCTCCACACGCTCGGCCATCAACTCCGCGTAGCGAGAGACCGCAGCCGCGTGAGCGTTCTCCGCGTCGTGATCGATGTCGCTGGTGTCTCGTCCGATGCTGGTGGCGAACTGGAACCCGATGCTGGCGAGATCATCGGCGCTGATCGCGTAACCCTTGAGCAGAGCGCGGACGCCAGTCCGAACCATGAAGGGAAACATGCGGGTGCCCGGTGCTCCGGTGCATGCCTTGGATAGGCTCTCATTGGTCACGAAATCGCCGTGTAGGCTGATTTGAGAGGGGCAGGGGAGCTTGAGGCCGCTGGTATCGATAAAGGCGCTGGTGAGCGTCTTTGAGGCTCTGGCGGGCACCACAACCGGGTTGGTGAGCTTGATGAGATCGACACAAACCGGCTCGCCAGCATCGTGCCGGTGAAACTCCGCACCCGGCCAAGCGCGTGGTGCGATGAACAACCGGGACTCATCCTTGGTCTTCACATCCACGCAGCCAAGCCACTGTGCGAAGCTTGCCCATACCTCGGCAAATTCTTCCCGCTCCACGAGACGATCCAGCGGGAACATCAGGCGGAAGCAATGGCCATCTGACTTGTGCGATGTGGTGGTGTAGATGACGAAGGGAGCATCTTGCGCCCTCATCTTCTCCGTGACCGCCTCGATGGTGGAGTGGGGTTGATTGCCTTCCTTGTTGTCGATGTCAGCGGCAAACCAATTCCACCCAACCACCCGGCTCTTCGCTCGGATCACGCCGTCGTCATAGATGGCGGGACAGACGCAAAGCGTCCGCCCCTTGTCGATACCGGGTCTCTTCGATTGTCCTTCGAGGAAGTCGGCGAACGACTTCCAAGAGGGTTTGGTATCGGTGACCGGGCGGTTGTCCCGGACATGCCGAACGGTGCTGAAAGCGATCACGAAGACACCCGCGCACGGAATTCCGCGTTGTTGAAGATGGGTGTTCGTCACGGTGGTCGCGGGAGCTACCGGGCCAACATACTGCCACCCGTTGAACTTGTTGGTCTTGCGGACGATTAGCGGGAAGTCGGCTTCCTGTGCGCTCATGCGGCGAAGCTCGTTGAGGAAGGCTTGTTGCTCCAACGGACGCGCCTTCCGCATTGCCGAGCACCAGTCCCGATAAGCGAGGTAGATCGTCTCTTTGGTGATCACGCCTGTGTCGAGTGAGCCGCCCCCACCGGGTGGTCCGGGTTGATAGTTAGTGCATTGTCGTCTCCGCCGCCATTGCGGGTTGGAGGTGGAGCGAAGCGGAACCGGAGGCCGGCAATGGCGGCGTCTCTGTGTCGGGTGCCGGTGGTCGGTAGCCTAGGCTGCTGTGGGGTCGGACGGTGTTGTAGTGGCGCCGCCATGCCTCGATCAGCACCTTGGCTTCGGCGAGGCTGTAGAAAATCTCGCCGTTCAGCAGCTCGTCCCGCAGCGAGCCGTTGAAGCTCTCGTTGTAGCCGTTCTCCCATGGCGAACCCGGGGTGATGTAGAGTGTCTTTACGCCGATCTGCCTGAGCCAGGTCTGGACGGCGGTGGCGATGAACTCGCTGCCATTGTCCGACCTGATATGCGCGGGCGGCCCCCGTTCGATGAACAGCTCGGCCAGTGCTGCCAGTACGTCTTCGTATTTGAGCTGGCGCGCGACGACGAGTGCCAGGCACTCGCGGCTGGCCTCGTCGATTATGGTCAGGATGCGGAACTTGCGTCCGTCATGGGTGCGTTCCTCGACGAAGTCGTAAGCCCAGACATGGCCCGGATATTCTGGCCGCAACCGGATGCACGAGCCATCGTTGAACCACAGCCGCCCGCGTTTCGGCTGGCGCTGCGGCACCTTCAGCCCCTCGCGTCGCCAGATCCGCTCGACCCGCTTGTGGTTCACCGACCAGCCCGCCGCATGCAGCAGCGCGGTCACCCGGCGATAGCCGTAGCGCCCGTACTGCCTGGCTAGTGCGATAATATCCTCGGTGAGCGCCAGTTCGTCATCTGCCCCGCACGGCATCTTGCGCTGCGTCGACCGGTGCTGGCCGAGCACACGGCACACCCGCCGCTCGGATACATCCAGCACCTCCCGGACCTGGTCGATGCAGCGCCGGCGCCGCGCAGGGCTCAGAAGTTTCCCTTGGCGGCCTCCTGCAGGATCAACTTGTCCAGCGTCAGATCCGAGATCGCACGGCGCAGCCGCAGGTTCTCCTTCTCCAGATCCTTCATCCGCCGAGCCTGATCGGTCTTCAGCCCACCATATTCCTTGCGCCAACGGTAGTAGGTCTGCTCGCTGACCCCGATCCGTCGGCACGCCTCGGCGGTCGTGCCGCCCTGGCCCAGCACGATCTCAACCTCACGCAGCTTCCCGATGATCTCCTCGGGCTTGTGCTTCTTCGCAGGCATTCGTCGTCCCTTCCTTGATCCAGACTGTCATAGTCGATGGACCACTCAGAAGGGGGCAGCTCAGATTCGCCCCTCTAACCCACGCACTCGCAGACGCGATCCTTGAAGCTCCCGGCTGGGCACGGCTTGGGATAGCCGTTTCCGATGCGCGAATGCGGCAGCGAGCAGCGCATGAACTCGCGCTCTCAATTGTAGAAAACCTCAATCCGGCACCCGCAGACGCTGCGGACCAGCTACCTCTGGCGTTGTGAGCCATGGCGGGACGCTTCCTTTTAGCAAAACGCTTGCCAAGCTGCGGCTGGTGACAGATTCGGCCTCACGGGGGAGGCGGGGAAGGTGGCAGCAGGTGCCACAGCAGCCCTCTGGGGCTAAACGATGAGCTTTACGACAGCTATCAAGACTTGTTTCCGTAAGTATGCTTCTTTCCGAGGGCGAGCGCCAAGATCAGAGTTCTGGTTCTTCACCCTCTTCTGGTTCGGTGTTTGCTTCGCAGCGATCATACTCGACACCATGCTCGGCTGGTCCGGCGAAGAGGCGGGCGCGGGGCCGCTTTACGCTTTAGCGGCAATCGGCCTATTTCTTCCATCGATCTCTGTCGCGGTGCGGCGATTACATGATACGGACCGCTCCGGATGGCGGTATTGGCTGGTCCTGTTCCCGCTCATCGGGTTTATCTTTCTCCTCGTATGGTTTTGCCAACCCGGCACTGCCGGTGAAAACCAGTATGGAGAGGAGACCATCTAACGGGAATGTTTGTGGGACAGGGCGGGTAGTGCCTGTCTCACAACCTATCTAACGCCGCGGGCGTTCACTTCGAGCAGCTTAGCTTTCCAAACCTTGGCAGCTTCATCGTCATTGCGGGCGATAGCGCGAAAATGCTCATCCTCAATCAATCGGAATGCCAAAGAGCCGAAGTTCGACTATTGCTTCGGTAGGGTCTTTCAACGCAATCATGGTGCGGCGCACAATGCCGATGCGACATGAAGGGTTCTTGAACAAATTCGACTGATCTGGATCAATCAGGCCGCATTTGCGGAGCGTCGATCCCGGAGGTTGAGATTAGGGTTTCGTTAACGAAACATGCTGCATGCGCGAACTTCAAAGATCAGGAGGTTCCTCACAGTGCAAAACGAGTGTGCCCGTGGACTTGAGTTGACCAAGCTGGCGGTTGTCTGCCGCGACATGGCAAGAGTGGTCGGAAGCGATGAAATGCACAACGAGTTGCTGAAAATGGCCAATGAGTATGAGGTGGCCCTTGCCGCGCACAAGCAGTCGCACGGGTTAAACTGATCCGCTGATCCGTTATTCACGACAGCGATTAGCGGTGCAAGCTCGCAAGCACATCCACCCACGGGCAATGCTCGAAGGTCTTCTCCTCACGAATTTTCGTGAGCGGCAGAGTGCCAGATATTAAAGCCGAATAAGCGCTATTCTGAAACGCCTCTACCTGCACCGCTGCTTGGTCTCGCCAGTGTGGGTGAACAGCGATCAGACACCCTTCTGGGGTGTCGGACTCGTGTGCCGTCCACCAGTCGCGCGATATCGCGCGGATGTAGTCGAAGTTGTGTCCAAGGATGTCCTTCGTCTGGCCGTCTCGCCACACGACGCACCGAAGATGGAACTCGTCCCTGCCTTCCCCATGGCTGAAGATCAGGAATGATCCGTGTTCTTCGGCGCGATCCCAGTCGATCTCGCCGCAAGTTATTACGCCACCGATATGAGCCATTGCTAACTCTCCCGATGCCGGATTAGGTCGGAAAGAGTTACCTAAAGGTTAACTTACAAATGCCCGGAAGCTACTTGTAACTGCCACGACTAATGTGTCAGCCGAATACACGCCGATTGAAAGGCAAGATGTTTTAGGTTTCCAACATAGATCAGCACGACTCTCCATCGTCTTCGAGGAGCCAAGCTAACGCAGCAGAGTGGAATTCACTTCGAGCAGCTTCGCTCGCCACGCCTCGGCTGTGTCATTGTCGTTCCGTGCCACTGCTCTTTCGATCTCATCCTCGATCAGTCGATAAGAGAGTTGGCCGAAGCGGGAGGTAATCGACTCAACGGGTTGGTTCAAAGCGAGCATCATCAACATTGCGGTGCCGAAATGCGGACTTGCGAATCGTTTTCAAGCGGCTTGGCGACGCAATGATGGTTAAGCCGGTTGGATTGAAGCGAACTCCCCGAGCGTCTCCCGGATGCCTCGCAGCGTCATCGGCGCGAGCTTCATAGCGTCGGTGGTTTCGCCGATTGGGAAAGTGAGTAGCTTATCCGCACCTTTCGGGTTGACCGCATTCAGGTCGATGGCTTTGACGAACTTGCCATCTGCGAAACGGTAGCACTTCAACCCGCCGCGCAGGGTAACATCGAACGCCCCATCCGAGTGAAATTCGATACGATCAATGACTCGGCGGAGTGCGGCGGCCAGTTTCGCTCGCATGTCGAAAAGCGCAGCACCAGAAACGCCCACCATTTCGTCGCGGAGCTTGCGGACGGTGGCGCGTCGAGCATCGATAACACTCCGCTTGGTTGTGCGAACGGTCTCATCAAGCTCAACGATTTCCGCCTGAATGGTAGGTAGGGCTGCGCTGTAGCGCTGAATTGATGCGTAAAGCATATCCTTGATAGTGCCGTCTTCCTCTTGTTCCCACTTGGCGAAAGCACTCGCGAGGCGTCGCTTCGTGTCGTCTCGCTCGGCCTCTTTCGCGTTGAGTTTCAGACCAGCGATATCGGCGTTGTTGGCCTCTGTGTCGCTGACTTTGATGTCAGTCACCCAATCGAGGACTAGGTTCTCAAGTCGCGCATATGGAAACCGGGCACTGTTCTGGCACTGGTGCCCTCTGCGATTACCCGAACAGGTAAGGAACACGCTCGCGGGGCTGGAGCGGCTCTGGCGGTCTCGATACTCCATTGAGCGGCGACACTGACAGTGGGCGAGCCGGACAAAGATATTAGGCACCTTGCCCGTCTTTCCCGGCGATGCGCCGCTATGACGCTTTGCGATTTCAGCCTGTGCGAGGTAGAACAGCTCGTCCGAGATCACAGCAGGGAAGTAGCCTTTGATTGGATCACCGATTGGGCGGCGCGGGCCATCAACCTTCGTGTAAAGCTGTAGCTCTCCGATGGTGCGGCGATCCTTCAGAATTTCCGCTATCGCCGACATTCCCCAACCGTCTCCGTGCTTAAAAGGTCGTTCCCCTTCCGCGTTGAGACGGCGTGCGATGGCTTCCTTACCTAGTCCCTCGACGCAAAGCGAGAAGATGCGGCGCACGGTCGCGGCGCGTTCATTAAAGTGCCACTCCCCGACCAAAGGATCGGTAGGGTCATCCGCGATCAGGCAAAGCCACCCCGGACCTTGCCGAGTTAGCTTCTTCCGAATGCCCGGACCCAACTCGGAGCGCTTGTTATCCCAAGCTTCCTTGAGCCGTTCAGCCTTGTCCTTCTGTTCGCGGTTGCCCTTGATGAACGCAGAGATAGAAACCGTGAGATCGTTGGGGCGATCTATGATGGTCCGCGTGCTGTAGATCATGTCATCGTTGAGCGTCGCAACCACGATACCAGCTTCGATGATTCGCAAAAACAAAGACACAGCGGAGAGCACATCTTCGCGGGTAAGGCGGTCCAGATTTTCCACGATGAGATAGGAACCGCGTTCAATCTCCCCGCTTTCGATCTTCCCGAGGAAACTGGCGAGCGCACCTTTGTGGCGGTTCGTCCCCTTGTAGGCACTCAAGCCAAGGTCCCGGTGTGAGGTGTCGAGCGTCAAACCATTCTGGGACGCAAACTTCTCCGACTTCGCTAGCTGCCTGCGGAGCGAATCCCCTTTAAGCTGGGCGGGCGTCGAGAAACGAATGTAACTGTAAGCTGTCGCAGGCATTCCCGAGTCCTAACAAAAGCGGGTGCGAACCCGCATTCATTATCTTCGGGGAAACTAGGGGACCTTGTTGACGTTCTGCCCGCCTGGGCCGGAAGCAGCGAGGAAGCGTTCCTCGACGATAGCTTCCTCAGGAATTTCAGTCACGGCCAAAGCCGAGATTATGGAAGCGCACCGGCAGCGGCGCGTGTGCCTCGACCGGGGGCTTGCCCTCGCGCGGGATGGTCAGACCCTCGGCATGGAGCATCACTGCGGGGCCGCCGGCGCCGTAGACCGGATCGCCGGTGATCGGGATGCCGAGCCCTTCGGCAGCGTGGATGCGGATCTGATGCGTGCGGCCGGTCTCCGGGTAAAAAGCCAGCAGGGCCCGTCCGCCGCGGGACTCGAGCACTTCCCAGCGGGTGCGGGCGGGCTTGCCCTTCGGGTCGCCGCGCATGCGCCAGCCATTCTCGGCGCTGGAAATCTTGGCGAGCGGCAAGTCGATCATGCCTGATTGATCCGCGGGCACGCCCTCAAGGATTGCAAGGTAGCGTTTTTCCACAATGCCGGCTTCGAATGCCTGCGCGAAGCGCTTCATCGCTTTGGGATTGCGCGCGAGCAGCAGGCAGCCGCTGGTGTCGCGGTCGAGCCGGTGCATCGCCACGGGCAAGCGGCGGAAACCAAAGGTCAGCTCGCCGAGCAGATCCTCGAGGCTAGTGGAGCGATCACGCGGCCGGTCGACGGGGAGCCCGGCGGGCTTGTCGATCACGATGGCTTCGCCGTCGATGAAGAGTACGCGGTCCTGGAACATGGATCGGCATATAGCGGGCTGCCGCCAAACGAAAAGCGGCGGCCGGTAGGGGAACCGACCGCCGCCTGTGAAACCGCGCGAGAGGAGGGGCGTGCGCGGTTTCAGTCGCGCGCGTCGGGGATTACGCGGCGAGCTTGTTCGCGACCTCGGCTATGCGGCGGCCCTGGTAGCGTGCGCCTTCGAGCTCGACATCGCTGGGCAAGCGGCTGCCGTCGGCACCGGCAATGGTCGTCGCGCCATAAGGCGAGCCGCCCTTCACTTCATCGACACCGCCCTGGCCCTGGAAGCCATAGTCGAGCCCGACGATGGTCAGGCCGAAGTGCAGCAGGTTGGTGATGATCGAAAAGAGCGTAGTCTCCTGACCGCCATGCTGGCTGGCGGTGGACGTGAAGGCGCCGCCGACCTTGCCATTGAGCTTGCCCTGGAACCACAGGCCGCCCGCCTTGTCCCAGAAGCTAGCCATCTGGCTCGACACGCGGCCGTAGCGGGTGGGAGAGCCGACGATGATGCCGTCGTAATTGGCGAGCTCGTTGACATCGTCGAGCACCGGGTGGCTTTGATCAGCGATGAAGCCGGCCGCCTGGACGACTTCGGCCGGCGCGGTCTCGGCGACGCGGCGAACGTCGACCTGCGCGCCGGTGCTGCGCGCACCCTCGGCGACGGCATCGGCCATCTTCGCGAGATGGCCATAGGACGAGTAATAGAGGACCAGGATCTTGGACATGGTGGATGCTCCCTTGTGGTTCGGATTCACTCGCTGTCGACGAGAACGATTTCGGCGTCTTGGAGCGCGGTGATGATGATGTTTTTGCCGCCGGTGAACGCTGCGCCGTCGCGCGCATGCACCTGCTCGCCGTCGATCTCGACCGCGCCGATTGCGGGGACCAGATAGGCGTGCCGGGCGGGACCGACGGCATAGTCGATGCTTTCGCCCGCTTTCAGCGTGGCGCCAAGAACGCGCGCGTCGGAGCGAATCGGCAGGGCTTCGCCGTCCTCGGCAAAGCCGGAGGCGAGCGGCACGAATTTGCCTGACCGGTCGCCCTTGGGAAAAGGCTTGGCGCCCCAGCTGGGCTGGCCGCCGCGGGTGCGCGGCTGAATCCAGATCTGGAAGATGCGCGCGGTTTCGGGCTCAAGATTGTATTCCGCGTGACGCACGCCGCTGCCCGCGCTCATCACCTGAACGTCGCCGGCTGCGGTACGGCCTTTGTTGCCCATCGAATCCTGATGGGTGATCGCGCCCGAGCGGACATAGGTGATGATCTCCATGTCCTGATGCGGATGCGGTGGGAAACCGGAATTGGCTGCGATCTCATCATCGTTCCAGACGCGCAGCGCACCCCAACCCATGCGGTTGTGATCATAATAGCCCGCGAAGGTGAAATGGTGACGCGCCTTGAGCCAGCCGTGATCGGCATTTCCGAGGCTATCAAATGAGCGTTTGTCGAGCATGTTGATTATCCGGTTCAAGGCTGAGACATAGGCAGCACCATTGCGAGCTGAAATGGAAACGTTGGAAACCGATCGTTTCTGATGTACGCGTGCTCTCCATGAAACTGCCTGATTTCGAAGCCTGGGCGATCTTTGCCGCCGTCGTGGAGCATCGCTCGTTCAGCGGCGCCGCGGAAGCGCTGGGTGTATCCAAGGCAACGGTTTCAAAGGCGATTACGCGGCTGGAGCAACGGCTGGGCACCGCGCTATTTCACCGCACCTCGCGCCGGCTGGCACTGACCGAAAGCGGGCGCGGGCTGGCCGAGCGGGCGCAGCGTATCCTGTCAGAAGGCGAAGCGGCGGAGGAGGCGGCATTCGAATCCGCCAGCGCGCCGGCGGGGCTGGTGCGCATCGCGGCGCCGCTCACTTTCGGGATCAGCCATCTGGGCCCGGCCCTGGCCGAGTTCATGACGCTGCACCCGGGCATCCGTGTCGACCTGCGCCTGTCCGATGCGTTCGTCGACATCGTCGGCGAGGGGATCGACGTGGCGATCCGCATCGCCGAACTGCCCGACAGCTCGCTGCGCGCGCGGCGGCTGGGGCCGGTGTCGACCTTCGTGGTCGGCGCGCCAGCCTATTTCGAGCGCGCGGGGCGCCCGCGCCACCCCGCCGATCTCGCGACGCACGCATGCTTCATCTACACCAACACCAGCTCGCCCGACGTGTGGCGGTTTCGCAAGGCAGGCGGTGAGGAAGCGGCGGTACGGGTTGACGGCCCGGTGCGCACCGACAATGGCGATGCGATGCTGCCGGCGCTGTGCGCGGGCCTGGGGGTAGCGCGGCTGCCCGATTTCCTGGTCAACAAGCATATCGCGGCGGGAACGCTGGAGGCGGTGCTGAATGACTGGTCGGGCGGCGCGGCGGGGCTGCACCTGATGACGCCGCCCGGCACATTGCGGCCGGCCCGTGTGGAAGCGCTGATCGAATTCCTGTCCGAGCGGCTCAAGCGATTGTGCGTAGAGGCCGCGTAACCGCTTCGTAACCGCTGTGGCGATAGCCTTAAGTATATGTCCTAAGACACGTGAATGGAGCCGGTTAGGCCGAAATTAACCTTTTGCCTTCAGACGGGGTTAGGTTAATGGAATCGTCCAACGCGTCGGCCAGCGGGGCTCCACGCGTCTGAGGACAGGGGATACGGCGATGCGCGTGCTGCTGATCGAAGACGAGCCTAGCACTGCAAAGGCAATCGAGCTGATGCTCGGCGCGGAAGGCTTCAACGTCTACACCACCGACTTGGGCGAAGAGGGCTTGGATCTTGCCAAGCTCTATGACTACGACATTATCCTGCTCGACCTGAACCTTCCCGACATGCACGGCTATGACGTGCTGAAGAAGGTCCGCGTCGCCCGCGTGCAGACGCCGGTGCTGATCCTGTCGGGCGTCAACGAAATGGATTCCAAGGTGCGCTCGTTCGGCTTCGGCGCCGACGATTACGTCACCAAGCCCTTCCACCGCGAGGAACTGGTGGCGCGCATCCACGCAGTGGTTCGCCGCTCGAAGGGCCATTCGCAATCGGTCATCCGCACCGGCAAGCTGGCGGTGAACCTGGACGCCAAGACCGTCGAAGTCGACGGCGCGCGCGTGCACCTGACCGGCAAGGAATATGCGATGCTGGAGCTGCTGTCGCTCCGCAAGGGCACGACCCTGACCAAGGAGATGTTCCTCAATCATCTCTATGGCGGGAT
This sequence comes from Sphingomonas xinjiangensis, assembly GCF_014199255.1. Classification (GTDB taxonomy): domain Bacteria; phylum Pseudomonadota; class Alphaproteobacteria; order Sphingomonadales; family Sphingomonadaceae; genus Sphingomonas; species Sphingomonas xinjiangensis. The sequence continues at coordinate 216,187 of NZ_JACIJF010000002.1, read as the reverse complement.
GGACGAGCCCGAGCTCAAGATCATCGACGTCTTCATCTGCAAGCTGCGCAAGAAGCTGACCATGGCGACCGAAGGCGAGAATTACATCGAGACTGTCTGGGGCCGTGGCTATGTGCTGCGCGAGCTGGACGGCGTGGAAGCGGGCGTTTCGGCAGTCGCCTGATTTGAAACACAGCGGGGGCTGTATGGGCCGCGGTTCCGGATGGAGCCGCGGCCCTTGTTTTTTGAGGCGCTGAACGCGAGGGGTCCTGCCAGTTCGACAGACGCACTCAGTCTATGACGGTGATTTCGGTTGCGGTGACGGTCTCGTCCCTAGGGTGGATGACCGCCGAGAATTGTCTTTCGACGAACACGACCTGGCCACCCCACATCATTTGAAGATAGTCGCGCCGGGACGCGTGAAGCTTCTCCCACCAGCCGAGCGCTTCCATGCCGGCGCGGCCGATCATGCCGGGCGAGTACCTTGACGCAAGGCTCGCCCCGCGCCCTCTGCTGCGCTCGCTCGTCTCGTTGCAAATAGGTGCGGTGTGCTTAGCGGCGCCGCGACTGGGCGTGGGCTTCGGCGCGGTCGAGCAGGGCTGCGAGATCTTCGCTGTCGATGTCGAAGCTCTCATGCGCCTCCGCCAAGGCGGCGTCGATGTCGGCACGCAGGAGGCTGGGGATTGCGGCGGCCGGGGCTGGCTTGTGCGGGTAGCTGTGGCGCGAAAAGCGGTGATAAGCGAGACCCACGCCCACCAGCACGGCGGCGTTGAGGCCGACCGGGAGCAGCGCGAAGGCGAAACCCTTACCCAAGATCGCGGGGCCGCCGAGCACCGGCAGCAGCGCGCAGGCGCCGCCGGGCGGATGGAGGCAGCGCAGCAGCGACATCAGCAGGATGGCTAGGCTTACCGCCACGCCAGCGGCAAGCGCCCCATGGCCGAGCAGCAGCGCGCAGAAGAGGCCCACCGACACCGACAGCATGTTGCCGCCGAGTACGGGCCAGGGCTGGGCCAGTGGGCTGGCCGGCACGGCATAGACCAGCACCGCGGAGGCGCCCATCGGCGCGACGAGGAAGGGCGCCGCGGCTGGCGGCAGCAGCCCGCCGACGGCCGCAGTGACCACGATGCCCGCAAGGGCGCCGACGCAGGCGATCAGCCGGTCGGGCCAGTTGGCGCCGGCCAGCAGCAAGTGCCCTATTTGGCGGGCCATGCCTTATATCCTCCAACCCAGGTTTCCAGCACTTTGGTGGCACGCAGGGCGCCGGGGGCGGCAGTGACCGGATCGCGGTCGAGGATCAGGAAGTCGGCGAGCAGGCCGGGGGCGAGGCGGCCGATCTTTCCTTCGGCGAAGCCCGCATAGGCGGCGCCGGTGGTGAAGCCGGCCCAACCCTGTTCGCGCGTCACGGCATCCTGCATGCGCCAGCCGCCGGGGGGCTGGCCCTGCGGATCCTGGCGCGTGAAGGATGCGGCCCAGCCGGCCCAGGGATCGGGGCTCTCGACCGGATAGTCGGAGCCGAAGGCGAGCCGGCCGCCGGTCTGGAGGATCGAGCGCCAGGCATAGGCGCCGTTCAGCCGTCCTTCGCCCAGACGGGCTTCCGCCATGGTTCGGTCCGAAGTCTGGTGCACCGGCTGCATCGAGGCGATGATGCCGAATTTGCCGAAGCGGGGCAGATCCGTGGGATCGACGATCTGGGCATGTTCGATCCGCCAGCGGCGATCGTCCTTATAGGTGTCCGACAGCACCTCGATGGCATCGAGCGCCTGCTGGTTGGCGCGGTCGCCGATGGCGTGGATGGCGATCTGGAACCCGTCCATCGAGCCGCGCGTCATCATGTTGAGCAGTTGGTCGTCGCTGAGGAAGCCCAACCCCCGCTGGTTAGGGGCGTCGGCATAGGGTGCCTTGAGCCACGCCCCTCGGCTGCCCAGCGCGCCGTCGTCATAGATCTTGATGCCGCCCATGCGCAGCCGATCGCCATAGAGCCACGGCGTCGGGCCCTGACCTGCGACAGTGAGCGCGGTGTCGACGCCGTGTGCATAGCTCATGATGCGTACCTTGAGCAGGTTGAGGTCACCGATGCGGCGATAGGTCAGCCAATCCTCGATGGTGGTGCCCATGTCGGCCGTGGCGGTGACGCCGAGCGACAGCAGCTTGTCCTGCGCGGCGAGGAACGCGGCGTTGCGCTCCCGCGGCGTGGACTGTGGAACGACCTTCTCGACCAGGGTGCGCGCGGAGTCGACCAGCACGCCCGCAGGCGCGTTACCGCCTGCGCGTTCGATGCGGCCGCCGGCGGGGTCCTTGGTCGCGGCGGTGATACCTGCGGCGGCGAGCGCGCGGGTGTTGGCCCAGCCGGCGTGGCCGTCGACCCGCTCGAGATAGACCGGACGGTCGCTAACCGCGCGGTCGAGATCGGCGGCGGTCGGGAACCGGCCAAGCCCCCAGCGCTCCTGGTTCCAGCCACTGCCGACGATCCACTTGTTGGGATTGGCCGCGGCATAGCTGCGGATCTTGTCCAGCGCTTCGTCGAGCGAGCGGGTCTGCGACAGGTCGAGCAGCAGGAGCTGCGAGCCCAGCCCCATGACATGGCCGTGCGCGTCGATCATCCCGGGCACGAGCGTGCGCCCCTGCATGTCGGTGCGCCATTCGACCTTCTTGGGCGGCTTTTCCTTCCCGGCGAACAGGCGGACCACCTTGCCGTTCCGGTCGATCTGCATCGCGCGGAACCGGACCACTTCGCCGCGTGCACCTAGCGTGATGCCGTTGACGTTGTCGACCACGCCATCGGCCAGGGCGGCGGGCGCGCTGAGCAGCGCAGTGGCGGCAAGAAGCGGAGTCAGGATGCGGGTGAGGCGGGGCGTCTTGAGCATGGGGCAAGCGCATAGGGCCTGTTCCCCCGCTGCGCCAGATGGTCTACGCCTTGCCGCATGGCCACCAAAGCAGTTCCGGCAGCAACGCCGCTATCCGTATCGATCGACGATGTTCGTGCAGCGCAGGCGCGAATTTCCGGATCGATCGTGCGGACGCCAACGCTGATCAGCAAGACGCTGTCGAAGCTGACCGGTGCGACAGTATATCTGAAGTTCGAGAATTTGCAGTTCACCGCCGCTTATAAGGAGCGCGGTGCGCTCAACACGCTGCTGCAATTGGACGAGGCGGCGCGCGCGAAAGGGGTGATCGCCGCGTCGGCGGGTAACCACGCGCAGGGGCTGGCCTATCACGCGACGCGGCTGGGCATCCCAAGCACCATCGTGATGCCGGTGAACACGCCGATTGTGAAGGTCACCCAGACCGAAGGACACGGCGCCACCGTGATTCTGCACGGCGAAACGTTCGACGCGGCCTATGCCCATTCGCGTACGCTGGAGGCCGAGAGGGGCTTTACCTTCATCCACCCGTTCGACGATGCCCGGGTGATCGCTGGCCAGGGTACGGCGGCGCTGGAGATGCTGGAGGATGTGCCCGAGATCGACATGCTGGTAGTGCCGATCGGCGGCGGCGGGCTGATCTCCGGATCGTCGGTGGTCGCCAAGTCTGAAGGGCGCTCGGTGGAAGTCGTCGGCGTGCAGGCCGAGCTGTTCCCGTCGATGTACAACCGCATCCACCATACCGAGATGCCCTGCGCAGGCGATACGCTGGCGGAGGGTATCGCAGTGAAGGAGCCCGGCGGGATCACTGCGGGAATCGTCGAGGCGCTAGTCGACGACATCGTGCTGGTCGGCGAGCGTCGCTTGGAGGAATCGGTCAGCCTGCTGCTCCAGATCGAGAAGACGGTGGTCGAAGGTGCGGGCGCGGCGGGGCTCGCAGCGCTGTTGTCCGAGCCCGAACGGTTCAAAGGGCGCACGGTCGGCACTATCCTGTGCGGCGGCAATATCGATACGCGGCTGCTCGCCAATGTGCTGCTGCGTGATTTGGCCCGCTCCGGGCGGCTGGCGCGGCTGAGCGTGCGCTTGCAGGACCGGCCGGGCGCATTGTTTAACGTGGCCAAGATCTTCCAGGAGCAGGGCGTCAACATCCTGGAACTGTATCACCAGCGGATCTTCACGACGCTGCCGGCCAAGGGATTGACGCTGGATGTGGAATGCGAAACGCGCGACCGCAATCACCTCGACCGGCTGATCACCGCGCTTCGCCGCGCGCAATATGAAGTGAAGCAGATTGAATTAGCCTGAGCCGGGTTCGCCATGAGGGGCCTTGGGACGAGCGAAGCCGAGGGGCGGATTCCCAAGCGCACGCTTTTGCTATATGCTGGGTGCAGCCGGGAAGCGGATACCCGCTCGTATTCGCGGAATGGTTAACGGTTGCGCCAGACCAACGCGGCCGCGAGGCGTTAAGTCGCTGTTCTGGCATTCTACCTTCTGCGATCGATTGTTAACTTTCTTTCATGGTAAAGGCGCTTTTCATCATGTGCCGACCGCTTCATAGTCGCGTCCACAAGGCCGATCGTGTGGCCGGAACGAGGACCAACAGGCGGTGACTGCACTTACCCGTTTCCCCCGATTCTTCGTGACCAGCCCGTCACCCTGCCCGTATCTGCCGGGGCGGCAGGAGCGGAAGATCTTCACCGAACTGAGCGGGCAGCACGCCGGGGAGCTCAACGATGCGCTGGGGCGGATCGGATTTCGGCGGAGCCAGTCGGTCGCTTATCGACCTAGCTGCGCAGGCTGCACGGCGTGCGTTTCGGTGCGGATCGTCGCCGATCAGTTCCAGCCCAATGCGACGCAGCGCAAGCTGCTCAAGCGCTATGGTGACCTGGAAGTCACGGCGTGCAAGCCTTGGGCGACCGAAGAGCAATATGATCTATTGCGACGCTATCTGACCGCGCGGCACCCGGGCGGCGGCATGGCGGCGATGGACGAGAGCGACTATGCCGACATGGTCGAGCAGTCACCCGTCAGCTCCTATGTGATCGAATATCGCGAGCCGTCGGTGGACGGCGCGCGCGGGCGGCTTGTGGGCGCATGCATCACCGATCGGCAGGCCGACGGGCTGTCGATGATCTATAGCTTCTTCGTGCCGGACGATACGCGGCCGAGCATGGGCAATTACATCATCCTCGACCACATCCTGCGCGCGCGGGATGCCGGTTTGCCCTATGTCTATCTCGGCTATTGGGTGAAGGGGTCCGAGCGGATGGCGTACAAGACGCGCTATCGGCCAATCGAGGTGCTCGGCCCCAATGGCTGGGCGCTGCTGACCGACGAGGACGAGACCCTTGCCATGCCGTTGCCGTCGAAGGTGCGCGCGCTGGCTTGATCGTCGCCTTCAGGCGTCGCCGGGCATCTGTTCCACGTGCAGGTCGACATCGAGCTGTTCCAAGCCGTAGCCGATGCGCGTGCCGGCGATCGCCGCCGCGCCCGCTGCGTCGAGGCCGATTGCGACACGGACATAGCGTTCGTCGGGGATTAGGCCTGCGGCGGGATCGAAACCGATCCAGCCCAGGCCGTAGACATGCGCTTCGGCCCAGGCGTGCGGCGCGGATTGAGCTACGCTGTCGCTGCGGTAGCCGGATACGTAGCGGGCGGGGATCTGAAGGCTGCGAGCGGCTGCGATGAACATCTGGGCGACGTCGCGCGATGTCGCCTTGCCGGCAACGAACGCCGCGGCCGCCGAGGTGCCGGTGTCCGGTGCATCGGGTGCGCAGGGGAAGCGGGCGTGAAGCGCGCAATTCAAACGGTGGAGCGTGTCGAGCGGATCGCGCGCGCCCGAAACGCTGTCTGACGCAAAGCCAGGAAGGTCTGTGCCCGGCGCAGTGCGCGCGGTGGTGCGGAGATACAGGAGCGCAGGCAGCGGTTCGGCTGCTTCGTGGATCACACCATCGGCGTCGGTGGTCAGCACTTCGCCGGTGACGTGGACGTCGATCGCGGCGAGCGGCCCGTCGGCATAGAGCATCGTGACGGCGTTACCGAATCCGTCGGTCGCGTCGCGCAGGCGGGCGTCGCAGTCGACGCTGACCATCCAGTTCACCACCGTCTGATCGCGCGTGTCGCCCGGCGTGAGGCGCAGCATCTGAACGATGCGGTCTTGAGGCTTGGAGAAGCGGTAGCGGCTGTGGTGATCGATGGCGATGCGCATCAGATGAACCGAAACTGGCGGCTTATCGCGGCGTCGAGCATCGCATTTTCCTGAATAAAGGCGGTCAGATGTTCGTGGAGGCCCGTGACGATGATATCTGAGGTGCGGGTCTTCTGCATCCGCGCCATGCGCGCCCGGGCCATGCGGTCCGCCTCACCCTGAAGGCCAGTGCGTTTGGCGAGTTGGCTGAGAATGCCGACGCTTTCCTCGGCACAGGCCGCGAGGCTGCGTGGCAGCTCGACGCGGCTGACCAGCAAGTTGATGACGTTGCTGGGCTGAAGGCCTTCCTTGTAGAGCCAGCGATAGGCATTCACGGCCGAGACAGTCTGGAGGATCGTCGTCCATTGATCCCGGTCGACGACGCCGCCGACCCGTTCGCCCTCGGGCAGCAACAAATGGTATTTCACGTCGACCAGCCGGGCGGTGTTGTCGGCGCGCTCCACGGAGGCGCCGAGCTGGATCAGCCAGGTCGCCTCGTTGCGCATCATGCGGTGGATCGACCCTTCGAAGCCGCGAGTCTCGCCCTTCACTTGCTCAACCAGATTCAGCGTCTGCGTAGCACTGCCGGTGCTTACCCGGTTCTGGAACAGCAGCCAGGCACGGTTAACCGCGGTCCACGCGTCGCGGGTGAGCGCGGTGCGCACGGCGCGCGCATTGTTGCGCGCCAGTTCCAGGCAGCGGACGATCGAGCCCGAATGGCTGGCGTCCAGCGTGAGAAAATGCGCGACCTCGGCCTGGGTGAAGTTGCCGCCGGTCGCGGCGAACGCCTGGTCAGTGTAGCTGACGGCGAGCGCGCTCTGCCATGCCGCTTCGCCAGCGGGACGGGCGGAGAGGGCGTCCAAGCGGATCGTGGCTTCCACCAGCCGGGCGATGAAATCGGCGCGTTCGACATAGCGGCCAAGCCAGTAGAGTGCCGAGGCGGTGCGGGAGAGCATCAGCATGGCGACCTCACAGTCCCTGCCGCTGTGATTGGGACTGAGTAGGCGCGCGGTCGTCCAGCAGCACGAAGCTGTCCTTGGTGCCGCCACCCTGGCTGGAATTCACGACCAGCGAGCCTTCGCGCAGCGCCACGCGGGTGAGACCGCCGGGCACGACGCGGACGCCATCGCTGCCGGTGAGGACGAATGGGCGGAAGTCGACATGGCGTGGCGCCAGGCCCTGTTCCACCAAAGTGGGCACCGTGGAGAGTGCCAGCGTTGGCTGCGCGATGTAGCGATGCGGTTCGGCAATCAGCGCGGCGCGGAAGTCGGCGATCTCCTGCTTGGAGGCGGTGGGACCGACGAGCATGCCATAGCCGCCCGAGCCGTCGACCAGCTTAACGACCAATTCGGGAAGATGATCGAGGACGTACTTCAGCGGCTGCGGTTCGCGGCACCGCCAGGTCTCGACATTGGGCAGCTTGGCGTCCTGGCCGGTGTAGAAGCGGACGATTTCCGGCATGTAGCTGTAGATCGCCTTGTCGTCGGCGATGCCGTTGCCGGGAGCGTTGATCAGCGCGACATTACCGGCACGATAAGCGGCGATGAGGCCGGGCACGCCCAGCATCGAATCAGGCCGGAAGATGAGGGGATCGAGAAAGTCGTCGTCGATCCGGCGGTAAATGACATCGACCCGCACCCGTCCGCCGACGGTCTGTACCCAGACGATGTCGTCATCGACGACCAAGTCGGCGGCTTCCACCAGTTCGATCCCCATCGAATCGGCAAGGAAGCTGTGTTCGTAATAGGCCGAATTGAAGTGGCCCGGCGTCAGCACGACGCACATCGGATCGGGGTTGTTGCCTGGCGCGACGGAGCGCATCGTCTCGAGCAGCCGGTCGGGATAGCTGTCGACTGGGGCGACGCGGAATTCGCGGAACAACTCGGGACACAGGCGCAGCATCGCCTCCCGGTTCTCCAGCATATAAGACACGCCCGACGGGGTGCGAGCATTGTCCTCCAGCACGAAGAACTGGTCGGGACCGGTGCGGACCAGGTCGATGCCGCAGATATGCGCCCAGATGCCATGCGGCGGACGGATGCCGGCGACTTCGGGGCGGAACTGATCGTTGCGGAAGATGAGCTCCGGCGGGATCAGCCCTTCGGCGAGGATGCGGCGCTCGCCATAGATATCTTCGAGGAAGGCATTGATCGCCTGTACGCGCTGCACCAGTCCTTCCGACAGGCTGGTCCATTCCTGATGCAGGAAGAGGCGCGGCACAATGTCGAACGGGATGATGCGTTCCGCCGCATCGTTTTCGCCATAGACGGCAAAGGTGATGCCGAGCTGGCGGAAAGCGGCTTCGGCGGATTGCTGACGTTGGTGGAGTTCCTCGGTCGAGGTGTTTGCCACCCAGCGCGACAGCGCCTGGAATTCAGGTCGCGGCGAATCCGGCCCGCCAAAGCCCCAAATCTCGTCGAACGCCCCACTTGTTCCCATTCACGCCCCAAGCGCTGAAGTGCCTGCAAGTTCCATGCTGCAACGCACCGTGAGGCCGCACAAGGAAATTAACGGGAGCGAGCAAGATCAACGAGTTGCGACCGGCTTAGGATTTGCGGCAATAGTTGCGGGTGGTCTTGGCCCGGCGTGTACCACAAGTAGAGCGGCACCCCGGCGCGGTTGTGGCGCTCGATGAAGCGGCCGAGCGCCGGATCGCCGTTGGTCCAGTCGCCCACAAGAACTGCGACGTTGCCGTCGCGCAGCGCGTCGCGCACCGCAGCGGTGTCGATCACTGCCTTTTCATTCACCTTGCAGCTGAGGCACCAGTCGGCCGTGAAATAGGCAAAGACCGGTCGGCCTTCGGCGCGGAGCTGCGCGAGGCGGGCTTCGCTGAAGGGCTCGGTGCCGGATGGGGCCTGCTGGCTGGATTGCGCGGGGCGGACGAATGCCGTCGCCGCGCAGGCGAGCAGCAACAGCGGCAGCGCCGGAAGCCAGGCGCGAACGGCGCCACCGCGCTGGCGGGCGCCTGCCCACCACAGAGTCAGCGCAGTAAGCAGCATTGCGCCCAGGCCGATCGTCATGCCGTTCACCCCGGTCTGGCGTCCCAACACCCAGGCAAGCGCCAGCGCGGTCAGGAACATCGGCACCGACAGAATGTGGCGCAGCGTCGCCATCCAGGCGCCGGGCCGCGGCAGGCGGCGGCGCAGCGCCGGCACGAAGCCGAGCAGGAGGAAGGGAAGCGCGATGCCCAGCCCCAGGCCGCCGAACACCGCGAGAGCCGCAGGCCAAGGCAGGATCAGTGCCGCGCCGAGGGCGGAGGCCATGAAAGGTCCTGCGCATGGCGTGGCGACAAAGGCCGCGAGAGCTCCAGTGGCGAAGGCTCCGCCCCGTCCGCTCGCCGCCGCGCGATTGGCGAAGCCGGGCGCGCCTAACTCGAACAGGCCGGCCAGGTTAAGCGCGATGGCCACAGTCAGCAGCAACAGCAGCAGGATGACCCCAGGGCTTTGAAGCTGGAATGCCCACCCGGCCGATGCGCCGCCGGCACGGATCGCGAGCAACGCGCCGCCTAGCGCAAGGCACACCAGCACTACGCCGGCGGTATAGGCCAGGGCTTCGCCCCGCGGATCCTCGCCGTGCCCCTTTGCCAGACTCAGTGCCTTGAGGCTGAGGATCGGGAAGACGCAGGGCATAATGTTGAGGATAATGCCGCCGAGCAGCGCGGCGAAGAACGCGGCCAGCGTTGTGACCACGCCCGTGGAAAAAGTGGAGGATGCCAGTGGAGGCACGTTGCCGGGTGTAGCAGTGACGAGCAGCCCCTGGCCGCCGATCTGAAGGACACCCTGCAAAGCTTTGGGCTGCCCCTTGGCCGCGGTCTCGATCACGATCCGGTCGCCGTCGCGTCCGACGGTCTGCGGCGCGGCATAATCGAGCGCATTCTGCGTGCGCGGATAGAAGTATGCGTCGTCGAGCGGTGCATCTGCAGGGTACGGGACGGCGAGCCTGATCCGCCCGGCGTCCAACTGGAAGCTGGCCGGGCTGCCCAGCGGCTTGGGCAGCGCGGCACGCCAGCGGTCGAACCGCGCCCGGCGCTCTGGCGCGATGCTGCCATCGCCTACGGTAAGCGTTGTGGCGAGGTCGGCCCGCTCGGGTACGCAGATGGCGTCGGTGCAGACGAGATAGTCCACACGGACCCGGACGGGCAGCGTACCGCTGGCGCCCGCCGGCAGCTTCAGCGTGACCAGCGGGGCGAAGGGGCCCTCATAGACATAGTTCATCAGGCCCGAGATCATCAGGCGCTGCGGCACCGGGTAGCTTGGTTCGCCAACGCTGGCCCCCGACGGAAGCGACCAGTCGAACCGTGCAGGCAGGCCGGCGTCGCCCGGGTTCTGCCAATAGGCGTGCCAGCCTTTTTCCGGAGCTGAGGCGAGGGCCAGCGTCACCGTGCTACCGGGCGCCGGGTGATCGGTTTCCGCAAGCAGTTCGACGCGGACATGCGGTCCGTTGCCGACCGGCTGGGCAAGCGCCGGCAATGCGACAAGCGCAAGCAGCAGCGACATCAATCCGAAACGAAGGAAGGCCATGGCCCGTCCTTGCCCAGGAAGCGCCGTTGGACAATAGCTGGGTTCATATCCTTCCCTTGCCGGAGCCGGCCCATGAAATTCACCACTCCCGTTGCCGCCGCGCTGGCGCTGCTTGCCGCGTCGCCGATCGCTGCCCAGGAAGCGCAAGCTCCGGCCCGTGCCGCAGCGCCCGCTGCGCCGCCCAAGCTGGTGGTGGTGATCTCCGTCGACCAATTCTCGGCCGACTTGTTCGCCGAGTATCGCGCGCAGTTCACTGGCGGGCTGGCGCGGCTGATGAGTGGTGCGGTGTTCCCGTCGGGCTATCAGAGCCACGCTGCGACCGAGACTTGTCCGGGACACTCCACCATCCTGAGCGGCGCGCGCCCGGCGCGGACCGGGATCGTCGCCAACGACTGGACCGACTTCAACGCGCCGCGTGACGACAAGACCGTCTATTGCGCTGAGGACGAGAGCGTGCCCGGCAGCACTTCCGAAAGCTATACTGTGTCGGACAAGCATCTGAAGGTGCCGACGCTAGGCGAATGGATGAAGCTGGCCGATCCTGCGAGCCGCGTCGTGTCGGTGGCCGGCAAGGATCGCGCCGCGGTGATGATGGGCGGGCACAAGGTGGACGAGCTGTGGTGGTGGAACGGCAAAGCCTTGGTCTCCTATGCCGGGCGCACCGCGCCGGCGATGGTGACCAAAATGAACGCCAATGTCACCGGCCGTATCGGCGAAGCGCAGGCGCCGATGGCGCTGCCCGCCTTCTGCCAGGCACGCAGCCGGGCGATCCCGCTAGGTGCGACCAAGACGGTAGGTGACGGGCGCTTCGCACGCGCTGCCGGCAATGCCGGCGCGTTCCGCGCCTCGCCCGAGTTCGACGAAGCGATCCTGGCGCTAGGCGCCGGCGTCGCCACCGACATGAAGCTGGGCCAGAACGGGCACACCGACCTGTTGATCGTCGGCGCGTCGGCCACAGACTATGTCGGGCACACCTTCGGCACCGAGGGTAGCGAGATGTGCATCCAGATATTCGCGCTCGACCAAATGCTGGGCAAGCTGTTCGCGGTGTTGGACAAGACCGGCGTCGATTATGCCGTCGCGCTGACCGCCGATCATGGCGGGCATGACTTGCCCGAGCGAAACGACGAGCATGCCGCGCCGATGGCGGCGCGCATCGACCCAAAGCTGAACCCCAAGGCAGTCGGCGCGGAGATCGCCACCAAGCTGGGCATCAGCGGCAACCCGCTGGCCGGAAGCGCGGCTGGTGACATCTATGTCGATCCCAAACTGCCCAAGGCGCAGCGCGACAAGGTGCTGGCAGAGGCGATCGGTCGCTATGCCGCGCATCCGCAGGTTTATGGCGTATATACCCGGGCGCAGATCCTGGCGACGCCGCATCCCAAGACGCCGCCCGAGACCTGGACGATGCTGGAGCGCGCGCGCGAGTCGTACGAGCCTTCGCGATCGGGCGACTTCGTGGTGGCACTGAAGCCGCGCGTGACGCCCATCGCTGATCCGACCCGTGGTTCGGTGGCGACGCATGGCAGCTTCTGGGACTATGACCGGCGCGTGCCGATCCTGTTCTGGCGCAAGGGGATGACCGGGTTCGAGCAGCCGCTGTCGGTGGAGACGGTGGACATCGCGCCGACGCTGGCCGCGCTGATCAAGGTGCCAGTGCCGGTCGAGATCGACGGGCGCTGTCTGGACCTGGACGCGGGGCCGGGCGACACCTGCCGCTAGGCTCAGCGGCGTTCGAAGGAGCGGATGCCGGGCCCTAGCGTGTTGGTGCCAAGTTGGATGCGCTGGCCGCTGAGGTCGGCAACGAAGGCTGGGTTGGTCGGCGCGCCCGGTGCCAGCGTAGCCGTGTTGCCTTCGACGCGGAGTCCGGCGGTGGCATAGGTCTTGCCCTCGGCCGCGACGACGATCAGGCCGGAATTGTTTTCCTTGTTGCGGCCCTGAACGAAGGTGTTGCCCGAGATCACGCCAGTGCCGCCTTCGGACAGATCGATCATGTAGTTGGTCTTGGTGCCACGGCTGTCGTCGAAGCTGTTGTTGTTGATCTGCACCTGGCGCGCGCGCAGCTTGACATAGTGACCGCCGGTTCCGCGTTCGAAGCGTGAGCGAGTGACGGTGACCAGACCGTCGACTGCCAGATAGATCGAGTGCGAGCAATTTTCGGTTTCGCACTGGCCGAGGCCGGAGAAGGTCGATCGGTCAATCGTGATGCGGCGCACGGTTTCATGCCCGCCGCCCAATATGCCTTCCTGGCTGTCGAGGAACATCGAATTGGTGACGGTGAGGTCGCCCATCTCGATGCGGATGCCGGCGCCGTTGCCGTCATTGACCGAATAGCCGCGGAATACGATGCCATCGACGACGGAGCCGCGACCGCGGAGCACGAAGGCGGCCTTGTCCTCGCACGTCTCGGACTCGAAGATCGCCTTGCCGGGCACCGTCGCCTTGAAGGTGATGTGACCGCCGGCTTGCACCGTGCACTGGCGATAGGTGCCGGGCGCGATCAGGATGGTGGCGGTACCGTCGCGCACCTCGGCGACTGCTTCGTCCAGGGACGCGAAACCCTGCCCGGTTTCAGCGATGACGAAGGGCGCGCGCTGCTGCGTCTGGGCGGCGGCGGGGGCGGCAAGGGCGAGCAGGGCGAAGATCGGGCGCATGGGCGAGGTATGCGCCCGATCGGCAAACAGGCGGTTAAGGCGCTCAGCGCAGCGTCTTGATGATCCCCGAAAAGTCGAGCCCTGCGCCTTCACCGGCGACGAACGTTTCGTAGAGTTCTGCGGCGCGGGCGCCCATCGGGGTTCGCGCGTTGACGCTGCCTGCGGCTTCCATCGCCAGTCGGAGGTCCTTGAGCATCAGCGGTGCGGCGAATCCGCCCTGATAATCGCGGTCCGCGGGAGTTTCGGGGCCGACGCCGGGAACGGGACAATAGCTGGTGACGGACCAGCTCTGGCCCGAGCTGACCGAAGCGACGTCGTAGAACTTCTGGGGATCGAGACCGAGTTTCTCCGCAAGAGCAAAGGCCTCGCAGGTGGCGATCATCGTCGCGCCGAGGATCATGTTATTGCAAATCTTGGCCGCCTGCCCCGCGCCGTTGGCGCCGGCATGGATGACCGACTTGCCCATGTCCGACAGGAAGGGCTCGGCCTTGTCGAAGGCGGTGGCGCTGCCGCCGACCATGAAGGTGAGCGTGCCGGCGTTGGCCGCTGCGATGCCACCGGATACGGGGGCATCGACCGCGGCGAGACCATGGTCAGTAGCCGCCTGGGCGACGCGACGGGCAGTGTCGACGTCGATCGTCGAGCAGTCGATCAGGATCGTGCCGGGTTCGGCATGCTCGAAGATGCTGTCGCCATAGACACTTTCGACATGCTTGCCGGCGGGCAGCATGGTGATGACCGCCTCGGCACCTTCGATGGCGGCGATCGCATCATTTACCGGAAGGCAGCCGGCCTTTTTCGCCTTGTCGAGCGCGTCTTGGCTCAAGTCGAAGGCGCGGACGTCGTGGCCGGCCTTGGCGAGGTTTGCCGCCATGCCGCCGCCCATATTTCCCAGGCCGATGAATGCGATGCGTGCCATGTTGTCCTCTCCTAACGGTGTCTCTCCCGTTGATAAGGGAGAGAATAGCGCAGCTTGCCAGCTTTGTGGCTAGCCAAGAATGGCGGGTGGAGCGGAGCTTGGCTCCGTGCGTTTGCGAGGCAAGCGCTCAGCCCGCACCCAGCTTCGACTAAGGCATTTCGAGCCTAAGTTTGCACCCCCTCTCCCTTGAAGGGAGAGGGGGGCATCGTTTACTTGCCCGTCCAGATTCCGGACCGCTTTTCGACGAAGGCGGCCATGCCTTCCGTCTGGTCTTGCGTGCCGAACAGCGCGTGGAACAGGCGGCGTTCGAACTGGACGCCTTGAGCAAGCGTGGTTTCATATGCCACGTCGACCATCTCCTTGTTCGCTTTTACCGCGAGCGGTGCCATTGAGGCGATCGTTGCGGCGGTCTTGAGCGCGTCGTTCAGAAGCTCGGCTGCAGGGAGGATGCGGCTTACCAGACCCGCGCGCTCGGCCTCGTCGGCGTCCATCATCCGACCGGTGAGGCACATCTCCATCGCCTTGGCCTTTCCGACGGCACGGGTAAGGCGCTGAGAACCGCCCATGCCGGGCGAGACGGCGAGCTTGATCTCGGGCTGGCCAAACTTCGCGCTGTCGGCGGCCAGGATGAAGTCGCACATCATCGCCAGCTCGCAGCCGCCGCCGAGCGCATAGCCAGCGACCGCGGCGATGACCGGTTTCCGCGTGCGGGTGAACGCGTCCCAGCCGGCGAAGAAGTCATGGCCGTACATGTCGGCGAAACCCTGCGCCTGCATCTCCTTGATGTCGGCACCGGCGGCGAAAGCCTTTTCGCTGCCGGTGATGACCGCGCAGCCCTGCGATGCGTCTTCATCGAAAGCGCGCATCGCGTCGAGCAGTTCGGACAGGATCTGGGTGTTGAGTGCGTTCAGCGCCTTGGGGCGGTTGAGCGTGACGAGCGTGACGGCGCCGCGCTGCTCGACCAGGATGGTTTCGTACTGGGACATGGAAGGTTCCTTGTTCAGGCGGGCTTCCAGGATTCGTGGTCCGGAAGCGGCGCGAAGATGGCGTCGATCTGGTTCTGGGTCACGCCCTCGGGCGTGGCGGGGTTCCACTTGGGCGCGTTGTCCTTGTCGAGGATCACCGCGCGCACGCCCTCGGCAAAGTCGGGCAAGCGGCCGACGCGGGTGGCGACGGCATATTCCTGGCGCATCTCGTCGGCGAAGCTGGGCATGGCACGACCTTCAGCGAGGAGGCGGAGTGAGACCTTCATCGCCTGGGGCGATTTGGTACGCAGGGTGGCGCGCTGTTGCTGCGCCCATTCGCTATCGTCGGCTTCGAGCACGGCGACGATGCCCTCGAGCGTGCTGGAGGCGAAGAGCCGGTCGATCACGTCGCGATGCGCGAGGATGCGCGCCTGCGGTGCCGGCGCGACGAGGGTATTGAGGATACTTTCGATCTGATCTGGCGCCTCGGCCATGCGCGCCTTGGCTTCTTCGAGCCTCTCGGCAGGAAGATAATGGCTGGCGAGGCCCAGCGCGAGGCATTCGGCCCCGTCGAGGCGGTGCCCGGTCAGCGCGATATATTCGCCCATACGGCCGGGCAGGCGCGACAGGTACCAGCCGCCACCGACATCAGGAAACAGGCCTATCCCGGTTTCGGGCATGGCAAATTTGGTGTTCTCGGTGGCGACGCGGAACTTCGCCGGCAGCGAGATGCCGACGCCGCCGCCCATGGTAATGCCGTCCATGAAGGTGATGATCGGCTTGGGATAAGTGAACAGCCGGTGGTTCATCCGGTATTCGACGCGGAAGAAATCGGCGGCGTTCTTGCCGCCGCCCGCGCCGCTTTCCGCGATCATGCGGATGTCGCCGCCGGCGCAGAAGCCGCGGCCTTCAGCGTGGTCGATGAGGATCGCTTCGATGGTGGGGTCAGCTTCCCACGTGTCGAGCGCGTGGAGCATTGCCTGGCACATGGCGGTGTTGAGCGCGTGGAGCGCCTTGGGGCGGTTCAGGCGGATGCGGCCTAGTGCGCCTTCGTCGGTGGTGAGGACGTCGGTCATTTTGATGCACGCGAAGGCGCGAAGGCGCAAAGAGAGGAAGTGAAGAGGTTCGCGCAGAGGCGCGGAGGCGCAGAGGCACGCCTTCCGGCGGCGTCAGCCGCCCGTCGATCGGCGAGCAGCTTGGCTAGCGGTGCGTGTTCAAGGCCGCTGGCGCGGCGAGGCCAACTCTCTGCGCCTCTGCGCCTGTGCGCGAACATCGTCTTCGCGTCTTCGCGCCTTCGCGTGAACATCACTGCCGCACCAAGTCGCGGCCGACGATCATGCGCATCACCTGGTTGGTGCCTTCCAGGATCGAATGGACGCGCAGGTCGCGCCAGAAGCGCTCGATTGGATAATCCTGGAGATAGCCATAGCCGCCGTGGAGCTGGAGCGCGCGGTCGACCACGGCGCTGCCGGTGTCAGTGGCGAAGCGTTTGGCCATGGCAGCGAAGCGGGTCTTGTCCGGCGCGTTCTCGGTCACCTTGGCGGCGGCGAGGTAGAGCAGGGCACGGGCGGCTTCCAATTCAGTCGCCATGTCGGCCAGGGTGAACTGCGTGTTCTGGAAGTCGGCGATGGGCGTTCCGAACTGCTTACGGTCCTTGGTGTACCTAACAGCTTCCTCAAGGCAGCGCTGCGCGCCGCCCAGGCTGCAGGCGCCGATATTGAGGCGGCCGCCGTCCAGGCCCATCATCGCGATGCGAAAGCCTTCGCCCTCCGCGCCGACTAGGTTCTCTACGGGCACGCGGACTTGATCGAGGATCACTGCCGCGGTCGGCTGCGAGTGCCAGCCGAGCTTGCGCTCCTGCGCGCCGAAGCTGACGCCGGGCATGTCCTTTTCGATCACCAGCGCGGAAATGCCCTTGGGGCCTTCCTCGCCGGTGCGGACCATGGTCACGTAGATCTCGTTCTCGCCGCCGCCGGAGATGAACTGCTTGGTGCCGGTGACGATGTAATGGTCGCCATCCTTGACAGCGCGGGTCTTGAGCGCGGCGGCGTCGGAGCCCGAACTGGGCTCGGTCAGGCAATAGCTCGCCAAGCGATCCATGGTGACCAGGCTGGGGAGGTACTTGTCCTTAACCGTTTGGCTGCCGAACCGGTCGATCATCCAGCTCGCCATGTTATGGATCGAAATGAAAGCGCTGGTGGAGGGGCAGCCATAGGCCATCGCTTCGAAGATCAGCGCGGATTCGAGTCTGCCCAGGCCGATGCCGCCGCTCTCCTCGGACACATAGATCGACGCGAAGCCGAGCTCGGCCGCGGCCTGAATCGTGTCGCGGGGGAAGATGTGCTTCTCGTCCCACTCGCCGGCATGCGGCGTGATGCGATCGGCGGTGAACTGGCGGGCGAGGTCTTGGACCTGGCGCTGCTCGTCGGTGAGGTCGAACTGGTGAGTCATTGCTTCAGCCCATCGTGGGGATGACAAAAGCATCCTGGATGCGGCTGGGGCCGCCATCCTCGGAGCCGCGTGGCAAGTCGACCGAACCGTCGGGCCAGCGCTGGGTCACCGTCTTGGTCTTGGTCCAGAAGCGGATGCCTTCCATGCCGTGCTGGTTGATGTCGCCGAACGCCGAGCGCTTCCAGCCGCCGAAGCTGTGATAGGCGACGGGCACCGGGATCGGCACGTTGATGCCGACCATGCCGACATTGACGCGCGCGGCGAACTCGCGGGCGGCGTGGCCGTTGCGGGTGAAGATCGCCACGCCGTTGCCATATTGGTGTTCGCTGGGAAGGCGCACGGCGGTCTCGAAGTCGGGGGCGCGGACGATCTGCAGGACGGGGCCGAAGATCTCTTCCTTGTAAGACTGCATGTTTGGGGTCACGCGGTCGAACAGCGACGGGCCGATGAAGAAGCCCTGCTCATGGCCCTGAAGCTGAAAGCCACGACCATCGACGACCAACTCGGCGCCTTCGTCGATCCCGGTCTGGATCCAGTTCTCGACACGCTGCTTGTGTGCGGCGTTCACAACAGGCCCGTAATGCGAATCATTATCGGTCGAAATGCCGACGCGCAGCGATTGAATCGCGGGTAGCAGCTTCTCGCGCAGCGCGTCGGCAGTCTTTTCACCGACCGGAACCACCACCGGAAGCGCCATGCAGCGCTCGCCGGCTGAACCGAAGGCGGCACCAGACAGGTCGGCCACGACCTGGTCGAGATCGGCGTCGGGCATAACGATACCGTGGTTTTTCGCGCCACCCATCGCCTGGACGCGCTTGCCCGCGTCGACGCCGCGACGATAGACATAATGGGCGATGTCGGAAGAGCCGACGAAGCTGACGGCGCTGATAGCGGGATGATCGAGGATCGCGTCGACCATCTCCTTGTCGCCGTGGACGACCTGGAGGATGCCGTCGGGCGCGCCGGCTTCCAGCATCAACTCGGCGAGGCGGACGGGAACGCTCGGATCGCGCTCACTCGGCTTGAGGATGAAAGCGTTGCCGCACGCGATGGCGACGCCGAACATCCACATCGGGATCATCGCGGGGAAGTTGAACGGGGTGATGCCCGCGCCGATGCCGAGGGGCTGGCGCATCGAATAGACGTCGATGCCGGGGCCTGCCCCCTGCGTGTATTCGCCCTTGAGCGCATGGGGGATGCCGCAGGCGAATTCGATAACTTCAAGGCCGCGCTGAATGTCCCCCTTGGCGTCGGCGATCACCTTGCCATGTTCGGAGGAAAGGGTGTGGGCGAGGGCTTCCATGTTCGACTCAACCAGTTCCTTGAAGCGGAACATGACGCGGGCGCGGCGCTGCGGGTTGGTGGCGGCCCATGCGGGCTGCGCGGCCTGGGCGGCGGCGACGGCGCGGTCGAGATCGGCCTGGGTGCCGAGCAGGACCCGCGCCTGAACCCGGCCGGTGTTGGGGTCGAAGACATCGCCGGTGCGGGCGGCGGCGCCACCCGGGTTGTTGACGATGAAGTGCTCGATCGTGCGCATCCAAACTCTCCTGCGGCGGGCTCATTGGCCCGACTCGTCATGTAATTTTATTGCGCAATGACACAGGGGCGAGCGGCACTCAACCGTCCGCTGCCGGAGGTTCAGGCCGAAAGGCCGATCGGGACGGGCAGCAGGCGACCTTGCTCGTCGGGAACGACCATCACCTCGACACCGAAGGCGTCGCGGAGCGGTTGGTGGGCGAGCGCCTCGCGGGCGGGACCGAAGGCGACCACCCGGCCACCCTTGAGGAGAAGGACGTCATCCGCGGCGCGGGCGGCTTGGATCAGGTCGTGAAGGACGATGACCACGCCCATACCGCCCGCAGCGAGGGTCCGGAGCTGATCAAGGAGGCCAAGCTGGTGGACAGGGTCGAGGCTGGCCAAGGGCTCGTCGGCGAGGAGCCATTGCGGCTCGCCCGCTAGGACCCGTGCAAGCAGGACGCGGGCGCGTTCGCCGCCGGAGAGGGCGTGCATGTCGCGTTCGGCGAGGTGGTTGGTATTGGTCGCGGCTAAGGCGGCGCCGATGGCCATCGCGTCGGCCTGCGACGGGCCGGCAAAGGGCGAGCGGTGCGGCAGCCGGCCCAGCGCGACGACTTCGCGGACGCCGACATTCCAATGCACCGAAGCGTCCTGCGGCAGGTATCCGAGCAGTTGGGCACGTTCTCGTACGGAGATGCGGTTGAGGTAGCGCCGATCGAGGCGGACATGGCCGCGGTCGGGATCGAGCAGGCCGGCCATCGTGCGGATCAGGGTGCTCTTGCCCGAACCGTTGGCCCCGAGGATCGCAGTGACGCGGGCGGGGCGGAACTCGGCGGTGACGCTGTCGAGGACGCGGCGGTGGCCGAGGCTGACGCTGAGATCGGTGACGCTCAGATCCATGAGGCGCGGCGTCCCTTGAGCAGAAGCACGAAGAAGAAGGGCGTGCCGATCAGCGCCATGGCGATGCCGAGACGGACCTCGCTCGCGCCGGGGGAGAGGCGGACCAGGCTGTCCGCGGCGAGGACAAGGGCCGCGCCGCCCAGCGCGCTCGGGAGCAGCAGTGCGGAAGGCCTAGCGCCGGTGAGCGGGCGCAAGAGGTGCGGAACGATCAGGCCGACAAAGCCGACGATGCCAGTGACCGCGACGGACGCGCCGACCGCTAGGCCGGTGCCGAGAACGACCAGCATCTGCACGACCCCTAGGCGGACGCCGAGGGAGCGGGCGGCGTCTTCGCCTAGCGTGAGGGCGTCGAGGGAACGGCCTGTAAAAAGGAGAAGGGCGCAGCCCAAAGCGATGAAGGGGAGAGCGAGCTGCACTTCGCCGAAGCTGCGATCGGTGAGGGCGCCCATCAGCCAGTCAATGATCTCGGCGGTCATCCAGGGATTGGGCGCGACCGAGATGAGGAAGGCGGTGAGGGCGGCGGAGAGGCTGGCGAGCACCGTGCCGGCGAGGATGAAGGCAACGGCGCCTTCCGAGCGCCAGGCGAGGGCGGCGAGGAGGAGCATGGAGGCGCAGGCGACTATCATGGCGACGCAGAAAATGACGAGGGGAGCCGTCGCTGCGAAGAGGACAATGGAGGCGACGGCGCCAAGTGCTGCACTGGAGGATATTCCCAACACAGCTGGATCGGCGAGGGGATTGCGGAGATAGCCCTGAAGGACCGCGCCGCTGAGACCCAGGGCGGCGCCGATGGCGGTGCCAAGGATCGCGCGGGGGAAGCGGAGTTCGGCGATGATCCACCAGCGCGGGTCAGCGGAGAACCAAGCGTCGAAGGGCACCCACGCCTTTCCCGCCATCAGCGATGCCGCGAACAGCAATGCGACCAGGAGCAGCAGCGAAAGGTTCAGGAAAAGGCGGTTCATCGAGCGATCTCGCGACGAATTCGCGCCAAACGCGCCATTGCAGGCACGATCACGGGGCCGCCGCAATTGACCAGTTCGCGCGGGAACACGGCCTGTGTGACCTTGGCGCCGCTGCGGCGAACGGCCCACTTGCGGAGCTGGGCGGCGCGCGAGTCCGCGTCGCGGCCCGCTTCCTCTGGCGCGATGATTGCGCGGGGCGGATCGGCGAGCACCTGTTCGATCGGGAGATAGCCGGTGTGGGTGAGGCCATAATGCGCCGCGTGATTGCTGAAGCCGGCCTTGGTCATCATTTCGTCGAGCAACGTGCTGCCTCCCGTAGCCAGATTGCCGCCGATCCATAACAAAGCCGTGACAGGCGGCGTGTTGCTGTGCGCGTCGCGGACGGCGGCATCGATACGGGCGACCAGGGCGTCCCCTTTAGCGGGCGCGCCGACCGCGGCGGCGAGTTCGCGAATTTGCGCCTTGTTGGCGTCGATGGTGGGCGGGATGTCGAGGTAGAGCGTCTTGAGGCCGGCGCGGGCGAAAGCCTCACGCGTGGAGGGGGCGGTGTAGCTGCTCGCCACCACCAGCGAGGGACGCAGCGTGATCACTTCCTCGGCACTGCCAGAGGTGGCGGGGAGGCTTGCCGCCACCTCTGGCGGGATGGAGCTGGCGCGCGGATCCTTGGAGTAGCGGCTGATTGCCGTGATGCGTTCAGGCGCGACCAGTTCGATCAGCATCGCGTCCGCGCAGGGATTGAGCGACACGATCCCGCCGGTGCGGGACGGGGGCGCCGCGCATCCTGCCAGAACCAAGCAGAGAAACGCGGCGCGCCGCATCAGTAGCGCAACCGGACGCCGGCAAAAGCCGAGCGGCCATAGGTGCCATAGCCGGAGACCACCTGGTAGCGCGCGTCGGTGACGTTCTCGACCCGGCCATAGACCGAGAGCAGCTGGTTGATCGGCAGCTCGGCACGCACGCTGCCGATCGCGAAGCCGTCGAGCCGGGTACGGTTCGACGCTTCGTTGAGGCTGTCGCCGATCATCGTGACGGTGCCGCCGAGCGACAGACCGAACGGAAAGCGGTAATCCGCCGAAACGCTGGCGACATCGCGCGGACGGCGGGCGAGATCGTTGCCCTGGTAGCCTGCCGAGCGGTTCTCGGTATCGGTGTAGGTGTAGTTGGCGGTGAAGGTGAGCGCGTCGACGGGCTTGAGCGCGAGTTCGACCTCGACGCCCTCGGCATGAGCACGGGCGACATTGGCGTAGACCGAGTTCACCAGGTCGAAATCGATCTGATTGCGCGTATTGCGGTGGAAATAGGTCAAGCCGAGCTTGGCCGCGCCGTCGAGCGCGGACTGCTCGATGCCGACATCCCAGCTCTTCGCGGTTTCCGGCGCGAGCGTATCGGTGCCGTAGAAGGGCGCGAACAGCTGGTACAGCGTCGGCGCCTTGAAGCCTTCGCTATAGCTGGCGCGCAGCAGCGTGCCGTCCAGCGGACGGATCGCAGTGGAGGCGCCCCAGCTGGTGAAATCGCCGAAGCGGCTGTGATTGTCGTTGCGTACGCCGCCGGTGATCGTGACCTGCTCGACGGGGGTTACGATCGCCTGTCCGAACACGCTGGTGATGTCGGCGCGGTTGGTCTGGCTGCCATCATAAAAGCGGAGATTTTCCTGCTCGGCGCCAAAGGTCAGACGCAACTGATCGGAGAACGCGGCGTCGCCGCGATATTCATACCGTTCACTGCGGCCGCGATAGAGATAGATGGGGGTGACGCTGGAATCGTCGGCGAAATTGTCGCGGTTGATATCCGCGATCGTGAAGGCCACGCGGTTGGAGATCGGCCCGATATCCGCGAACAGGCCCGCATAACCATAAAGTTCCTGCGTCGTGGCGAACTCGTCAGTGTCCCCGAAGGAATAAGGGGGGATGGAGAGGTAGCCGTCGAGGTCCGCGCGTGAGTCGGCATAATAACCGCGCAGGTCCAGCCCGATACCGGGCGCGAACTCGACGCGCAGGCGGCCACTGGCATTATACTGGCGGAAGCCGTCAGCCTCAGTGCCGTTTGCCGCCGTCGAAATGCCGTCGGTCCGGAAGTAGCCGGCGGTGAAGCCGCCCTGGACGGTCTGCGTGCCGCCGGCGATCGCGGCGTTGGCGGACACCTGATCGGCATAGCCATATTCAGCGTTGGCACGCGCCTTGATGCCGCCAATCGGCGCTTCGGTGACGACGTTGACGACGCCGCCGATCGCCTGGCTGCCCCAGACGACCGAATTGGCGCCGCGCAACACCTCGACCCGCTCGATGGAGCCGGTGAGCAGGTTGCCGAAATCGAAGGCGCCGGCTGGAGCGGAAGGATCGTTCACGCGTACGCCGTCGATCAAGACCAGGGTCTGCGCGTCGTCGGCACCGCGGATACGAACCGCAGTGAGCGCGCCGGCGCCGCCGCTGCGCGTGACGCTTACGCCAGCGGTGGTCGTCAGCAAGTCGGACAGCGAGACAGTCTGGCGCGTCTCGATGGTCTCACGATCGAGCACCGTGACGGCGCGACCGGTGGTGTCGGCGTTTTGCGGCACGCCGCTGGCGACCACGACGACCTGTTCGTCCTCGGGGACCTCGGTCTGGGCATAGGCCGAAACCGGAGTGAGTGCCGCACCGGCGAAAAGGAAAAGCTTGAACGTCTTCACTGCAAGACACCTTGATAAAGGATCGCCCCGCACATGCAGACGCGGCGACCCGATGTGGTGTCGCTCACGCGGGGATTTCTCTCCCCGTTCGCCCGGTGCACCCCGCCCGCGCAAAGGAATCGACAAGTGAAGGGCAGGTCTCCTGGCTTCCGGGTCTTCGCGTGTTCGCGCAGCCTTCCCGGGTTTTCCCAGTGGCACGGTGCGCTACGCTCGCCGGTTACAGTTGCGGGGGCAGCATCGGCTTTGCACCGATTTCCCATTTTCATCCCTCTTGCAAGGGACACCCTTTACTTGGACGCGCTCTAGGGCTTGGCCGCACCTGCTGCAACTGCGAAAAAGATGGTTTTGTCTCCGTAATGTAATCAACCGTAAAACCTGATTTTACCAACACCTGTTCTATGCAGGGCATGCCCGCTGCCGCTTTGTCCCTTGTTCCGCCTGTCGCCGCTTCCGGGAATTGGCTGCTGCCGTGCGAGATCGATCCGCCCTGGCTGACGCTGGAGGATTCAGTGTTCAAGGCAGTGAAAGCGTTCACCGCCGACCCCGACCTGCGGGTGATGCCGGTGCTGGACGGCGCCATGCGTCCTGTCGGCGCGATTTTCGAGAAGGACGTGCGCCGGCTGCTGCTCAACCCATTCGGTCACGCGCTGCTGCGCAACCCGAGCTATGGCCATGGCGTGGCACGGCACGTGCGGCCCTGTCCGGTGGCGGAAGCGTCGCTGGACATCGGTGCGATGATCCACGCCTATCGCGCCGCCAACGGTTCAGAGGGGATGATCATCGTGCGTGACGGGCGACTGCACGCCGTGATCAACAATCGCCGGCTGGTGCATCTGGCCGCCGAGCATGAGCGTGAGACCGCCAAGCTGCGCGTCGCGCGCGCCGAGCGGATCGAGCAGGCGAGCGAGCGGTTCGAAGGGCAAGTGGACGTGCTGGCACAGGCGATGCGTGCGCTGGCGGCTGAGTTGCAGCAAGGCGCCGCGGGTACTGCCGATCGGGCAGTGGAAGTGGGCGAGCGGGCCACCGCAGTGGCTGCCGCGGCGGCGCAGACCAGCGACAATATGGCCGAGATCGCCGCGCGCGGCACCGACCTTGCCATGACGCTGACTGCGATTGGGCGCGAATCGCAGTCAGCAAGTGTCGCTGCCGAGGAAGCGGCGGCGTTGGTGCAGCTCGGCGGCGAGCACACCCGTGCGTTGATCCTTGCCGCCCAGACGATCGATTCGGTGGTGGGCATGATCGGCGACATCGCCCGGCAAGTGAACCTGTTGGCGCTGAACGCGACGATCGAGGCGGCGCGAGCCGGCGAGGCGGGCAGGGGTTTCACCGTGGTCGCCAACGAAGTGAAGCAGCTGTCGAACCAGACCGGCATGGCCGCGGCGAAGGTCGCCAGCCATGTTGGCGACATCCGCGCCGGCATCGAGGACGTGGCGCACGGCCATGGCCGAGTAGAAGCCGCGATCGCCGCGATGGCGGCGATGGCGGCGAGCGTCCGCTCGGCGGTCGCGGCACAGGAAGTCGCCACGCGAGGCATCGCGCACAATGTTGCGGAGGCGGTGGAAGCGGGAGAGGGCATCCGCCACGAAATGGAAGCGATCGGCGAATCCTCGCGGCACGCCTCGGCCGGCGCGCACCACATGGCGGGCGTGGCGCAGCGCCTGCAAGGCGAGGCGGAAGCGCTGTCCAGCCAGGTCGGCGGTTTCCTTGCCGAACTGCGCACTCTGTAGGCGCCGCTCTTCGTCTCGCACGCGGAACATCTGCGCCGCATCCCCGTTGTGGCAGCTTCGGAGAAGGACTGCCTAACATGAAGAAGATTCTGACCCTCGGGCTTCTGCCCGCGCTGGCGCTGGCGGCTTGCAACGGCGGCACGACCGAGAACAGCACGGCCAACACGGCGGATGGTGGTGTTAGCAACGCCGGTCTGGCGACCGATGCGATGACGCCTGGCAACGAAGCCGACAATGCGCTGATGACCGGCGAGGCGGCGACTCCTTCGCAGAAGTTCGCCAACGATGTCGGCGCGAGCGACTTCTTCGAGATTCAATCGGGCAAGATGGCGCAGGAAAAGGCGCAGAACCAGGCGCTGAAGGACTTTGGCGGCATGATCGTCCAGCATCATACCGAGTCGACTCAGAAGCTGACCGCCGCGGGTGCCAAGGCCGAGCCGGCGATTGTGCCGAACCCGGCGCTGAACGCCGAGCAGGAAGCGAACTTGGCCGCGCTGGAAAAGGCCGAGGGTGCGGCGTTCGACGCGCTGTTCAAGCAGCAGCAAACGGTTGCGCATGAAAAGGCGCTGACTCTGCTCAAGGGTTATGAGTCGGATGGCGACGTGGCTGCGCTGAAGGCCTTCGCTGCCGACGCGCAGAAGGTGGTGCAATCGCACCTGACCAAGATCAAGAGCCTCTAAGCTCCGAGCCCATCGGACGGAGAGGGCGCGCTTCTGCGGGAAGTGCGCCCTTTTTGTTGTGGGCAAGGCCAGCGCCACAAGGGGCAGGGGCATTGACCGCCACCCGCGCCGCAGGTATAGGCGCGACCGTTCCCATGAGGAGGCTTTTGGCCATTAAACCTCGCGGGACAAAGAGCTGAACGTTGCTGGGGACGCAATGGCCCGGGGGATCCACGGATACCCCGTGCTTTTTCGTATTCTCTTCTCAGGGCTCCAGCAAAGTAACCGCCGGGTTCGCCCGGTACCGTAGAAAAGGTGAAGGGCTTCATGCCAACGATCAACCAGCTGATCCGCAAGGGTCGCGAACCGCAGAAGGCCAAGTCCAAGGTCCCTGCGATGGAACAGAACCCGCAGAAGCGCGGCGTTTGCACCCGCGTTTACACGACGACTCCGAAGAAGCCGAACTCGGCGCTTCGCAAGGTGGCCAAGGTTCGCCTGACCAACCAGCGCGAAGTCATCAGCTACATCCCGGGTGAAGGCCACAACCTTCAGGAGCACTCGGTTGTGCTGATCCGCGGCGGCCGTGTGCGCGATCTTCCCGGTGTGCGCTACCACGTGCTGCGCGGCGTGCTCGACACGCAGGGCGTCAAGGACCGCAAGCAGAGCCGTTCGAAGTACGGCGCGAAGCGTCCCAAGTAATCCAGCCATAGTAAGCCCCGGACGCGGCTTTCCATCGAAGTGCTGCTTCGATGGGGCCCAGAGGTTCCGGATCAGCTGAAGTTTAGAAGGAAGTTCAAGATGGCTCGTCGTCGTCGTCCCGAAAAGCGGGAAATCCTGCCTGATCCCGTATATGGTGATGAGGTTCTGTCCAAGTTCATGAACTCGGTGATGCTGGACGGCAAGAAGTCCGTCGCCGAGAACATCGTCTATTCGGCGCTCACCACCGTCGAGCAGCGCGCCAAGCGCGAGCCGATCGGCGTGTTCCATGACGCGCTGAACAACATCAAGCCGGGCATCGAAGTGCGCAGCCGCCGCGTCGGCGGTGCGACCTACCAGGTTCCCGTCGAAGTGCGCCCCGAGCGCGCCCAGGCGCTGGCGATCCGCTGGCTGATCACCTCGGCCCGCAACCGCAGCGAGCACACCATGTCGGGTCGCCTTTCGGGCGAACTGATGGATGCCGCCAACAATCGCGGCAACGCGGTGAAGAAGCGCGAAGACACCCACCGTATGGCCGAAGCGAACCGCGCCTTCAGCCACTACCGCTGGTAAAAAGCGACACTATATGGGGTGGGAGTTCAGGCTCTCACCCCAATCACCGTTCGCCCTGAGCTTGTCGAAGGGCTGTCCTTTTCCCCACGGGAAGAAGGAAGTACAGGGCTTCGACAAGCTCAGCCCGAATGGGTTGAGGTACGGCCCGACCTAGGTTTCAGCCCGCCGCGTGGCGGCATTGGAGAAGACACATGGCCCGCAGCCATCCGCTCGAGCGCTACCGTAACATCGGCATCATGGCGCACATCGACGCCGGTAAGACCACGACCACCGAGCGTATCCTTTACTACACCGGCAAGTCCTACAAGATCGGCGAAGTGCATGAAGGCACCGCGACGATGGACTGGATGGAGCAGGAGCAGGAGCGCGGGATCACGATCACGTCCGCCGCTACGACGTGCAAGTGGCGCGCCCAAGAGGGCAAGGGCGAAGAGCACCTGATCAACATCATCGACACGCCGGGGCACGTCGACTTCACGATCGAAGTCGAGCGTTCGCTTCGCGTGCTCGACGGTGCGGTCGCATGCTTCGACGGCGTTGCCGGCGTGGAGCCGCAGTCCGAGACCGTGTGGCGCCAGGCCGACAAGTACGGCGTGCCGCGCATGTGCTTCGTCAACAAGCTAGACCGCACCGGCGCCGACTTCTATTTCTGCGTCAACTCGATCATCGAGCGCCTGGGCGCCCGTCCGGCCGTGCTGTATCTCCCGATCGGCATCGAGGGGCAGTTCAAGGGCCTGGTCGACCTGGTCGAGAACCGCGCGATCATCTGGCTTGAGGAAAGCCTGGGTGCGAAGTTCGAATATCAGGACATTCCCGCGGACATGGCCGAAAAGGCCGCCAAGTATCGCAGCGACCTGATCGAAATGGCCGTCGAACTCGACGACGACCTGATGGAAGCGTATCTGGAAGGCAACGAGCCTTCGACCGCCGACCTCAAGAAGCTGATCCGCAAGGGTACGCTGAGCATGGCGTTCGTGCCGGTGGTTTGCGGCTCGGCGTTCAAGAACAAGGGCGTGCAGCCCCTGCTCGACGCCGTGGTCGACTATCTGCCTTCGCCGCTCGACGTTCCGGCCATCAAGGGCGTGAAGCTCGACGGCGAGACGCCGGACGAGCGTGCGTCCTCGGATGACATTCCGTTCTCGGCGTTGGCGTTCAAGATCATGAACGATCCGTTCGTGGGTACGCTGACCTTCGCGCGCATCTATTCGGGCAAGCTCGAGACCGCGTCGCAGGTTACCAACTCGGTCAAGGACAAGAAGGAAAAGGTCGGTCGCATGCTGCTGATGCATGCGAACGAGCGCGAGGACATCCAGGTGGCTTATGCCGGCGATATCGTCGCGCTGGCGGGTCTCAAGGACACCACGACCGGTGATACGCTCTGCGCGATCAGCGCCCCGATCATCCTCGAGCGGATGGAATTTCCCGAGCCGGTGATCGAGCTTTCGGTGGAGCCGAAGACCAAGGCTGACCAAGAGAAGATGGGCGTCGCGCTCAATCGCCTGGCGCGCGAAGATCCGTCGTTCCGCGTGTCTTCGGACAACGAGAGCGGCCAGACCATCATCAAGGGCATGGGCGAGCTCCATCTTGAGATCCTGGTTGATCGCATGAAGCGCGAGTTCAAGGTCGAGGCGAACGTCGGCGCGCCGCAGGTCGCCTATCGCGAGTACCTCAAGAAGCCGGTTGACGTAGACTACACCCACAAGAAGCAGTCGGGCGGCACCGGCCAGTTTGGCCGCGTGAAGGTGAAGGTTGCGCCGGGCGAGCGCGGCTCGGGCATCATCTTCAAGGACGAGATCAAGGGCGGCAACATTCCGAAGGAATATCTGCCGGCGATCGAGAAGGGCTTCCGCGAGACTGCGGCGACCGGTTCGCTGGTCGGCTTCCCGATCATCGATTTCGAGATCGTGCTGTATGACGGCGCCTACCATGACGTCGACTCGTCGGCGCTGGCGTTCGAAATCTGTGCTCGCGGCGCGATGCGCGAAGTGGCGCAGAAGGCGGGCATCACGCTGCTCGAGCCGGTCATGAAGGTCGAGGTCGTCACCCCGGAAGATTATCTGGGCGACGTCATCGGCGACATGAACAGCCGTCGTGGCCAGATTCAGGGTACCGACAGCCGCGGCAACGCGCAGACCGTCGAGGCCATGGTGCCGCTGGCGAACATGTTCGGTTACGTGAACGCGCTGCGCTCGTTCACCCAGGGCCGCGCGCAGTACAGCATGCAGTTCTCGCACTATGACGAGGTTCCTTCGAACGTCGCCGAGGAAGTGAAGGCCAAGCTGGCGTAACGCGCCGGGCTGGCAATCAGTCAAAACAGTCGTTATGGGGCTCGCCTTCCGGCGAGTCCCTTAGCGGCGCGGATATTCAGATCAGAAGGTAGGGAAAAATGGCGAAGGCAAAGTTTGAGCGGAACAAGCCGCACCTCAACATCGGCACCATCGGTCACGTCGACCATGGCAAGACGTCGCTGACGGCCGCGATCACCAAGATTCTGGCGGAAAACGTCGCTGGCAACGCCGCTGTCGACTTCGCCAACATCGACAAGGCTCCCGAAGAGCGCGAGCGCGGCATCACCATCTCGACCGCACACGTCGAGTACGAGACCGACGCGCGTCACTATGCGCACGTCGACTGCCCGGGCCACGCCGACTATGTGAAGAACATGATCACCGGCGCGGCGCAGATGGACGGCGCGATCCTGGTGGTGGCAGCGACCGACGGTCCGATGCCGCAGACCAAGGAGCACATCCTGCTCGCTCGCCAGGTCGGCGTGCCGACCATGGTGGTCTTCCTCAACAAGGTCGACCTGGTCGACGACGAGGAAATCCTCGAGCTGGTCGAGATGGAAATCCGCGAAGAGCTCTCCAAGCGTGAGTTCGACGGCGACAACATCCCGATCATCCGTGGTTCGGCAACCGCCGCGCTTTCGGGTTCGGACGACAAGCTCGGCAAGGAAGCGATCCTCGCTCTCATGGCAGCTGTCGACGAGTCGATCCCGCAGCCGGAGCGTCCGCTGGACAAGCCGTTCATGATGCCGATCGAAGACGTGTTCTCGATCTCGGGTCGTGGTACGGTGGTGACCGGCCGCGTCGAGACCGGCATCGTGAAGGTTGGCGAGGAAGTCGAGATCGTCGGCATCCAGGAATCGGTCCGCAAGACCACCGTCACCGGCGTGGAAATGTTCCGCAAGCTGCTCGATCAGGGCCAGGCTGGCGACAACATCGGCGCGCTGATCCGCGGCGTCGCTCGCGACGAAGTGGAGCGTGGTCAGGTTCTGGCGAAGCCGGGTTCGATCAAGCCGCACACCGAGTTCCAGTCGTCGGTGTACGTCCTGTCGAAGGACGAGGGTGGCCGTCACACGCCGTTCTTCGCGAACTATCGTCCGCAGTTCTATTTCCGCACGACCGACGTGACGGGCACGATCGAACTGCCGGCTGGCACCGAAATGGTGATGCCGGGTGACGAAGTCGCTTTGGGCGTCAAGCTGATCGCACCGATCGCAATGGACGTTGGTCAGCGCTTCACGATCCGTGAAGGCGGCCGCACCGTCGGTGCAGGCGTCGTCGCTGAAATCGTTAAGTAATCAGCGCCCGCAAGGGCTCTGAAAAGAAAGCCCGGTCTTCCGAAAGGAAGGCCGGGCTTTTCTTTTGGGTATTGCCCTAGC
The DNA here is from genome assembly GCF_014199255.1 of Sphingomonas xinjiangensis. Classification (GTDB taxonomy): domain Bacteria; phylum Pseudomonadota; class Alphaproteobacteria; order Sphingomonadales; family Sphingomonadaceae; genus Sphingomonas; species Sphingomonas xinjiangensis. The sequence goes on along the minus strand of NZ_JACIJF010000002.1, from coordinate 185,290 downwards.
AGGGACGAGCGTGGCGGTTCAGCTTGCTCTATGCTGACATCGGCTGTGCCTGCGTCATTGTGGGGCAGGTGGACTGAGATCGAGCCCGGAAGCCGCCAGCGCTGCGTCGAAAACGGGTGCTCTAGCCATGGCGGTGCCGCGCACGGCGACCCTTGCGATTGACGCAGGGCGTTAATGAGGGTTCAAACAGGCATGGCTTCTTCCTCGCTCACCCTTTCGCGACGTGCGCTCGTCGGCGCCGCAGTCACGCTTGGCGCATGTCCCTCCAGGCTGATGGCGCAGCGCGCGCAGAACGTGCAGCAGATCGTCGCGGGCACTTATGCGCGCGAGGGCGGGCCAGGCCTGGCCCAGTTGGAAGCATCGCCGAACGGCTGGGTCATGCGCGGTGCGGTGTCGACGATCGCAAACGCTTCCTTCGGCGTACGGAATGCTGCGGGGATGCGCTATCTGGTCGATGAGCAGGCGGAGGGATCGCTCAGTATCCACGGACGGGATCTGCGGCGCATCTCGACGGTGTCAACGCTTGGCGCCGACCCGTGTCACGTGGCGCTCGCCGCCAATGGCCGCGCGCTGGCGGTAGCGAACTATTCCAGCGGAAGCGTTACGTTGTGGAAGCTCGATGCCCGAACCGGTCTCCCGGTGGGTGACGGGCAACGCATCCGGCACGACGGCAGTGGGCCGAACCGCGAGCGCCAGGCCAGTGCGCATGCCCATTGGGTCGGGTTCGCGCCGGGGCGGCCCTTTCTGCACGCAGTCGACTTGGGAGCAGATGCGGTTTTCGCTCACCGTCTCCATCCGCGTTCGGGAGCGTTGGCGGATACCCGTATCGCCTATCGCGCAGAGCCAGGCTCCGGTCCCCGCCACCTCGCCCGCCATCCGCGGCTGCCGGTTGCCTTTCTCGTCGCGGAGCTCGCAAATACAGTAACCACACTCCAGGCGCAGACGAACGGCACGTTCACCGCTCGCGGTGTTGTCTCCACACTACCAACAGGGTTCAACGGACCCTCTGCGGCGGCACATATCGCAGTGAACCGAAGCGGCGATCGGCTCTATGTCTCCAACCGCGGGCACGACAGCATCGCGGTCTTCGCCATCGACAGGCAAGGCGGGCTGACGCTCCTTCAACACTTCGGCTGTGGAGGACATTGGCCGCGCATGTTCCTGCTCCTCGAGGACCGAGGCGAGATGCTGGTCGCCAACGAACGTTCGGGGAACATCGCGAGGCTTCGCATAGCCGGCAACGGCACGCTATATGCTGCGTCGCCCGGCCCCTCGATCCCCGGGGTGGTGTATCTGTCAATCTGAGGGCGTGCTTACGCCTTGGCGGGGTATAGCCGCGCTCTGGCGTTGCTCCGTGCGTGGTCCTTCAGCGCTTCCGGAGTGCTCGTGAGCAAAGTCTGGGCCAAGGAAGCGGCTGGATCGGTCAGCCAGCCTGAATGGAGCTGTCGGTTGCAGTCAGCAGCGTAGAGATGGCTGTCACGACCTGCGCCGGTGCGAACGGCTTTTGGAGCAATACGCTTTTGGGAACGCCGTTGGCGGCCCAGTCCGCGGCGCTGTCTCCGGTCATGTATATTACGGCGAGTTCGGGCTTTTGCTCGCGCCCTTGGCGCGCGACCGCCCACCCGTCCATCTCGCCTCCAAGGCGAATGTCCGTCACGATACCGGCCACGTCCTGACCATGCTTTTTCATGAGCCCCAAGGCTTCTGACCCATCAAGAGCCGTCAGCACCTCATAGCCACCGTCCGTCAAGGCGTCCTCGATGATGTGCATGATCATGGGCTCGTCTTCCACGAGCAGCAGTAAGAGAGACTTGGACACGGCATCCTCGACCAGCGACTAGGGGGTGGGTTAACGTCCGGCAAGAGCGCCTGCAACAATGTGGAAATACGTACGGCGTTCCATGCCTGTATAAAATGCGTATCGCAGGCGGGGGCGGACGAACAGGTGCGCGGAAGCGTGGAACACGGGCGATTGTCCGAGTGGCAGCAGCAAGCGAAACTGGTAATCCATCCAGTTCAACGCATGTAGCGTGTTTAATCTAGATTACCACGGTCGCGCTCCTTCCGTCGCTTGGCTCGGGCGGATCCGTAACGAGCTTGATTCGCCCGAGATTCGCCCGCAGGACGCCTGGGAGCAGTGGGTAGATTAGGATTGGGCATGGCTGAGTCTGCTTTTGACGACCACGCGGCGAACGGACGGTTCCAGCTGCTGGTCGAGTCAGTTACGGACTATGCGATCTATATGCTCGATCCGAATGGCCGGGTCGTAACCTGGAATGCGGGCGCCGAACGCTTCAAAGGCTACACTTCGCAGGAGGTCATCGGCGAGCACTTCTCGCGTTTCTACACGCAAGAAGACCGTGACGCGGGGTTGCCGGCGCGAGCACTCAAGATCGCTGCGGATGAAAGCCGCTTTGAAGCCGAGGGCTGGAGGGTCAGGAAGGATGGAACCCGTTTTTGGGCGAATGTCATCATCGACCCGATCCGGGGGGGGGACGGATCGCTTGTCGGCTTCGCGAAGATTACGCGAGACATCACCGAAAAACGGCAGCTCGAACAGGCCACATACCAAAGCGAGTTGCAGTTCCGGATGCTGGTGCAGGGCGTGCGCGATTACGCGATCTACATGCTCGATCGGCAAGGCAGGGTAACCAGCTGGAACTCCGGGGCCCGTGCCATCAAAGGCTATGAAGAGGCCGAGGTGATCGGACACCACTTCTCGCGCTTCTACACTGCTGCGGATCGCGACCGCGGGGCGCCGCAGTCCGCCCTGGAAACGGCGTTGCGCGAAGGTAAGTTCGAAGCGGAGGCGCAGCGGGTCCGCAAGGATGGATCGCCATTCTGGGCGCATGTGCTGATCGATCCGATCTACACCGAAGCAGGCGACCATGTCGGCTTCGCGAAGATAACCCGGGACATCAGTGAAAAGATCAAGGCGCAGGATGAGCTTCGGCAAACCCAGGCGGCCCTGCTCCAATCCCAGAAGCTGCAAGCGCTTGGAGAGCTCGCGGGGGGCATCGCGCATGACTTCAACAACCTGATGACCGTCATGCGGGGCTCTGCCGACTTCCTGTTGCGGCAGCCCGACCTGCTGGTCGAGAAGCGTAACCGGTACCTGCACGTCATGTTGGAAACGGCGGAGCGGGCAACCAGTCTTACTTCTCAGCTCCTAGCATTTGCGCGGCGCCAGCCCCTGGAGCCCGAGGTCATCGATCTGAGCGTGCGCCTGGATGCCATGGCCGAGATGCTTCAGCGTACGTTGGGCAACCAATATGACCTGCGGCTCAACCTTTCTCCCGCGTTGTGGCGCGTCGAAATCGATCCGACCGGCTTGGAAACTGCGCTCCTGAACGCGGTTTTGAATGCGCGTGACGCCATGCCGAACGGGGGGCACATCATCATCTCGACGAGCAATGTGTCAGGGTCGGATGGAGACATGGTGTGCCTTGCGATCGGCGACACAGGGGAGGGGATCCCGCCCGAGAAGCTGGAGCGCGTGTTTGAGCCGTTCTTCACGACCAAGCCGACGGGCAAGGGAACGGGGCTGGGGCTCTCGCAGATCCACGGTTTCGCGGTTCAGTCTGGCGGCTCGGTGCGCCTGGAGTCGGAGGTGGGTACAGGCACGACGGTTCAGATCCTGCTCCCTCGCACGGCCAAAGCTTTTCGCGCAGAAGCGGACGACGCGTCGAGCATCGCACTTCCCGAAGGGCTGAAGGTCCTGTTGGTGGAGGACAGCGACCATGTACGATATTTCGCCCACCAGTTGCTCGAGGATCTGGGCTGCAAGGTCGTTGAAGCGGTTGACGGGTATCAAGCCCTTCGTCTGCTGGAGGCGCACGACGTCGACATCGTGTTCTCGGATATCGTCATGCCCGGCATCAGCGGCCTGGATCTCGCCAAGAGGATCAGGCAGGACAACCACGACTTGCCCGTGCTTCTCGCCAGTGGCTACAGCAGCAAGCAATTCATCCCAGCCGATCAGCGCGAATTCCCCATTTTGCGCAAGCCGTACAAGCTGGAAACCCTGGCGGCGGGCATCAACCAGCTCCTGACCCCAACGCCTTGAAGTGCCTGACGGGCGTTCCCTGCATCCGCCGTTTTGCGAGCCTGACCTGAGGTAGAGGTGAGGCAAGCGCGCGCACGAAAGCCGGCGGCTGCGGGGTGAAGGGCGATGCGGAACAAGGTTTTAGGGGCTTGATCCGGGAGGCCCCGATGTGTAGAGGCCGCCCTTCGGTTTTTCGCAACAGCAAGAGCCGCGTTTCGCGCGGCCCGCTCTTTCGCATCGGTAGGGACTATGGACAGCAATATCCGCATTCGCCTGAAGGCGTTCGATCATCGCGTGCTCGACCAGGCGACCGGCGACATCGCCGACACCGCGCGCCGCACCGGCGCGCTTATCCGTGGCCCCATTCCGCTGCCGACCAAGACGGAGAAGTTCACTGTTCTCCGCGGTCCGCACATCGACAAGAAGTCGCGCGAGCAGTTCGAAGTCCGTACCTACAAGCGGATGCTCGACATCGTGCAGCCGACTCCGCAGACCGTTGACGCGCTGATGAAGCTCGACCTGGCCGCCGGCGTCGACGTCGAAATCAAGCTTGCCTGATTCATTGTCCGCCCGCGCTTCGGCAGGGGTGGACAGGGAAGGCGTGCTGACGTAAAGGCGCGCCTTCGCAAGAGTTTCGCGAGTCTCCTGTGGGAGATTCGCCGGTTTCTCGACAGGATCTTCCCGATCCGACGCAAGAAACGGAGGGCGCCAAGCGGGCGCCCTCATGACGACATAGGGATACCGCCGGCCTCTCACGAGTGTCCGGGCCTGCGTCCCCCGTCTCCCTCGCTTTGGCGAGGGTTCAGCCCGGACGGGGGCTCGCACTACAAGCAGGGCTGAGGCACGCACCCGGGGGAATGGTCCCGCGGGTGCCTATGCATAGGAGCATAAGATCATGCGCACTGGCGTGATCGCGAAGAAGTTGGGGATGACCCGCCTGTTCCAGGACGACGGCCGCCACGTGCCGGTCACCGTTCTGGCGCTCGAAGGCGTTCAGGTCGTCTCCGTCCGCGAGCAAGATCGTGACGGCTACACCGCTGTCCAGCTCGGCGCCGGTTCGGCGAAGAGCAAGAACGTTTCCAAGCCGCAGCGCGGCCACTTCGGCAAGGCCGAAGTCGAGCCCAAGGCTGTGGTCCACGAGTTCCGCGTCAATGCGGATGGCCTTCTGGACGTGGGCGCCGAGATCTCGGCCGACCATTATGTCGCTGGCCAGTATGTCGACATCCAAGGCAAGACCCAGGGTAAGGGCTTCCAGGGCGGCATGAAGCGCTGGGGCTTCGGCGGTCTGCGTGCCACCCACGGCGTCTCGGTTTCGCACCGTTCGCTCGGTTCGACCGGTCAGCGCCAGGATCCGGGCAAGGTCTTCAAGAACAAGAAGATGGCCGGCCACATGGGTGACAAGTATCGCACCCAGCAGAACCTCGAGATCGTCGGCACCGACGTCGAGCGTGGCCTGATCTTCGTGAAGGGCTCCGTGCCCGGTTCGAAGGGTGGCTGGTTGTTCGTCAAGGACAGCGTCAAGGTTTCGCGTCCCGAGACTGCGCCGTTCCCCGCCGGCCTGAAGGCCGTCGCCAACAGCAACGAAGCTCCCGCTGAGGCGCCTGTCCAGGCTGCTCCGGAAGCTACCGAAGGCCAGGAGGGCTAAGTGCAGGTCAAGGTTCAAACCCTCGACGCCGCAGAAGCGGGCGCCATCGAGCTCAACGACGCGATCTTCGCCGTCGAGCCGCGCGCCGACATTCTGCACCGCGTCGTGACGTGGCAGCTCGAGAAGCGTCGCGGCACCGCCCGCGGCACTCGCGAGCGTTCGGATGTGGCGCGTACGGGCAAGAAGTGGGGTCGCCAGAAGGGCGGCGGCACGGCTCGTCACGGCGATCGCCGCGCTCCGATCTTCATCGGTGGCGGTAAGGCGCACGGCGCCCGCGTCCGGGACTTCAATCCGTCGCTGAACAAGAAGGTCCGCACGCTGGGTCTTCGGATGGCGCTGTCGAGCCACGCCAAGGCGGGTTCGCTGATCATCCTCGATGGCAATGCCGGCGAGAAGACCAAGGAGCTTCAGGCGCAGTTCGCTGCTCTGGGCTTCGGCAAGAAGGCGCTGATCATTGACGCGGAAGCCGGCGGTTTCTTGGCGGCGCGCAACCTGCAGGGCATCAACGTCCTGCCGGCGATCGGTGCCAACGTCTACGACATCCTGAAGAGCGACACGCTGGTCCTGACCCGCGCTGCCGTCGAAAAGCTGGAGGCGCGCTTCAATGGCTAAGAAGCAGACTGCCGCGATCGACAACCGTCATTATGACGTGATCGTCGCGCCGCACATCACCGAAAAGTCGACGCTCGTCTCCGAGCACAACGCGGTTGTGTTCAAGGTCGCCGGCGACGCCACCAAGCCCGAGATCAAGGCCGCCGTCGAGGCGCTCTGGAATGTCAAGGTGACCGGCGTCAACACGATCGTCCAGAAGGGCAAGACCAAGCGCTGGAAGGGTGCTCCCTACAAGCGCTCCGACATGAAGAAGGCGATCGTGACGCTGGCCGATGGCGAGCAGATCGACGTGACCTCGGGGGTCAACTCGTAATGGCACTCAAGAATTACAACCCGACGTCGCCTGGCGTCCGCGGTCTCATCCTCATCGACCGTTCGGGCCTGTACAAGGGCCGTCCGGTCAAGTCGCTGACCGAGGGTAAGACCAAGACCGGTGGCCGTAACAACAAGGGTCACGTGACCTCGCGCGGCATCGCCGGCGGCCACAAGCAGCGCTATCGCATCGTCGATTTCAAGCGCCGCCTGTGGGACGTCGAAGGCACCGTCGAGCGGATCGAATATGACCCGAACCGCACCGCGTTCATCGCGCTCGTCAACTATGGCGAGATCGACGGCAAGCCGAGCCAGGCCTACATCATCGCTCCGCAGCGTCTGGCTGTTGGCGACAAGGTGATCGCCGGCCAGAAGACCGACGTGAAGCCGGGCAATGCCATGGAGCTCGCGTCGATGCCGGTCGGCACCATCGTCCACAATGTGGAGATGAAGCCGGGCAAGGGCGGTCAGATCGCACGTTCGGCAGGCACCTACGTGCAGGTCGTCGGCCGCGACAAGGGCATGGTGATTGTTCGTCTGAACTCGGGCGAGCAGCGCTATATCCACGGCAATTGCATGGGCACGGTCGGTGCGGTGTCCAACCCGGACAACCAGAACACCAACCTGGGCAAGGCCGGTCGCAACCGCTGGCTGGGCAAGCGCCCGCTGACCCGCGGCGTCGCCAAGAACCCGGTCGACCACCCGCACGGCGGTGGTGAAGGCCGGACCTCGGGCGGCCGTCATCCGGTCACGCCATGGGGCAAGCCGACCAAGGGTGCACGCACCCGTCACAACAAGTCGACCGACAAGATGATCATCCGGTCGCGTCATTCGACGAAGAGGAAGGGCTAACATGGCTCGCTCAGTCTGGAAGGGTCCTTTCGTGGACCTCCATCTGCTGAAGAAGGCGCAGACCGCGCAGGAAACCAATGCGCGCGCGCCGATCAAGACCTGGTCGCGCCGCTCGACGATCCTGCCGGACTTCGTTGGCCTGACCTTCAGCGTGTACAACGGCCGCAAGTTCGTGCCGGTGTCGGTCAACGAAGACATGGTCGGCATGAAGCTGGGCGAGTTCGCTCCCACCCGCTTCTTCCCCGGTCACGCTGCCGACAAGAAGGGTAAGCGCTGATGTCGAAGCCTAAGGCACCCCGTCGCGTAGGCGACAACGAAGCGCTGTCGGTCGGCACGCAGATCCGTGGTTCGGCGCAGAAGCTGAACCTGGTCGCTGGCCTGATCCGCGGCAAGAAGGTCGGCGACGCGCTGAACATCCTTCAGTTCTCGACCAAGGCGATGGCGGTTGACGCGCGCAAGGTGCTCGCTTCGGCGATCGCCAACGCCGAGAACAACCACAACCTCGACGTCGACGCGCTCGTCGTTGCCGAGGCGTCGGTCGGCAAGTCGATCACGATGAAGCGCTTCGCGACCCGCGGCCGTGGCAAGTCCACCCGCATCCTGAAGCCGTTCAGCCGTCTGCGCATTGTCGTGCGCGAGCAGGAAGAAGCATAATGGGTCACAAGAGCAACCCAATCGGTCTGCGTTTGCAGATCAACCGGACGTGGGACAGCCGCTGGTTCGCAGAAGGCGCGGATTATGGCCGCCTGCTCCTGGAGGATCTGAAGATCCGCCAGTACATCATCAAGACGCTGCCGCAGGCCGCGATCTCGAAGGTCGTCATCGAGCGTCCGGCCAAGCTGTGCCGCATCTCCATCTTCGCTGCGCGCCCCGGCGTGATCATCGGCAAGAAGGGTGGCGACATCGAGAAGCTGCGCAAGACGCTCGGCGCGATGACCAGCTCCGACGTGAGCCTGAACATCGTCGAGATCCGCAAGCCCGAAGTCGACGCCAAGCTCGTCGCGCAGGGCATTGCCGACCAGCTGGAGCGCCGCATCGCGTTCCGCCGCGCCATGAAGCGCGCGGTGCAGTCGGCGATGCGCCTGGGTGCCGACGGTATCCGCGTGATGTGCGGCGGCCGTCTTGGCGGCGCCGAGATCGCACGCAACGAGAGCTATCGCGAGGGCCGGGTGCCGCTGCACACGCTGCGCGCCAACCTCGATTATGCCGACGCGACTGCGCACACCGCCTATGGCGTGTGCGGCGTGAAGGTCTGGATCTTTAAGGGTGAGATCCTGGGTCATGATCCCATGGCGCAGGACCGGTTGATGATGGAGGCTCAGACCTCCGGCGTGCGCCCCGCGCGCGACGATCATCGCCGCTAAGGGAGTAGAGAAACATGCTGCAACCTAAGCGCACCAAGTTCCGCAAGGCCTTCAAGGGCCGCATCCATGGCGACGCCAAGGGTGGCACGGACCTCAACTTCGGGTCGTATGGCCTGAAGGCGATGGAGCCGGAGCGGATCACCGCTCGCCAGATCGAAGCGGCTCGCCGCGCGATCACCCGCCACATCAAGCGCCAGGGGCGTTTGTGGATCCGTATTTTCCCGGATCTTCCGGTTTCGTCGAAGCCGGCCGAAGTCCGCATGGGCTCGGGCAAGGGTTCGCCGGAGTTCTGGGTAGCTCGCGTCAAGCCGGGCCGCATCCTGTTCGAGCTGGACGGCGTTCCCGGTCGGCTCGCCGCGGAAGCGTTCGAGCGTGCGGCGATGAAGCTGCCGATCAAGGTCAAGGTCGTGGCGCGTCTCGGCGACACCACCCACCTGGAGGGTTGATAGAATGACGAAGGCTACCGATCTCCGGGCCCAGACCGACGATCAGCTGAGCGACGAGCTTGGCAACCTGAAGCGCGAGGCATTCAACTTGCGTTTCCAGGCCGCGACCAGCCAGCTTGAGAAGCCGAGCCGGGTCAAGGAAGTCCGTCGGGACATCGCCCGTATCAAGACGCTGCAGTCCGAGCGTTCGCGCTCGGAAGCGAAGTAAGGAAGCGAACCATGCCTAAGCGCGTGTTGACGGGGCAGATCGTCTCCGACAAGGGCGAGAAGACGGTGGTGGTGCTGGTGGAGCGTAAGGTCAAGCACCCGCTCTATGGCAAGATCATCCGTCGTTCGAAGAAGTACCATGCCCATGACGAGGGCAACGAGTATAAGGCGGGTGAGACCGTGCGCATCGAAGAGACCGCGCCGATCTCCAAGCTGAAGACCTGGAAGGTGATCGAGCGGGTTAACACCCACGCGACCCCCGAGCGGGCCGACATCGCCTAACCAAGGGCCTAACGGCTTTAACTGGAACCGCCGGGCCAGAACTACACTGGTCCCGGTAGGCCGAACGAGAAGGAACCGGATCAATGATCCAGATGCAATCCAATCTCGACGTCGCAGACAACAGCGGCGCGAAGCGGGTGCAGTGCATCAAGGTGCTGGGCGGCTCTAAGCGCCGCTTTGCCGGCGTTGGCGACGTGATCGTCGTCAGCGTGAAGGAGGCCGCACCCCGCGGCCGCGTGAAGAAGGGCGACGTTCACCGCGCTGTGATCGTCCGCACCGCCAAGGACGTCCGTCGTACCGACGGTTCGGTGATCCGCTTCGACGGCAATGCCGCGGTGCTGGTCAACAAGAACGAGGAGCCGATCGGCACTCGTATCTTTGGCCCGGTGGTCCGCGAGCTCCGCTCGAAGGGCTTCATGAAGATCATTTCGCTCGCCCCCGAGGTGCTGTGATGGCTGCTGCCAAGATCAAGAAGGGCGACCAGGTTATCGTCCTGTCCGGTAAGGACAAGGGACGTACCGGTGAGGTCGTCAAGTCGCTGCCCAAGGACGGCAAGGTCGTCGTTTCGGGCATCAACGTGGCGGTTCGCCACAAGAAGCCGAGCCAGACCAACCCGCAGGGTGGCCTGGAGCGCTCGGAAGCGCCGATGGACGTTTCAAAGGTCGCGCACGTGACCGCCGACGGCAAGCCTACGCGCGTCCGCTTCGAAGAGCGTGACGGCAAGAAGGTCCGCGTGGCCGTCAAGACCGGGGATGTCATCAATGGCTGACAACTACACGCCGCGTATGCGGAAGCTGTACGACGAGACCATCGCCAAGGCGATGACCGAGAAGTTCGGCTACAAGAACGTCATGGAAGTGCCCCGGCTCGACAAGATCGTGCTGAACATGGGCGTTGGCGAAGCCACCCAGGACAAGAAGAAGGTCGATCAGGCCGCTTCTGAAATGGAGCTGATCGCGGGACAGAAGCCGGTGATCACCAAGGCGAAGAAGTCGATCGCGCAGTTCAAGCTGCGCGAAGGCATGCCGATCGGCGTGAAGGTTACCCTTCGCCGCGAGCGCATGTACGAGTTCCTCGACCGCTTCGTCACGATCGCGCTGCCGCGCGTCCGCGACTTCCGCGGCCTGAACCCGAAGTCGTTCGACGGTCGTGGCAACTATGCCTGTGGCCTGAAGGAACAGCTCGTGTTCCCCGAGATCAACTATGACCGCATCGACAAGGTGCGCGGCATGGACGTGATCGTCACCACCACCGCAAAGACCGACGAAGAGGCTCGCGAGCTCCTCCGTCTCTTCGGCTTCCCGTTCCCGCAGGATGCGGACGGCGAAGCGAAGCAGGCAGCGTAAGGGAAAGAGAACTTAAGTCATGGCGAAACTGAGTTCCGTGAACAAGAATGAGCGTCGTAAGCTGCTGGTGAAGAAGTACGCCGGCAAGTATGCGAAGCTGAAGGCGATCGCGAACGACGAGAGCGTGGATGAGACCGAGCGTCTCATCGCGCGCCTCAAGATGGCGGAGATCCCGCGCAACGGTAACCCGGGTCGGGTTCGCAACCGTTGCGAACTCTCCGGCCGGCCGCGCGCTTATTACCGCAAGTTCCGTCTCGCTCGTGTGATGTTCCGTGATCTGGCCAACAAGGGCCTGATCCCCGGTGTCACCAAGTCGAGCTGGTAAGGATCACGAAGATGGCAGTGACCGATCCCCTGGGTGATATGCTCACCCGCATCCGCAACGGCCAGCGCGCGAAGAAGGACTCCGTCCTGACCCCTGCGTCGAAGCTGCGTGTCCGCGTCCTCGACGTGCTCCAGCGCGAAGGCTATATCCGCGGTTATTCCGAAGAGCAGATGGGTCCGGCAGCGGGCATCCGCATCGAGCTCAAATATTTCGAGGGCCAGCCGGCGATCAAGCATGTCGCCCGCGTCTCGAAGCCCGGCCGCCGCGTGTATTCGGGCTCGCAGGAGCTTCCGCGCGTTCGCAATGGCCTGGGCATTACGATCGTCTCGACGCCGCGTGGCGTTCTGTCCGACGCCGAAGCGCGCGAACAGAATGTAGGCGGCGAAGTGCTCGCGGAGGTGTTCTGATGAGCCGCATCGGTAAGAAGCCGGTTTCCGTACCGGCAGGCGTTACCGCCTCGATCGACAATCGCGTGCTGAACGTGAAGGGCCCCAAGGGCGCCCTTTCGCTCAACCTGCGCGACGAGATCAGCTACACGCTCGAAAATGACGGCATCCTCGTGAAGCCGGCGAACGAGACCAAGGCGGCGCGTGCCTTTTGGGGCATGCAGCGCACGCTGGTCCAGAACCTGATCACCGGCGTGACCGAGGGCTTTACCAAGAAGCTCGTGATCACCGGCGTTGGTTATCGCGCTGCGTCGCAGGGCAAGGTGCTCAAGCTCCAGCTCGGCTATTCGCACGACGTGAACATCGACGTGCCGGAAGGTATCGAGATCAAGACCCCTGATCAGACCACGGTCGAGATCTCGGGTATCGACAAGCAGAAGGTCGGCCAGATTGCGGCCGAGATTCGCCGCTGGCGGAAGCCTGAGCCGTATAAGGGCAAGGGCATCAAGTACGACGGCGAGTTCATCTTCCGTAAGGAAGGGAAGAAGAAGTGATCAGCACCAAGGGTCTTTCGCTTTTCGAGAAGCGTCGCCGCCGCAACCGTACCGCGCTTCGTGCGCGTGCTGGTGGCCGTCCGCGCCTGTCGATCCATCGCTCGGGCAAGCACATCTATGCCCAGGTGATCGACGACGCCGCAGGCCGCACGGTGGCCGCTGCTTCCACCCTCGAGAAGGACGTGCGCGGCTCCACCGGCGCGACCATCGCGGCGGCGCAGGAAGTGGGTAAGCGCGTTGCCGAGGCTGCCAAGGCCGCCGGCATCACCCAGGTCGTGTTCGACCGCGGTGGCTTCCTCTACCATGGTCGCGTCAAGGCGCTGGCGGATGCCGCGCGTGAGAGCGGATTGGAGTTCTAAAGATGGCTGACGAGAACAACACGCCAGAAGCTGGCGGCTCGGCCGCTCCCGCGGAAGCCAGCGCTCCGGCGCAGGACGGCGGTTATCAGGGCGGCGGCCGTGGCCGCGGCGGTCCCGGTGGCGGCGGTGGCCGTGGCCGTGGCGGCCCGGGCGGCGGTGGTGGTCGTGGTGGCCGCGACGGCGGTCGTGGTGGCCGGGACAATCGCGGTGGCCCGCGCGGCGCCGATGACGGCGGCGAAGAGCTGATCGAGAAGCTGGTTCACATCAACCGCGTCTCGAAGACGGTGAAGGGCGGTAAGCGCTTCGGCTTCGCAGCGCTGGTCGTCGTGGGCGATGGCAAGGGGCGTGTCGGCTTCGGTCATGGCAAGGCACGCGAAGTGCCGGAAGCCATCTCCAAGGCGACCGCAGCTGCCAAGAAGACGATGGTCCGCATTCCGCTGAAGGAAGGCCGCACGCTTCATCACGACGGCAATGGCCACTTCGGTGCCGGCCGCGTGACGCTTCGTACGGCGCCTGCCGGTACCGGCATCATCGCGGGTGGCCCGATGCGCGCCATCTTCGAGAGCCTGGGCGTCGCCGACGTGGTGACCAAGTCGGTCGGTACGTCCAACCCGTACAACATGATCCGCGCCACCTTTGAGGCGCTGAACGAACAGACTTCGCCGAAGTCGGTCGCTCAGCGGCGCGGCAAGAAGATCGCCGACCTGCTCGGCCGCGGTGGTTCGCAGACCGCCGAGGCAGATGCCGCAGCGATCGCGGAGTAACAGATCATGGCAACCATCAAGATCAAGCAGACCGGTTCGCCGATCCGCCGCACCAAGGATCAGCGCGCAACGCTGATCGGCCTTGGCCTCAACAAGATGCACAAGGTCAGCGAGCTTGAGGACACGCCAGAAGTTCGTGGCATGATCCGCAAGCTGCCGCACATGGTCGAGATCGTCGAGGGCTGAGCCTTCTTCGCCTCGTCCAGGTGACAGATTACCGGTGACAAACCGGGGGAAGGGGGCTAAGCGGCCCCCTTTCCAGTTTAAACCAACGTCCATCAGCGCGACAAAAGCGAAAGCGAGTGCACATCATGAAGTTGAACGATCTCCGCGATAATCAGGGTGCCCGCCAGGGCCGCGTCCGCGTCGGCCGCGGTATCGGTTCGGGTCTCGGCAAAACCGGTGGCCGCGGCCAGAAGGGTCAGAAGAGCCGCAGCGGCGTCTCGATCAAGGGCTTCGAAGGCGGCCAGATGCCGCTCCACATGCGCATCCCGAAGCGCGGCTTCAACAACATCTTCGCCAAGGACTATGCCGAGGTGAACCTGGGTGAGATCCAAAAGGTGATCGACTCGGGCCGTCTGACCGCGACCGACATCGACCATGATGCGCTGAAGGCCGTTGGCCTGGCTCGTGGTGGCAAGGACGGCGTTCGCCTGCTCGGCAAGGGTGAACTGACGGCAAAGCTGAGCTTCACCGTTGCGGGCGTTTCGAAGGGTGCTCGCGAGGCAGTCGAAAAGGCTGGCGGTTCGGTGACCGTGCCGGAAATCGTGCCGGCTGCTGACAAGCACAAGGCCAAGCACCGCACGACGCAGGCCGCCAAAAAGGCCGCGATCCAGGGCTGATCTTGCTTCGCCCCGACTTGTCGGGGCGAGGTTTTCCGGCCGCCTGCAACTGTCCCCAGGCTTTACCGGGGAACAGATTGCCCAGAGGGCATCAAGCCCTATATGAGCGGCGGGGGCGATTGAACGCTTTCCCGCCGTTTTGGTTTCCAGGACAGATTCGCACATGGCATCCGCAGCCGATCAACTCGCCTCCAGCATCAGCCTGTCCAAGTTTGGCAAGGCGACCGAACTCAAGAAGCGCCTATGGTTCACGATCGGCGCGCTGATCGTCTTCCGGTTGCTCAGCTATGTGCCGCTGCCTGGCGTTGACCCGACCCAGCTGAACCTGCTCGCGCAGCAGACCCAGGGCGGTGTGCTCGACTTCTTCAACAATTTCACCGGCGGCGCGCTCAATCGCATGTCGGTCGTAGCGCTGGGTGTGATGCCGTACATTACCGCGTCGATCGTGGTGCAACTCGCGACGTCGCTGTCGCCTCAGCTGAACGCCATCAAGAAGGAAGGCGAGAGCGGCCGCAAGCGGTTGAACCAGTATACCCGCTACGGCACGGTCGCGCTGACGGCGGTGCAGGGCTGGTTCATCGCCGTCGGGCTGGAAAGCTTCGGCGCGGCTCAGGGCCTGCAGCCGGTGATCGAGCCGGGCATGCTGTTCCGCGTCGGCGCCGTCGTGTCGCTGGTCGGCGGTACGCTGTTCCTGATGTGGATCGGTGAGCAGATCACCAGTCGCGGCATCGGCAACGGCATCTCGCTGATCATCATGGCCGGCATCGTCGCCCGCCTGCCGACCACCATGGTGCAGCTGTTCGAGAGCGGCCGTACCGGCACGATCGATCCGCTGCGCCTGATCCTGATCCTGGTGGCGGTCGTCGGCTTGGTGCTGTTCATCTGCTTCATGGAGCGCGCGCAGCGCCGCATCCTGATCCAATATCCCAAGCGCCAGACCGCGCGCGGCGTGCAGGCCGAGCGCAGCCATTTGCCGCTCAAGCTGAACACAGCCGGTGTGATCCCGCCGATCTTCGCTTCGTCGCTGCTGCTGCTGCCGCTGACGATCACTCAGTTCGCCGGCCAGGCCACCGCGGGCGAGAGCTTCATGGGCGACCTGGTGATCAACCTGAACACCTGGCTGCGTCACGGCTCGCCGCTGTACATGGCGCTCTATGGCTTCGGCATCATTTTCTTCTCGTTCTTCTACACCGCCGTCGTGTTCAATCCGGAAGAAACCGCTGACAATCTCAAGCGGCATGGCGGCTTCATCCCCGGCATCCGTCCGGGCAAGAACACCGAGAGCTATTTCGACTATGTGCTGACGCGCATCACCGTGATCGGCGCCGCGTACCTGACCTTTATCTGTCTGGTGCCCGAGTTCGCGATCTCATCGTTGGGCGGGACCTTCCTGATGGGTGGCACTAGCCTTCTGATCGTGGTCAACGTAACGATGGATACAGTGACGCAGATCCAGTCGCACCTGCTGGCGCACCAGTATGGCGACCTGATCAAGAAGGCGAAGCTGAAGGGTCGGACGCGCTAACAGGCGCGCGCGCATCGAAGGGGTAAGTTGCGTTGAACATCATCCTGTTGGGCCCTCCGGGCGCGGGCAAGGGCACTCAGGCGAGTCGTCTGGAGGCGGCGCGCGGCATGGTGCAGCTGTCGACCGGCGACATGCTGCGTGCGGCGGTGAAGGCGGGAACGCCGACCGGCATTAAGGCCAAGGCTGTCATGGAAGCCGGCGAGTTGGTGTCCGACGAAATCGTGTCGGGCATCATCGGTGAGCGGCTCGACATGGCCGACACTGCTACGGGCGCGATCTTCGATGGCTATCCGCGCACTTCGGCACAGGCGGAATCGCTTGAGGCACTGCTTACCGAGCGTGGGCGCAAGCTGGACTATGTGATCGAACTGCATGTCGATGAGGACGCGCTGGTCGAGCGGATCACCGGGCGGTTTACCTGCGCCAAGTGCGGGGCGGGATATCACGACACGTTCAAGCAGCCTGTAGTTGCGGATACCTGTGATGTGTGCGGGAGCCATGAGTTCAAGCGGCGGCCGGACGACAATGCCGAAACGGTGCGGACGCGGATGGCGGAGTATCGGGCGAAGACGGCGCCGATCCTGCCTTTCTATGAAGCCAGGGGTCTGGTGCGGCATGTCGATGGGATGGCCGACATGGATGAAGTGACTCGGCAGATCGATGCAGTGCTGGATGGGGCGGCCCAAGGCTGAGGCGCTGGCCACTATCTGGTCGACGCGGAAAACGATGATCGCCGCGTCGCCAAAATGGTGATTTGGCCAACGCGATCAATGGCTTGGGCGTCGCTTACGCCGGTTTAACGAATCTCCAGGACAACTATCCCTCGCCGGTGGGCTGCGCACCGGCGGGGGGTTTTTACCATGTGGGCAAAGCGTGCCGCGTTGACCTTTGCCGCGCATAGCGGCCTTTCGCGTCTCGCCGACGTG
The DNA here is from genome assembly GCF_014199255.1 of Sphingomonas xinjiangensis. Taxonomy (GTDB): domain Bacteria; phylum Pseudomonadota; class Alphaproteobacteria; order Sphingomonadales; family Sphingomonadaceae; genus Sphingomonas; species Sphingomonas xinjiangensis. Next base: position 168,498 of record NZ_JACIJF010000002.1, on the reverse strand, counting down.
ATGACGGCCCGGCAATTGCGCATCCTGTGCTATCATGGGCTCTGGCTTTTGCCCGGGCGGCCGCATGGATCATGCCTGTTCATGACGCCGGACCTGTTCGAGGCGCGGATGGCGCGGCTCGCTCGGTCGAGGCGACCCGTCCTCGCACTGGGCGAAGCCGTGGCGCGAATGGCTGCGAACGACCTGCCGCCTGGGGCGGTGGTGATCACCATCGACGATGGCTGGGCGTCGACCTTTACCCATATGCTGCCGATCCTGGAGCGATATGGGTTTCCCGCAACGCTGTACGTGACGAGCTGGTACGCCGAGCGCGACCTGCCGGTAATGAACGTGGCAGCGGATCATATGCTCGCCCAGGCAGGCCATGGCCTTCATTCCAGGCGCGCGGCGATCCGGCGCATCGAAGCACTTCCCGAAGCCGAGCGGTTGAATGCGCTGAGAGCGTTGGGCCGAGACGCGGGCGTGGACGAAGCGTGGCTGAGGCTGCGCCAGTTCCACCTGATGCAGCGCGGCGAGCTGGCCGCGGCGCGCGCCCGAGGACTCGACCTGCAACTGCACACCCATCGCCATATCGATGTGCAGAGCCAGGTCGGGCGGCTTGCGGAGGAGGTTGCGCAGAATCGCGCCTTCCTGAAAGGCGTGAGCGGCGGGGCTGAGCCTACCCACTTTTGTTTACCCCAGCGGCAGCTTCCATCCCGCAGCGCCCGCACTGCTCGCCAGTGCAGGGATACAGTCGGCGACGCTGGTCACAGAAGGGCTGAATGCGCCGGGATGCGATCCGCTACGGCTGCGCCGCTTCGTGGACGGGCAGGGCGTAGGCATAAGCGAGTTCGAGGCGTATCTGAGCGGCACATTGCATTATCTGAACGGGGCGCGGAGCCTGTCGACCTGGGCGCAGGCGGGGCCGCCGATCCGCGCGGCAGCGGCATCGAGCATGCTGCTATGCGCAGCCAATTGAGCGAGACCCAGGGTCACCAAGACCCCCACACACCGCCAAGGCGCCAAGGCGAACACCGTGAAAACGACCAAGGTCACCACGACCGGGACACGATCCGAAAGTAAGTTGCTGTGCTCCGGTGCCCTCGCCCCGGTACCGGAAAGATGGCCGGCGGTTTCTCCTCTATCCGCCAGCCGTCCCGTTTCTTATCGATCCCGAGACACCGCAGGGGCCCGTGATGATCCGGGGCCGGCCGCGCACCAGCCGCTTGGCGGGCGCGCAACGATCGTGTATGAATCGGGTTCCGTTTTTCCGGCCTGCCACGCTTGACAGCATGGCGGCGGCTGCATATGTCGCCCTTCTTCCGAATAGCAGTTGTTTGCTTGGCGTGTTCGCGCGCCGTTTGTCTCAGCTGCGGTCCGGAATTAACGCTACGAGATGAGGCGTGTGCTGCCATGCGGCGCCTTGTGGAGCTGGGAGAACAAAGTTCATGGCACGTATTGCGGGTGTAAACATCCCGACCAACAAGCGCGTTCTGATCGCGCTTCAATATATCCACGGCATTGGTCCGACCAAGGCCAAGGAAATCACCGAAAAGCTGGGCATCGCCATCGAGCGTCGCGTGCAGGACCTGAGCGATCAGGAAGTGCTGCAGATCCGCGAGACGATCGACGCCGATCACACCGTCGAGGGTGACCTTCGTCGCGAAACCGCGATGAACATCAAGCGCCTGATGGACCTGGCCTGCTATCGCGGCCTGCGTCACCGCAAGGGTCTGCCGGTTCGTGGCCAGCGCACGCATACCAATGCGCGCACCCGCAAGGGCAAGGCAAAGCCGATCGCAGGTAAGAAGAAGTAAGCCGCTGGGCCGCGCACACGCGGCCCGCCTGCTCTTCGCTTTTCGAAGGATTTCCAAGTAAATGGCACAAGCACCGCAGCGCCTTCGCCGTCGCGAGCGTAAGAACATCACCTCTGGCGTCGCCCATGTGAACGCCAGCTTCAATAACACCATGATCACCATCACCGACGCACAGGGCAACGCGATCTCCTGGTCGTCGGCCGGCATGATGGGCTTCAAGGGTTCGCGTAAGTCGACCCCTTACGCGGCCCAGGTTGCCGCAGAGGACGCAGGCCGCAAGGCAGCCGAGCACGGCGTGCGTACCCTGGAAGTGGAAGTGAAGGGCCCGGGTTCGGGCCGTGAGAGCGCGCTGCGCGCCCTCCAGGCAGTTGGTTTCCAGATCACGTCCATCCGCGACGTGACTTCGATCCCGCACAACGGCGTTCGTCCGTCGAAGCGCCGTCGCGTCTGATCTGCCCTGCTCGAACCGTTGGCCCGGGGGCGGGCCAGCGGTCGGCAGTTATTTTCTGGCAGGCCGCCCCAGCCTGCCCAAACATGAGGAAAGCCCGTGTCGGTCAACGCTAAGAACTGGCAGGAACTCAAGAAGCCAACCGGCCTTGAAAAGAAGGCGGGTGGCGACTCCAAGCGCAAGTCGACCTTTGTGGCCGAACCGCTCGAGCGCGGCTTCGGCCTTACGCTTGGAAACGCACTGCGCCGCGTGCTGCTCTCATCGCTTCAGGGCGCTGCGGTCACCTCGATCAAGATCGAGAACGTGCTGCACGAATTCTCCTCGCTCGCCGGCGTGCGCGAAGACGTGACGGACATCGTCCTGAACGTGAAGCAGATCGCCATTCGCATGCAGGGTGAAGGCGCCAAGCGCCTGCAGCTCTCCGCGACCGGCCCGACCGAAGTGAAGGCCGGCGACATCGCCGTTTCCGGCGACATCGAAGTGATGAACCCCGAACTGGTGATCTGTCACCTGGACGAGGGCGCGACGCTCAACATGGAGCTGACCGCCGATGTGGGTAAGGGCTATGTTCCCGCCGCGTCGAACCGTCCCGCCGATGCGCCGATCGGCCTGATCCCGGTCGACGCGCTGTACAGCCCGGTTCGCCAGGTGTCGTACAAGGTCGAGAACACCCGCGTCGGGCAGGAGCTGGATTACGACAAGCTGACGCTGTCGATCGAGACTGACGGCACCATCACCCCGGAAGACGCCGTGGCCTATGCCGCGCGCATCCTTCAGGACCAGCTGGCGCTGTTCGTGCACTTCGACGACTCGGCGGTCACCCGTCAGGCGCCGGTTCAGGTTGGCGGCGTTCCGTCCGCCGCGCCGGAATCCGGTGGCGATACCGCGCAGATCAACCGTTACCTCCTCAAGAAGGTGGACGAGCTGGAACTGTCGGTGCGTTCGGCGAACTGCCTGAAGAACGACAACATCATCTATATCGGCGACCTGGTCCAGAAGACCGAGGCCGAGATGCTGCGGACTCCGAACTTCGGCCGCAAGTCCTTGAACGAAATCAAGGAAGTGCTGTCGTCGATGGGCCTGCGTCTGGGGATGGAAATCCCGGGCTGGCCGCCGGAGAACATCGAAGAGATGGCGAAGAAGCTCGAGCAGGAGATCATGGGCTAAGTCCCAGGATCTGTTTGCGAAGACAAAAAGGGCCGTCCCGCAAGGGGCGGCCTTTTTCGTTTGCGCGGTTTGCGCGGGCGGGTGTCTCGGCTTAGCTTGGCGTGATGCCCTTAGTAGTTCGTACCTCCCGCAACCTTGGCTCCGCTGTCGCTGCTGGCGCTTACTGGCTGGCGGCATGCTGGGTGTGCTTCGCGCTGAGCGGCAACGACCCTGTCGATGCTGTCACGATGTCATATTTCGGCGGGCAGCAGGTAGCGTCGCTTGCCATGTTTGGCGGATCCATCGTCCTGTTTGCCGTGTTGCTGCGGGTGTCTCGGCGCCGGCACGGCAGGTCCGGCAGCGCGCTTGGCTTCTGCTTGGGCTGGGCGGTGGTGAGCGCGGGCTATTGGATCGCGGCGCTCCATCTCGCGACCGGGCTGCTGCTCGGCGAGCGCCTTACCGAACATGGCATGGAGGCCGCTGCTCCGGCATGGGCGGTTTGGGTGATGATGGCCGTCACTCTCTCGCTCTACGCGCTGCTATCGGCTGCCACGCGGCATATCCAGGGCGCATTGGCCAGTTAGCTGAAACCGCCTCGATGGTTAGTGTAACTGCTTAACGGGGTTTTATCCGCTGGTCGGATCGGTTACGGTAACCGGGTGAACAAGGGCAAGCCTCGTGCCGACCGGGATGGGTTCCGCTTTCGCGGCGGCCACCCGGTGCTGGACCTTACCGCGACGTTAACGGGTCGGGCAAGTGGCCGCGCGCTCGACCTGCTGGCGACGCCCGAGGATCTGCGGCGATGGCTAATCAGCGCCGGGCTGGCATCGGCGGTCGACAAGCCGGCGCAGGCGGACCTGGATGCGGCGCGGCGGCTGCGCGAAGCGTTTTTCGCGCTGGCGAGCGGCGGGCGCGCCAAATGGGCGGTGGCCGCGGTCAACGCGGTGGCTGCGGACGCGGCGGCCGTGCCGGTGCTCTCCAGCGACGGGCAGGTGTCGCGGGCCGGAAGCGCGGCGTCGCACCTGGCGGCGCTGGCGCGCGAGGCGGTGCTGCTGTTCGGGCGCGACGCTGCCGCGCGGGTGGGGGCTTGCGAGGGCGAAGGGTGCGGAACGCTCTTTCTCGACGCGTCGCGCAAGGGCGACCGGCGCTGGTGCTCGATGGGGGGATGCGGTAATCGCGCCAAGGTGGCGGCGTTCCGCAAGCGCGAACGGGCGGGAAAGGCTTGACTTTGTGCGGGCGATCGGCTCTTGCCGCCGCTTCGCGTTCGCGCGTGGGTTGTTGGCGGTGGCCCTGAACACCGCCTGGTCTGGGGTTCCGTGACACGGCCCCTTAACGAACGAAGGAAATGATCATGCGTCACCGTTATGGCGGCCGTAAGCTTCAGCGCACCTCGGCACACCGCCAGGCCCTGTTCCGCAACATGTCGGCCGCGCTGATCAAGCACGAGCAGATCACCACCACCGTCGCCAAGGCCAAGGAGCTTCGCCCGTATGTGGAGAAGCTGATCACGCTGGCGAAGAAGGGTGGCCTGTCCAACCGCCGCCTGGCGCATGCCCGCCTGCTCGATGACGCGCAGCTCGTGAAGCTGTTCGACACGCTGGCGACCCGCTATGCCGACCGCAACGGCGGCTACACCCGCGTCATCAAGGCCGGCATCCGCAAGTCGGACGCGTCGCCGATGGCGATCATCGAGTTCGTCGACCGCGACGTTTCGGCCAAGGGCCAGGATTCGGGCCCGGTCTATAACGACGAGGATTTCGCCGACGCCGCCTGATCCCTTCAGGACGTTGAGAGATTTGGGGGTGGCGGCACTGCGGTGCGGCCGCCCCTTTCGTTGCTGGGGATCATGCATGCGAGTGTTGGTGCTGGCAGCGGCGCTGCTGCTGGGCGGATGCGGCGACGATAAGTTGGCCGAACGGCGCGCGGCGGCGGGGGCGAATCCGACGCTGGGCGATTACCTGCGGGTAAGCGATGCCGCGCGGGGGCGGCGGCTGTTCGGGCAATGTGCGGCGTGCCACACCGTGCGCGTCGGCGGGCCGGACCTCAACGGGCCGAACCTGCACGGCGTGGTCGGGCGCGGGATCGCGCAGGGACGCGGGCGCGTCGGGTACAGCGCGGCGTTGCAGGCCAAGCAGGGGGCGTGGACGGTGGAGGCGCTGGACGCCTGGCTGGCGTCGCCGCAGCGCTTCGCGCCGGGCACCAGCATGAGGTTCGGCGGGGTCCGCGATCCGCTGGACCGGGCGGATGTGATCGCCTTTCTGAGGGCGAACTAATCCTCCGTCACGGGAAGGATGCAAGCGGGACACACGAAAAGCGGTGACAAAGCGGGCGCTTGGCGGATAGCCTTTCGGCTTGTCTCAAGCACCTTCCGACGAAAGGCCGTTGATGCGCCGCTCCCTGCTCGCCCTCCCGCTTCTTTTCGCTTCTCCCGCCCTTGCCCAGACCGCACCGGAGCCTGCCGCCACGATGACCAAGCCCGCTTACCCGCAGACGCGCCGCGTCGATGTCGTCGAGGAACAGTTCGGCGTGAAGGTCACCGATCCATATCGCTGGCTCGAGAACGATGTGCGGGGCGACAAGGAAGTGGCCGCATGGGTCGCGGCGCAGAACCAGGTGACCAACGCCTATCTGGCGACGCTTCCCGGGCGGAAGATCTTTGCCGAGCGGATCAAGACGTTGTTCAACTATGAGCGCTTCGGCCTGCCCACCAAGAAGGGCGGCAAGTATTTCTATTCGCATAACAGCGGCTTGCAGAACCAGGCGGTGCTGTGGGTGCGCGACCAGCTGAACGGGCAGGGCCGCGTGCTGATCGACCCCAATGGCTGGTCCAAGGACGGCGCGACCGCGCTGGCCGAATGGCTGCCGTCCGAGGATGGCAGGCTGCTGGCCTATTCCATCCAGGATGGCGGCACCGATTGGCGGACGATCAAGGTGCTCGACACCGCGACCGGCAAGGACCTGGGCGACGAAGTCAGCTGGGCCAAGTACACGATGGGGCTGAGCTGGGCCAAGGACGGCAGCGGCTTCTTCTATTCGCGCTATCCCGAGCCGCCGGCCGCCGAGAAGTTCCAGGCGACCAGCGAGAACCACAAGGTGTTCTTCCACAAGCTGGGTACGCCGCAATCCGCCGACCGGCTGGTCTATGCGACGCCGGAGAACCCCAAGCTTGGCCATTATGCCGGGATCACCGACGATGGCCGGTACCTGGTGATCAGCACTACCGAGGGCACCGACAACCGCAACATGGTCCACATCCTGGACCTGAAGGACGCGTCGGCCACGCCGCGGACGATCATCGGCAAGCTCGAGAACGACTGGAGCGTGATCGGCAACCAGGGCACGCGATTCTTCTTCTCGACCAATGCCGGTGCGCCGCGCGACCGGATCGTCAGCATCGACCTGAGCGATGCGGGTCTGACGCCGAAGGAGATCGTGCCCGAGCAGAAGGAAACGCTGGCGGGCGCGTCGATCGTCGGCGACCGGCTGGTGCTCAACTACATGGCCGACGCGAAGACCGAGATCCGGCGCTACACGCTGGACGGCAAGGCCGAAGGCAAGGTGGCCTTGCCCGGGATCGGCACCGCCAGCGGCTTTGGCGGCGAGATGGACGATCCCGAGACCTTCTTCGCCTTCACCAGTTTCAACTATCCCACGACGATCTTCCGCTATGACGTGAAGACCGGCGCGGCGACGCCCTGGGCCACGCCAAAGGTCGCGTTCGACCCCAGCCAGTACAAGGTCGAGCAGCGCTTCTTCGCGTCGAAGGACGGCACCAAGGTGCCGATGTTCGTGGTGCGCAAGGCGACCACCACCGGGCCGGCGCCGACTTTGCTATGGGGCTATGGCGGGTTCAACGTGCCCTATACCCCCAGCTTCTCGGCCGCGCGGGTGGCGTGGATGGAGCAGGGCGGGGTGTTCGTCCTGGCCAACATCCGCGGCGGCGGCGAATATGGCAAGGCGTGGCACGATGGCGGTCGGCTGGCCAACAAGCAGAACGTGTTCGACGACTTCATCGGCGCGGGCGAGTATCTGATCCGTGAAGGCATCACCGGCAAGAACCAGCTTGCGATCCAGGGCGGATCGAATGGCGGTCTGCTGATCGGGGCGGTGGTGAACCAGCGGCCCGACCTGTTCGCCGCGGCGCTGCCGGCAGTGGGCGTGATGGACATGCTGCGCTTCGACCGGTTTACCGCCGGACGCTACTGGGTCGACGATTATGGCTATCCCTCGAAGGAAGCCGATTTCAAGCGGCTCTATGCCTATTCGCCCTACCACAACATCAAGGGTGGCCGGGACTATCCCGCGATCCTGGTGACCACGGCGGACACCGACGATCGCGTGGTGCCCGGCCACAGCTTCAAATATACCGCGGCGCTCCAGGCGGCGAACATCGGCGACAAGCCACACCTCGCGCGGATCGAGACGCGGGCGGGCCACGGATCGGGCAAGCCGACCGACAAGATCATCGAGGAAACCTCTGACCTGTACGCCTTCGCCGCGAAGTGGACGGGAATGGACGTGAAGGCGCGCTGAGCGGCGCGGGCTGCCGTTCGCGCAAGGCGCGGCGGCAGCTTGCGCCCAAAGTCGGTCGCTCCGATCGGCGCTCGCGCCACAGTTCAAGCAGAACCACAAAGCTATTCGGACGCTAAGCGGAGTGTTTCCTGACCACGACCGCGAGGCATCCCCGCTGGATTGCCGAGCTGGCGCGATCGAACGGTCCAAATGGGGCGATTTGTGGACGCTCGCTTGATCGACGGCTCGGTGTTGTACTTCAATAATTCGGCGTCGCGCATTCTACATGTTCGAAAGAACGGGCCAGCGGATTATACATAATCTGTACAGCGAGGCACTCTTCAGCAGCGACCGCGGGATAGTCGCGGAACTGAACCCATCGGCGATGGCCCGGTCTCAAGTCTGCTATTGCCGGGCACGGCACTGCTTTCAAGGTATCGTCAACCTGGATAGTGTCACAGCCAAAGTCGGCGCCACGTTCCGTCTCGACTTCAATTGTATAAGCTCCATGAACTCTACCACTCTCCTCTGTGTAATATCGCGCATATCTCTCCAAACGGAGTGCCCCCTTAGGCAAGGTCAAATTTGCCTCGATCTCGTCCATCAACTTCTGCCGACGAGAATTCTCTCCTCCGCTGCAAGCGGTGACGAAGAACAGCACGATTAGCGGGTATGGCAGCTTCACGTTGACTTGATCTCACAACCCTGTCGTGTCCGCAACGTGCGCGCTAGCGGGCACCCGCGACAGCAGGCCTAAGAACGGCAGCTATTTCGCATCTGAGTGCTAGAAGCGGACCGACCGCTTCCCACCAGTAGCGGACGAGATAGTCACTGTTGGAAGGCCGGCTCCTGGAGGCGCTAGAGCTTGGGTGCTTTGAACTTCACGTGGATAAACCCGGCCATTTGCAACGTGTATATAGCGCCACCAATGCATCTGTAGGGCGTATCGCGCACCGCGATGATCCGTGCGGATCGCTGCGGTAAGGCTTCTTTTCTCGCAACTTCCAGCAAATCGCTCATTTCCACTTGGCGACCGCGTGCAGGACCGCAACTTCATCAACTTCACCCGTGCGAATTTCAGCAGGACGCCGCCCAAATCCTCGCATTTTTCCACCAACCTTCTGGTTGGTTGACCGCCTGCCTCCGAACCGTCTGCCGCCGCGAGTCGCGGTTGGCTTTACAGAAACGGCCTCGCTCCCTATCGGCCAGCCATGACGGTCGAGCACAACGAATCCATCCTCATCGTCGATTTCGGTAGCCAGGTTACCCAGCTGATCGCGCGGCGCGTGCGCGAGGCTGGCGTCTATTCCGAGATCGCTCCCTTCACCACCGCGCGCGAGGCGTTCGAGCGGATGAAGCCGCAGGGCATCATCCTGTCGGGCTCGCCGGCATCGGTGCTCACCGAGGGCAGTCCGCGCGTGCCGCAGGAGATCTTCGACTCCGGGCTGCCGATCCTGGGCATCTGCTATGGCCAGCAGACCATGACGCACCAATTGGGCGGCGAAGTGGTGCTGGGGGATTCGGGCGAGTTCGGCCAGGCCTTTGTCGACGTGGTCGAGGGTTGCGCGCTGTTCGACGGGCTGTGGCAGGTCGGCGAGAAGCACCAGGTCTGGATGAGTCATGGCGACAAGGTGACGCGCCTGGCCGACGGCTTTCGCGCCGTGGCGGTCAGTCCGGGCGCGCCGCATGCGGTGATCGCCAATGACGACAAGCGCTATTATGCGATGCAGTTCCACCCCGAAGTGGTGCACACGCCCGACGGCGCGCGGCTGCTGGCAAACTTTGTGCGGCATGTCTGCGGGCTGCACGGCGAGTGGACGATGGCCGAGTTCCGCGCCGCCAAGATCGCCGAGATCCGCGCCCAGGTGGGTTCGGGCCGGGTGATTTGCGGGCTGTCGGGCGGGGTCGATTCCGCCGTGGCGGCGGTGCTGATCCACGAGGCGATCGGCGAGCAGCTGACCTGCGTGTTCGTCGACCATGGGCTGATGCGGTCGGGCGAGGCGGACCAGGTCGTCAGCCTGTTCCGCGGGCATTACAACATTCCGCTGGTCCATGTGAACGCCGAGACGCTGTTCCTGGGCGGGCTGGCCGGGCTCACCGATCCCGAAGCGAAGCGCAAGTTCATCGGCAAGACCTTCATCGAGGTGTTCGAGGATGAGGCCAAGAAGATCGGCGGGGCCGACTTCCTGGCGCAGGGCACGCTGTATCCCGATGTGATCGAGAGCGTGAGCTTCACCGGCGGTCCGTCGGTGACGATCAAGAGCCACCACAATGTCGGCGGCTTGCCTGAGCGCATGAACATGAAGCTGGTCGAGCCGCTGCGCGAGCTGTTCAAGGACGAGGTCCGCGAACTGGGGCGCGAACTGGGGCTGCCCGATATCTTCGTGGGACGGCATCCGTTTCCGGGGCCGGGGCTGGCGATCCGCATTCCGGGCGAAGTCACCAAGGAACGCTGCGACATCCTGCGCAAGGCCGATGCGATCTACCTGGAGGAGATCCGCAACGCCGGGCTGTATGACGCGATCTGGCAGGCGTTCGCGGTGCTGCTGCCGGTGCGCAGCGTCGGCGTGATGGGCGATGGGCGGACCTATGACAATGTGCTGGCGCTGCGCGCGGTGACCTCGACCGACGGAATGACAGCCGTGGCGTTCCAGTTCCCCGGCGACTTCCTGCCGCGCGTGGCGACGCGGATCGTCAACGAAGTGCGCGGCGTCAACCGCGTAACCTATGACTATACGTCGAAGCCGCCTGGCACGATCGAGTGGGAATGACGAAAGCCTGATCCTGTCGGGCGGGATCGCGGCTTCGCCCCTTGTTCATGCGTGCGTTCTTTCGGCCAGCCCCTGCCCGCAGGCGGGAGGCGAGCAAGGCACGCTCAGTGTGCGTTCATCCGCGGTCGGGCAGCGCAGTTGCGTGACCGCGCCGGTGGTGCGACACTCGCCCCAAGGGGAGGAGAGACATGAAACGGATCGCAACCGCTGCCCTGTTGGGGATGCTGGCCGCGTGCGGCGCGCCCGAGGCGGGCAACCAGCCCGAACAGGCGCAAGCCGCCGCGGTCAACGAAGCCGAGATCTTCGTGCCGCAGGGCGATGACGGCAACAGCGCGCAGGCTGCCGCGAAAACCCCGGCGCTTGGTCTGTCGCCAGATGGGCTGACACTGGTCTCCGCCGATGGATCGGCGCGGCAAGTGAATTTCGGGATCGCGCAGGACGATGCGATGCGGGCGGCGAGCGTTGTCGCGGGCAAGCCGGGGAATCCTATGCTGAACCCGGATTGCCCGAGCGGGCCGCTCGACAGCGTCGACTTCGCCGATGGTTTGACGCTGTTCTTCGAGGGCGCGCGGTTCGTCGGCTGGGACGTCGATGATACCGAGCCCGGGCGTTTCACGACGATGAGCGGGGTGGGCATCGGCACGACGCGGCGTGCGATGGAGCGATCGGTCGTCATCGAAGTGGAGAACACCAGCCTGGGTCATGAATTCCGCGCGGGCGCCCTGTCCGGACTGCTCAGCGCGCCTGGCGAGACGGGCCGGGTGATGCAGCTCTGGGCCGGCACCACGTGCATCTTCCGCTGATCGAACCGGCAACCCCGGAGGATCGGGGGGCGGTGGTCGCGCTGTGGCGTGCCTGTGGGCTGACGCGGCCGTGGAACGATCCCGATGCCGATTTCAAGCTTGCGCTCGGCAATGGGGGCTCGACGGTCCTGCTGGCGCGGGTGGCGTATCGGCTGGTCGGGAGCGTGATGGCCGGGTTCGACGGACATCGCGGGTGGATCTATTATCTCGCGGTCGATCCCGAGCAGCGGCGCGGGGGCCTTGGGCGTGCGCTGATGGCGGCGGCGGAGGCGTGGTTGAAGGCGCGCGGCTGCCCGAAGATCCAACTGATGGTGCGCGAGGACAATGCCGAGGCGCTCGACTTCTACGCCGCGATGGGGCTGGAGCGGCAACGGGTGGTGACGCTGGGGCGGTTCCTGCACGATCCCGCCTAGCGCGCTGGAGCCGTCAGCGGGCGGCGGCGGAACGCCCCTGCGCGCGGCAGCGGTCGGAGCAGAATTTCACCGAGTCCCAATCCCGCGCCCACTTCTTGCGCCAGGCGAAGGGACGCCGGCACGCCGCGCAGGCCTTTGTCGGCAGGGTGAGCTTCTTGTGAACCATGGGCTGCGCAACGCGTGGGCCAAAGGTCAGGTGCCATGTTCCTTTCCCTGCCCGTGATTGCGGCGGCATCCTCATGCGTGCCGGCGGCAAGCGGCTGCATTTCGCGGTGGCAGCGGCTATTCGCGCCGTGTCGAGACTCGCGGGAGGAAGAGAGCGTGACGGTTACGGTATATGGCATTCCGGCCTGCGATACGATGAAGAAGGCGCGGGGCTGGCTAGACGAGCATGGCGTGGCCTATGGCTTTCACGACTACAAGAAGGCCGGGATCGATGCGGCGCGGCTGACACGCTGGGTGGGGCTGGTCGGCTGGGAGCCGCTGCTGAACCGCGCCGGGACGACGTTCCGAAAGCTGCCCGATGCCGACAAGCAGGGGATCGATGCGGGCAAGGCACAGGCGCTGATGCTGGCCAATCCGTCGATGATCAAACGGCCGGTGGTGGAGCATCCCGGCGGACTGCTGGTGGGTTTCGTGCCGGAAACGTTCGCCCAGGCGCTGCTGTGAGGCGCGGGGTGGCTGGCGGCCGGGTTCGGCGCTAGACTGGCTGCATGTCCACCTACACGCTCGATACCGCCACCAGCCGCGCCACGCCCACGCCCGTGCCGATGAAGCGGCTGACTGTGCCCGCGATCCGCAACCGCAAGGGCGGCGAGCCGATCGTGATGCTGACCGCCTATACCGCGCGAATGGCGCAGCTGCTGGACCCGCATTGCGACGTGCTGCTGGTCGGCGACAGCCTGGCGCAAGTGATCTATGGCCTGCCCTCGACGCTGCCGGTCACGCCCGACATGATGATCGCGCACGGCGCCGCGGTGGTGCGCGGGAGCCATCATGCCGTGGTGATCGTGGACCTGCCGTTCGGGAGCTACGAGGCCAGTCCCGAACGCGCGTTCGAGACCGCCGCGCGGGTGCTCGCCGAGACGGGGGCGGCCGGCGTCAAGCTGGAGGGTGGCGTGGCGATGGCGCCGGTGGTGGAATTCCTTACGCGCCGAGGGATCCCGGTGATGGGCCATGTCGGGCTTACGCCCCAGGCAGTGAACGCGCTGGGCGGCTATGGCGCGCGCGGGCGCAGCAATGCCGAGCACGCCCAGATCCTGGACGACACCCGCGCGATCGCGCAGGCCGGCGCCTTCTCCATCGTCGCCGAAGGGGTGGTGGAGGGGCTGGCCAACGAGCTGACCGCCGCCGTGGCGGTACCGGTAATCGGCATCGGCGCATCGGCGCAGTGCGACGGCCAGGTATTGGTGACCGAGGACATGCTGGGACTGTTCGAGCGTACGCCGCGCTTCGTGAAGAAGTTCGACAATCTGGCTGGCCGCATTTCCGCCGCTGTTGAGACCTATGCCGCCGATGTCCGGTCCCGGGCCTTTCCGGGAACCGATCAGGTCTATGCGGCGCGCGATTGAACGACTAGGCGGGCACTTCTACAAGCTTCGCCGCACCGACACCCATGGAGTAGATCTTGGCGCTTCCCCCGACCGGCACGACTGACCAGACCTTTTTGCGCGAGGTTGACGAGGAATATCGCCGCGAACAGGCCGCGCAGATCTTTCGCCGCTATGGCCGCTGGATCATCGGTGCGGTGGTTCTGGCGCTGATCGCGCTTGCCGGCTTCCTGTATTGGCAGCACCACAAGCAGAACGCGGCCGGGACGCAGGGCGAGCAATATGACGCCGCGCTGCGGCTGGCCGAGGGCGGCAATGCCGACAAGGCGATCCCCGAACTGAACAAGATCGCTGCGAACGACGACGGCGGCTATGCCGCGATGGCGAAGATCGCGCAGGGCAGCTTGCTGCTTCAGAAGAACAACGTCAAAGGCGCGGCCGCCAAGTTCGCCGAAGTCGCGAACGACGACGATTACCAGAAGCCGTTCCGTGATCTGGCGCTGATCCGCCAGACAAGCGCAGAGTTCGACATGCTGAAGCCCGAGGTCGTGATCCAGCGCCTGAAGCCGCTGACCGATCCGAACTCGGCCTGGCTGGGCACCGCGGGCGAGCTGGTGGCATCCGCTTATCTCAAGGCCGGCAACCGTGCGGAAGCCGGCAAACTCTATGGCCAGATCGCCCAGGCGGGCGACAAGGTGCCGGATTCGCTTCGTCAACGCGCGGTTCAGCTGGCGGGTGTACTCGGCGTAGACGCCATCGATCAGTCGAAGGAAACCAAGGCTCAATGAATACCAAGTTGAGGGTGGGTACCGCTCTCGCGGCGCTCGCGCTGGTGAGCGGCTGTGGCGTCCTGAAGGGATCGGCCAAGAAGACCCCCGTGCTCGGCGAGCGCGTCCCGATCCTGATGGCGGAAAACGACATCGCCGCGGACGCATCGCTGGCCGGTGTCGATGTGCTGGTGCCCGAGGCGGCGGCCAACGACGCCTGGACTCAGCCGGGCGGCAATGCTGCCAAGGCGATGGGGCATCTGGCGCTGGGCGAGAGCCTGTCGCGTGCGTGGAGCAAGGACGTCGCGAAGCCCAGCAGCCGCGCGCGGCTGGCCGCCTCGCCGGTGATCGCGGGCAACATGCTGTTCGTGATGGACACCGATGGCGTGGTCCATGCCATGGCCGCCGATACCGGCGCTGAGCGCTGGCGGGCGGACACCGCCAAGGAAGAAGGCAACAAGCCGGCGCGCTTCGGCGGAGGCGTCAGCGTCGAGGGTGAGCGGCTGTTCGCGGCCAACGGCCTGGGCGATGTGGTGGCGCTGAATGCGGCCGACGGCAAAGAGATCTGGCGCAAGCGCCCGGGTGGCCCACTGCGCGGTGCGCCGACGCTGGCGAGCGGCAACGTCTATGTCGTCACCCAGGACAACCAGCTGTTCGCGCTAACCCAGGGAGCCGGCGACGTTTCCTGGACGGGCTCCGCCAGCATCGAATCGCAGGGCGTGTTCGGCGTTGCGGCCCCCGCCTCGGCGCAGGGGACCGTGGTGGCGGGCTTCTCCTCGGGCGAGCTGAACGCCTATCGCTATGAGAATGGCCGATCGCTGTGGTCGGAAGTTCTGTCGCGCACCAGCATCTCGACTTCGGTTTCGACGCTGTCCGACATCGACGCCGCGCCGGTGATCGACCAGGGCCGCGTGTTTGCGGTCGGGCAGGGCGGGCGCATGATCTCCATCGATCTGGCCAGCGGCAATCGCATGTGGGAGCAGAACATCGCCGGCATCTCGACCCCGTGGGTTGCAGGTGAATGGGTGTTCGTCGTGACGGACAGCGCAAAGCTGATCTGCCTGTCGCGCGGCAGCGGCAAAATCCGCTGGATCGCCGACATGGGCCAGTATCGGAACGCCAAGAAGCTGAAGGGCCTGATCACCTGGACCGGACCGATCATGGCGGGCGGCAAGCTGGTGCTCGGCAATTCGGACGGCAAGATCGTCTTCGCCTCGCCCAAGGACGGCAGCGTGCTATCGACCATGGACGTGAAGGCGCCGGTGACGTTGCCGCCGGTAGTAGCCAACAGCACGCTGTATGTGCTGGACGGCAAGGGCACGCTGTCGGCGTATCGCTGAAACCTGCCCCTCGCTGCACGCAGGGAGGGGATCGAGGGTAGTTCACTAGCGGGTGGAGCTTGACGCTCCGCCCGCTACTTTATTGGTCTACCGCTTGAGTCTATGAGGCGCGCAGACGCGCGCACCCACCCCTGGCCCCTCCCTGCTTGCACGGAGGGGGAGTAACAAGACCATGCCTCTTCCCACTGTCGCCATCATCGGACGCCCCAATGTCGGCAAGTCGACGCTGTTCAACCGCCTGGTCGGCAAGCGCCTGGCGCTGGTGGACGACCAGCCCGGCGTGACGCGTGACCGCCGCGAAGGCGACGCCACGCTGCTGGGCATGGACTTCCGCGTCATCGACACGGCGGGCTATGAGGATGAGGATGTGGCGACGCTTCCCGGGCGGATGCGGGCGCAGACCGAGGCCGCGGTGCAGGACGCCGATGTCGCGCTGTTCGTGATCGACTCGCGCGCGGGCGTGACGCCCCTGGACGAAGAGATCGCGCGCTGGCTGCGCAGCACCGACCGCCCGATCGTGGTGATGGCCAACAAGGCCGAGGGCAGGGCAGGCGACTCCGGTGTGTACGAGGCGATGGCGCTCGGCCTGGGCGATCCAATACCCTTCTCCGCCGAACATGGCGAAGGCGTGGTCGACCTGTTCGAAGCGCTGCGTCCGCATCTGGAACGCGAGGAAGCGGACGAGCCCGAGGAGGATCCGGAGTCCCCCGACGCGATCCTGAAGCTGGCGATCGTCGGCCGCCCGAACGCGGGCAAGTCGACGCTGATCAATCGCCTGCTGGGGCAGGACCGGCTGATTACCGGACCCGAAGCGGGTATCACGCGCGATTCGATCGCAGTCGATTGGGAATGGACCGATTTCGAGGAGCGCAAGCGCCCGGTGCGGCTGATCGACACCGCGGGCATGCGCAAGCGGGCCAAGGTCGAGGAGAAGCTGGAGAAGCTCTCGGTGATGGATGCGATGCGCGCGGTCGACTTCGCCGAAGTCGTGGTACTGCTGCTCGACGCTACCCGGGGCCTTGAAGTGCAGGACCTCAAAATCGCGGACCGTGTGCTGCAGGAAGGCCGCGCACTGATTGTGGTCATGAATAAGTGGGACGTGGCCGAGAACGCGTCGAGCCTGTTCAACGGCGTGAAAGGCGCGCTGGACGAAGGGCTGGCGCAGGTGAAGGGCGTGCCGCTGCTCACTGTGTCCGCCGTGACGGGCAAGGGGCTCGATACGATGATGAAGGTTGCGTTCGAGACTCGCGAGGCGTGGTCGCGGCGCGTGTCGACGGGTCAGCTCAACCGCTGGTTCGAGCGAGCGATCGAAGCCAATCCGCCGCCGGCGCCCGGCGGCAAGCGCATCAAGCCGCGCTATGTCACCCAGAACAAGTCGCGCCCGCCCAGCTTCGTGTTGTTCGGAACGCGCGTCGACTTGTTGCCGACGAGCTATCAGCGCTATCTGATCAACGGATTGCGCAAGGAGTTCGATTTCGGCGCGGTGCCGGTGCGGCTGACGCTGCGTGCGCCCAAGAACCCGTTCGATCGCGAGCGCGAATAGACAAGCCGCTTGCCATATCAACGGCATGTTTACGCAATGCCGCTAGAGTATGCGCATTGCAGAGGGGCGAGACGAGCGTGACTGGAATGGGCAACGATCCGCTGGTGAATTGGACCGCGTTAGCGCAGGCCCGCGCCGAGCTCGGTGCGAATTTCGGACGCATTCTCGGCTATTTCCGTGAAGATGGCGTCAAGTCCGTGTCGCAGGTCGAAGCCGCGATGCGCGCGCAGAACGCAGCGGCGCTGGTGATCCCGGCCCACACGCTCAAAGGCGAGGCGAGCCAGTTCGGCGCCGACACGCTGGCCGAGCTGGCGGAAACAATCGAGACGATCGCGCGCGACTGTGTCGAGCAACAGGAAACGCCGACGGAGGCGCTGGAACATGTCGTCCGGCTGCGCCCCCTGTTCGAGGCGACCATGACGCTGCTGGAGCGTGATGCCAACCCGCCGGTGCCGCGCCGGCCCGTCGGCGGCTTCGGCCGTCGGCCGGTGACGGGTTGATATGGAGCGGCTCTAGGCAATGAAGGCTGCGAGCTCGTCCGGGCTGCCGTTCGGAAACGCATGCCGCAGATGATCCAGAAATGCCGACACCCGCGCGCTGAGCAGGCGCCGCGACGGGTATAGCGTCCACAGGTTGATGCCCGGGGCGTCGGCGTCGCCCCAATGCACCAGCCGGCCCGCGGCAAGATCGTGCGACACCAGCGAAACGGGCAGCCGCGCTGCGCCAGCACCGGTCCGCACCGCATCGCGGATCATGATAAGCGATGAAAGCGCCAGCACCGGTTCGACCGCGATGCTCGATTGGCCACTCTTCGTCTTCATGTTCCAGACCGGCCGATCCCCGATGGTGCGAACGACGGCGGGGGTCGCGGCGGCTCCCGTTGGGCGCGGCAAGTCCGGACTTGCGACCACCACCAGTCGATCCTGCAGGAAGGCGCGTCCGACCAGGCTTTCGTCGGGGCTAGGATTGACGCGGATCACCAGGTCATAGCCTTCCTCGATCATGTCGACGGCGCGATCCTCCGTCGTGACTTCCAGCCGGACATCGGGATGCCGAAGAACGAAGCCGGCGGCGAGCTTCCCCATCGCGATCTGCGAAAAGAGCAAGGGGGCGCTGATCCGCAGGGTGCCGCGGGGCGTTTCGCCGCCCGACGCAATCGCCGCGGCGGTCTCCTCGAGTTCGGCGAGCAGCCGCCCGGCGCGTTCGAACAAAGCCCGCCCTTCCTCTGTCAGCTTCAGGCTCCGCGCGCCGCGCTCGAACAAGCGGAGGTTCAAGCTTGCTTCCAACTCGGCCACGCGCCGCGACAAGGTGGCCTTTGGCCGCCCGGCGGCGCGCGCGGCGCGCCCGAAGCCGCCATGGCGCGCAACGAGGGTGAAGTCAGCAAGAGCAAGCAGGTCCATATGTTCCACCAGTGAGACGACGCGTCTAGATATAGACGCTTTCGCAATGATTGTGGATCGCTAACTTCAGGGCTGCCACCCCGGCACCTCTCCAGGAGTTAAGCGCATGACCATCCTTGTTACCGGCGCCACCGGCACTGTCGGCCGCAATGTCGTAGAACAGCTTGTGCAGCGGGGCGCCGATGTGCGCGCGCTGGTTCGCGATCCCGCAAAGGCCGGGCTCCCGGCAAGTGTCGCGATCGCGCAGGGCGACCTGCTCGACGTCGACGCGCTCCGCGCGGCCTTTTCCGGCGTTTCGACGCTGTTCCTGCTGAACGCAGTCACGCCCGACGAATACACCCAGGCGCTGGTCGCGCTGGGCGTCGCGCGCCAGGCCGGCATCGAGCGGATCGTCTACTTGTCCGTGATCCACAGTGACCTTTACGTCAACGTGCCGCATTTCGCCGGCAACTTCGGCGTGGAACGGATGATCGAGGCGATGGGCCTGCATGCCACCGTGCTGCGCCCGGCCTATTTCATGGACAATGACCGGCAGATCAAGGACGTCGTGACCGGCTACGGCATCTATCCGATGCCGATCGGCAGCAAGGGGCTGGCGATGATCGACGCGCGCGACATCGGTGAGATCGCCGCGATCGAGCTGATCCGCCGCGAGACGGCGCCGCAGCCATTGCCGTTCGAGCGGATCAACCTAGTGGGTCCGGACACGCTGACCGGTGATGATATCGCCGCGATCTGGAGCGGCGTGCTGGGCCGAGCGATCACGTATCCCGGCGACGACACGGCCGCGTTCGAAGCGAGCATGCGGCAGTTCATGCCCAGCTGGATGGCGTTCGACATGCGCCTGATGGCCGAACGGTTCGTGAGCGACGGGATGGTGCCGGAAGCGGGCGATGTCGACCGGCTCACCGCGCTGCTCGGCCGGCCGCTGCGCACCTATCGCGACTTTGCCGCCCAGATCGCCGGCTGAGCCCTACCTCCAGGAGACGCACCATGATCTATTCCACTACCACGGTGCCGGTGAACCCGGACGGCGAAATCCCCCTCTCGCGCGAACAGGTCTGGAAAGGGCTGGTGCTGAAGGCGCGTGACGCGCGGCTGTTCCTGCCGCCTGGCCTGTGCACGCGTTGCGACATCGTGGAGGAGAGCGATACGCATGTCGTGCGTGAGGCCACGGTTGCGGGGGCCGATCTGCGCGAGATCATCGCCTTCGAGCCGCAGCGAAAGGTCACCTTCTTCCAGGCGACCGGCCCGCGCGAGGGCGCAATCATCAATGAAGTGTTCGAGGATGCCGGCGGCGCGCTTCAGCTGCGTTTCTATTGCTATCTCGGGCTGCGCGGAAAGGAGCCGAACGGTGCAGAGGAGCAGGCCGAGCAGGCGCAGTTCGACGGCGAGAGCGGGTACCGGAGCGCGCTCCTATCGACGCTGAAGCGCACCCGCGCGCTGCTGGCGGAAGGCAGGCTTTGAGCGGACGGAGCGGGACTGCCCCTGATGGCAGTCCCGCGTTCCGTTCAGCCGTGGGGCTCTTCGGGCTTGCTGTTGAGCTGGATGTAGTTTTCGATGCCCATTCGCGCAATCATGTCGAACTGGCGTTCCAGCGTGTCGATATGCTCCTCCTCGCTATCGAGGATGCGGCGGAACAGGTCGCGGCTGACATAGTCGCGGACGGCTTCGCAATGCTGGATCGCGTCGCGCAGCACGGCGACGGCTTCGACTTCGACCGCCAGGTCGGCGCGGAGGACTTCCTCGACGGTTTCGCCGATGCGCAAGCGGCCAAGCAGCTGGAAGTTGGGCAGTCCGTCGAGGAACAGGATGCGCTCCGCCAGCCAGTCGGCGTGCTTCATCTCATCAATCGACTCGTGCCGTTCGAGCTCCGCGAGCTTGCGGACGCCCCAATGGTCCAGCAGGCGGTAGTGCAGCCAATATTGATTGATCGCCGTGAGCTCGTTCTTGAGCACCTCGTTCAGATAATCGACGACCTTCGCGTCACCCTTCATCACTGCACCTCTGTTGGAAACAGAGGCGGTGATAGCGGAAAAACGAAGCGGCGAAAACCGCGGAAATCCGCCATTTTCTTAGCTGCGAACGTCACGCAGCCGCACGTTCCTCACGAATGATCTCACGCGCAAAGGGGACGCATTGGCCGCATTTGGCGGCCAAGCCCAGCGTCTTATACGCCTGGCACGCGCTGCTCGCGCCGCCGCGTGCCGCCTGGCGCACATCACGTTCTCGGATACCATTGCAAACGCAAACGACCATCGAACCCTCACACTCACTTGCACGCCGATCTACGGCTAATGAGAGCGATTCGCAAGGCCTATTGCGAAGCAATCGCAGATCTGGCGAAGTCGGTTCGTCGCATCGGCTGCACCGCGCCGCGTGCCAAGCTGCGCCATAGCCATTCGAGCGGACCGAATCGGAACCGTGCCAGCCAAGGTTTCGACCAGAGCAGGATCAGCAGCCAGACAGCCACGACGATCGGATACAGCTGCCAGCGCGAGAAGTGCCCGAACCAGCCCAGACCATAGCCGTAGAAGATCGACGTGCAGAGCAGGCTGGTCATCAGATAATTGGTGAATGCCATCTGGCCTGCCGCGGCCAGACGCGACGCGAGGGCACTTCCGGGGTGAAGGGCGAGGTGGAGCAGGCAGATCCAGCCCACGATCATCAAGGGGCGGACCAACGCGGTGAGCGGCAGGCTCGCCAGCGTGACCGGCAACAAGGCGAAGCCGCTGGCGACCAGCCAGGCCGCAAGCGCGGCATAGGCGGGAAGGGCAAAGCCCCAACAGCAACGGAGCCAGCGCCGGTACCGCTCCCGCGGCCACGCGCCGCCGAGCAGGCCACTGCGCAGCGACGCCATGCCGAGCAGCATATAGGCAAGGGTCTCGGGACCATAGAAAAACAGCATGGCCAGCGGATTGGTGCCGCTTTCGGCGATCCGCGCCCGTAGAATCGGCAGATAACCGCCGCGATACTGCGCAAGCTCTCGGGCGATTGCTTGCGCCGAGGGGATGCCGAAGCTGTTGTTGAGGCTTTGCAGCTGCCCCGCATTTGCCTGTGCCCCGGCCACGTCGGATGCTTGATGCTGGAGCGTCCAGACTAGAAGCGGGACGAGCGCGAACACCGCCATGGCGGCTACGACCAGCAGCAGGCCGAGGATAACCAGCCGTTCGGTAGGCAGGCGGCGAAGCGGGAAGGCAAGTGCGCCAACCAGCGCATAATGGGCGAGGATGTCGCCGTCCCACAGCAGGCAAAGATGCGCCACGCCGAAGACCAGCAGCCAGGCCATGCGCGTGTAATGGACGCGCACGGGATCGCGGCCGCCCGCCTGCGCGGCGTCTGCGATGAGCAGGATCGAGGCTCCGAACAGGAACGAGAAGAGCCCCCGCATCTTGCCATCGAAGAGGAGGAAATTGACGCCCCAGGCGAGCAGATCGGCACCGTGCCAGCCGCCATAGGCGCGCGGGTTCTCATACGCGGCGCCGGGAAGGGCGAAGCCGACGATGTTGAGCAGCAGGATACCAAGCACCGCGACGCCGCGGATGCGGTCGAGCGATTCCAGCCGCTGCGGCTTGACTACGCTATTGGACGGAGGCGCCATGACGGGCGAGCGCTACAGCCAGCTGGTGATCTGCTCCAGCGGCTTCTTGTCGAGCGCGTGCTGCGGGATGCAGGCGTCACTCGCGGCATGGCCGGCGATGATCATCATCAGTGGCTTTTCGTGTTCGGGCCGACCACACACCCTGTTGAGGAAGCGCATCGGATCGGGCGTGTGGACCAGGGTCGCGATGCCGGCCAGGTGCAGCGCCGCCAGCAAGAATCCGCAGGCGATCCCGACGCTTTCGCTCACATAGTAATTCTGTTCCTGATCATCCTCGTCCACGCCGCCCCAGCGTTTGGCGAAAGGGATGATGATCCACGGCGCCGACTCGAGATAGGCCTTGTCCGGCCCGGTGCCGAGCGCCGACAGCGCGTTCAGCCATTCGCGATCGGCCCGACCGCCATAGAAGCGGCGTTCCTCTTCCTCGGCATAGACGCGGATCGTGCTCTTGGCCTCTGGCGAAGAGATGACGGCGAAGTGCCAGGGCTGGCGGTTGGCGCCATTGGGCGCCGATGCGGCGGCCTGAAGCGCCGCTTCGATGACCGCGCGCGGCACGGGCTTGTCATCGAAAGCGCGGCAGCTGCGCCGCGTGCGCATGCGTTCGCTGAAATCCCGCGCGCGCGCGACGCGCTCGGGGTCGCTCATCTCGGCATAAGGCTGCCAAGGAAGCGTGGCCTGTCCGTTCATCCGATCTCCTGAACATGCATGTTCGACGCAAGGAACTGGAGCCGGAGAATCACCACGTCATCTCCCGATCAGCTTGGTTCCTGACCAGTTCTCATCGAATCCGCAAGTATCGGCGATTACGAGATTTACCGGAGCAGCAAGGTGGTCCATCCTTTCCAGTTCCGCTGTGCCGCCACTCACAGGCAGCAATATCCAGACAATCCCTTTGGTCGCCATTAGCGGTGCCAGCGCGGTCAGTTCGCGCCGCAGCGCGTCGCTATCGCTGGCGCACAGCACCGCGCATTGCAGCCCGTCGGTGGCGGTAGGTTGCTCCTCGATCCCCAACGCATCCGCATCGATCCTCGCGCGCAGCGCTTCTGGCAGATTATGGAACCAGCAGCGGATGCCGGGCTTAAGCCCAAGCTGCTCCGCCAGGATGTGGTCCGCGGCCATGATGCGTCTCCTGTTGTCCGTGCACAACGCCCAAACGCCTGGAGCGCCCCATGCCGTCAGGCGAGCGCTGCGTCTTCGCCCATCAGCGTTGGGAAGAAACCCTCGTGCGCCGCCTTGAGATCACTCAAGGAGACACAGAAGTCCCCTTCTTCCAGCTCGAAGATGAGCCGGCTGGCGATGGTGCGGCCGATCGGGTCAGCGACCAAGCCCGCCTTGTCCGCAGCGACGAGGAAGTCGGCCAGCGCCTCATCCTTCACCGTCACGACGTACAGGCCCTGGTCCTCGCCGAACAGCGAGCCGGCAATGCCGAAGGGCTGGGGCTGATCGATGATCACGCCGATGTTCGAGGCGAGCGCCATTTCGGCAAGGGTCACGGCGAGGCCGCCGTCCGACACGTCGTGGCAGGCGGTGATGCAGCCGGTGCCGATTGCCGAGCGGACGAATGCACCGAGGCGGCGCTCCATCATCAGGTCGACTTCAGGAGCAGGGCCTTCTTCACGGCCATGGATCTCGCGCAGCCAGATAGACTGGCCGAGGTGACCGGCGCGCTCGCCCAGCGCGATGACGATGTCGCCGGTGCCCTTGAAGCCGATCGTGCAGTTCTTCTGCCAATCTTTGAGCAGCCCCACGCCGCCGATCGCGGGGGTGGGGAGAATCGCCGAACCACCGCCGGTCGCCTTCGACTCGTTGTAGAGCGAGACGTTGCCCGAGACGATCGGGAAGTCGAGCGTGCGGCACGCTTCCGACATGCCCTCAAGGCAGCCGACGATCTGGCCCATGATCTCGGGGCGCTGCGGGTTGGCGAAATTGAGGCAGTTGGTGACCGCCAGCGGGGTAGCGCCGACCGCGGAAAGGTTGCGATAGGCCTCGGCGACCGCCTGCTTGCCGCCCTCGACCGGATCGGCAAAGCAATAGCGCGGCGTGCAGTCGGTAGTCATCGCCAGCGCCTTCTGCGTGCCGTGGACGCGGACCACCGCGGAGTCGCCGCCCGGACGCTGGACAGTGTTGGCACCGACCATGTGGTCGTACTGCTCCCAGATCCAGCGGCGGCTGGCGATGTCGGGCGAGCCCATCAGCTTGAGCAGATCGGCAGCCGGATCGACGCTCTCGGGCACGTTCGTGAGCTCGGCCGGCTTGGGCGTCGGCACGTGCGGGCGGTCGTAGAGCGGCGCTTCGTCGGCGAGCGGGGCGAGCGGGATGTCGGCGACAGTTTCGCCCTTCCACTTCAGCACCATGCGGCCGGTGTCGGTGACATGGCCGATCACGGCGAAGTCGAGCTCCCACTTGCGGAAAATGGCCTCGGCAAAATCCTCGCGGCCGGGCTTCAGCACCATGAGCATGCGCTCCTGGCTTTCGCTCAGCATCATCTCGTAGGGCGTCATGCCCTCCTCGCGCTGGGGCACATCGTCCATCACCAGCTCGATGCCGACGCCGCCCTTGCTGGCCATTTCGACCGAGGAGGAGGTGAGGCCTGCGGCGCCCATATCCTGGATCGCGACGATCGCGTCCGAGGCCATCAGCTCGAGACAGGCTTCGATCAGCAGCTTTTCGGTGAACGGATCGCCGACCTGGACGGTGGGGCGCTTCTCGTCCGAATTTTCGCCGAAGTCGGCCGAGGCCATGGTGGCGCCGTGTATGCCGTCGCGGCCGGTCTTGGAGCCGACATAGACGATCGGATTGCCGATGCCCGAAGCCGCGGAATAGAAAATCTTGTCCTGATCAGCGACGCCCACGGTCATCGCGTTGACGAGGATGTTGCCATCGTAGGCGGGGTGGAAGTTCACTTCGCCGCCCACCGTCGGCACGCCGACGCAATTGCCATAGCCGCCGATACCATGAACCACGCCGGCGATCAGGTGGCGCATCTTGGGATGATCGGGCCGGCCGAAGCGCAGCGCGTTCATGTTAGCGATCGGCCGCGCGCCCATGGTGAACACGTCGCGCAGGATGCCGCCCACGCCGGTCGCGGCGCCCTGATACGGTTCGATGTACGAGGGATGGTTGTGGCTCTCCATCTTGAAGATGGCGGCCTGGTTGTCGCCGATGTCGATCACGCCGGCATTCTCGCCGGGGCCGCAGATCACCTGGGGACCCGTGGTTGGCAGCTTCTTCAAGTGGATGCGGCTCGACTTGTAGCTGCAATGCTCCGACCACATCACCGAGAAAATGCCGAGCTCGGTCAGGTTGGGCTCGCGGCCCATTGCCTTCAGGACGCGCTCATATTCCTCAGGGGACAGGCCGTGCTCGGCGACGATCTCGGGGGTGATCTGAGTCATGGCTGGAGCCCATAGCGAGGGCTTTTGACGGCGTCACCTGTTCGCGTGAGTAGAGGCGGAGCGGCAGGCGCTAAAATCCTCCCCCCGGAGGGAGGTGGCACGCACAGCGTAGCAGAAGGGTAGTCTCCACGAGGCTATATGGCCTGTGGAAACTACCCCTCCACCAGCTTCGCTGGTTCCCCTCCCCCTCCGGGGGAGGATTTGATTTACCTCAGCAGGTCGAAGCGATCGGCGTTCATCACCTTCACCCAAGCGCTGACGAAGTCGCGGACGAACTTCTGACCCGCGTCGTCGCAGGCATAGACCTCGGCGATGGCGCGCAGCTGGCTGTTCGACCCGAACACCAGGTCGGTGCGCGACGCGGTGCCCACTTGCTCGCCGGTGTGGCGATCGGTGCCGACGAACTCCTGGTCGCTCTCTTCAGAGACCTGCTTCCAGGCGGTAGCCATCTGGAGCAGGTTGATGAAGAAATCGTTGGTCAGCGTACCCGAGCGGGTGGTGAGGACACCGTGCTTCTCGGCCTTGGGATGGTTGGCACCCAGGACGCGCAAACCGCCGACCAGCACCGTCATCTCCGGCGCTGACAGGCCGAGCAACTGCGCGCGGTCGACCAGCAGTTCCTCCGTCGGCACGGTGAACCGAGTCGACAGATAGTTGCGGAAGCCATCGACCTTGGGTTCGAGCACCGCGAAGCTCTCGACATCGGTCTGCTCCTGGCTCGCGTCGGTGCGCCCGGGGGTGAAGGGCACTTCAATCGCATGACCCGCGGCAAGTGCCGCCTTTTCGATGCCGACCGAGCCGCCGAGCACGATCAGATCGGCGATCGAAACCTTGCGCCCCTGGGCGCTGCTGCCCTCGAACTCCGCCTTGATGCTCTCATAGACCTTGAGGACGCGGGCGAGTTCCTCGGGCCGATTGACCTCCCAATCCTTTTGCGGGGCAAGGCGGATGCGCGCACCGTTGGCGCCGCCGCGACGGTCCGATCCGCGATAAGTGGAGGCCGAGGCCCAGGCGGTGGTGACCAGTTCAGAAACCGACAGCCCCGATTTGGCGATCAGCAGGCGGAGGCCGGCGGCGTCATTGGGAGTAATCGCATCGCGTTCGGGGGCCGGGATGGGGTCCTGCCACAGCAGGTCTTCCTGTGGGACTTCGGGGCCGATGTACCGGCTCCTGGGACCCATATCGCGGTGCGTCAGCTTGAACCAGGCGCGGGCGAAGGTGTCGGCGAAATAGGCCGGGTCGGCGCGGAACTTTTCCAGAATGGCGCGGTAGTTCGCGTCATCCTTGAATGCCTTATCGGCGGTGGTCATCATCGTCGCGACCTTCTTGCCCGGGGTATGTGCCGCCGGTGCCTGGGTCTCTTCCGGGTTGCCGACCGGCTGCCACTGGTTGGCGCCTGCCGGGCTCTTCACCAGCTCATATTCGTGGTCGAGCAGCATGTCGAAATAGCTCATGTCCCACTTGGTGGGGGTTGGGGTCCACGCGCCTTCGATACCCGATGTGATGGTGTGGTCGCCCATGCCGCTTTCGTGCTCGGAGGCCCAGCCCAGGCCCATCTGCGAAATGTCGGAGGCTTCGGGCTCCTTGCCTAGCTTTGACGGATCGCCCGCGCCGTGCCCCTTGCCGAAGGTGTGGCCACCCGCGGTGAGCGCGGCGGTTTCCTCATCGTTCATGCCCATGCGGCTGAACGTCTCGCGCAGGTCACGAGCCGAGCCCTTGGTGTCTGGCTTGCCGCCTGGACCTTCGGGGTTCACGTAGATCAGGCCGTGCTGGATCGCGGCGAGCGGGTTCTCGAGCGTAAGGCCCGCTTCTTCGTCGATGCGGGTCTGGCCGAGCCATTCCTGCTCGGTTCCCCAATAGATGTCGCGCGCGGGCTCGAACACATCCTCACGGCCGCCGGAGAAACCGAAGGTCGGGCCGCCCATCGACTCGATCGCGACGTTGCCGGTCAGGATGAAGAGGTCTGCCCAGCTGAGCCGCGCACCGTACTTCTGCTTGACCGGCCAGAGGAGCCGGCGCGCCTTGTCGAGATTGCCGTTGTCCGGCCAGGAGTTGAGCGGCGCGAAGCGCTGCCCGCCCGATGAGGAGCCGCCACGGCCGTCACCCGTGCGATAAGTACCGGCCGAGTGCCAGGCCATGCGGATGAAGAACGGTCCGTAATGCCCGTAATCGGCCGGCCACCAAGGCTGGCTATCCGTCATCAGCGCCTTCAGGTCTTCCTTGACCGCCCAATAGTCGAGCTTCTGGAACTCCTCGCGATAATTGAAGTCGGGGCCGTACGGGTTGGGCGAGACGCCGTTCTGGGTGAGGATCTCGAGGCTGAGCTGCTCGGGCCACCAGTCGCGCGGCGTTTGGCCGAGCAGGCGGCGGAGCGCCTCAGGCTGTTTCTTCGGATCATTGATCGGGCTGTTCTCGGTGACGGCGTCCATGCGGGAGGCTCCTCTCTGCGGTCGTGTTGATGCAGCCTATGCGTTGAACGCCCGCGTGGAAAACGATCTCCGTCGGTCAGACCGATTGAAGCGGTCGATCAACGATCAGGGTGGCCGGCGTCTGAAGAGCCAGCGCCAGAACCGTGCTTCGGCGAGCATCAGGCGGGCGACCAGCGGGGGAAGGCCGGTGTCGACGAGCGCCTGCGCGTCGGCCTTTTTCGAGAAGGCGATCCGCAGCATGGCAATCATTGCGCCGAGTTCGAGCAGCAGCAGTCCGGCAACGCCGATCCCGCGCAGCCACCCGAGCTCGCGCAGCACCAGTTCGGCGGGATCGGGTACCGTCCGGCCCGCCACCCAGACGCCGGTGCACACCAGCGCGACGACGCGGACCGCGACCGCCTTGGCCGGCCGGCGACCGCGGTAGCAAAGCGCATAGAGCGCCGGGACGAACAGGCACCAATCGAACAGCGCGGCAGCCTCCCCGAAGCGCGGCTGGCGTGCCCAATCGTGCACGAAGTGCAGATTGACCGACGCCGCGAACCAGAGCGGGAGCAACAGGTAGAACCAATGCTGCCGAATCAGCGTCGTCATCTGCAACCGCGCCATTGCCGCACCCCTTGCTTAGTGGTTGCCCCCGATAAGGTCGCCAAGGCCACCGAGCACCGACCCCTCGCCGCGATTGCCGCCGCCCGATGCGCCGGAAGCTGCGAACATGCGGCCGGCGAGGCGGGAAAAGGGCAGCGATTGGATCCAGACCTTACCCGGCCCGCGCAAGCGCGCGAAGAACACGCCTTCGCCACCGAAGATCATGCTCTTGACGCCGCCGGCCGCAATCAAGTCGAAATCGACGCTGGGCGTGAGAGCGGCGATGCAGCCCGTGTCGACATGGAGCTCCTCGCCGGGTGCCAGCACGCGCTCGACCACGGTGCCGCCCATCTGAACGAAGACCCAGCCATCACCCTCCAGGCGCTGCATGATGAAACCTTCGCCGCCGAACAGGCCGGTCATGATGCGGCGCTGGAAATGGATGCCGATCGACACCCCCTTGGCGGCGGCGAGGAAACTGTCCTTCTGGCAGATCAGCGCGCCGCCGAGCGTGTCGAGCTTGATCGGCAGGATCGCGCCCGGGGTAGGGGCGGAAAACGCGACCCGGGCCTTGCCGCGGCCTTCATGCGTGAAGACGGTGGTGAACAGGCTCTCGCCGGTGACGAGCCGCTTGCCCGCGCCGAGCAGCTTGCCCATGAAGCCGCCGCCCTGGCCGCCGCTGCCATCGCCGAACACGGTGGTCATGTTCACCGACGCGTCTTTCCACACCATCGCGCCAGCCTCTGCCACCGCGCTTTCGCCGGGATCGAGCTCGATCTCGACGAACTGGAGTTCCTGGCCCTTGATCTCGAAGTCGATGTCGTCGGCGAGGCCGGTGTTGCGGTGGTGTTGCCAGGGACTTGTGGGCATGATGCGGCTCCGTGTTGGTGCGGCTTCCTACCCCGGTTTGCGCAGGCGACGGAAGAGGCCACCGCTTGCGACGGGCTCGAACAGATCCTCCGGATTTTCGGGATCGAGCGCTTCGTTTTCGGCCAACCACGCCGAGACGACGGTGAGGTCGGGCGTCTCGTACGGACGGAGCGTGCGGCCGGGGCGGGAGCGCAGCGCTTCGATTGCGGCGACCAGCGAGCCTCTCTCGGCGATGGCAGCGCAGATTTCTTCCGGCGTACTGCCGAGATGCTCGGCGAGCAGGCCGTCGCGGATTCCGTGAATGCTGGCGCGCATGGTGTCGTCGGTGGCCTCCACCGTCACGTCGCATTCGGTGTCTAGGCGCAGCGAGCGGTTGTTGAAGTTGGACGAACCGATGCGCAGCACCTGATCGTCAACCACCAGCACTTTTGCGTGAACATAGATGGGCTGACCGCCCGCCGTGAAGGGATGATAGAGGCGGAAGCGGCCATGGCGGTCGCGCTGGCGCAGCGCCTCGAACAGCCGGGCGCGCGCCGTATCCATCGCGAGCTGTTCGAGCCAGCCGTCCGCCTTTTCCGGATTGACGATGACGATTTCGGGACCGTTGGGCTCGTCCAGCCGGCGAGCTATCGCCTCGGCGATGCGGCGCGAGGCGAAATACTGGCTTTCGGCGTAGATCGTCCGCCGCGCGCTGGCGATCAGCGCCAGGTAGAGTCGCTCGATCTCGTGGATCGGTTCGTCGTCCTTCACTTCGGGCTGGGTGCGGGAAATGCCCGCCTGGATGTTTTCGAAATGCGGCGTGAGCATTTCGGGCCAGCACAGGTCGGTTGGGGGTGGCGCAGGGATCTCTGGCCCACCCGAAAGCGCCCAGCGGGTGCGGGCGAGTTCGCCTAGGGCCTTGGCGATCGGGCCTTGTAGCGCAGTGGTGGCGTCGTGCCACGGTCCGTGCTGCCGCCAGCCCGGGTTGGCGCGGCGCGGATCGTCGTCGAGATGCTCGCGCGTGTCCCAGCGGCCACCGGTCATGTCGATGCCGCCGCAAAAGGCGAGACAATCGTCGATCACCACGATCTTCTGGTGATGGGAAGCGCCGGGGGGGTGGTGCCCGTCGAGCCGCGGGTGGATGCGTGAGTGCATCAGCCAGCGAGCGATCGTCGCGACCGTCTTGGGCCGCAGGAACGACTTGAGCGCGCCCATGTCCCAACGGAGCAAGTAGATGTTGAGTGAAGGCGTGCGGTTAGCGAGCCAAGTGAGGAGCGGCCCCACTTGCTCAGGTGCTCCGGGGGCGTTGTCGCATGCCTTGGCCAAGCGGATGCGGGCGTCGAAGTCCCAGCCGATCAGCAGGATCTGGTGCTTGGCCTCGAGCATCGCGTCGCGGACGGCACGGAAATAGTCTTCAGCATCGACGATCACCGACACGCGGGTGGCCTGTTCGATACGCCAAGCGGTGTCGCCGGGCCGTGCGATTGCTCCTGGCTGACTCACCGCGGTGCGATCACAGGATTTCGCGGACCTTTTCAGGCGGCCGGCCCAGGCACACGCCCTTCTCGGTCTCCACCAGCGGCCGTTCGATCAGCAATGGATCGACGGCCATCGCCTCGAGGATAGTGTCGGCGTCGGCGCTCTTCAGCGGCCGCGCTGCATCTTCCGCCACGCGCAGCCCCGCACGCGGCGTCATCCCCGCGCGGGCGTAGAGCTCCGCAAGTTTGGCTCGGGAGGGCGGGTTCTTCAAATATTCGACAATCTCCACCTCGGCGCCGGCATCCTGAAGGATCGCCAGCCCCTCGCGCGATTTGGAGCATCGCGGATTGTGGTAGATCGTCGCCTTCACGCGTCCTGCTTCGCCAGCCACTCTTCCAGCCATTTGATCGTGTAGTTGCCGGACTGGAAGTCGGGCTCGTCGAGCAACGCCTGGTGGAGCGGGATGGTGGTCTTCACCCCTTCGACCACGAACTCCTCAAGCGCGCGGCGGAGGCGGCGGATGCAACCTTCACGGGTTCGGCCGAAGACGATCAGCTTGGCGATCATCGAGTCGTAATAAGGCGGGATCTTGTAGCCCGCATAGATGCCGCTATCGACGCGGACGTGCATCCCGCCCGGGGCGTGGAAGTACGTCACCTTCCCGGGCGAGGGTGCGAAGGTCTTGGGATCCTCGGCGTTGATGCGGCACTCGATCGCGTGGCCGCGGAACTCGATCTCTTCCTGGCGGACGGAGAGCGGGTGCCCTTCGGCAACGCGGATCTGCTCGCGGACCAGATCCAGACCGGTGATCATCTCGGTGACGGGATGCTCGACCTGGAGGCGGGTGTTCATCTCGATGAAGTAGAACTCGCCGTTTTCCCACAGAAACTCGATCGTGCCGGCGCCGCGATACCCCATGTTGGCCATCGCCTTGGCCACGATCGCCCCCATGCGCTCGCGCTCCTCGGGCGTGATCACCGGAGACAGCGCTTCTTCGAGCACCTTCTGATGGCGGCGCTGGAGCGAGCAGTCGCGCTCGCCCAGATGCACGGCATTGCCGTTGCCATCGCCGAACACCTGAAATTCGATGTGGCGCGGATTGCCGAGGTATTTTTCCAGATACACCGTGGCGTCGCCGAACGCCGCCTTCGCCTCAGAGCCCGCCTGGAGCATCTGGGTTTCGAGCTCGGCGGGATCGTGCACGACCTTCATGCCGCGGCCGCCGCCACCCGACGCCGCCTTGATGATCACCGGATAGCCGGCACGCTCGGCAATTGCCTTCGCCTCGGCCACGTCGCTGATCGCGCCGTCCGAGCCGGGAACGAGCGGCAGCCCCAGCGCGCCGGCGGTGCGCTTCGCCTCGATCTTGTCGCCCATGGTGCGGATATGCTCGGGCTTGGGCCCGACGAACTTGATCCCGTGCGCCTCAACGATCTCGGCGAATTGCGCGTTCTCGGACAGGAAGCCATAGCCCGGGTGGATCGCGTCGGCGCCAGAAATCTCCGCCGCCGAGATGATGTTCGGGATGTTGAGATAGCTCTCGCCCGCCGGCGGCGGTCCGATGCAGATCGCCTCGTCGGCCAGGCGCACGTGCATGGCATCGGCGTCGGCGGTGGAGTGCACCGCGACGGTTTTGATGCCCATTTCATGGCACGCGCGGTGGATGCGCAGCGCGATCTCGCCGCGATTGGCGATCAGAAGCTTCTTGATCTGCGGCATGCTTACTCGACGACCACGAGCGGCTGGTCGAACTCGACGGGCTGGCCGTTCTCAACCAGGATCGCGCGGACGGTGCCGGCGGCGGGCGCGTTGATGGTGTTCATCACCTTCATCGCCTCGATGATCAGCAGCGTGTCACCAGCCGCGACCTTGTCGCCGACGGTTATGAACGCCTTCGCTTCGGGGTTCGGCTTCAGATAGGCAGTGCCGACCATCGGCGACTTGACGGCGTTCTGCGTGGCGGCGGGCGCCGATGCGCCGACTTCCGCCGGTGCCGCTGCGGGTGCGACGGGCGCGGGCATCGCCATCGGCGGCGCCATGTGCATCGCCGCAGGCGCAGCCTGCACCTTGCGCGCTACGCGGACGCGGCGGGTGCCGTCCTCCACTTCGATCTCAGTGAGCTGCGTATCGTCGAGCACGGCAGCGAGCTGGCGCACCAGCTCTATATCCACCTGAATTGCCCCGCTGTTGTTGTTTTCGGCCACAGACGACCCTTCTTATACGGATGAAACCGCGCCCTCTGTCAGAGTCGCGCGGCAGCTTCAAGCGCAAGCATGTAGCTCAGCGCCCCGAAGCCGGCGATGGTTCCGCGCGCGGCACGCCCGACAAAGCTTGTATGCCGGAAGTCCTCGCGCGCGTGCGGATTCGATAGATGTACTTCGATCACCGGTGTGGCGATGCTGCGAATCGCATCGTGCAGCGCCACCGAAGTGTGCGTGTAGCCGCCCGGATTGAGGATCACGGCCTGGGCGCCGCGCGCCTGCGCTTCGTGCAGCCAATCGATCAGATGCCCCTCATGATTGGACTGGCGCATGTCGATGACGAGGTCGAGCTCGCGTGCCCGATCCTCCAGCTGACCGGCGATATCGTCCAGCGTGTCATGGCCATAGACCTCAGGCTCGCGCAGTCCCAGCAGGTTGAGGTTGGGACCGTTGAGGACGTAGATCGTGTCAGCCAAGAAAGTGCCTTCCGGTTGCGGCGTCAGCGCGGCCGACCCTATATGACCCCGCGTCCCCGATCAAATCCAAGGCTGGTTCATGCACACCGACGGCACCGTTTCCATCAGCGTCAATGGCGAGCACAAGCGTGTCACCGCCGGACTCACCATTCTCAAGCTTGCCGAGGAAATGGGGTTGGTGACCGAAAAGATTGCGGTGGAGCGCAACTTGGAAGTGGTGCCGCGCTCAACCTTGGGCGAGGTGCTGGTCGAGGATGGCGATGAACTGGAAATCGTTCATTTCGTCGGCGGCGGCGACCATGCGCGCGCAGTCACTGCGGAGGACAGCTGGAGCGTTGCAGGCAAGACCTTCCGCTCGCGGCTGATCGTCGGGACCGGCAAGTATAAGGATTTCGCCCAGAATGCGGCGGCCGTGGAAGCATCGGGTGCGGAGATCGTCACCGTGGCGGTGCGCCGGGTGAACGTCAGCGATCCGAGCGCGCCGATGCTGACCGACTATATCGATCCTCAGAAGATCACCTACCTTCCCAACACCGCTGGCTGCTTCGACGCCGACAGCGCGATCCGCACGCTGCGGCTGGCGCGTGAGGCGGGTGGCTGGGATCTGGTGAAGCTGGAAGTGCTGGGCGAAGCGCGCACGCTATACCCGGACATGGTCGAGACGCTGCGCGCAACCGAGATCCTTGCCAAAGAGGGCTTCAAGCCGATGGTCTATTGCGTCGACGATCCTATCGCCGCCAAGCGGCTGGAGGATGTCGGTGCAGTAGCGATCATGCCGCTGGGTGCGCCCATCGGGTCCGGGCTGGGCATCCAGAACCAGGTGACGATCCGGCTGATCGTTGAAGGGGCAAAGGTGCCCGTGCTGGTAGATGCCGGTGTCGGTTCGGCATCAGACGCGGCAGTGGCGATGGAACTTGGCTGCGATGGCGTGCTGATGAACACCGCCATCGCCGAGGCCAAGGAACCGATCCTGATGGCATCGGCGATGAAGGCCGCTGTCGAGGCGGGCCGGCTGTCCTATCGTGCCGGGCGGATGGCCAAACGTCGCTATGCCGATCCGTCCAGCCCGCTGGCCGGCCTGATCTGATGCGCGCGGCGGTGCTTGCCGGGCTGCTGGTGCTTGGTGCCTGCCACCCATCGGGGCAGGGGGCAGGCAGCCAAGTGTCGCCCGGCCGCATCTCCGCCGAGCCCGTCACGCTCACCGCGGCGGACGGCGTGAAGATCGACGGCGTCTATACGCAGGTCGAACATCCCCGCGCGCTGATCCTGCTGTTTCACCAGGATAGATCAGGCAAGGACGAATACGCGCTGATCGCGCCGCGGCTGGCGCAGTCCGGCTTTGCGTCGCTGCGCATCGACCAGCGTGTGGGCGGCGACTTGTTCGGCGGCAACCCGACCGCGCAGCGATTGGGCAAGCGCGTTGGGTATCTGGACGCGAAGCCCGACTTGGTGGCGGCGCTGGGCTGGGCCAAGCCGAAGAAGCTGCCGGTGATCCTGTGGGGCAGCAGCTATTCGGCATCGCTCGCGGTGCTGCTCGCGGCCGAGCGGCCGGACGCGGTTGCAGGGGCGCTGGCGTTTTCGCCGGCCGAGTATTTCGGCGATCGCAACCTGCTTGCGCGAGCCGCCGCAAAGACGCGCACGCCGCTCTTTGTGACCTCAGCCCAAGATGGGCGGGAAATCGATGCGGCGCGTGGCGTGATCGAGGCTGCGCCCGCTGAAACCAAGGTCCAGTTCATCCCCAAGCTGGGCGGCGTGCACGGGTCTTCCACGCTCCTGCGTGAGCACAATCCGAACGGCGCGGAGCCGGCGTGGAAGGCGGTGCTGGCGTTTCTGGACAGCGTCGCAGTGCCGGCGCGTTAGGAACCCGAGGCTGCCGAAGCCGTTATCGTCTGCAATGGGATGCAAGAGCGCCGACACGGCGCCGGCCCCGCAGCCAGGAGAATGATCATGGGTGAACTTACCGACAAGATCAAAGGCAATGTCGACGAACTGGTCGGCAAGGTGAAGCAGCAGTCGCCGAACCCCGCGACGCGCGACGAAGGCGCCGCGCAGCAGCTCAAGGGCAAGGGCGAGCAGTTCACTGGCAAGGTCAAGGGCGCGCTGGGCGACGACATCTGACCTGACGAGCTTACGCAGGGGAAGGGGCGGTCCGGAGACGGGCCGCCCCTTCTCGTTTCAGTCGTTCACGTAGAACGCCCACAGCCGGCTCGGCAGCCGGGCGGCGGCGAACCGTACGGGGCTGCGGGCAGAGCCTACTTCGCAGACGGAAAACGACTCGGTCTGCGATGAGTCGAGCGGGTTGGGCAGGCGGACCGTCTGGCCGTTGATCCAGCGCCACTCCTGCTGCCACACCTTCACGCCCTTGAGCGCGAACTGATCGTTTTCCTTGCCGATATGTACGTTACGCCACGACATGAAGGTCTCCTTTGTGGTGCACGTTAACGAGAGATGGTTCAGCGATTCCTAATAGCGGTGATGGTGGTCGCGGCAGTGATGATTTCGACATCGGTCTTGAGGTGGAGCAGGCGAACACCGCTCTGATGCAACGCCCGGTCGAGCGCAGGTGCGAAGTCCTGCGTCCGCTCCACCGTCTCGGCCCATCCGCCAAAGGCGCGCGCAAGTGCGGCGAAATCCGGGTTGCGCAGCGTCGTGCCGGAAAGGCGGGCGGGAAATTCGCGCTCCTGGTGCATGCGGATGGTGCCATAGGCGGCATTGTCGACGACGATCACGATCAGGTTGGCACCGTGCTGCACGGCAGTCGCGAGTTCCTGGCCATTCATCAGGAAGTCGCCATCGCCGGCGACGGCGACCACCTGCCGCTCCGGCGCGCGCAGCGCCGCTGCCACGGCGGCCGGCACGCCATAGCCCATTGCGCCGGCGGTCGGGGCAAGCTGCGACGGCTGCGCGCCATAGTGCCAGTACCGGTGCCACCACCCCGAGAAATTGCCCGCGCCGTTGCAGATGATCGTGTCCGCCGGCATCGCTTCGCGCATGGCGGCGACACACTGGCCCAGATCCAGCGCGACGCCTTCACGCGGTTGGGGGGTGGACCAGGCGCGCCACTCGGCATGCGCCTCCGCGCCCAGCCGCGAGGGGGTGCCGCGATTGTCCAGCGCGATCGCCGCGGCGAAACTCGGCATGTCGGCGCAGATCGCGACGTCGGCATGATATACGCGGCTCAATTCACCGGGATCGGGATGGACGTGGATCAGCGTCTGCCCCGGATGATCGGGCGTGACCAGCGTGTACCCATCGGTGGTCGCCTCGCCGAGCCGGGCGCCGACGACCAGCAGCAGGTCGGCGGCCTTGATCCGCGCAACCAGCTTGGGATT
This sequence comes from Sphingomonas xinjiangensis, assembly GCF_014199255.1. GTDB lineage: Bacteria > Pseudomonadota > Alphaproteobacteria > Sphingomonadales > Sphingomonadaceae > Sphingomonas > Sphingomonas xinjiangensis. The sequence goes on along the minus strand of NZ_JACIJF010000002.1, from coordinate 131,662 downwards.
GGGGCCATAGCCGAGATTGCCGGCATAGACCGGACACCCAGCCGGCAGCGCATCCTGCCGGCGGAACGCAGTGGCGACAGGAAGGCCGCGCCGCTCGGCGAAGGCAGCGAAGTGCGCGCCGGCAGCGGCGTTCCAGTCCGCACCGCCGACGATCGCGATCGGGCGCTGTGCGCTGTCGAGCAGCGCCGAGAGCGTCTGCATCGCGCGCGCGTCCGGCGCCTGGTCGAGGCGGGGCAGGGGCGGGCGGTCCACTGCTTCGACCACGTCGAGCAGCATGTCCTCGGGCAGCGCGATCACCACTGGGCCTGGTCGTCCGCTGATCGCGACGTTCCAGGCGCGGGCGACATATTCGGGGATGCGCGCCGCGTCCTCGATCCGCGTCGCCCATTTGGCGAGCGGCGCGAACATGGCAGGCAGATCGACTTCCTGGAACCCCTCCCGATCGCGCATGCCGCGGTCGACGTCGCCGATGAACAACAGCATCGGCTGCGAATCCTGCATGGCCACATGTACGCCGATCGAGGCATTGGTCGCGCCGGGCCCACGCGTTACGAAACATACGCCCGGCCGCCCCGTCATCGCCGCGTCGGCACACGCCATGAACGCCGCGCCGCCCTCTTGCCGGCAGGTGACCAGATCGATCTCCGGCGTGTCGTGCAGCGCGTCGAGCACGGCCAGGAAGCTTTCGCCCGGCACGTGGAAGATCCGGTCGCACCCTTGTGCCATCAGATTGTCGACAAGGATGCGGCCGCCGGTGCGAAGCTGGGTCATGCACCTTCCTACCCTGCGCCCGCGCAGAAGCAAAAGGGGGCTGTACCCTCGCCCGAGGCTGGCTTATCGCCGCCTTCGGTTTAGGAGAGGACCGGCGATGAAGAAGCTTTACCCGGACGCAGCCGCAGCGCTGGAGGGACTGCTGTTCGATGGCATGACCATCTGCGCGGGCGGGTTCGGCTTGTCGGGTATACCGGAGCGGTTGATCGACGCGATCCAGGCCTCCGGTGTCAAGGATCTGACCATCGCGTCCAACAATGCCGGGATCGACAATGAAGGTCTGGGCAAGCTGCTGCGCAGCCGCCAGGTCAGGAAGATGATCTCTTCCTATGTCGGGGAGAACAAGGAGTTCGAGCGGCAATATCTTTCGGGCGAACTGGAGGTAGAGTTCTGCCCACAGGGCACCCTGGCCGAGCGCTGCCGCGCCGGCGGCGCTGGCATTCCCGGCTTCTACACAAAAACGGGCGTGGGTACGCTGGTCGCCGAGGGCAAGGAGGTCAAGACCTTCGAGGGGGAGGAGTATATCCTGGAGCGCGGCATCCGCGCCGACCTGTCGATCATCAAGGGCTGGAAGGCCGACGAGGCGGGCAACCTGATCTTCCGCAAGACCGCGCGCAACTTCAACCAGCCCATGGCCACTGCGGGCAAGGTATGCGTCGCCGAGGTCGAGGACGTGGTGCCGGTCGGCAGCCTGGATCCCGATCAAATTCATTTGCCCGGCATCTATGTGAAGCGGATGGTCGTCGGCGCGCCGTACGACAAGAAGATCGAATTCCGCACCGTTCGCCCACGCGCCGGGAGCGACGGCGCAGCATGAGCGTGGTTCGACTTTCGGCGGCAGTGCTGGCCGGGGCGGGGTTCGCCTTGTCGGGCTGCATCGCGGCGGCGGTGCCGGTTGCGGCGGCGGGCGGCATCTACAAGGTGCGCCAGGATCGGCAGGACAAGCGCGAACGGCGCGCCAAGCGGGACAAGCAGGTAAAGGCGCCTGTCGCCGGTCAGGTGATCGTCACGCCAGACGGGAAACGCGTCACGGTCACCGGGCTCACCCAATTGCCCGCACCCGACGGCACAGTTGCCGCAAAGACGAACACCGGCAACGTCCCGCCGGAGATGCAGTATCTTTATGGTTCCGGTGAAGCCGCCGCGCTGAGCTACCAGGCCTATCAGGCGCTGTGGAACTACCTGCGTGTCGAGATCGGCTACCTGCGCGACAAGTCGCAGGCCAAGTCGGTCGTGCTGTCGCCCGGTTCGACCTTGGACAATCTCAAGTTCGAGACTTGCGGCAAGCGGCCGATGGCGGTGGTGCTGGATGTTGACGAGACCGTGCTCCAGAACCTTGGCTACGAAGCCGATGCGGCGGCGCGAGGCGGCGGTTATGATGCCGGCCGCTGGAGCCGCTGGGAGCAGACCGGCGCCGAGCAGGTGCTGGCGGTGCCGGGTGCCGCCGAAGCGCTGGCAGCAGCGCGGCGCGAAGGCTTCACTGTCATCTTCAACTCGAACCGGTCGGCCGCGACCGCGCCGCAAACCGTGGCGGCGTTGGAGCATGCGGGCCTTGGTCCGGCGGTGCTTGGCGAGACGCTGTGGCTGCGCGGCGAGGGCGAACCGAGCGGCAAGGACGCGCGGCGGGCGCGGATTTCCCAACATTATTGCATCGTCGCCATGGCGGGTGACCAGCTTGGCGACTTCAGCGATCTGTTCAATGCGCCCGAGCTGGGCGTGCAGGCCCGGCGGAGCAGCGCCGGCGTCAGCCTGGTAGCGCCGCTCTGGGGGGCGGGCTGGTTCATGCTGCCCAACCCGGTGTACGGCACCGGGCTGAAGGGCGGCATGGATGATGTGTTTCCGCCTGCCGTGCGCTGGACCGACCCACAGGAGAAGAAGTGATGCCCTGGACGCGGGACGAAATGGCGGCGCGCGCCGCGCGTGAGCTGCAGGACGGATTCTACGTCAATCTGGGCATCGGCATTCCGACGCTGGTGGCGAACCATATCCCGGCAGGCGTTGAGGTGACGCTCCAGTCCGAAAACGGTATGCTTGGTATCGGGCCGTTCCCGTATGAGGGCGAAGAGGACCCCGACCTGATCAATGCGGGCAAGCAGACGATCAGTGAACTGCCCAGCTCGGTGTATTTCGGTTCTGAGCAGAGCTTTGCGATGATCCGCGGCGGTCATATCGACCTGACCGTGCTCGGGGCGATGGAAGTCAGCGAGCGGGGCGACATCGCCAACTGGATGATCCCGGGCAAGATGATCAAGGGCATGGGCGGCGCCATGGATCTGGTTGCCGGGGTCAAAAAAATCATCGTTGTGATGGAGCACACCAGCAAGAACGGTGAGCCCAAGTTCATCCCCGCCTGTACGCTCCCGCTGACCGGCAAGAACGTGGTCGACATGATCATCACCGATCTGGCCGTGTTCCAGCGCGCTGACCATGCCAGCCCGTTCCGGCTGATCGAACTGGCGCCCGGCGTCGCCGCCGAGGAAGTCGCCGCCAAGACAACTGCGAAGTACGAGGCCTAGCTTAGCGAATCGCCCCTCAACCAACCTTTTGGTTGGATGATGAGTCGCAGGATTCCTGCCGATCGCGCCGCTTTTCGGCGCAGGTGAAGTTTGCGAAGTTGCGGTCTGGCGAGAGCCGGGGTGGTAGGCAGCGGAAGCGAGCGGATCAGCCATGCATGGAGCACAGCAGGACAAATCCTATTTTGCGAGTGAATCCTGCAATGTCCGCAGTCGGGTGGAAGGCAGACGTTGACGCGCGTTCGCCGCCTATACCCCTCTGCCCGACACAGTAGTGCAGGAAAGTGAGCAAAGGCGAGCAACCCGATAGCTGTATGCGTTCACCCGCCGCGACGAGTCCATTCCTTCGATTAGCGGGCGAGCGATGCCATAGTGATGTAGGATCTACTTGCCGCCCGGCTGGCTGCTCGCCGAGGGGGGATCGGTGAACTGGACGACCACTTCGTTTTCGCCTGCGCGGAGCTGCCCAGGGATTTCGCAGCCTTATCAGCCCGGTATGGACGAAGCCGTTCCTAGGCGCGCCTGCTGCGCTTTCACATCACCGCCGGCGAAGGCAGCTCGGGCCAGGAAACGGCCGATTTCATCTGCACTCCTATGCTCCTGTGACGCCTGCTCATTGTTCCATGCGCGACATCGAAGGAGGCACCGCACCTGGCGCGCTGCCCCAGCCCGTGTTCGGCTTCGCTCCCATGGTAAGTACCAACGTCGCGCCGTCCTTGATATCCGCATGGCTGAACCAGGGCTTGTTCCATAGCCGACCGTTTAAAGTCGCTGACTGGACGTAGGCGTTCGCCGCAGAATTGTTGCGCGCAATGATCTCCAGCACCTTGCCGTTTCCCATCCTGAGACGAGCGCGGTCAAATATCGGGCTACCGATGATGAAGTGCGGGGTCGATGGGTCGACCGGGTAGAAGCCCAACGCGCTCAGCGCATACCAGGACGATGTCGAACCCTGATCGTCCATGCCCGGATAGCCATAGCCGGACGCATCGCTGCCATAGAGCTGGTCTAGGATACGCCGTACCAAGGCCTGCGTTTTCCAGGGCTGGCCGCTCCAGGCGTAGAGATAGGGGGCGTGCTGGTCAGGCTGGTTGCCCTGAACGTACTGGCCGATCAGACCGGTGCAATCGCGGCAGATTCCCTTGGGAGCGTAAGGTGTCGCGAAGAACGCATCGAGCTTGGCATTGAAAGCGTCCCGACCGCCGAGCAGGGATATCAACCCGCTCACGTCATGTGGCACGAGCCAGAGATTGGACCAACCCGACGCTTCTTTGCTTGCGAAGTTGTAGTAAGGCTCGCCAGGGTCGAACGGTTCGATCCACCGGCCTTCGGCAGTGCGGCCGCGCATGAACCCGGTCGATCGGTCGAAGACATGGCGGTAATTACCGGCTCGCTTCATCAGCACCGCCGCGTCGTCCCCCTTGCCCAGCCGCTGCGCCATCTGGCCCAGTGCATAATCGTCCCAGGCATATTCCAAGGTCTTGTCCATGCCCGCTTTTCCACCGGCATAAGGCGGGCTTGGACTACCCGGCGGAACGATGTCGGATATCCAGCCCTGGCGGAGATATTCGTCAAGGTGGGGACGAGGGCCATTGGGATCGAAGGCGTTCTTCCGAAGAAAGTCGTAGGCGCCGGAATAGTCGAACGGCACGCCGCGCTCCATGGCGCCCAGATACATCAGCACCGCGTGATCGCCGTGAAACGACGTGTTCATGAACCCGCGCTCTCGAGCCGTCTCCAACTCCGAGCGCATGACATCCGCTAGCAAGTCCGGCTCCAGCAACTCCAGCAGCGCGATCTGATTGCGTGCCGTGTCCCAGTAAGGGACCGGGCTGTAGCGGTCATAGGCAGTGGCGACGGCGCTGCCGCTGCGTCCGCGCAGTTGATCGCCCTTTCGTGCAACCAGGCGTGGACTCGAAAAGGAGTGGTACAGTGTCGAGTAGAAGAGTTGGCGCTGGCGTCGCGTTCCGCCGGTCACTTCCACTCGGTTGAGCAAGTCCGCCCAAGTACGCCGGGCGGCGGCGTGGATGCCGTCGAAGTTCCAGCCTGGGCTCTCGGCGCGAAGCCGCTGCTCTGCCTCGGCATAACTGTGCCCGTGGGCAATTTTGACCAGCAGCTTGTCGCCATTCGCGGTTGGAAAGGTGATGTAGCTTCCGGCGAAGCCGCCCGACACGCTGCGGCGTGCGGCTTCCACATCCTTATCGCCGATGCCCCACACGGAGCGGTCTCCCGGCGCCTTCCGAAAGGTGCCGTAATTGGTGAAAGGCCGCGAAAACTCGGCTACAAAGTAGGGGCCATCGGCCACTTCGTTGTCACGCCCTTCGGCGAGGCCTCGAATGGTGTGATCGCCAACCACTTCTACTGTGCCGCCCGCGCGCGGCAGGTTGACAAGGACGCTGGACCGGCTGCTCTTCGGGAAGGTGAACCGCATCAACCCAGTCCATCGGCTAGCGGTAAGCTCCACCTTCACCCCGCTGTCGAGATCGACCGCATAATAGCCGGGCGACGCAGTTTCGCGTGCCTTGTCATAATGAACTGAGGTGTAAACAGGCGGCACCGTCCAGTCGCCGACAATCGGCATGATGAATGGCTTGGCCCTGCCTCCATAGGTAGGCCCCCCACCTGCAGTGAAGCCAAGCATCGTCGGGTTTGGATGATGATATGGCGCACCGACGCCTGTTGGATAACTGAGTTCGAGATTGACGTTGACTGGGGCTACTTCGACGGAGCTATGCGGCAGCCGAGCCCCAGGAGAAGTTTGCCCTGAATAGACGGGCTCACCAGGCGGTGGCGCATTGCCGACCAACTCGGGCCGATCCAGCGGAGCGGTGCCGACAAGCGGGTTCGCCTCGTCTATTGGCGCCCGCTCGCTGCCATACGCGCCGGAAGTTTGCGCGTCCACAGCACTCGGCGATGCCATGCACGACACCGTCGCGAGAAGAAGATGTAAACCGGGCGCGATTGCTCGCCTTTGCATGGCCTGACGAACAAGCGCCATCGGTATCCTCCCTTGCAATGCGGGCGTGTCTCGCTCCGCGATGCCCGACTCGTTGTGTGTCCGAGCCATCGGCTTTCACAACGTCCAATAAGCCAATTATTTTGTCAAATTGCGGCAGTGATCGCCGAGCGTGGGGCGGTATTCGGTAGCACAGCAGTGCTAGGCACTCGCTCCGCCTGACGGCGTCTCGAGCCCAGCCGGCGGCGCTGGTGCCGTGCTGACCTACGACCCATGTGGCTTTGTCTTCTGTAATGCCGCTGTTAGGGGCGGCCATTACGGCGGCGGACTAGCACTCGGAAAATTGCGTATTGGGTTGCCCCTGCGATCTTTTCTATTAGATCGCCCTCATGTCCAACGCACCGCGCACCTTGTACGAGAAGATCTGGGCCGACCATGTGATCGAACGCCGGGATGACGGCACCTGCCTGATCTACATCGACCGCCATCTCGTCCACGAAGTCACCAGCCCACAGGCATTTGCCGGGCTCCGCGCTGCCGGGCGCGCGCTGCGGCGGCCGGACCTTACCCTGGCGGTGCCGGATCATAACCTGCCGACCACCGCGCGGGTCGATGCGGCGGGCCAACCGCTGTTGATCGCCGATCCGGCGAGTGCGGGGCAGCTTTCGGCGCTGCGGGCGAATGTCGCGGAGTTCGGCGTGCCCTATATCGACGCGCTCGATGCGCGGCAGGGGATCGTCCATGTCGTAGGGCCGGAGCAGGGCTTCACCTTGCCGGGGACCACCTTGGTGTGCGGCGACAGTCATACTTCGGCGCATGGTGCGCTGGGGGCGCTGGCCTTCGGAATCGGCACGTCCGAGGTCGAGCATGTCATGGCGACCCAGACGCTGCTGCTCGCGCAATCGAAGACCATGGAAGTCCGCGTCGACGGCACGCTTGGCTATGGCGTCAGCCCCAAGGACGTGGTGCTGGCGATCATCGGCAAGATCGGCGCGGCGGGCGGCACCGGTTATGTGATCGAGTTTACCGGCGAAGTGATCCGCGCGATGTCAGTCGAGGGACGGCTGACCGTCTCCAACATGTCGATCGAGGGTGGGGCACGCTCGGGGCTGATCGCGCCGGACGAGACGACCTTTGCGTATCTCAAGGGGCGCCCGATGGCGCCCAAGGGCGCGGATTGGGACAAGGCGGTCGCCTATTGGCGGACGCTTCCGAGCGATGCCGGCGCGCGCTATGACGCTACCGTGCAGTTGCAGGCGAGCGATATCGCGCCGTCGCTCACATGGGGGACCAGCCCGGAGGATGTCGTGCCGATCACCGGCGCGGTGCCCGACCCCGAGAGCTTCGCCGATCCGTCCAAGCGCGTCGCGGCGCAGAAGTCGCTCGACTATATGGGCCTCGCCGCTGGCACGCGCATGCAGGACATCGGCATCGAGCATGTCTTTATCGGCAGTTGCACCAACAGCCGGATCGAGGATCTGCGTGCCGCCGCGGCGGTGGTGAAGGGGCATCATGTCGCCGACCGTATTCGCCAGGCACTGATCGTGCCGGGTTCCGGGCTCGTCAAGCGCCAGGCCGAGGCGGAAGGGCTGGACCGTATCTTCGTGGAGGCCGGGTTCGAGTGGCGTGAACCGGGCTGTTCGATGTGCCTGGCGATGAACCCCGACAAGGTCCCGGCCGGTGAACGTTGCGCTTCCACTTCCAACCGCAATTTCGTAGGACGCCAGGGTCCGGGCGCGCGGACGCACCTCGTTTCGCCGGCAATGGCGGCGGCGGCGGCGGTGACCGGGCGCTTGACCGATGTCAGGGACTTGATGACGGCGGACGCGTGAGGGATTTGTATCATGAAGCGGGCGCTGTACGCACTCATCATCGGCACCGTGCTGAGCGGCTGCGCGGCAGCCTATGCCTCGGCGCACAGCAGGTCGGCGCAGCCGTCGGGTCTGCCCGCGGCCAAGTGATGCGGTTCCCCGGCGAAGGGCGGGGCCCAGTCTCGGCGGCGTCGACAAAAAGCGGGTACGGTGCCGAGCCGGCATTGCAACTGGGCCCCGGCCTCCGCCGGGGAAGCGCGTACTTCTCACGTTCGATCGCCGCAGGAGCCTGACCATGGAGCCCGTCCGCCAGGTCGAGGGGCGCGCCTATCCCTGGGGCGCCAAGAACATCGACACCGACATCATCATCCCCGCGCATTGGCTGAAAACCACGACGCGTGAGGGGCTCGGTAAGGGCGCCTTCGAAACCGTGCGCGCGCAGCCGGGGAACCTCTTCGACGATCCGCGTTATGCCGGTGCACCCGTGCTGGTCGCCGGCGACAATTTTGGATGTGGCTCAAGCCGCGAGCATGCCGCTTGGGCGCTCGCCGACTTGGGTATCAAGGCGGTCATCGCGCCGAGCTTTTCCGACATCTTCTCAGGCAATGCCTTCAAGAACGGCATCGTTCCGGTGGTGCTGCCGCAGGCGGCAGTAGACCGTCTGGTCGAGGTTGCGCGAACCGACCCGATCACGGTCGACCTGGAGACGATGACGGTCACCACGCCGTACCAGGACCGGTTCGGTTTCACGCTTGATCCGTTTCGCCGCCGGTGTCTGCTCGAAGGACTGGACGAGATCGGCATGACGCTGGCACAAGATACCGCAATTTCGAAATACGAGTCCGACGTCGCCCAAGCGCGGCCCTGGACCCTGGTGGGAGTGGGCGGTGAAGGCTCTGTTGTCGAAGGCGCCGGGCGGACCTGAAACCCTAACGCTGGAAGAGGTGCCCGATCCGCTACCTGGTGAAGGCCAGGTGGTGGTTTCGGTGCATGCCTGTGCGATCAACTATCCCGACGTCCTGATCATCGAGGACAAGTATCAGTTCAAGCCGCCGCGTCCGTTCGCGCCCGGTGGAGAGATTGCGGGGGTTGTCGCGGCGGTCGGCGAGAGCGTGACCGGCTGGTCAGTCGGCGATCGCGTGATCGCGGTTACCGGCCATGGCGGACTTGCCGAAAAGATCGTTGTGGGCGCGTCGCAGCTTTTCCGCCTGCCCGAAGCGCGCAGTTTCGAGGAAGGCGCGGCCCTGCTGCTAACCTATGCTACGGCCATTCACGCGCTGCTCGATCGGGGGAATCTGCGTGAAGGCCAGACCATGCTGGTGCTCGGAGCGGCGGGAGGCGTGGGGCTAGCTGCGATCGAGTTGGGCAAGGCGTTCGGAGCGACGGTGGTCGCCGCCGTTTCTTCCCCGGAGAAGGAGGCGGCGGCCCGGTCGGCGGGTGCGGATCGCGTGCTGGTCTATCCACGCGCACCGTTCGACCGCGATCAATCAAAGGCGCTGAGCGATGCGTTCAAGGCTGCTGTGGGCGCGCGCGGGGCCGACGTGATCTTCGATCCGGTGGGCGGTGAGTATGCCGAGCCGGCGCTGCGGGCGATTGCCTGGGAGGGGCGCTATCTGGTGGTCGGCTTCCCTGCGGGTATTCCCAAGCTGCCGCTCAACCTGACGCTTTTGAAAAGCTGCGATGTATGCGGCGTGTTCTGGGGCGCCTTTGCCGCACGCGATCCCGAAGCCAATGCGGTGCATGTGGACCGGCTGTTCCGGCTCTGGGACGAAGGGCGGATCGCACCGAAGGTGACAGAGGTTTTCTCACTCGCCGACGCTGGTCGCGCGATTAGCAGGATCGCAGCGCGGCAGGCGATCGGAAAGCTCGTGGTGAGCTTGGCCTGATTGATTGCCGCGAATCGCCTGTCGCGGCGACGGCGGGCTCCGAGAAACGCGTACCGTTTCATGGAACGACGTTAACAGAGTTCAGAAATGTCTTTCGCGAGACCCCCGGGCGAATCCTTAGGTTCGCCACGGATGATTTCGGCGTAGAAAGTTGCAGAAAGGCGCAATTTTAGGCGCCAAGGACTTGACGATGGTTACTTTATTGGCAGCAGTCCCGGCCATGGAGGATGCCGCTATACGTGGGTCCGTCGAGCCAGGCATGATCTGGACCGATGTGATCACAGACGCTGTGACAGGATTGTCTTTCCTGGCGATCCTGGCTGCGCTGCTGACGCTGGCGTACCGCCGTGGAGACGTGCCGCTCGGCTGGCCCTTCTGGTGTCTGGTCAAGTTCCTGATGGCATATGGGCTGGTGCATCTGCTCGCCTCCTGGTCGCCGTGGCAATCGATTCCCGTCGTCGAAACGGCGCTCCAGATCATCGCGACGTTCTTCGCAGTGGCGACCGCGGGCACCGTATGGGCGCTTCTTTCGCGCCTCACGGCTATGCCCAGGGCAGGATCGCTCGCCGATGCGCATGCGGAACTGGCAGCGGTGAGCGCAGAGCGTGATAGCGTGCTGGCGCAACTGCGCGGCGAGACTGAACAACGCCGCCAGGCAGAAGTTGCGCTGCTGCGCGCCAAGAAGCTGGAAGCGGCAGGGCTGCTCACCGGCGGCATCGCGCATGACTTCAATAATCTGCTCCAGGCGATCGCCGGCAATCTCGAGTTGATCGCGCGCAAGGCCGATGATCCCGACCGCGTGGTCCGGTGGAGCGCAAGCGCGCTCGACGCGGTCGAACGGGGGCGGGCGGTGACGGGACAGTTGCTTGCCTTTTCGCGGCGCCAGCAGTCCGTCCTTGCACCGGTGCGATTGGTCGAACTGATCGCCGGAGTAAGAGAGTTGGCCGAACGAGCGGTTGCACCGCTTGCTCAGGTGGCTGTGGAGCCGATCGACACCAGCTGGAACGTCCAGGTCGATGCGCTGCAACTCGAACTGGCTATTTTGAACCTGGCCTTCAACGCACGCGAGGCGATGCCAGATGGTGGCGTCCTGACTCTGTCCGCGGAGCAGGCACGGGGTTCGCTGCCGGCGAATCTGACCTTTGGCGACTATATCGCGTTGCACCTGACCGACACCGGCCGGGGGATGAGCAAGGACGCCATCACCCAGGCACTTGAACCGTTGCTGTTGCAGCAGGAGGATGGCGGGCGCGCTGGGATGGGCGTGTCGATGGCCAGTGAAGTGCTCCGCCGGATGGGCGGCGCGGTTGCCGTCGAATCGCGTGAAGGCGAGGGGACGCGCGTCACGCTCTACTTGCCCGTGGCCAATAGTGAGCCGCCGCGTGCGCCAGCCGACAAGCAGTTCAGCGACGCACGCGTGGATCTGAGCGGAGTCACTATCGCGCTGGTAGACGATGACCCACAGGTGCGTGCGACGCTAGCCGAGACGCTCGCCGCAGCAGGAGCCGAGGTCCTTGAGGCGGGAAGCGGAGCGGATGGGGTGACCTTGGTCCAAACCCGCAATCCGGATATCCTGATCGTCGATTTCGCGATGCCGGGAATGAGCGGCGCCGAGGTTGCCGGCCAGGTTCGCGAGCACCGCGTAGATCTGCCGATATTGGTGGCGACCGGCTTTGCCGATGCCCCGAATCTCGAGCGGGTACGAGGCGCCCGGCCCGCGCTGCTGCGCAAACCGTTCGACTCGCACGAGCTGCTTCGGCGGTTGAGCGAATTGCTGGGCCGGCACTTCTGAGCGGTGGCGTCCGGGCGGACCGGACGCCTTCCAGCACCTACGCCTGTTTGGGCCGTTCCACCGGTACATTCTGCCGGAGTTCGTCCAGCCATGCCGTTGCAACGCTATCCGAAGGTGCGCGCCAGTCGCCACGCGGGCTCAGCGCTCCGCCAGGCGAGACCTTCGGGCCGTTGGGTAGCGCCGACCGTTTGAACTGACTGATCTGGAAGAAGCGGAACAGGAACGTCTCCAGCCACTTGGTTATGGCCGCCAGATCGTATTGGTTGCGGCCTGCTTCCGGGAAACCAACGGGCCATTGCCCGGCATCGCGGTCGCGCCATGCGTGCCACGCCAGGAACGCGATCTTGGAGGGGCGCAGGCCGTGACGCACGACATAGTGCAGGAAGAAGTCGTGCAGTTCATAGGGGCCGATCCGGTCCTGCGTGCTCTGCATCTTCCCGTCGGCGTCGGCAGGCACCAGCTCGGGCGAAATTTCCGTATCGAGGATCGCCAGCAGCGTCGTTGCGGCCTGGCCGTCGAACTGGCCGTTCGAGACGGACCAGCGGATCAGATACTGAATCAGCGTCTTGGGCACGCCTGAATTCACGGTGTAGTGGCTCATCTGGTCGCCGACACCATAAGTGCACCAGCCGAGCGCAAGCTCCGACAAGTCGCCCGTGCCGACCACGAAGCCGTCGCGCTGATTGGCGAGCCGGAACAGATAGTCGGTGCGAAGCCCGGCCTGCACATTCTCGAACGTGACGTCGTAAACCGGCTCGCCACCTGCAAAAGGATGATCCATGTCGGCGAGCATCTGGCGTGCGGAGGGACGGATATCGATCTCTTCGCCCGTAACGCCCAGCGCGTTCATTAGCGCCCATGCATTCGACTTCGTCTCGTCCCCCGTCGCAAAGCCGGGCATGGTGAAGCCCAGGATTTCCGAACGTGGTCTTCCGAGCCGGTCCATCGCTTTGCAGGCGACGATCAGGGCATGGGTGGAATCGAGCCCTCCGGACACGCCGATCACCAGATGCTTGGTGCCGGTCGCTTCCAACCGCTTGCGAAGGCCTTCCACCTGGATGTTGAAGGCCTCGTAGCAATCTTCCTCCAGCCGGGCCGGGGTATTCGGAACGAAGGGGAAGCGGCGGAGCGGGCGCTTGAGCCCACGATCGGTCAGGTCCAGCTGATGCTCGAACTGGATGCGGCGGAAGCGGGTCTCCGGATGGCCGCAGGCGCGGGCGCTGTCGTTGAAGGTGCCGTTGCGCATCCGGTCGTGGCGAAGCCGCTCCAGGTCGATGTCGGCGCATACCAGGCCAGTCGTCAGTTCGAAGCGTTCGGACGCCGCGATCTGCTCCCCTGTTTCGTAGATAAGGCCCTGGCCGTCCCAGGCGAGGTCGGTGGTGCTCTCTCCGGGGCCGGAGGCGGAATAAACATAGGCGGAGAGCGTGCGAGCCGATTGCGATCCGCACAGCAGCTCGCGCTCTCGTCCCTTGCCAATTACGATGTTCGAAGCCGACAGGTTGCACAGCACCAAAGCACCCGCCAGCGCCCCCTCGGTCGAGGGTGGAGTGGGCGCCCAGTAATCTTCGCAAATCTCCATGTGGAAGATGAAGTCGTCTATGTCTGACGCTTCGAAGATCAGGTTGGTGCCGAACGGAACCACCTGTCCGGCCACTTCGATCTGCAGGTCGGTAAGTCCCTGGCCGGAAGCGAACCAGCGTTTCTCATAATATTCGCGGTAATTGGGCAGGAACTGCTTGGGCACGACGCCAAGGATGCGCCCACGGGCTATCGCCAGCGCGCAATTGTACAGGCGGCCGTTCCGGCGAAGCGCGGCACCGACCAGCAGGACTGGACGCAGCGTTCTGCTCGCCTCCAGAAGCTCGGCGATCCCCGCCTCGCTCGCGTCCAGAATCGCGTCCTGGAGGTGCAGGTCGTCAATCGCATAGCTGGTGATGTTGAGTTCGGGATAGACCAGCAGGTCGGCACCCTCTGCATCGCCGGTGCGGGCAAGCTCTATGGCCGAGCGGGCGTTGGCGCGCGGATCCGCGACGCGCACGGCGGGCGTGCAGACGCCGACGCGGACCATCCCCTGCCGATGCAGCGCGTAGAAGCTGTCGGTGTTGGTCATGCCAGTGCCTCGTCAGGAAGGCCGTCAGTGCAGCTTCCGGAGATGGCGGTGGCCAGGCCTTGCGTGAGGGCACGTTGCAGCGGCTTGCGGGCGCCCTCTGCGACTTGTGCGGAAAGCACGGGCGACAGCATTTCAATCATAGATCGGGTTCCTAATACCGCTCCGGTGGAAGTGCCAACCCCGTGTTGCGGGCTTTGATCCCTCACGCCAAAGCGCGGTGGCTAGGAACGACGCGGCTAGCGCGCAGAATACCGCGCGTAGCGCCGGCATCGTTCGCGGGCAGCCTTCAGCCCGCGGGCGAGCGATCAGACTTTGGCGGAATAGATCATGCGGCCGGGGCCAAGACGCTCGAACACCTTGGCCAACTCACGCTCGCCCACGGCGAAGCAGCCTTGGCTTCGGCCGAGCTTGCCGTGCTTGGCGATCATGTCCGCATTGGAATACCAAGCCGAATGAACCACGATCGCGCGGTCAAACGCATTGTTGTTGGTCGCGTCGAGGCCGAGCAGCCGCTGCGAATCGCCGTGTTTACCGACATAGTAATCGGCGGTCAGAAAGGCGCCTTCGCTGCTCGCTTCCGAATTGGGCTCGTTCGAGAAACGCTGCAACAGGCCGGTGTGGCCGGGGTCGGAGCCGACGCCATGGGCAACCAGGAAGCTTTCGCATTCGCCGGTGCCAAGGTGCACCAGGTGCAGGCGCGGGCGGTACGACGCCTGAGAGAAGTCCACGATGGCGATGCGGTCATGCGTCGGGATGCGGCTGGCATGCCGGTCGAGCGCGGCCACTGCGCGCTTGAACAATTCGGGGCGAATGTTCGCGGGTGCCTTGGGGCCGTTCCTGGCGACCTGAACCGGTGCGGGGGCGGCAGGCAAGGGCACCGGACGCGGCGCCTCTGCGATCCTGGCCGCCGGCGCGACACAGGAAGAAACTGCGAGCCCACTGGCAGTAAAGAAAGCCGAACGAAGGAGTGCGCGGCGCGACTGCGCCGCCTGCATCATGTCTGTCACTATATCTGTCGCCCGCTTTTGCTGACCCGCTGCTCTATAGCAGAGCATGTCTTAATTATGGGCACGCGGGGGGGCTGATGCACGGCGATTCGGCGCGCGCACCGCTCAACTCGCCGTAAGTGCACGCGCAAAACGGTAAATGGTTCCAGCAACTTGCCCGGTCAGCCGGGCCGCGACTCGGCGCCGGCACCAATTCCGGTTAACTGTGTTGAGGAAGCTGCCGAAGGCTTCTTGAATGATTTGGAGGAGTTGAAATGCCGATGCGCCGTTCCTTGGCTGTCGCGCTGGCCGGCGCGGCGGCGATGCTGGTGATGCGCCCCGCGATGGCACACGAAATGGCCGACGTTGCGCAGTCGGCAGCGGAGCTGAAGCTGAGGCCTGGGCAGTTCCGGTGGTTCGAAGATCCGCGGCCTGCGCCGGCCAATGCGGGCGCCAGTGCCGCGGTGTCGATCGTCGTCAGCTTGGCCGAACAGCGTGCCTACATCTTTCGCAGCGGCAAGATGGTGGGGGTAAGCAGCGTGTCGACCGGCAAACCGGGATACGACACTCCCTCTGGCGAGTTCACGATCCTGGAGAAGAAGCCGTTCCACCGATCAAATCTGTATAGCGATGCACCCATGCCGTTCATGCAGCGCCTCACCTGGGACGGTATCGCGCTGCATGCCGGCGATCTGCCGGGCAGGCCGGCGTCGCATGGCTGCATCCGCCTTCCCAATGCGTTTGCGCGCCAGCTGTTCGGGCTGACGGCGATGGGCGGGACAGTGACCATCGTGGAGGATACGTTCGGCGACCCGGGGCTGTATGCGCCGGTGCCCGTGCTGGCGGTGCATACCGATCGGTTGGGCGGCACCGCCTATGACGTGTTGACGCTGAGCGGTGACCCGCCGCCGCCGACGCAACCCGCGTCCTGGAGCAACGGCGCGCGTGCGAACTGAAACCTCCACCGGGCAGACGCGTTAGGAACCCTCATGAGCAAGCAACCTCCCGTGCCAATGGGCAACCAGTCCCCGTATCCCGTCGAAGAAGCGCCGCATGATCATAAAGGTGAAGGCGAAGCAGTGAAGGCTGCGCGGGAGGCCGCCGAAGCCCGGAAGCGTCGGACGGCATCCTCGCGCCAGCTCGGCATCGGAGCCGCTGTGGGCGTCGGCTCAGCCGCCGTGGTAGCGGGACTGATGTACTGGCGTGGCAATCGCAAGGACAGCAAGGACAAGAAATAGCAAACGACTTGGTACCTGGGGCAGCTGGATGCTGTGATCGTTAAGGCTGGCCGAGTGCCGTCGGCCCCGAGCTCGCTAATGGCGAGGGATGGGGCCGATGCCCCGATGGAACTGGAACCTGCCGGTAGAACGCGACCCGGGATAAAGCCGCACCAAGCGGCTCCTCGCGATGCAATATAATCGGCGCGATCGCGGCGTATGACGCGGGGTTGAGGATCGTTCACATGCGGAAGGCACGCTCGCTTCAGTGAAGGTCGCGGTGCGCTTGTGAAGCTTCGCACCTTCCGAGAGCTGGTCAGTCATGCCGCGCTCTTGTTACGGTAGAACTGGACGCCCAGCTGCAGGCTCTCGGCAATCCGGTCTGCTCGTTCCTGGAACGAGGCGGCCTTCTCCGCTTCGAGAAGTTCGTTGCTTGTCTGTTTCCAGATAGTTAGCCACCGGGCGAAGTTCTCGCGCGTCATGTGCTGTTCGTGGCGAACATGGGCTGTCATCGGTTGGCCCTTGTAGCGCCCGCTGGTGAGCATGACGGAGGACCAAAAAGCCTTCAGCTTCTCGAGATGATGCGGCCAGTTCTCAATCGCGCCGTCGAAGATTGGGCCGAGAAGGTCGTCCTGCCGGACACGCGCGTAGAAGGCCGGGACCAAGCTGGCGATATCGTCTTCGGTGATTTCGGTCGTCATGGTCCCCCTCTTGTAAACACGTTGCTGATCAGCATGGCGAAGGCAGGGCCGCTCGCGCAGCCCTGCCTTTGATACTTTCCTGATCAGGCTACCTTCTTCCAGATCGGTTCCAGCGCGACGTGCGGCGGGCAGGCGGCCACTTCGCCGCTGGGCAGGCCGCCCAGTTCATTGGCGAAGCTGTGGTTCACGTCGCGGTGATGGGCTTCGTCGGCGCGGACCACGAGCACTACGTCGCGCAAGGTCGCATGCTCGGGCAGCCCCCAATACATCTTCGCGAGCTCGGGTGCCGGAACGTTGGCGCTGCGGCCTTCGTCGATCTCGGCGAGATAGTGCGTGTAGCTGATCACCGCTTCCTCCTCGAAATAGCCGACGACGCGGTGCGCGGTCTTGGAGCTGACGAGATAGAGGCCGAAGAAAAAGAGGTAGAACACCCACTGCACACCGATGATCACCGCGCGCTCGAACCACGTTGGTTTGGCGATCTCGATGAAGGTCATCAGATGCATCCGCTCATTCTCGGCCTCGTCCATGAGCGTCTTGATCCAACCCTTATCGTCGCACATGCGGCGAAGGCAGGCGAGGTGGTTGATTGTGGCGCCGACCATCCCTGGCACTGCCGCGACGGTCTCAAGTACAACGGCGCGATGGCCGTAGCGCTCGGCAAAGAAGGTGTCGGCGGTCCAGCGCAGCATCTTGGTGAAGCCAAAGGCGATCCGGTCCGAAAGACCTTTGGGCTGGTGATGGACGCTAAGGTCAATGAACGGCGGGGTCATTGCAGATCTCCGGTAGTGCGTGCGTTTCGTCTGGCGCTGCATCTATGCCGGTGATGCCGGTCGTGGAATTTGGATGTTGTCCCTACCGCGCTTACCCTAAGGGCCTTACCGGAGGTGGGCTTGCGGGATGGCCTTGGGCATGAAGGATAGCGTGACTTCAAAGCGGCACCAGTTTCTGCACACCATGCTCCCGTCCCCGCCTTTGCTCGTGACGCTGATGTTGACCATGATCGCGGTCGCGCTCGGCGCCAGCGTGCGGATCGCCTTCGCGGCGGAGTTGGGCCAGCGGGCGACCTACATCTTCTTCGTTCCGGCGGTGGTCGTCGCCAGCGCGCTTTCCGGCCTGCGTGCCGGAGTTGCGGCGAGCTTGGCCGGCGCCGCCGCGGGCATTTGGTGTGATCGCATGATCGGTCCGGTCGCCGTGCCTAGCCTGATCGCGGCCGGAGCATTCGTGGTGATCGGCTTTGCAGTCGCTCTCGGCGGCGAATGGTTCCAGCGTGCGCGCGCCGAGGCGGAGACCGTGACCGCCGGTCTGGCGCGCCGCGAGGCACATTTGCGTTCAGTGTTGGATACGGTGCCCGATGCCATCGTGGTGATCGACGAGGGCGGGCTCGTGCGCGATTTCAGCCCGGCGGCCGAGCGTATGTTCGGCTGGGAAGCCGACGAAATCCGCGGTCGCAATGTCAGCATGTTGATGCCCGATCCCTATCGCACTGCTCATGACGGTTATCTGCAGCGCTATTACCAAACGGGTGAGAAGCGGATCATCGGCAAGGGGCGGGTGGTGGTCGGGCAGCGCAAGGACGGGTCTACCTTCCCGCTCGAGCTTGCGGTGGGCGAGATGAACGTGACCGGGCTGCGCCACTTCACCGGCTTCATCCGTGACCTGACGGACCGTCAGGAGGCCGAGGCTCGGCTGCAGGAACTGCAGAACGAGCTGGTCCACGTCTCGCGGCTCACGGCGCTGGGCGAGATGGCATCGGCGCTGGCGCACGAACTGAACCAGCCGCTTTCCGCGATCGCTAATTACATGCAAGGCAGCCGCATGCTCCTCGCGCGCGAAGAGGTTCCGCTGGAGCGCGTCAGTGACGCCGTAGAACGCGCGGGCGAGCAGGCACTGCGTGCCGGCGACATCATCCGGCGCTTGCGCGAGTTCGTCGCTCGCGGCGAGACCGAGCGCGCGGTTGAGAGCCTACCAAAGCTGGTGGAGGAGGCCAGTGCCCTGGCGCTCGTGGGCGCTAAGGAGTACGGCATTCGCGTTCGGTTCGACTTCAGTCCGGATATTGACCTCGTGCTCGCGGACAAAGTGCAGATCCAGCAGGTGGTGCTGAACCTAGTGCGTAATGCCGTGGATGCCATGACCGACGCCCAGTCGCAGCGCCGCGCGCTCAGCATCGCAATAGCGCCGGCAGACGCCAACATGGCCCAGGTGACCGTCACCGACACCGGCCCGGGGATCGATGCGGAAGTTGCCGAGCGGCTGTTTCAGCCGTTCGTCACTACCAAGCGCACGGGGATGGGAGTTGGCCTGTCGATCTCACGCACGATCGTTGAGGCCCATGGCGGCCATATCTGGACGGGAGCGGGTGACGGCGGGGGAGCATTGTTCGGCTTCACGCTGCAGCGGATTGGCCAGGAGGAGCTCTACGATGGCGAGTGAACCAATCGTCTATGTGATCGACGACGACGATGGTGCGCGGCATTCGCTCGAGTTCCTGCTCGACTGCGCGGGCATCCGCGTGCGCTCGTTCGCTTCCGCCGACGCCTTCTTGGCCGCATCCCCGCCGCTGGCCGGTGGGTGCGTCGTCACGGATGTCCGCATGCCGGGGCGGAGCGGTATCGAACTCGTCGAGGAGATGAACCGGCGCGGCACCGATGTGCCGGTGATCGTGATCACGGGCCACGCCGATGTGCCGCTGGCGATCCAGGCGATGCACGCTGGCGTCGCCGACTTTATCGAAAAGCCGTTCGACGAGCAAATCATGCTCGCCGCGATCCAAAGGGCGCTCGCGCGGCGCGCGGGCAGTGAAGCGGCACAGGCGGAGCGGCAAACGATCGTTGATCGCATCGCCGGGCTGAGCGGTCGCGAGCGGGAAGTTATGGAAGGGCTCGCGAAGGGTGAGGCCAACAAGGCGATCGCCTACGATCTTGGCATCAGCGCACGCACCGTCGAAGTCTATCGCGCAAACGTGATGATGAAGATGCAGGCGAAGACTCTGTCTGATCTCGTGCGGATGGTGACGCTCGCGCGGATCAACTGATCCTTGGCGTTCACGTCGCCGCCCGCGAGCCGGTGAAGAGATAGTGGCGCCCACCTCTGTGGTGTCAATTAATTGCGTGCGAGGTCAAATTTAGTTTTTGGCGCGCCCGGCTGGATTCGAACCAGCGGCCCCAAGCTTAGAAGGCTCGTGCTCTATCCAACTGAGCTACGGGCGCGTGCCGCGGCGCAATAGCGCGGATTGCGCTTGAGCGGAACCGGTATCATACCGAAGGCATGACGCAGCTGACATCCCAGCCGGTGTCGGTCGCTGCGCGCGACCTCGGCAGCGGCGACATGCGATATTATGATTTCGTGATGGCGGCATTCGTGGCCATCATTCTGCTCTCCAACGTGCTGGGGGCAGGCAAGGTGGCGCAGGTCTGGCTGCCGGGGGTCGGTCAGTGGCCGTTCGGTGCGGGCATCCTGTTCTTTCCCGTGTCCTATGTGATCGGCGACGTCCTGACCGAGGTCTATGGCTATGCCCGTGCTCGCCGGGTAATCTGGGCGGGTACCATCGCCGTGCTGTTCATGGCCTTCATGTCCTGGGTGGTCGTGGCCCTGCCGCCGGCGCCTGGTTGGAATAACCAAGCGGCGTATCAGACGATCTTCGGTCAGGTGCCGCGGATCGTTCTGGCGTCGGTTTGCGCCTTCTGGGCTGGCGAGTTCGTCAATTCCTATGTGCTCGCTCGCATGAAGCTGCTGACACAAGGGCGTATGCTGTGGGCGCGCACGATCGGTTCGACCATCGCCGGAGAGGGGATCGACAGCCTGATCTTTTATCCGCTTGCGTTCCTGGGTGCTGCCGGGTGGACCAGCGAGTTGGTGCTCACCGTGCTGTTCACACAATGGGCGCTGAAGGTCGCCTGGGAAGTGGTGCTCACGCCCGTCACCTACGCCATTGTCGGCTTCCTGAAGCGCCGCGAAGGCATCGACGTATATGATCGCGGCACCAACTTCACTCCGTTCGCGGCGCGCCTTTGACCTTTTGACAGAGCATGAAGCTGAGAGCGCGAGAACCGGATTGCCGAGCTCAAAGCTGCGCGCTTGAGCCAGGTCGCAGGCTGAGGCCTCGGTTCGTCACAAACTGGTGCCTATAGCGGCAGGTTTTTGGAAGGCTTCCGGTCACGCCTGGGGCAGAAGCCCTGGACGTCACTGGGCGCGCGAGCCCGGCTTTGGCAAAGAAGCGGTGATCGCGGACTTGGCTGGCTGGATCGAAGCGGGCGTGCTCGGGTCAGGCGACGGCGCGGAGCAGACCTTCGAACAGGCGGCGACCGTCGGTGCCCCCATGTGCGGCCTCGATGCGCCGCTCCGGATGCGGCATCATCCCGATGACGTTGCCGGCCTTGCTTAGCAGTCCGGCGATGCTGCGCGCTGATCCATTCACGGCCTCTCCATAGCGGAAGGCGACGCGCCCTTCGCCCTCGATCCGTTCGAGCGTCTCGGGATCGGCGAAGTAATTGCCGTCATGATGCGCGACGGGAACGGTGATCGACTCGCCTGTCCTATATCCGGAGGTGAAGATGGACTGGCTGTTTTCGACAGTAAGCGCGACGTCGCGGCAGACAAAGTCGAGCCCGGCATTGCGCATCAGCGCCCCAGGCAGAAGCCCCGTTTCGGTCAGGATCTGAAAACCATTGCAGACACCGATAACAGGAACGCCTTTCTCGGCGGCTTCCACCACAGAGCGGACCACAGGGGACCGCGCGGCGATCGCGCCGCAGCGCAGATAGTCGCCATAAGAGAACCCGCCGGGTACGGCGATCAGGTCCAAGCCTTCGGGCAGGTCGCTGTCACCGTGCCACACCATCTGCGGCTTGGTTCCGGACACATCCTCGATCGCCGTCGCGATATCGCGGTCGCAATTCGAGCCCGGAAAGACGATGACCGCGGCCTTCACAGCCGTTCGACCCGGTAGTTCTCGATCACCGTATTTGCGAGCAGCTTACGGCACATTTCATCCACAGCTTCGTCGGTGGTCGTGTCTGCGACATCCAGTTCAAAAATCTTACCGGCGCGGACATCATCGACGCCGTCAAAGCCGAGACCGGAAAGCGCGTGCTGGATGGCTTTGCCCTGGGGGTCGAGCACGCCGTTCTTGAGCGAAACGATGATGCGGAGCTTCATGGCCGAGCCCTATGGCGCTGCAGGTCCGGTCTCGCAACAGAAATAGCGAGACCGGAACCGCCGATCACTTGCCCCGCAGCTTGCGGTGGCTTTCCAAGTCGAGCACCGCCGAGTCGGGGCCTTCGGGGAACAAGCCCAGCCGCCGGGCGACTTCCTGATAGGCTTCGACCTCGCCGCCGAGATCGCGGCGGAAGCGGTCCTTGTCGAGCTTCTCACCCGATTGAATGTCCCACAGGCGGCAGCCATCAGGACTGATCTCATCGGCCAGGATGATCCGACCATAGTCGTTGTCCCAGATGCGGCCGAACTCCAGCTTGAAGTCGACCAGACGGATGCCGATGCCGGCGAATAGGCCGGACAGGAAGTCGTTCACCCGAATGGCCATGTCGGCCATGTCGTGCAGTTCTTCCTGATTCGCCCAGCCGAAAGCGAGGATGTGCTCGTCCGTGACCATCGGGTCCCCGAGCGCATCGTCCTTGTAATAATATTCTACGATCGTTCGCGGCAGCGGCGTGCCTTCCTCGATGCCCAGCCGCTTCGACAGGGATCCGGCCACGACATTGCGCACGACCACCTCGATCGGCACGATCTCCACTTGGCGAATGAGTTGCTCGCGCATGTTGAGACGGCGGATGAAGTGTGTCGGGATGCCTATCCCGCCAAGCAGTGTGAAGACATGCTCGCTGATACGATTATTGAGTACGCCCTTGCCGTTGATGGTGCCTTTTTTCTGGGCGTTGAAGGCCGTCGCATCGTCCTTGAAGTACTGGATCAGCGTGCCGGGCTCCGGACCCTCATACAGGATCTTGGCCTTGCCCTCGTAGATTTGCCGGCGGCGTGCCATGCGGCTCTTACCCCTGAAAAGCAGCGCCCCGGCGGCGGCACGGAGTTGCCGCGCGCCTGCCGGGGCTTGGAAGTTCGGGGGCTATACTGGAACGGTCCTGTCCGCGCAATCACGCTTGCCACGTCAGGTTTGCCCTGATTTCGCGATGAGGCACCCGCAGTTGGCCTGGACCCATTTGGCCTGCTAGACCGGTGGTGAAATGACTCTCGACACCGACAATCCCGACGCGACCGGCGACGCATCTGGCGCCTCGGACGTTCCATTCGACAGCGCGCTATCTGAGCGCTATTTGGTCTATGCGCTGTCAACGATCACTGCGCGGTCGCTTCCGGACGTTCGCGACGGATTGAAGCCGGTACACCGGCGCCTGCTTTGGGCCATGCGCCTGCTGCGCTTGGATCCCGCCAGCGGCTACAAGAAGTGCGCGCGCGTCGTCGGGGACGTAATCGGCAAATATCATCCGCATGGCGACGCGTCGGTGTATGACGCGATGGTCCGCTTGGCGCAGACTTTCGCGCTTCGCTACCCATTGGTCGACGGGCAAGGCAATTTCGGCAATATCGACGGTGATAACGCAGCTGCCTACCGCTATACCGAAGCGCGTCTGACACAGGTCGCCATCGATCTGATGAACGGCCTGGACGAAAATGCCGTCGATTTCCGCCCGACGTATAATGGTGAGGAAGAAGAGCCGGAGCTGTTCCCCGGTCTGTTCCCAAATCTGCTCGCGAACGGCGCGGCCGGGATCGCGGTGGGCATGGCAACCAGCATTCCGCCGCACAACGCCGCGGAGATTATGAGCGCGGCGGTGGCGCTGATTGACAATCCTGCTGCGAATGTACTGGATTACGTGCAAGGGCCCGATTTCCCGACCGGCGGCATCGTTGCCGACAATGCGGCCGGGATCGCCGAAGCCTATGCGACGGGGCGTGGCAGCTTCCGCGTCCGCGCCAAGATCGAACGCGTCGCCGAGAAGGGCGGCGGCTGGCATCTGGTCGTGTCGGAAATCCCGTATGGTGTACAGAAGGGGAAGCTGATTGAGGGCATCGCAGCCCTTATCAACGACAAGAAGCTGCCCATTCTAGGCGATGTTCGCGACGAGTCTGCCGAGGACATCCGTGTCGTCCTGGAGCCGCGCAGCCGAACCGTCAGCGCAGAGGACCTGATCAACAGCCTATATCGGTTGAGTGATCTTGAAGTGCGCGTGCCGCTGAACCTGAACGTGCTCGACAAGAATCGCACCCCGCGAGTTATGAGCTTGCAGGAAGCGATCGCAGGCTGGCTCGATCACCAATTCGTGGTGCTACGTCGCCGTTCGGAGCACCGGCTGAGCAGGATCGGCGACCGGCTGGAACTGGTCGGCGGCTATATCACGGCCTTCCTCAGCCTCGATCGCGTCATTGAGATCATCCGCACCGAGGATGAACCCAAGCTAATCATGATGGCTGAATTCGACCTGACTGATCGTCAGGCCGAAGCAATTCTAAATATGCGGCTGCGCTCGCTGCGTAGGCTCGAGGAAATGGAGTTGCGGCGAGAGCGAGAGGGACTGGAGAAGGAGCAAGGCGAACTGGAGCTGCTACTTTCCTCCGATGGGCGACAGCGTACGCGAATGAAGCGCGACCTTGCCAAGATGATCGCGCGGTACGGATTGGATACGCCGCTTGGCAAAAGACGAACCGACATCAAGGAAGCGGCGCCCACGCGAGAAATTCCGTTAGAGGCGATGATCGAGCGCGAGCCGATCACCGTAATCCTGTCGCAGCGGGGTTGGATTCGCGCGATGAAAGGGCATGTCGAGCTTGCATCGGCGGATACGGCCAAGTTCAAGGAAGGCGACGGTCCGCTGTTCGCCTTTCATGCCCAGACGACCGACAAGCTCTTGCTCGCGGGAGACAATGGTCGCTTTTACACGCTGTCCGGCGACAAGCTGCCGGGTGGCCGCGGCTTTGGCGAACCGGTGCGGCTCATGATCGATCTGGAGGGCGATCGGACGATCGTGAACTTGCTGCCCGCGAGTTCGGGTACGCGGCTTCTGGTGGCGGCTAGCGACGGGCGCGGCTTCGTGGTGAAGGCGGAGGACGTTATTGCCGAGACCCGCAAGGGCAAGCAGGTGGTAACGCCGCGAACGGGTGCGCATTTGAAGATCGTGCGGCAGATCGGCGTGAACGACGATGCTGTCGCAGTGGTCGGCGACAATCGCAAGCTTGTGGTTTTCCCGCTTTCCGAAGTTGCGGAACTGGCGCGGGGGCAGGGCGTGCAGCTGCAACGCTACCGTGACGGCGGCTTGTCCGACCTCGTCACCTTCAAAATGGCAGAAGGGCTGCGCTGGCGTATGGGTGGCGAGCAGGGCCGCGTGCGCAGCGAGGCGGATGTCACACCGTGGCGCGCAGCGCGGGGGGCGGCGGGCCGCATGCCGCCAACTGGATTTCCGCGCGACAACCGCTTTTGAATCGGGGGATATTTAGGCGGTAACGCACGAAGGGTTCAGGCCGATTTAACCATTTGCGTCTAGCCGCTTACTAAGATGAGTGTGGGCGTATCGCGATTGGCCGACCGGCAGGCCTCGGACCTGGATGGTCCGTGCGAGGACAACTGTGGTCCGCACACCGACGCCTTCGCCGCGCTGTTGGAATTGCTGCCCGTGCCCGCGGTGATCGTGCAATTGCAGCTCGATGGCCTGCACTTCGGCGCGTTCAACACGCCTTTTCAACTTTCCGGCTTTGGCGGCAACGCAGCAACGTCCTCGCTGATACGAGCGCTGGAATCCGACATCAGAAGCTTCCTCGAGTCGGATCAGGTGCAGATGGAATTTGCCTGGCAGTTGGGGGAGCAGGTGGATTGCCGCCGGTTCCTCGTGATGTTGGCCCGGCAAAGCGTCCACGGGGATCTACCCCATTGCCTCGTCACACTGGTGGATCAAACAGGCGAACTCCGCACCGAACATAGTCTTCGGCGCGAAATGGCGATCGATAGTCTCACGGGACTGCCCAACCGCTCGGGCTTTGCCGACGTGCTGGAAGCGCGGGTGCAGCCGGACACCGTCTCTAAATTTGCGGTGCTGGTTATCAATCTCGACCGCTTCAGCCGCGTGAACGCATGCCTTGGTGGCATCGCCGGCGACGAATTGCTGATCTCGGTCGCGCGCCGGCTCAAGGGAGCGCTGCGCGGGCACGACATCCTGGCGCGCATGGGTGGCGATGAGTTCGGCGTTCTGCTCTCGGTCGAGGACGGCTATGCGGATGCGGCGCAGGTGGCCAAGCGCATCCAGACTGCGCTGGTGACACCGTTTCGCCTTTCAGACTTCGAAATCAGAGTCGACTGCGCCATCGGCATGGCGCTCGGTGCTGAACTCAGCGGTGATGTCGAAGACCTGATCCGGCATGCCCAGTTCGCCGTGAAGCGCGCGAAGAAGAGCGGCCGCGTCGAGGTCTATCACATGCGCACCTTCGACATCGCGCGGGAGCAGTTCGGGATCGAGACCGAGTTGCGGCGTGCGATCGAGAATGGCGAAATGACGCTGCACTATCAGCCGATCTGGGATTTCGCGTCGGGCAGAATCACGTCGTTCGAAGCACTGGCGCGGTGGACGAGTGAGAGCGGCGTCAGGCGTTCGCCCGACATCTTTATTCCTGTTGCTGAGGAATCCGGGCTGATCATCCCGCTCGGCCGGTGGGCGATGGACGAGGCGGCGAGGACACTCGCAAGCTGGGACTTGCAGTCGGGTGGGAATTGCGGGGTAAAAGTTGCAGTCAACTTGTCCGCCATTCAGCTGCAGCGGGATAATGTGCCGGACTTGGTCCAGTCGGTGCTGGAGCGCCATGGCATGGCCGGCGATCGGTTTACGCTGGAACTAACCGAGAGCGCCATTGTCAGCGATCCCGATGGCGTCAGCCGCATCATGCTGGCGCTGAAAGCATTGGGAACGACGCTCGCCATGGATGACTTCGGCACGGGCTATTCGAACCTAGCCTATCTTCAGAGATTGCCAATCGATTTGCTGAAGATCGACCGAAGCTTCGTTTCCGGCATGCTGGCAGACCGCGACAAAATCGCGATCGTCCGCGCCATCCTAGGGCTGGCGCAGGCGCTTGGCATGCGTACCATCGCGGAAGGTGTGGAGAGCGTCGAATTGTCACAGACGCTCGCGGCGCTGGGCTGCACGTTCGGCCAGGGCTTCTTTTATGCGCAGCCTCTCGATCAGGATACGGCGTACCGCTACCTGGGCTCACGTAACACCTGAGCTACGGCTTCATCGGCGAGGGTGTTCACTCGGGCCACGTCCGGGAAGCCTTCCGCGATCCAACGATCCTCCACCGCGCGGAGCGCGCGCGCAACGTCTGGGCCCTTTGCCAGCCCGCGTGCGACCAGCGCGCCGCCGCCGATCGGCAAACGGGGCACAGCCCAATCGCGTACAAGCCTCGCATCGACAGTTCTGTCTGACAGAAGCAACAGATCGGTCGCGGTCTGCTGCCCAAAGCGATAGGCGAGCGCTTCTGGAGAAGCTTGAGGCAGGGGGGATCCCGCAGCGATCAGTCGCTTGCGCTGCGCATTGGACAGTTTCAGCCGTGCGCCGACCTGATCGGCGGTCGCGGCGTCGCGCGGGAGCAAGGCAGACAGCCGGCGGATCGGATCGGGTGCTATCGCTGCGGACTGTTCTGCAGCAGACAGCTTGGCAAGTCCGTCGACAGATGCGATCTCCGGCAGAACGGGTAGGAAGATGCCGCGTTCAATCATCAACCCGGTCACCCGGACAGCGTCTTGTGCGACAAGCAGCTTGAGCAGTTCATCGGCGATCCGCTCACGCGACAGGGCCATCAGATCCTTGGCGCGGGCCGTGCAGGCGTCCAGCCCTTGTCGGTCGGGCACATCCCCAAACCGAGCAAGGAACCGAAAGAATCGGAGGATCCGCAGGTGATCCTCGGCGATACGCTGAAGGGGGTCGCCGATGAAGCGGATGCGTCGGGCGTCCAGATCTTCAAGGCCGCTGAAATAGTCGAAGATCTCGCCTGATTTTGGGTCGGCGTAGAGCGCGTTTATGGTAAAATCGCGTCGCGCCGCGTCTGCTGGCCAATCATCGGTGAAAGCCACTTTCGCGCGGCGCCCGTCGGTCGACACATCGTGGCGCAGCGTCGTCACTTCCACTGGGCCGCTGTCGAGAACCGCCGTAACAGTGCCATGTTCGATACCCGTCGGTACCGCGCGAATGCCGACCGCCTTTAGCCGGTCCATCACCGCAGTCGGCGAAAGCGGAGTGGCGAGATCTATATCCGCGACCGGGAAACCAAGTAGCGTGTCGCGTACCGAGCCGCCCACGAAGCGTGCGTCACCAAGCGTATCCACGAGCTCGCTGAGATCCGGGCGCTTGCGCCATTCCGCGGGAGGCAGGATCACGCGCTCCATCGCAGCCGCCGCGACAGGTTCACGAGCATCGCCGCAGTTGCGCCCCAAATCCGCCGGTCCTCCCAGAGTATCTCGTAAAAGCGACGTTCGACACCCTGGATCTGTACTGCACCCTCGCGGTGGTTCGCCGGGTTGAGCAGGAAGGCAAGGGGAACTTCGAACAGATCGGCTACCTCGGCTTCTGCAGGAACCAACGGAAGCTCTGGGGGTATGACGCCCAATACAGGGATGACATGATATCCGGTGACAGTCCGATAGGCGTCTGTCACGCCCAAGACTTCGACCTGATCTGACGGCAGCGCGACCTCCTCCTTCGCTTCCCGAAGGGCTGCGCCGACCGGCCCTTCATCTTCCGGATCAATGCGGCCGCCTGGGAATGCGATTTGTCCGGCGTGCCGGCGCAGCGTCTCGGCGCGTTTCGTCAGCAATATGCCGGGCTCAGCCCGATCGGTGACCGCGACCAATACGGCTGCGGCGTGACCGATGCTCAGCGGATCGAAATCGTGGTGGTCGCCTGCAAGCAGGACCGGGCCGGAGACATGTTTTTCTTCCAACGCCGCCCGCAGCCGCTCAGCGAGCGTCATGCCGCTGTTGCCAAAGGGAAGAACACGCCTTCGCTCCAGACACCGGGTAGTTCCGCTCCGTTGGCAAGGGCTAGTTGCGCCAACTCATAATATACGGAGCGGCTAATCAAGGCCTCGAGTCCTTGGCGCACGTGGAGATAGGGACGGGGGCCATCCTCCCGCGCATCGAAACGGAGCGCATGATCTGCGCCGGCGGTCAGTACGTCGCCGGTGTTGAGGCGGAAGGCCAGGCGCATCGCCTCACCGCTTCCGTCGGCCTTCAGCTCCACGGCCACGAACGGCGCGTCCTCGACATCGATGTCGAGCTTCTCCACCGGCGTGACGAGGACAAAGCCGCCATCGGGTTCTCTGCGGAGGATTGTCGAGAACAGCCGCACCATGGCTGGCCGGGTGATCGGCGATCCTTGATGAAACCAAGTGCCATCAACCGCGATGCGCATTTCGCTGTCGCCGCAATGCGCCGGGTTCCAACTATCCACCGGGGGCAGCCGGTTCTCTTCGGCCAAGCGCGCGATCTCGGCGAGTGACAGACTGGCGAAATCGGGCGGGGGAGGCATGGGCATCGCTACGCGATAGGCCAGCGGGGACGTGCTCTCAAGCTGCCTGGCGCGAGCACGGCGCGATAATCCCAGCACTGTCCGGAACCGCGCTGCCACGCGCGAGAAGGCGTCGCTGCTCATATGGGCCCGGCAGACGCCAGCCTGCGGTGCGCTCAGCCGAGAAGCCAAAGAAGCGGGTATAATATTCTGGATCACCGATCAGCATCAGAGCGCCGGACCCAGGGACGCCACTCGTTGGCGCAGCGTCCAGCATATGCTGCATCAGTGCTCGACCGAGGCCAGCGCGCTGAAGTTCCGGATCAACAGCCACTGGCCCGACCATTATCATCGGCACATCGCCACCATCGTCGCGGCAGAGCACCACCGGCCAGCATTGGATAGTGCCGAGCAGTTGTCCTGCATCGGAAATCGCGGCGAAGCTAAGTTGGGAGATTGTGGTGGTGCCGCGGCGAACCTGATACGCGGTGCGGCGGTGCCGGTTCGGCCCGAAGGCACGATCAAGCAGATCCTCGACGCGGTCTGGGGCAATCGTGGCGAGCGGTACCAAGCCGGTCACACCGTCATCCTTTGAAAAGCATCCCGCAACGCCGGGCGGCGCGCTTTAACGCCGTTGCCCAGTTGCGCAACACTTATCGCTGCGGGGAAGGCCGACCTTTCCCCACGCCCCGCTTCTGCTATTGGCCGCTGAGTTTTCGCGAAAGGCCCCTACTTGCCCGATCTCCTGCAACTTCAGGTCCACGATCTGGAAGTCGAAATTCTCACCGGCGTTTACTCCGAAGAGACGCATCTGCCACAGCCGCTCCGGATTTCGGTGACGGCCGACCTCGACCTGCCAGAACATTTCGAGCCGGACACACCGCTGGGTGCGTCCAAAAGCTATCTGGATCTCAAGCACGCAGCCACCACGAGCCTGCCGAAAAACGTACATTTCACGCTTATCGAAGCAGTTGCAGAGCATATCTGCGACACGATCTTCATCTCCGATGCACGGGTGCGCCGCGTCGAAGTGCGGATCGTCAAGCTGGCGATTGCCGAGGGCGGCGAGTCGATCGGAATCACGCTGGTCCGGCATCGTCGCTGAGCCGGCGCCCGGCTCTTGGTGTCTATCGGCAAGGACCCAGCGATTGGAGCACAAGCTGGTAATCTTCGCGGGCAATCTGGGCATTTGTAGCGTCGGCGCTATCGATGCTTCCCACCGGTAGCTCACGGGGAAGCCCGCAAGCCAGATGATACCAGAGCAGTGTGTCCGGACGCACTGGGCCACCCGTTTCATCGACGATGTCGCCTAGCGAAACCGACCAGCGGGGTTGCTCGCCCGGGCGCCGCAAGACTTGAAGCGACACCGGCACATTGGTGGCGGTTTGCAGGAAAATCTGCGTTTCGCCTTCACCAGGCAATGATCCAGGCACATGGAAAGCGTTTCCGACTCCCTTAACTGCGGGTGGTGCGTTCGCTGCAACTACCTCACGCGTGATACCGCGCACCAAGCTGTCGAGCTCGGGAGACCAGGGCCGCTGCCCATCAGGATCAATGAGCTGGATGTGGTCGGCGCGCGTGGGAAGAGGGCGCGCAAACAGCAGCACGCGTTGTTTCTTCAACTTCGGCGCCTTGCCGCGAGCGTCGAGCGCCACATCCGCGACATATCCCAGCCGCAATGGCACCGACTCAGTACCGCGAATCAGCGCGAGAACCTCAACCACTAAATAGAAGCGCGCCCGGCCGGGTTGCACATCGGCGGCTTCCGCCCCCTTGATTCTTACCGCGTCGCGAACCCGCGCGTCGATGATCAATGGTGCCGCCAATACCTGGCGCGCCGAACTGCTATAGCTAGGCAACGCAGTGCTGCCGGTAACAAGATTTTGTAAGGGATTCCCAAGGCTCACGCTGGGAACGGCTAATGATGCGGCGCAACAAAACGCTATCACAGGAACGCGGATCATGCGCTCCGTTACCGGATTGGTATTGCCGGATACAGAAATAAATCCGTCACGCGCCTGAGATAGTTCAAAATGTCAGACAAAGCGTTTGCGTACCCCCGGGCGTCACGATAGAGACTCGCGCTCTGCCGAACCGGCGCAACACAGCGAACGGCGGGCGGACTTGCGCGTGGGTTCTGTGCCTGCGGTAGGGTCGCAGCAGATAAGAGGAGTGACGTTGCCGAATGGCTTACGCTGACCGTAATACAGGTGGCAGCCGGGTCGTGGCGATCGTTCTGGTCGCGTTGATCGTGGCTGGCATGGGTTATGCCTTCGTCACGGGTCTGGCATACCAATACATCAAGAAGAAGGCGGAAGAGCTTAAGACCTTCGAGGTCGAAGAGCCGCCGCCTCCCCCTGAAGAAGTTCCGCCGCCGCCTCCGCCGCCGGATACGCCGGTGCCGCCGCCCCCGACTCAGGTCGTGGTGCCGCCGGCCCGGGTGCAGGTGCCGGTTCCGGCTCCGCCGATGAGCACGACGACGGTTATTCCGCCGGCGCCGCCCATCTCGCCGCCCGCACCGCCGGCTCCGCCTGCGCCGCCGGCTCCGCCTGCTGCCCCGGCTCCGACGGCGATCAGCAAGGCTGCCGCCGCACGCGGCAATCCTGGCGAATGGGTCACGAACGACGATTACCCGGCGTCCGCTCTGCGCAACGAAGAAGAAGGTTCTGTCGGAATCTCCTTCAACGTGAATGCTAAAGGTCGCGTGGAAAATTGCTCGGTGACGGCCGGTTCGGGGTCGCGTGCGCTGGATGATGCGACCTGCCGGCTGGTGACGTCGCGTGCCCGTTACTCGCCCGCACTTAACGCAGCGGGCGATCCGGTTCCGGGTGGACGCAAGTCGCTGCGCTTCACTTGGAAGATTGCACAGTAAAGTAGGCGAAACCAAGCTGGCGCCCAGCCAGCATTGACGGCAACTCTACAGAGGAAAGAAACGACGATGCTCACCACCATTCTCGCTGCTGCGGCACCCGCCGGCGAAAATCCGTACGGCCTGATGGCTGCGCTCAAGGAAGGCGGTCTGATCTCGCAGACTGTGTTCGCCATCCTGGTGCTGTTCCTGTTCGTGTCGCTCTACATCTTGTTCACCAAGCTGTTCGAGCAGCAGAAGATCATCAACCAGGCCAAGCGCGTGCGTTCGGGCTTCTGGACCTCAAACAGCCTGCGTGAAGGCGCTGCCAAGCTCGAGAAGAACTCGGCGTATCGCCAGATCGTTGACGACGGCCTGGCTGCCCAGGATCAGCACAAGCAACTGACCGACCCGGTGGAAGCCCATGACTGGCTGCACGGCTCGCTCGCGCGCTCGGAAGGCGTGATCAATTCGGCACTGGGCGGTGGTCTGGCGTTCCTCGCGACCGTCGGCGCGACTGCACCGTTCATCGGACTGTTCGGTACCGTGATCGGCATCTATCGCGCGCTGATCAAGATCGGCTCGTCGGGCCAGGCTTCGATCGACGCGGTTGCGGGCCCGGTCGGTGAAGCACTGATCATGACCGCACTTGGTCTGGTCGTCGCCGTTCCGGCGGTGCTCGCCTACAACTTCCTGCAGCGCCGCAACAAGTCGATCGCCGAGAACCTCAGCGCGTTCTCGAACGACGTCCTTGGTTACCTCGCTTCGGACGGCCGCGTGCGTCCGACCGTTGCGAAGACCACTGCAGCCCCGGTTGCAGGCACCAAGGCGCCGGGGACGACCACGACCGCCGGCCAGGCCGGTGGCGTGCAGACCCGCGGTTAAGTGAAAACGGGACCGCGCGGTTTCCTCCGCGCGGTCCGGCTTCCGGGTCGCCCGGTGGCTCATACGAAGATAGGATAACGCCCAATGGCGATGAGCGTAGGCGAAGGCGGCGACGACTCCCCGATGTCGGAAATCAACACCACGCCCCTGGTGGACGTGATGCTGGTTCTCCTGATCATCTTCCTGATCGCCGTCCCTGTCGTGATTCAGACGGTGGATCTGCAGCTGCCGAAGGTGCAGTTCGAGGTTACCGAGACCAAACCCGAGAATGTGGCGCTTTCGGTAACCGGCGCCGGCGGCCAGTGCCAGGTCTACTGGGGCATGTCGCCGGTAGGGCACCAGGAACTGCTCGACAAGGCAGTCGCAAAGCTGAAGGCAGAGGTCGACCGTCAGGGTGGTCCCAACGCTGTCGGCCTGGAATTGCCGGAAGTGCATATCCGTGGTGACGTGAACACCCCGTATCGCTGCATCGGCGGCACCATCTACACCATGCAGATGGCGGGTTTCGCGAAGGTAGGCTTCATTTCGGAGCCGGAGCCCGGTTCCAGTGTTGCCCGCCTGTAATCCTGCGCAGCGGTTGAGGAGTATTTGACATGTCAATGAGCGCGGGCGGCAAAGACGACGAGCCGATGATGGAAATGAACACGACGCCGTTGATCGACGTCATGCTCGTGCTCCTCATCATGTTCATCATCACGATCCCGATCCAGACCCACGCGGTCAAGGTGGATCTGCCGCAGAACAGCAACAACAGCAGCCCGCCCGTCGACGCGGAAAAGAACAAGATTCTTATCGACGCGAACGGTAACGTTTTCTGGAACAGCGTGCAGATCGACGATGTGACGCTGCGCCAGTATCTCGATGCTTCGCTGCAAAAGGATCCTGAGCCGGAACTTCACTTCCAGCCTGATCCCGCTGCACGGTACGACACCGTCGACCGGGTGCTAGCGATCATCAAGCGTGCGAATGTCTCGAAGCTCGGCTTCGTCGGCAACGAGCAATATCGCAACGACTTCTGATCCGCCGCGCTTCGGCACAGCATCAGGAGTATCAAAGGCGGCCCCTTGGGGTCGCCTTTTTTGTTCGCCCAACGCTTGCTACGCTGCAACGAAAGTGTCACACCAGAGTCATGTAAACGTCACGTCAATGTAATCGTGACGTCATGAGTCGAGGAGGGTGTCATGCGTTTTGTTGCTTTGGCCGTGCTTCCCCTGATCGCCGCAGCCCTGCCTGCGCAGGCACAGGAGAATCCCGCGGCCCCGAACCTTATCACGCAGGGCTCGTATGAAGCGGCCGAGGCTCGGCTGATGCGGGAGTTGCGCGTGCATCCGGATCGTCCGGAACTACTGCTTAATCTGGCGGCTGTGTATGCCCGCACCGGTCGCGCCGATGCGGCGCGGTCGCTGTACACGCGGGTCCTTTCACAGGACGACGTACTTATGGATTTGACGTCCGACCGGACGGCGGGCTCGCACATGATTGCGAGCGCGGGTCTCACGCGGCTTCAGCCGGTTCAGTTCACCGCACGCTAAGATAAAGCGCGGGATGTAGCCGCGCTGAAATGCATGCAGGCAGTGCGGCTACTACAGGCGCGGGAGCGTCACGCCGCGCTGCCCCATATATTTGCCGGCTCGGTCGGCATAGCTGGTTTCGCAGGGCTCATTGCCTTTTAGAAAAAGGAACTGGCAAGCGCCTTCATTGGCGTAGATCTTCGCCGGGAGCGGAGTTGTGTTGGAGAATTCCAGCGTCACGTGACCCTCCCACTCCGGCTCCAGCGGCGTGACGTTCACGATGATCCCGCAGCGTGCGTAGGTCGATTTGCCGAGGCAGATCACCAGCACGTCGCGAGGCACTCGGAAATACTCCACCGTCCGCGCCAGCGCGAAGCTGTTGGGGGGGATGATGCAGACATCGGTCTTGCGGTCGACGAAGCTGTTCGACGCGAAGTTCTTCGGGTCCACCGTCGCCGAATCGACATTGGTGAAGATCTTGAACTCGTCGGCCACCCTGGCATCATAGCCATAGGAGGACAGGCCGTAGCTGATGCAGCCTTCGCGCCGCTGCGCCTCAACGAACGGTTCGATCATGCCGCGCTGCAGCGCCTGCTCGCGGATCCAGCGGTCAGATAAGATGCTCATAATTCCACCTGCTGTAGGATGTCGGTTTCGCCCGAAGCGCGGGCGGAGCGAGGCGCTTGATGATCGCGCTTCCGGTCAGCCGATGCCGAGGTCGGCCGGACCGAACGCGTGCGGAAGCAGATCGGACAGCTTATGGCTGGAGATCTCGTCGCCTGCTGCGCCTGCGCAGAAGACCGCCAGATTACGGCCGGAGAGCTGTGCGGCTTCGTTGATGATCTGACGGCAGCGTCCGCACGGGCTGACCGGCGCGGTATCGGCGTGGCCAATCCGGCCTCCGATCACGCCGATCGCCACGACATTGCGCAACTTGCCCTGCGCGTTGACGCTTGCCAGTGCGACGGTCTCGGCGCAGAGCGACAGGCCGTAGCTCGCATTCTCAAAGTTAGTACCGGTCACCACCGACCCGTCGTCAAGCAGCACCGCAGCGCCCACCGCGAAGTTCGAATACGGAGCATGCGCGTTCCGCGCCGCGCCGCGCGCTGCCTTGATGAGCGCCTGTGCGCCTTGATCAATCATCGTGCCATCACGTCCCAATTCACCGGTCCTGCCGCACCCGCGATGCGGCGCAGGCGCGACGCCTGCCACATCGTCCAAGGTCGGGATAGGTAGCGCGGTACGAAAAACACGCCGCGGGCCCATAGCGGCGCCGTTGTGAGCGTACTGAACTGATAGGTGCCCTCAAATCTTTTGGTGATGCCTAGGATCGCCCGCTTGCCGGTGTGTGTTTCCACCGCGGCCACGAAGCTGGCGATCTGGGGCAGCAGGACGCTGCGGCTGGGCCGTGGGCAATCGTCGCTGAGATCGAGCAGCACTACAGGTGAGAGCTGGTCATCGTCACGAGCCACTGTGGAGACGAAGTTGCCCGCCTGCGCCGTACCTGATTCGCAGATCCGATAGACATGCAGCGCACCGCGCTGGAGCCCGGCGTCGGCGGCACTGCGCCAGGTTTCGGCAAAGCGCCCGTCGCGATTACGGATCCCGATCGTAGCGCGGGCATAGACGAACTGAACGCCGCTCTTGCGGGCCAGCCACCAATCGATCGAGCCGTCGGCCTCGCTGACATCCACACCCTGAACGGGGTAGTTCGCCGTCGAGGGACGCCAACGCCCGAATACGCTCCAGCCGGTCGCGCTGACCAGCGCACACGCGAACAGTATCAACGCTACGGCCTGAAAGCGCTGCGTGGAACCGGAAACCAACACTGCTCAGCCTTTAATATGGAGGACGCACAGCAGTGTGAAAAGCCGTCTTGCCGTATCGAAATCGACTTCGATCTTTCCCGTAAGACGCTCCTGTAGCAGCTCGGCCGCTTCGTTGTGTGCGGCACGTCGGGCCATGTCGATCGGCTCGATATGGTGTGGGGAGGCTGTCCGGACAGCCTGGAAGTAGCTGTCACAGATGGCGAAGTAATCACGGATCGGACGGCGGAAGCGCGCTAAGCCGAGAATGATAGTCTCTAGATGGGAGTCGTCGGCGCGGCGAATCTCCAGCACCAACCGATTCTCCTGAACGCGCAAGTGCAGCTTGTAGGGTCCTGCATAGCCGTCGGCGTGCCGCCGCTGTGGCACGAAGCGATTCGCCGCGAGCAGATCGGTGATCGCCACCTGTCGCTCGCGCTCGATGTCGTCGGAACGCCATAAAATGCTGCGCTCGTCGAGCGTCACGTCTATGATACGATGCTCGGCCATGCACGCTCCTATCCGTTCATGCCCGTTATCCACAAGCCGGACAGTTGATACGAAGGCGCGCTTGAGCGACAGGCAAATCATGGCACAACCAATCCCGTTCCCGACGCCCGAGGTGCCTGAAGGCATCAGCCTTCCCGCCAATGTTGAGGCGGAGGCTGCCTTGCTTGGCGCGATGATGATCGACAATCGCGTGGCTGAGGATGTGCTCCAGAAGATCAGACCCGAGCATTTCTTTGAACCGCTGCATGGCCGCATCTACGACGCGATCTCGACGATGGTAGGCGACAATCGGCTGGCGACCCCTGTCACGCTGCGCCCGCTGTTTGCAGCTGACGCGGCGATGAAGGAGTTGGGAGGCCCGGCTTATCTGGCGCAGTTAACGGGCAATCCGGCCAGCCTGATCGGCGCACGATCGTTCGCCGACCAGATTTATGACCTGGCGATGCTGCGTGCGCTCGTGACGGTG
The DNA here is from genome assembly GCF_014199255.1 of Sphingomonas xinjiangensis. Classification (GTDB taxonomy): domain Bacteria; phylum Pseudomonadota; class Alphaproteobacteria; order Sphingomonadales; family Sphingomonadaceae; genus Sphingomonas; species Sphingomonas xinjiangensis. The sequence continues at coordinate 94,370 of NZ_JACIJF010000002.1, read as the reverse complement.
GGGCGCGATTTGGTCGATGGCGCCCTGGACACTAGCCAGGACATCAATCCGGCGAAACAGATCGAACAAGCCGAACTCAAGCTGTACGAAGTCGCCGAAAAGGGCGACAGCGAAGCCGGGCTCAAGTCGTTCAACCGCGCTTCGATCATGGCGGTGCGTCAAGCCGAAAAAGCAATGAATTCGGGCGGCGGCATTTCCGGTGTCACTACCGGCCTGAGTGATCTTAACGCGTCGACCGGTGGTTTTAACCGATCGGATCTGCTGATCCTTGCTGGACGCCCAGGCATGGGTAAGACGTCGCTAGCTACCAACATTGCATTCAACGCTGCCAAGCGCTGGGCCGACGACGTCGAGGCCGGCATTCCGGAAGAAAAGTCGATCGGCGCGCCGGTAGCCTTTTTCAGCCTGGAAATGTCCGCCGACCAGCTGGCGATGCGTATCTTGTCCGAACAGGCCGAAGTGGTCTCGGAAAAGCTGCGCACCGGCCAGATCAGCCACGCGGAGTTCCAGAAGTTCGCACGCGCTGCCGGAGACCTCGAAAAGCTGCCGCTGTTCATCGACGACACGCCAGGCTTGACCATCGCCGCGCTGCGCACCCGGGCGCGGCGTATGAAGCGCCAGCACAAGATCGGCATGGTCATCGTCGACTATCTTCAGCTGCTGACCGGCAGTGCGAAGGCGTCCGGCGACGGCCGCGTGCAAGAAATCTCCGAGATTAGCCGTGGTCTGAAGACTCTGGCCAAAGAACTAAACGTGCCGGTGCTCGCGCTGTCTCAGCTAAGCCGCGCCGTGGAAAGCCGCGAGGACAAAAGGCCGCAGCTGTCCGATCTTCGTGAATCAGGCTCGATCGAGCAGGACGCCGACATCGTGCTGTTCGTCTACCGCGACGAATATTATCATGACTTCAAGGCGCCGACAAAGGTTCCCGACGGTACTGAAACCGCCGAGGAACGCATTGCCTATGAGGAGTGGCAGGCAAAGCAGTTGGAGGTCGCAAACAAGGCGACGGTGATCATCGCCAAGCAGCGGCATGGCGCCACGGGCTCGGTGCACATGCGCTTCGATCGTCAGTTCACCAAATTCAGCGACTTGGTGCACGAGGAATATTGAGCGGGCGGTCGGCCGCGGGGGAGGACGCGCTCAGTCCTCCAGAACCTCTGCAATAACGTCGTAGATCAGGTCCAGATCGGCGTCTTCGACGCAATAGGGCGGCATCACGTACACCGTGTTGCCCAACGGCCGCAGCAGGACGCCGCGGCTGCGCGCAACCCTCGAGAGCGCCGGGCCGATGGTCGACAAATAGTTGGACGAAGAATCCCCCACCTCAAGAGCGGTAATCGTGCCCAGGCGACGCGGCCTGCGGACCTTCGGGTGATCGGCAAGCCAGTCCAGCCGCTGTTGCTGCCCGGCACCCAGTGCCGCGATCCGCTCCAGCACCGGCTCCTCTCGCCAGATGGCCAGGTTCGCGTTGGCGGCGGCGCAGGCGATCGGGTTGGCGGTGTAGCTGGATGAATGGAAGAACATCCGCGACCGCTCGGGCGAACGATGCGCTTCGAAAATTGGCGCGGTCGCCATCGTGACAGCCAGCGGCAACGCACCCCCGGTCAGACCTTTTGACAAGCAGAGGATGTCGGGAACGATTTGCGCTTGCTCGCAAGCGAGCAGCGTACCGGTGCGGCCCCAACCGGTCATGACCTCATCGGCGATGAACAGCACGCCGTAGTGGGCGCAGATCGCCCGCATCTCAGCCAACATCCTTGGCGGATAGGTTCTCATTCCGCCCGCGCCGAGGATCAGTGGTTCGACCAGGAACGCCGCCGGATTATCGCGGCACGCCGCCTCCAGCGCATCGAGCGTGACCTGCTCATGATCAGGCTCGGGAAAGGGGATCGAGGCGACATCGAACAGCAGCGGCTGGTAGGGCCGGTTGAACACGCCGCGCGCGCCCACCGACATCCCGCCGACGGTGTCGCCGTGATAGCCATGTTCCATCACAACGATCCCGTGGCGCGGGGTTCCACGATTGTCCCAGAACCCCAGCGCCATCTTGAGCGCCACCTCCACGCTCGTCGAGCCGCTGTCGGAGAAGAAGACATGCGCGAGTGTTTCGGGGAGGAATGCGGTCAACCCGCGTGCGAGATCTTCGGCAGGCGCGTGGGTCCAGCCGGCAAAGATGATCTGGTCGAGCTTCCCTGCCTGAGCCTGGATGGCGGCCATGATGCGCGGATGGCAGTGGCCATGGGTCGTCACCCACCAGGATGAGATCGCGTCGACATAGCGTTCGCCCGTCCGCGCGTGGAGCACGGCACCTTCGGCGCGGGTGATCTCGGTGATCGGCTCGCCCAATCCATGCTGGGTGAAGGGGTGCCAGACAGGGGAGTTCATGGATGGAATTCCTTGAAGTTCTCGGCAAAGGCGCGGGTTAGGTGTTCGGCATTCAACGTGCCGAGAAAGGGCAGGCGCCCTAGATTAGTGACTCCGCCCAAGCTGCAGATCGTCGCTTCACTGTCTTCGTTCGCATCACCGACAAAAGCGATGCCAAGCACCGGCACGCCACGACTGCGAAGCGCTTCGACCGACAACAGGCTGTGATTGATGGTCCCAAGCGCCGTCCGCGCTACCACGATGGTGGGGAGTGCCCATCGTGCGAATAGATCTGCGTAGAGCAGCGTTCGCGTAAGGGGTACCAGCACGCCGCCCGCACCTTCGATGACGAGCGAGCGCTCCGCCCGCGGGGGCTGAAGCCGTGCGGGATCTATCGTGATCCCATCGATCTCTGCGGCGCGGTGCGGCGAACACGGCGTGCGCAGCCGATAGGCTGGTTTCAGGATGCGATCGGGCGATAGACCGGCCAAACTAGCCACGGTGTCGCTGTCTTCGCTGTCGAGGCCGCTCTGCACGGGCTTCCAATAAACGCCATTCAATGCCGCAGTCAGACCCGCTGCGAAGACGGTCTTTCCGATGCCGGTGTCGGTACCGGTCACGACGATTGCGCGAGTCATGCAGTTGCTCCGGGCAAAGCCTCCGCCAGCGCTGCGAGGTCGGCGAGAGATATGTTGAGGGTCAAGGAGATGCGCAGCCGTGCGGTGCCTGGCGGTACCGTGGGGGGACGAATGCCGCGCACGTCGAACCCCCGTGCCTGGAGCCAGGCGGCGGCTCGCATCGTGCGTGCGTCGTCGCCAAGCACCAGCGGAAGAATGTGCGAACCGGTAGCGGCGGCACCGGCTGACGTGAGCCGCTCATGCGCTTCGGCGATGAGCGCGTGCAGGCGTTCGCGGCGATCCGGCTCACCGCGAACGATCCGCACGCTTTCGCGGACCGCGGCCGCCATGATCGGCGAGGGAGCTGTGGAAAAGATGAATGCCCGGCCGCGATTGACGATGAAGTCGGTAAGCACCGCTGGACCCGCGATCAGCGCGCCCTCGCACCCAAGCGCTTTCCCACAGGTGTGTAAGGTGATGATGTTGTCGCGCGCGGGCAGAGTTGCGGCAAGACCCTGGCCGTCCGGTCCGAATACCCCGGTCGCATGCGCCTCGTCGATTAACAGGACAGCGCCGGTTTGGTTTGCCAGTTCGGCGAAGCGCGCAAGCGGCGCTTTATCGCCGTCCATGCTGTACAGGCTTTCCACTGCGATCCAAGGCCGGCCGGTGCCGCCTTCGCGGCGCCAGGCGGCGATCACGTGCGCGAAGGCGTCTACGTCGTTGTGCCTCGCGCCGCGGGCAATTGCGCGGCTTAGCCGCATGCCTTCATGCGCGCTGGCATGAACGAGTTCGTCATGCACGATGAGGTCGCCGCGCTGAGGGAGCGTGGCGAACAGCAGCGCGTTGGCGGCGTAGCCGCTCGAGAGAAACAACGCGGACTCACTACCGAAGAAGCTCGCGGCTTCCGCTTCCAGCGCCTCATGCTCAGGATGATTGCCGCGCAGCAGTCGCGATCCGCCAGATCCGATCGGCACGCCACGTTCCAACGCATTGCGAATTGCCGTCGCGAGTCGAGGCGAGCCGGCGAGGCCGAGATAGTCGTTCGAGGCGAAGTCGCGACCGCTGCGCGGGATCAGGCTCCTGCGACGGCCGGCGGCGCTCAGCGCCGCCAGATCCTGCGCATGATCGGGGAAGAGAGACATGCGCCCCGTAATCACAATCGCGCCAGCGCGCCAAGCGGCGGCTCAGAATACCGGCTGATCGGGATCGTTATCCTCGACGGGGCTATGGATGCCGCACTCGGTCTTGTTCCATCCGCGCCAACGGCCGGCGCGCGGGTCCTCACCGGGCTTCACGATGCTGGTGCATGGCGCGCAACCGATGGATAGATAGCCTTGTTCGACGAGCGGATGCTGCGGGAGGTTGTGGCTGATGAAATAGGCGTCGAGCTCAGCCTTGGTCCAGTCGGCAAGCGGGTTGAACTTCATACGGCCGGCTGTGTCGCTGGTGTCCAGTTCGAACCGCGGCAGCGCGTTGCGGGTGCTGGCCTGAAACGCCTTGCGTCCGGTGATCGTCGCGTCGAAGCCAGCGAGCGCGCTGGCGAGCGGCACCACCTTGCGGATCTCGCAGCAGCCATCGGGATCAAACGACCAGCGCAGCGCGCTGGCGTCGCGCTGGGCGATCACATCGGGATCAGGCTGGAGGTTGCGCAGGTCCCGCAAGCCCAGGCGTGTCGCGAGTTCATCGCGATAGGCAAGCGTCTCAGGGAAGTGGCGATCGGTATCCAGGAACAGCACTGGCACGCTCGGATCAACGCTGGCGACCAGATGCAGCAGCGTAGCCGATTCCGCCCCAAAGGACGACACCAGCGCCACCTCGCCCAGCAGATGCTCACGCAGCACTGCTACGAGAACTTCGTGCGTTGTCGCATCGCGAAAGCGCGTGTCGAGCCGGATTGCATCGCCTGGCGTGAAGCGCGGCGTTGGATCCAGCCTGTCGATCTTGCGGGCAGGTTCAGCCATTGCGGCGCTTCCATACAGGGATGTGGGAGTCGGCCGCGGCTTGATAGTGGACGCTGTAACGCGCGAGGCTCGCTTCCAGCACCGCGGCGTCCACCGGCGCTTCGGGAGCGAAGCTGTCGAAGCCGCAGCGGCGCATCAGCGGGATCTGATCGACCAGCACGTCGCCCTGGGCGCGGAGCTCGCCGGTGTAGCCCGCTTCGCGCAGGATGCGGCCGGAGGAATAGCCGCGGCCGTCGCGGAACTTGGGGAAGCTGACTTCGACCAGCGCCAGCCGATCGAGGTGCGGGAGGAGGACGCGGGCGTCCTCGCCGGCTTCGATGCGGACGGCGGTGGCGTTGGACTGGCCGAGAAAGCTGTCGAGCGTGACGGCGGGTTCGTCATGCGCTTCGTCGTCGCGGAAGCGGATTGCATCAACCATAGATTGCCTCCTTGAACGGCTCCATGCCGATCCGACGATAGGTGTCGACGAACCGCTCGCCCCGATCTCGCTGGGCGAGATAGACGTTAGTGGCCTTCTCGATAGCATCGACGATGCCATCTTCGGAGAAGCCCGGACCGGTGATCTTGCCCAGGCTGACGTCCTCTGCACCGGAGCCGCCGAAGAGGAGCTGGAAGTTTTCCGTGCCCTTACGGTCGACGCCAAGGATGCCGATGTGGCCGGCATGGTGATGGCCGCAAGCGTTGATGCAGCCGCTGATCTTGAGCTTCAACTCACCCAGTTCGCGCTGGCGATCGAGGTCGGCGAAACGCTGGGCGATCTTCTGCGCGACGGGGATCGAACGGGCATTGGCGAGGCTGCAATAATCGAGGCCAGGACACGCGATGATGTCGCTGATGAGGTCGAGATTGGCTTCGGCGAGACCTGCGTGGGCGAGCATCTGGTAGACGCGGAAAAGGTCGTGCTTCGCGACGTGGGGGAGGACAATATTCTGGGCGTGTGTTACACGTAACTCGTTGAAACTGAAGCGTTCTGCCAAGTCTGCCATTATGTCGATCTGGTCGGCGGAAGCGTCGCCGGGAATTCCGCCCGTCGGCTTCAGCGACACGGTGACTACCGCGTAACCGGCTGCTTTGTGGGCGGAAACATTCTGGTCCACCCAGGCTGCGAAGTTCGGATCGCTGCGGTCGATCGCATCCGAAAGGCCGGTTTCGAACGCGGGCGGCGCGAAGTGCGCGGCAATGCGGTCGAACTCTGCCTGGGGCGGATCGATTCCGAGCTGCTTCACAGCCTGAAATTCGGCCTCTACTTCCTCGCGGTATTTGTCCGCGCCGAGCTCGTGGATCAGGATTTTGATCCGCGCCTTGTAGATGTTGTCGCGGCGGCCGTAGCGATTGTAGACGCGCAGGCAGGCTTCCAGATAGCTGATGAAGTCCGCGAAGGGCACGAAGTCCTTGATCAGTGGGGCAATCATCGGCGTGCGGCCCATGCCGCCGCCGACATAGATGCGGCCGCCAAGCTCGCCCGCGTCGTTCTTCACGATCTGGATGCCGATGTCATGGAGGCGCATCGCCGCGCGATCGGTGTCGCTGGCGATCACCGCGATCTTGAACTTGCGGGGCAGGTACGTGAATTCGGGGTGGAAGGTGCTCCACTGGCGCAGCAACTCGGCCCAGGGGCGCGGATCGGTGACTTCGTCGGCCGCGGCGCCGGCGAACTGGTCCGAGCTGATGTTGCGGATACAATTGCCGCTGGTCTGAATGGCATGCATCTCGACCGTGGCGAGTTCTTCCAGGATCTCGGGCGTATCGGCGAGCTTGATCCAGTTGAACTGAATGTTCTGGCGCGTGGTGAAATGGCCATAGCCGCGGTCGTATTTGCGGGCGATGCGGCCCAGCATGCGCATCTGGCGGCTGTCCATCGTGCCATAGGGTACCGCGACGCGCAGCATATAGGCGTGCAGCTGGAGATAGAGGCCGTTCATCAGCCGCAGCGGCTTGAACTGATCCTCGGTCATATGACCTTCGAGGCGGCGGCGGACCTGGTCGCGGAACTCGTCGATGCGAGCGGCGACAATGGAGTGGTCATATTCGTCGTACTTGTACATCAGCTGGCGGCCTGAAGTTCGGGGGCGCGAGATTGGTTCACGCGAAGGCGCGAAGACGCGAAGGTAGAAGAAGATAGAGGTTCGCGCAGAGGCGCGGAGGCGCAGAGAGTGGGTTGCCGCGTCAGCGGCAGGAAGATCAGTGAGGCGACAACGCGCTGTGCGGCTTCCATCGTCTCCCGATTGAAACTGCAAGCACTGCGCTTCGCGTCTTCGGGCCTTCGCGTGACCAAATTCATATCACCCAGCTTCCGGCGTTCGGGTCCGCCGGCTTTAGTGTCAGGTCGGGGCGGACCGTCGGGCCCAGTGCGCGGATCCGGTCCTTGATGTGAGCGGGGCGCGGGCCTTCGGGCGTGGCTTCGGCATCGATGACGTAGGGGGTGTTCACGCGGCGTGCGGCTTCCTCGACCTGGGCGAGGATGTCACCCTGATCGCCCACATCCTTGGCGTCCTCGATGTGGCGCGACCAGCCTTCGCCAGTCCACCAGGTGACGTCGCCGGTGACGAGGTCGTTGCCGGTCAGGATCTTCATGCCAGCACCTCCGCGGCTTGGGCCCATTTGGCCAGCTTGTCCTCAGCATCCGCCAAGCGGACCACTTCGCCGACGACGATCACGGCCGGGCTCTGCACGTCCTCACGCTCGACCATCGGGCCGAGATCGGCGAGCAGCGTGCGGATCGCGCGGTGGCCCTGGAGCGTGGCACGTTCGAGGACGGCGACGGGCATGTCGGGGGCGACGCCGTCGGCCATCAGCTTGTCGGCGATGGCGGTGGCGGTGGCGACGCCCATGTAGATCACCAGCGTGCGGCCCTTGCCGGCGAGGCCGGACCAGTCCTGTTCGGTCAGGCCCTTGCACTGGCCGGCTACGAAGCTGACCGCGCTCGACCAGTCGCGATGGGTGAGGGGGAGCATCGCTTCGGCTGCGGCGCCCAGTGCTGCGCTGACGCCGGGGATCACCTCGACAGGCAGGCCGGCTTCGCGCACAGCTTCGACTTCTTCGCCGCCGCGGCCGAAGATGAAGGGGTCGCCGCCCTTCAAGCGCACGACGATCGCGCCGGTCTTCACATGCGCGACGATCAGCGCGTTGATCGATTCCTGCGGCAGCGTGTGGCGGCTGCGGCGCTTGGCGACGGAGATGCGGTGCGCCTGGGGGGCAAGATCGAGTACGCGCGGGTCGACCAGGCCGTCATGGACGAGGACATCGGCCTGAGCGAGCGCCTCGACGGCGCGGACGGTGAGCAGGCCGGGGTCGCCGGGGCCTGCGCCGACCAGGATCACGCGGCCGCGCGCGGAAGGATCTAGAAGCGTTGCCATGGATGGCAGATGGTCCTGGGGGCAGGTGGCCGCAATCGACGGATGCTTGGGGGGCGCGTAGCGGAGCTTTTGCGGAGTGTGGTTGGAGAAGAAGGGTGGTTCGCGCGAAGGCGCGAAGGCGCGACGATTTTAGGGGAAGATAAAGGTTCGCGCAGAGGCGCGGAGGCGCAGAGGGGTTCAGTCGCCACGGTAGCGGCAGGAATAACGGGGAGCGTGCAGCGTGCTGGGACGTTGATGGTCTCCCGGTCGATGCCGCAGGCACTTCTACTCTGCGCCTCTGCGCCTCCACGCGCCTCTGCGTGAACCTCTTTCTTCTTAGCTTCGCGTCTTCGCGCCTTCCCGTGAGTCACCTTGCTTCCCGGCGAAGGACTAACGAGCGATAGGGGGTGCTGCGACGGATAGCGCCTGGGCGTGGGCTTTGATCAGGGCGTGGGTGCTGGTGTCGGTGTCGTACACGCCGTACCAGCCCTGAGGTTCGTGGGGTGGGTCGCCGACCCAGTTGGTGTCGCCTTCGCGGAAGCGGTGGTCGCCGTGGACGGCGCGGCCTTCGCCGTTCCAGGCCCAGAAGTTGGAGCCGGCGATCGGCCCCCCGGTGCGGACGCTGTTAAGGACTGCGTCGAAGATTTGGCCATAATAGCGGTCCTTGAACGCCGTCGTGCTTTCGGGATCGTAGCCGCCGCCGTCGCGGGGGTAGCCGAACTCCTCGATCACCAGCGGCTTGTTCAGGCCGCGAGCAAGGGCCTCGTGCTGTTGCAGATATTCGGCGACCTTGCTGCGGCCGGCTTCGTGAGTGCCGGGCAGGTCCTTGGCGCTGACCCAGCTCCAGTTGAGCGGCCAGATATGGGCGGTGCAATAATCGATTTCGGGAAAGCCGTGCTCGGTGTTGTAGATGTCGGCGCGCTCGACGCTGCCCTTCAGCCCCTCGCTGCCGGTGGAGACGAGGTGGTTCGAGTCGAGCGTCTTGATGAGGCGCGCGGTGCCCCGCACCCAATCCTGGAAGAAGGGGAGGTTGCGCGCCGCGACCTGAGGGCCGCCGCCCGGGCGGGGTTCGTTGGCGAGCTGCCAGGCCATGATGGTGGGATCGTCGCGGTAAGCGGTGCCGGTGGTGCGGTTGGTGCGGCCGACCAGTTCGCGAACCCAGTCATGGTACAAGGCGACCGCCTTGGGCGTGCGGTAAAATTCCGACGTGGCATCGGCGAATTGCGGCCAGGGATGGGCGGGGTCGTTGGCGTCGATGAACTTGCCGCCGTTGACGTAGCTTAAGTACGTCATCATGCCGCCCGACCATTCCCAGAAATTGGTGAGGTACAGGACCGCCTTCATGCCGCGCTTGCCCATTTCGGCGAGGCAATAGTCGAGCCCGTCGAGCAGGGCGGGATTGTAGGTGGTGCCGCGATTGCGGAAGCTGGGGCTGACGGCGTTCTTGAGCGGCGAGGTTTCGGAGCTAGCGAGCAGGCGCAGGTTGGTGACGCCGATCGACTGGAGCTTGTCGAGCTCGCGGCGCAGACGGTCGCGGTTGCCGTACTGCGCCTTTGCGCCGAGATAGGCGCCGTACCAGATGTTGGCGCCGACGAAGCGATAGGGTTTGTTGCCGAGGATGAGACGCGTGCCGTCGCGGTGGACGAAGGGGCCGGCAGGGGCGGCGGCGGCAAGCGGGCTCGCCGGTAGCGTGACTGTGCCAGTGAGCGCGGCTGCGGCGCCAAGTAGGTCGCGGCGGGTGGTCATGGGGGTCCCCTCTCTTTTTTGGTATGGGAGGGGTGTAGCGGGTTGCTCCAAAACGTAAATCCTCCCCGGTCAGGGGAGGATTTAGTCAGTCGAACAGTTCTTCGAAGAAGGACTTGCGCTTCTTGTGGGGGTGGTGGTGGCCACCGCTTTGGTGGTGCCGGGGATCCTGGTAACGCTGTTCGGGCCATGGCGAGGGCGCCGCGACCGGCGGGGGCGCGGGCTGGTGGCTCGCGCTCCGTTCGATGATCTTGTCGAGTTCTCCCCGGTCGAGCCAGACGCCACGGCAGCTGGGGCAGAAGTCGATTTCGATCCCCTGGCGCTCCATCGGCGACAATGGGCTGCCGTCGACGGGGCAGGTGAAGTTGCCTTGTGCCATTATTCGCGCTCCCCAGTGAGGTTCAGCAGCAGCTGGAACATGTTGATGAGGTTCAGATAAAGTGACAGCGCGCCCATGATCGCGAGCTTCTCTGCAGCCTGGCTATTGGCATAGACCAGATATTCGCTCTTGAGCCGCTGGGTGTCCCAGGCGGTCAGGCCCGCGAAGACGAGCACGCCAATCACCGACAGGCCCATCTGGAGCAGGCTGGAACCGAGGAACAGGTTCACCAGGCTCGCGATGATCACAGCGATCAAGCCGATCATCAGGAAGCTGCCCATGCCGGTCAGGTCGCGCTTGGTGGTGTAGCCCCACAGGCTCAGGCCGGCAAACATCGCCGACGCAGTGAAGAACGCCGTGGCGATGCTGGCGCCAGTGAAGACCAAGAAGATGCTGGCCATCGACACGCCCATCACCGCGGCAAAGGCGAAGAAGGTGGTGCGGGCGGTCGCGGTCGTCATCCGGTCGATCCGGAAGCTGAAGAACATCACGAACGCCAGGGGGGCGAGCATCGCCACCCATTTGAGCGGCGTGCCGAAGATCAGCGCGGCGAGCGGCGGCGTGTTGGCAATGGCGAGCGCGACCAGGCCGGTGATGGCCAGGCCGATCCCCATGTTGCGATAAATGCCGAGCATGTGCCGGCGCAGGCCCTCGTCATAACGTGCCTGCAGCCCGGCGGAGGCGGCGCGATTGAAGTAGTTGAGATTGTCCACCGAAAAACTCTCCCTCGGGCGCAGGGGCGCCCTTCGATCCAGATTGGATCAAGCGGTTCGGTGAGGAGAGTTGGTGGACATGCCACCGAACCTGCACCGAGCCTTGCTCGATGCGGTCCGACATCACGGCGCTTTCGTTGGAAAGCCGCCGCCAGAGGGGCCCGGTCCCGCCTGGTCGATGTGGGATGTGGGGAGGCGGGGGTCAAGAGGGGGCTTGAGGTTGGAAGAAGGTGTTGGTTCACGCGAAGGCGCGAAGGGCTTCAAACGAGGGGTTCACGCGGAGGCGGGAGGGAAAGAGAGGGGGCGCTTCAGCGGCAGGATGATTTCGGGGTTCCGCAACCTGCTAGGTTTGTGGGTTTTCCGGCGGCGTCGCGGGCTGGCTCCTCCGCGCCTTCGCATGAACCTCTACCTTCTTCGTGCCTTCGCGTGCACCAACAATCAGGCGTCGCGCAAGCCGAGACCGATCGAGGCGCGGGCTTGTTCGGATTCGGAGGAGACTACTGGATAGGCGCAATAGTCGGCCGCGTAATAGGCGCTGGGACGGTGGTTGCCGGACCAGCCTACGCCGCCGAACGGGGCGGACGATGACGCGCCGTTGGTGGGGCGATTCCAGTTGACGATGCCAGCGCGGATATTGGCCCAGAACTGGTCGTAAAGACGGGGGTTCTGGCTGACGAGGCTTGCCGACAGGCCGTAGCGGGTGTCGTTTGCTTCGGCGATCGCTTCTTCGAAGCTGGTCTTGCGGAAGACCTGGAGGATCGGACCGAACAGCTCAACATCAGGCTTGTCGCTGGCATTTGTCATGTCGAGGATGCCGGGGGTGAGGAAGGGGCGGTCGGCGATCGGGCGCTCCATGTGGCGGATCGGGCGGCCGCCCAGCGTCAGCAGCGCGACAAAGCTTTCGGTGAGCATGTCGGCGGTGTCGTTGTCGATCACCGGGCCCATGAACGGCGCGGGATCGGCATGGGGTTCGCCGATGATGAGGCGGCCGACGAGCTTCTGGATCTCGGCCAGCAAGGGCTCGGCCAGTGTGTCGTCCACGATCAGCCGGCGCGCAGCGGTGCAGCGCTGACCGGCGGTAGTGAAGGCCGACTGCACCACCAGCACCGCGGCGGAATAGAGATCGGGCGTGTCCCACACGATGATGGGATTGTTGCCGCCCATTTCGAGTGCGAGGATCTTTTCGGGACGGGTCGCGAACTGGCGGTTGAGCGCGATGCCGGTGTTGGCCGAGCCGGTGAACAGCAGACCATCGATGTCGGGATGGCCGGCAAGCGCCTTGCCCTGGTCGGGCCCGCCGATGAGCAGTCGCAGGCAGCCTTCGGGCACGCCGGCGGCGTGGAAGCATTCGACCAGGAACGCGCCGCTCGCGGGCGTCTTTTCCGAAGGCTTGAACACCACGGCGTTGCCGGCGAGCAACGCCGGCACGATGTGACCGTTGGGCAAGTGCGCGGGGAAATTATAGGGGCCGAGCACCGCGAGCACGCCATGCGGCTTGTGCCGAAGCGCCAGGCGGGTGTTCATCGGCGCTTCGATGCGGCGCTGGCCGGTGCGTTCGGAAAAGGCAGTGACCGACACGTCGACCTTGGCGATCACCGTTTCGACTTCGGTGCGAGCTTCCCAGAGCGGCTTGCCGGTTTCGCGGGCGAGCAGATCGGTGAAAGCGTCGGCGCGCTGGCGGACCACATTGGCGAAGCGGCGCAGCGCTTCGATCCGGAAGGCGATCGGGCGTGCGGCCCATTCCGCCCAGCTCGCGCGGGCGATGGCGACTTCGGTGTCGGCGTCGCCGACGGGTCGGCGGCAGAGCACCGCGCCCGTAGCGGGCTCGTTGGAGATGATTTCCTGTCCCGGCATTATCGTTCTGGTTGTTGCCCCCGGAGAGATGGCGATGCTCTTGCCCGAAATCCGGGGGGAATGCCAAGCCCTTGGCGGTTCAGGCGAGCGCTTCGCCGAGGCGGCGAACGGCGGCGACCTTGTCCTGAAGCGGCTGCCAGTCGTCGGCCTGGGCGATGGAAGACCAAATCGCCTCGACCTCGTCGATCAGCATCGCGCAGGGATGATCGCCCGACCAATAGGGATGGTCGCGCGGTTTGCGGGCTTGATAGCCGGTGAGCTGGGAGCGAAGCTCGGCGAACGGTTCGCCATAATGGTCGGGCAGCTGGCCGCCGAACGCGTCGAAGTAGAAGCGGTCGAGCGGGGTGCCGGTGCTGCCGAGTGCGAATTCGAGCGCCTGGACCAGTGGGCGATCCTGCTCGGCGCCGCGAGGGAGGACACCCAGCCGCCAGAGGATCGCAGTGGTGACAGCGTCGTGATAGGCCGGGGCATAGCCTTCGAGCGCTTCGACCAGCGGCGCTTCCTCTGCGATGAGGCGGAGCGAGCTCGCGAGCTGCATCACGTCCCAGTAGATCGCCTCGGGCTGGCGGCCATAGGCATAAAGGCCGGACTGGTCGAAATAGGCCGCGGTGAAGGCGGGCGCCCAGCTGGGGGTGAAGCGCCACGGGCCGTAATCGAAGCTTTCGCCGGTGACGTTGATGTTGTCGCTGTTGAGCACGCCGTGGACGAAGCCGGCAGCCATGAACTGGCCGGCTAGTTTCGCGGTGCGGCGGGCGACATGGGCAAGCAGGCGCTGGGGGGCGTCGTCGCCGGCGTCTTCACCGTAATAGTGGCGCAGGACATAGGCGGTGAGCGTTGCCAGCCCTTCGGTGTCCTGGTTGTACGCCAGGCGCTGGAAGGTGCCGATGCGGATATGGCCGTGGTTGAGGCGGACCAACACCGCCGAGCGGGTGGGGGAGGGTTCGTCATTTCGGTGGAGTTCCTCGCCGGTTTCGATCACCGAGAAGGTGCGCGAGGTGTGTACGCCCAAGGCCTCGAGCATTTCGGTAGCGAGAATCTCGCGGACGGCGCCCTTCAAGGTCAGTCGGCCGTCCCCGAAGCGGCTATACGGGGTCTGGCCCGAGCCTTTGGTGCCCAGGTCCATGAGGCGCCCGGTGTCGTCGCGCATCTGGGCGAACAGGAAGCCTCGGCCGTCGCCGATCTCGGGATTGTACACGCGGAACTGATGGCCGTGATAGCGCAGCGCCAGCGGCTGGGGCTGCGCCCCGGGCAGCGGCTCGAAGCGGCCGAAATGGGCAAGCCACTTATCGTCGCTCAGCCCTTCAAGCCCGACCTGCGCCGCCGCGCGGTCGTTGCGGAAGCGCAGTACGGTTTTGGGGAAGTTGGCCGCTTGCACGGGGTCGTAGAAGGCGCCGCCGAGTTCGAGGATCGCCTGTTGCGGAGTGAAGTCCATAGCGCGATATGGGGGTCGATGGCGGAGCGGCGCAACTACACAGATGCATATTGGTGGTCGCGCGACGGATTGCGGCTGCATTATCGCGACTATGCCGGGCCGGCCGACAAGCCGCCGATCCTGTGCCTGCCCGGGCTGACGCGCAACGCGCGCGACTTCGAGATGCTGGCGGACCGGCTTGCGGGGGCTTGGCGGGTGCTGTGCCTGGATTTTCGCGGGCGGGGCGAGAGCGCGTACGCCAAGGATCCGATGAGCTATGTGCCGCTCACCTATCTTCAGGATGTCGAGGCGCTGGTGCACGAACTGGCGATCGAGCGCTTCGTGAGCGTAGGAACGTCGTTGGGCGGGATCGTCACCATGCTGCTGGCGGCGACCGATCGCGCGCGGTTGGCGGGGGTCGTGCTGAACGATGTCGGCCCCGAACTTAACCCGTCGGGACTGGCGCGCATCCGGACCTATGTCGGCAAGGCGGTGTGGCACCCGACCTGGATGCACGCGGCGCGGCATGTCGCCGAGGCGCATGGCGATGTCTATCCCGGCTATGGCGTCGAAGAATGGCTATGCATGGCCAAGCGGCTGTACCGGGTGAACAGCTCTGGGCGGATCGTCTTGGATTACGACATGAAGATCGCCGAGCCGTTCCGGGTGCCGGGCAACGAGGCCGGGCCGGACCTGTGGCCGACGCTGGACGCGATGCGCGGGCGACCGGTGCTGGTGGTGCGCGGTGAACGATCGGATATCCTGAGCGCACCGGCCGCCGAAAAGATGGCGGCGCGGCTGGACGATGCCGAACTGGTCACGGTGCCGGGCGTCGGCCACGCACCGGCGCTGGACGAGCCCGAAGTGATCGCGGCGATGGAGCGGACGCTGGCGCGCGTACGATAGGCCAATCGAAGCTGCGGCCTATCCTGAAGGGGCCGCGCCATACGCGAGGGGCGGATCCGACGATCAGGAGAATGGCGCGCCCGGAACGATTCGAACGTCCGACCCTCAGATTCGTAGTCTGATGCTCTATCCAGCTGAGCTACGGGCGCTTGGGAGGGCGCTGCTAGACCGGCTTTCCAAGCGGCGCAAGCGAAAAGGTGGAGCCGCTGCCCGATTGTCGCGCCGATGCCGGCTGCCGAGCGCCAGGCTCCGGTCATGGCCGTGGCGGGAACGTTCCGCCCGGCGCCGCGCTTGCGTTACCGTCACGAGGAGACGCCAAATGGAAGATAATCGAATCTGGTCGTTCGAGGAAAGCCTGTGGACGGGCGGCGCGAAGCAGTATCGCGAATTGATTGACGACGAATGCGTCATGGTCCTGCCCGAGCAGCCCTTTGTCTTCACCAGCCAGCAGGCTATCGAAGCGGTGGCACACACACCGCGCTGGTCGAGCGTGTCGTTCAGCGAACAGCGGGTGATGCGCCCACAGGAAGGGCTGATCACCATCGCCTACAAGGTTGAAGCGGAGGGCGAGGGCAAGCAGGGCTATACGGCCTGGTGCACCACGACCATGCGCCGGCTGGAACATGATATCTGGCGCGTCGTGCAGCATCAGCAGACCCCGCCGCTTGCTGCCAGCGGCGCCTGACCGGCCGAGTGCGGTGGACAGCTATGCGCCGCCGCCGCGCCGGCATTCGGCTTGGCGATGACTTGGCCGCGCGATCTGCTAAGGCGCGCTCCCATGTCGATCCACATCCTGCATCTGCATTCGACCTTCAACTATGGCGGCAAGGAAGCGCGGGCCATCCGGCTGATGAACGCGTTCGGTGACAAGGCGCGGCACACGATCGTGTCGGCGATGCCCGACCAGCTGGAAGCGCGAGCTTATATCGCCAAGGGGGTCAAATACGAGATCGCGCAGGACCCGCCGCCCTTGTCGGGCAAGCCGTCGGTCAAGCGGTACGAAGCGATCGCGCGCTATATGCGGCGCTTCGACCTGGTCCTTACCTATAATTGGGGCGCGATCGACGGCGTGATGGCCGCCCGAGTGTTCGGCAAGGGACTGCCGCCGATCGTACACCATGAGGATGGCTTCAACGCCGACGAGGCCGAGCGGCTGAACCCGGTGCGTAATATGTACCGCCGCATCGCGTTGCCCGCTGCCAATGGCTTGGTGGTGCCGAGCCACATGCTCGAGCGCGTGGCGCTGAAACATTGGCGCCAGCCGCCCGAGCGGGTGCACCGCATCGCCAATGGCGTGCCGACGGGGCTGTTCACCGGCAAGCCGGACGCCAAGCTGATCCCGCAGCTGCGGAAGCGGCGTGAAGGCGAGGTGTTCATCGCCTGCGTCGCGGGGCTGCGCCCCGTCAAGGACCTGCCGATGCTGGTGCGGGCGTGCGGCGGGCTCAACGCGCGCTTCAAGCTGGTGATCTTCGGCGAGGGTCCCGAGCGGCAGACCATCCTGGACGCAGCCGAGGCGATGGCGATCGAGGACCAGGTGATCCTGCCGGGCTTCCTGCCGGAGGCCCATCGCTACATGGGATTGTTCGACATCTTCGCGATGTCGTCGAAGAGCGAGCAGGCGCCGATTTCGGTGCTGGAGGCGATGGCGGCCGGGCTGCCGGTCGTGGCGCCGCGCGTCGGCGACATCCCGCAAATGGTCGCCGAGCCGAACCAGCAGTTCCTCTCTGACCGGTCCGAAGTGTCGATCCGCGACCGCATCGAAACGCTGGCTAAGCACCCGCAGGACGCCAAACAGATCGGCGCGGCGAACCGCGAGCGCGCCCGTGCGTTGTTCGACGAGGGCGCGATGATCGGCGCCTATGCGCGGTTGTACGGTGCCGCGATGGGAAGGCCCGAGGTGCTGCGGTAAATAATGTACCTCGCTTGTTGCGGCAAACGGGATTAGGCGGACGATGAAACTTAGCTGGAGGCGGAATTGTTCAAGGGTCTGACGCCCATCAACTATAACGGCCGCGAAGTGTGGCCGCTGGTCGAGGGCGGCAAGGGTGTTGCGGCGACTAACCATGCGAGCGCAGGCGCCTGGGCGGCGGCGGGCGGCATCGGCACGGTGAGCGCGGTGAATGCCGACAGCTATGACGCCGAAGGCAAGATCATCCCCCAAATCTATCGCGCGCTGACGCGCCGCGAACGCCACGAGGAACTGGTCCAATACGCCATTGAAGGCGCCGTGGAGCAAGTGAAGCGCGCGTATGAGATCGCCGGCGGCAAGGGCGCGGTGAACATCAACGTGCTGTGGGAGATGGGCGGCGCGCAGCGGGTGCTGCACGGCGTGCTGGAGCGTACCCGCGGCATGGTGGCAGGCGTCACCTGTGGTGCCGGCATGCCGTACAAGCTGAGCGAGATCGCGGCGTCGTACAACGTCTCTTACCTGCCGATCGTGAGTTCGGGCCGTGCGTTTCGCGCGCTGTGGAAGCGGGCCTATTCCAAGGCGCAGGAGTGGCTGGCTGCGGTAGTCTATGAAGACCCGTGGCTAGCGGGCGGGCATAATGGCCTGTCCAACGCCGAGGACCCCTTGGCACCGCAGGACCCGTATCCGCGCGTGAAGGCGCTGCGGGACACGATGCGCGAGGGCGGTATTCCCGACGACGTGCCGATCGTGATGGCGGGCGGCGTCTGGTATCTGCGCGACTGGAACGACTGGATCGACAACCCCGAACTGGGCAAGATCGCCTTCCAGTTCGGCACCCGCCCGCTGCTGACGCAGGAAAGCCCGATCCCGCAGGAGTGGAAGCAGAAGCTGACGGAAATCGAGGAAGGCGAAGTGCTGTTGCACCGCTTCTCGCCGACGGGCTTTTATTCTAGCGCGGTGCGTAACCCGTTCCTGCGTAACCTGGAGGCGCGCTCCGAACGGCAGATTCCGTATTCGACCGAAGCTGCGGGCGACCACAGCTTTCAGCTCGACGTGGGCGTGAAGGGCAAGAATTTCTGGGTGACGCGCAACGATCTGCTGCGCGCGCGCGAATGGTTCGGGCTAGGCTATACCTCCGCGCTGAAGACGCCCGACAATACACTGGTGTTCGTGACCCCCGAAGAGCAGCAGGTGATCCGCAAGGACCAGGCCGACTGTATGGGGTGTCTGAGCCAATGTTCTTTCTCGAGCTGGGCGGATACCGAGACCAACTCGACCGGTCGGCTGGCCGATCCGCGCAGCTTCTGTATCCAGAAGACGCTGCAGGACATCGCCCATGGTGGCCCAACCGACCAGAACCTGATGTTCGCCGGCCACGCCGCATATAATTTCAAGCGCGATCCTTTCTATTCGAACGGGTTCGTGCCGAGCGTAAAGCAACTGGTCGACCGGATCCTTACCGGCGATTAATGCTGGCCTGGCGGCAGGTGACTGCACCTAATTGGGTTTCGTGAGTTTCACCGGCATCTGAATGATGCCGGTGATCGCCATGAATGTGCACGAAGCGTGGATTGCAGCGTTAGGACTGGGGCAGGAGGCCAGCGACCTCGGCCCCCTGCAAGTCGCCGCGCGGGTGGCAATCGTATATGCTGTCACGCTGATGATCGTGCGGTTCGGCAAGAAACGTTTCATGGGCCGCGGCACGGCGTTCGACGTGATCGTCGGCATCATCGTCGGATCGGTCGCGAGCCGCGCGATCACGGGGAACGCACCGCTTGGCCCCGCCCTGACGGGCGTCGCGACGCTGCTGGCATTGCACTGGCTGTTCTCCGCAATTGCGCTGCGCTGGCATGGTTTTGGAAGCATGGTGAAGGGGCACAGCCGCGTCGTCATTCGCGACGGGGTGGTGGATGAACCCACATTGCGTGCCGCCCATCTGACGCACCGCGATCTCGACGAGGACTTGCGAGCCAAAAGCTATGTGCGGGTGGAGGAGATCGCCGAGGCCCGTATCGAACGTGACGGGAGCCTCAGCGTAGAGCGAAAACCTGTGCCGCCACGCATTGTGGAAGTGGAGGTTGCCGCGGGCGTTCAGCGCGTGCGGATCGAGATCGCCTGACGATGATCGCCCACTCGACCCTCCAACTGCATGGTTGAAGCGTCCTGCACCGAAGCGGTAGGGAACGGCATGGACAGAAAGCGCGTGCGGTTCGGGACTTGGTTGGCGATGGCCGCACTAGTGGTGGGGCTTGCGCTGCCGGCCTGGGCGCAGCGCAAGCCGCCTTATTATGTGTCAATCAAGGCATCCAAGGCGCTTATGCGCACAGGGCCGGGGCGCAACTATCCTGGTAACTGGCTCTACCAGCGGCGTTTGCTGCCGGTGAAGGTGGTCGATGTCTATGGCGAGTGGCGCAAGATCGAAGATCCGGACGGCACGCAGGGATGGATGCTGCGCGTGCTGTTGAACGAAGCGCGCACGGCGATGGTGCGCGGGAGCGTGGTGGAGATGCGATCGACGCCCAGTCCCGAGGGGCATGTGAACTGGCGCGCCGCGCCCGGCGTCATCGGCTCGATCAGCAAGTGCACGAATGGCTGGTGCTGGTTCGAGGTCGAAGGCCATGGCGGCGGCTATGTGGAGCAGTCGCGGATCTGGGGGACCGATCCGGGCGAGACGGTGGGGTGAAGATGGTTTCTCCCCGAGAGCAGCAGGGTCGATGACCTGATCCTAGGGGGGCGAGGGGGCTTTTGAACCTCCCCGGCGGGGAAGGGGCCGAGGCGTAAAGCGGTGTGGGTGGTTCACCGCCGCGTACTGCGGTGGCCCCTCCCCCCATCGCTGCGCAATGGTCCCCCTCCCCGTGCCGGGCAGGTTTGATTGAGGCCTGGATTCGCCGGTTTAAACCAGCAGTTCTACGGCCATCGCGGTAGCTTCGCCGCCGCCGATGCAGAGCGAGGCGAGGCCGCGCTTCTGGCCGATGGTTTCGAGCGCGGAGAGGAGCGTGGCGAGTACGCGGGCGCCGCTGGCGCCGATCGGGTGGCCTAGGGCGCAGGCGCCGCCATGGATGTTGAGCACGTCTTCCGAAAGCCCAAGTTCCTTGACCGCGATCATCGCGACGCAGGCGAACGCTTCGTTGACTTCGAACAGGTCGACATCGCCGACCTTCCAGCCCGCCTTGTCGAGCGCCTTTTGCATGGCGAACACCGGGGCGGTGGTGAAGCGGGCGGGCGCATGGGCGTGGGCAGCGTGGCTGACCACGCGCGCGATGGGCGTGAGGCCGAGCTTGTCCGCGACGCTGCGGCGCGTCATTACCAAGGCGGCGGCACCGTCGGAGATGGACGATGCGTTGGCGGCGGTGATCGTGCCTTCCTTGGAGAAGGCAGGTTTGAGTGTCGGGATCTTGGCGACGTCTCCCTTGGCGGGCTGCTCGTCCAAGGTGATGGTGGTGCTGCCCTTGCGGCCCTTCACTTCCACGGGCACGATCTCGCGGTCGAAGGCGCCGGATTTCTGCGCCCGCTGCGCGCGTTCGAGCGAGCGGATCGCGAAATCGTCCTGGGCCTGACGGGTGAACTGATATTCCTGCGCCACTTCCTCGGCGAAATTACCCATCAGCTTGCCAGGCTCATAGGCGTCTTCGAGCCCGTCGAGATACATATGATCCTTCATCACGTCATGGCCGATGCGCGCGCCGCTGCGGTGGCGGAGCGACAGGTAGGGCGCGTTGGTCATGCTCTCCATGCCGCCGGCGACCAGCAGATCGACCGAGCCGGCGGCCAGCGCGTCGGCGGCCATGATCGCGGCCTGCATCCCCGATCCGCACATCTTGTTGATCGTCGTGGCCTCGATATGGTCGGGAAGGCCGGCGTTCAGCGCCGCCTGCCGCGCGGGCGCCTGGCCAAGCCCGGCGGGCAGCACGCAGCCCATATAGATGCGCTCGATCGCATTGCCCTTCAGTCCGGCGCGCTCCACCGCCGCGCCGACCGCAGTTGCGCCCAAGTCGGTAGCGCTCGCGCCGGTGAGGCAACCCTGGAAGCTGCCCATCGGGGTGCGGGCATAGGAAGCGATGACGATGTCGTCGGCGGACATATTGGATCCTCTCATGTGTTTGGGCCGATCTAGTGACCCGGGCACCCGTTTGCAAAAGCGGTGGCGCCCCGCCAAGGAAGCGTCCGCCATGAACCTTATCGACGTCTGCAAATGGTATGCCTCGATCAGCGGGATCATCGCCTGCTTCATGGTTTCGCTGGACCTGGGGCGGCGGCTGACCGGGTGGGGATTCGTGCTGTTCGTGACGTCGAGCATAGCCTGGATCACCGGCGCGTTCCTGTCCGACGACGAGCCGCTGCTGACGCAGAACCTGGTGCTTATCTGCATCAACTGCTTCGGCGTGTTCCGATATCTGATCCGCAAACGTGCGCCGCAGCATGGGTGAACCCTGGCTCTGGCCGGCGGGACTGGGGCTGTTGGGGCTGGTGTTCGGCAGCTTCATCGCAACGCTGGCGATCCGCTGGCCCGAGGGGCGGGCGATTTCCCGCGGGCGGTCGGCGTGCGACGGGTGTGGCACGGTGCTGCGGCCGCATGAGTTGGTGCCGGTGGCGAGCTACCTGGCGCAGCGTGGGCGGTGCCGCGCGTGCGGCGCGGCGATCGCGCCGAGCCATTTGGCGGTTGAACTGCTAGGGCTGGCGGTGGGCGTGACAGCGGGGCTGGCCGCGCCGGGCGTGGAAGGCGTGGGCGGAGCGGTGTTCGGATGGCTGCTGCTGACGCTGGCGGCGCTGGACCTGGCGGCGTGGTGGCTGCCGAACCTGGCGACCGGTGCGCTGGCGGCGGCTGGGCTGGTGGCGGCGGCAGGCGGGTTGGCGCCCTCGCTCGAGGCGCGGCTTATCGGCGGTGTGGCTGGGTTCGCGCTGCTGTGGCTGGTGGCGCAAGGGTATCGCAAGGCGCGAGGCCGGATCGGACTTGGCGGCGGCGACCCCAAGCTGTTCGGCGGGATCGGCTTGTGGCTGGGCTGGCACGCATTGCCTGGCGTGCTGCTGATCGCTTGCCTAATTGGGCTGGCCGCGGTGGGGGTGTTGCGACTGGCCGGGCGGCGGATGAGTGGCGGAGACGCGCTGCCCTTTGGCGTGCTGCTGGCGGCGGCGGCGTTCCCCGCTTGGGTGCTACAGGCGTTAAACAGATAAAAAAAGGCCGCCCCGGAGGACGGCCTGGAAAGTCTTAGGAGAGGATGCCTGAAAGGCCCGATCTTTCTGCATCGCAGCGGACATTGTCGCAAGTGCTAAGTGGTATCGGTATCATTGCAAGAATTGCAACCCGCCAACGTTGTCAGTTGCGTTGAGCGGCAGGCTTGGCAAAGAAGCAGAAATGTCGACGCTGAAACTAGACGATTTTCTGCCCTATCGCCTGTCGCTCGCATCCAACGCTGTCTCCGACGCGGTAGCGACCGCCTATCGCAAGTTATTCGGGCTGCGTATCCCCGAATGGCGGCTGGTGACGGTGCTTGCGGAGGGCGGGGCGATGAGCCAGCAGGCGCTGTGCGGGCGGACGCGGATGGACAAGGTGACGGTGAGCCGCGCGGCCATTGCTCTCGCCGAACGCGGGCTGATCGCGCGTGCCGCCAACCCGGACGACCAACGGTCGCACCTGCTGACGCTGACGCTCGACGGCATCGCGCTGTACGAGCAGGTCGCGCCGAAAGCGCTGGAGCTTGAACGGCGAATGTTCGACGTGTTCAGCCCCGCCGAGCGCGAGCAGCTGCTTGCGATGTTGAAGCGCGTGGAAGCGGCCGCCGGCGGCCTCGACGACGATCGCTGACGACCCGGCGTGAGGTAAGTTCCACGCAATCCACTGCTTTTTTCCGGTTGGTGGGAGCAAAATGAAAAACAAGTCGTTACGGATGCGAGAGGGCCGGGGTTTACGCGGCTCCTGAGGAGGCGCGTGATCAAAGGGGTGAAGGCGGTTTGGATTGCCGCGCTGGCAGGATCTGCAGTCCTGCCCGGCGTCGCATGCGCGCAGATTGACGCGCCGACACCGGGGCAGGGCGCTCCGGCACCTGCGCCTGTGCCCGCCGATCAGGAAGCCGATCCGGATAGCACCACGCCATCGTCGGACGAGCAGATCGTGCCGGACGCGGAGTTCAACGCCGCGCTGCCCTCGCTGAGCGGCGACATTAACGCGCCGCTGGAATCAATGAACGGGTTCAAGACGGGTTCCACCGCCACGCCCACCGCGCCTGCCCAGGTTACCAATCAGGTCGAGGGTAGCTTCGCCGCGCCCGCAGCCGAGTCGCCCGAATTTGCGCAACCGCTGCCGGCGCTGTCCGAATTTCGCGTCGAGCCGGTGAAGATCGAAGGGCTGGAAGCGGAAAAGGCTGGCACGATCCACTATACCACGGTCGTGCAAGGGCTGGATGCCGTCAATTTGAACGGCCAGTTCCGCGCGTTGTCGGCGCTGGAGCAAGGCGATGGCGAAGCGGCCAACGCGGCGATGATTTCGGCGCGGGCGCGCGAGGACGAGGCGCTTGCGGTGCGTTTGATGCACTCGCTGGGCTATTATGACGGCACCGCGGTATCGACCATCGAGCAGACGCCGCGCAACTCGGGCCGGGTGCGCGCGACGATCGCCGCTACGCCGGGTAAGCTTTATCGGCTGAGCAGCGTCCTGATCGACGCGGGTCCCACGGTGCCTGCCGGCCTGGTCGACCGCGAGCTGAACCTGAACCCCGGGGATCCCATCGACGCCGTCCGCATCCAGGCGGCAGAAGCGAATGTCAGCCTGCGGCTGCCGCAACAGGGCTATCCCTTTACCAAGGTTGGGCAGCGCGACATCCTGCTCGACGAGGAAACCCATTTCGGCGAGTACACGCTGCCAGTGGACGTGGGGCAACGCGCCAGCTTCGGCCGGATCGTGAGCGAGGGACAGCGGCAGGTATTCGGTGTCGATCACATCGAGTTGTTGCGGCGCTACAAGCCGGGCGACATCTATGACACGCGCAAAGTCGACGATCTGCGCCAGGCGCTGGTCGCGACCAGCCTGTTCTCCACGGTGTCGGTCGAGCCCGTGCGCACGGGCCAACCGGGTCCAGAGGGCACTGAAGTCGTTAACCTGCTCGTCCGCCAAACCGCCGGGCGCGCCCGCACGCTGGCCGGCGAGATCGGCTACAGCACCGGCCAGGGGCTCCGCGCCGAAGGCAGCTGGACTCACCGCAACCTGTTCCCTGACGAAGGGGCGCTCATCGCCAGCGGTGTGCTCGGCACGCAGGAACAGGGGGTGTCCGCTACCTTCCGCCGCTCCAACGCCGGGCAGCGCGACCGCACCTTCCAGGCGCAGGCGGCGATCAACCATTCCGATTACGCCGCGTTCGAATCCTACACCGGCACGTTGTCGGTGCGGTGGTCGCGTGATTCCACGCCAATCTGGCAAAAGCGCTGGACCTATTTCTATGGCGCCGAACTGGTCGGATCAAACGAGGACCGGTACAATTTCAATGCCGGCGAGCGTGACCGCGGCACCTGGCTGATCGCGGCTTTGCCGACCTTCCTCGGCTACGACACGTCGGACAATCTGTTGAATCCGACGCGCGGCTTCCGCCTAAAGGCGAATGTCAGCCCCGAAACTTCGGTGCGCGGCGCGGCTCGGCCTTATGCACGGCTCATGCTGGAAGGCACGATTTACCAGCCGGTGAGCTCCAGCATCGTGGTGGCGGGGCGCGCGCGGTTCGGATCGATCCCGGGCATCGGCCGCGACGACCTGCCGCCCTCCCGGCGCTATTATGCCGGCGGCGGCGGATCGGTGCGGGGCTTCGGCTATCAGGAGCTCGGGCCCCGGTCGCCCGACGACCGTCCGGTGGGCGGGCGTTCGCTCAATGAGTTCGCGCTGGAAGCGCGCTACCGCTTCGGCAATTTCGGCATCGTGCCGTTCGTGGACGCAGGGCAAGTCTATGAAGGCGTCACTCCGACGCTGAAGGACATCCGCCTCGGCCTGGGGGTCGGCGCGCGATATTATACCAATTTCGGGCCGCTGCGCATCGACATCGCCACGCCGATGAACCGGAAGCCCAACGAGTCCAAGGTGGCGCTCTACATCTCGATCGGACAAGCATTCTGATGGCGTCGGACGCACCCGAGACCGTAGAGCAGGGCACGCCGATCAGGCACGTCGTGGTCAAGCCGCCGCTGTGGCAGCGCGTGGCGAAATGGTCCGCGATTGTCGTTGGCGGCGTGGTGCTGCTGTTGGGTGCGCTGGTGCTGGGGATCAACACCCAGCCGGGCCGCGACCTTTTGGTCAAGCAGATCAACAAGTTTACGCTGGCTTCTGGCTTGAATTTCCAAGTGGGCCGGATCGAGGGCTCGCTGTACGGCGCTATGGTGCTGCGCGATGTGCAGGTGCGCGATCCCAAGGGCGTGTTCGCATCGGCTAAGGAACTTGCCGTGGATTGGCGGCCGTTCAGCTATCTCCACAGCCAGATCGACGTCCGCAGCCTGACCAGCCCGGAGGTCCGCATTTTGCGGCTGCCCGAGCTGAATCAGACGCCGAGCGACCCCAATGCGCCGCTGTTGCCCGATATAAATCTGGATATCGGGCGCCTCGACATCGCCCGCATCGACGTTGCGCCCGCGGTGGATGGGCAACGGCATATCGCATCGTTGCGCGGCAGCGCGCATCTGGCGGATGGACGCGCACAGCTGAACGCCGATGCCGGCACCATCGCCGCGCCCGGCGTAGCGGGCGGCGACCGCGTGACGCTGAAGCTTGACGCGGTGCCTGCACAGAACAAGCTCGACATCGATATGCGGCTCGACGCGCCGGCCAAGGGCCTAGTGGCCGGGCTGGCTGGGCTGGCTGGGCTGGATCGCCCGGTGACCTTGACCGTTGGCGGCAAGGGAAGCTGGAAGGATTGGCGTGGCCGTGCGGTGGGCACGCTGGGCGGGCGGCAGCTCGCCGACCTGAGCCTGATCGCTCAGAGTGGCCGTTTCCAGCTGCGCGGGCCGGCCTATCCCGGCGTGTATATGGAAGGGCCGGTCGAGCGGCTCACGACGCCGCAGCTCAACATCGAAGCGGACGCCGTGCTTGCCGACCGCAAGGTGAACGGCACCTACAAATTCCGATCGGACGCGCTGTCGGTGGAAGCCAAGGGGCTTATCGACCTGGGCCAGAATCGGTTCGGCAACTTCAACATCGATGCGCTGCTGCTGACGCCGGGGGCGATCGCTCCGAATCTGAACGGGCGCGACGTGCGCGCGGCGCTGGCGCTGAACGGCGCCTTCGCCACCCCGGTCGTGGACTACAAGATCCGCGCGGCGCGGCTTGGCTTTGGCGAGACCGCGGTCGAACAGGTCTATGCCGAAGGGCGGGCGCGAGTGGACGCCGACCGCATCTTGATACCAATCCGCGCTCGCGCGGCGCGGGTGTCGGGACTGAACGCGGCCGCGGGCGGGCTGGTGACCAACCTCAGCATTGCCGGCGTCCTGGCCGTTTCGGGCGACCAGATCTTGTCGGACAATCTGCGGCTACGCTCTGACCGTGTGGACGCGACGGCGGTCATCGCCGCCGACATGAGCGAGGGGCGCTATACGGGCGCGCTGAAGGGGCGGATCAACGATTACGAGATCAACGGCGTCGGCATCGTCAACCTGAAGACCGATGCCGAGCTGTACGCAGCGCCCGGTGGCGGTTGGGGCATTCGCGGCCAGGTGGCGGCCGAGACGCGGCGGATCACCAACGAAGCGGCGCGAAACTTCCTGGGCGGCAACGCCGTCGCGTCGGCACGGGTCGGCTTGAGCCCGACCGGCATCATAACCTTCGACAATGTGCGCCTACGCGCACCGCAGTTCCGCGTCACCAGCGGCTCGGGCCGCTATGATCCGCGCGGACCGTTGCTGGTCAACGCGAACGCGGAATCCACCCAATATGGACCGATGACCGCACGGGTGAGCGGCACGCTCACTGCGCCGGAAGTGCTGCTGCGGATGCCCCGGCCCGGGCTGGGCGTGGGGCTAGCCGACCTGGAAGCACGGGTGCGCGGGCGCGGGAATGCCTACGCCATCACCGCGACGGGCGGCACGAAATACGGGCCGTTTGACGCTAATGTGCTGGTGCGCACGGGCGGCGCGTTGGCCGTCGACATCGAGCGGGCGCACTTCGCCGGCATGGAGATCGCCGGGCGCCTCCAGCAGACCGCGGCCGGACCCTTTGCAGGCCGCGTGACGTTCGATGGATCGGGCATTGTGGGCAGCGCCGATCTGGGGAACCAGGCGGGCGTGCAGCGTGCCGACATTCAGGCGCGGGCGCTTAATGCCGCCATCCCGGGCATGGAGGAGTTCGCCATCGGTCGGGCGCTGGTGAGCGCCAGCGTGGTATTGACCGACACGCCCCAAATCGTTGCCGACGCGCAGATCGCGAACCTGCGCAGCGGCCAGTTCGTGCTCCAGGCCGCACGTGCGAAGATCAACTATCAGGGCGGCAGCGGTACCGCCCAGATGGTGGCGAATGGTTCGTCCGGGGTGCCGTTCCGGATCGCCGCCAACGCGCAGCTCTCGCCCACGCAATGGCTGGTCGCGCTTCAGGGGCAGGGTAGCGGCATCCGTTTCCGCACCGCCGCACCGGCGCGGATCGCCGTGCGGGACGGCGGGTACCGGCTGTTGCCGACACAGCTCGATTTCGATCAGGGCACGCTCAGGCTCGCCGGCAGCTATGGCAAAGGCATGGCGGTGCAGGCGCGGCTCGGCCGGCTCGACCTAGCAGTGGTGAACGGCTTCGTACCCGGCCTGGGCCTGGGCGGCACCGCCACCGGCAGCCTGGACTTCGCGCAGGCGAACGGCACCGGGTTCCCGAGCGCCGATGCCCGGCTGCGGATCGACGAGTTCACGCGCTCAAGCCTTGCGACGGTGTCCACGCCGGTTGATTTCGACTTTGTCGGCAAGCTGTTGCCGGACGGTGGCGACGCGCGGGCGATCATCAAGCGAGGCACGACCACGATCGGTCGGCTGGTCGCGACGCTGCGGCCGCTGGGGCCGGGCGCGGGAAGCTGGACGCAGCGGCTGATGGCCGCGCCGCTTTCGGGTGGCGTGCGCTACAACGGTCCGGCGGCAGTGCCGTTCTCCCTGGCCGGGCTGCCCAACCAGCAGCTGACCGGGGCAGTGGGGCTGGCGGCGGACTTTTCGGGCCGGGTCAATGCGCCGCAGCTGACCGGCGTCGTGCGTGCCGACGACCTGACCTATACCAACGAAAGCTATGGCACCCGCCTGACCAACATCAAGATCGATGGGCGCTTTTCCAACGACGCGCTCATCCTCAACAGCATGACCGCGCGCGCGGGCGACGGCACCGTGCGTGCGCAAGGGCGGGTTGGGCTTTCCGCCGACAGTGGCTATCCGATCGACCTCGCCGCGGACCTCGACAATGCGCAGCTTGCCCGCGGCGAGGCGCTGGGGGCCACTGCGACCGGCCGCATTACCGTGACCAAGAACGCGCAGGTTTCGAAGATCGAAGGCAATCTGACGATCCCGGAAGCGCGCTATGAGATCATTCGCCAGGGTGCTGCCGAGGTGCCCGAGCTGACCGGCATTCGCCGGCGCAGCCAGCTTGCGGCGAACGACAACCGCAGCGGGCAGCAGAACCAGCCGTCGCGGGCGGCGGGCACGTTCGACCTCAACATCCGGGTGCGGGCGGACAATCGCCTGTTCGTATCAGGCATGGGCCTGGAATCCGAATGGAGCGCGCGGATCGCTGTTGGCGGCACGAGCGCGGCGCCGCAGGTGCGCGGCCAACTGGAGATCGTACGCGGCACGTACAGCTTCGCCAGCCGGCGGTTCGAAGTGGAGCGCGGGACGATCAGCTTCCAGGGCAACCAGCTGACCAATCCCAATGTGGACATCGCCGCGAGTACCACGGCAGAGGGCATCACTGCGACGCTGAACGTGTCGGGCACCGCGCAGCAGCCGCAGATTGCCTTCACCTCCTCGCCGAACCTGCCACAGGAGGAAGTGCTCGCGCGGCTGTTCTTCGGGACCAACGTGACGAACCTTTCGGCGACCGAGGCGATTCAGCTGGCGGCGGCGGTCAATTCGCTGCGCGGCTCGGGCGGTGGCGGGCTCAACCCGCTGGGCACGCTGAAATCGGCGACCGGAATCGACCGGCTCCGTATCCTAGGCGCCGACGAGAACAGCGGACGGGGAACGTCGCTGGCGGCGGGCAAATACATCACCGATGACATCTATATCGAGATCATCACCGATGCCCGCGGCTTCACCGCGACGCAGCTGGAGATCGCGCTTAGCCGCGCGCTCAGCCTGTTGTCGCAGACCGGCTCGTTCGGCGGATCGAGCGTGAGCCTGCGCTACTCGCGGGATTATTAGGACGCTCGGGACGGCGGCGCTCTCCGGAACGCCGCGCTTCTTGTCGGCCAGGCCGAGCGGGAGGCCGGCGGCGGCGTGAAGCGTGTCGGCGAGGCTCGGGTCGAAGCCAATCGCGCCGGCAGCGAGGATGTTGGCCGAGACGGCGATGATCGCGGCGTCGGGGGTAAGCGACCGCGTGGCGTGTCGATGCGCAGGACCTTGGCACTGCCGCTGATTTGCGTGACGGGGGTGCCCAGCACCACGCGCGCGCCGGCGGCGTGGCGAGCGATCAGTGCGCCATAGCCTTCCGCCTCGGCGATGGCGACCCAGGGGCCCTGCTCGGCGGAGTGGAGCCAGCCGGCGCCCAGGTCGAGCGGCAGGCCGTGCGTCCATATGGTATGGGCACGACGCCGAGGCGGTCCTTGGCTTCCGGCAGCAGCATGTTCTTGGCCGCATCGATGAGGGTGCGCGGGGTGGCGATGCCCGCCGCGCCGCCGCCGATGATCGCAACCCCGACGTGCGTCACTGGCCCGGAACGGGCTTGGGCTCGGCGGCGCCGGTTGACAGGTGCTTGGCCTCGTCCTGCGCGCGCAGCGACGCGGCGTCGCCGGCGACTGCCGGGCTGGCGGGGTTGCTGGGCGTTGCGGCCTGATCCGGCAGGGTGGCGCCGGGCGCGCCGTCGGCCGCGCTCTGCCCGCCAAGCCCGCCACCGGCGGGCACGTCTCCCATCGGTTCGTCGGCGGTGAGTTGGTGCGCGGCGGTGGCTTCCTCGCGCAGTTCAGGCGTGTCGTTCAGCGGCGCGCGGTTGGAGTCGGTCATGGCGTTCTCTCCTTGTCCGATCCAACGCGCTTCAGGCCGGGCGGCTCCGCAGCAGCGCCGAGCGGAGGCACTCGCAAACCAGTTCGTCACGCTGGTTGCGCATGCGGTGCTGCCAGGTGACGATGCCTTGGCCAGGGCGTGACTTGGAGGGGCGGAGTTCCATCACTTCGCTTTCGGCGCGCAGCGTGTCGCCCAGGAACACTGGCTTGGGCATGCGCAGCTGGTCATAGCCGAGATTGGCGACCAGCGTGCCGGCAGTGGTATCGCCAACCGTGATGCCGATCATCAGGCTGAACGTGTAGGTGCCGTTGACCAGGATTTGGCCGAACTCCGACGCGCGCGCCGCCTCTGCATCCAGATGCAGCGGCTGGGTGTTGTGGGTGAGGGTGGTGAAGAGGAGATTGTCGGTCTCCGTTACCGTGCGGCGCAGATCGTGGCAGACGACATCGCCGACCTGCCATTCGTCGAAGAAACGTCCGGGCATTATTGGGCATCCTTCAGTTTCAGTTTGGAGCCGGTGTGGCTCTTCGCCCAGCCGAGCCGTTCATAGAAGCGGTGGGCGTCGGTGCGTTCGTTGGACGAGGTTAGCTGGACCAGGAAGCAGTCCCGCTCGCGGCAGCGCTCGACCGCCCAGGCGATAAGCTGTTCGCCATAGCGGCGGCCACGCAGGTTGCTGGCGATACGCACCGCCTCGATCTGGCCGCGCCAGGCGCCGCGGAACGACAAGCCGGGGAAGAAGCTGAGCTGGAGCGTGCCGATGACTTGGTCGTTCAGCTCGGCGGCGACGAGCAACTGGTGGGGGTCGGCGTCGATCGCGTCGAACGCGGCGAGGTAGCGCGGATCGGCCGGGTCGGTCTCACGGTCGGCCGGGAGCGTGTCTTCGGCCAGCATGGCGAGGATGGCGGGGAGGTCTTCGCGGCTCGCGGTACGGATGATGAGCGCGGCTGGCCCGGTTCGGTGGTCTGTCATGTTCCCCCTCTTGTTCCCCGGCGGAGGCCGGGGAGCCGCCTCGGTTTATTCGGCGCGTTCGACCTTCACCAGCAGCGTGCCTTCGCTGACTTGGCCGCCGGCTTCGGCGTTCAACTCGGCGATCGTGCCGTCGAAAGGGGCGACGAGGCTGTGCTCCATCTTCATGGCTTCGAGCGTGATGAGGCGCTGGCCCTTGGTGACACTGGCGCCCAGCTCGGCTTCCACGGCGGTGATACGGCCCGGCATCGGCGCGAGAAGCGCGCCGTCTGAAGCTGTCCCTGCGCCGCTGCCGCGGGGTTGATGGAGCCGGAAGCCGCGGCCATCGCCAAGGAAGAAGCTGACCACTTCCTCCTGCGGTTCGCCGTCATTTGGAAACCCGTCCGCTACGGCATGGACGGTGCCGGCATCGTCGATGATGTGCACCTCGCTGCGTGCCGGCGCATTGGCGCGGAAGCCGACGGCCGCATCCCACACGCCCGAGGCTGGACGGGCAGCAAGCGCCGAGGCGACGTCGCGAAGGTGGTCGTGCTGCGGTTCGGGTGGCCTGGTCAGCATTTCCCCGCGGCGTTCGATCAGTCCGGTGTCGATGTCGCCGGTTTGAAAATCCTCATCGCCGCAGATGCGGGCCAGGAAGCCGGCATTGGTGCGCACCGGCCAGACCTCGACCTCCGTCGTGGCGTCCCACAGCGCCTCGATCGCTTCGATCCGGTCGGCCTCGTGCACGATGATCTTGGCGATCATCGGATCGTAGAAGGGCGACACGCTGCCGCCTTGCTCTACCCCGGTTTCGATGCGCGCCTTCTTCGGCAGGCGCAGATGCTCCAAGCGGCCGGTGCTAGGCAGGAAGCCAGTGGCCGGGTTCTCGGCATAGAGCCGCGCCTCCATCGCCCAGCCATCGATCGACAACTCCTCCTGCCGCTTGGGCAGCGGCGCGCCGCTGGCGACGCGCAGCTGCCATTCCACCAAGTCCTGCCGGGTGATCTGTTCGGTCACCGGATGCTCGACCTGGAGGCGGGTGTTCATTTCCATGAACCAGATGCGGTCGGCACGCAGGCCTTCGGATGCGTCGGCGATGAACTCGATCGTGCCGGCGCCGACATAATCGACCGCTTGCGCGGCGCGCACGGCGGCGGCGCAGAGCGCTTCGCGCGTGGCTGGGTCCATGCCGGGGGCGGGGGCTTCCTCGATCACCTTCTGGTGACGGCGCTGGAGCGAGCAGTCGCGTTCGAACAGGTGGACGACATTGCCGTGGCTGTCGCCGAATACCTGCACTTCGATGTGGCGTGGGCTGAGAATGTATTTTTCCAGCAGCACGCGATCGTCGCCGAACGACGAGGCGGCTTCGCGCTGGCAGGATTGCAGCAGCTCGGCGAATTGCGCCGGATCGTCGACGCGGCGCATGCCTTTGCCGCCGCCGCCGGCCACAGCCTTGATGAGCACGGGATAGCCGATCGTATCGGCTTCCGCCTGTAGACGTGCCGGCGACTGGTCTTCACCGAGATAGCCGGGGGTGACGGGCACGCCGGCGGCGATCATCCGCGCCTTGGCGGCGTCCTTCAGGCCCATCGCGCGAATGCTGTCGGGCTTGGGGCCGACCCAGATCAAGCCGGCGTCGAGCACGGCCTGCGCGAAATCGGCGTTTTCCGAGAGGAAGCCATAGCCGGGGTGGATCGCCTCCGCGCCGGTCGCCTGGGCGGCGGCGATGATCTTTTCGCCGACCAGATAGCTTTCGCGCGCGGGCGACGGGCCGATATGCACGGCTTCGTCGGCCTGGCGGACGTGCAGCGCGTTCGCGTCGGCGTCCGAATAGACGGCAACCGTGTGGATGCCCATCGCCCGCGCGGTGCGGATGATTCGGCAGGCGATCTCACCGCGATTGGCGATCAGGAGCGAAGCGATCATTTTGAAACAACCATTTGGTTGGATGTGAAGTTGAGGAAGTTGCGATTTGGAAACGGCGGGTTTCCAAGGATGCGGCGGCTGAAGCCGGGTTTTCCAGCCAAAGTGAAGTTGAGGAAGTTGCGGTCTTCGCGCGGTTTCCCTGCTTCGTGCACAAAGGGTGGCGCGAGGTGCGGCAAGGCGTTGGACGGCTGCATGGCGATGCAGTGAACCACGCGAAATCCTACATTGATAGTCATGGATGCGGCTCCGGGAAGCCATGGCGCTCGTGGAGCGCGCGCAGCAGGCCGGACTGGTCGTTGACGAAGGCGGTGCTGCCGTCGGCCTGCGTCCAGACGAGCGCAGGCAGGTTCTGGTTGGCTTCGCCGATCGCCTCGACCAACGCAGCGCGGGGGCGCGGCCAGGCGAGGCGGATCACTTCGATGCTGCCGGCGCGTTCGGGAAAGGCGGCGAGCAGTCCTTCGACGGTGACGCAGTCCTTGCAATAAAAGCGCCGTTCGCCGCCATAAGCAGGGTCGGTCCAGTCGGTATCTAGCACGAACAGGCGGTCCTTGGTCATCGGCGATCTCCTGGAAGCGGCGCGTTCAGCATGCCACGCCGGCATTGCCGCGCAGGGTCTTACTGGTCTTGCCGTTGGTCAAGGTCAGTGTGGCTCCCCAGCCGGCGCTGTCGCTTTCGGGAAAGCCGTGGGTTGCGCCCGTCCTGCGCAGCCGCAGCGTGCGGCCCCCACAGAATAGGGGGCGCTTGGCGTCGGTGAAGGCATCCAGCTGTGCCTGGTCAAAGCGGCACAGCGCGAAACCCTGCGGCGTGCGGAGCATGAGGTCGCGGCCGATCGTGTAGAGCAGGGTTTTGGTCACTTGGTCGAAGGAGAAGGCGCAGCCGCTTTCCTGGGTGCGGTTCAGGTCGGCTTCGGTGAGGGGAAGGAGGTCGGTGGCCGGGGTTGCCGGCGTGATGAGATGAAGGGCGAGAGTGAGGAGCATGGGTACGTCCTAGATCCTCCCCGAGCTTGTCTCGGGGAGGGGGACCATGCGAAGCATGGTGGAGGGGCTTGCGGAATGTTCAAGGATCGATCGCCAAAGGGAACCAGTCGGACGGTGCACCAGGCGCGTCAACAGCGACGCACCATGAGCTTGCCAGAAGTGCTGCTGTGGCAGGTGCTCCGTCGTGCTCCTAAAGGGCTCAAGTTCAGACGACAGCATCCAACGGGACCCTATAGCCTCGACTTCTACTGCATCGCCGCTCGGCTGGCGATGGAGGTGGACGGTACCGCGCACGAATATGGCAGCAGGCCTGTTCGCGACTCCCGCGGAGACGCGTGGCTGGAAGCCGAAGGAATCGGTACGCTGCGCATACCGGCTAGCGAGCTCCTTCAGGACCTTGATGCTGTAGTACGCGCGGTACTGGATACCGCGCATTCGCGCTTGCCCCTCCACCGCCCCGCAAGGCGGGGCGGACCCCCTTCCCGAGCGAAGCTCGGGGAGGATTGAAGGCTCGCTTGTGTCCCTCACATCCGGAACACGCCGAACTGCGGGCGTTCGGGAATGGGGGCGTTGAGGGTGGCGGCGAGCGCAAGGCCGAGGACGTCGCGGGTTTGGGCGGGGTCGATGATGCCGTCGTCCCATAGCCGCGCGGTGGCGTGCCAAGGATTGCCTTCGTCCTCGTATTTGGCGCGGATCGGAGCTTTGAAGGCTTCGGCTTCCTGATCGCTCCATTTGTCTGCGTCGCGGTGGACGGTGGCGAGCACGCTCGCCGCTTGTTCGCCGCCCATCACGCTGATGCGGCTGTTGGGCCAGGAGAACAGGAAACGCGGATCATAAGCGCGGCCGCACATGCCGTAATTGCCCGCGCCGAAGCTGCCGCCGATCAGCAGGGTCAGCTTGGGCACGGTGGCGGTGGCGACGGCGGTGACCAGCTTGGCGCCGTGCTTCGCGATGCCTTCGGCCTCATACTTGCCGCCGACCATGAAGCCCGAGATGTTCTGGAGGAAGAGCAACGGCACGCGGCGCTGGCAGGCGAGTTCGATAAAGTGGGCGCCCTTTTGCGCGGACTCGCTGAACAGCACGCCGTTGTTCGCCAGGATCGCCACCGGCATGCCCCAGATATGCGCGAAGCCGCAGACCAGCGAGCTGCCATAGAGCGCCTTGAATTCGTGGAACTCCGATCCGTCGACGATGCGGGCGATGACTTCGTGGACGTCGTACGGCGCGCGGACGTCCTGGGGGACGATGCCGTACAGCTCCTCGGGCGCGTATCTGGGCGGGCGCGGATCGAGCAGCTTGAGGTCGGGGGTGCGATCGGCGGGCAAGTGTCTGACGATGTCGCGGACGATGGTGAGCGCATGCTCGTCATTCTCGGCGAGGTGATCGACCACGCCCGACTTGCGCGCATGCAGATCGCCGCCGCCCAGATCCTCGGCCGAGATGACTTCGCCGGTCGCGGCCTGGACCAAGGGTGGGCCGGCGAGGAAAATCGTACCCTGATTGCGGACGATCACGCTTTCGTCGGACATGGCGGGCACGTAGGCGCCGCCCGCGGTGCAGCTGCCCATCACGCAGGCGATCTGGGGGATGCCCTGTGCCGACATGTTCGCCTGGTTGAAGAAGATGCGGCCGAAGTGCTCGCGGTCGGGGAATACCTCCGCCTGGTGGGGGAGGTTGGCGCCGCCAGAATCAACCAGGTAGATGCAGGGCAGGCGGTTCTCCAGTGCGATCGCCTGGGCACGCAGGTGCTTCTTGACGGTGAGCGGGTAATAGGTCCCGCCCTTCACCGTCGCGTCGTTGCAGACGATCATCACGGTGCGGCCCGACACGCGGCCGATACCGGCGATCACGCCGGCGCCGGGGACCTCGTCGTCATACATGCCGTTGGCGGCGAGTTGGCCGATCTCCAGGAAGGGTGCGCCGGGATCGAGCAGGCGCTCGACGCGGTCGCGCGGGAGCAGCTTGCCGCGGGCGGTGTGGCGTTCGCGTGCCTTGTCGCTGCCGCCCAGCGCCGCTTGCGCGACGTCGCCGCGCAGGCGCTCGGCAAGCGCGCGGTTGTGCGCGGCGTTGGCGCGGAACGTCTCGCTCTCGGCCGAGACCTTGGTATCGAGCACCGGGGCGCTCATGCATCCTCCTTTATCGTTTGGCTGTGGTCCTAGACGCGGTGAACCGGGTTGGGAAGGACTGGCGTGGCACGCGCGGCGGGAGTAGCACCCGCGCAGCGTTTTCGTGTTCGGAGATCAAGCGTTGCCCAATCGCGCCCTGCTGCTCGCTGCCCTGCTCGCCACCACGGCCTGCACATCCGGCGGTGATGCGGCCAAGACCCAGTCGGCCTCGACCCAGCCGGGGATCGGCATCGATGTGGCGGGATTGAACAAGAGCGTGAAGCCGGGCGACGATTTCGAGGAATATGCCAATGGCGGCTGGCGCGCGAAGACCGAGATCCCGGCCGACCGTTCGAGCACCGGCGTGTTCCTGGAAGTGTTCAACAAGGCCGAAGCGAACAACGCCGCAATCGTCCAGGCCGCGCTGAAGGCGAACGCGGCGGTGGGCAGCGACCAGCGCCGCATCGCCGATTGGTACAATGCCTATACCGATACCGCGGCGATCGAGCAGCGGGGCTTGGCGCCGCTGGGCGAGGAAATGGATGCGATCGCCTCGCTGGCGGACAAGAAGGCGCTGTCGGCGATGCTGGGCGGCAATATCCGCGCCGATGTCGATCCCCTGAACGCGACGAATTTCGAGACCGAGAACCTGTTCGGCATCTTTGTAACGCAGGCACTGAGTAAGCCCGACACGACCGTGCCGTATCTGCTCCAGGGCGGGCTGGGGCTGCCGGACCGCGATTATTATGTGTCGGACACGCCGGCAATGACGAAGGTCCGCGGCCAGTATCGGGCCTATGTCGGCAAGCTGCTGAGCCTGGCCAACGTGACCGAGCCCGACGCACGCGCGCAGCGGATCGTCGAGCTGGAGACCAAGATCGCCCGGGCGCACGCCGACATCGTGACCAGCCAGGACGCGAGCAAGGCCAACAACCCCTGGAAGCAGGCAGACTTCGCGGCCAAGGCGCCCGGCATCGACTGGGGTGCGTTCTGGAACGCGGCGGGGTTGGCGCAGCAGCAGGACTTCATCGTCTGGCAGCCCGGCGCGGTCGCCGGTATCGCCAAGCTGGTGGCGAGCGAGCCGCTCCAGACCTGGCAGGACTGGCTGACCTTTCACCGCATCAACGAAGTCACCGATGTGCTGCCGGCGGCGTTCGACCAGGCCCATTTCGAATTCTACAGCCACCAGCTGAGCGGCACGCCCAAGCAGCGCGCGCGCGACAAGCGGGCGATCGCCAGCCTGAACAGCTGGCTGGGCGATGCGGTGGGGCAGCTCTACGCCAAGGATTATTTCCCCGCCTCGTCCAAGGCCGATATCCAGACGATGGTGAAGGGTATCCTCGCCGCGTTCGACAAGCGCGTCGCCGCGCTCGACTGGATGGCGCCCGCCACCAAGGCCGAGGCGCGCCGCAAGATCGAGACGATGCAGGTCGGAGTCGGCTATCCGGAAAAGTGGCGCAGCTATGCCGCGCTGGACGTGAAGGCCGACGATCCGGTCGGCAATTTCCGCCGCGCGCAGCTGGCCGAATACCGCCATCAGCTCGGCAAGATCGGCAAGCCGGTAGATCGCGGCGAATGGTGGATGACGCCGCAGACGGTGAATGCCGTCAATCTGCCGCTGCAGAACGCGCTGAACTTCCCAGCGGCGATTCTCCAGGCGCCCTTCTACGATCCGGGCGCCGATGCGGCGTCGAACTATGGTTCGATCGGCGCAGTGATCGGGCATGAGATCAGCCACAGCTTCGACAATCTAGGATCGACTTTCGACGCCAGTGGCCGGCTGCGCAACTGGTGGACCAAGGAGGATTTGGCGCATTTCAACGACGCTGGCGCCGCGCTGGTGGCGCAATATAACGCCTATGAAGCGTTGCCGGGGCTGCATCTCAACGGCAAGCAGGAGTTAGGCGAGAACATCGCCGACGTGGCGGGGCTGACCGCGGCGTACGAAGCGTATCACGCCGCGCTTGGCGGGAAGCCTGCGCCGGTGATCGGCGGGCTAACTGGCGACCAGCGCTTCTTCCTGGCCTTCGCGCAGAGCTGGCGCGACAAGAGCCGCGAACAGCAACTCCGCGCGCGGATCGCCACTGACGTGCACGCGCCCTCGCGCTTCCGCGCGCAGACGGTGCGGAACCTTGACGCGTGGTATGGCGCGTTCGGTGTGCAGGCGGGGCAGAAGCTGTTCCTGGCGCCCGAGAGAAGGGTGAAGGTGTGGTGATCTAAGATCCTCCCCGGCCTGGGGAGGTGGCGCGCGTAAGCGTGACGGAGGGGGAGGTTAGCGACCGCTCTCGATCGCGTCCCGCCAGGTAATCGCCACGATTTCGGCCAGGCGTCGCGCGCCGCGTCCCGCCTGGGCCGGCCACCGCGTGCATGTGCCTCGCCATCGACTTCGATCGCCAGCTTGGCCGGCGCGCAGTAGAAATCGAGCACATAAGGGCCGCCGGCATGCTGCTTGCGTAAGCGCAGTCCCGCTTCGTTGCGCCGCGGTGCAAGCCAGAGCGGAATTTCCGGCGGAGTCATCTGCTGGCGAAGTTCTTTGGCGGTGTGGCTGCTGGTTTCAGATCGTCCAAGGCGCATCGCTGGCCTCCCCCTCCGTCGCCTTCGGCGCCATCTCCCCTGGCGAGGGAGGATTGAAGATCAGCTCCCGATCAGCTCGCGGCCGATCAGCATGCGGCGGATTTCGTTCGTCCCCGCACCGATGTCGAGCAGCTTGGCGTCGCGGGCGAAGCGTTCCACCGGCCAGTCCTTGGTGTAACCGGCGCCGCCCAGCGCCTGAATCGCCTCCAACGACACGCGCACGGCGTTCTCGCTTGCCAGCAGGATTGCGCCGGCGGCATCGAAACGCGTGGTCCTGCCCGCGTCGCAGCTCTTGGCGACGGCATAGACATAGGCGCGTGCGGAATTGAGTGCGACATACATGTCGGCGACCTTGGCCTGCATCAGCTGGAAGGCGCCGATCGGCTTGCCGAATTGTTTGCGCTCACGAAGGTACGGCAGGACTATGTCGAGGCAGGCCTGCATGATGCCAAGCTGGATGCCGGCGAGTACCGTGCGCTCATAATCGAGCCCCGACATCAGCACGCCGGCGCCGCCGTTTACCGGGCCCATGACGTTCGCGTCAGGCACTTCGCAATCGTCGAATACCAGCTCGGCGGTGGGCGAGCCACGCATGCCCATCTTGTCGATCTTCTGGCCGATCGCGAAGCCGGGCATGTTCTTCTCGATCAGAAAGGTGGTGATGCCCTTCGAGCCCTCGCCGGTCTTGGCATAGACCACCAGCGTATCGGCATAGGCCGCGTTGGTGATCCAGAATTTGGTGCCGTTGAGCACATAGCCGCGGTCGGTCTTTTCGGCGCGAAGCTTCATGCTGATCACGTCCGATCCGGCGCCGACTTCGGACATCGCCAGGCTGCCGACATGTTCGCCCGAGATCAGCTTGGGGAGGTACTTGGCTTTCTGCTCGGGGTTCGCCCAGCGGGCGATCTGGTTGACGCACAGGTTGGAGTGCGCGCCATAGCTGAGCCCGATCGAGGCCGAGGCGCGGCTGACTTCCTCGCACGCGATGACATGCTCGAGATAGCCCAGACCCAGTCCGCCCTGATCCTCGGGCACGGTGATGCCGTGCAGGCCGAGCTCGCCCATCGCCGTCCAGAGTTCGTCGCGCGGGAACCAGTCCTCGGCATCGATACGCGCGGCCAGCGGCTCAATGCGGTCCTTGGCGAAGCGCGCCGTCGTCTCGCGGATCATGTCGGCATTGTCGCCGAGCGCGAAGTCGAAATCGGGGGTCATGGTCATCCTCATCCTGTTATATTTTTATGGGCTTTGCCCTCAGGCGGTCACGAGCATGCCGTCGCGTACCGTTATCGGCCAGGGCTGTAGCGAGGCGCCGCCGCAAGGACCACCCACGCAGTACCCATCTTCGATCCGGAAGAAGGCGCCGTGCCACGAGCACATCAGATACTCGCCGCCGGGCGCGACATAGTCGTCGAGTTCCTGGGCAAGCGGCAGGCCCATATGCGGGCATCGGTCGACATAGCCGTGCACCGCCTCGCCCTGACGGACGATGAAGCCGTGGAAGCGCCCGGCGCGCAGTTCGATGACGAAGCTGCGGGCATGGCCGTCTGCGATGAGGGTGAGGGGGCCGAGGCTGACATTCGGCGGTGTGGTGGTGAGGCGATCCACTCCTATTTGCCTCCCCGCTTGAGGGGGAGGCCGCGAGACGTAGCGCACGTATTGCGGTTAGTCGCAGCGGGAGAGGGGGAGCGGCGCGTCGCGCCGCGCGAGCCCGTGGCTCGCGACCCTCTCCAAGCTCCGCTAGCCAGCGGGCTGGCAAGCGTCGCTATCCTCGCCCGTAAAGGGGGAGGAGGGAGACCATTCCTACTCACGCCGGCAATTGCGCCTTCGGGAAGCCTGCCCAGGCCGCATCGTAATCGGGCTGGGCGTGCTCCAGTGCGTACGCGGTCGGCCGGTACGGCCAGCACGACTCCACCATGAACGCCATGGTGCCGTCGATCTTGTGCGGCTTCAGCTCGGCGTTGCTGGCGCCCTGCCAGCTTGCGACGTCCGGTCCGTGACCGGCCATCAAATTGTGCAGCGACAGCCCGC
Organism: Sphingomonas xinjiangensis; assembly: GCF_014199255.1. GTDB lineage: Bacteria > Pseudomonadota > Alphaproteobacteria > Sphingomonadales > Sphingomonadaceae > Sphingomonas > Sphingomonas xinjiangensis. The sequence goes on along the minus strand of NZ_JACIJF010000002.1, from coordinate 53,480 downwards.
CTGGCGCGAAGCCGTCGGCCTTGCCGTCATAGGCGCCGTGGATCAGCCCCATTGCCTCGGACATGATGTTGCGGTGGAACCAGGGCGGGCGGAAGGTGTCCTCGGCTACCATCCAGCGCGGCGGGAAAATGACGAAGTCAGCATTGGCGCGGCCTGGCACGTCGCTGGGCGATGTCAGCACCGTGAAAATCGACGGATCGGGATGGTCGAAGCTGACCGTGTTGATCGTGTTGAACCGTGCCAGATCATAGCGCCACGGCGCGAGGTTGCCGTGCCAGGCGACCACGTCGAGCGGCGAGTGGTCGAGGCTAGTTATCCACAGACTTCCCAACGACTTTTGCACAACCTCGAACGGATCATCACGATCCTCGAACCAGGCGGCAGGCGTCTCGAAGTCGCGCGGATTGGCCAAGCCATTCGCGCCGATCGGGCCGAGATCGGGCAGGCGGAACAGTGCGCCGTGATTTTCGGCGACATAGCCGCGCGCCTCGCCGTCGGGAAGTAGCGCGCGGAAGCGGACGCCGCGCGGGACCAGCGCGATCTGGCCGGGCGCGACATCGATGCGGCCCATCTCGGTGAGGAGTTGCAGCCTGCCTGCCTGGGGAATGAACAGCAGCTCGCCATCGGCATTCATGAACACGCGCGTGTCCATGTCCTTGTTGGCGGCATAGATGTGGACGGCGACACCTTCGAGGTCGGCAGGGTCGCGATTGGCGAGCATGGTGGTCATGCCGTCAATCAGGTCGACTGGCTCGGCGGCGGCGGGCAGGGGGTTCCAGCGCAAGCGGTTGGGAGCCAGCGGCGCCTTGTCCGTGCCGGGCGCAAACCGATTGGCACCCTGGTAGCGCGTGTAAGGCGGGTGCTCGGCGGTGGGGCGCAGGCGGTATAGCCAGGACCGGCGGTTCTCGTGGCGCGGCGCAGTGAAGGCGGTGCCGGACAGCTGCTCGGTATAGAGGCCGAAGGCGGGCTTCTGGGGCGAATTGCGGCCTTGGGGCAGTGCGCCGGGCACAGCCTCGGTGGAAACGTGATTGCCGAAGCCGGGATGGTAGTCGATCATTCTTTACTCCCAACCTCCTCCCCTGAACGGGGGAGGATAGCGAAGCTTGGAGAGGGTGAGCGGCGCGCATGCGCCGCGCAATTTGCACTGCAAATCGCTCCTTCTCCTCCCACCGCTGCGCGGCGGGCCCCTCCCTCTCCCGCAAGGGGAGAGGGCATTCAAGCAAGATGAGGGAGAAACGCCTGCGCGCATCTCCCTCATCCTCCTGCGGCTCCCCTCGCTCGGATCTTGAGGACGTTATCTTTCGGGGCCGGGTTGATCCCGGCTCTCCTCTCCAAACTTGATCAGGCGTCGACTTTAATCACGCCGCGGCGGATCTGGTCGAGCTCGATGCTCTCGAACAGTGCCTGGAAGTTGCCGTTGCCGAAACCTTCATTGCCCTTGCGCTGAATGATCTCGAAAAAGATCGGGCCGAACATGTTCTCGGTGAAGATCTGGAGCAGCAGGCCTTCGCCGCGCTCGACCGACCCATCGATCAGGATGCGGTTTTTCCGCAGCCGCTCCAGGTCTTCGCCGTGGCCGGGCACGCGCTTGTCGACCAGCTCGAAATAGGTTTCGATCGTGTCCTGAAGCTTCACGCCGCGTTCGCGCAGGCGCTCCACTGTGTCGTAGATATCGTCGGTGGTCAGGGCGAGGTGCTGGATGCCTTCGCCCTTATACTCGCGGATGAATTCCTCGATCTGGCTCTGGTCGTCCTTGCTCTCGTTCAGCGGGATGCGGATCGCTTTGTCCGGCGCGATCATCGCCTGGCTGAACAGCCCGGTGGCCTGGCCCTTGATGTCGAAATACTTCTGCTCTTCGAAGCCGAACAGCGTCTTGTAGAACTCCGACCACACCCGCATCTGCCCGCGGCGGACATTGTGGGTGAGATGGTCGAGCAGGTCGAGCCCGACATTGTTCTCGGCTTCCGCCTGCTGCCAGCCGGGCACTTCCTGCCAATCGGCGTACAGATCGACGCCGTCCTGGATGAAGTAGAGGTACGAGCCGCCGATACCCTGGATGACGGTATCATCTTCGTCGGTTCGCTCGCCGCCATGCTGGAGCGCCCAGTCGAACGCAGCCTTGGGATCGCTGACGCGGAATGCCATCGCACTGGCCGAGGGGCCGTGTGCCGCGCGGAAATCGGCGACGCGACCACTCTCGTCGCGGTTGAGCATCAGGTTGATCCGGCCCTGCTTGTAGCGGGTGATCGCTTTGCGCGGATGCTGGTGAGTGGGAACGAAGCCCATCTGTTCGAACTGCTTCGCCATCGCCTCAGGATCGGGCGAAGTGAATTCCACGAACTCGAATCCGTTGAGGCCGAGCGGGTTGGCTGCGTCGTTCATGAAGGCGTGTTTACCGTGCCAGCCACGATAGTGTCAATTGATACTATCGTGGCTGGCGCACGTCTTACAGCCCTTCGCCGCCGACCCAATGTGCGTTCGAGAGACGTCGGGCGACGCTCCAGGTCTGAGTGCGGATGTCGGGCACCGCGACGATCTCCCAGAACGCGCCGCGCGTCATCGGGCCGAGCGCGTAGAGGTTGGCGTTGGGCTCGCCCGCGGCGTTGATCGTCTGCGCCTGATTGTCGACTTCGATGCCGAGATGCGCAGGGTCTGGGCGGATGCAGCCACGCTCGGCAAGGCGGCGCAGCAGCGGCTCCGCGCTGCGGCTGAGGTCGCCGAGCGGACCGGTGCAATTGATGATCCGCTGAGCGAGCAGGCGCTCGGCGCGATCGGCGCCGCGACGGCGGAAGCGGACCTGCACGCCATCGGCCTGTTCGGCAAAGTCGAGCGTCTTGCCAGCGATTACTTTGAGCTGGCCGCGGTCGAGCAGTGCCTGGAGCCGGGCATGAACCTGGGGCGCGAGGCGGTGGCGGTGGACGTCCCACCAGGGGCGGAGGTGGCGCAGGAAGCGCCCGCGCTCGGCATCGGTGGCATTGCCCCACATCGATTGAGTGAAGGGGCGAAGTTCGTCCACGGCGTTTCGCCAGCCCACCGCCTCGCCGCGGCTGCGGACATTGCGGAGCAGCGACGAGGCGACCGTGGCCGGACGCTCGTTTATCCGCTGCCAGTTGCTGCCAGCGGCGTGCGGGCGGGGGAGCAGCCCGCGGCGTGAAAGCGCGACGATGCGGCCGCGAAAGCCGCGCGAGTCGAGCAGCAGCACGACGTCGACCATCGTGAGCCCGGTGCCGATCACCAGCACGGTATCGTCGTCTGCCAGATCCTCAGGCACGCTGGGATGCCAGGGATCGCCCTTGTAGCGGGTGGGCGACAGCAGCGCCGGATCGAGGCCGGGCGGATCATGCGGGGGCAGGTTGCCGACCGCGAGCACGGCGGCGTCGGCCTCCAGCGTGCGGTTGGCGAGCTTCAGGCGGACGGTCGGGCCGGTTTCGAGATCGCAGACTTCGTCGCGGATCAGGGTGAGGCGGCCGCTCGACGTGCGCAGCGCTTCTTCGAGCAGCTCGCGCAGATACTCGCCATAGGTAGTGCGCGGGATGAACGCGGCGGGGGCGTCGGCCACGCCGCGCGCTTCCAGCCAGCGCACGAAATGTGCGGGATCGTCTGGAAAGGCGCTCATGTTCGCCGCGCGGACGTTCAGCACATGGCCGGGATGCGCGGCGCCATAGGCCAAGCCAGTGCCGGCAACGGGCGCGCGTTCGATCAGCGTGGCGCGAGGCCCTTCGTGGCGGAGCAGGTTGATCGCCTGGAGCGTGCCCGAAAAGCCCGCCCCTATGATCGCGACATGGTTGATCAATCGATCAGATCTCGTATTCGAGCTGCCACTCGGGCTGCTGGAAGGCGGGCTTGTCCTGCGCAAATGCCGGCTGGCGCGCCTTCATCTGGGCGTAGAGCCGCTTCACCGTGTCGCTGGCGGTGCGGGCGAACAGCTGGGGCAGCACGGCGTGGACGATGCACGCGGCACCGCCGACGATCATCGCGACGCCGAAGCGGGTCGCGGTCGCGGCATGCTCGCCATAGCTTTCGCCGACGCTGCGGGGGTGGGCGAGGAAGATGCGGTCGATCATGCGTGTAGCTTAAGCCTTGGCTGCGTGCTTGTGAACCTGTCGCGCGCCCGATTGCAGGCGTTGCGCGGCGGTTCGCAATCGCTACCGTGTGCAACAAGTTGCAGGGAGGTTTGGATGAAGCGGGTCTATCTGGCGTGTCTGATGGCGGCGTGTGCGGCGGCGCCGCTCATGGCGCAGACGCAGCCGACGAAGTCGGCGACCACGGCGCCGAGCACGCAGGATCAGCGGCTCACCACCTTTCTCGATGCGGCATTCGACGAGGCGGTGGCGCTCAGCCCCGAGCAGATGACCAGCCTGGGGCTGAAGACGCACTATGACCGGCTCGACGATTATACCAAGGCCGCGGAGCAGCGCCGGCTCGCGCTGGCCGAGCGGCAGCTGGCCGACATGAAGCGGCAGTTCGATCCTGCGAAGCTGAGCATGATGGGACGGCTGAGCTATCGATTGTTCGAGAAGAATGTCGAGACGGCTCGGCGCCAGGCCAAGTTCAGCGACTATGGCTTCCCCGTGTCGACCAATGGCAGCCCGGCGGGGCAGATTCCGGTGTTCCTGATCAACGAGCATCGCGTCGACAGCGTCGAGGATGCGCGCGCTTATGTCGCCCGGCTGATCGACAGCGAACGGGTGATGCGCGAAGTCTCGGCGCAGATGCGCGAGCAGGCGGCGAAAGGCATCGTTCCGCCCAAGATGGTGTTCGCGCCCGCCCGCGGCGACGCGCAAAAAGTGATCACTGGCGCCCCGTTCGATAATGGGGCCGACAGCACGATCCTGGCTGATTTCCGCAAGAAGGTTGGCGGGCTGACCGCGCCGGAGGCGACCAAGGCGCAGCTGATCGAGCAAGCGCAGGCGGCGGTTACGGGTCCGTTCAAGCGCGGTTTCGACACGCTGTTCGCCACGCTGGATGCGATCGAGCCGCAGGCCAAGGGCAATGACGGGGCATGGAGCCTCCCAGGCGGCGACGCTTATTACCAGTCGCAGCTGGCCTTCTACACGACCACTGACCTCACCGCCGATCAAATCCACCAGACCGGTCTGGCCCAAGTGAAAGCGATCCGCGCCGAGATGGAGCGCGTGAAGGCGCGGATCGGTTTCACAGGCAGCCTGGAGGCGTTCTTCGACGCGATCCGCACCGATCCCCAGTATAAATATCCCAACGACGAAGCCGGCCGCGAACAGTATCTGAACGACGCGCGCGCGGTGATCGCCAAGATGATGGCGACGGGGCCGCGCTTCTTCCATCGCCTGCCGGAGGCGAAGCTGGAAGTGCGTGCGGTGGAGAAATGGCGGCAGGAGACCGCGGCGGTCGCCTTCTACAACCGTCCGGCGCCGGACGGGTCGCGGCCGGGCATCTTCTACGTCAATCTGGCCGACATGAACCAGGTGAACAAGCAGCAGGTCAACGCGATTGCCGTGCACGAAGGCGCGCCGGGGCACCACTTCCAGATCGCCCGCGCGCAGGAGTTGCAGGGCCTGCCCAAGTTCCGCCGCTTCGGCTTCTATGGCAGCTATATCGAGGGCTGGGGGCTCTACACCGAGCGGCTGGCACAGGAGATGGGCGCCTATCCGACGCCCGACACCGAATTCGGCATGCTGTCGCTTCAGATGTGGCGCGCGATCCGCATGGTGGTCGACACCGGCATGCATTCCAAGCGCTGGAGCCGCGAACAGGCGGTCGCGTTCTTCCAGAAGAACTCGCCGCTGTCGCAGCGCGACATCGTCAAGGAAGTCGACCGCTACATCAACAATCCCGGCCAGGCGACGAGCTACATGGTCGGGCAGCTGAAGATCGCCGGGCTTCGTGCCAAGGCGGAGAAGGCGTTGGGACCGCGCTTCGACATCCGCGACTTCCATGAGGTGGTGCTGGCGAACGGCGCGCTGCCGCTCGATGTACTGGAAGAGCAGGTCGACGCGTATATCGCCGCCAAGCGAGGGTGAAGCGATCGCATCGGTGTAACAAAATCCTCCCCTTACGGGGAGGATCTTCTGCCGGTTTCCGCTTAAGCTTTCAGCATCCGCTCGCTCACCACGCGCTCCAGGACGGTGAGCGGCATGGGACCTTCTGCCAGGATCGCGTGGAAGGCGCGCGGATCGAAGCGTGCGCCCTGCTTGCGTTTCACCTGGTCGCGCAGGCGGGTCCAGACGGTGTGGCCGATCTTGTAGCTGCATGCCTGCCCCGGCCAGGCGGTGTAGCGGTCGATTTCACCCTGGCTGCGGCCGCGGGCGATGCCGGTGGTGGCGATCAGATAGTCGGTCGCCTTTTCCCGGCTCCAGCGCTTGTGGTGCATGCCTGAGTCCACCACCAGCCGGGTGGCGCGGAACAGCAGTGACTGGAGATAGCCGACCTGGCCGAGCGGGTTGCCCTCATACATACCCATCTCGTCGGCAAGCTGTTCGGCGTAGAGCGCCCAGCCTTCGCTATAGCCGCTGAAGAAAGTGCGGCGGCGGATCAGCGGGATGCTGGTCGATTCCAGCGCGGTCATCACCTGAAGATGATGGCCCGGGACCGCCTCGTGGTGCGTCAGCGTCGCGAGGCCGAATTTTGGCCGGTCGAAGGTGTCGCGCAGGTTGATGAAATAGATCGCCGGGCGCGAACCGTCGAGCGAGGCATTTTCGTAATAGCCGCCCGGCGCGCCGGCCTGGATCGACGGCGGCACGCGGCGGACTTCCACCGGTGCCTTGGGCAGCGTGGCGAACTGCTCGGGCAGGCGCTTGGCCATCGCCTCAATCTGGGTGTTGAGCGCGGCGAGCAGCGCCTCGCGACCCGGATCGGTGTTGGGGAAGAGCTGGTCGGGGCGTTCATTCAGCGCCACCAGCCGCGCCCCGACGCTGCCCTGCGTCAGCCCCTGCGCCTTTAGGATCGTGTCGATGCGGGCGCTGATCTGCGCGACCTGGTCGAGCCCGAGCTTGTGGATTTCGTTGCCGGTCAGCTTGGCGGTGGTCGCTGCCTCCGCCGCTGCCTGGTAATAGGCCTCGCCATCTGGCAGGCGCCAGACTCCCGCGTCGTGCGTCGCCTTGGCACGCAATTCGGTGACCAGCGCGCGTTGGCGGTCCAGCGCCGGGAAGACGCGGTCGGCGACGATCCGCTCAGCCTTGGCAGTGTAGCTGTCGGGAAGTCCGGCGGCCTTCAGCTTGGTGGCGAGCGAGGCGACCATCACGGTCGCGCCCGGCTGCTGGTCGCGCAACGCGGCGAGTTGCTTCAGCGTGGTGTCGAGCAGGTAATCGGGAGCGAACACGCCACGCGCGGCATCGGCCCGCTGGCGCTGGGTGTCGTCGTCTATCGCCCGTTCGAAAGCAGAGAGCCGGGCGAGATAGGCGTCGGCATCGGCGGCGTCCTTGACGCGGTGCTGCGAGTCGAGGAAGTCCGGGACGTTGCGGTACGCGCCGGTCAGTTGGCTGAGCACATAGGGAGCGTAGCGGCCCATGCTGGCGCCATAGGTGAAGCGCTCCCCGCCCGCGATCGCGGCCTGAAGCTGATAAGCGATGACTTCATAGTCGAGCCGCGCCGAAGGTGAGAGCGAGGAGGGCTTGATCGCGCGCAACTCGGCGAGCTCGCGCTTGGCGCGGGCAAGATCGGCGGCTGCTCCCTTGGCGGAATCGTCGCCCAGCCGGGACTTCAGCGCCGCGCGTTCCCCGGTGTCGAGGCCGAGGCGGGTCGCGCCTTCGGGATCGTTCTGGAGCCGATCATAGAAGAACCGGTCGAGCAGGCTGCGCAGGCGGGTGTCGGCTGCGGATTGGTCGGCGGCATGCGCTTCCGCGGGGAGGGTCGCGGCGAGCGTAGCGGCGCTGGCGCTACCGATAAAGGAACGACGATCCACTGAATACTCCCCGCTGGTTCAATGCTTTGCACTCTGTTCGGCTGCTCGCGGCGCGGCAAGCACAAACCGATATGTCCCGCTCGGCGATGGATCATCAGGGGCTCGGCGCCGCACACGGCACAGAGCCCCCGAAGGTCATGATCGCTGCGCCGCGATCCAGCGGTCGATCTTCTGCTCGAGAATTGACATGGGCAGTGAGCCGGTCATCAGCACCTGCGCGTGGAACGCCTTCAGGTCGAACTTGCTGCCCAGCGCCTTCTCCGCTTTGGCGCGTAGTTCCAGGATCTTGAGCTGGCCGATCTTGTAGGCGAGGGCCTGGCCCGGCATGGCGATGTAGCGTTCGACTTCGCTGGTCGCATCGGTGCGGCCCATCGAGCTGTTGTCGAGCATGTACTTGATCGCCTGATCGCGGGTCCAGCCCTTGGCATGGATGCCCGAATCCACCACCAGCCGCATTGCGCGCAGCATTTCGTCGTTCAGGCCGCCGAAGCGCTGATACGGATCGGTTTCCATGCCCAGCTCGTCCCACAGCGTCTCGGCATAGAGGGCCCAGCCTTCGACATAGGCGGTGTTGCCGCCAAAACGCATGAAGTTAGGGAGCGCCTCGTTTTCCTGCGCCAGGCTAATCTGGAAATGGTGCCCCGGCGCGCCTTCGTGCAGGTAGAGCGTCTCTTGGCCCCAGGTCGAGCGCGAGGGTAGGTCGTAGCTGTTATAGTAGAACACGCCCGGCCGCGATTCGTCCGGCGCACCTTGCATGTACGATCCGCCGGCGTCGGTCTTCTCGCGATAGTCCGGCACCGCGCGGATCTCGAGCGCAGTCTTGGGCAGGGTGGAGAAGATCGTGCCGACGCGCGCATCCACGCGCTTGCCGATGGCGTAATATTCGTCACGCAGCGCTTCCTTGCTGGCCGGGCGGAACTTGGCGTCGGTGCGCAGATATTCAAAGAACGCCGGCAGGTCGCCCTTGAACCCCGTCTGGGTCATCACCGCCTCCATTTCGCGGTGGATACGCGCGACTTCGCGCAAGCCGAGCTGGTGCACGTCGTCGGCGGAAAGTGGCAGCGTCGTGTTTTGCTGGATCAAGAAGGCATATAGCTTCGGGCCTCCCTTCATGCTGACCAGGCCCACGCCCTCCCGCGCGGCGGGCAGATATTCCGTGGAAAGGAAGTCGCGCAGGCGCTGATAGGCCGGTCGGATTTCGTCCCGGATCACCGCTGTGGTTTGGTCGCGAAGCCGCGCCTGATCCGCAGCGGAGATGTCTGCTGGGAAGGTCTTGAGCGGCGCGTAGAAAGTTGATCCTTCAACGCCCTGCGCCAATTGAAGATCGAGCTGGTCGATGACGTTGCGAACCACGAGCTTGGGCTGGACCACGCCTGAAGCCATGCCCTGCCGGAAGCGGACGATCGACTGGTCGATCAGCCAGGCATAACGGTGATGGCGGCTGATGCTGTCCTGGTAATCCTTGACCGTCTTGTAGGGTGCCGCGCCCTGGCCCGAGGCGAGGTCAGGATAAAAAGTGTGCAAGCCGGTGAAGTGATCGATCGGTCGCACCGCGTTCAGGGACAGGATCTCCGGGCTGAGCGAGCGCAGGGTGAGCGCGGTCTGCCACTTGAAGACGTCGTAAGCGAGTTGGTCGGTCGCCGAGAGCGCGGCGCGATCGATGCGGCCTAGCGCGGCCAGATCCTTCTTGCCCGCCATGCGCTCCGCATCGAAATACGCGTCGGTAATGAAGTCGCCGAGTTGATCGGCGTAGCGCATGTCGCCGCGGAACAGCGCATTGAGGGGGTTGCGGCGAAGATTATCCTCATCGCTTTGCTTGAAGAGCGCGTGAAGAGCGGCGGACGCGGCGGCTTGGTGCGCGGGCCGCCCCGCTTGCTGCGTGGCGGCGGCGGGAGGTGTCCTCCCGGTGGCAGGAGACGTGCAGACCAGCAGCAGCGCTGCCGCGGATACCGTGTTCAGAAGAGGAATGCGCAAGATCGTGCCCCACTATGACTGTGTTGCATCGATGCGGCACTGCGCAGCGCGTGACAAGCGGAGTTTGGTGCGGTTGTTACTGGACTTCGGCCAGTTTCGCCTTATGTACCGATCATTATGAAAATCGGTTGCGCAGTTAAAGGTCGCCCGCGCGAGTTCGATCCAGACACCGCGCTTGCCGCGGCGTTGCGAGTCTTCTGGACCAAAGGCTATGAAGGCGCGTCGCTGAGTGAACTGACCGAGGCGATGCACATCACCAGGCCGAGTCTGTACGCGTCCTTCGGCAACAAGGAGGCGCTCTTCAAGAAAGCGCTCGACCTGTATGAGCGCGAAAAGCTCGATTATATCGGCGAGGCGTTGAAAGAGCCTACGGCCCGCAAGGTCGCCGAGCATTTGTTGCGCAGCGCGCTGCAGATGCAGATGAGCAGTTGCGACCCCAAGGGGTGCCTGGGCGTCATCAATGCCGTGGCATGCGGCGACGAAGCCGAGTCGATCCGCGCCGAGGTTATCTTGCGCGGGCGGATCGCGAAGGACCTGATCGTCCGGCGTTTCGAACGCGCCAAGGCCGAGGGCGACCTGCCAGCCCATGCCGATCCCGTCGGGCTCACCAGCTATGTCACAGCGATCATGCAGGGGCTTGCCGTACAAGCGGGGGCAGGCGCCTCGTGCGGGGATCTGAAGGCCCTGATCGACACCAGCCTCGCGATGTGGCCGGCGCGATAATCGCTGCTTCCAACCCGGGTCTCGACAAAAAATACCGTACGGTATAAAAAGCGATTGACCCGCAGCGGCAGAGTTTCTATACCAAGCAGTACAGAAGGCGGATGGGGTGAAGCGGTGCTGAGGGAGAGCGCATCGCAACCCGAACTTCAACAGAACGGCAGGTAGTACGAGGTTGTGTGGTGCGCAGGGTTGCCTGCGCAAGCGCCGCTTCGTGCCCTTCGAACACAAGGATCGGAGAAGTCGGCGGGAGAGGTCCCGCACGGCACGGGGGCGCACGCCTTCATCCGACACGAACCCAGGAGGAGGCGTTATCATGGCGTATCTCAACTTCAGCGAAGTGCAGGGCGGTGCTGCGGCGACCGTTGTCAAACGAACTGCGAAAAGCGGGTTTTCCGCGCTCGAATGGTCGGTGGTGGCGATCGCCCAAAAGGATCGGCTGTCGAGCCTGAACAAGCCGGGCCGGATGGCCGTGGCGCTGGGCGTCATCTTCGGCGGCTTCAAGGGCGATCCGAGTTTGGCCGACCCGCAGCTCGAGGCGCTGCGCCGCCTCGCGGTGCTTGCCTGGCACCATGGCTATGCCGTCCCGCGCCACGAGATCGGCGCGTTCCACGCGGCGGGCTACACCGCCGATCAATATGAAACCCTGCTGGCCAGCATCAGCCGCGGCCGCTCGGCCCTGAACCAGGGAAAGCGATTTCGATGAACATGATATCTCCGATCGAGAATGAAGAAGCCCGCGCGGATCGGTCCGCTCAGGCGGGCGGGTTGAAGGGCTGGCGGCGCGCCGGGCTGATCGCCCTGCCGGTCGCGCTGGTCGCAGCCGGTCTCGGTATTGCATACAAGGATGCGCCAGCCGCGGCTGCGGCGCCGCCGCTTCCAGTGGTCACGGTGGCCACGCCGCTGGTGCGCGAAGTCAACGAATGGGACGAATATGTCGGCCGCTTCGAGCCCAGCCGGGCAGTGGAAGTGCGCCCGCGCGTCTCCGGCGCGGTGACCGGCGTGCACTTCACCGATGGCGCCGTGGTCCAAAAAGGCCAATTGCTGTTCACCATTGATGCGCGGCCTTTCACTGCCGCCTTGGCCGAAGCGCGTGCCGGCCTGGCCAGCGCCCAAAGCGATCTCGCCCTGGCCCGTACCGATCTGGCCCGCGCCCAGCGGTTGGCCGCGGTCGACGCGGTGTCGCGCAGCGATGTCGAGCGGTTGCAGGCGCGGGTGCGTGCCGGCAATGCCGCGGTGGCAGCGGCGCAGGCCCGGGTCCGCAGCCGTGCGCTGGAGGTCGAGTTCACCCAGGTCCGTGCGCCGATCGCTGGCCGCATCTCCGATCGCCGCGTCGACGCCGGCAATCTGGTCGCGGCGGGCGAAGGGCAGGGCGGTTCGCTGCTGACCACCATCAACGCGCTGGACCCGATTTATTTCACCTTTGACGGTTCCGAAGCGCTGTTCCTCAAGACCAAGCGCGCACGGGAGGCCGGGGCGCAGGCCTCGCCCGCCGAGATCCGCTTGCAGGACGAAACCGACTATCGCTGGAAGGGGCGGCTGGATTTCACCGACAATCGCCTCGACGCGCGGTCGGGCACGATCCGCGGACGCGCGGTGCTGAGCAATCCGGGCATGTTCCTGACGCCCGGCATGTTCGGCAATATGCGCCTGTCCTCGGGCGGTACCGAACGCGCGCTGATGGTGCCGGATGCCGCGATCCAGACCGACCAGGCCCGCAAGCTGGTGCTGACCGTCGCCGCCGACAACAGCGTCACGCCCAAGCCGGTGGAGCTGGGTCCGGTGATCGACGGGCTGCGCATCGTCCGCAGCGGGCTGACTCCGCAGGACCGCGTGGTGATCGCTGGCACGCAAATGGCGATGCCCGGCGCAAAGGTGCAGCCCAAGCCGGGCAAGATCGCACCGGCGCAAGCCGCGCAGACCCAAGCCGTTACCGCACCGGTCACGGGCGAGGCGACCTTCGCCCGCTGACCCGTCAGCCGCCGGGCGGTCCCCAAGTGTCCGGCGGCTGACACCCTTATTCAGATCCCTTCACGAGGAGTGGCCCCATGCGCCTCTCACGGTTCTTCATCACGCGCCCGATCTTCGCGGCGGTTATCTCGGTGATCATCACGATCATCGGTGCGATCGCCTATCTGGCGCTGCCGATCTCCCAATATCCCGATATCGTGCCGCCCACGGTGACGGTCACCGCCAGCTATCCCGGCGCATCGGCAGAGACTGTCGCCGAGACCGTCGCCGCGCCGATCGAACAGGAGATCAACGGCGTCGACGACATGCTCTACCAGTCGTCGCAATCGACCGGCGATGGCGCGGTCACGATCACCGTCACCTTTAAGTCGGGCACCGACCTGGATGCCGCGCAGGTGCTGGTGCAGAACCGCGTCGCGGTTGCCGTGCCGCGCCTCCCTGAGGAGGTGCAGCGCCTGGGCGTGGTGACGCGCAAGACCACGCCGGACTTCCTGATGGTCGTCAACCTGATCTCGCCCGACAACTCGATCGATCGCAGCTACATCTCCAACTATGCGCTGACGCAGGTGAAGGACCGCCTGGCCCGCATCGAGGGTGTGGGTGACGTGCGCATGTTCGGTGCGCGCGATTATGCCATGCGCGTGTGGATCGACCCTGGTCGAGCGGCAGCGCTGAACCTCACCGCGGGCGATATTGTCCAGGCGCTGCGGGCGCAGAATATTCAGGTCGCTGCCGGTACGCTCGGCCAGCCAGGTTCCGCGCCCACCGGCAATGCCTTCCAGCTCAACGTGCAGACGCAAGGGCGACTGAAGGACGCAGGCGAATTCGGTCAGGTCGTGATCCGCACCGATGGGGATGGCCGCCAGGTGCGGGTGAGCGACGTCGCGCGCGTCGAACTGGGTGCCGCGGACTATTCATCGAACACCTATCTGTCGAACCAGCCGACGGTGATCCTCGGCGTCTTCCAGCGCCCGGGCTCGAACGCGCTCGCCTCTGCGCAGGCGATCGAGCAAGAACTTCAGACGATGTCGAAGGACTTCCCGAAGGGCCTTGAATATCGCGTGATCTACAACCCGACCGAGTTCATCGCCCAGTCGATCGACGCCGTCTATCACACGCTGGGTGAGGCGATCCTGCTGGTCGTGCTGGTGGTGATCGTGTTCCTCCAGAAGTGGCGGGCGGCGATCATCCCGGTGGTGGCGATCCCGGTGTCGCTGATCGGCACGATGGCGGCGCTGCTGCCGCTCGGCTACTCGCTCAATAACCTCTCGCTGTTCGGCCTGGTGCTGGCGATCGGTATCGTCGTCGACGACGCGATCGTGGTGGTGGAGAATGTCGAGCGCAACCTGGCGCGCGGTATGACGCCGCTCCAGGCGGCGCAGACCTCGATGGACGAAGTGTCGGGCGCGCTGGTTGCGATCGTGCTGGTGCTGTTGGCGGTGTTCCTGCCGACTCTGTTCCTTAACGGCCTATCAGGCGCATTCTACAAGCAGTTTGCGGTCACCATCTCGGCGGCCACGGCGATTTCGCTGCTCGTGTCGCTGACGCTGTCGCCGGCGCTCGCCGCGCTGCTGCTGCGCCATCACGAGGCCGCGCCCAAGGGACGGATCGGCCGCTTCACCCAAGGCGCGGCCGACCGGTTCAACCGCGGCTTCGAGCGGATGAGCGAAGGCTATGCCCGGCTGACGCAAAAGCTGGTCACGCGCCCCAAGCGGATGATGGTAACCTATGTCGGTCTGATCGCCGCCACCATCGCCACCTTCTGGGTGACGCCGGTCGGTTTCATCCCGGCCCAGGACCAAGGCTATTTCCTCACCGTGATCCAGCTGCCGCCGGGTTCGTCGCTCGAGCGCACCGACGACGTGATGCGCAAGGTCGTCGCGCGCATCCTGCCGATCCCGGGTGTCAAAGGTTCGGTGATGCTTGCCGGCTTCGACGGCCCATCACAGACCCTCGCGCCGAACAGTGCGGCCGCCTATGTCCCGCTGCAATCCTTCGAAGAGCGCAAGAAGCTGGGCGTTACGTATGCCGGCATCATGGACGAGGCGCGCAAGCGCACCGCCGACATTAACGAGGCGATGTTGCTCGTCGTGCCGCCGCCGCTGATTCAGGGCATCGGCTCTGCCGGCGGGTACCGGATGATGGTCGAGGATCGTGCCGAGCATGGCTATGAGGCACTGGGCAAGACCGCGTTCGGGCTGATCGGCAAGGCTAATCAGGCCGAAGGCCTGCAGCAGATCTATACCTTCTTCAACACGGCCACGCCGCGCGTGTTCGCCGATATCGACCGGCGCAAGGCGGACCTGCTGGGCGTGCCGCCCGAGCGGGTGTTCGAGGCGCTGAACGTCTATCTCGGCTCGGCCTTCGTCAACGACTTCAACATGTTGGGGCGCACGTATCGCGTCACCGCGCAGGCCGATGCCCCGTTCCGGGCGACCGAAGCGGACATCGCCAACCTGAAGACGCGGTCGAACTCGGGGGCGATGGTGCCGATCGGATCGGTGTCGACGTTCGAGAACAAGACCGGGCCGTACCGCGTCACGCGCTACAATCTGTTTCCAGCCGTCGAGGTCGATGGCGATACCGCGCCGGGTTACAGCTCGGGACGCTCGCTGATGACCATGGAGAAGCTCGCGAGCGAGTTGCCGCCCGGCTACTCCGCCGAGTGGACCGGCATTGCCTTCCAGCAGAAGATGGCGGGAAGCACGGCTGGGTTGGTGTTCGCGCTGGCGGTGCTGTTCGTCTTCCTGGTGCTGGCTGCGCAGTATGAAAGCCTGACCATGCCGCTGGCGATCATCCTGATCGTGCCGATGTGCCTGTTGGCGGCGATGGGCGGGGTAATCCTGCGGGGCATGGATAACAATGTCCTTACCCAGATCGGCTTGGTCGTGCTGATCGCGCTGGCGGCCAAGAACGCGATCCTGGTGGTCGAGTTCGCCAAGCAGGCCGAGGATGAGGACGGGCTGTCGCCGGTGGAAGCCGCGGTGCGTGCCGCGCGCGACCGTCTGCGCCCAATCCTGATGACATCGTTCGCCTTCATCCTGGGCGCGGTGCCGCTGCTGATCGCCACCGGCGCCGGCGCGGAGCTTCGCCAGACGCTGGGCACCGCGGTGTTCTTCGGGATGATGGGCGTGACTGCATTCGGCCTGCTCTTCACGCCAACCTTCTATGTCGTCTGCCGTGGCCTTGGCGAGCGGATCGCCCGCAATCGCCGCGCCCGTGCCGCCCGCAAGGGTAGCGGCGACGTTCACCTCCAGCCCGCTGAATAAGGAGGGCACCTATGCGTATCCTGTTTGCAACCGCCTCGGCACTGGCGCTCGCCGCCTGTGCCGCAGGTCCCGACTATGTCGCTCCCGAGCCGCCGCAGACTGCGGCAGGTAGTTTCGTTGCCGCGCATTCTGCGGTGAGCGCCGATCCATTGAAGGGTGATTGGTGGCGGCTTTACAATGATCCGGTGCTCGATGGCCTGGTCGCCGATGCGCTTGCAGCCAACACCGATGTGCGGGCCGCCGTGGCGCGGATCGAGCGGGCGCGGGCGCTGCTGCGCGGATCGCGGGCCAATCAGCTTCCGCAAGTGGGGCTTTCGTCCGGTGCCAATTACGGCCGCCTGCCGGAGATACAACGCTTCCCCGGTTCCGACCGCGAAAACTGGCAGATCGATGCCGGGCTCGACGTGAACTATGAAGCCGATCTGTTCGGGCGGCTATCACGCGGGGTCGAGGCGTCGCGCGGTGATCTGGGTGCGGCGGAGGCCGATGCCGACGCAGTGCGGGTGATCATCGTCGCCGACACGACCCAGGCCTATGCCGACGCCGCCTCCGCTTTGGAGCGGTTGCAGGTCGCCCAGCGCATCGTCGCCTTGCTCGATCAGTCGATCAACCTGACCGAGCGGCGGCGCAGCCTCGGCGGCGCGACCCGCCTCGACACGGCCCGGATCGGCGCCCTACGCAACGAGCGTCAAGCGCAGGTGCCTGCGCTTCAGGCGCAGCGCGACGCCGCCTTGTTCCGACTGGCCATGTTGACCGGGCGCGCGCCAGCCGCGTTGCCGCCAGTGGCCGCCGGGCGCACCACGACGCTGCGGCTCAGCCAGCCCATCCCGGTCGGGGACGGCGCGGCGCTGCTCGCCCGGCGGCCCGACATCCGCGTTGCGGAGCGTCAATTGGCGGCAGCGACCGCGCGCATCGGCGTGGCGACCGCCGATCTCTACCCGCGTATTACGCTGGGCGCTTCGGGCGGATCGACCGGCACCGATTGGGGCGACGTGTTCGGGGCAGGCCCGTTGCGCTGGCTGGTCGGCGGGCTGATCAACTGGGCGGTCAACCCCGGGCCGGCGCGGGCGCGCGTGGCGGCGGCGGAGGCGACCAGCCGCGAAGCGCTAGCCAATTTTGACGGCGCGGTGCTGCGCGCACTCCAAGAGACCGAGACCGCGCTGTCGGCCTATGGCCATGCGCTGGATCGGCGCACGGCGTTGCAGGCGGCGCGCAATGAGGCCGAGGCGGCGGTGAACATCGCCCGCGCACGCCAGCGGGAGGGCGACATCGACTCGCTTGCGCTGCTGGACGCGGAACGGACCTTTGCCGATGCGGAGGCGACGCTCGCGGCGGCCGATGCGTTCATCGCCGACACGCAAATCGACTTGTTCCGGGCGTTAGGTGGAGGATGGCAGGCCTGAGCGTGCGCTGCATATTGACCTGCCGCCCTGCATGATGGGAAGCTCCTGGCGCTGCAACGCGGTTCATCGCGTGCGCAGAGGGGAGACGGTTATGGGGGTGGCGCGAGCTTTGATGGCGCTGGTGTTGCTGCCGGCTGCGGCGGTGGCGCAGAGTTCTTCGGAACGGGCGCGGGAACTCGCAGGCGATCCGCAAACCGCGGTGCAGCGGCTGGCGCTGGCCGACGTGCCGCGTCCCACCGGCAAGCCGGTGGCGCTGTTCGACGGGCGCAGCCTGCGCGATTGGCAGCCCTGGCTCGGCTATGCCGATCCCGGCGTCACCTACAAGGCCGACCCGGCGAATGTCCCTGTCGGTACTGGCCGCGACACGCGCGGGGACTTCGCCGTCCGCACCGTCGATGGCGAGCCGGCGATCTGGATCAAGGGCGAGACCTGGGGCAGCCTGGTGCACCGCGCCGATTTGCGCGACTATCACCTTCGACTTCAGTACAAGTGGGGCGACAAGACCTGGGCGCCGCGCGAGAAGGAGCCGCGCAACAATGGCCTGCTTTACCACACCCACGGCGTGCCCGGGGAAGTGTTCGGGACCTGGCGGCCCTCGGTCGAGTTCGAGATCATGAAGGGATCCACCGGCATGATCGTGATGGTTGGCACGAAGGTTCGCGCGCAGACCGATGTGGCATACGATCCACGCCTGATCGCGCCGCATCTCCGCTATCGTACCGGCGGGCGCACGATCGACATGGTGAACGGCACGCCGACCTGGAACGTCGAAGCCGCGACCGATGCGGAGCGTGCGATCGGCGAATGGAACACGCTCGACCTGTATGTGCTGGGCGACCGTGCCGTGCATGTGGTCAACGGCGTGCCGGTGGCCGAGGTTCGCGACATGGCGGTGATCGGCGCCGATGGCGTGCGCCGCCCGCTCACCCATGGCAACATCCAGCTTCAGTCCGAAGGGGCCGAGACCTGGTTCCGTCGGATCACCGTCGAGCCGATCCGCAGCCTGCCGCGGGTGATCGCCGCGCGCGACTGAGGCGCCTCAGCCGCAGTACACGCGCGCCGTGCTGTCGCGGACGATCAGTTCGTGTTGCAGCGTGACCTGGTGGATGGGGCAGCCGGTGCCGTTGAGGATGCCGATCAGCAGTTCCACCGCGCGGCGGCCGATCAGTCCTTTGGGCTGCGCGATGGTCGTCAGCGCCGGGTGGAAGAAGCGGGCAAGGGGAAGGTCGTCGAAGCCTATCACCGAGACATGCTCCGGGCAGGAAAAGCCCGCCTGCGCCACCGCGCTCATGGCGCCCATCGCCATCTCGTCGTTGAAGCAGAAGATCGCGCTGACGCCGCAACCCAGCAGCGCGCGCGCTTGTTCGAATGCCGAGGTGGCGGTGTAGTCGCCCTCGCGCACGATCAGCCGGACGTGCGCCCCGTGCCGCTCGGCGGCGGCCAGCGCGCCGGCCAGACGGTCGCGGCTGATCGGGCTGATCGCCGGACCGGTGATGACGCCGATGTCGCGGTGGCCGAGCGTGACCAGATGATCCACTGCATCGCTGCTTGCGGCGGCGTTGTCGATATGGACGCTCGGCACGCCGATGTTCGGGCTGTATTCGCATCCGTTGACGATCGGCGCGGAAGCACCTTGCCGTGCCACCAGCGGCACAAGGCTGGCGGGCAGGCGGTGCCCCAGGAAGATCAGCCCGTCCACTTCGCGGCGCGACAGCATCTCGGCATATTGATCCTCGACCTCCGGATCATGCCGCGTGTCGCCCAGCACCACGGCATAGCCCGCGTCGCGCGCCGCTTCTTCCGCGCCGCGAATGACGCTGGCGAAGAAGGGGTTGGAGATGTCGGGTACCGTCAGCAGGATCTTGGCGGCGCGCAGCGTGCGCAGGCTTCGCGCCGCGACGTTAGGCGCATAGCCGAGCGCCTGCACCACTTCGAGCACGCGCTCGCGGGTTTGCAGGGCCACCCGGTCGGGCTGGCTCAGCACCCGCGATACGGTCGCGGTGGAGACACCGGCCTCTGCGGCGACTTGGATGATCGTCGTCATACCGCTTCATGTGCCCGTCGGCGAACCGTGTCGAGAGGGCGTGATGTAATCCTTTACATCCACGATCGCGCTGCATAGGCTTGGGATCTGGAGAGCAGGCAAACTGCTTCGGGGAGGACAAGCGCATGGTCGCTGCTGAAGGCACGCTTACGGGTGCGGTGCGCCCGGCATCGGGGATGATGACGGGGCGCCTGAGCGCGCTGATGTTCATGCAATTCTTCGTCTGGGGTGCGTGGAACGTCACGCTCGGCCTGGTGATGCAGACCGTCGGCATCGGCAATCTGATCGCGAACGCCTTTTCGGTCGGGCCGATCGCGTCGATTGTCGGGTCGTTCCTGCTCGGCATGGCGGCGGCCCGCTATTTCAGCCCCAAGATGCTGATGGTCGTCCTCCATCTCGTGGGAGGCGTGCTGTTGTTTGTCCTTCCAACGCTGGTGACGCCCGAGCATGGCAACAGCTTCGTCTGGCTGCTGCTGGGCTACATGATCCTCTACATGCCGACCGTCGGCCTCGCCAACACAATCGCGCTCAAGAGCTTTGGCGAGCGAGTCGACCGTTTCCCCTTCGTGCGCGCGTTCGGCACGCTCGGCTGGATCGCCGCCGGTCTGATCATCGGCTGGGCAGGACTGTCGGCGAGCCCGCAGATCTTCGTGGTGGCAGGAGTCGTGTCCATCGCGCTCGGGCTGTACAGCGTCACGCTGCCCAAGGTCGAACCCGACGCGCCGCAAAGCGGCAACGTCCTGCGCGACGTGCTGTGCGTCGAAGCATTCGGGCTGATGCGTAACCGCTCGTTCCTGATCTTCATCGTCTGCGCCACGCTGATCTCGATTCCGCTGGCGATGTATTACGCCTATGCCTCGGCCTATCTCGGCACCGCGGGGATCGAGAATGTCGGCGGCACCATGTCGATCGGGCAGATGTCCGAGCTGGCGTTCATGTTCTCGATGCCGGTGCTGTATCGCCGCTTCGGCGTGAAGCCGCTGCTGCTGGTCGGCATGATCGCCTGGGCGCTGCGCTATGCGCTGTTCGCGATTGGCGATGGTGGCGACTCGCTCTGGGCGATCTATCTCGGCGTCGCGCTGCATGGCGTGTGCTACGACTTCTTCTTCGTCGCCGGAGCGATCTACACCGGCACGATCGCCTCGCCCAAGGGCGTGAACGCGCAGGCGCAGGGCATGCTGACGCTGTTCACCTATGGCGTGGGCATGCTGCTCGGATCGCAGATCGGCGGGCTGCTCTATGCGCAGCTCCCGGCCAACCCGTCGGTCGCCGATTGGCAGCATATGTGGTGGTATCCGGCGGTCGCCGCCGCGGTGATCGCCGTGCTGTTCCAGCTGACTTTCAAAGACAACAGCAAGGCTGAGGTGCGCGCATGACCGCGATGAAGGGCCCCGGCATTTTCCTGGCCCAATTCCTGGGCAGCGAGGCGCCGTTCGATACGCTGGATCATCTGGCGGAATGGGCCGGGGGGCTGGGCTATGTCGGCGTGCAGATTCCCTGCGATCCTCGGCTGATCGACCTGGAGCAGGCCGCGGCGAGCAAGGATTATTGCGACGATCTGCGCGGCCGGCTCGCCAAGTTCGGGATCGAGCCGACCGAACTGTCGACGCACCTGCAAGGGCAGCTGGTGGCAGTGCATCCTGCCTATGACACGCTGTTTGACGGCTTCGCGCCGGCGCATCTGCACGGCAAGCCGGCCGAGCGGCAGGCCTGGGCGGTTGAGCAGGTCAAGCTCGCCGCGCGGGCCAGCGCCAATTTGGGGCTTTCGGCGCACGCCACTTTTTCGGGCGCGCTCGCCTGGCCCTATGTCTATCCCTGGCCGCAGCGTCCCGCCGGGCTGGTCGAGGAAGCCTTTGCCGAGCTCGCGCGCCGCTGGACGCCGATCCTCGACGTGTTCGAGGAAGTCGGGGTGGACTGCGCCTTTGAGGTTCATCCCGGCGAGGATCTGCACGACGGTGCGACTTGGGAGCGCTTCCTTGCCGAGGTGAACGGTCACCCCCGCGCGCGCATTCTGTTCGATCCATCGCATTATGTGCTGCAACAGCTCGATTATCTGGATTTCATCGACCGCTATCACGATCGGATCGCGTGCTTCCATGTCAAGGATGCCGAGTTCAATCCGAACGGACGCACCGGCGTCTATGGCGGCTACGAAAGCTGGGTGAACCGCGCCGGCCGCTTCCGCTCGACGGGCGATGGCCAGGTCGACTTTGTTGGCGTCTTCAGCAAGCTTGCCCAATATGGTTATGCCGGCTGGGCCGTGCTCGAATGGGAATGCGCGCTGAAGCGGGCTGAAGACGGTGCACGCGAAGGCGCACCCTTTATCAGCAGCCATATCATCGACGTGACCGATCGCGCGTTTGACGATTTCGCCGCCAGCGGTGCGGATCGCGCATCGATCCGCAAATTGCTCGGCCTGTCCGCGCGGCAAGGATCGGATCAGGCATGACTGCGTCCGCGCTGAAGCTGGGCATGGTGGGCGGCGGCGAGGGCGCCTTTATCGGCGCCATCCATCGCATGGCAGCGGCACTCGACGGCGACTGGCGGCTGGTCGCGGGCGCGTTCAGCACCGACGCTGGCCGCAACGGGCGCACGGGCACACAGCTTGGCCTCGATCCGCAGCGGGTTTACGCCTCGTTCGAGGAGATGCTGGAAGGCGAGCGCGCGCTGCCGGCTGATGCGCGGATCGACGCGATCAGCATCGTCACTCCCAACCATCTCCACGCGCCGATGGCGATTGCCGCCCTGGAGGCGGGTTTTCACGTGTTCTGCGAAAAGCCGATGGCGATGAGCGTCGCCGAAGCGCAGGCGATCGCTCAGGCGGTGGACCGCAGCGGATGCCGCTTTGGCTTGGCGTTCACCTATAGTGGCTATCCGATGGTCGAAGAAGCGCGGGCTCGCGTGGCACGCGGCGACTTCGGCAAGATTCGGCTGGTGCAGGCGGAGTATCTTCAAGGCTGGCTCAGCCAGCCGATCGATACCCAAGGCAACAAGCAGGCCGAATGGCGCACCGATCCGGCGCGCGCCGGGCTGGGCGGCTGTCTGGGCGATATCGGTACGCACGCCTTTCAGCTGGCCGAGCATGTCTCCGGCTTGCGGGTGGAGTCGGTGTCCGCCGATCTTTCCATCCACGTGCCGAACCGTCGCCTGGACGACGATGTCAGCGCGCTGCTCCGCTTCGAAGGCGGCGCGCGCGGCACGCTCAAGGCGTCGCAAGTCGCAGCCGGGGAAGAGAATGGGCTGAAGCTGCGCATTCATGGCGAACGCGGCGGACTCGAATGGGCGCAGATGGAGCCCAATACGCTGACGCTGCGCTGGCTCGATCGTCCTGCCGAAGTCGTACGGGCAGGGGGGCCTGGACTCCAGGCGTCGACGCTTCCGCTGCTGCGAACCCCGGCAGGGCATCCCGAAGGATATGTCGAGGCGTTCGCCAATCTGTACCGCGCATTCGGCGCCGCGATCCGCGGCACCGCCGGCATCTGGTTCCCCGGTGTCCCTGATGGTCTGCGCACCATGAAGTTCGTTGAAGCGGTTGTCGCGAACGCGGCATCGGCGCAGAAATGGACCAGTATCGAGTCTGGAGAGAATGAATGAAGCTTTTCATGTGTTTGGCAGCTGGAGCCGGTGCTGCCGGCGCGCTGGTGGTTGCCACCGTGCCCACCGAGGCGCAGACCGCGGCGCCGCCCGCCTTTGCCGCGTGCAAGGCGTGCCACACGGTCCAGAAGGGCGGCAGGAACGGCGTCGGCCCCAATCTGAACGGCGTCGTCGGCCGGCCTGCGGCATCGGTGCCGGGCTTCAACTATTCGGCGGCGCTCAAGAAATCTAAACTGCGCTGGGACGACGCGACGCTCGACCAGTTCCTCGCCGCGCCGACCAAGAAGGTGCCGGGCACCCGCATGCCGATCGGCATGGCCGATCCGGCCAAGCGTAAGGCAATCATCGCCTACCTCAAAGCGGAAGGCGCGAAATGATCACGGTGCGGGCATGACGATAACGCGGCGCACGCTGCTGGCCGCCGGGGCCGCTTCACCGCTGTTGGCCGGAATGGCGGGGGCGCAGGGCGTCAGGTCCAACGCTGCCCGCTTCTCGCTTGGTTATGCGCCGCACGAGGGCAGCTTCGCCAGCCGCGGCGGGCTGATCGAGCAGATCGCCTTCGCGGCCGACCAGGGCTTCACCGCCTGGGAGGACAATGAAGCCCGCGCTCGTCCGGTCGCGCAGCAGACTCAGATGGCTAAGGCGCTTCAGCAGCGCGGCATGACCATGGGTGTGTT
Source organism: Sphingomonas xinjiangensis (assembly GCF_014199255.1). Taxonomy (GTDB): domain Bacteria; phylum Pseudomonadota; class Alphaproteobacteria; order Sphingomonadales; family Sphingomonadaceae; genus Sphingomonas; species Sphingomonas xinjiangensis. The sequence goes on along the minus strand of NZ_JACIJF010000002.1, from coordinate 29,949 downwards.
CGTCGCCAGCATGCCCAAATGGAGCCAGTCGCGTCCCTTGCTGGGCGCAACGGACGGTGCGGAGCGCGACGCGTTCCTGGCCGATGTCCGTAGCGCAGTTGACGTGGCCAAGCGGCTGAATGCCACGCGCATGACGGTGGTCACCGGCTTCCTGGATCCCAAGGTGCCGGTGGACATCCAGACCGCGCGGATCATCGATGTGATGCGCGCTGCCGGCGACATCGTCGCACCGCACGGCATCGCCATGGTGATGGAGCCGCTCAACACCCGCACCAACCATCCCGGCGTGTATATGCAGAGCATAGCACAAGGGTTCGCAGTGGCGCGCGGCGCGAACAGCGCCGGGGTCAAGATCCTGGCCGACCTGTATCATGAGCAGATCCAGTCCGGTAACCTCATTCCGGTGCTGGAAACCTGCTGGAGCGAGATCGGCTATATCCAGTTCGGCGACAATCCCGGCCGCAACGAGCCGGGAACCGGTGAGATCAATTATGCCAACATCGTCCGCTGGTTGCGCGCGCGCGGCTACGCCGGCGTGATCGGCATGGAACATGGCAATTCGGTCGCGGGGCGTGCCGGCGAAGAGCGTTTGATCGCCGCCTATCGCGCGATCGATGCGCAGAATGGGGCTGGCGCGTGAGGGCGCCGCCCTCCGCAACGTTGTTGGAACTCGTGGTGGGTCCGCTGAAGGCAGCGGAGATCGCCAAGAACCTGGTAGGAGAGAGCAAGTGATCGATCGTAGAACCGCGCTTGCCGGCGTGGTCGGAATGTTCGGTGCGGGATTGTTCGCGCCGATCGCCCGCGCTGCCGGGGCAGCCCAGGCGTCGCGCATCCCGGTAATCAGCGAAGGACCACCCAGCGTTGCGGTGTTCACCCCCGCGCAGCGCGCGCTGGTGTCGGCGCTGAGCGAGCGGGTGATCCCGACGACGGATACACCCGGCGCCATCGCCGCGGGTGTGCCTGCGTTTATTGAGAAGCTGCTGGCCGATTGGGGCACGCCGGGGGACCGCAAGCCGATCCTGGCCGGGCTCGACGCGGTTTCGGCGCGCAGTCAGCGCGATTACAAGGTGCCGGCCGAACGTGCGACGCCCGCGCAACAGGACGCGCTGCTCACCCTCGCGATGAACGACCAGCTGCCCTCGGGCAAGGAGTTCTTCGAAGCGTTCCGCCAGCTCGTCGTCACCGGCTATTACACGTCGGAGGTCGGGATCACGCAAGAGCGCGAATACCTGCCCGTGCCGGGGGAATATAACGGCGAGTTTCCCTATTCTCAGGTCAACAAGGTGTACAGCGCATGATCAGCCGTCGTTCCTTGCTTGGCGGTGCCACTGGCATCGCAGCCGTGGCCGTCACGAGTCCTCTGATCCCGGCCGCTTCCGCCGCGCAGATCAAGGCGATCGGAATCCAGCTCTATACCGTGCGCGACCTCTTCCAGAAGGATCCGGCGGGCACGCTCGAGAAGATCGCCCGCATCGGCTACCGCGAAGTTGAATTCGGCGGCGGCGGCTATGATACCATGGACCACGCCATGCTGCGCAAGACCATGGACCGGCTCGGCCTCCGCGCCCCGTCGATCCATGTCGGCTATGATGCGCTGTTCGGCCAGTTCGACCGCTCGGTCGCGATGGCCAAGGCGCTGGGCGCCGACACGGTCGTGCTTCCCTACATGACTGACCAGCACCGCACCGAGCAGGGCTGGCAGGCCGCGCTGCCCAACTTCAATCGCTTCGCTACGGACCTGAACAAGGCTGGTCTGGGCTTCGCGTACCACAATCACGACTTCGAGTTCACGACGAAGCCGGGCGGCGTCAGTCTGTACGATCGGTTCTTGAAGGAAACCGATCCTGCGCTGGTGAAGATCGAACTCGATCTCTACTGGGCGGCGCGTGCCGGTGAAAGCGCCGCCGCGTTGATCCAGCGATTGTCGCGCCGCATATACGCCTATCACGTCAAGGACATGCGCGCAGACCGCAGCATGACCGCAGTGGGGCAGGGCACCACCGATTTCGCTGCGCTGTTCAAGCTGGCCGGCAGCGCCGGCGTGCAGCATTTCTATGTCGAGAATGACGAGGCGCCCGCGCCTTACCTCCCCGACATCACCACCAGCTTCAACACGCTGCGCGCACTGCGGTTCTGAACGCGCTTCGGAGAGGATAAAAGAACATGGCTTCGACCAACAGGTTCGACGCAATCGTCATCGGTTCGGGTGTCAGCGGTGGTTTCGCCGCCAAGGAATTGACTGAAAAGGGGCTGCGGGTGCTGATGCTCGATCGCGGCATCATGGTGGAGCACGGCGAGGGCTATCCTTACGATGGCAAGCCCGCCTTCGAAGTACCCGCCCGCAACATCATGCCCAAGGCACTGGTCGACAGCGATTATTTCATCGCCAAGCACGGCTATGTCGCGCCGAGCAACCAGAAATTCTACAATGACGACCGGCTGAACCCTTATGCCTTTGACGAAGGCGAGAAGTTCTACTGGATCCGTCCCGGCGCAGTGGGCGGCAAGTCGCTGATCTGGGGCCGGTGGAGCTTTCGCTGGGCACCCGAGGACTTCGAAGCGAACAAGCGCGACGGCATTGATGGCGCGTGGCCAATCGGCTACAACGATGTCGAACCGTGGTACCGCTATGTCGAGAACTATATCGGCGTCTCGGGATCGCGCGAGAACCTGCCGTATCTGCCCGACAGCGAGTTCCAGCCGCCGATCCCGATGAACGTCGCGGAAAAGTGGCTGAAGCAGCGGCTGGAATCCAAGTTCCCCGGCCGCAAGCTGATCAACACCCGCCTGTCCAACCTGACCGAGGACAAGCCGGAACAGAACCGCACCAAGTGCCAGATGCGCAACCAGTGCGGCAATGGCTGCTCGTTCGGCGCCTATTTCTCCACCCAGGCAGTGACGCTTCCCGCCGCACGCGCCACCGGGCGGCTGACGCTGCAATCGGACGCGGTCGTCACCAACCTCAACTATGACGCGGCCAAAAAGCGTGTCACGGGCGTCCGCTACGTCGATGCCAAGACGGGGCAGGCGCAGACGGTTTCGGCCGATCTCGTCTTCCTGTGCGCCTCGGCCATGGCCTCGACGCAGATCCTGATGAACTCGCGCCAGCCCGGCAGCGAGCGCAGCCATTTCGACGGCAGCGGCACGCTCGGCCGCTATGTCATGGACCACATCTTCCGCGTCGGTGTGGAGGGTGAGATCCCGGGCATGACCGACTATATCGAATATGGCCGGCGCCCCGGCGGGGTGTACGTCCCGCGCTTCCGCAACATCGGCGGTGAGGAGGGCGTCGGCTTCAAGCGCGGCTATGGCTATCAGGGCAGCGCGCGCCGCGACCCTGCCGCGCCGGTCGGGTTCGGCGCGTCGATGAAGCAGGGCATGCGCGGTTATACGCCCTGGAAGTTCAGCATGGGCGCGTTCGGTGAATGCCTGCCGTACAAGGACAACCGCGTCTCGCTGCATTCCAGCAAGGTGGACCGCTTCGGCGTGCCGCTCATGCGTTTCGACGTCCGCTTCCGCGAGAACGAGCTGCGCATGATGGCCGATGCCAAAGAAGAGGGCGAAAAGATGCTCAAGGCCGCCGGCCTCAACAACGTCACCAGCTATGAAGGTGAGCATGTTCCCGGCGACGCCATCCACGAAATGGGCGGCGCGCGTATGGGCGCCGATCCGCGCAACTCGGTTCTCAACGGCTGGAGCCAGGCGCACGACGCCGCCAATCTCTATGTCACCGACGGTGCGCAGATGGCGTCGGTCTCCTGCGTAAACCCGTCGCTTACCTTCATGGCGCTTACTGCCCGCGCCGCCGATCACGCCGTCAAGCAGATGCGGCAAGCCTGACCGAGGATCGGGCGCGGCGCCGCTATCGGTACCGCGCCCGACCAAGGGGTCTGGCACCCCCGCTTACTTGCCGATCGGCACCTGTCCCGGCTTGGGTCCGACATCGACCCACTCGAACCCGACATGCTGCAACCTGTAGATCAGCCCGGCGATGCACCGGTAGGACACGCTAGCATCCGTACGTACATGCGCCCGCGGCTCGATCTTCGCTGCCGGCGCTGCCATCGCGAGCAACTCGTCCATCGTCACCGTGCGCCCCTGAACCTTGGTGATGCACGCCGTGCCCACGCCGCGAAGCGATATGGTAAAGGGCTTCCGTGTTCGCTCACCCGCGCACCCGGCAAGTGCACAGGCGAGCACAAGCATCAGAACGTTTCCAGCCGGATTCATGCTCCGCAGCATAGCTTACGTGAAACCAATCGCAACAACGGTGCTAATGCTAGTGACTCGCAAAACCCCTCCGGCTATCAGCGGCGCGAATCACAAGGAGATCGGGTTTTGCGGAATTTGGGGGCGTTGCTGGCAGGGGTTGCGGCAATGATCGGGACGCCCGCTTTTGCGGATCCGACCGATCCGGTCTCCACCGACGACGCGGCGCAGCAGGCGCGGTCGGAAGACGAGGTCGTCGTTCTCGGCAAAAGCTACGGCCAGGATGTCGGCAAGACCGTCACGCCGCGCAAGGATGTTCCCAACACCATCTCGGTGATCGACCGCGAACAGATCGAGGCGCAGAATCTTTTCACCCTCGAGGACGCGCTCACCGCGACGCCCGGCGTCACCGTGACCGGCGTCGGCAGCGAGGATCCGACGTTCCTGTCGCGCGGTTTTGCGATCAACAACTACCTCATCGACGGCGTGCCGACGCTGTCCTTCGGCTTTCCCTCCGTCGTACCGGACCTGTTCGCCTTTGACCGGCTCGAAGTGCTGCGCGGCCCTGCGGGCCTGTTCAGCGGATCGGGCAACCCGGCGGGCAGCATCAACATGGTCCGCAAGCGCCCGCTCGAAGAAGCCCGCGCCCAGGCGTCGGTCGGCTATGGTAGCTACCAGAATTTGCGCGCCGAGCTCGACATTTCGGTGCCGCTCAGCGCCAATGCGGGCCTGCGCAGCGGCATCATGGTGCAGGACCAGGATCAGTTCTACGACGTGGCGCACCGCAACCGGGTGAATGCGTTCGTGGTCGGGTCGCTCGACATCGGTGAGCGTACCACCATCACCGTCGGAGGCACCTATGACCGCTTCAAGCCCGCGATCCAGTCGGGCCTGCCTGGCATCATCGGTGGCCTGGACGGCAGCGAGGGCAGCCTGCTCGACGTTCCGCGCTCTACCTATCTGGGTGCCGACTGGAACCGATTCCGTTCCGACGTGTGGACCGGCTTTGCCGAGATCACGCACCAGATAAGCGACCGCTGGACGCTGCGTGCCACCGGCCTTTACACCGATATCAAGCGGATCGACGTGTACAGCTATATCGGCAGCCAGCCGGTCACCCCGACCAACGGCCTGACCAACCACATCGCCTATCGGGGCGACAGCTTCGGCACGACGCATTCGTTCGATTTCAACGGCGTCGGCAGCTTCCGCGCGTTCGGGCGCGAGCAGACGCTGATTCTGGGCGCGGATTATCAGGCGGCGGACAACGACTCCTACTTCACGCGCCTGTCCAACTATGCGCGGATCGACGTGTACAATCCGGTCTCGCCGCTCGAGCCTCCGCTCAATCCCTATGGCCCGTCGCCTTATTACCCGGTGCAGGGCAGCAACGCGACTTGCCCCAATGTCAGCGTGCCCGTAACGCCCGCGCCCGCCAACTGCGTGCTGCAATCCTGGGGCGGTTCGACGACCCAGGTCGAGCAATATGGCATTTACGGTCAGATGCGCCTCAGCCCGCTGGAAGGCCTGACTCTGATCGGCGGTGGCCGCCTGACTTGGTGGGACACCAACCTCCAGACGCTGCTGCCCACGCTCACCCCGCAGACCGGCTATGGGATTGAGGGGCAGTTCACTCCCTATGCCGGCGTCGTGTGGGACGTGACGGGCAACCTCAACCTGTACGCCAGCTATGCCGACAGCTTTACGCCGCAGGCGGCACCTTCAGGGAAGACCCGTCCGGACGGTCAGGATGTCCAGCCGTTGATCGGCGCCCAATATGAAGTCGGCAGCAAGCTTGCGCTGTTCGCCGACCGCCTCCTGCTCTCGGCCGCGGTCTACCAGATCGAGCAGTCCAACCGGATCTTCACCAACGAAAGCTTGCCAGACATATACCTTCAGCTCGGCAAAGTTCGCGCGCGCGGTGCCGAGTTCGAGGCAAGCGGCGAGATCCTCCCGGCCTGGCGGATCAATGCGGGCTACAGCTACACCAAGAGCAAATATATCGAAGACACCAATCCGGTCTTCGAAGGGTTGTCGCTGATGCCGGTGATCCCCGAGCATCAGGCAAAGCTTTTCACCAACTATGCGCCCGTCGATGGCGCGCTTGCCGGGTTCAGCCTGGGCGGCGGCTTCACATGGTTCAGCAAGACCTCGGGTGGCAACCCGTCCTACCGCAATGCGCTCGGAACGCTGATCCGCTCCACGCTCGTTCGCCAAGGCGCCTATGCCGTCGCCGACCTGCGCGCCGGGTACAGGATCAACGACCGCATCTCGCTGGGGGTCAATGTGAACAACCTGTTCGACCGCACCTATTATTCGCGCATCTCGGCCACCGGGCGCGGCAACTATTATGGCAGCCCGCGCACCGTGTTCGGCACTCTGCGCGTGACCTACCCCTGATGAATCGCGGGGGGGCTAGCGCGCCTGCATGGCGGCGGAGCGGCGACATGCTGCTCCGCATCCTTGCAGCGGTGCCGATAGGCTATGCCGTGGGCAGTCTGTGGGCGATGGCGCTCGCGCGGTTGTTGCCCGGCGCACGGTTGGAGGCGACGATCACCGCGCAGCTTGCCGCCTTCGTGATCTGCGCGGCCGCGGCGATGTGGGCCTTTGCCGCGCGTAGCGGGTGGCGCGCGCTTTGGACTCTGGTTGTCTTAGGCGCAGTGGCGGGCATGATCGCGTGGTGGTCGATCCAGCTGACGGGGCGGATATGAACAAGGGGTTCCGGCAATCGCAGGCGTTCCTGCATACTTGGTCGGGTCTGCTGCTCGGCTGGGTGCTCTTCCTGGTGTTCGTAACCGGTACCATCGCCTTCTGGCGCGACGGCATGAACCGCTGGATGCGACCCGAGCTCGCGCCGATCGAACAGCCGATGCAGGTGCTCGACGGAGCCCAGCGCTTTCTCTCGAGCAAGGCGCCCGACGCGAAAAGCTGGTTCATCACCATGCCCAGCGCGTCCACTGCGGGTGCGCAGCTGTTCTGGGTGCCGCAGCCCAAGGCAGGGGAGAAGGGGCGGGGCCGGCGCGGACGGCGCGATAATCAGGCGCTGATCGGGGCAGATGGCGAACCTACCACGGTGCGCGCGACCCGAGGCGGCGAGTTCTTCTACCGCTTCCATTTCGATCTTCACTACATGCCGGTCATCTGGGCGCGCTGGATCGTCGGCGTCGCCGCGATGATGATGCTGGTTGCGATCCTCTCGGGCATCGTCACGCACAAGAAGATCTTCAAGGATTTCTTCACGTTGCGGCGGCGCAAGGGCCAGCGTTCCTGGCTCGATGGGCACAATGCGGTCGCGGTGCTCGGGCTGCCCTTTCACCTGATGATCACCTATACCGGACTGGTCACGCTGATGGCGCTGCTGATGCCATGGGCGGTGGTCGCCAACTATGCCGATGGGGACGCGCTTCCCCGCCAGCTCTTTCCGTACCCGCAGGCGGTAGAGCGCACCGGCATCCCCGCACCGCTTGTGCCGCTCACCGCCATTGTCCGTGACGCCGAAACGCGGCTCGGCGGCCCGGTCGGGTTCATCGAAGTGCGCGAAGCCGGCGACGCGGCGTCGCAGGTTGTGGTGAGCCGCAGCCCCGCCTCGATGCTGTCGTCCAGGACGCCCAGCCTCGCTTATGCCGGCACCACCGGCAAGCTCGTCTGGACCTCGCCGGTGCCCGGCGGCGCCACGACCACCGCCGGGGCTATGATCGGGCTCCATGCCGGGCGCTTCGCCGATACGGTCGTCCGCTGGATCTACTTCCTGTGCGGGGTGGCTGGCACGCTGATGGTGGCGACTGGTCTCGTGCTGTGGACGGTGAAGCGGCGGGAAAAGCTGCCCGATCCGAACCGGCCGCATTTCGGCTTCATCCTTGTCGAGCGGCTGAATGTCGCCGTGCTCGCGGGCTTTCCGCTGGGCGTGGCGGCGATGTTCTGGGCGAACCGGCTTCTGCCCGTGGCGATGCGCGGCCGCGCCGAGTGGGAGATCCATGTCCTGTTCCTCGCCTGGGCGGCTGCGGCGGTGCTGAGCTTCGTGCGGCGTCCGGCGCATGCTTGGGTGATGATCCTCGGCTCGACCGGGGTGCTCCTGGCGATTCTGCCCTTCTACAACATGGCCGGCACGCCGCGCGGCATCGTCACCGCGCTCGTCACCGGCGACTTGCTGATGGCGGGTGTCGATCTGACGATGCTGGTGTTCGGGATCGCCTTCCTCTGGGCCGCCGCCCGGGTGGCGCGCTATCGCCCCAAGGTCCGCGAGCGCAGCAAGCGCGCCTATGCCGAATTACCCAACCCGGTTTTGGAGCCAGCCGAATGAGCGCGCTTGCCCTTCTTCTCATCACAGCCGCGTTTGCCCTGTTCGGACTGGCCACCGATCCGCATCATCGGGTGCGCTTCGGCCGCATTCCGCGCGCGGCGCGTAAGCGGCAGCTTCGGCTCGGCGCCTGGGCAGCGCTCGCGTTCGCCTTCCCGCTGAGCGTTGGAGCGCGCGGCTGGATCATGGGATCGATCTTGTGGAGCGGCTACGTTATGCTTGGCGCTGGACTGGTGTTCTTGGCGCTGAACTTCCTGCCCGTGAGCGGCACCACTTATTTTGCAAAGCGAGACTGATGATGCGCAAGATGATGTTGATCACGCTGCTCTGCATGCTCTCGGGCACCGCGCAGGCGCATGAAGTCTGGGTCGAACGCGATGGCGCGGGCGCCGCTCGCATCTATCTGGGCGAGCCGGCGGACCCGCTGCCCGCGGGCGGCGACCCTGAGTTCGAGAAGCTGAAAGCGCCGACCGTGCTCGGTCAGGAGAAGCCGACATTCACGCGCCGGGCGGGCTTCCTCGAAGCCGCCGTACCCTCGGGCGATGTGCGCGTATGGGATGACAACGTGTTTGCCCCCTGGGGCGCCGAAGGCAGCAAGGAGGGCGTGGTCTATTATGCCCGCGCTGGTCGGACGGAGGCGCGTACGCTGCTGCCGCTCGAGATCGCCCCGGTGGTGCCCAACAGCAACCGGTTTGCATTGCTGCGCGATGGCAAGCCGGTGGCGAATACCAAGGTGACGATCATCAGCCCTGACAAATGGTCGCGCTCGGTACTCACGGGTGCGCAGGGCGATTTCGAAGTGCCGGTGCGGGAGCAGGGCCGCTATCTCCTGACCGCTGCGGTGAAGGATGAAGGGCAGGCGGGCCAGCCCGTGGGGACGATGCACCGCATCACCACGACTACCTTCACGTCGAACTGACCACCGGCTCGTATTTCGTCCGCTGGATTTCCGGCGGACGGGTCCGCTAATCCTTGAACCCCTGCGCCAGGTGCGACAAGCTGCCACCGGTATCAGCCCCCACAGGAGGCGGGCAGGGGGAGCAGGATGCACGACGCCATTGACCGCAGAACCGCTTTGCTCGCGGGCTTGGCCGCTGCGAGTATGGCACCTCGCGCGCTGGCCCAGACTGCGCCGCCCGCGGCGGGGCAGGGCGCGCTTTGGCTAGCCTTTCCCGATCCGGTCGAAACCATCGACCTTTGGACACACCCCCCCCGGTCGTATCCGAAACAGGCCGAAGTCACGATCGAGCGCAGCAAAGACGCGGCCTATAACGATCGCTTCGTTACCGGCATCACCCGGCCGCGCATGGCCGTGTTTCGCCCGGCCAAGCCCAATGGCGCCGCGGTTCTGATCACACCGGGCGGCGGCTATAGCTGGGTGGTGATCGACAAGGAGGGCTATGAAATGGCGCGCCTGCTCGCCGCCCAGGGCATCACTGCCTTCGTCCTCTTCTATCGCCTTCCGCATCAAGGCTGGGCGAATGGCGCGAATGTGCCGCTTGCCGACGCGCAAAGGGCCATGCGCCTCATCCGCCATCATGCCGCGCGCTATCACATCGATCCCGCCCGCGTTGCTGCGGTGGGCTTCTCGGCGGGCGGCCATGTCTGCGCCAGCCTGCTCACCCGCTTCGACGCGCAGGTCTATGCGCCAGTCGACGCGGCCGATCGCGGCTCCGCGCGTCCCGATGCCGCCGCACCGATCTATCCGGTCATCGCCATGGCTGCGCCCGCAGCGCATGCGGGCTCGCGCAAGAACCTGCTCGGCGAGCATCCCACGCCCGAGGCGGAGCGCGCCTATTCGCCGCACCTGCACGTGCCGCCCAACGCGCCGCCTTGCTTCCTCCTCCATGCCGAGGATGATGCCTCGGTCTCCGTCGCCAACACGCTGATGCTGCGCGAAGCGCTATGCGCGCAGAACATCGCCACCCAGACTCACTTGTTTCCCGATGGTGGCCACGGCTTTGGCCTTCGCCTCGCCCGCGGCAAGAGCGTCGAGCACTGGCCCGACCTGTTCCTTCACTGGCTCCGCCACACCGGGATCACCGGGTGAGTCCCTCTCTTCCGCTCAAGCTTCGCGCGTTCGCGTGACAACAAAAGGGGCGCCTTCGAACGGAAGGCGCCCCATCAACGTCCAGCCTCAACCCCGAAACTACATCTTGAACCGGGCGCCGATCAGGAACATCCGGCCGAAATGGTTATACTCGTAGTTTCGGTTCGACCCCACATCGACATACCGGTCGCGATACGCGTCGGTCAGGTTGGTGCCTTCCAGCGACAGCTCGACCCACTCGGTCAGCTTGTAGCGTAGCGACGCGTCGACATTGGTGATCGCGTTATAGCCTTCGAACACATTGCCCGTGCCCGATCCGGCGTCGACATACGGTCCGCGGTAGCTGACCGACGCACGCGCGCTGAACTTGCTGTCCTCGTAATAAAGGGTGGCGTTGAACGCCCGCTTGGACAGGCCGTACAGCGTCGACTCGAACGGCACGCTGACATTCGATCCGCCCGGCGTGGTGGCCGGGGTCTGCTGCGTATAGAGCGCAGTGGAGTCGACAAAGGTCGCGTTCACAATCCCGCCGAAATTGGCCAGGAAGCCGGGCAGGAAGCGGAACGGCGCCTGCGCCGACAGCTCGATCCCCTTCAGGTTCGCGCCCGTGCCGTTCACCGTCGTCTGGATCGTCCAGATCGGCAGCGCCTGCTGCGCCGGGTTCAGCGCGCCTGGCGACGAGCTTGCCAGCACCGACGCCGGGAGGCCGGTCGACAGGAAGGTGTCGATACGCGTCGCCGAAACCGGGAAGCTCTCAATGTCCTTCTGGAACACCGCCACCGACAGGATAGACTGCGGCGCGAAATACCATTCCAGCGATGCGTCATAAGCGGTCGCGCGGAACGGCTCCAGGAACGGATTGCCGAAGCTGATCCGATAGTTGAACCCGTCCGCCGATCCACCCGGCGTCAGGCTGCCGAGCGAGGGCCGCGTCATCACCTTGGCCACCGCGCCGCGCAGGATCAGGTTCTTGGTCAGGTTCGCCGCCACGTTCACTGCCGGCAGCCAGTCCTCATAGCTGCGCTCCACCGTGACGTTGGTGCCGCTGTTGATGCCGGTGGAGGACTGCTCGGTGCGCACATAGCGCATGCCGCCATTCATTCGCACGTCGATCCCCAGCACGCTGCCGTCGGCGTCGAATTGCAGGTAGCCGCCCTTCACTTGTTCGGTGACCGACCGGTTGTTGCCGACGTCCAACGCCAGCGGCCGGTCGTAGAGCCCGGTATAGTCGGCCGCCGCGGCGATGTTGGGGATCAGCCAGCTGTTGGTGTTGCCCTCGGGCTGCCCGGCCTTGCCCAGCTCGAACAGCTCCGAAAGCCCCGACGTTGCCTGGAAGCCATAGATCGCCGCGGGACCAAAGGCCGATGTCGGCGAGCACGTGATCGTGCCCAGCACCAGGTCGCGCCCGCCATTGCCGCATACCGCGGTGTCGCGCTGGAACGCTTCGACGTCATAGTCGAACCGGCGATACACGCCCCCCAGCTTCACGGTGAAGCCATCGGTCGCGTCCCATTCGGTGCGCAGCTGCGCAGTCTTGAACTTGTTGACCACGGTTGAGGGCCGGTCGCGGATTTCCGCCAACTGGAAATTCGCCGGATCGGTGACGCTGGTGCCAAAGGTCAGCCGGGGCGAACGCGAGTTGGTATAATCGAAGCTATAGCCCTGCGCGTCGCGATCGTCGAAGACGAAGGTCGTCTCGACCGGAATGTCCGCGTTCGACTGCGACACGCCGCCCATCAGCGTGAAGCGGAAATCCTCGCCCAGATCCTGGTCCCAGCTGCCGCCGACCTGGTAGAATTCGGTCTTGGACTCGCGCAGATAATGCTCGGTCCGCACCCATGCGTCGTTGAGCGTCGCCGACACCATGTTGCCATTGTCGTCATAGGTCGGATTGACCACGTCGATTGAGCGTTCGTTGGAGCGCAGCAGCACTTCGCCCCATTTCTCCTCGCGCGTCTCGCTGAAGCGCGAATACAGCGCGTCGATCGACACTTTGGTCGCATCGCTCGGCGCCCATTGGACGCTGCCGGTCAGGCCCAGCCGCTCGCGGTCGTGGCGCACTTCGCCATAACGCGGGATGCGCGGGTGGAAGGAAAGCGCTGCCTCGTTGCACGCGGCGCTTGGCACATAGCTGCCGCCGGTATTCGGGCGCGTGAAGCACGGCGTGCCGTTGACGCTGTCGAACCGCGCCTGTGCCCAGCGCACCGTGTTGTTGCCCAGCTCCAGATTGTCGGTCTTCTGGTACGCGGCCGACACCGCCACGCCCAGCGTCCCGTCGGGCGACTTCCACGACAGCAGCCCGGCAAAGCGCGGGCCCCAGTTCTTCGACAGGTCGTTATACGTCGCCTGCGCCGCGCCCACCGCTGTGAAGCCGTATTTGCCGCCCAGCGGGTTGCCGGTGTTCAGGTCGACGACCGCGCCCAGCGATCCTTCGTCCAGCGACGCTTCGGCGGTCTTGTGTACCACCAGCGACGTGAACAGCTCGGCCGCGAACACGTTGAAGTCGAACGCACGGTCGCGATTGGCGCTGGCGCCATCGGTAGAGGTCGCCACCGTCTCGAGCCCGTTCAGCCGCACCCGGGTGAACTGCGCGCCCAGGCCACGCACGGTGATCGCGCGGCCTTCGCCCGCGTCGCGTTGGATCGAGATGCCGGGGATGCGCTGCAGCGACTCGGCCAGGTTCTGGTCGGGGAATTTGGCGATGTCTTCGGCGACGATCGCGTCCACCGACGATACCGAATTGCGCTTCACGTTAAGCGCGGCCTGGAGCGACTGGCGGAAGCCGGTGACCACCACTTCGTCCTGCTGCGCGGCGGTGGATGCCTGCTGCGCGTCGTTGGCCGAAGGGTCCTGCGTCAGCGTGTCGCCTGACTGGGCGCCCTGCGCGGTCTGCGGCACATCCTGCCCGGTCTGCGGCGCCTTCGCCTCTGCCCAGGCATGGGCTGGGGCAAGCAGCCCCAAGGCCAGAGCGGCCAGTGAAGTTCCTGCCAGCCGGCGAGCGGGCGACTCGAAACACGGGGTGTCGAAAACGCGCATCCATCCTCCTCGCGCCGCACGCGGCGCTCTTTATCGTTGCCGCGGCCGCAGGGCGGTCGCGTGTACGGCATGGTCGAGGAGGCGCAGCTCAGCCTGCGCAACAATCCACCTCCCCGTGAACGGCCAGTCTTCGCTGGTCTCGTTCTCCGACCTTGATCGGACACCGGTGTCACAAACGCTATCGCCGCTCAGGAACCTTGTCAATCGACGTCGAGCAGCGTTGACGTGCGATTTTGACACCGGTAGCACTGTTGCCGCTACCAGCTCGGAAAACGAGCGGAGCGGGAGAGGCTGACGTGCAGAGTCGATGCTCGCAGACCGTCGTCCCGCATCCGCATCCGCTTCGAGCCGGGGCCCGGCCGCGCAGGTGGCCGGCATATCAGCGGACCCGCTCCGCGCCGGAGAGTGCAAAATCGTTCGCATGACCAAGGCCGCCCACCGAATCGACCTTCGCGACCACGTCGGCACCGCGCTGCGCGCGCTCGCGGCGGGCGAACGCGTGAAGGTGGACGGGGCGGAGGTCGTGCTGCGCGACGCCATCCCCCACGGCCACAAATTCGCAGTCAATTCGGTGGCGCCCGGCGACCCGGTTCTGAAATTCGGCTTCCCGATCGGCGTCGCGATACAGCCAATCGCCCCGGGAGACCACGTCCACACCCACAATGTCGCCACCGCGTTGAAGGGGCAGGGCGAGTACACCTACACCAAAACGCCCTCTTCCCGGAGCGGAGAGGTACAAGAAGCCCCCACCTTCACCGGCTATCTTCGCGATGACGGCCGCGCCGCCACCCGCAATGAAATCTGGGTGCTCCCCAGCGTCGGCTGCGTCGGCCGCACGGCGCATAAGATCGCCGCCGCCGCCCACGCCCGCCATGGGGGCAGGGTCGACGGCGTCTACGCCTTCACTCACCCTTTTGGCTGCTCGCAGCTGGGCGACGATCTCCACGCCACGCGCGACATGATCGCCGCGCTCGCCAGCCACCCCAATGCGGGGGGCGTGCTGCTCGTCGGGCTAGGCTGCGAAAACAACCAGCTCGACGGTCTGCTCGCCGCGATCCCGTCCGAGCGCCACGCGCGCATCCGCCACGTCGCCGCGCAATTTGCCGACGACGAGATCGCCGCCGGCCTCGCCGCGATTGACGAACTCGTTGCCATCGCCGCCCAGGCGAAGCGCGAGCCGCTGCCGCTGTCCAAGCTCGTCGTCGGGGTGAAATGCGGCGGCTCGGACGGGTTCAGCGGCCTCACCGCCAACCCACTGGTCGGCCGCATCGCCGACGCCGTGACCCAAGCTGGCGGCAGCGCCGTGCTCACCGAGATCCCCGAGATCTTCGGCGCCGAACAGATGCTGATGGACCGCGCCGCCGACGAGCGCGTCTTCACCGGCATTGTCGATCTGGTGAATGGCTTCAAAGCCTATTTCACGAGCCACGGCGAGCCGGTGTCGGAGAACCCGTCCCCAGGCAACATCGCCGGCGGGATCACCACGCTGGAGGAAAAGTCGCTCGGCGCCGTGCAGAAGGGCGGCCACGCCACCGTCACCGACGTGCTGCGCTATGGAGAGCGCCTGCGCCGCACTGGATTGACGCTGCTCGAGGCGCCAGGGAACGACGCAGTCTCCTCCACTGCGCTCTCGGCCGCCGGCGCTACCGTGATCCTGTTCACCACCGGCCGCGGCACGCCCTTGGGCTTCCCGGTGCCGACAGTGAAGATCGCCTCCAATCATGATCTTGCCGCCCGCAAGCCTGGCTGGATCGATTTTGACGCGGGCGCTGTGCTCGATCAGGGCCTCGACGCCACCACGCAAGCGCTGCTCACGCGCATCGCCCAGATCGCGTCGGGCGCGCCCACCGCCGCCGAACGCAATGAGGAGCGCGAGATCGCGCTGTGGAAGCGGGGCGTGACCTTGTGACCGCGCACCTGATTCAACAAGAGGAACCAGATCCCATGACCGCTGAACCTGCCGCGGACGAGATTGCCAGGGCGTTCGTGGAAGCCCGCCAGGCCGGCGGCCCGCTGCCTGATTACCCGGGAGCGCTGCCGCAAACGCTGGACCAGGCGTACGGCATTCAGGAACGCGCGATCGCCCTGTTCGGCGGCCACGTCGCGGGGTGGAAGGTCGGCAAGATCCCGTCGCCGCTCGACGAGGCGCACGGCGCCAACCGCCTAGCCGGGCCGATCTTTGCGGACAGCGTTGTCGAGGTGGGGGAGGGCGACACCCCCGACATGCCGATCTTCGCCACCGGCTTCGGAGCGGCGGAGGCCGAATTTCTGCTGCGCTTGGGCGATCTTCCCGCCAGCTTCGACCGCGCTTGGACCAACCAGGACGTTGCCGCGCATGTCGGCGCGGTTCATGTCGGCATCGAAGTCGCCAGTTCGCCCTTTCCCGGAATCAACGATCACGGCCCGGCGGTCACCGTATCCGATTTCGGTAACAACAATGGATTGGTGATCGGTGCCGCCGTCTCGCGCGAAATCGATTTCCATGACTGGCCGGTAGCGTTAACAATCGATGGCGAAGTGGCCGGCACCGGCACCGCGGGCGGCATGCTCGATGGTCCGTTCGGGGCCGTCCGCTTCCTGTTCGAACTGGCCGCGCGGCGCCGCTTGCCGCTCGCCAAGGGGCAATGGATTTCGACGGGTGCCGTCACCGGCGTTCATCAGGTTTCGGTCGGTGCCGCCGTGGAGGCGCGGTTCGGCACCGGGTTTCAGGTACGCTGCAGGATAACCGGCAAAAGCCGGATCTGAAGCGGGTTAGGGTTGGAGAGGATATGGCCGTAGGTCGGGATGCAATCGTCGCGGACGCGACGCAGCGGATAGGGCGCTATCGCTGGGTGATCGTGGCGCTGCTCTTCGCCGCCACGGCGATCAACTATATCGACCGCCAGATGATCGGGCTGTTGAAGCCCACCATGATGGACGATCCCGCGCTGGGGCTCGATGAGCGCAGCTATGCCGACATCGTCGTCTGGTTTCAGGTCGCCTATGCCATCGGCTATCTCGGCTTCGGCAAGGTGGTCGACGCGATCGGCGCCCGGCTGGGCTATGCCGCGGCGGTGGTGGTCTGGACGATCGCGCACATGGCGCATGGCGGCGCCTACAGCGTCACGCAGTTCGCGCTCGCCCGCTTCTCGCTCGGCATTGGCGAATCGGGCAACTTTCCCGCCGGCGTGAAGTCGGTCACCACCTGGTTCCCGCAAAAGGAACGCGCCTTTGCGGTCGGTATCTTCAATGCCGGCGCAAATGTCGGTGCCATCGCGGCGCCGCTGCTCTGCTTCGCGCTGGTCCCCGTCATCGGCTGGCGGATGACCTTCATCGTTACCGGCGTGTTCGGCGCGGCCTGGCTGATCGCCTGGCTGATCTTCTACCGCGACAATCCCGCCACGCACCATAAGGTCGGGCCTGCCGAACTCGCGCATATCACGCAGGATCCCGCCGATCCGGAAGTGAAGACCCCCGGCCTCTGGCTGCGCCTGCTCGCCACGCGTGAGACCTGGGCCTTTGCGCTCGGCAAGTTCTTCATCGATCCGATCTGGTGGTTCTACTTGTTCTGGCTGCCGGGCTATCTCGGCACGCAATATGGCCTCGACTTGAAGACTTGGTCGACACCCACCGCGGCGCTTGCGCTTGGCGGCATCTACCTGATCTCCGACGTCGGCAGCGTCGCAGGCGGCTGGCTCTCAGGCCGGCTGATGAACGCGGGCATGAGCGTCAACAAGGCGCGCAAGCTTACCATGCTGGTCTGCGCGTTCTTCGTGCTCCCGGTGGTGTTCGCCACGTCGGTATCCAGTCTGTGGGCAAGCGTGCTGATCATCGGCATCGCCGCCGCCGCGCACCAGGGCTTCTCGGCCAATCTCTACACGCTGCCGTCGGACACCTTCCCGCGTTTTGCCGTGGGCGCGGTGATCGGCATTGGCGGCACGCTGGGTGCGATCGGCGGGGCGCTGTTCTCCAAATATTCGGGCGACGTGCTCGATCGGGTGGGCAGCTATGCGCCGATGTTCATCGCGGCGGGCGGCGCCTATTTCCTGGCCGTGCTTTCGGTGCACCTGCTCTCGCCACGGCTCAAGCGCGTCGAGCATTTCCGCCGCTCTACCCCCTGGGCAGTGATCGTCGCGGTGCTCGCCGGGCTGGTTGGTGCGTTGATCTTCCTGGTGTCGGGCAAGAAGGTTGCGGGCTGCATCCCTGTCTGGATGGGCCCGACCACACCCTGTTTCCAGCCGGGAAGCTATTACACCATGCTCGCCGTCTGCGCGGCGATTGCCATCCTCGCGGTCATCGTGAACACGGTGAGCCGCGAAAAGCAGGAGGCGTAAGGCGTTTATGTCCAAGCCGTTGATGCTGGATCCCGACCGTCTTTTCCCTGCCGAGGAGCGCACGCGCAGCATCGCCCGCGCGCTCTATGGCGAAGTGGCTGATCTGCCGATCATCAGCCCGCACGGGCACACCGATGCGCGATGGTTCGCCACCGATGCCAATTGGTCGAACGCGACCGAGCTGCTGCTCGCGCCCGACCACTATATCTACCGCATGCTCTATTCGCAGGGGATCGCGCTCGACGATCTGCGCGTGCCGAGCAAGGCTGGGGTACCCGCCACAGATCCGCGCGCGGCGTGGCGCATCTTTGCCGATAATTACTTCCTGTTCCGCGGCACGCCGTCCCGCCTGTGGCTCGACCATGTCTTTGCCGATGTGTTCGGCTTCGACGTCGCGCTCGATGGTTCGACCGCCGATCTCTACTACGATCGCATCAACGAAGCGCTGGCGACCGACGCCTATCGTCCGCGTGCGTTGTTCGACCGATTCCGCCTCGAATTCCTCGCCACGACGGAGGGGCCGCAGGACGACCTCTCGCACCACCACGCCATCCAGGACAGCGGCTGGCAGGGAAGGGTGGTCACCACCTACCGCCCCGATGCGGTGATCGATGTCGAGCACGAACAGTTTATCGGCGCGATGCAGGTCTTCGCCGACCTGACCGGCGAAGACGTCTATAGCTGGAACGGCTATCTCGCCGCGCATCGCAAGCGCCGCGCCGATTTCCGCGCCGCCGGGGCCACCGCCACGGATCATGGCCACCCAACCGCACGTACCGCCAATCTAACGCCCGGCGAGGCCGAGGCGCTGTTCCGCCGGGTCACCGGAGGCGACTGGACGCCCGCCGATGCCGAGCTGTTCCGTGCCCAGATGCTCACCGAAATGGCGGCGATGAGCGTGGAGGATGGCATGGTGATGCAGATTCACCCCGGCTCCTTCCGCAATCATAACCAGGGCCTGTTCGGCAGCCATGGCCGCGACAAGGGCGCCGACATTCCGATGCGCACCGATTATGTCGCGGCGCTGAAGCCTTTGCTCGACCGCTTCGGCACCTCGCGCGATCTGTCGATCATCCTCTTCACGCTTGACGAGACCACCTATGCCCGCGAGCTCGCGCCGCTCGCCGGCCATTATCCCTGCCTCAAGCTGGGGCCGGCGTGGTGGTTTCATGATTCTCCTGAGGGGATGCGCCGCTTTCGCGAGAATACGACCGAAACCGCCGGTTTCTACAACACGGTCGGCTTCAACGACGATACCCGCGCCTTCCTGTCCATCCCTGCGCGCCACGACGTCGCGCGCCGGGTCGACGCCGCTTTCCTCGCCCGTCTAGTGGCGGAAGGGCGTCTGCTAGACTGGGAAGCTGTTGAATTAATTGATGAACTTACGTCTGGCTTGGTGCGCCGAGCCTACCGCCTCTGACTCCGTTTTCCGCGTAGACAAGATAGTAGCCCAAGGGAGCCCCCAATGTTCGACCGCACCTACTACGCCACCCATCCCGACATGATGGAATGCGTCTCCAACGAGGAATTGCGCGACCGGTATCTGATTTCCGGCCTCTTCCGCGAAGGCGAATGCGTCCTCAACTACACCCATGCCGACCGCTTCGTGATCGGCGGCGTTCAGGTCGCTTCGGGCAGCGTCAAGCTTCCCGATCAGACCGAACCGCCCTCGGCGGCCGGTCACCCCTTCCTCGAGCGCCGCGAACTCGCGATCGTGAACGTCGGCAAAGTCGATGGCACCGTCTCTGTCGATGGCGAGAGCTTCACGCTCGGCAACAAGGACTGCCTCTACGTCACGATGGGGGCGAAGGACGTTCGGTTTTCCGGCGACGGCGCCAAATTCTACCTCGCCTCCTGCCCCGCGCATAAGGCGTTCCAGACCCGCAAACTCTCAATCGCCGACGCCAACGCGCTGGAGCGCGGCAGCCTGGAGGAATCGAACGAGCGCACCATCTTCCAGCTCGTCATCCCCGGCGTGTGCGACAGCGCCCAGCTCGTGATGGGCCTGACCGTGCTCAAGCCCGGTTCGGTGTGGAACACCATGCCCCCGCACATCCATGAGCGCCGCAGCGAAATCTATTTCTACTTCGAGCTCGACGATCTCGACAAGGATCGCGTCATGCACTTCATGGGCGAGGGTGAGGCCACTCGCCACATCGTTATACAGAACGACGAAGCGGTGATCTCGCCGCCGTGGTCGATCCACATGGGTTCGGGCACCAAGTCTTATGCGTTCATTTGGGCGATGGCCGGCGAGAACCAGGATTACACCGATATGAACGTCCTCGATATCTGCCAGTTGGCGTAATCATGGCAGCCACTCCCTTCGACCTCGCCGGCCGCGTCGCGGTGGTCACCGGCGCCAACACCGGCATCGGCCAGGGCATCGCCCTGGCGCTTGCCGCTGCCGGTGCCGATATTGCTGCCGTCGGCCGGACCCCCGCCGAAGAGACGATTGAGAAGGTTCGGGCTCTCGGCCGGCGCGCCGCGATCGTGTCTGCCGATCTCTCCACCATCGGACCTGTGAACAGGGTCGTGGAGGAGGCTGTGGATAAGCTCGGCGGCCTCGACATTCTCGTCAACAATGCCGGCATCATTCGCCGCAATGACAGCCTCGACTTCACCGAGGAAGATTGGGACGCGGTCGTCGACACCAACCTCAAGTCGGTGTTCTTCCTCTGTCAGGCCGCGGGGCGGCACATGGTGGCGGAGGGCAGGGGCAAGATCATCAACATCGCCTCGATGCTGACCTTTCAGGGCGGCATCCGCGTGCCGAGTTACACCGCGTCCAAGTCGGGCATCGGCGGCCTGACCAAGCTGCTCGCGAACGAATGGGCGGCCAAGGGCGTCAACGTGAACGCCATCGCGCCCGGCTATATCGCCACCAACAACACCGCCGCGCTCCAGGCCGATGAGACCCGCAACCGCCAGATCATGGAGCGCATTCCGGCGGGCCGCTGGGGCAGCCCCGCCGACATGGGCGGCGCCGCAGTGTTCCTCGCATCCTCCGCGTCCGACTACATCCAGGGCCATATCCTCGCCGTCGACGGCGGATGGCTGGCGCGATGACCGACACCCGCCCCATCGCGTTCTTTGGCGAGGTGATGCTGCGAATCTCGCCCCCCGGCCGCGAGCTGCTGCTTCAGACCAACCATTTTCAGGTCCATGTCGGCGGCGCCGAAGCGAACGTCGCAACCGGCCTTGCTTCGCTCGGGCACGCCACCCGCATGATCACGGCGGTTGCCGACAATCCCATGGGCGCGGCGATCACCCGTGAGCTGCGCGGGCGCGGCGTCGACACCTCGGCGATCGTCGCGGAGGCCGGCCGCCTGGGCCTCTATTTCCTGCAACCCGGCGCAGGGCTACGTGCTTCGGAAGTCATTTACGACCGCGCCCACTCGGTATTCGCCGACCGTGCGCCAACGGCGTGGGATTGGCACGCGGCGCTTGCCGGCTGCCAGCGGCTCCACCTGTCGGGTATCACCCCCGCGATCGGTCCCAACACCGCGGCAGCCGCCATTGCCGCCGCCGAAGCGGCAGGCGCGCGCGGCATCCCGGTCTCGTTCGACGGCAACTACCGCGCCCGTCTCTGGGAAGCATGGGACAGCGATCCCAAGTCGGTGCTCACACAACTGATCGGCCATGCCGACATCCTGTTCGGCAATCACCGGGACGTCTCGCTGCTGCTCGGCAAGACCTTCTCAGGCGACGGCCCCGACCGCCGCCGCGAAGCGGCAGAGGCAGCCTTTGCCGCCTTTCCCAAGCTCCAGCTCATCGCCTCCACCGCGCGCCATGTCGACGACGCCGACAGCCACCGCGTCGCCGCCCGCGTCGATACTCGCCGAGGCGGGTTCCAGACGCCCGATGTGCGGATCTCCGGCATCGTCGACCGCCTGGGTGCCGGCGATGCCTTTGCTGCCGGCGTGCTTCACGGCCTGCTTGAAAGCGGCGACCCAGAAGCGGCCGCGCACTCTGGCCTCGCGCTCACCGCGCTCAAGCACTCGCTCCCGGGTGACGCCAGCCTCTTCACGCGCGCCGATCTCGCCGCTTTCGAAGGCGGCGGCATGGACGTCCGCCGGTGACCGATCGGCGCACCGTGCTTGCGGGTGGCCTGGCACTGGCGGCGCTGCCCACCCGCGCCTGGTCCGCCGCCACCCCACGGGTCCGCACGCCAGCCGGTGATTTTGAAGGCGACCGGGTCGGCGGCGTGCAGCGCTTCCTCGGCATCCAGTATGGCCGCGCCCCGCGCTTTCAGGCGCCCGTGCCGATCGCCACACCCGGCGTTCTGCGTCCCGCGCATGCTTTTGGCCCCGTCTGCCCTCAGCGCGGGCCCTATGGACCTCAGGCCGAGGAGTGCCTGTTCCTCAACGTCTGGACCCCCGACGCCAACTTAACCGCGCGCCGCGCGGTGATGGTGTACATCCATGGCGGCGCCTATTCGAACGGCAGCGTCACCGACCCCCTCAACGATGGCGCGGTGCTGGCTGCGACCGAGGACGTGGTGGTGGTAACGGTAAACCACCGTCTCAATGCCCTAGGTTATCTTTACCTCGCCCGCCTCGATCCTCGTTTCGCCGACAGCGGCAATGCCGGCCAGTTGGATCTGTTGTTGGCGTTGCGCTGGATACGGGACAATGTTGCAATCTTTGGTGGTGACCCCGACCGGGTCATGCTGTTTGGCCAATCTGGCGGCGGCGCGAAGATCGCGACCCTGATGGGGACTCCCGCCGCCGAACGGCTGTTTCACGCCGCGGCCACGATGAGCGGTCAGCAAGTAACCGCGTCCGGCCCAATGAACGCCACCCGCCGAACGCAGGCCTATCTTGCCAAGCTCGGCATTCGGGAAACCGATCTGTCGCCCCTGCTAAAGGCGTCGACCGAGCAGTTGGTGGAGGGGTTGCAAGCGACTGACCCAATCATTGGTGGGACGCTGTACTTCGGTCCAGTGCTCGACATGAAGTGGCTGCACCGTCACCCCTTCTGGCCGGATGCCAATCCGCAGTCGCATCGGTTGCCCATGATCCTTGGCAACACGCGCGACGAGACCAAGGCGTTTATTGCTCCGGATTCGGAGAAGGTGAAGGGACTGACCTGGGCCAATCTGCCGCAACGCATGGCGCCCGAACTCAAAATCGATCTGCTGCCCGAGTGGATCGTCGCCGAGTATCGGGCACACTTCCCAAAGGACAGTCCCGCCGACATCTTCTACCGCGCGACCACTGCCGGCCGCAGCTGGCCGGGACAGGTGATCGAGGCGGATGCGCGGAGCCAGGCTGGAGCGAAAGCGACCTGGGTATATCAGGTCGATTTTCAGTCGCCGGTCGCGCCCGAACGGGGCGCGCCGCATACCGCCGATATCCCGTTGGTGTTCGGGACGCTGGGTGCGCAGGGCTCGATCAGCGGCACCGGCCCCGCTTCACAAAAGGTAAGCCGCACAATGATGGCGGCGTTCGCCAATCTCGCCCGCACGGGCAATCCCAATGGGGGGACCGTTCCGCAATGGGCAAATTACGCGCTGCCTGATCGCGCTACGATGGTGTTCGATACCGACAGCCGTGCCGTGAACGACCCGCGCCAATGGGAGCGCGAGCTGTTCGCGCGCGCCCCCTATGTTCAGCCGGGCAGCTAAATCAGCTCTTCGGCGCCACGGGATAGGTGATGATCAGCACGAGCGGCTGCTTGCCCAGCTGCCGAATGCCTACCTTTGCCTTGTTGTATAGATAGGCGGCCATGCCGGCCCGTAATGGCTTGCTGATGCCGTCCGATGTCACTTCGCCTTGTCCCGAGAGGACGTAATAGACCTCATCATGCGCGATCGGATGCACGCCAATCGCCGCGCCCGGATGCAGCACCCGCTTGCGGAACTCCATGGTGCGCGGCTGCGGCGCCGCGTCACTGATGCGATAGGCGGTGCTCATGCCGATCGCGCCGTGCGGCGGCGCTTCCTCGCGCACCGTGTCGCGCTCGTCGATGACAACCATTGGCGGCGCTTCCTGCATGGCGAGACCCGCGCTGAACAAGAGACGCGCGATCATCAGTTTGCCCTCTTGCGCATGGCTTGGTCGCGTGTGGTGAGTGCTTCCTGGGCAGCGCTTTTCTGGCCCGGGTAAAGACCGGACCTGGGTTCCATCGTATCGAGGTTCCAATCCCCCTCGACGAACCTGGACAGTGTCGGTTTGGGCGCGGGATAGGCGCTTACTTCGGTTTCGTCATCGATGATGTCCCCGCGTCCTTCGGCTACGAAGAACAACACGCGGATATCGTCGTCATCTCGATCCCAAGGACGTGCGCCTGCGGATCCCAGCACACTCGTTTCGACCTCGCCTGAAGGCAGGATCTTCATGCCAGCTGGCTGCGCCAGCGGCGTGGCGGATTCGATGATCTTGGCGCGGGTCTCGCCATAGCGGCCGAACATCGGCAGTTTGCTGCCGAAGCGGTCGACTGCCCGATTGTCGCGTCCATAGTAGGAAAGGTCGCCGTCACCCCCGATCATCAGGAACGGCAAGCCCGGGTCCGTATCGCTGCCGGCGCGCATGACGTTGCCAATCGCGGTGATCTCACCAGTGACATAGGGGTGATCGCCCCATTCAAGCGCCATCAGGTTGTAATGCACGGCGCGATGGCCGGGATTGTAGATCAGGTTGTTGACCATCAGCACCTTTGCACCCCCTTTGACGAGCGGATGCCGTTCGACGCTGTGTGCCCACAGGTTACGGTAGAAGACGATCCCTGCACTATTGTCATGGACCAGCGAACCCTTCGAATGCTCACCCTTTGGATGGCTGGCATTGGCAAGCCCCTCGGCGGCGAGGTTGTTCGAAAAGGTGATGTTGTGGCTAGTGTTCCTGCGCCATTCTTCCACGGTGTTCCCGCCGAAGCGTGGACCAGACGCGGACATGTTTTCGTCGATCGCCCATGTGAAGCTGTTATGGTCGATGACGACGTTGCTGGCCGCTACGGTCGAGAAGGCGTCGGCCTCCCAGCCGCTGCGCTTAGGCTGCCCATCCGCACCGGTCTTGATACGCAGATGGCGGATGATCACGTCATGCGTCTTCAGGTCGATCCCACCACGGATGATGGTGATACCAGGGGAGGGCGCGGTCTGACCAGCGATGGTCAAGAAGGGCTCGCTGATGTTCAACACCGCGCGGCGCAGATCGATGACGCCACCCACTTCGAACACGACGATACGCGGCCCCTTGGTCTCGATCGCTGCCTTGAGCGAGCCAGGACCATCAGAGTCCAGGTTTGTGACCCGGATGATCTGTCCGCCACGGCCTCCTGGCGTCTGTGCCGCAGGTCCTACGGCGCCGGGGAAAGCGGTCTGCGCTCCGGCAGGAACTGTCGCACCGCAGACGAGCAGTGTAGCGAGGAGAAAGGAAGGATTCATGGGCAGAGCCTCTCCAGCAGCGAATCCGGCTGATACCGGTTACCTACCTGGTACGGGCGCACCTTTTCGCACGCAAGCGCTGTCCCCGAGACAAATTGCCACAGCTTTCCGGACGGTCTAGCGTTACGACATGCAGAGCCAGGGCAAGCCCACCATCAACGACGTTGCCCGGCTAGCCGGTGTTTCGAAGAAGACCGTCAGCCGGGTGATCAACCGCTCGCCCTTGTTGAACGGAAGCACCCGCGCCAAGGTTGAAGCGGTGATCGCCGAGATCGGCTATGTGCCGAACGTGCAGGCGCGCGCGCTGGCGCTGCGGCATAATTTCCTGATCGGCCTCGTTCACGACAATCCCAACGCGCAGATGGTGATGAACGTGCAGGCCGGCATGCTCGAAGCGATGCGTGACACCGAATTCGAGTTGATCGTTCGCCCGATCGACCGGGGTTCGTCAACCATGCTGCAGGATATCCGCGCATTTCTCGAACGGCAACGGCTTTACGGCGTCATGTTCCTGCCGCCGGTGTCTGAGAATGAGATGGTTGCCGATCTCTGCCGCGAACTCGGCATCCGCTATGTACGGATGGGATCGGCGACTCTCGACAGCGCCAAGCATATGGTGGCCTCGAACGATGCCGATGTGGTTCGGGACGCAGTGAAGCATCTACTGTCGCTGGGACATCGCAGGATTGGCCTGATCGCGGGGCCGCACGGGTTCCGCTCGGCACGCGAGCGCCGAAAAGGCTTTGAGGAGGCGCTTGCGGAAGCGGGGATCAAGCTGCCGCGCAGCCTGATCGCCGACGGGAACTACACCTTCGAAACCGGGCTCGCCGCCGCCGACCGGCTCCTGGATCTATCCCCTCGTCCAACTGCGATCTTCGCGTCCAACGACGAGATGGCGGCGGCAACACTTCACGCCGCCATGCGGCGGGGCATGACCGTGCCGGAAAACCTGTCCATTATCGGCTTCGACGACACTGCGATCGCAAGCCATATCTGGCCGCCGATGACCACCGTACACTGGCCGATCATTTCGATGGCACGATCGGCTGCATTGAAATTGCTCACCGACTTCTTCGGCGACGACCAGGCGGTGGAGGAGCCGTCGCTATTTCCATCCACGCTCATTCATCGCGCCTCCGTTGCACCCCCGCGCGAGGACTGAGCGGGCGGAGAAGCTACTTGCGGCGATGATCCCGGGCATCTGAGGCGCAAGGCCACTCCTCAAAGTGGCAAGTGCTGCTGCCGCGCCTTTGAGACTCGGCATGCCACCCTAGATAGGACCTCGGGCTTTCGCCCGATCCTATGTCACTGCGGTGAAACGAACGACGTGCTGATTGCACGCGGCGTCGTTGTCTCAATCACGCTGAGGATATCGGGTGATCATGAGAATGGTCGCTTCGTCACGAAAACGAAGAGGAAGATTTCGTTGTTTGGTGACCCGTACGGGAATCGGACCCGTGCTTCCCCAACACCACCGCGAGCGGACCGCAGATTTCGATGGCGACCGCGACGCCAATAGGGATCCGCTCTATTGCCCAATATATCAGCAGGCTCATGCCACCGAGCATCGAACCGTAAACGGTGAGCCAGCCAAGCTGCGTGGGCGTCGGACTAGCCCGCCAAGGTCGAGCAAAAATCAGCAGCAACACGGCCGATATGCCGGTGCGCAGCATGGCCACCGCTTCCGGCCCAACTGCGGGAAAGATCGCCTTCGCCGCGCCGAAGTTGATCGACACTTGCGACGCGACGATGGCGGGGCCCGCGAGCATGCTCGCGCGTGTGGGAGTATCGAGCACCGTCACGCCGGTGCCACTGCGGCAGCATCCGGCTGCTTCCGATGAGCGGCGATGCAGCTCATCACGCTCGCAACGACAAGCCCGAAGGCCGCCACCTCCATTGGCGATGGCAGGCGGCGTTCCCAAAGAAAGCCATAAAGCAGCGCGAACAGCGTCTCAAACAGGATCATCTGCCCCACCATCGTCAGCGGCAGGAGGCGGCTCATCCGGTTCCAAAACGCGTTGCCAAAGATCGAAGCGGCGACCGCGACGCCCACCGAAACGATCGCCAGATGCGCCCAGGACGCGGCGGCGTGACGGATGGGCTCAAACGCGAGCGTCAGCGGAATCAGCAACACGGCCTGCGCGCCCGTGATAACGCCGGTCAGCAGATTCCAGTCATGCGCCGTTACGTGATCGAGGCGGGAGAGGCAGCGCGCATTGCCCACCGCATAAGCAGTCCAGGATGCCAACGCTCCGATCGCGCAAGCGAGCCCAAGTAGCTGCCCGTCGGCTTGGCCGGAAACAGGTGCGGCGAGCCTTTGCCATCCGATGCATACCGCGCCGGCGGTGCATAGGACCAAGGAGGGTGCTAAATTGGTGAGCGAGACCGCGCCCTTATCACGGCTGCCGATGACGGTGACAGCGACAGGTAAAAATCCGATGATCAGCGAGGTCATAGCGATGCCGCCGGTCTGAACCGCTGTCGAAAGCAAGACATAGTAGAGCGTGTTCCCCGCTAGCGAGAGCCAGATCAACGCGATCCAGTCTTTTCGCATGATCGTGGGCACCAGCGTTCGCCAACGCGGCGCGATCAGCACTGCTGCGATGAGACCATAGGCAAGATAGCGGCCGATCGCGAGCTGAAGCGGTGTGAAGTCGCGCACGAGCTCCGGCGCCAGGAAAACCAATCCCCACAGCGCGCCGGCCCCCGTTCCGCATACAACACCAAGCGCGCTCTTGCTCTTATTGGCTCTGGCCCAGACAGCATTCATGGTTGATCCCCGCTTCTAGCGAAGGATCATATCATCGAAGTTGAGCGCAATGTGCGCTTGATGCCCGGCCAAAATGCAACAATTACTCGCCTATGGCTCGCACATCCTCCTCTCGTCGCCCATCTCTCGACAGCTTCGATCGAGCCATCCTGCGCATCGTTCAGCAGGACGCGAAAACACCGCAGAGGACGATTGCCGAGCGCGTCAACCTTTCTACGGCGGCCGTGCAGCGGCGGATCGCGGCGATGGAAGATGCCGGCATCATCACGCAAAACGCTGCGATCTTGGACACGGCCGCGATCGGGATGGCCATTACCTCGATTGTCGAAGTTCATCTGACGGACGAGCGATCGGCTACCGTCGATGCCGCCAAGGCGTTGTTCCGTGACGCACCCGAGGTGCAGCAATGCTACTATGTCACTGGCGGGATAAGCTTCGTACTGGTGATCGTCTCGCGCGACATGGTGACATATGAGGCAGCCACTCGCAGATTGTTCGCGCAGAACGAGGCGGTGGCGAGTTTCCGCAGCCTGATTGCCCTCGATAGGGTGAAGGCCGGCGCGGAGATTGTCGTACCGTAGTTCGCTCCCAGAACTTAACTCCTATCCGCGAGGACGGCAGCCCTGATTATAGTGCCCCCAAGGTCGAACCAGCGGTGAGTCATGAGGGCCTAAGCTCACCGCCTTTATCCTGCCTGAGCATGCGGCGCGATCCGTTTAATCATCAGATCGTCGCCCGTGAGATCGGAAAGGGTCGAGACGTCGCCAAGCGTCCCCGTTTCTCCGTACGCGATCTTGCACCAAATACGGCGTATGGTTCTGCCGATCGGGTCTTTGGCAGGCCCGATGCGAATTGGAGACCAGTGATCACCCCCCGGACTCTGCCGCTCCATGATTGCGGTTGCTTCTACCGGTTTTTTACGCCGATCTTTCATCGCCGCCGGCTCAATCGGCACGAGATCCTCGAGCCGGT
Source organism: Sphingomonas xinjiangensis (assembly GCF_014199255.1). Classification (GTDB taxonomy): domain Bacteria; phylum Pseudomonadota; class Alphaproteobacteria; order Sphingomonadales; family Sphingomonadaceae; genus Sphingomonas; species Sphingomonas xinjiangensis. Next base: position 912 of record NZ_JACIJF010000002.1, on the reverse strand, counting down.
CGCGAGTCAGGAAACCGGCGGGATGCTGCGATAGACGCCGCGGCGTGTCGATCATCTGCTTGGCGCGCTCGAGGGTCAGTGCCAGCCTCGGATGGGGCCAAGTCGAGATTGAGCTCGCTCGCATGCTTCTCCTCGACGCCCTCCCGGCTCCACCCCAGACCGAGGCTGCGAGGCCCGCCGTCATGTCCTCGCTCAGGGCGAGCGCATTGCCGGCGCCGCGCACCGCGCCCCGCGCGGCATAGCGCGTAATCGAGCTCGGCGATGAGCTTCAGTTCATGTGTCAGCTGCGCTCGGACCTTGAGCGTGATATCGTCCGGGTAGCGCCCAGCCGTCTGCTATGCGGTGGCAGCGAGTCCGAGGCAACTGCGGGCCGCAACAACGGTCGGCTCGTGCAAGCCGCAACCACTGCCAGCGCATGACGCGGGCTCTCAAGCTTCGGACGCATATCCACCCTGTTGAGCCGGCTCGTTACTTTTGTCTGACCGGTAGGCATGTCGGCTAAAGGGATAAACCGATCTGAGACCGCGTTCGTCAGCGTTCACAAAAGTCCGCCAAACCCATTGGGGATGCGTTGGGGAAGCTCTCATATGCCGCCAACCATTCACAGCTAGTGCTGAAAAAATTGGTGACCCCTACGGGAGGCGTTGCTCCAGCCAAAAAGCACGTATTTCTGCGCGTTTCGTGGGTCGCTTACCCATCGGTTTGTACACACGGTGTGTACCCGTGTGCGACCTGATCTGAGATCAATTTTGGCATTCCGTCAAGGGAAAGGTGGGTGATGGGGTGGACGCCCCCCGACGGCATCGATGTGCCATATTGGAGGTGTTGAACACCACTTGAGGAGGCGTCCATGTCGGAAGTTACCACGATTGGTTTGGATATCGCCAAGAATGTATTTCATGCCCATGGTGC
>NZ_JACIJF010000001.1 GCF_014199255.1 Sphingomonas xinjiangensis | reverse complement strand
AGGTGCATCCACACCGCGCTCTCGGCTATAGGTCACCCCGCGAGTTCATCGCGAAAACACCCGAGGCCCTGTCAGCCATTTAGGGGGCAACAACACAAGCGGTATGCCGTAGCTGTCGGAAATGTCGATCCTGCAACCGAGACATAGATGTCCCGACTTCATCTCTTCCGCCATTAAGGACCGTGCCTCGCGGAACGCTTCCTGGAGCGCGATCTCAAAAGAGGGTAGCTCGCGGCCCTCCTCGTCTAGATACGAGACGCCGCACTGGTGCAAGTGGAAGTAGAACCGATGCATCTAAGCTCATCGAATATCACCGAATTCGGTTTCGCAACACATGACAGGTTAGGATGATTTCGCGAACGCGTGGCGGCGGCTGACAGCCCAATCCGCTGGCTGCCCTTAGGCGCCTTTAGACCGCTGCAGAGCTGTGGCCAACCGCAGATCTCTATCGTGCTAGAAGATATTCGCCGACGAAGCGGGGGGACGTGCCGACTGCCGCGATAGCCTGTAGCAAGCGCCGCGGGCTGACGCCGAACTTCTGGCACCAGAATGCGAGCGCATCGTCGCTGTCCACCATGATGGTGATCCTCGGTCCAGAATTTGGCATGTTCACCGTAGCGAGCTGAGCCGAAGCGATTGCTTGCGGTAATCTATAGATGATGAACCTGCGCCTCTCTTGGGATACCGTATTTCCACGTGGTCGGTGCCGATTTCCGCCCTTGAGCGTTCCATGAACACCGCTGACCGCTTCCTCGGGTGCCAGCTGCTAAGAGACGCTTGGGCTCTTCCGAAAACGGAGAGCGAAATGCGCTACTTTTTCAATTTTTCTGACGGCACGAGCGTGCGCGACCAAGTTGGCCAGGAGCTACCCGATCACAGGGCCGCGCGAGCCAGTGCTACAGAATATGCGGCCCAGCTAATGCGCGACCACCCCACGATGATCTGGGAGGGATCGAACTTCCGGGTGGAGGTGTCTGACCGCGCGGGGTTGATCCTCTTGACGATCATCATCGTTGGAGTGGAGGCCTCAGCAGCTCGGACGCCATGACGCGGCCTATCGTGGCGGGAGCCTGCCAGCAGTTTCGCGTTCCGTCTCGTAATCACGCATCCGGTCGCGCAGTCGGCCTTGCTCCTGCTCTGCCGTGGCTTGGGCGGCCTTGATGCCAGCTACCTCAGCTTTCACGTCCGCGAGGCCATCGGCAGTCGTGTCCAGCTTTTGGCTTAGCTTGCCGATGTCCTCTCGCGTAGCGCGACCCTGTTCCACGATTGCGGCTAGCTGGCTCTGCACCGAGCTGAGGACGCTCGTGGTCTTCTCGGGAGCAAGATACATCTGAGCAGCTACGAAGCCGATAATGCCGATGATAGCCGTCCCGGCGTGCTTCTCGATGAAGCCTTGCTCCTTCTCAGCCATGTCAGTTCACCAGCGCGTCAATTACAGGTGCCAGCTGCGACAGCGGCTCCAGAACATCGTTGCGGATGCCGGTCGCCTTCTCAGGTGCGACGACGCCAAAACCAACGGCCAAGCTGAGCACGATGCTGAGAGTGGTCTTGTTCATCAGCGGCAGCACCTTCTTCGCAACTCGACCGACCTTCTTCAGAAGCGATGGCTTTGCAGAAGTTGGGGAGAGTTCGGTCGCTGGAACTGTCTCGACTTCGTTAGCCATTGACCGGACCTCCAGGAACTGGAGTTATCGGGTTGTCGCCATACAGCGGAGTGATACCCGGATTGTAGTTAGGGTCTGGAGCGATTTGATCGTATGCGCCTGCGCCCAACGGGAACGAAGGTGCCTGATACTTGCTGCGTGCGACGTTCAGTTCATACTCGCGTAGCGACCTCACATTAGCACGCATGTTGGTCGCGATGCGCTTTGCATCACTCTGGAAGCCCTCTGGAAAGTCCAGATCGGCAAGGATTTCGTCGGCAAGAGCTTCGATAGCGGTGAAGCCCTCCTCCAACTTGGTATAAGCCGCGCATTCAGCTGCCTTGATACGTTCAGCTGCTTCGCGGAGGGTAATTTCTTCGGCCATTGACGGGCTCTCCTTATGGTTGTCGGATACTTAGCTGTCTCAGATGTTAGTCACGTCGATTACGAGTGAGCGGTAGTTTGGCTGGATCGAGTAAACCGATGACTGCGCTCCGCGCGGGAACGTGCTGCAAATCCATGGTGACAGTGACGAGGTGTAGTTCGTTTGATCGACCGATATGGTTGAACCGATGCACTTCACGAGGCGCAGTAGGGTTCGGTCCTGGCGGTAAGACTGATAGCCTTGAACAATGCTACCGCTGGTGCCGGTAGTCGAGCAGCTACCAAAGCCGCCTTCACTGAACACAAGTTCAACCGTGTTGGACCACCTCTGCGAGACGTGGGCACAAGTGCGGCCCTCCATGCTGACGCCAGTGTAAGTTCCATTCTCATACGTGCCCAGCGGCTTCACAATCGGAGTGGTGATCGAGAAGAGGATTTGCCCGTTCGCATCATAGAGCCCCATTCCATAGTTGGGGTCAGGTGGCCTTCGGGTGGAGAACACATACATGGTAACTGTGTCCTTCCTGGTCCTGCTGATGCGATGAATAGTGACATTGATACCGCCCGAAACGTCAGACACACGAGCCATTGTTCCGCTTTCACAGGACAGTGCGACCATGGGTGTATCAGCCAAGCTGATCCCTGGGACGAACACTACCTTGCAAGTCGATAGGCCACCGGAAACCAACTGCTCGTTCTGGGTCCAATTACTTTCGTCCAGAACCTGCTTTGTCTCCAGCCTGAAGTAGCGATAGGTATCTAGAAGCTGCCTGCGTCCATCGGGCGTGTAAGTCTCAAATCCAAAAGCCATCAGTAGCCACCATACCAGATTGTTTCCGAGGGAATGGGTGGCGCGCCCTGTCCCTGGACCTGAATGTCGTAGTTCCAAGTCACCGTGCCGCTGTTAGGATCAAGAGTGACTTTTGGACCGCCATAGAGACTTATGCTCTGAGGCAGGAAGTGGATCAGGATGCGGCCAATGAGGCTTGCATCCACAAACGATCCGGTCTTCTGACCGCCAGTGTTGAACGATCCTACGAAGTTGCCAGCGTAGGATGTTTCACTGAAGATGACCTGACCGGCACTGTTGTAGCCTTCGACGCCGGAGGTCATGGCCGATACCCCCAGAAGAAGCGCAGGGCTCCGTTGGGTCCATACATGCGGGAGCCGTTGCCATCGCGCTCCACCCGGCCACCGTCAGGCGTGTAGCTGACCAGCGAACCGATGTTTGCTGTGATCGAGGATAAGCTGGTTACGGCCATCTTGTCGGCAGTGATCGTTCCAGCAACGATCTTGTTTGCATGGATGGTGTTAGTGGTGATCCTGTCACCGTGGATGATCGTGCCGCCGTAGTTGACGTTCAGCGCGGACCCACCCCACCACGCAGCAAGCATCACCCGGTTGTTACCAGCGGGGTTTTCCTGGTTGAAGTTGACCTTGCCAGAGCCGGGATACCAGTAGAACCACAAGTGGGCGGCAGCACCGCCCGTGCTACCGGCTGCAACGTATTCCGCTGTTGCGACCCCGTTGTCCCCAATCCAGTAGATGTAGCCCTCTGACCAGTAGACCCAGTTGTTCGAAGGCTCCCAGCGGAAGTCCAAGCCGATGAAGCTAAGTCCTCGGCCATTGATCGTCAGTTTCGAGACATCAATGCTGTTGGCCTTGATCGCACCACCGCGGATTTCCGTTTGGTCGCGCCAGCTATCTAGCGACGTGTCGCCCTGGATGAGAATGCGACCGGGTTCAATGCGCGTGACACCCTTGTTGACCTGTGCGCCTGCGTCGATCCAGGCGCTCCAGTTCGTATTGTCAGCCGAGAAACGGTTCCACTCGCGTCCCGCGCTATCAACCGCTTGCTGCTGAATCGGGCCGCCCGAACTGTCGCTCCAAGGCACTGTGGTAATCAGGCGCAGATACGGCGAGGAACCGCCAGCACTCAGCCCGATAGTGCCGGCGCTTTTGAACTCGCTGTAGGTGCTCCTTGGCTTGTTCGTCCAATACCACGCTGGGGTGAAGTTGTCGTTGCGAGTGTCCGAGAAGAACAGGCCGTCTGTAGCCCTGCTATTCGCACCGATTGCAGTGGTGCGAATGCTCTCCAGGGTCGAGCCTCCAACCACGACACTGCCAGCCATAACGGAGCCCGCTTGGATTTTGTCGGCGGACAGCGTGCCCGCCTGAATGCGGTCGCCGTTTAGGCTGTTCACAGTGATCTTGTTGGTTGTAATCGCGCCATCTTTGATGAGCGTTGTGTCATTGACGCGGACGATGCTGACAGCGAAGTTGACGAGGCCGCTAAATTGGCCGGCCAAGCGGAACTGCCATTGACGCGTGCCGACTGTGAACGGGTTGGTGACGGTGAAGGTCACGTTGTCGCTGAAGCTAGGACCATACTGGCCTGCCGCATCGCCGGGGGTGATTGCGCCACCTGACTTTAAAGAAAACCACTGGTAACCCGGCATGTGGATCATTGGGCTGAACGTGCCACCTGAAGCCATGTCGCGGGTCTGCAAGCCCATAACGATGCGGTAGGTCGCACCGGGCTCTACATCAAAGAACTTGGAGAGAACGTCGATGCCGCCACCTGGGCGGATAGCCAGCGTGCTCCTGAACGAAGTAAAGGAACGATCCTCGCTGGTCAGGCGACCATCGGGCACGCCGCCGCTCCACCAAGCTGGATCAGTCATGCCGCTGTCAGTGACGATGTTATCTGAATTACCAATCGCCAGCTTTGATGCGGTGATTGCATCGGCAGCAATTTGGGCGGCCTGCACTGCACCAACGGTGATCTTGTCGGTGGTGATTGCACCGTTCTCGATCAGCGTTGTGCCAACCGACTTCGTGAGTTCAACACCGCCCACACGAGCATAGCCAGTGAAGGCCCTTGTTGCATCGTTGTAGATGATGAAACCGAACTGCGTTGTGCCAGCCGGGATCGTGACTGTGAGCCTCTTTGTCTGGCGGACAGTCGAGGGATCAAACCCGAACTGGAGATCGCCAGTGCCACCGCCGTTCACGTTGGAGCAGCGAGCCAGGACATAGATGGTCTGATTACTGTTGTTGAAGCATGTGGCGGTGAACTCGTAGGTCGTGCCTGCTTGGACCTTGATTGACCCGTTGGTGTAGAGATGCTGGCGTCCAGTTCCAGGCGGCACAACGGCACCAGCCCAAAGCGTGATCGCGTCGGTCCTGCCCATTTCGCTTGAGGTGAAGCCAGCTGTGTCCACGAACCAACCCCGGCTTCCCACTGCGCTATCGTCGGGTGCGTAAGTCAGCGGGCCGTTAAACGGACCCACGTTGTTCCAGGAGTTTGGATCAGCGAAGCTGGGGTCTGGATTGAGCGTTTGACTGTTGGTGACGGCTAGCCTTGAAGCGCCAATGGTCCCGGCCTTGATTTGGTCAGCCAGGATGGAGCCAGTGACAATCCGGTTGCCCTGGATAAGAGTGCCGACGCCAGAGCGAGCGGTGAAGCCCGTTGCCTTGTCCCAGACACCCAAAGCTACCCAAGAGCGATTATCTTTGAAACTATCATTGTTGACAAAGAAGAGCTGACCAACATCTCTGAAGGTATCAAAGCAGAGGTTTACCGCACCATTCCCCCAAGCAGCGTTCCAGAAGCTGCCGCCGGCCACCACGTTCTTGGTAACGTAAGCGCCGGTATCGTCGGGATAGGTGATAGTGCCAGCGTTCCAGCGCAGCGCGCCATCATTGTCGATGCGCGGGTCCACTCCGACTAGGGAGATCGGACGGCTCTGAACCACCAGATTGTTGGTGTTGATCGCGTTGGACGCGACCTTATCGGCGGTCACGGATTTCGCAGCCAGCTTGTCGGCCTCGACCGCACCCGCCTTGATGTTGACAGCCGTGACAGCATCCGCCGCGATGAAGCCGTTGGAGACTTCACCCGCGAGGAAAGCAGGCGAGTAAGCAGTTGCTACCTCACCCTCTTCAATTTGGAGTTCGGTAGCTTCCCACCAGCCCGCGCCTTGAACCGGGGCCACAGTGAAGAACATACTAGGATCGGGCGTTGCCCCATCCCAGCGAAGCCGCCACACGTATCGCTGCCAGTCGGCAGTTAGCAGAGGGCTGCTGGTATCAATCCTGGTGGTGGGCGCGTTATTGTAGGCTAGAGTTAGGTAGTTGTTCAACGCACTGCCCGAGCCGCGTGCGTAGAAGGAAATCACATAGGGCGTTCCCACCTTGAAGATGCCGAGGTTGTTAACGCCACCGGAGTTTGCGAGGTAAAAGCCTTTAGTGCTGGTGTTCTTCGTCGGGAATGTGGTGCGGATAGCCTTGGTAGAAGCGTATCGGCCAGTAGTCACAGACCAGGAAGAAACGCCGTCATTTCCTTGGGAGTTGTCATACTGAGTGAACCCAAGAGGAAGCACCACGGAACCCGTGCCTTGCAGCTTGTCCATCATGGTGTTGCGGAGCAGGTTGCCGCCACCTAGCTTGGCCGCGATCTTCTCAGCTTGAACGGAGTTGTTCTTGATGTCGAAGCCATCGACTGTTGCGGTCCAAGCGCCGTTGACCTTGCGGTAGAGCTTGCCTTCCGTTGTGTTGTAGAACTGAGAACCGGCGTAGCTTGCGGCAGCTGGTAGAGTTGGACCGCTGCCGGGGATTTCTAGGCCGGGAGTCAGGTCGGTATTGGTCAGGCCAGCCGTGGTGACGGTTGCTACCGCAGTGTCCGCGCTGTCATTTCCAGAAGTGTCGACCGACCTTAGCCAGTAATAGTAGGTGCCAGGGGTGAGGTTTGAGCGTGTATAGGTGGACGTGCCGCCTGCTCGAACGCTTACTTCCGCGACCTTAGTGGCGTTAGCTCGTGCGTTGGTTGTGCCCTCATACACCTTGACGAATGCCAGATCGGTGTCAGCGGCATTGATCCACCGGATGAAGACGGTCTCGAACGCGGCTTCGATGTTGATGCCGGTCGGAATCGCGGGAGGAACATCGTCCTTGGCGGTAACGTGATCGACAACCGCGCTGTAAGGCGAAGGATTGCCCATCTTGTCGAAGGCGCTGACCTTGAGCGAGAACTTACTTCCGCGTGGTAGCGCCGTCCGCTCGAAGCGTGGCGAACCAACGGTGAAGTCGATGAAGTTGCCATCGTTCTCCGCGATGGCGAGATTGTAGCCTGCAAGGTCCGCATCCGCTGGAGCGTTCCAGGTCGCAGTTAGGGTCACGCCTGCATCGGTCAGCTTGGACGTTACAGTTAGGCCGGTTGGGATCGCTGGCGGCGTGATGTCGAGCGATACTTCACTTGGCTTCCACGTCGAACCGTCTGGGTTCTTAATGTCTACGCCAATCGTGCCGCCGACAGTTGCCCCAGGCTGGATGCCGTCGAGCTTGCCGCCCTGCACAGGATCAAGCTCGTGCAGGTCCTTGGGGGCGTCTTCAACGTCGCCGTAGTTGATCTGAACAGGAGCGGTTGCGACGTTCGCCAGAACCCATGGTGAGTAGACGCCGCTGATCATGCGATAGCGAGCGCGCACCTCAACGGTGATGCCCGGAGCGTTCGACGTGAACGTGAAGCTACCAGCCTTGGGATCGAAGATAGCGGCCTGTTCAGTCCAGCCTTCCGATCCGGCCGGACGGCTCTGGATCTGAATGCCGCTGACACGGCCACTTGCCTCCGGCGTCCACGAGACGTGGACTTCGGAGATGTTGATGCCGTTGGCACCTGCGTAGCTGGCGCTGGTTAGAGCCAGGCCTTCCGGGGTGATGGTCGCCTTTGCGTCGTAGCCCTGTGGGCGAATGCTGGTGGGTAGGGGCTTCTCTTCGCGATCCCAGGCGTAGATTGCCGGGTCTTCTTCGCGGAGCGTCATCTGGAAGAAGAGGTCGTGCGTTTCGGCCTGCTCCATGACCCGGAACAGTTTGCTGTTCCAACCCTCGGCAGGCAGCGACAAGGTGATGACGGAGCCGACTTCTACTGCGAAGGCCTTAGGGCCGAACGTGGCCGAGAACATGCCTGGGCAGAGGTATTCGCGAAGTAGGAACTGCTTGGCGATGCGCTGACAGGTCTCGGCGCGCGATACCGCGCCAAGGTCCAGCGTCATCGTGCGAGGGATGCCGTCTGCGAGTGCAGGCTGCTCGATAGGGTCGCCCCAATCGGTCAGCTGGTAGAGTTCGTTGGGATTGGCGAAACGCCCGCGAACGATGTTGTAGCGTTCTCGAGACGCGGGGGCCGGGTTCCAGATGTAGGGGCTTGCGCCGTTCGCTGGAGCAACGAGGTCGTCAGCGGTGAACACGACCTTGGGGCCTGCGGTATCGTCGTAGCCGCCGACGAGGCAGTAATTGCCGCCTCGATCCGTGAGCTTGCAGGAGCCCATCGCAGCGGTCAGGGCGTTGATTACCGTGTCGTGCGGATCGCTGGTGCTGTAGATGCCGTCAGCCGTGTAACGCTGAACGGTTCCACCGGCCTCAGTAGCAACGCGCTCTTCGCAGAGGTTTGCGTAGGTGCGGAAGTTATCGAGGTCGATGCGGTGAGCAGGGATGCCCATGCCCCACACGAGCTTGCCGTTGATCTTCCAGCCGATGAGGTAGGTGAGCAGCGCGAGGGCAGGGTTGCGCCCGATCTGCGTTGCACCTTCGTTGAAGGTGTAGGTGTTCTGATCGCCGTAACGATGCGAGCCCGCACCACCGCGCGTGCTGTCGCGGCGAGGATCATAGACCGGGCAACCATCGACAATCGCCGTGAGGCGCTGCGGAATGCCGCTTTCCCAGACTTCCTCGTCTAGCTTCCAGGTTGGCACGTAGTAGGCGCAGCCGGTGAAGCTGGCGCTCGCAGTCCAGTAGCGGCCCGACCCGACGGAGAAGCCGTTGCTGCGCGTGCCTTCAGTGACGATGCGAAGCGGATTGGAAGGCGAGAAGCCGTCCCGGTGCTTGAGCCAGCTACCGTTCGACCAAACCAGGTCGTTCTCGACGTAGAACTGCTTGAACGCGCTGATCTTGTGAGACGCAAGCGCGATGACCTGGACGTAGCCGTCCTTCTTGGTCGAAGGGAGATCGAGTTCGCCTTCGAAGAAGCGAACGTCCTGACCACCGGCAGTGGTGCCGAAGACGATCTTACGTGGCGCAGTTGGAACAACGCTGGTGTTGAGCCTGTCCACCAAAGACTGCGACATGCTTGGCGCTTTGCGGAACAAGGAAGCCGTTGCAGTCAGCGCAAGGGTCAAGCCCATGCCGATGATGGAGCTTGTAAGTGCCGCCGCTGTGACAGTCGCACCAAGCGAACCAGCGACAGAAGCGAGAACACCCGCGATCTGCGGAGCAAAGACGACGACAGCGACTGCGAGTGCGACAACCGCTACTGTCTTGACGATCTTCGACATTAGCGGCCCTCCTCGCTGGAGGCCGCGACCGCGTAAGGCAGCGTGAATGCCTTGGTGCAGTTGGCGGTGGGGAGGGCGACTAGCCCCTGAGCGCCGTGCTCTTCACCGACGAACCAGGAGTGGAGGCCGACGCAGACACCGAGGGTGTTGCGGTCCTTGATCACGACATCGCCGCGCTGGGCGAATGCCGGATGCTTGGGCTCGCCTAGCCAGCTGGTGACGGTCTTGAGGAGCGTGCCCGCGCCATGCTCCTGAAGAGCAGCGGCAGCCCCAGTGCGGTTCGTGTAGGTGTCTCGGAAGTCTGCGGCCGGATCGGTGCCGGTCATCGCTTTGACCGCACCAGCGGCGAACAGAGCGCAGTCGTGAGAGCCCCACTTGAAGGGCTCGTCACGAACTCGGTCTAGGTAGACGGAAAGGCGCTCTTCCCAATCTGGAGCGCGGCTAAGTGCGGATGTCGTGAACATCCATTACTTAGCATCGCGAGCCTGATGACGAGAGGGATAGACAAACGTCGATGCTGCAAGCCATGAGGCAAGCGCAGGGGGCTTGTCATGGGCGAAGCTACAAAGTCTGAGCTACAGCCGGGTAATCGGCGCAATTGGTGGAAGGTCGCGTTTTTCATCGCGGTGATACTGCTGGAGTTCACGCGCGAGTTCGCGGTTCTCAATAATGCAGAGGGCGCTCAGCCATCCGCCATGAAGACGATCTTCAAGCTACGAGACACTGTGATTGCAAGCGGTCGGTGGCTCAGAAGCGATGGTGGCGACCAGTTGACGCCAGGGCTGGTGAAGATCGAATGTAGGCAAGAGACACGGCAATGCGTCGAGGCATCGGTCAGCGCCAACGACAAGTATTTTCACGCACCTGATCTCAATTGGTTCGACGCGGAGTTTTCGCCGGCTGGCGTGTCTTATGTGAACGACAACGCAGAGTGCGCTAGGTATTCAGTCACTATCGACCTGAAGCAAGACCGTGCCTACGCAACCCGAGTTCGCAAGCCTTCGCCATCCAACCCACTGTGTGCGAACCTGGAGCCGAAGATCGCGATGGAGTTGGGCGACGGGTATGTTCGAAACGATGATCCGTTGAAGGGGCACTTCGTCCCGTTCCTTCAGGTAGTCGTCGCGATCTTCAAGGTCCTTAGTTGAAGCGGAAGTCCTGCGACTGGTTCTGCTGGATGATTTCGCCCGCACGAGCCAAGCCGCTCGACTTGCTCTTGCTAGGTGCAGGATCGCCGTTAGCACAGGCCGCTACATAGTCTTGGCTGGTGTCGGCTGCGTCGAAACGCTTCTGGTCCATGTAGGTTGAGTTTGTCGCGTTGCTGATCAGCGAGGCATGACCTTCGATGCTGAGCGTGAAGGTATGCGCCTGACCGTCGTTGCTGATTTCGACAGTGTCCATCGCGCCAGAGCGGATGCGGCGGAAAACCCAAGTAGGAGGCGTGCCAACCCCTGGCGGTGCGATCATGAGGGCACGCCACAGGGTAGCGTTGCGGCCCTGGTATTCTTCTGGGTAAACCGAAGCAGCGGCGATTGCCTCACTTGGTGCGCTTGGGATCGCAAGCGCGATCTTCAATGCCTCAGAACCAGACATGGAGTAGGCATTGTCGCCGATGTTCAACACGACGCCATGAACAAGCGGGTCGAAGGTCTTGCCGTCTAGGCTCGTGTCCGCGCTACCGGAAATGGTCAGCGGGTGAGCGCCGGTCCACACGTTCACGGTTTCGCTCTTAAATTCCAAGCTGCCGAGGATGGCCGTGGTGATGCCTGCCGCTTCAAGGGCGTTCAGAATTTCAGTGTTTGTGCCGTAGCGCATTAGATTGCCTCCTTGGCCTGGAGGGTCGGGAACTCAGGCGCTCGATCCGTATCCAGAGTGGGTGCTGGGCTCTCCGCTGAGATGAGACGGAAGACGCCGGTTGGTTTAGTGAAGTTGGCCTCCGTGCCCGCTGCGAAGTCCTTGCGGAGCATCGGGGAGAACTCGACGAGCGCGTGTCCATTGCCGTCCGCGATTGCCGCTACTGCCGTGATCTGAAGCAGCTGGTCGCCTAGGTTGAAGAACTGGCCGACGCGGAGGCGTGTTTCTGCACCAGCGGCCCAGCCACCCATTCGGCAGACGTCACCGTAGGCGTAGGCCGGTTGGGCAAGCGTCACGCCGGTAACGGGAACACCGATGTTGATGCGGGGCGAATAGCGGAAGGTGCCAACCTGACCCTTGAGGCTGTTGATCCAGGCGGCGACGATCTGCGCCTCGGCCTGCGTCATGCGGCCCCAGGTGACTTCTAGGTTCCACTGCGCCGCAGTGTTGGTCGCCTGGAAAGCCCCCGTGTGAGGGCTCTCCATCGCGGTCTGACGATAGTTGAGTTGCAGCTTCTCGCGTGCGGGCGCTTTGCTGGGAAACGATAGCGGATATGTGGCCATCGCATACTTAGCAGTATGTCCCGGCTCAGATTGCGATCAGCGCTCCGATTGCACCGTATCCGGCGAAGTTATTTCCCAATGTTTATTTCATCTCATAGCAGCTTGCCTCGGACACATGCTGGTTTCACGACGTTGATGACGGACGATGCACCTCGCATCCAAAGGAATTAACATGCGTAAGCTTCCACTAATCATTGCGGGCGCCTTACTGCTTCCGGCGGCGGCAGTTGCTCAATCGACCGGCGGCACGACGACTCCCGGAACGACCAGCAGCGGCCAGAGTTCAGCCAACCAACAGGATAGCACCGCAACCGGTGCCCAGCGCGGCACTTCCGCCGAGCGCAATAATCGGCGCACGAAGGCTCAGAACCGCAACCAGAGCCAGCATGGCGGCGGGACGTCCGGATCGCATGCAAACGGCTCAACTGGAACTACCGGGGCAGGCACGAGCAGCAGCTCGACATCTACAACCCCCGGCATGCCGGACACGATGAACTCTGGCACCACCGGCTCCACGTCGGGAACCGGAACCGGTTCGATGAGCACTGGCGCCTCGGATCCGATGAACATGGGGACATCCGGCTCGATGGGAACCGGCAGCTCCGGCAGCATGGGAAACAGCGGTGCAGGCACAATGGGTTCGTCCGGCTCAGGTTCTACTAGCTCATCGAGCGGCAGCACGACCGGAACGGCTACGCCGCCACGCTAAGATCGGAACGGGTCAGTTCTCACGCTGATTGCGTTTTGCGCCAGCACTTCTCTTAAGGAGGAGTGCTGGCGTTTGCGTGAAATGTGCGACGCGAGCGTATGGTAAGCCGCGACGAATGACCAAGTTACATGCGAGGGCGCTGGAGCCTTCCCATCGTGTGATCGCTGGCCTGCTTCACGAGCATAGGAGCGGCTTCCGCAATCGCCTGATGCGCCATTGCCTTCACGGCATCAGGGTCGTTGCTGGTGATGCTACCAAAGCTGACGTTGATGCTTGGAGCGCCATTGCCGCGCACTCCGTTGAGCTTGCTGTTGGGCACCACGTTGAACGGGCCACCAACGTCCACAACTTCCGGACCATGCTCACCGACGAGCCATCGACCAGCATTGCCCATGCCACCGTTGGCCTTGCCGCCCAGCGGGGCAGCGCCACCGCCAACGAGCTTGGTCAATCCGCCGACGAGCGAACCGAACAGGCCACCGCCGCCGCCTTCGGTGCCGCCGAACAGAAGCGAGCCCAGCGGCTTGATGAGCATCTGCTGGAGAGCGATGTCGAGCAGGCCGTCGATGACCTTACCCGTCATCGCACCGAAGGCATCACCCAGAGAGCCGACGCCCTTGATCGCTTCGAGCAATCCACCCTTGAGGCTGTCCAGGCCGTCAACGGCGATCTGCTCCATGTTCTCGTTGATTTCGCCAGCGGTCTTGGGGATCGCATCAAGCCAAGCCTGACCTGGAGAGAGCGTGTTCTGCTCGACCTTCTTGGTTTCACCGGCCTTGAGCTTATTCAGGATCGCAAGGCGCGCCTGCGCGATCTGCTTTTCCGCGTCGGTGCTGGTGCTGCTGGCGACAATCGCGTCCAGCGCCAACTTCTCCTGCTGGAACGAGAGGTCGAGAATGCGAAGCTGCGCGGCGCGACGATCCTTGGTCGTGCGGGCAAGGTCGCCTTCCGAGGAAGCTAGGTCGATTGCGTTCTGGAGGGACGCCGCGGCCAGCTTTTGGCGCTGATCCGCAATCTCCTGGTTTTCACGCAGGTTGATTTCGGCTTGGCGCGCTACCTTGAGTTCAGCGTCGAGACCCGCGAGTTTGTCGAACTGCTCCTCGCTGAAACGCTTGCTACCCTCGGGACCTTCTTCCTTGAGGTTGCGGGCGCGCTCCTCGAATTCGAGGTCTAGCTGCTTGCGCTCGGCAGTGTAGCGGTCCTCCGTGACCATGGTGAGCTTGGAACGTGCGTCGAGGAGGTCGCCTTCAGCGCGGCCAAGATCGTTGGCGTAGCTGAGAGCGTCACGGCGCTGCTCAGTGGCTTCGCGCTCTGCCTTACGGGCCAGCTGCTCTGCCGATGGACCACGATGACCACCGCCCTTGCGACCGCCACTCTTCTTGTCGTTCGTCGGTGGGCGAGGGGTTGTCTTGGGCTTTGGCGCGTAAGCACCAGTGCCATTCCACCAATCCATCATGTTGCCGCCCGGCTTCGGCTTGTAAACGAGGTTGGGAAACTGGTCGGCGAACTGGCGATTGGACTTGTCGCCCTTGCGCTGATTGACGACGCGATCATAGTTGCGCGTCCAGTTACCGGCGATGTCCGAACGCTGGTGGTTCTCGCCCACGAACCAGCCTTTCGGCATGTTCACGCCCGTCTCCTTCTGGATTTTATCGTGGATCATCATCGAGAAGTCGGCTGGTGCGTTTCGCAGCTGGTCGATGGTCTTGAACAGGCTCGCGACGTAATCTCGCGTGTTCATCGCCTCCATGCGAATGTCACCGAACATAGCGGAGGCGGCCAGCCGTAGAGGCTCGAAAGCATCTTCCAGAGCTTCGAAGCCGTCTCGGATGGTCTGTGCCGTGGCTTCGAATTCGGCACGCATTTCGATGCCCTTGTTCTCGGCTGCGTCCCATGTCGGTCGCGCCATCGACACCCGACTGGAAGAGGTCCACGATTGCGTTGCTCAGGCCGCTACCGCGATCAAACGCGGTGACGAGCGTCTGTGCTTGGTTCTCGATGAGGGTTACGGTCTCTTCCCAGGTTTTCGGGACCTTCTGGAAGTCGTCAATGAGCTTCTGGGTGTATTCCGGCTTGGTCAGTGCATCCATCATCACCTGACCAGTGACTTTGCCTTCCTCCACCAGCTTCTTCATTTCGCCAATTGGCTTGCCGAGTGCGCGAGCAAGCGCCTCAATGAGCGGAGGGGATGCGTCGATGATGGAGTTGTAGTCTTCGCCTTCCATCTTGCCGGAGTTCATCGCCTGACCCCACGCAAGCATGGCCGACGCGCTCTCCTGCGTCTTGGCGTTGCCTACCTTGAGAGCCTTGTTGAAGTTCTCGGTCATGAGCGCCGCTTGCTGCTGGCTTCCTCCGAGTTCCTTCACGCCGCGCGAGTTCTTCGCGTAGAGCATGCCAGTCTCGTTGAGGTCGGCGCGGGTCTCAGCCGCGATACGCTGAACGTCCTTCTGCGCCTGTCCGTATGAACCAAAGCCGTCAGTTGCGAGGCGAAGCTGACCTTCCAGCTTCTTGCCTGCGTCGGCCAACTCCATGAGCTTCTGAGCGCCCTGAATGGCGTTGTTCGCAGCCCAGACAGCGACGAAGCCCTTAACTGCCGTGCTGACCTTCAACATCGCTTTGTCGATGCTGGTAGCTGCACGGTCAGTTGCGCGGGTTGCGTTCTTAAGTCCGTTTAGGAAGTTGGCACTCTCCAGGTCCAAGCTGGCGTAGAGTGATCCGATCTTTTGCGCCATTTGGCCCCCGTGTAATCAAGTTGTTGATTACTTATCGGGGGCAGTTGGCTCGGCTGGTGTTGCGGGAACGCGAGTGACCTTGAACCCTGCGAAGGCTTGTCGGATGTTGGCTTCCAGTTCCCTGCGTGTTGGCTTAGTTGTGCGCTTTGCGACGGGCTCAGGATCGCGGTCGATGAACCTGTCGGGGATTTTGGTTCCCTTCTTGGAATTGATGGCGAACAGCATACGGAGCAGAGCGTCAGTGCGTTCGTCTGCTGGGTGGCAACCCCAGGGCTCAAGCAGCCAGTAGGCACGCCAGCCGTTGAGTTCGTCCAACGGCATGTTGTCCAGTTCCAATAGGCTCTTGCCGAGCAAGGCACCTAGTCGGAAGAGGAACAGTCGCTCTGGATTATCCTTCAGCCTTTTTTTTCGAGGACGAGTTCGACTGGAGCTTCACGAAACTGGTTGAGCTTCTGGATTGCATCGAAGATGCGATGCACGACCGTGAACGACATATCCGCGAACTGAGGCATATCCTCGTCTTGGAACAGTCGCTTACCCTCCTCGTCAACGAGGCTGCGGACGATGGCTAGGACGCCGGAGTGAACCTCGTCCGGCTTCGTCACATTCTTGCGCTTCTTTTCGGGCAGCTTCTGATCGTCTTCCCATGCCTCTAGCGCGTGCTGATAGACGCGGATGGTTTCGAGGTAGTCGGCACGTTCAGTCGTGCTCATCTGACGAGCCCTTACGACAGCATCGTCCCCCCATTCAGGCACCGTGATGTCGATGCAGGGACGTGCTGCCGTGAGGATCGCTTTACGAGAAAGCAGGGTTGCCATTAGGCACCTGCGGTTTCGGTGACACCGCCGGTGACTTCCAGGGTTGCAGTGGCTTCAACAACTGCGTCCAGTTCACCCGACTTTTCGAAGGTCAGAACGAATGCGTCAAACTCGAACTTGGTGCCGTCCGAGAGAGTGATGCGAACGCCGGTCTTCGCCTGGGTGCCACGAGCAGCCTTAAGCGCCAGCTGGCCTGCGTCCTTGGGAAGATACATGAGGTCGATGCTGACCTGACCTTCATCAAGAAGGCCCATTTCCTTTTCCTTGGCGGTGCTGTCGAAGTCGGTGGTGTCGATCACAGCCGCCGAACCCGAACCCAGACCGGAGAAGTTGGTCAGGCCCTTGACCTGAACCCAGGTGTCGGCGCCGGTCTCGATTTCGAGCTTAGTGTTCTTGGTTTTAACTGCGTTGCTGGCCATTATCTGGCTCTCCTTCTTGTTATTGGGTTCAGCCCAACAACAAGCGGGCCTCACCATTACTTATGCAGGCTAGTCGCCTGTCTCCTCGTTGTGAGTGATGCGGAACTCCAGCTGGATACGGAACAAGTCGGGACTGGAAGTCAGATCGCTTAGATCGCGCTCCTGAACTAACTCGACGTTGTGGACTTCCGCGTCATCGTAGCCGTCCAGCTTGATACGAATGGAGTTTGCGAGCTTCCGCGCTTCCAAATAGCCACTCGCGTAAGCATCAACTCGGAAAGTGGGACTTGCGACGCCCACTGCACCCTCCAGGTCATACAACCTGGACGCAGACGAGCGCGTGTAAGTGATAAACGGGGCGGTCTTGCCCTTGGGTGCAACTAGGGGGAACACGGACTTGGCCGGATCGCCGCCAGCTGGATAAGTCGCCGCGAATGCTTCGCGCAAAATGCGCGTCAGAGTGGCTTCGATCACGATTTCCGTGCCTTCCTGGCGGCACGATCAATGGCACGCCCTAGTTCGTCGGAGATTGCGTCCACCACCTTGCCGGCGATCTGCTCGATGGCCGGTCCAAACCACGGACGAGCGGGCTCATGCTCGGTGCCGAACTCGGAGAAGCGGCCCCAAAACGCATTGTTGGTGGTGACGATGTAGCGGATGGTGTGAGCCTTTCGGGCCTTCTGCTTCCGCGTCTTGATGTTCTCGTGCAGGCGTCCGTAATCGGCTTCCTGCTGGGTGCCGTCCTTGTTGCGCCACTTCTTCGTCGTGGGCTGAGTGCCGCGTGGAGCGGCTTCCTGCGCTGCATCGCGCATGATGTTGGCCGCTTTGCGCGAAGCCGTGGCACCTGCCTTGGTTGCCGTCTCCGGCCCAAGGTCTTTCAGGGCCGCGTTGAGGGCTTTTGCGCCCTGGAGGGAGAACGACCTGCGACCCGCCATTAGATCGCCCTCACGAAGAGGTCCGTCGCCTCGCGATTGCCCACTTCCTCAACGGAGGTGATGCGGTAGCGCCTGCGTTCGTGCTCGACCTCCATCAGCGTGGTCAGATCGGTGCGGTGACGGATGCGGAACTTGATTTCGGCCGCTTGGTCGAGACCGGCCATGCGGTTCACTTCAACCAGCTTGAGCGACATGCGCTGCGCCCAGACGCTCGTTACCGCCGTCCAGCTTTCGATCTGCTCGCCAACCTCGTTGACGCTGGTGGTGGCCGCTCGGATCGTAATGCGGTGGTTGAGGGAGCCCGCCGCGATCACAGGACGCTCGTCCTGAAAGGGTTCAGCAAGCGGTGGAAGGTCGCTACGCCGACCGTTTGACCTTCGCGGTTGGCGTAAAGGTCAGCGACGAAGACCGCGATTGCCTTCTTGATGCTGGAGGGGCACGTCTCAGGATCGAGCGTTAGGCCCGTATAAGCTGCGGCCTGCTCCTGAGCGGTGAGGATGAGGAGTTCAATCGCAGCGTCTTCTGCATCGCTGTCGATGCGGCACCAGTTCTTGACCTCGTCGGCGGTGATGATGAGACGGGTTTCCATCTCATACTTAGCAGAGACAGACGAAGCGGACGTTTAGTCTTGTTTAAGATCTGACATCCAGAAAGGCCGCGGGAGGCGTCTATGAGAATGGATGAGATCAAAGTCCCGATGGATCTAGACGGTCCCGGGTGCTACGTTTGGCGGCATGATGTAGCGGACCGCGCGATTTGGGAACTCACGGGCAACCACGGTTTGCACGTCTTGAAGGTGGGCTATTCAACAAACGTAGCTTTCAGGGCGGATGAAGGCGCACTTGGGCAACCTACCCTTAGAAGCCAAGGCAGCTACAAGCCATACGTGTATGCCAGCTTACCAGGTTGGAAGCCTTGGCGCTGTGCGAAGTGGACTGAACAGGAAACTTTGAAGGAACAGGAGGGGCGCTTGTCAGAGCATCTGAAAGCCCCGACGGATGAGCAGCGCGCTGCCATATACGCTAGGGTCTCACCAGGTATAACGAGAATACCTGCGGGCACTGAGATATTCCTGGGCTCGTTGGCAGATTTGGCCGCGCTGTTTCCATATTGTGCGCTAACGGGCGAGTGGAAGAGGGCCGTTTACGGGCCCATACAGAACGTTGAAAAGGTCGGGTTAAAGGTCCCGAGAGGACGCTAAGCCACTTAGGGCGGCCAATGTTGGCCGCCCCAAGCGTGTTTAAGCTTGGACGAGGAGCTTGATGAAAGCGTTCTTGTCCTTGACCATGCCGCCAACGCGCTTGGTGCTGTAAAACAGCACGAAAGGCTTCTTGGTGAACGGATCGCGCAGCACGCGAACGCCGATTCGATCAGCGATCAGGTAGCCCTGCTTGAAGTCACCGAAGAGGAGAGGCGACTTGCCAGCGGCAATCGCGTCCATTTCGCTGATTTCGGAGTGGGAGTAGCCTGCCAGGGTAGCTGGCTCGCCAGCGATGAGCGAAGGCTGCCAGATGTAGTTGCCGTTGCCGTCCTTGATGGTGCGGAGCGAAGCGGTCACTGCGGAAGCCGAAGCGAAGCGTGCGTTCTGACGATAAGCCGAGTTTAGGCCGTAGATCATCTTGAACACGAAGTCCGCATTGGCAGGCAGATCGGCAGCAACGCCGGTCTTGATCGAAGCAATACCAGCAGTGGTCATGATGCCCTGCGGCTTATTCACGCCATCGCCGTTCACGAACGCTGCGTTCTCCTTGATCGCGATTGCGCGAGCAACTTCCTCTGCCAGCAGTGCTTCCACGTTGACCGAGAGGTCATCGAGAGCGCGCTGCGAAACGCCTGGGTTTGCGTAGATTTCGCCCATTGGAACGCGGGTCTCAGCCAGGGCTGGGCCTGCGGTCTCTGGACGGGCATCGGTCTCACCAACCCAGCCTGCTTCAGTGCCGTGCAGGTTGGAGAGGAAGCGGTAGTCGTCGGTGGAGACGGAAACGACCGAAGCCAGTGCGCGCAGCGGGCTCAGGGTTTCCAGAGTGGTGAACAGGCCAGCTTCGACCTGCTTTGGCAGCAGATAGCCACCTTCAGCTGGAACGGCGGTGTTCATTGCCTTCTGCTCAAGCTCACCGAGGTTGCCGTCGATGCCCTTACGCATGAAGCTGTTGAAAGCGGCGTCATGTGCCTGCACGTCTGCGTTGGACTCAACTGCGCCGAGGCGGTTGGACTTCTTCGCCACGTCAGTGACGGAAGCCTGAAGTGCGCTCAGATCAGCGTTGATCTTGTCGAGCTTGTCGGTGGTAACGTAGTCTGCGCTGCCCTTGATCTCAATCTGAGCGAGGCGGCTGTCGTTAGTGTTCTTGAACTCCTCGAAAGCACTTGCGAGCGAGTTGATGTCGTTGAGATCGGCCATTATGGGCTCCTTTGTCTCGGTTGTTCACATGCAACCTCGTCAGCAGAATCCCTCCGTGCTTGGTTTGCTTTTTACTTATGCTTTGACGAATTTAGGCTGCGCGCATCTTGGCAGTCAGACTTGCAATGGCGGCACTCACAGCCTGCTTCTCAGCAAGTTCCTTCTTGCTCTCGAATTGGCTTGCGACTGCGATGCTCTCACTCTTGCTTAGGCCGCACTCGCGTAGAAGCTGCTCCAGATCGCGGACCCTTAGTTCTTCGACCAGGCTCTTGACCGCCTGAACACGAGCCTTCGCGTTTGCCGGTAGACCGACAACCGAAACCTCTACGATGTCCACTTCCTCAAGGGTGCGGCGCGGCTCGTCGGCTTTAGTGCCAAGCGTGAATTTAACTGGATAGAAGCCGATGGACAGGCCGGTGATTGCACCTGCCTTGAGTGCGACGTAAGTGTCACGACCCATGCTGGTGTCGAGTAGTTCACCCGATACCTTCAGGCCGTATCCATCTTCCACCATATCATTCCAGCGACCGATAGGCAGCGAGTTGAATGCGTCATGGTTCAGGAACATCATTGGCGACGTTCCAGCAGCCGCATGGACGGCTAGGCTCTTTGCGAATGCTCCCGGAGCGATGACATCGCCGTAGCTGTCTACGTTGCCAAAGACAGCGCCATAGCCGCTGAACACCATCTTACCGTCGGTGTCGTCTACGCTGTCGAATTTGCATTCGAGGCGGGCGACCGCCTTCTGTTCGATTGGGTTCACTTCTCTACCTCGTTATTGTTGTTGTTCTGAGAGGTGGCCGGGCTGGCCGAGTTCGGGGCTTTGTTCGCTCCGCCAAAGATGTTTGCAGCTGGTGCCAGCTGATCCGCCGTGGGATCGTTGCTGCGAGGCATGTCTTCCTTCGCGCGGACCTCGTTTGCGGTCATCGCGCCAATGGAGCGCATGGTCTGGTAGAAGGTGGCTCGCTCTGCGTGGCTGGCGCGTAGGAGTGCGTTTGCGCTCAACTTGATGCTGTAGCCGTCGAGCAATTCCTGGCGGGTAAGCAGTGAGACTTCCGCGCTCTGCTCAAAACGCTCATACCAGGGCATCAGCGTGTGCATGAGGTGGTTGAGGAAAAGCTGTTCAACCGATGCGTAGCTGGTCGCGCCGCTCTGCATGACCATGATCGGCTGCACACGGAAGAAGCGGCAAATCTCTTCGATCAGGAACTTGCGGTTCTCGATCCACTGCGCTTCGTTGGCGGTGCTGTGAACCGGAGTGAACTCCAGGTCGAAGGGCAGCATGATAGTCTTGTGGGCGTTCGTCGCGCCCGAGTGCTGCTCAGCCCACAGCTTCTTGATTTCGTTGCGCTGCTCCTGGGTCAGCTGTTGTGCGCCAGGGCGAGTGGTCAGCATGCCGCCTGGACGTGCGCCGTTCTCGAATAGCTTGCTTCCGAAGGTCTCGGTTGCCTGGGCCAGTCCGATGGTCTTGCAAGCCAGCTGAACCGCGTTCAGGCCGGTGATGCCGTCCAGGCTTGGACCCTTGATGTGCCAAATGTCATCGGCTGGGATTTCAACCCGCCTGCCGCTCTTGAAGGTGACAAGGTAGGTGATGGTCAGGTCGTCATGCTGCTTGACCTCCACCGCATTGGGCTGAAGCGCGTATAGCTCTGCTACTCGACCGTTGACCTTGTTCTTGTAGATGTAGGCGTTGAAGCGCAGCGCGAGGTGAAGTCCGATCTGCTCGCGGAACTCGAAGCTAGTTTGCCAGTCGTTGGGCTTGCGGTTCAGCAGGAAGTAGAGCGGGTGGTCCTTGGCCTCTACAGGTGAACCGGCGCCGTCCTCCTTGTAGACCTTGCAGGGAACCTGAGCCAAACCCTCTGCGATAACTCGGGCGCAGCACATCACGGCGCTAACTTGCAAAGCAGTGAACTCGTTGACCGTCTCACCTGCGCTCGTCCGTGCGTCGCCAATGGCGCGCAGGAGGTCAACGGAGGTGGTGATAGGCTCTGCGCTCTTGCGCTCGAAACCAAAGAACTGTGCGATACTACCCATGCGATTACTTATCGCTGGGCATCAATCCAGAACGTCCAACCACACTTCCACTGGTGCAGGAGCGTCAACACTCGCAAGTCCAAGTGCCATCATCAACGACACAAAGGCGTCGATCTTCGCGTGGTCCATGCGCGGCGGCTTAGTGGGCCTAATGAACTCCCCGTGGCGGCCAGCAACCACGTTGCCAGTCATCCAGCGCATCATTCGGTTGCCGTTGTGCTTGAGCTTGCCAAGTGCGATCAGCTTCTCGAACTTGCTCATTGGCGGGTGCATGTTTTGGAAGTTCTGCGGGTAAGTGAGCACGGGAACATCGTAGTGAGCACGAAGGCGCTGGCTCAGGCTTGCGGCCTGCCACTGGTCAACTGCTACGCCTTGAACTTGGAACTGGCCGCACAACTTAACTAGTTTTGCCTCCACCGCCGCGAAGTCAGTTTCATCGTCAGGTGTGAGGACAAGTTCGTCGGATGCGGCCCACTCTCGATAAGCGACAGCGTTCTTCGGCTGGCGCTGGATCGCCATTTCGGGAAGCATGATCGTTGGATAGGCGTGGTAGGTAGCTTCGCCGCCGTCTAGGCTGGGCACTTCAACGAGCGCGACTATGGCGGTGGTGTCGAGCAAGCGCGAAAGGTCGGCTCCGATCCAAGCGCGGTAGCCCTTGTCGATGACCTCTTCCCACGGCAGCGCGTCCGCATTGCCGTCCCAATCCTTCATGTTGACCCAAGCGGTGCTGCTCGACTGCCAGACGTTCAGGTGCTTGGTCAGGAGGACCGGCTTCTCGCTCGGCACGTCCATGGCGGTCTGATAAAGCTCACGAAGACGGGCTTCCGAGAAGCTGATGCCGACGTTTGGGTTCGCCTTCTTCCAGACCTCGAAATCGCGCCAGTCGTCCTTGGGGTCGATGGTGTAGATCGCGGAGAAGCGGCGAATGTCCGTAAGCTCGCCAGACAGGATTTGCTCGCACTGCGCCTGGAGCAAGCGGCAGTCGCCGGCTTCGTTGAAACCTGCCGTGGTGATCGTGACGAGCAGGGGTTGAGTGCGAGCGCCCATGCCTGTTTGCATGGTGCCGCGCTGACGAGCGAAGTTATGGTTCTCGTGCGCCTCGTCCAGAATAGCGAGGTGCGGGTTCGATCCGTCGGGCGGATCGCCAATCATGCGCTCCATGAACGAGCCCTCGCGGGTCTCGATCTTCTTCTTGGTGATGGTCGTGCCCCAATGGCCGACGAAGCCGGGAGCGCGGAGCGCCATGTCGCGGCAGGGCTGGAAGCAGAAGTCGGCCTGGTTAAGCGCGGTCGCGCCGATATAGACCTGCGCTCGTGGCTCGTAGTCAGCCACCAGCATGTAGAGCGCGATCACGGCGGCGAAGGTGGATTTGCCGTTTTTACGCGGGATTTCGATGAAGGCTTCGCGGTGCTTGCGGTGGCCGTGCTGGTCCACAAGGCCGAAGAGGGCGGCCAAAATCCAGACCTGCCAGGGCTCCAGCTTCAGCTTGAGTTTTTTAGAGGCTAAAGGTCCTTCCAGGTAGGGGAAGGTCTCTGCAAAGCGACAAACGCGCTCCACCTTGGCCGCGTTGAACGTCCAGGTGTCGCCCTCAACATCGGCCAGGAAAGCCCTGCACGAAGCGACGATCTGCCAGCAGGCGGGGATCTCGCCCGCGACAATCTGCTCTGCGTAGTGGATAGCTACGTCCGCGAAGTGGCCCTTGCCCTGGCGCACGGTTACGCCTCGGGCAGAGAGCCGTAGGGGTTAGCTTCTGCCTGGAGTGGGTTGGCTGGAGTGCCGTTGGTCGTGCGTGCCGCAATGCCGCTGATGCCCAGCAGCTCGGCCAGCTTTCGCTTCTCGCTCAGGTAAGCTGCGCGGGGAACCTCGCCGGTTGCGAAGATCGCGCGGCAAGCCGCTTCCATCGAGCAGTAGGTTGCGAATGTGCTGGAGTGGCTCGCGTTGATGCCATTGGAGACGACGAACTCGATCTCTTCGAACCACACGTCCTTGGCCGCTGCCGTGAGGTAATCCGGCATGACGGGCTTGCTGGACGAGCCAGTTTCATGGGGCTGCTTGGGTTTGGGTCCGCGTTTCACTCATTACTTAGCGGACAACTAATAAACGCCGGGATTTGCAAAACGTCCCGTTTGCAAGGTATCTGGAATCTAATGAATTCCTTCCACTTCTCCGTTCCTGCGACCGACTCTCCTCCCGTGGAGTTTCAGCTGTCACCCGGTCAGGTAATCTTTGCGGTCGGCGCAAACGGAACCGGCAAGTCCTCCTTGCTGCAACGCTTCGTGGGCGCTGCTCACGGCAGAGTCAGGCGGATCACCGCGCATCGACAAACCTGGCTTCAGTCGAATGCGCTGATGTTCTCACCGTCACAGAAGCTATCCGTAGAGCAGCAGGCATCGAGTTGGGACTCACAGCCGCAGTCCAGGTGGATGGACAACTCCGGCGGGCAGCGAGCCGGAATTACTCTTTATGATCTCATCGATGCGGAAAATGTTGATGCACGAGAGATCGCAGGAGCATTGCGGAGTGGGGACGTTGATCGTGCAACGGACCTCGCGCGCCGCGTGGCGCCGCTAGCCAAAATCAATGAGCTTTTCGCACAAGCCAATATCCCCGTGGAAATCAGCGTTGAAGGGGGAGACCGGCTGATGGCCTCCAAGGAGGGAGGGCCAGTCTACGGGGCTTCTGAACTCTCCGACGGCGAGAGAAACGCGCTTCTAATCGCTGCTGACGTCCTGACCGCGAAGCCCGGAATGCTCCTAGTCATCGACGAGCCAGAACGGCATCTACATCGATCGATTATATCCCCTCTGCTGACCCAGTTGTTTAATTTTCGCGACGACTGCGCTTTTATCGTCGCTACTCATGACCTCAATCTTCCAGTTGATAATCCAGATGCGCGGGCGTTGCTCGTCCGATCCTGCACATACGCTGGTCAATATACGCAATCATGGGTGGTAGATTTGCTGCCTGCGAACGCGCCAATGGACGAAGAGCTTCAGCTCGATGTGCTCGGAGCACGTCGCCAAATACTTTTTGTCGAAGGCCAAGCAACAAGCCTCGATGTTCCATTATACAGCCTACTCTTCCCGACGGTGTCTGTTCGGCACAAGGGAGCATCACGCGACGTCATCCACGCAGTAGGCGGTATACGCGAAACGCGCGACATCGCGTGGGTGTGGGCATGGGGTATTATCGATAGAGACGGTCGCGCTGCCGCTGAGGTTGAGGAGTTGCAACAGCAAGGCATATACGCCCTGCCGTTCTACTCGATTGAGTCGATCTATTATCATCCAAGCGTCGTGAGAGCGGTCGCCGTTCGTCAGGCTCAGGTTCTCGGCCGGGACGCGAATGATGAAGTGGCTGAGACGCTGGCTGACGCTGTCAAAGCTGTGACGCCACACGTTGACCGGCTCGCCGGCCGGGCTGTCGAGAAACGGGTCCGGCGCAAGATATACGAGCAAATGCCCACGCTGGCCGAGGTCACCTCAGGCTTACCCGTCGTGATCAACGTGGAAACGCAGTCCTACATCGTGGAGCAAATATCGAAGCTGACAGATGCGACTTCGAATTTGGATTGGCTGACGATTGTTAGCGATTGTCCCATCAGGGAAACGCCCGCTCGTGATGTCATCGGTCGCGGGTTGGGATTTCAGAGCCGGCACGACTTCGAAGCCGCTGTCCTCCATATGCTCCGAACCGATCCAGCCATGTTGGCCGAGGTCAAAAGCTTGTTTGGCGGACTGTCCGACGAGTTGGATTGACGGAATCGCAGGTATTTTAATTCGCTCAGGCGTCTTTTTGAGGGGGGTGTTGTCGCTGTAGGAGCGCGTTCCTCAGATTTTGACTGCCCCTTTTTCATCCGGCCGACTGCGAGCAGGTTGGGGAAGGGTGCGACCGTTCGGATGGCCTTCATCTGAGTTCGGCAGGTATGGGCGCACTTTCCAAATTGAGGCAGTTGGGAGTAGTCGAACACCTTTTGAGGTGACCACGGCTGTGTTCTGTGCGTTTTGCATCAACAGCTTACCGACGACGCCAACTCTCCCGTCGTCGTAGACGTAACAGCCTGTATGACATCCATTACGGACTTCTTCCTTCAGACTGCCGGCAGCGATGTTGCCGAACCAGAAGCCGATACCAGTCGCGACACTGATTGCCGCAAGGCTCGCGAACGCGAAGCCAATCCTGTCTGTGAGGTCGACTGTGAAGAGCCCGTTGAACATGTCACGTACCTTGTCTAAGACATCCCAAAAGCGCGAAAGAAATAGCAGAACGATGTTGATCACAATCCAGCCGCCAAACAGCAGTAATCCATACGGATTGACTAGTGCGCTTATAGGGAGGACGCCCCACGCGATAATCTCTTGCAGGCTTCCGGTGAATAGCCCTTCATGAATTCCGAACGAGTTAAGCAGCGATGCGCGAAGCGTGTAGCCAGCGAAGTATAGTAACGCTCCGCCCAACAGCGTAACGGGTGCAACCAGCGCCGCTAGTGAGGTCAAATGGCGTTGCATTCGATCGGCAGAGGCTGCTTGTTCCATACTAGAGGTATTTCCTCCATTTCAGATGTATTTCGTCAGAGTAGCTAAGCTTCCAAGACGCGGCAATCGAGAAGGTGGTCAGTTCAAGGAGAGCTTAAGCAACAGGGCTGCCGTTCGATCGCTAAGATGGACGGATAACATTCGATATTGCTCTACGGGAGTGGGCGTGTCGATCCGCAAAAGGTACTTGGCGCGACAACTGTCCGCCAGCCACGCCTCGATCTCCAAGCGAGCCTCTAACGCCACACCACTCCAGACGGAGGAAGCCGACAGGGGGAACCAGTCAATCGTGTCCTTGCGGCTCTGACTTAGCTGGAGTGGTATGCGGACCGAGTAGGTGGTGGGCTCTGCCATCAGTAGCCCCGCCTAATGGATCTAATGTCCTGGCGCGTTTTGTCCTGGTGACATGGCTTGCAAAGGCTCTGCGTGTTGTCCCAAGTGTCGCCGCCGCCAAGTGCCTTGGGCTTGATGTGATCCACTTCAATTGCTGGGGTAACGAGGCCCTCGCCAGTGCAGTGTCGGCAAAGCGGTTCTGCATCCAGCCGCTTGTTCCTGAGCTTCTTCCACTCGCTTCCGTAGCCTGAGTTGCGACTGACTACGGCTGAAGCGGTCCGAGGAGCGATATTGAAGCGAGGTGTTCTCTTAGGCACCTCATACTTAGTGCGACCGCATTCCTTCTGAAGTCGCGACGGTGCAAGGAAGTCTAAAGCGGAGCAGGCCGCTGGTCACCCAGGCCCAAGTGAAGTCTAAGGCAGCCGGAATGAGATTTCTTATTGCCAGCTTCGGTGCGGGAGCGTTAACTTCGGGGCATGAGCATACTCGACTTCGTTACACAGGACGAATTGGACCAGCTGGACGAAGATCCTCGTCTCGCTTTCATGGAGCTGATCAATATCGCCCAGCGAACCCTCAGTAGTAAGCTGGGAAGGTTCAGCCACAACGATGAGGATGACTGGCGAGAAATGGAAGACCTGCGTCACTCATTCATGAATGTGGTGGTTGCATCGTCGAAGCGTTTCGAAATTGAGCCATTCGCGTCGATGGATATCCCCAGGGTTGATGACCACCTCCACTTCAAGCAGTTTAAATCCGATCTTGATCACTACATCACCCAGCTAGTTTTAGATAACAGCGCGCAATCCCGGCGTGACTCTGTGATGATCCTGCCCAAGTCTAAGGACAAGATACGCAGCTACATTCACGGCCTTCGGGAGTGCATCGAGAAAGGCAACATGACGGACGCCAAGCGGACCGCATTGCTCAAGCGCCTTGATGAGCTAGAGAAAGAGCTGGAGAAGCGCCGAGCAAACATGCTACTCGTTGCCAAGCTCGCTTTCGAAGTGCTGGCGATCCCAGGCGGAACATGGGCGTCTTACGAAGTCGCTACGAAGTTGATCACGAACATTTCGCAGACGGTCGAGGAATCGCGGCAAGCAGAACAGGCAACGAAGCCCTTACCTGAAGCGAAGCCGATACCTGCCCTTTCTCCGCCCAGAAAGGCTCCATCCTATGGAGGTGGATTCCCGGATGACTTGGACGACGACGTTCCCTTCTAGGGGCTTCGTAGAAGAACCGCCGCACCAGAAACGTTGCTGCCAACGCCATTGATAGGTAGGAATGAGGTTCAGGCGGTGTCTTTACGATGCGAAGTCGGAGCAACGGTGCTTTCGACTTAGATCGGAGACTACAACATGGCTGCCTTCAACCCCGCGTCGATCAAGCCCGCTTCCAAGTCCGCCGAGTTCAGCAAGCAAGGCAATGGTCGCGCTGCCAAGGACGTGCTTCTCAGTGCAATCGACACTCAGCTGGCCTTGTTCAAGGACCCCAAGAAGGAAGGTCGCCGCTGGTTCACTGTCGGCAAGTCGGAAACGCTGCTCACCCTGCGCTACAGCAACCGCGCACTTGTCCTCAAGGACGGTGAGAAGTCGGTCGCTGTCCCGAACGATCAGTTCGTAGGTGCGATGGCCTACTTCAAGGGGGAGGTTGAGAAGGGTACCTACGCTGACCAGCTGACCGAACTTGAGGCGGCCAACGAGGAGCGGAAGACCAAAATGCGGAATACGCGCGCTTCGAAGAAGGCCGAAAAGCCCGCTTAATACTCGACCCACTCCAACCCACGGCCCTCGCAATGCGGGGGCCTTTTCCTTGACTGCGCGTTGCCTCCGCGTGTGTAACTGCATTCACCCGCAATAGGAGACAACAATGGCCCTGGCTGACCTGTTCAAGTTCTTTACGTCCGATGCGACTGAGAAGTATCACGAACCTGCCTTTGATCCTGCGAAGGCGCGCAAGCCACTGCTTAAGGGCATTGAGCGGTCTAAAATCCAGTTCGAGAACGACAGCCTGAAGTCGCCCAATCGCTGGTTCTCGATCAAGAATGGCGTCGTGGCATTTCATCCCAAGCTGGATGGCCGTCCGCTGGTTATCAACGGCCTG
The DNA here is from genome assembly GCF_014199255.1 of Sphingomonas xinjiangensis. GTDB lineage: Bacteria > Pseudomonadota > Alphaproteobacteria > Sphingomonadales > Sphingomonadaceae > Sphingomonas > Sphingomonas xinjiangensis. The sequence continues at coordinate 599,446 of NZ_JACIJF010000001.1, read as the reverse complement.
GAAGAGAACCACATGCCCAGCGAACGCTTCGTGGAGTTCCTGGAACTCATGCGTAAGGAGGTTGAAGCTGGCGAGTTTGACGAGGTGATCGCTGCTCACGGCAAGGGCAACGTGGACGTTCACATCGGCAAGACCCGCAAGGCTTCTGCGGGTGGTCGCAGCATGGTCTCCAACGTGCGTAGCAGCGTGAGCAGCAAGCTCCGCAAGGGCAAGTCGCTGGACGAGATCGAAGCGGAGTTGAAGGCTGACGCCAAATTCAGCGCAGCTGACATCGACACCGTGTTGGCTGAGCGTCGCGCAGCGAACAGCTAAGACACGAAAGCCCTGGGTGGATCGTCACCCAGGGCTTCTTTAGCCTCTAAAGATCATGCTTGGATGCGACCCAGCCTCCTCGCTTCCTCAGAATACTGGCTCAGCGGCTTCTCGGCTTTGAAGTGCAAATCCTGCTCCACAGTGAGCCCGCCTGGACCTCGCAACTCTGCTAGTTCGTCCAGGCTAATGTAGCCGAGTTCCGGTGATCCAAAGCCCAGGTCCGCGAGACCGAACGCAAGCCCGTCAGGATCGCACTCGCTAATCAGGAAGGTGGCCGCACCCCAGGGCACAAAGAGCTTCACCACCGGGTGCAGATCGAGTTCGCTCTTCGTCCCTTTGACCCTTTGCTGCTCCCGATGATTTCTGATCAAGTCGTCCAACTTGTGCGGCTCTAGCAAGTTCATCCAAGACACTGTGGCAATCTCCTTCGTTGTGCCACAGCCCGATAAGACTTCAACTGGTGGATAGAGCAACCGCTTTGTTAAATTGCTACCGGAACTCAGAATGCGACGACCTGCCAACTCTGGTGTAGGAATAGGCGTCCGGCGATGTCGTTAGTGTGGTCATCGGAAACGGAGACCAAACATGCAGATCGACTTGAACTCACTCGCAAACTACGTTGAAGCAGCCCTGGACGTTTCGCCCGACTTCGAAGATGACCAGTTTGCCTTCACCTTCGAAGGTGCGCGCATCTACTGCGAACGTAAGCGCACTCACTTCAACCTGCACATCGGTGCAGAGCGCGTGCAGATGCCCCGCTAAGGTAGCCTACAGGGCGGATAGGTGAGGGGAGCAACCCGAGTGCTCCCTTTTCCTATCTCTCCTCACAAGGGCTCGTAGGCCCTATCTCTACCCTATGCGGGACGTTCTCATTCCACCCGATATGGAGGCGGTGCTCAACAGCCCTGAGTGTGTGAACTGGTTGCTCGACAACACACATGGCAGCGTCATCGGCCATGTCCAAAACGGTAAGCTGGCGCTGCGCTTCGATGATGACGAGGAAGCAGCCGCCTTTGAGGCGCGCTGGCTCTAAGCCGCTTCCGTCGCGCTTTGTGCAACCTCGTCCAGCTTGGTCAGTCGCATAGGGTTGTCACCGGCTAAAACTCGGTTCCAATTATCCACGTTCGCATCCAACGTGACCTCGCGCCCTAGTTTGTCGATGATGCTCTGATCCTTGAGCATGTGAGCAGTGTTCACGTCGCCGATCACCTTGCCATGCTTGTCCAGCTTGATAACGCGGAGCCCCCCCATGACCACGATGGTTGCGCTGCGGTCGCTCGGGTCCATGAAGATCACGTCGATCAGCTGACCCAAATAGCTTTGCACCTTGATACGGGCATCGGCATCCGTGGCCATCTGCTCGCGCAGTGCCAGGGCCTGCTCTGCGACCGCGTGAGGATCGGTCGCATGGGTGCGCTTCTCCTCATGTGCCTCAAGGGCTTTCAACTCTGCCGCTTCGACATCGACCTTGGCTTTGAAGCGCCGGAATGCCGCCTCAAGCACCTCGTCATCCTGCTCCATCAACCTGTCGGCCATTTCCTCCAGCCGCTTCCGCTTAGTGGTCAACTCAGCACGCAGGACCGGAACCCGGCTGTGCTGGCCGATGGTGGAGGGCGCAGGCATCGCGAGGGAAAGCAGGTTGTCGAGCACGCCAGCGAGGATATCATCGTAGCGGTAGGCGGCGTTGCAGGTGCATTCACCGGCACGGGAGAAGTCGGAGCAGGTAATCTGCGCTGGTCCGCGCTTCTGCCGTCGGAGCGTCATGCGAGAGCCACAGGGCAGGTTGGAACCTGGGGCGCGATAGGTGCAGCGGCATAGGTTAGAGAGGACGTTGGCGCACTTCTGGCGCGGACCTCCTGTGCCCTTGCGGCTTTCCAGACCGCTCATGACCTGGTGCCACAATTCGAGCGTGACGATTGCCGGATAACGCTTCACCGCCTCGCCAGCTTTGGAGCGGCCCCCGTTCTCGGTTCTCATCATAGGCTGGTATTCACCAAGGACGCGCCGGTCGTGCAGCATGTTGGTGACGTTGCGAATATGCCATGTGGCTTTGGGCCAGCCGAGGCGCTGCCGTTCCTCCTGCGCCCACTTGGCAATCAGCCTCAACCCGTAGCCGTTGGCCGACCGCTCGAAGATACCGCGGATAATATCTGCGCGGTCCTCAATTACGGTGAACTTGCCGTCGATCACCTCCATCCAAGCGGGACAGAGGCGCGGGTCGTCAGCGCCCTTCTTGGTGGTGAGATCGGTTTGCGTCCGACGCCATGCGGCGCTGACGCGCTTGGCTTTGATACGACTGCTGTCATGGGCTTCACCCGCACGAGCAAATGCGATCAGGAGGTGGGCCCAATGCTCGCTAATCCGCTGAGCGTCATAGATCGTGCCTGTGCTGCTCTCGCAGATCGTGAGGCCGCGTTTTGCCAGCCTGTTGAGCAGCGTGACGCTCTCTAGGGGTTCCTGGCGCGAAAGTCGGTCCATCGCTTCTACGATGAGGACCTTGCCCGCGAGTTCGCCGCGCGCTGCTCGTTCCTCTACCTCGTAGAGCTTGCCGCCCTCGGCACGGTTCCTGCCGTGGTAAGCGGACTTGCCGTTCTCGATCAGCGTTTCGGCGAGGGTCCAGCCGCGCTGCCGACAAATGGACGCGCCTAGCTCGATCTGGCGGCGTTCAGTATCGCCTTTGCTTTGATCCTTCGTTGACCAACGAACGTATAAAATAGCTTCCATGGGCTCCCTCGCAGCTGGGCTGCGCGAGCCGTGCTATCGCAGGAACAGTTACGCAACCGTTGCGGGGTTGGTCGCACCCGCGATATGGGTTCACCGACTGGTCGAAGCGCACGTCGGGCGAGCTGTTGCGGGTAAGAATGGTGCGCGGCTTCTCAACCGTCACCGTGGTGCGCAGCGGCGGGGGAGCGCCATCGATATCGGCCTGCGCATCGAGCCAGTCGCCATCGGCCTCACGCTGGGCGAGGTTGAAGCGCGCGCTCTCTGCGTTCAGCGTGGCGCCGCGAGTGGCGCGAGTGGCGCGAGTCTTTGCCATTGCCACAAGCTAGATCGCTGAATAGAACATAGCAAGAACAAGAAAGGAATGATGATGGCGCGGATCAGCTATGTGGAACTGCCGGTAACGGGCACGGCGCCGGCGCGCGACTTCTATGCGCAGGCGTTCGGCTGGAACTTCACCGATTTCAGCCCGAATTATGCCGCGACCACCGGCGGCGATGTCGATCTGGGGCTGAACGGCAGCGACGATCAGGCGATCACCCAAGTGCTGGTGCTGGTCGAGGTGCAGGACCTAGAGGCCGCGCTGGCGAAGGTGGAAGCCGCGGGCGGCGAGATCGTGGTGCCGGTGTTCGCCTATCCTGGCGGTCGGCGGTTCCATTTCCGCGATCCGGCGGGGAATGTGCTGGGCGTGTTCGTCAACGAGGGGTGACTTAAATCCTGCCCGTTTCCGGGGGGGATTTGAAGGTTAGCGCTCCGTCAATCTCGGCATCAGCTCCACGAAGTTGCAGGGCTTGTGGCGGATGTCGAGTTGGCTGGAGAGGATGCCGTCCCATGCGTCGGTGACCGCGCCGGTCGAGCCAGGCAGCGCGAACAGGTAGGTGCCACGTGCGACGCCGGCAGTGGCGCGAGACTGGATGGTCGACGTGCCGATCGTCCGATAGCTCAGCCAACGGAACAATTCGCCGAAGCCGGGGATCTCCTTGTCCCACACGCGGGCCATTGCCTCGGGGGTGATGTCGCGGCCGGTGACGCCGGTGCCGCCGGTGGTGAGCACCACGTCGATCTCGGGATCGTCGATCCAGGCGTGGAGCTTGCCGACGATCTGGTCGGGATCGTCGCGGACGATCGCACGGTCGGCGAGTTCGTGGCCGGCGCTGGTCAGCCGTTCGACCAGCCGGTCGCCCGAGCGGTCGTCGGCGAGGCTTCGGGTGTCGGAAATGGTGAGCACCGCGATCCGGACCGGCCGGAACGCGATGCTAGCGTCAATTGGCACGGGCGAGTTGCCGCCCACCGGCCGAATTGCGGCCGCTGATCTTCACGGCCGGGGCGCCGGGGAGGCCGGGGAATTTGGGCCACATGCCCTGGGCGAGTGCGGCGCGGCTGACCGATTTGCGACCCGCCTGCTGCTCGTACATCCAGTAATTGCGCAGCACGATCATGACATAGCCGCGCGTCTCCCAATACGGGATGCTCTCGATATAAAGCAGCGGATCGCCATTGTCCTTGGTGAGGCTGTTCCAGGCCTGCACCGGAGTGGGGCCGGCATTGTAGGCGGCGATCACCTTGGGCAGCAGGCCGCCGGTGAAGGGCTGGTCCCGTAGCTGCTCGAGATAGGACTGGCCGATCTCCATGTTGACCGCCGGCTTGGTAAGATCCGACGCGGCATAGGTCACGCCGCGGCGGCGGCCGACGTCGGTGGCCGCGCCGGTCTTGACCTGCATGAGGCCCATGGCACCCGCGGCGCTGCGGATTTCGGAGTTGAAGCGCGATTCCTGAAGCGTGTGGGCGTAGACCAGAGCCTTGTCGACGCGCCAGCCGCCCGCAGGCGTCCAGTTGGGCGCCGGGTAGCGCGCCTGGACCAGCGGCTTCGCACCGACCGGGCCGTTGTGCGACAGCCAAAGTTGCGTAGAGGCAAGATCGAAGCGGCCCGCCAGGCGGCTGAGCGCGGCGTGCTCGGTGGGGGTAGAGAAGCGCGCCTGGTGTCGCAACACCTTGTCGGCCAGGCCATTTTCGCCAATCTCGATCAGCGCGGCAACGACGCGAATATTTGGACGCCGGGCGAGAACCTGCCAATCCTGGGCGACGAGCTTTTCGCCCTTGCCCGGCTTGTCCTCGATCGCGAGAGCCGCCTTGGCGAGCAGGCCGTAATAGGTTTCGCTATACTGCGTAGCGGCGCGAAGCTTCTGCCCCACCTTGTCCGGGCGACCACACATCATGTCGGCGCGCGAGCCCCAATAGAGCGCGGCCGAACGCATCTCGACATCGGAGGCGCGTGTTGCGACCCGTTCGAAGGAAGTACCGGCGTCCGCGCAATCCTGTTGACGCCAGGCGGCCAGGCCGCCGACCCAATCGGCCTGCGCAGCCCAATCGCCGACGCCCTGCTGCGCCTGGGCCGCCATGCGGCGGGCGTTGCCGTCATCGCCGGCGACATAATAGATCCAGGCGACCTTTTGCTGCCATTCGGTGAGTGCTTCGGGCGTCAGGTCGGCGGCGAACTTCTCTACCACGGCTTCGGCCTGGACGCCGTCATCGGCCTTTACGAAGGGGGAGATCTCGATGGCCACCGCAGTTGCGGCAGTGTCGCTCTTGATCGATCGGGCGCGCTGGCGAACCGGGGCACCGTTGAACCAGACCAAGCGTTGTGCCTGGGGCAGCACCGGGAGATCGTTCGCACCGCGCGTCTTGGCCAGGCGCGCGAGCTGTTCGGCCTCGGGAAGCTCGGGCGCTTCTTGGAGCAGTGCCATCAGCGGCGGGAGATCGACCTTGGGCGAATTCTTGGCCGTGTAGAGCTCGGCACGGGCGATCGCATGAAGCGGGCCGGGCTTCATCGAATCGAGCTGAAGCTGCGCGTCGCTCCAATGTTCTGCGCGAATCGCAGCGAAGACGCGGCGATAGCCTTCCTGCTGATCCTCGTCGAGCTGGTCGGGAATGCCGTCGCCGTCGCGTAGGGCCGCGGCGGAATCAAGCATGGCAGGCGGCGCGCCTGCGGGTAGAATATCGGCATGCGCCGTTGCCGGTACCGCGACGATAGCCGCGGCGATAAGGATACGCTTCTTCACTCGCTGGGCCCCCGGCTCAAAAGCAGCAGATGTTTCCAGGCTTCACTCTTGGCAACCGGCCGCTCCAACAAGAAGCGCGGGTGGAAGGTCGCCACGGTCATCGTCTTTGCCCCAAATTGGTTAATGACGTGTATACTATCCGTTCCACTGACGCCGTTCATCCCGGCTAGAACACGGCTCGCCGCTTGACCGAGCAGGAGCAGCTTTTTGGGACGGAGCAGCGACAAGTGGTGATGCGCCAGTTCGATCAGCAGCGCCTCTTGTTCGGGCGGAATTCGACCGGTCATTGGCCGGGCGACGGCAAGACTGGCCAGATAGACCGACTCGCGCGACAACCCGATCGCGGCGAGCATGCGGTCGAGCAGTCCGCCGGCCGGGCCATCGAGCAGGCGCGCTTCATCCCCGGTTTCGGGCATGTCGGTAAGCAGGACCCATTCGGCGTCGGCAGGACCGGTCGGAGCAAGGCGCGGCGACATCCAGCCCGCTTCGGGAGCCGCATCGCCCAGCCGCCAGGCGATGAACGCATCGAGCGTGTCCGGGAGTGTCTCGGCTGCGGGTGCCGCTACGGCAGCCGAACCCGCTTCGGCAACGGCAACCGGCGCGGCGCGCGTCAGCCATTCGCGCGGATCGTCCTCCACCAGCATGTCGACACCAGCGTCGCGCCACCATTCCAGCGCGCTCGCCACTATTCCCTGCCAATCGTCTAGCGGTTCCGCCCCCATACCCTATCTTTGAATCCCTGTTGACGCCGCGGTCAATCTGCCTTCATCGACGCGGCAGGCAGGACGTGGCGGACGCGCGACGACAAGCGCGACCTGTACGGCCTTTGATGAGTTTCGCGAGGATAAAGAGGATGAGCGAGCGGGAGTCGATGCCCTATGACGTCGTGATCGTCGGGGCGGGCCCATCGGGCCTGTCGGCGGCGATCCGGCTGAAGCAGCTGGCGGAGCAGGCGGGGCAGGAGCTGTCGGTCTGCATCCTGGAGAAGGGATCTGAGGTCGGCGCCCATATCCTGTCGGGCGCGGTGATCGATCCCAAGGCGCTCGACGAATTGCTGCCGACCTGGCGCGAGGATGGCTGTCCGCTGGCAAGCACGCCGGTGACCGAGAACCATCACTGGGTGCTGAGCGAGACGGGCAAGTCGAGCTTTCCCGAGTTCCTGACCCCACCCTTCCTGCACAACAAGGGCACCTATACCGGGTCTCTCGGCAATTTATGCCGGTGGCTGGCCGACAAGGCGCAGGAAATGGGCGTCGAGATCTTCCCCGGCTTCGCCGCGGCCGAGATCCTCTTCAACGAGGATGGCAGCGTGAAGGGCGTCGCGACCGGCGACATGGGCGTGGCGCGCGACGGCACGCACAAGGGCGATTATCAGCCGGGACTGGAACTGCACGCCAAATACACCTTCTTTGCTGAGGGCGTGCGCGGGCACCTGTCCAAGCAGCTGCAGCGCCAGTTCGACTTGTGCAGCGACGCGCAGCCGCAGGTCTATGGCATCGGCATCAAGGAATTGTGGGACATCGATCCCAAGAAGCATGTGCCCGGTAAGGTGGTGCATACCCAAGGCTGGCCGCTGAAGGAAGGCGAGTCCAACGGCGGCGGCTTCCTGTACCATCAGGCCGACGGGCAGGTGGCGCTCGGCTTCGTTGTGTGGCTGAGCTACAAGAACCCGTATCTCTCGCCCTTCCACGAGATGCAGCGTTGGAAGACCCATCCCGAGATCGCTGCGCTGCTCGAAAGCGGCAAGCGTGTGTCCTATGGTGCGCGGGCGATCAGCGAGGGCGGATGGCAGTCGGTGCCCAAGCTGGTGATGCCGGGCGCGGCGCTGATCGGCGACACGGCAGGATTCCTCAACGTGCCGCGGATCAAGGGCACGCATACCGCGATGAAGAGCGGGATGATGGCGGCCGAGGCTGCGTTCGCGGCGGTAGCGGCGGGCCGCACGAGCGACACGCTCGATGCTTATCCGCAAGCATATGAGAAGAGCTGGGTCTACAAGGAGCTGCGCACCGTTCGCAACGTCGCGCCGCTGGTCAAGAAGTTCGGCGATACCTGGGGCACGCTGGCGGCGGGCGCGGCGATGTGGATGGAGACGCTGGGCCTGCGCTGGCCGATCACTATGAAGCACAGGCCCGATCATGAGAGCCTGTGGCGGGCCGAGCATGCCCGTAAGATCGACTATCCCAAGCCCGATGGTGTGCTGACCTTCGACCGGCTCTCCTCGGTGTTCATCTCGAACACCAATCATGAGGAGGATCAGCCGGTCCATTTAACGCTGAAGGATCCGGACGTGCCGATCCGATTCAACCTGCCGGTCTATGCCGAGCCGGCGCAGCGTTACTGCCCGGCGGGGGTGTATGAAGTGGTGGAGGAAGCTGGCGAGCCGCGCTTCCAGATCAACGCGCAGAACTGCGTCCACTGCAAGACTTGCGACATCAAGGACCCTACCCAGAACATCAACTGGGTAGTGCCTGAAGGCGGGGGCGGGCCCAATTATCCCAACATGTGAGGACGGTGTGGTGATCGTCGAGGAAGCGCCCGCCAAGCTCAACCTGGCGCTGCATGTCCGGGCGCGCCGTGCGGACGGGTATCATGAGCTGGAAACGCTGTTCGCATTCGTGGACTTCGGCGACACGGTTCGGGTAGCGCCTGCCGCTCAGGCGAGCTTGATCATCACGGGGCCGTTCGGGGCCGCGTTGTCGGACGAGGGCGACAACCTTGTCACGCGAGCGGCGACGCGCTTTCGCGAGCGCTTTGGCGGGGGCGAGTACGCCATCGAACTGGAGAAGCACCTGCCGGTCGCCTCGGGGATCGGCGGCGGGTCGGCGGATGCCGCGGCGACGCTGCGGGCGCTGGCGCGGCTGCACGGGATCGCGCTCGACGATCCGGCGCTGTTCGGGATCGCCGATGCGCTAGGGTCGGACGTGCCGGTTTGCCTGCTTGGGCGCACGGCGATCGGGCGCGGGCGTGGCGAGCAGCTGGAGCCGGTGCCGGGCCGACCCGGTACCCCGGCGCTGCTGGTCAATCCCGGAGTAGCGGTATCCACGGCGGAGGTTTTCCGCCGCTGGGACGGCGTCGATCGCGGCGAGCTTGGCTCCAATCCGCTGGAAGGGCGCAACGATCTTGAGGCGCCTGCGATCACCGTGGCGCCCGTAATTGCCGAAGTTCTTCATATCTTGTCTGAACAATGCGGCGCAATGCTTTCACGGATGTCGGGTTCGGGAGCGACGTGTTTCGCGTTGTTCGACACCGAGGTGGAGCGTGGTGCGGCTCACATTGCGCTGCGCAGGACCGGCTGGTGGAGCGTCGCCACGACGCTGCGCTGAGCGTTTACCACGCGTGCTAAGCCGGCGTTGAGAGTTCGAGGGCAAAGCTCAGGACAGCGGATCAGACGGGCTGTCCCGGATCGTCCGCCGATGGCCCGGCATGTCCCGCGCCACCGTGACAGGCTCTGCCCGATCGGGCAGAGCCGTCACATGATCCACGTCACGCACGATGGCCCCGTCGCCTGCATCGCGCTGCATCGCCCGGAAGCCCGCAATGCGCTGCCGATCGCCGGCTGGGAAGCGCTAGCCGAGGTCACCGCGCAGGTTGCCCAGGCGCGGGCCGTTGTCCTCCATTCCACCAGCCCGGGCGTGTTTTCGGCCGGGGCGGACATCGCTGAATTGGCTACGCTTCAGACCGACCCGGCGCTGCGTCGGCGCTTTCGCGAGGCGATGCGCGGCGCGATAGAGGCCATAGCCGCGCTGCCGATGCCATTGATCGCGGCCGTCGACGGCGGCTGTTTTGGGGCGGGCGTGGCGCTTGCGCTCGCTGCCGACCTGCGCATCGCCGGCGACGATGCCGTGTTCGCCGTCACCCCAGCCCGGCTGGGGATCGGCTATCCTGCGCAGGATGTCGCGCGGTTGGTGCGCCAGGTCGGACGCGGGCGTGCCGCGGCGATGCTGTTCAGCGCCGCGCGAGCCGATGCCGACACCGCCGCGCGATACGGGCTGGCCGAACTGCGCGCGACCAGCGCCCTCGACGCCGCACGCGAACTTGCCGGAACCATCGCCGGCAACGCGCCCGGCGCGGTGCGGCTGCTCAAGCGCACTCTGGCTGGCGGCGCAGGGCTGGACCGGCAGTTCGACGAGGCGTTCGGCGGTGCCGAGTTCGCCGAGGGCCTTGCCGCGTTTCAACAAAAGCGAAGGGCCGTGTTCCCATGACAGCACCAGCCGAGATTCTTGAAGGATCGCAGCAGGATGTGTTGCTCCTCTGCGATCACGCCTCAAATGCTGTGCCGCCCGGCATCGCGCTGGGGATCGCCCCGGAGTTGCTCGACCTCCATATCGGCGTGGACATCGGCGCGGGCCCGCTAACCCGCAGCCTGAGCGCTGCGCTGGACGTGCCGGCGATCCTTGCGACGGTGTCGCGGCTGGTGATCGACCTGCATCGCGAGCCCGACCACATCTCTTTGATCCCGCACGTTTCGGACGGGCATCCGATACCTGGCAACGAACAGGCTGATCGGGGCGACCGCATCGCCCGTTTCCACGCACCCTATCACCGCCTGCTCGCCGCGCGGGTGCGTGCACAGCGCCCGCGGCTGATCTTGTCGATTCACAGCTTCACGCCGAGGCTGGAGCATGGCGGCAGCGATCGTCCGTGGGAGGCCGGGATCCTCTACAATCGCGACGCCCGAGCCGCGCTGCCGGCGATCCGCTGGCTGGAGGCGCAGGGATGCGTCACGGGTGACAACGAACCCTATTCGGGGCGGCTTTTGAACGCGACACTGAACCGCCATGCTGAGGCGAACGGAATCGCGTCGATCGCCATTGAGATCCGCAACGACTTGATCGACGACGATGCGGGCCTGGCGCGGTGGACGGTCCTGCTCGCCGGCCTCGCAAATTCTTTGCGCAATAGTCTTGCGTGCGGGAGTTCTCCCGCGCAATAGCCTGTCGCGCTATGACTCACCAGTTCGACAAGACCAAGCTCCCCAGCCGCCATGTCTCGGTAGGGCCCGAAAGGGCGCCGCACCGCAGCTACTATTATGCGATGGGTATCCCCGAAGAGGATATCGCCAAGCCGTTCGTCGGCGTCGCCTCGGCCGGCAATGACAGCGCGCCGTGCAACATCACCCTCGACGCGCAGGCCGAAGTGGCACGCCGGGGGGTGATCGCAGGCGGCGGCATGCCGCGGCGGTTCAACACCATCACCGTGACCGATGGCATCGCCATGGGCCATCAGGGCATGAAGTCGTCGCTGATCAGCCGCGAAGTGATCGCGGACTCGGTCGAACTCAGCGTGCGCGGGCACTGCTATGACGCGCTGGTCGGTTTCGCTGGGTGCGACAAGTCGCTGCCGGGCATGATGATGGCGATGCTGCGCCTCAACGTGCCGTCGATCTTCGTCTATGGCGGGTCGATCCTGCCGGGCCGCTTCCACGACAAGGACGTCACCGTGGTCGACGTGTTCGAAGCGGTTGGACGCTACGCTGCCGGCGCCTGCCCCTTGTCCGAAGTCCATGACCTTGAAAAGGTCGCGTGTCCGGGTGCCGGCGCGTGTGGCGGGCAGTTCACTGCCAACACCATGGCATGCGTCGCCGAGGCTATCGGATTATCATTGCCGAACAGTAACATGGCGCCGGCACCATATACCAGCCGTGAACAAGTGGCGCATGCCGCCGGCGCGCAGGTGATGGAGCTGATCGCCCGCAATCTGCGCCCGCGCGACATCTGCACGCGCGACGCGTTCGAGAATGCGGCGCGTGTGGTGGCAGCGACCGGAGGCTCGACCAACGCCGCGCTGCACCTGCCGGCGATGGCCAGCGAGGCCGGGATCGCGTTCGACCTGTTCGACGTGGCCGAGATCTTCAAGACGACGCCCTATATCGCCGACCTGAAGCCGGGCGGCCGCTATGTCGCCAAGGACATGTACGAAGCGGGCGGCGTGTACATGCTGATGAAGACGCTGCTGGCGGGCGGGTATCTGCATGGCGATTGCATCACTGTCTCGGGCAAGACGCTGGCGGAGAATATCGATCAGGTCACCTGGAACCCGGATCAAAAGGTCATCTATGACGTCAAGACGCCGCTGACCCCCACCGGCGGCGTGGTCGGCCTGCGCGGCTCGCTTGCACCCGATGGAGCGATCGTGAAGGTGGCGGGCATGCACCGGTTGCAGTTCGAAGGGCCGGCGCGCTGCTTCGATTGCGAGGAAGACGCCTTTGCCGCGGTCGAGCAGCGCGCGATCCGCGAAGGCGAAGTGATCGTCATCCGCTATGAAGGGCCCAAGGGCGGCCCCGGCATGCGCGAGATGCTGTCGACCACCGCGGCACTCTATGGCCTGGGCATGGGTGAGAAGGTCGCGCTGATCACCGACGGGCGCTTCTCGGGTGGCACCCGGGGCTTCTGCATCGGCCATGTCGGTCCGGAGGCTGCCGAAGGCGGGCCGATCGCACTGGTCGAGGACGGTGATAGCATCCGAATCGACGCCGAGGCTGGGACCATCGATCTCGACGTGCCTGCTGCCGTGATCGCCGAGCGGCGCGCCCGGTGGCAGCCGCGCGTCAACGACTATCAATCCGGCGCGCTCTGGCGCTTTTCCCGAACCGTCGGCCCGGCCTATAAGGGCGCGGTGACGCACCCGGGAGCCAGCGCCGAACGCCATGTGTACGCCGATATCTGAATCAAGGTTGCCCGCTTCCCGGGCGGGGAGCAGGCGCGCGTGAAGCTGGCGATGATCGGGGGCGCTCTGCTGGCCTTGTCAGCGTGCCACCCGGCGCTTCCCGACAAGCCGGCCGAGGCGCAGCGTGCGGCGCAGCAACAGGCGATCGCCAACGCTGAAGGCAAGATCGATTGTGCCCCGCCGGGGGCCGACGCGTTCACCCGCAGCTGTTCGGTGGATCGGGTGCAGTCGCAGGACGGCCTTTTCCTGACCCTGCGCCAGCCCGAAGGCGGCTTTCACCGGCTGTCGGTCACCAGCGATGGGCGCGGCGTGGTCGCGGCCGATGGGGCTGAGCCGGCCGTCGTGACGGTGACCGGGCCGGACACGATCGAGGTGGCGCTGGGTGGTGCCCGCTATCGTTTGCCGGCGACGGTCCGCGCGCAGGGCGCCGCGCGATGATCCCTGCCAACGCGCCGATCCTTACCGCCGAACAGATGGTCGACGCCGAACAGGCAGTCTTCGCATCGGGCGTGTCGCAGGATGAACTGATGGAGCGGGCGGGTGAGGCGGTCGCCCGCGAAACCGCACGTTTCGCAATGGGGCGACCGATCCTGATCCTCGCAGGTCCTGGTAACAATGGCGGCGATGCCTATGTTGCTGCTAGGCTTTTGCAGCGTGAGGGGCTGGACGTCAGCGTCGTCGCGACCGGTGCGCCAAAGGCCGGCGCCGCCGAGCGGATGCAGGCGCTGTGGCACGGCGCGACGACGTCGCTCTATGCCGCGCGTCCGCGCCCTGTATTGGTCGACGGGCTGTTCGGCACAGGGCTGATGCGGCCGCTGGAGCGCGGTCTCGCCGCGGTGTTCGCTGATCTGTGCGCCCAGGCCGAGTTCACGCTGTCGATCGATGTGCCCTCAGGGCTGGATAGCGATACGGGCGCGGATCTCGGCGCTCCCGCCGGCATCGACGTGACGCTCGCCCTGGGCGCATTGAAGCCGGGTCACCTGCTCGACGCCGGGTTAGAGCGTTGCGGGCGAATCCTGCTCGCCGACATCGGGATCGACAGCGATACGGGGTGGCGCACGGCCGGGCGGCCGCAACTCGTTACCCCCCACGCCCATAGCCATAAATATAGCCGCGGATTGGTGGTGGTGATCGAAGGCGCGATGCCGGGCGCCGCGCGCCTGTCCGCGTTGGCCGCGATGACGGCAGGTTCGGGCTATGTCGTGTTGGCGGGGGAGAAGCCGTGGCAGGGCGGCCCCGACGCCCTGGTTCGCCGAGCCTTTGGGACCAGCACCGATCTTGCCGAGTTCCTCGAATGGGACCGGATCGATGCGGTCGTGCTCGGCCCCGGATTGGGGCGCGACGGCAATGCCGATGGGTATTTGCGCGCGGCATTCGCGGCGGAAAAGCCCTTGATCCTAGATGGTGACGCGCTGAGCCTGCTGGGCACCAACGCCGCTTCCTGGCTTCAGTCCCGCCAGGCGCCGACTTGGCTCACGCCACATTCGGGCGAGTTCGACCGGATGTTCGGATTCGATGGCAGCAAGATCGAGCGCACATTGGCCGCCGCACGCGCGACAGGCGCGACGATCGTCCACAAGGGCGCGGACACCGTGATGGCATCGCCCAAGGGGGCGGTGCGGGTTCTGGCGGGCGGGTCGTCCTGGCTATCGACGGCGGGGACGGGCGACGTCCTGGCCGGCGTGCTGGCGGCGCAAGTGGCGCAGGGTAGCAAGGGCGTTCAGGCTGCGGAGGCCGCGGCATGGCTGCATGGCCGCGCCGCACGGTTGGCGGGTCCGGCGTTCTATGCTGACGACATGATCAAGCATATTTCTGAAGCGGTTGGCGAATGTCTTTGAATCAGGATGAGATCGTTCGCGTCGCCGGACGGGGCGATGGCGTGACAGCGGATGGCCGGCACGTGCCCTTCGCCGCGCCGGGCGATATCTTGCGTGCCGATGGCGGCTTGACCCGCGGCGCACATTACCAGCAGCCGCCTTGCAAGCACTTCCCCGCATGTGGCGGTTGCCAGCTTCAGCACCTGGACGATCACGCGTGGAGCGGCTTCATCGTCGACCGGATCGCCGGCGCGCTCGCGGCACAGCGGCTGGAGACCGAGATTCGCACGCCCTTACTGTCGCCGCCGAACACGCGCCGACGCGCGACGCTGCATGCTGAGCGGCGTGGCCGGCAGGTGCGGATGGGCTTTACCGAGCAGAACAGCCACACGCTGATCGATATCGAGGAATGCTGGATCCTGGCTCCGGAACTGTTCCAGCTGGTGGGTCCTTTGCGGGGCATGTTGGCCGCGCTGATCCCGGGCAATCGCCGGATCAACGTGCATCTGGCGCAGACCGATCAGGGCCGCGACGTGCTGATCGACGGGCTGGAAGCCGAAGGACTTGCGGCGGCCGAGGCGATCACGGCCTTCGCGCATCGCCATCAGCTGGCGCGCTTTTCGATGGATGAGGGTTTCGGCCCGACCGCAAGGTGGGAACCCGAGCCGGTCACCGTCACGCTGGGCGGCGTCGCGGTGCCGTTCCCACCTGGCAATTTCCTTCAGGCGACGCGCGAAGGCGAGGCAGCACTGGTGAAGGTGGTGCGCGAGATCGTCGGCAGCGCGCGCGCCGTGGCCGATTTGTTCGCGGGGCTTGGGACCTTCACCTTCGCCTTGCCTCAGGCGCGCGTCTATGCCGCCGAAGCGGCGCGCGATCCGATCCTGGCGCTCAAGGCTGCTGCGGCGCGGGCGCAGCGCACGGTCTTCGCCGATCACCGCGACCTGTTCCGGCGGCCGGTGGCGCCAAGCGATCTCGATCACTTCGATGCGGTGGTGCTTGATCCGCCTCGCGCCGGCGCGCGGGAACAGGCGGCGGAGATCGCCGCGTCCAAGGTTCCGGTGGTCGCCTATGTTTCGTGCAATCCCAATACGTTCGCGCGGGATGCGGAGGCTTTGTGCAAGGGTGGGTATCGGCTCGACTGGGTGCAGCCGGTGGGGCAGTTCCGCTGGTCGACGCATGTCGAACTGGCGGCGCGGTTCAGCCGCTAGGGATAGTCGGCGCGGACGAAGAACAGGCCGTCGGGCGGCGCGTTAAGGCCGAGACGGGCGCGGTCCTTCGCGTCGAGTGCGGCGCACAGATCGGCCGCGCTCCACCGGCCTTGCCCCACCAGTGCGAGGCAGCCGACCATCGAGCGGACCTGGTGATGCAGGAACGAGCGGGCCGACGCCCGGATCACGACGCGGTCGGCGTCGCACGCGACGTCGAGGCGGTCGAGTGTCTTGACCGGGCTGGCGGATTGGCAATGCACCGAACGGAAGGTCGTAAAATCGTGCAGGCCGACCAGGTGCTGCGCGGCTGCGCACATTGCATCCGTGTCGAGTGGATTGGCTAAGCGCCAGGCGAGTCCCTTTTCCCAGGTCAGCGGCGCGCGGCGATTGACGATGCGGTACTCGTAATGCCGTGCCCGGCACGTGAAGCGGGCGTGCCAATCGCCGGGCACGGCGACGCAGTCCAGGATCGCTACGGGATGGGGGCGCAGGCGAGCGTTGAGCGCCTCCATCAGGCGGAAGGGCGTGATTTCACGCGCGATGTCGAGATGTGCGCGCATGCCAAGGCCATGGACGCCTGCATCGGTGCGTCCGGCGGCGTGGACGATCGCGCGCTCGCCTGTGACGAGATGTGCGGCATCCTCAATCGCCTGCTGAACGCTCGGGCCATGGGCCTGGCGCTGCCATCCCATGAATGGCCGCCCGTCGAACTCGACGGTCAGGGCAAATCGAGTCAAAGCTGCGAACCTGCGGGGATGGCGAAGCCGCGGAGCAGTTCTTCGGTGGTCATGACCCCGCGCCCGGCGCGCTGCACCAGCGTCGGCCGGATCGCATCGGCGCCGCAGGCGACGGTGAGCGCGGTGTCGAGCACGGTGCCGGGAGCACCTGCCTCACCTTGCACGACGCTCGCGGCGTGGACGCGGATGCGTTCGCCGCTCCATCCGAAGAACGCGCCAGGTGCCGGGTTGAACGCGCGGACCTGGCGCTCGACTGCGGCTGCGTCCCGCGTGAAGTCCAGCCGTGCTTCTGCCTTGTCGATCTTGGGCGCGTGGGTAATACCCTGCTCGGCTTGGGTCACGGGCGGGTAGGCGTCGGGATCGGCCAGGACCTGCGCCATCAGCCGGGCGCCCATGGCGCTGAGTTCCCGGGTGAGGTCGCCGGCGTTCTTGCCGGCAATGGGCGTGCGGCCTTCCAGGCGAACCGGTCCGGTGTCGAGCCCCGTTTCCATCTGCATGATGCCAACGCCGGTTTCGGCGTCGCCGGCCAGGATCGCGCGCTGGATGGGCGCCGCGCCGCGCCAGCGCGGCAGCAGCGAGGCGTGGACGTTCAGGCATCCGAGACGCGGCGCTGTGAGTACGGGGCGGGGGAGGATCAGGCCATAAGCGGCGACGACCGCCACATCGGCGTCGTGCGCCGCAAATGCTGCCTGCGCATCGGCGTCGCGCAGACTGGTGGGAGTAGACACGTTCAGTCCCAGCAGGTTAGCACGCGCATGCACCGGTGAGGGGGTGAGCTGCTTGCCCCGTCCGGCCCGGCGCGGCGGCTGGCTGTACACCGCGACGACATCGTTTTCCGCGTCGACCAGAACGTCGAGCACGGGGACGGCGAATTCGGGAGTGCCCATGAAGATGATCCGCATGGAACCCCTCAACCGCTTGGCAGGGCCGGGCGCAAGTCCCTATGTCGGGTTTCATGGCTTCTCCCGAAATCGAGGCACTCACCCAAGCCCTGTCGCGGCTCCCAGGACTTGGACCGCGCTCTGCGCGCCGTGCGGTGCTGCACTTGCTCAAGAAGCGTGAGACCGCGCTTGAGCCGTTATTGTCGGCGCTCGGCGCGGTCAGCCAGCGGCTGAGCACGTGCCAGGTCTGCGGCAATGTTGACACCTTGGATCCCTGCGCGATCTGCGCCGACCCGCGCCGCGACGCGCGTGCCTTGTGCGTGGTGGAGGAAGTCGCCGACCTGTGGGCACTCGACCGTGCGCGGCTGTTCCCCGGCAAGTTTCACGTGTTAGGTGGCCGGCTCTCGGCGCTGGAGGGAGTGCGGCCGGAGGATCTGCGCATCGACAGCCTGGTTCGCCGTGTGTCGGGCGGCGGCGTGGATGAAGTGGTGCTGGCGATGAACGCAACGCTGGATGGGCAGACCACGGCGCATTACGTAGCCGAGCGGCTGGAGACCTATCCGGTGCGGATCACCCAGCTTGCGCATGGGCTGCCGGTCGGGGGGGAGCTCGACTATCTGGACGAGGGAACGCTGGCCCAGGCGCTCCGCGCGCGGCGGCCGGTTGCCTGACGCACGCAGCCGCTTGCGGCAGGCCGGGACCGCGACTATTTCGGCGCCATGGCCATTCTCCCTATCGTCGAAGTACCCGATCCGCGCTTGCGCCTTGTCTCCCAGCCCGTGGCGGAGGTGGATGATGGCGTGCGCCAGCTCATCACCGACATGTTCGACACGATGTACGACGCACCCGGCATCGGGCTGGCAGCGATCCAGATCGGCGTCGCCAAGCGGGTGGTAGTCATGGATCTTCAGGAGGAGGAAGACGAAGAAGGCAAGCCGATCCGGCATCCCCGCGTGTTCATCAATCCCGAGATCTCGGAGCCGTCTGAAGAGCTGTCGGTCTACACCGAAGGCTGTCTGTCGATCCCCGAGCAGTTCGCCGACATCGAGCGCCCCGCACGGTGCCGCGTGAAGTGGCTCGACGACAAGGGCGAGTCGCATGATGAGGTGTTCGACGGACTGCTCGCCACCTGCATCCAGCACGAGATGGATCACCTGGAAGGCATCGTCTTTCTCGACCATCTCTCGCGTCTCAAGCGGGACATGATCATGAAGAAGCTGGCAAAGCTGCGCCGCGCCGCCTGAACCTTCGCGGCAGGCGGAGGCCTGCCGTGTCAGCTTGCGCTTGCTCCCTTCGCACCCGACGGCTAGGTTCGCCTTCTGTTCTTGGAGGCTTGCGTTGGAACCCGTTGCTTTCGTGCTGATCGTCGTTGCCCTGCTGGCCGGCATCCTTGTCGGCTGGCTGCTTGGCGGCCGGGGCGCGGCGCAGCTACGCGTCGAGCGCGACCGGCGGGAGGCGGACTTCAAAGCCGCGATCATGGATCTCGCCGCGGCGGAAGAACGGGCCGGCGAGTTGCCCGGCCTGCGCGCTGAGCTTTCGCGCATTCGCGACGAGCGCGACCTTGCCCGACTGGAGCACGCCGAGCTGAAGGCGAAGGCAGGCGCGTTCGAAGAGCGGCTGGCGGAGTTCGTCGGCGCGCGCGAAGTGATGGCGGGGCAGTTCCGCGAACTCGCCGCGAACATGCTGGGCGAGGCGCAGAAGAGTTTCCTGGAACGCGCCGATGCGCGGTTCAACCAAGCCGGCGAGAAGAACGAAGCCAAGCTCAAGGCACTGCTTCACCCGGTCGAATCAACGCTGAAGCGCTATGAGGAAGGCTTGCAGCGCGTCGAGAAGGACCGCCACGACAGCTATGGCGCGTTGAAGGAGGCGATCTCCGCAGTTCAGGCGGGGCTTGGCGAAACGCGAACTGAAACTGCCAAGCTGGTCAACGCGCTACGTGCCGCCCCCAAAACGCGCGGACGGTGGGGAGAGCAGCAGTTCCGCAACCTGATCGAGCTTGCCGGACTGGACGGACATGTCGATTTCGCCTCCGAGGTATCGGTCACCACCGAAGACGGTATGCTTCGGCCCGATTTCATCATCCGCCTGCCGGGCGATCAGCAACTCATCGTCGACGTGAAATGCGTGCTGGACGCGTATCTGCAAGCTGCGGAGGCTACTTCTGCCGAGGAGCGGCAAGCGGCGCTGGCGGCACATGCCCGCGCGGTGCGCAACCATGCCGACGCGCTGTCGCGCAAAGCCTATTGGGCGCAGTTCGATAAGGCGCCCGACTTCGTCATCATGTACATTCCTGGGGACAATTTCCTGTCGAGCGCGCTGGAGATCGACATGGAGCTTTGGGAGCGCGCGGCGCGCAACCGCGTGATCATCGCCGGGCCTTCCGCGTTCCTGCCGCTCGCCCGTACGGTCGCGGCGATGTGGCGGCAGCAGAAGCTGACCGAGGATGCGCGCGAAATCGGCAAGCTGGGCAAGGAGATGTACGAAAGGCTCGCTACTGCGGCGACTCACCTGAAGCGTGTGGGCGGCGGGCTCAACAGTGCGGTCGAGAATTACAACAAGTTCGTATCGAGCTTCGAAGGCCGTGTGATGGTGTCGGCGCGGCGCTTCCAGGCGCTGAATGTGGATACCGGCAATTCCGAGCTTACTGCGATCGAAACGGTGGATGTCGTGGCGAAGGCTCCTGCTGTGGAATTGCTGCCGGCGCCCGGAGCGGATGCCGAGGATGTCGGGGCGCGGGCGGCGGAGTAGGGTTGCTGGGGCGCTTCTCTAGTGCGTGCCTACCCGGCGTTAGCGGGGCGCCAGGACCAGTCCGCCACCGTCCGGGGCAGTCAGGACCAGTTTACTCGCCGGGTTGCGGCTGACGCTGAGCTTTCGTGATAACAAGGTTAGCAGCCGGCGTTCCTGTGCGGCGACGCCATTGCCGACACAGGCACGGCGTGTCGTCGCGAGCGCACCGGCTTGCACACGCCCTTGCGCGAAGCCGAACCCACCGCTGAAGCGGTTGCAGCCGGTATTGCCACTTAGCCGTGCACCGCGGAAGGCGATATACGGGTTGCTCCGCGCGGCAGGAGGACGCCCGTCAATGGCCTCGATGTTCCACTCGCCTTCCAGCAGCGTAGCGGCGGCCGCGCCGATCGGGTTGCCGCCACAGCCTTTGCGGACGAGCTTGCCCATTCGAATGGCGACTGTGTCTGGGTAAACGCGGTCGCTCATACCGTCGCTGCAGCGAAGATGGGTGATCGACACCGTCATAACGCGGGTCTGATAGCGGTCGCCGGCCGCGCTGGTGTGAACGCGAGGCGTAGCGACGGTAACAGGACGCCCATCGGCGGGCTGATAGCGCATCTTGTTGTTGTCGATCGTCAGCGACCAGAATGGCTCCGTGCCGAGCGCGCGATAGGATTGCGGCTGCGCTTGCGCGGCAAGCGTTACGATCAGGCCAAAGGCGATGGCGGCAGCTAGGCGCATGGGCGTCTCCTTCACTGGCCACCGTAGGACCGCTGGGCTGAACCGGCGATGGCGATCGAGGATTAGCCACAGCGTTGCTGATTGAGCACTTCATACGCCATTACGGCGGTGGCAACGGCGGCGTTGAGGCTGTCGGCCTTACCCAGCATTGGGATCTTTACGAGTAGGTCGCATTCGGCCGCCATGAAGTCGGGCATGCCCTGTGCCTCATTCCCGGTAAGGAGGAAAGTCGGCGCATCGTAGCGTGGCACCTGGTAATCATGATCGGTATCCAGACTGAGCCCGACCAGTTGCCCGGGCCCTGAACGCAGCCAGGGTTGGAATGCGTCCCAGCTGGTGCGCACGACGGGTACGGTAAACAAAGCCCCCATGCTGGCACGCACCGCCTCGACGGAAAACGGATCTACGCAATCATCAATCAGGATCAGCCCGCCCGCGCCGGTCGCATCGCCTGTGCGCAGGATCGTGCCAAGGTTGCCGGGATCGCGCAGCCGTTCGGCCACAAGCCAGATGGGTGCGGTGCTGCGGTCCAGATCGTCGAGCGCCGGGCCAAACTCCGGGTAAACGCCGACGACCGCACCGGGGTTGTCCTTGCCAGACAACTTGGACAGGATGTCGGCGTTGGTCTCGATAGCGTCGCCGCCTGCCGCCTCGGTGTCCGCGACCAAGGCGCGAACCAGCGGGTGATGCGCATTGTCACGCGCGAAGAACAGGAACTCGGGCAAGCGCCCCGCCTCGCGCGCCTCGGTGAGGATGCGCAGTCCTTCGGCGAGGAACAGGCCTTCTTCCTTGCGGTGACGCTTCTCGCGCAGCTGGCGGACGCGCTTGATCAGCGGGTTGGAAAAGGCAGTGATTTCGCGGGGCATTGGCCGCTCATGCCCTCCTGTCACGCGTCTCGCAAGCGGGTGGGGCAGGTCAGTCCTCGCCGAAGCGAGCTTCGACCAGTTCGGCGAGCGCTTGCACGGCGGTCTCCGCGCCATCGCCTTCGGCGCTGATCGTGATCGAGTCGCCCTTGGCGGCACCCAACATCATCAGGTCGAGGATCGAAGTGCCTGAAGCGCTGTTCCCGTCCTTTTCAACGGTCAGCTCGACAGGCTGAGTAGAGGCAAGGGTGACGAATGCCATGCTTGCCCGGGCATGCAGCCCACGGCGGTTTTCGATGGCGACGGTGCGCGAGCAGCGGCTCACGCGGCGGCTTCCCCAAGCACCTCGGACGCGATGGTGATATACTTGCGGCCTGCATCGCGGGCAGCCGACACTGCGTCGGTGACCTTCATCGTCTTGCGCGCGCTGCCCAGGCGGATCAGCATGGGTAGGTTGATACCGGCGATCACTTCGATCCGTCCGGCTTCCATGAGCGAGATGGCGAGATTAGACGGCGTGCCGCCGAATAGATCGCTCAACACGATCACCCCTTGCCCTTCATCGACGCGGGTAATCGCGTCGGCGATGTCGGCGCGGCGGCCTTCCATATCATCCTCGGGGCCAATGCAGATCGGTGCGATCCGCTCCTGCTGGCCTACCACATGCTCCATCGCGACGACGAACTCCTCGGCGAGACGTCCATGCGTCACGAGTACCAAACCTATCATTTCAAACTCCGCCCCCCGAAATAGTGACCGGGGCTCCTTCCAGCGAGTCCTGCGGTGCGGTCTGCAAATCGCGGTGTGTCACCGTGAGCGAAAATCCTTCTTCGCGCAACCGGCGCGCCATCCGTTCGGCGACATGTACCGACCGGTGTCTCCCGCCGGTACAGCCAAACGCCACCGTAACGTAGGACTTCCCCTCCGCCTCGTAGCGGGGGAGCAGCAGGAGCAGCAGCGCCTCGATCTGTGCCATCGCAGGGGCGTAGGCAGGATCTTCGACGATATAGGCAGAGACATCGGCGTCCTTGCCAGTACCGGGGCGTAGCAGGGGCTCCCAATGGGGATTGCGCAGGAAACGCATGTCGAAGACGAGATCCGCGTCGCGGGGCAGGCCGCGGGCGAAGCCGAATGAGGCGATCGTGAGTACCGTCTTGCCCAAGCCATCCCCCGAAAAAGTGGTGCGAATCTGGTGCGCCAGTTCGTTGGATGACAAATTGGTGGTGTCGATCAGCCGGTTTGACCAGCGGCGAAGCGGGATCAGCAGCTCGCGCTCACGGGCGATACCGTCGCTGGCCGGGCGGTCTTGCGCCAGAGGATGGCGACGGCGAGTTTCGCTGTAGCGGCGCTCGAGCTCGGACCCCGAGCATTCCAAATACAGCGTGCCGACGTGATGGCCGTGGTCTTCCTGAAGCTTCTTGATGCGCCGTACGATGCTTTCGGCGTTGAAGCCCCGTGTTTGCGTGCCGATGCCAATCGCCAGTGGGCGGTCGTCGTCGCCCTGAGACCCAGCGGCAGGGGCGGTGTCGAGCAGGCGATCCAGCAGCAGGAGGGGGAGATTGTCTACCACCTCCCAGCCCAGATCTTCCAGCGTGCGAAGCACGGTCGACTTTCCGGCGCCGGACATTCCGGTGACGAGCAGAATATGCTTGGGGTGGCTCACTGGTCCAACTGCTCCTGTTTCACCGTCGCGCAGGCAACTACCGAGAGGCGCAACCGGACCACTCCCTATATCGAACCCGAGAAATGCCCAACCCAGCGACTTCGATCCCCTGGGAATTCCCAGGCATGCAAAGGCTCACCTTCCTTCTGCGCGCGGCAAACGCACGAGGAACCGTGCCCCGGTCGTGCGTTCTTCGCGCGTCTCCACCGAAATGCTGCCCTGGTGGGCCTCGACAATGGTCCGCGCGATGGCAAGGCCGAGACCGGAATGCAGCCCGAACGCTTCGGCATCGGGACGAACCGAATGGAAGCGGCGGAAAATCGCCTCGCGCGCTTCTTCAGGAACGCCGGGACCTTGATCCTCGACGCTGACGGTCAGCGCATCACTTTCAAGCTGTGCGTCAATGCGGATGAGGCCATCCCGGGGTGAGAAGGAAAGGGCGTTCTCCATCAAATTCTCGAACACGCGCTCCAGGCGTGCACCCTCGCCCAGCACGAGCAGCGGCACATCGCCTTCCTGATCGAAGCGGATGTGAACTCCCGCAGGCACGCCTCGCGCTTCGCGCTGCGCGATCAGCGCAGCAATCATCGCGCCTATATCGACCGGCTCGAACGTCGCGCGACTGAGTTGGGCGTCGAGCCGCGAGGCCTCGGAAATATCGGTGATCAGGCGGTCCAGCCGGTGCACGTCGTCCTGAACGATCGCCAACAACCGAGCCTGCAATTCGGGGTCTTTGACACGGGCAAGCCCATCCACTGCCGAGCGAAGCGAAGCCAACGGGTTCTTCAGTTCATGGGTGACGTCGGCGGCGAACGCTTCGGTAGCGTCGATCCGCGCGCGGAGTGCCTGCGTCATGTCGGATACGGCACGGGCGAGCAGGCCGATTTCGTCGCGGCGCTCGGGCAAGCGGGGCACCACCACTTCGCGGGCCCGGCCCAGCCGGACGCGGATCGCCGCGCGGGCGAGGAGCTGAAGGGGGCGAACGATGGTGCGCGCCAGGAACAGCGACAGAAAGACTGAGGACAGGGCGACGATGGCGAGCACCACGCTCAGCCGCCACCGTTCGGTACGCACGGTGCGAGTGATGTCACGCGCGTTGGTGGTAGTCATCACCACGCCCAGCTGCGTGATCGGAGCTCCGGCGGTGATGATCGGCGTGCGGTCCGGCGCACGCCACACAGTTGCCGGGGTGCCGAGCGTTTCGCGAGCGGTTCGCACGTCCGGCCAATCCAGCCCTTGATCCCGGGGCTGTTCGCGGAACAGCGGCGCACGGTCGGCGCCGGCCACGGTGTCGATGACAGCATCTAGAAAGCGCGCGGTGGACTGGTTCCACGGGTCCTTGTCCGGATCGCGCAGGATGACGTTGCGCAGGCCGAGTTCCTGGCTGTCTGCCAGCATCTTGCCGTCCTCGTCAAAGAGGCGGATCCGGTTTCCGGTGTCGCGGGCGAGACTGAGCACCAGCAGGTTGCGGCGCTCGTTGGTCGCGGATGCAAGCGCCTGGGCGATCAGCCGCACCTCACGTTTGGCCTGGGCGACGCGGCTGTCGACCATGCGGCTGCGGTAGGAATCGAGATAAAAGAAGCCGCTGCCGAGCAGGGCGAGTGCAAAGATATTCACCGCCAGGATCCGAACGGTGAGGCTGATCCGGTTCGACCAGGTGAGCGCGAGGTCGCGCTCGCTATTCGTCCGAGAAGCGATAGCCCGCGCCATATAGCGTTTCGATTGCATCGAAATCAGGATCTACCTGTCGAAATTTGCGTCGCACCCGCTTGATGTGGCTGTCGATGGTGCGGTCATCGACATAGATGTCATCTTGATAAGCCGCGTCCATCAGCTGGTTGCGCGTCTTGACGATTCCCGGGCGCTGCGCCAGCGTTTCCAGGATCAGAAATTCGGTGACCGTCAGGGTCACGTTCGCGCCGTCCCACGTGACCTTGTGCCTTGCCGGATCCATGGCCAGCCGCCCGCGTACCAGCGCCTCTGCTGGTTGAGGCTGTCCGCCTTCCGCCGTCGGCAGCGCGGTTTCGGTGCGGCGCAGGATCGCCCGGATTCGGGCGATCAGCAGGCGCTGGCTGAAGGGCTTGGCAATATAATCATCCGCCCCCATGGCCAGGCCGAGCGCCTCGTCGAGCTCATCGTCCTTGGAGGTTAGGAAGATCACCGGGATCTGGCTTTTTTCTCTCAGACGGCGGAGCAGTTCGAGCCCGTCCATGCGGGGCATCTTGATGTCGAGCACGGCCAGATCGGGGGGATTGTCGATCAACGCCTTGAGCGCGCTCTCACCTTCCGAATAGACACGGGTCAGGAAACCTTCGGTCTGAAGGGCGATCGACACCGAGGTTAGAATGTTGCGGTCGTCATCGACCAGCGCGATCGTGGCGGTCATGCGGCCTTGGGTGCTTGGCTGAACGGCATCGAGGCGATCGGTAAAGCAAAGCATCCACCGGCTCAATCGCTGCTAACCTGCGACCATCACAAATCTCGACGGATCGTCATGCCCGCCGCGTCGACACGTGGCGAGCGACAATGTGCCCAAGTACGGTCATCGGAACGTTGCCGCCAAGCACCACCGCATCGTTGAACGCGCGAAAGTCGTAGCGCGTGCCGAGTGCGGTCTTGGCATGGTCGCGCAAACGATTGATTTCGCTGTGACCGACCTTGTAGCCGCAGGCCTGACCCGGCCACGAGCAGTAGCGGTCGACTTCGCCCTGCACTTCGTCCTCGCTCGAGCCGTTGGCCTCGACAAACCAGCGGATCGCCTGCTCGCGGGTCCAGCGCTTGGCGTGGAGGCCGGTATCTACCACCAAGCGGCAGCAGCGGAAGCCAAGCGACTGAAGATAGCCGAGCTTCTCGACCGGGTTGCCAGCGTATACCCCGAGTTCGTCGGCAAGCTGCTCGGCGTAGAGCGCCCACCCTTCGCTATAGGCGTTGAACTGCAACAGCGAGCGGATCAGCGGCATTGAGAAGGTGTATTCGCCTTGCCACGCATGGCCAGGGATGGACTCGTGATAGGCGAGGTCCGGCAGGCTGTATCTGGTCCAAAGGCCCGTGCTGCGCAGGTTGATCCAGAGCCTTCCGGGCACCTTGCCGTCGATCGTTCCTGGGCCGCCATAAGCGCCAGGCGCGCCGGGCTCCTCGGCTAGCGGCAACCGCTTCACTTCGACATTGCCTTTCACCAAGGTGTGGAGTGCTTGGGGCATCTTGCCGCGGATGTCTGCAATACGGGTTTCAAGCAGCTTGATGATCTGCTTGCGGCCTTCATCGGTATCCGGGAAGCTGTAGCGTGGATCCTTGGCGAGCGCTGTCATCCGCGCGCCGACGCTGCCCTGGCTATATCCCTCCTTCTTTAGAATAGCGTCCATTTCCGCTTGGATGGCGCGCAACTGTTCAAGGCCCATCTGGTGGACCTCGTTTGGGGTCATCGTCGTAGTGGTGCCGGCGCTGAGCGCCCAGGCGTAATAGGCATCACCATCCTTGAACTTCCACACGCCAGCATCCGGGGTAGCGCGGGCGCGATGGCGCTCCAACTCGGCGATCTGGCGGTCAAGCGCGGGAACGATCCTCTTGTTGCAGATCTCCCAAGCGCGCTGGCCGAAATCGCCTTCCATGCCGGCGGTGCGATTGGCGAGCGAGGTGACCAGGCTCCAGCCTGCGGTGTTGCCGCCCCGCGCGAGCTTGATCTGCTTAAGCGCCTTGTCGAGCAAGAAATCGGGCGCGATCACGCCCTTGCCAGCAGCGGATTTCAGGCGCTCGGTCTCGCCGTCGAGCTGAATGGCATAGGATTGCAACCGATCGACATACGCCTCGGCATCGCTCGTCGCTTCGATCTGGTGCTCGTTCTCAAGCATGCGCGGAATGTCGATGAATGCGCCCACGTTCTGGGCAACCGCATAAGGCGAGTTTCGCCAGCCGCCGACCGAAACGTCGCCAAAGCCAAAGCCGAAGCCCTTCAGTGAATTGGCATAAGATCCCTGGATCACGTCAACATGGACGCGCATCGCTGGGCTGAGGGCGTTCATGTCGAGGCCAGCGATGTCCGTCAGGGTACGCTGAAGATGCTCCGCCATCCTGTGCTGGCCCGTGGGGCTGCGATCGGCGAGGCGGTGCTTCAGTCCGGCGCGCTTGTCCTTGTCGATGCCCAGACTGGTCGCACTTTCGGGCGAGAGCGTGAGCAAGGTTTCGGCGGTGCTGTCGATCAGCGCCTCGGCTTGGTCATCGGCACTTGCGGCGAGCACCTGCCCGGGAAGAGCCGTGGCGGCAAGGGTTGCGCCGGTGCCTAGGAGCAACTGGCGACGAGTGGTTTGCATGGAGACGCTCCGGTACGGTCAGGCGGTGAGGGTGCGGACGGGTTCGACGGTAAGGCTGCCGCCAGCAGCGCCCGTGATACGGACGCGTGCGCCGACGGGCTGATCCGGGCCGTGCGCGATCCATTCGCCATCCCCAACGCGAACACGGCCTTCACCGCCTTCGAGCGCTTGCACCACCGTGACGGTTTCGCCCACCAGCCGGGCCAAGCGGTCGTTGAGTAGCGGGTCGGCAGTGGCGACGGGGAAGTCGCGGTACCAACGCTTGCCGACTAGCACGGTGGCGAGTGACCAGGCGGCGAAACCGGCCAGTTGTGCGCCGAGCGAAAGCTCGGGAAACAGCAGGGCCAGCGCGCCGGTGATCGCTGCCGCGGCTGCGAAGAACACCAGGTACACGCCTGGAACTAGCAGTTCAGCGGTCGCGAGGAGTACGCCCCCGATCAGCCAGAGCACCGCCGCGTTCTGGAACGAGTCCATCAGACCTGTTGCTCAAACGGCCCGATCCGCTGGCGGGTCGGAACTGGTGGGGCAGACGGTGCGGAAGGCTCAGCCTTGCCCAAAGCCTCCTTGGCAAGTTCGCCAATGCCGCCAAGTGTTCCGATCAACTGGGTCGCTTCGACGGGAAACAGGATGGTCTTGGCGTTGGGCGATGTGGCGAACTTGCCGACCGCTTCGACATATTTCTGTGCAATGAAATAGTTGAGCGACTGGGAAGACCCTTGTTCGATCGCGTCCGACACCAGGCGGGTCGCCTTGGCTTCGGCTTCTGCCGCCCGTTCGCGAGCTTCGGAGTCGCGGAAGGCGGATTCCTTGCGCCCCTCGGCTTCGAGAATGCGCGCCTGCTTCTGCCCTTCTGCGCGCAAGATTTCGGAAGCGCGGCTGCCCTCTGCCTCCAGGATGTTGGCGCGCTTTTCACGTTCGGCTTTCATCTGGCGCCCCATAGCGTTGACGATGTCAGCAGGCGGGCGAATATCCTTGATCTCGACGCGGGTGATCTTGACGCCCCACGGCGTGGTGGCGTGATCCACCACCGAAAGGAGCCGGGCGTTGATCTCGTCGCGCTTTGACAAAGTTTCGTCCAGGTCCATCGAGCCCATCACCGTGCGCAGGTTCGTGGTGGTGAGCTGAAGCAGCGCGACATAAAGGTCGGAGACCTCATAGGCGGCCTTGGCTGCGTCGAGCACTTGGAAGAACACCACGCCGTCGGTGGAGATCATCGCATTGTCCTTGGTGATGATCTCCTGCCCAGGAATGTCGATCACCTGCTCCATCATGTTCACCTTGCGGCCAACACGATAAAAGAACGCGGGATAGAAGTTGAAGCCGGGGGCAGCGACGGTCGTGAACCGGCCGAAATGCTCGATCGTATACTGATATCCCTGCGTGACGATCTTCACGCTGGAGATCACATAGATGAAGACCAACACCGCCAGTGCGACCAGAAATGCCGAAATCACGTCCATTGCCCCCGAGTCCCCTCGCCATAGATTTAACTTGCTAGCATAGAGCGGTACCATGACCACAGCCCGCTTGGCACCGCGCACCGCACTGTTTCTGCCCGCATCGAACCCGCGCGCGATCGCCAAGGCACGGGCGCTTGCCGTCGATCTGGTGATCCTCGATCTGGAGGACGCGGTGCGCGACGATGCGAAGACTGCGGCGCGTGCGGCAGCGGTAGCCGCTGTTGCAGAGGGGTTCGGACCGCGGCTGTGCGCGATACGAGCCAATGGTAGCGGATTTGGAGAGCATGTGGAGGACCTTGCCGCGATTGCCCGGTCGGTGGCGGATTTCGTCGTGCTACCCAAGACGGAGACTGCCGAGGAGGCAGCGGATGTGCATGCCGCGTGCAGCAAACCGGTGCTGGCGATGATCGAAACGCCATTGGGGGTGCTCGCCGCAGCTGATATCGCCGCAGTACCGGGTGTGTCGGGGCTGATCGCGGGTACCAACGATTTGGCAGCCGCCCTCAGGCTGCCGCCGGCTAGCGGGCGAGAAGGCTTGTCGGTTGCACTGCAAACCATCGTGCTGGCGGCGCGGGCGAACGAGGTGTGGGCCATCGACGGCGTATTCAACGGGCTGGACGATGCCGAGGGGCTGGCGGCCGAGTGCCGCGACGGGCGCATGCTGGGCTTTGACGGCAAAACACTGATTCATCCGGGACAGATCCAGATCGCGGCGCGCGCTTTCGGTGCGTCACCTGAGGAGATCGAAGACGCGCGCGCTATCGTCGAAGCGGCTCGCGGCGGGGCCGAGCGCTTTCGCGGACGGATGATTGAGGCGATGCATGTCGCCCAGGCGCAGGCGTTGATCGAGCGGAACAGGGCGTGAGCGACACCCGCCTGCTGCACTAGGATTTGCTTGAGCCGGCCGGATCGCTTCATGAACTGAGGTCTTGTTCGAGTCCGGACGAAGCGGCCCTTGCGACCATGCGGTACCGCCTGTCGCGGCTGAGCAGCGAGCGCCGGCGCTTGGTGGAAGCGCCATGTGCGGACATCTCCGCCAAGGTTCCGCTTGCGAGGCGCAGGCACTCCGGGCGTTGCGCGACGACACTGCGGGCGCTCGGCGCGAATCCTCGGCGCAGGTTAGCGGCTCGAGCCTGCGCAACGCGGTGAAGGACTGGCGAGGCCATCGCGCAGCGTCCGCGAAGATGCGCCAGAATATGGCCGAGCAGATCGAGCGAGAGAAGCATCTACGCTATTCACATCTCTAGGCTGGAGCCAATCAGCCATCACAGGGTTCGTGCGTTATGCTCCCGCAAATCCTGTTCGGATATCATTCCACCCAGATGCCGGCGATCGCCCGGTTCATTGATCATCACCGTTTCCAGGTGAGCTTCGCACCATTTGAAGCCGTCGACCCCGATCACTTCGACCTGATCGTCCCTCTCCGGCTCGATCAGATGCCGTCGGCGCGTGCGGCGGTGGCTCGGAGTTCTGGCAATAGGCGTGCAGTACTGCCTTCTGCCGAGATGGTGGCGTTGGTCGACGACAAGCTGCAGTTCAACCTGTGGCTGGTCGAGCAAGGCTTTGGTGCGTTCGTGCCCGAGTTGCTGACCGACCCTCCGGCGAGCTATCCCTATATTCGCAAAGCACGGCACGGCACCTTTGGCCAAGGCATCAGGATCGTGCGCGGCCCCGGGGATGGGGACACGCCCGACTCGGAAACCTTCGTCCAGCGGGTCGCGGAGGGGCGGTACGAATATGTGCTGCATCTGTTGCGGATCGACGGACGGATCCGGTTTCAGCTCTGCTACCGCTACGACATGGTCGAGACGATGAGCGTGCGCGGGCAGGAGCAGGAGGCCAGGACGACCGAGCCTGCGGAACCGGGCGTGGCGCTGGCGCCGTGCTTGGCGATCCTCGACGCGCTCGATTTCGAGGGCACCTGCTGCTTCAACTACAAGGTCGTTGACGGCACTATGCAGATGATCGAGCTCAACCCGCGCTTCGGCGGCTCGCTGGTGGGTGCGGTGACCGACTACGTCGCCGCGCATCTCGACGCGCTGTGACCAGAACGCCTCCGACCCCCTAGCGCATTTACCCCCTCGCGGTTACATGGGCCGCCAACTCCCGACTCAAGGACTTGGCGCTCTCCATGGATATCCCCCTCGGCCTCACCTTCGACGACGTCCTTCTCTACCCGGGCGAGTCCGAGGTGCTGCCGAGCATGGCCGACACCCGCACTCAGGTGACGAAGGGCCTGGCGCTCAACATACCAATCCTGTCCTCGGCGATGGACACCGTGACCGAGGCTGACATGGCAATAGTCATGGCCCAGCTGGGTGGCATTGGCGTGCTTCACCGCAACCTTGACATCGAGGAGCAGATGGAGGCGGTTCGCGCAGTCAAACGTTTCGAAAGTGGGATGGTCGTCAATCCCATCACCATGAGCCCGACCGGCACGTTGGCCGACGCGCAGGCGCTGATGGCGCGACATAAGATCAGCGGCGTGCCGGTGGTCGAGGAAGACGGCAAGCTGGCTGGTATCCTGACCAATCGCGACGTGCGCTTCGCTGGCAATCCGAACCAGCCGGTGTCCGAGCTGATGACGCACCAGAGCCTAGTGACGGTGAAGGCCGGCGTCAGCTCGGAAGAGGCGCGTAGGTTGCTGCACCAACGCCGGATCGAGAAACTGCTGGTAGTGGATGACGCCTATCGCTGCGTCGGGCTGATCACCGTCAAGGACATCGAAAAAGCCGTCAATTACCCGAACGCCACTAAGGACGCGGCCGGGCGGCTGTGCGTCGCGGCTGCAACCACGGTGGGCGACAAGGGCTTCGCGCGAACCGAGGCGCTGGTCGACGCCGAGGTCGACCTGATCGTGATCGACACCGCGCATGGCCACAACAAGGAAGTGAGCCGCGCGGTCGAACGCGTGAAGAAGTTGTCCAACCGCGTGCAGGTAATCGCCGGTAATATCGCCACCGCCGAAGCCGCACGGGCGCTGATCGACGCAGGCGCGGACGGGATCAAGGTCGGCATCGGCCCGGGTTCGATCTGCACCACCCGTGTGGTCGCAGGGGTCGGCGTGCCGCAACTCACCGCGGTGATGGAAGCCGCGAACGAAGGCGCAAAATCCGGCGTGCCGGTGGTCGCTGATGGCGGCATCCGCACCTCGGGCGACGTCGCCAAGGCGCTTGCCGCCGGCGCCTCGACGGCGATGATCGGTTCGCTTCTGGCGGGCACCGAGGAAGCGCCCGGCGAAACCTTCCTGTACCAGGGTCGCGCCTATAAGTCCTATCGTGGCATGGGTTCGGTGGGCGCGATGGCGCGTGGATCGGCCGATCGCTATTTCCAACAGGATGTGAAAGACCAGCTCAAGCTGGTACCTGAGGGTATTGAGGGCCAGGTGCCGTACAAGGGCCCGGCGCGTGACGTGATCCACCAGCTAGTCGGCGGCGTGAAGGCCGCGATGGGCTATGTCGGCGCGCCGACCATCGCCGAACTGCAGAAGAAGGCGCGCTTTGTCCGCATCACCAATGCCGGACTGAAGGAAAGCCACGTCCACGACGTGACGATCACGCGCGAGGCTCCCAATTACCCGACGCGCTGAGCCATGACGCCGGCTGCGCGATCTCAGGCGGCGGTCGATCTGCTCGACCGGATCATCACCGCCGCGCGCGAAGGCGGGGCGGCGGCTGACACGCTGATCGCCCGCTGGTTTGCCGAGCGGCGCTATGCCGGGTCGAAGGACCGCCGCGCGATTCGCGAACTGGTGTATGACGCGATCCGCCTGTGCGGGGAGCGGCCGGAGAGTGGGCGTGCGGCGATGGTGGCCCTTGCGCGGACCCGGCCTGAGCTTGGCGCGACGTTCGATGGTTCTTCCTACGGTCCTGCGGCGCTCGAGGACGCGGAGCCTGTTGCTGCGGCAGGGGTGCTGCCAGCCTGGCTGCGCAAGCGGTTTGCGCAGTCGGGGCTGGGCGACGCAGAGCAGGTCGCATTGCTGGAGCGAGCGCCGCTCGATATTCGCCTGAATCGGTTGAAGCCGGATTCGGACTCCCTTGCCGGCGCGTTGGCAGGGGCAGTGCCGATAGCGCATGTGCCCGACGCGCTGCGCCTGCCCGGCGATACCTCGCTCGAACGGTTGCCGGCCTATGCCGAGGGCCTGTTCGAGATCCAGGATGCCGGCAGCCAGATGGTCACCGCAGCGGGCGGGGCCCGCCCGGGCATGAAGGTGGTCGACCTATGCGCCGGCGGTGGGGGCAAGACGCTGACGCTAGCCGCCGCAATGGCGAACCAGGGGAGCATCCTGGCGACCGACATCGATCGGGCGCGGCTGTCGCGGCTCGCGCCGCGTGCTGAACGCGCCGGCGTGACGATCGCCGAAACGCGGTTGCTTGATCCGGGCTGTGAGGGCAAGCGGCTGAGCGACTGGCACGGGGCTGCCGACCTGGTGCTGATCGATGCGCCATGTTCGGGCACCGGCACCTGGCGACGCAATCCAGAGGCACGGTGGCGGCTCACCGATGCGCGGCTGAAGCGGTTGACGCAAACACAGGCGGCCCTGATCGATATCGGTGCGGCGCTGGTCGCGTCTGGTGGGACGCTGGTCTACATCGTCTGCTCGCTGCTCGACGCCGAAGGGGCAGACCAGGTTGCGGGCTTCCTTGAGCGGCATCGAGACTGGCAGGCGGTGCGACCTGCGTTGGATGCCGGGCGACCGCGCGGCGAGGGGGTGCGGCTGACGCCGCTGCACGACGACACCGATGGCTTTTTTGTCGCGAAGCTGGTTCGCGCATGATAGCCCTAAGCCGTTCAGTTTCGGAGATTTGGATGCGGGTCACTGCGATTTCGGCTGCGGTTGCGCTGATGGTCTTGTCGCTTTCGTCTTCGTTGATGGCGCAGCGTCCCGGCGATGAGATCGACCCGCGTTCGCTGATGCTGCTGCAACAGGGCCGAGCGGCACAGGCGGCGGGCAATATCGACGGCGCGCAGGACGCGCTGGAAAGCGCGTTGGCGGTCGACCCGCGCAACCGAGACGCGTTCATCGTGCTGGCGGAGATCTCACGCGGGCGCGGCCTGCCGGGCAAGGCGATCCGTCTGTACCGCGAGGCTCTGGCGCTCCAGACAAACGACTTGTCGGCGCTGCGTGGGCAGGGCGAGGCGATGGTCGCAAAGGGCGCAGTGGAAAAGGCCAAGGAAAACCTGACCAAGATCCAGGCGATCTGCAAGGGCCAGTGCAACGACGCCACCATGCTGTCGGCGGCCATCGCGAAAGGACCGCCGGCAACCACCACTGCGCAGGCCGATGCCGCGGCCCCGGCTTCGGCCAAGCCTTAGCTCAGCAGCCGCGCGAGGCTGACAAACTCGTCGACCGACAGCGTTTCCGCGCGGCGGCTGGAGTCGATACTCAGCCGCTCCATAGCATTGATCGCGCCGGGCACAGGCTTGAGGCTCTGACGGAGCATCTTGCGGCGCTGGCCAAAGGCGGCGGCGGTGAGCGCTTCCAACACCTTGAAGCGGACGCCGTCGGGAGCGTCGGCCGGCGTGATGTGGACCACCGCCGACATCACCTTTGGCGGCGGCGTGAACGCAGAGCGATGCACCGCCATCGCAATCCGGGCGTGCGAGCGCCACTGGCTGAGCACAGCGAGCCGGCCATAAGCGTCGGTCCCGGGAGCGGCGACGATGCGTTCGGCGACTTCCTTCTGGAACATCAGCGTCAGGCTTGCCCACCAAGGCTTCCAGTCGGCCGAGAGCCAGCCGACCAGCAGGGCCGTACCGACATTGTAGGGCAAGTTGGCAACGATGTGTGGCTTGCTTCCGAACAGCGACGGCGCGTCGATTTCCAGCGCGTCCCCTTCGATCACCCGCAGCTTGTCCGGAAAAGCCTCGCCCAGCTCAGCAAGCGCTGGGATGCAGCGGCGGTCGCGTTCCACTGCGATGACGTTTGCTCCCTCGCCAAGCAGCGCGCGGGTGAGGCCGCCTGGCCCAGGCCCGACCTCGAATACGTTTGCGCCGGCAATGTCTCCGGGCACGCGCGCGATCCGGCCAAGCAGCTGCGAATCAAACAGGAAATTCTGGCCGAGCGCCTTGCTGGCGCTGAGGCCATGGCGCTGGATGACGTCACGAAGCGGAGGCAGGGTGGTCATGGCAGTCCGATCGCGGAGGTGGCGCTGCGGCGTTCTGCCGCGGACTGCGCCATGCGGAGCGCGGCAATCATCGCACCCGGATCCGCCTGGTTGCTGCCCGCGATGTTGAACGCTGTGCCATGATCGGGCGAGGTGCGAACGATCGGCAAACCCAACGTGATATTCACGCCATCGTCGAAGTGCAGCGTCTTGATCGGAATCAACGCCTGATCGTGGTACAGGCATAGTGCTGCGTCATAGCCGGCACGCGCGCGGGGGTGGAACATCGTGTCGGCCGAGAATGGCCCTACTGCATCAACCCCCTCGGTCCGCAGCTGTGCAAGCGCAGGAGTCAGAATGTCGACCTCTTCGCGGCCGATGGCACCGCTTTCGCCCGCATGGGGGTTCAACCCGGCGAATGCCAGGCGTGGGCGCTCGATCCCGAAATTGCGCAATAACCCTCGTGCCGTGACGCGCGCCTTGGACAAGATCAGCTCCTGCGAGATCATGCCTGGAACTTGGGCGAGCGCCACATGGACCGTCATTGGGACGACACGCAATGTCGGCCCGGCGAGCATCATGACGGCGCTGTCTGCCGAAATGCCACACCGTTCCGCGACGAACTCTGTCTGACCGGGATGAGTGAAGCCGACTTGATACAGTTGCGCCTTGGAAACCGGCCCGGTCACCAGCGCACCTGCCGCTGCGGATCGAGCAAGACCAACCCCGATCTCAAGTGCCTGCAGCGCCACCTGAGCGCCGTCGCCGCTCGAAAACCCGGGCACGACCTCGTGGGCCTCGCCGACCGGCAAGACTGGCAGCGTTTCCGCGAATCTGCTGGCTGCATCGTGCGGGGAGCCAATTATCGAAATCGGGCCATCCCACACGGCAGCGATGGCCTTTGGATTGCCGATCACGAAGAAGGGCGCGAGCGAATGTAGCTCGCGTGCTTTCCACGCTTTTGCAATGATCTCCGGCCCAATGCCGGCCGGGTCCCCCATGGAGACGGCGAGCGGCCGAATGGACGTTCGCCCGCTCACACGCTCAGCGATATTCAACCAGAGCGTCGCGTCGCAAATCGCGCAGCATACGCTGAGCGCGGATGTTCACGCGCTGTTCGGCGATCTGGTCCTGCAACTGCTCGACCGAGGGTGCGCCAGGTGTCGCGGGATCGTCGCGGCCGCAAATGACCAGGACGCGCACACCTTCTTCAACGGATCCGAACGGGCGGCTTACCTGCCCAACCTGAAGCGGCATGATCATGGTTTGCAATGCCGGGGGCAGATCACGGATCACCACGCCGTCGCGATCGACCATCTCGGCGCCCTCGGCTGCCGCGACCTTTGCCGCGTCGCCACAGCCTTGCATCTTTTGCGTGGCGCTGGCGAAGGCGCTGGCCCGCGCAGTCGCCTGCGCTTGACTGACTCCCTTGGGGAAGTTGATCGCAAGCTGCCGGAGGCTGAGCTTGGCGTCGCGGGGATCGGCCATGCCGACCTGACGCTTCTCGGCCAAGTACAGGATCGAGAAGCCCGTGGGCAGCTCGATCGGCCCCGCGACCTGACCAGACTGCATCTCCTGTGCCGCCTTGGCCAGCGGCTCAGGCAGCATGGCCGGACGGACCCAGCCGAGATCGCCGCCGACCGACTTGGTCGATGCCTCTGAATAGGTGCGGGCGAGATAATCGAAAGGGGCGCCTTCACGCATCTGTTGGATCATGCGCTGCATACCGGCATGCACCTCCTGTGCACGGTCCGGCGTCGCGTTCTGATAGATTTCGTAGACGTGGAACTCGTCGCTGCCCTTCTGCTTGGTCCAGCGGTCAATCCAATCCTTAACCTCGGCTTCGCTGACGTTCACGTCGACACGGCGGCGCAGCAGCCGGCTCCAGGCAACTTCGCCTTCAATCTGCCGGCGGATCGAGCGCTCGGAAGAACCTGATTCCTTCAACCAGGCGCGGAACTGTTCCGGTGTCTTTTCCAGACGCCGCGCGACGCTGTTGAAGCTGGAATTGATTTCCTTGGGGTCGACGGTGATCTCGTTGGCCTTGGCCTCCTGGATCTGCAGCGTCTCGTCGATCAACTGGCGCAGCACGGTCAGTCGGAGCTGATCGAGTTCCTGCGCCTTCAGGTTGAGCTTGTTGAGGCCGACGATCAGAGCGACCCGCTGGTCCACGTCCGTGCCAGTGATGACCACATCGTTCACGATCGCGGTCGGCTTTCGGACGTTGGGATCGGCCTTCCCGAAAATCTGGAGGTTCGCCGGGAGGTCGAGCCCGGTATTCGGCGCGTCCTGTCGATCGGGCACAGTCTGAGCAAGCGCCACCGACGCAAGCCCTGCAACTCCAAGCGCCAAAACAGTTTTACGGCCCAAGCGGACCGCCTTCGCAACACCAGTGTTCACGTGAGCCTGAACCCTCATCATACAGATCGGTGGCGCTTACTCGCCAATTGTGCCTGAACCAAGGCTTAGCGGAATTGGGTTCTGCCGACTCTCAAGCCAGATTTCTTAGCGGCCAAGATTCTTGAACGCCAGCGCCAAGAGGAAGCTGTTGCCGCGTCGAGCGTCGCCCGTCGTCTGATAATCACGCCGCCAGGTGAGGCCTAGCCGCAAGCAGTCGTCTTCATAGGCGACGCCGAGACGATGCCGGACCGGATCATATCCATCCGCCTGCGACAGGATGTCTTCCTTGCTGTCGGTCAGGTCGATCAGGATGGAGCCAGACGCAGACCAGAAACGGGTGAGTTGGACGCGCGCGCCGAGCCGGGCCTCTTCCCGGTCCTGAAGGTCCTCCAAAATAAGGCCGATGTTGCGGTCCAGCCGGAGATATCCGACCTGAACATAGGTGCTGCGTGAGCCCACGGTCGCGTCGACCTCGTTGCGTCGGATCGCGAGATCGTCCTTGTCGAGCCGATAGCGGTGGGTGAGGCTGACGAAATCGCGGAAGCGGACTACCGTACGGCCGACAATGTCGGACGTTCGGTCGCTAAGGCCGGTGCCGTCCGGCAGGATCGAATCCTGCGACGACAGGCGGTAACTTTGCCCGATATTCGCATCCACGCTGATGCCGGGCAGATAGAGGGCATAGTCGAGGCCGACCGTTACTCGCGTGGAATCATCGAACCGATCATAGCCGGAGAAACGGTTCAGTGCGAAGAGGTTGGAGTCCTCAAGATCAACGGCGCGCGCGTCTTCGTTGGGTACGTCCATGTTGTTGGTCTTGGGTGAGGCGACGATTTGCACCCGCGGTGTGAGCCGTTGGGTGCCGCCAAATGCCGCGCCGATCAGCGGCCATTTCACGTCCAGCGCGAGAGCGCCGATGCCGCGGAACTGAAAACCTTCCAGCCCGCGATAGCTCTCCACCGTCTCGAGCGTATCGTGCGTGTTGTAGGCGTCGGCGCGGCCGTAGGCGGTGAGCGTCACTTCCTGGCCCCACGGCGTCAGCCGTCGCATATCCCACTGCGCGCTTGCGAACGCACGCTGCGAATCTTGTCCGTCGGTGCGGGCGATAGCGAGGGTGTTGAGCTGAAATTGCAGGCGGCCGCCCAGAATGCCGTCGTCCATGCGGCGCCGATAATCGATCTCCGGCAGCGCGATCGGCTGCGCCCCCTGGCGTTCTCCCACGCGGAGCGTCTGCACTGCCCAAGCGTTGATCGAGAAGTAGGAGTCTTGATCGATCCGCTCCACCCGGAGGTTGTTGCGCAGGCGGTCGTCTCGGGAAATGTCGTACCGCCGTAGGAAGGTACGGTCGCTCGCGGTCCGAATGGAGGCGCTGGCACTCCAGTTTGTGTCGAGCTGGAAGCGGCCG
Source organism: Sphingomonas xinjiangensis (assembly GCF_014199255.1). GTDB lineage: Bacteria > Pseudomonadota > Alphaproteobacteria > Sphingomonadales > Sphingomonadaceae > Sphingomonas > Sphingomonas xinjiangensis. The sequence goes on along the minus strand of NZ_JACIJF010000001.1, from coordinate 560,369 downwards.
ACCGCATCGATATAGCCGCGGAAGTCGTTGCGCGACGTTTCGTCCGTCAACGGCACGGTAAGGTCGTCGGCGCGCCGGCTATAGGTTCCGTATCCGGTGACCCGATAAGAGCCGATATCCGTCAGCGCCCGGTATTCGGCCTGCAACATTGGCAAGGCGCCGGTGAATACCCGCGGCGTGACCGTCAGGTCGCGATTGGGCGCCAGGCTGAAGAAGTAGGGCAGGGCGAACTGAAAACCGTTCGTTCGGCTGATGCGGAGGTCGGGAGCCAGAAAGCCGTCGTCGCTGCTGCCGCCAACCGGGTGAGAGAAGGAAGGAAGGGGGAGCGACAGCAGACCAAACATGGACACACGCGCGCCGGTATAGCGGATGCGTCCGATAGTGGGGTCGTAGACGACGCGTTCCGCGGTGATTTTCCATGAAGGCTCTTTGGGACAGCCTGCCATGTCCGTAACGGCGCATGGGGTATAGGCGGCCTTTTCGACGGTGATCACGCCATTGTCGCGGCGCCCGCGCTCGGCCGCGACGCGACCGCCGGCATCGAGCACCACCAGCATGTTCTCTACCACGCCATCCTTCAGCGTGTCGGTGAGTTCGATCCGGTCGCCATAGGCGGCATCGCCTTCAGGATTGATGACGACAATATTCCCCTGGGCGGTGACCTGCCCGGTGTTGCGGTTCCACACCACGTTATCGGCACGCAGCCGGTCGCTGCGGCGGTACAAGCGAACATCGCCGGTCGCCGTCACTATATCCTTTTCATAGTCATAGTCGATCCGGTCAGCAGTGAACTGGACCTGGTCCGGATCTTCCGAGGCCATGGGCGAGGGGGGCAACGCCGTGTTCGAAGGCGCCTGGAACGAAGGCGATCCGGTTTGCCCGGCCGTCGCGGCCGTTGCAGCTTGGGGCGTGTCCGCCGGCGCAGACTGCAGGTCAGGCTGCTCGGCAGGCGAATCCTGAACGTCGACCGTCTCCTGCGCGCGCGCTTGCGCCGCCAAGCACATCCCGAGGGCGCCCGACAGCAACATAGCCTTGCGCGTCACCTTGATTCCCACCTTTATCTTCACTCCCGGCACGCGGCATCGTCCGCCCTATCGCAGCACCTTCTGCACCGCAACGCTGTCGGCGTTGGCCGGAACGCTCAGCATCGCTAAAGAACCGGAATGCAGGTCGACTTCTATCATCTGAGCCGCACCCCCCTGGAACGCGTGCTGCCGCGCATCGCCGAACGAATCCTCGCCACCGGCGGTAGACTGCTGGTCGTCGCGATCGACGAGCAGACGCGTATGGGGCTTGATCAATTGCTGTGGACCTATGCCGCCGCCAGCTTCCTGCCGCACGGGCTTGCTGGTGGGGAAGACGATGCGAGCCAGCCGGTGCTGATCAGCCGCGTGCCGGACGGAGCCAACGGGGCGCAAAACGTCGCACTAGCCGACGGCGTCTGGCGTGACGAGGTACTGGCGTTCACCCGCGTCTTTCACTTTTTCACCGAGGACCGCATCCGCGAGGCACGTGCCGTCTGGAAGGATCTCGCGGAAAAGGAAGGGGTCAAGCGCCGATATTGGAAGCAGGATGACGCGGGGCACTGGGAACAGGCTGTCTGACGGTCAGTGGGGGCGATTAAGCACTACAATCCGCTCCAAGACCAGTGGATGCAGCGGTGTGGCGAAGCGCAAACCCAGACCACCTTGGCGGCTCCAGCGCACTTGCGCGCTGATCGGGGACAGGCTCGGCATGGTCAGCACGACATGGGTCCCGGTTGGAACGTCGAGCGAGCACGACACGCGGCATCCAAGATTAGAGATGTCGAGCAACTCGACCTTCCGCTTACCTAGCATCGAACTGCCCATCACGCTTTCGATACATACCTGCACCCGCAACTCTCGACGAAGGTCCGAATGCATCAAAGCATGGGTGCTGGCTGGTCTTTGGTAGGGCATTCCATCCTCTACGGCTGGGAGGCAACATGCCTCCGCCAACCCCTCCACGGAAGCTGGCGGGCCGAGCAACCAGGATAAGGACCAAGTTATACCAACATGTTAAGGCGAATGCAGCCCTGCGAGACGGGCACTTTCCGCAGTGCCGTTGTTGCCTCGCAACACGATGCGGCGTTGACCCGTGCGTGTCCGGTTTTTAGGGCGGGCAAATGACCCAGACACCAGCCACTGCGGCGGCACCTACGATCGTCCTGGTCGAGGATGATCCGCCGCTTCGGACGCTCACTTCGCGCGCGTTGCAAGAACATGGGTACAGGGTTCGTCCAGCTGCTACCGGCGCCGAGATGTGGGTGGCGCTGGACGCCGGACCGGCAGACCTCGTCATTCTGGACGTCATGCTGCCTGGTGCCAGCGGCATCGATCTTTGTCGCACGCTTCGTGAGAAGAGCCAGATCCCTGTGATCTTCATATCGGCAAAGGGGAGCGAAACCGACCGAGTAGTCGGGCTTGAGCTCGGCGCCGACGATTATCTTGCCAAGCCATTCGGCACGAGGGAGCTGATTGCGCGGGTCCGCGCAGTGCTGCGCCGCGGCAGCGGCCGGTCCGAGGGCGATGCGCAACCCGCTCAGGGCATTTTGCGCTTCGACGATTGGACTATCAATCTTCCGCGGCGCGAGCTGATTTCGCCAACCGGGGCGGTGGTGGACCTGACCGGTGCCGAATTCGACCTTCTCGTCAGCCTGTGCGATCATGCCGGCCGGGTAATTGCGCGCGAGCGGCTGATCGAACTATCCCGCACCCGCCTGGGTGACAGTTCAGATCGCAGCGTCGATGTCCTGATCAGCCGGCTACGGCGCAAGCTTTCGACGACCGGCGGCAAGGCGCCGATAATCACCGTCCGTGGCGTTGGCTACATGCTGAACGCTCCAGTGACTCGCAATTGAGAAGGTCGCTGCGGCCTTCGCTCGGGCTGATCGGCCAGATCTTCGCGATCCTGCTGCTTGCGATCCTGATCGAATTCGGCGCGAGCACCTTCTTCTACGAACGCGCCAGCCAGCTCTCGGTACGCGAGGACGAGGCCCGGAGGCTGGCTGAGCATCTGATCATCGCTCGCAAGCTGCTGGATGACTCCCCGGCGGATACCCGAGTCACGCTGGCGCAAGATTTGACCACGTCGCGGTACAGTATCGGCTGGACGCCAAAGCTTCCGTCATATTTGGCCGCCGCACAGACGCTCGACCGCATCCACGAGCAAGTGCTTGTGTGGGAGCCGAGCCTCGCGTCCTCCAATTTGCGGCTGCGCCTGAGCGGCACGCCGCGCCGGGTCGTCATCGCCGGCGGATTAACGCTCGAAGACGGCACCTGGATGGAGTTCGGTACGCGCGAGCCGATCCAGCAGCTTGGATTTTCCATCGAGCGGATGCTGCTTGCGCTCGGCCCGGCGGTCGCGATCATCCTCGCGGGCGGTGTGCTCGTACGTCAGACGTTGCTGCCGATGCGCCGACTTGCCCATGCTGCCGAGCATGTCGGCAGCGATATCGCCGAGGAAGTACCCGAAGGGGGAGCCCGCGAAGTGCGGCGGGTTATCCGCGCCTTCAATCGGATGCAGGCCCGTATCCACCGTCTGATCGACGATCGGACTCAGGCGCTGGCGGCGGTGGGCCATGATCTTCGCACGCCGCTGGCGCGGCTGCGGCTGCGCGCAGATGCGATCGGAGATCCCGCAGTTCTGGACGCGATCCAAGGGGACATTGGCGAGATGGAGGCAATGATCGGATCTTTGCTTGCCTATCTGAGCGGCGATGTTGACGTCGAACCGCGGGTATCGACCGATCTGGCGGTGATGTGCGCAACGATCGCCGATGACGCAGCCGATCACGGCCACGCTGTGACGTATGACGGGCCTGAACATCTGGAGATGATGATTCGCCCGACCACGCTGAAGCGGGCGATGGTAAACCTCGTGGAGAATGGCGTTCATTATGCCGACACCGTTTGGTTGAAGCTGGAAGCTGGAAACAATCACGTCGCGATCTGCGTCGAGGACGATGGACCAGGGATCCCCGAGGACGCTTTGCGTACCGTACTGGAGCCGTTTGTGCGGCTTGATCGCGCTCGGGCACGTGACACGCTGGGTCTCGGTCTGGGCCTTTCGATCGTTGCGAAGGCCGTGGACAGTGAAGGCGGAACCCTGAAGCTGGGCAACCGCCGAGAAGGCGGGCTGCGGGCGCAGATCATTCTTCAGTACACTCATTCCGCATAGCAACAATTCCTTACAGCGCCGCTGCGTCGGAGCAAAAGAACGCGCCTACTTACTACTCGATTACCCCGTGTTCCCCCGCGGGTGGTGAGAGGAATTAAGCGGTGAATGACATAATCGCACGCGTTGTCGGCTGCGAGAAGCAAGTCTTCTCGAGTCAGAGTGCCTTATACCGGCCGGTTCGTACCGATGCGTGACGATCGTCCGCTGCTGGTTGCATCGCCCGCTGCAAAGCGGATCGCGTCCGAAAACTATGCACTGGAAACTGCAGAATGAGCCCCGCTCCATCGGCCAAGTCCGGCCCGCTCGTGCGGGACTTTACGGCTTCCATCGTCGTCTTTCTGGTTGCGATGCCGCTTTGTATGGGCATTGCCATCGCGTCAGGCGTTCCACCTGAAAAGGGCCTGATCACCGGCATCATCGGCGGTATCGTCGTGGGCGCCTTGGCCGGTTCGCCACTTCAGGTGAGCGGCCCCGCGGCGGGTCTGGCCGTGATCGTGTTTGAACTAGTCCGCGATCAAGGGCTGTCGGCGCTGGGGCCCATTCTCGTGTTGGCTGGTGCCATTCAGGTAGTTGCGGGTATCTTTCGTCTCGGCGGCTGGTTTCGCGCCATCTCTCCAGCGGTGGTGCATGGCATGCTTGCTGGCATCGGCGTGCTGATCGTTGTGGGGCAATATCACGTCTTGTTCGACGCCAAGCCGCTCTCGAACGGCCTTGCCAATCTTGCTGCAATGCCGGGCCGCCTCCTGGGGCTGTCACCCAACAACATCGCGGCAACCGAAATCGCCCTGCTGCTGGGTCTACTGACGATCGCCGTCATGCTCGCGTGGGAGAAGTTCCGGCCTGCATCGCTGAAGCTGCTGCCAGCGGCGTTGCTCGGGGTCGCCGCCGCCACGCTGGTCGCCTGGAGCATGGGTCTGAGCGTTACGCGCGTTGCCGTGCCGGAGAACATCGTCGCAGCGGTCACGCTTCCAGACGCCGGCTTCTTCAGCCGTTGGGTCGATCCGGCGGTGCTTACTGCCGCGCTTGCCATCGCCTTCATCGCCAGCGCCGAAACGCTGCTGTCGGCGGCCGCCGTAGATCGGATGCATGATGGCGTGCGCACCAACTACAACAAGGAGTTGCGCGCACAGGGCATCGGCAACCTGCTGTGCGGGTTCGCTGGCGCCTTGCCGATGACCGGCGTGATCGTTCGCAGCTCTGCCAACGTTCAGGCTGGTGCGCAGACGCGGCGTTCGGCGATCCTGCATGGCGTGTGGATCTTGGCCTTCGTAGCGGTGCTGCCAGGGCTGCTGCGTGAGATCCCCATGGCAGCGCTTGGTGCGGTGCTGGTGGTTACGGGTGCCCGGCTGGTGAACTTCAACCATGCCAAGCATCTGTTCCGCGACTATGGACTGCTGCCTGTGGCGATCTGGGCCGTGACGCTGATACTGGTCGTGGCAGAGGATCTGCTGACCGGCGTGCTCGTCGGCATTGCCCTGTCGCTACTCGAGTTGGTGCCGCATTTCCGCGGCCTGCGGCTCAAGGTCGATCGGCAGCAGGATGCCGGAATGCAGACGGTTGCATTGTCGGGTGCTGCAACCTTCGTCGCACTACCCAAGCTGTCCGACGCGCTCGAATCGGTCCCGGGTGATGCGCCGGTTCGGCTCGACCTCACGGAGTGCTCGGCAGTCGACCATACTTGTGCAGAGATGATGAAGGATTGGCTGCAACGTCGCCGCGCCGGCGGTGGAAGGGTCGAACTGTTCGGCGCCACCGGCAAAATGGCGGCTTTCGCCTGAACTCGGGCAATGCTTTGTAACAGCCGGGCAATTCGTTTGACACGTCACGAGCTGTAAGCAACAAGAAGTCCGGACCGATCGTGCCTCCCCGTTTTAAAGCGCAGCGGGAGAAGGTGCGGCGGTCCGGGCGCAGGAGGAACTTCCGAAGTCTGCCATAAAGGGGTTGGCTGATGAAGTTCCTTGGTTATTTGCCCGCCGTTGCGGCGGCGTTCTTCCTCTCGACGTCTGGCGCACTGGCGCAGGAAACTGACCCACCCGGTCCGGTAACCGTCTCAGGAAGCGCGGCACTCGTGTCTGACTATCGCTTCCGCGGCGTCTCTCAGACCGATGAGGAGATGGCCGTCCAAGCCGGTTTCACCGTAACCCACGAAAGCGGTGCCTATGTCGGCACCTGGGCTTCCAATCTGGCAGGCTGGGGTACGTTCGGCGGCGCCAATATCGAGCTCGACCTGTATGGCGGCTACAAATTCGCCATTGCCGGCGGTGGCACGCTGGACGTTGGGTTGACTTGGTACATGTACCCCGGTGGCGCCGACAAGACTGACTTCGCCGAAGGCTATGCAAAGCTTAGCGGGGCTATTGGACCCGTATCGCTGACTGGCGGTGTCGCCTACGCGCCTAAGCAGGACGCGCTCGGCAACTATTCGGCCACGCCCTTCAGCCGGGGCCAAAAAGACGACAATCTGTACCTATGGGGCGATGGTTCCACCAGCCTTCCAGGCACGCCGATCACGCTGAAGGCGCATATCGGCTATTCTGACGGCAATCCCGGTCTGGGTCCGAACGGCACCAGCGTAGCGCCCACCGGAAAATATTGGGACTGGTCGCTCGGTGGCGACGTGGCTGTCGGGCCGCTCACCCTCGGCGTGGCCTATGTCGACACCGACATCACCCGCAGCGAGTCCGCCTACCTGCTGCCCAACTTCTCCTCGACAAAGGACGGAGGCTCGATCGCTGACGGTCAGGCGGTGTTCTCGCTCTCAGCTGCATTCTGAGTTCGGGCTGGCGATGCGGAGCAGGCGGTATCGCCTGTTTCGCGGCGCTGGGACAGCCGCTAAGACTCATCGATTATGAGCGACGCCGAAAGCGCCCAGGCAATGTCCCCGAGCGAGCGCCGCGCCGCGGCGTTTCGACGCACGCGGGAAGCGCACAAAAGCGAAGTCGCCGAGGATTATGTCGAACTGATCGGGGACCTGATTGCCGGGCAGGGAGAGGCGCGTCTCACCGACGTGGCCGAGAACATGGCGGTCACCCAAGCAACCGCGGCCAAGATCGTCGCCCGCTTGAAGCGGGAGGGGCTAGTCGAGAACAAGCCTTATCGCTCACTCTTCCTAACTCCGGCAGGCACGCAGATGGCGGACCGCTCCCGCGTGCGGCATCGCGTGGTTTATGACTTCCTTCGCGCACTCGGGATCGAGGATGCTGTCGCTGAGGCTGACTCTGAAGGCATCGAGCATCACGTGAGTGATGTAACGCTTGCGGCCATAGCCGAACTCACAGCGCGTCTAAGCGGCCACGACGATCGATGAATTAGCCTGGGCTAAACTTGAACGAAACGGCTATGTGCTGGTTAAGCCCGCAGAAGCGGGCACTGGCGGAAGGTCGTGATATGATCAGCAGGGGCACGAGCGCAGAGGGGGGAAAGGACGGTTGGCGCACCGGCGGCGCGCCATCGCTTCCTGAGGTATTCCGGTCAGTACCCGTTCCAGCATCGACGGTGGGCTGGCGCCGCATGGCCGCCTTTGCCGGCCCCGGTTTCCTTGTAGCCGTCGGCTATATGGATCCAGGCAATTGGGCAACCGATCTGGCGGGCGGGTCGGCGTTCGGATACACGCTGCTCTCGGTCATCCTGCTGTCGAACCTCATGGCGATCTGCCTTCAATCGCTTGCCGCTCGCCTCGGCATCGCAACAGGACGGGATCTCGCCTCGGCATGCCGCGATGCGTACAGCAAGCCGGTAGCCATTACGCTCTGGCTGTTGTGTGAGATCGCGATCGTAGCCTGCGACTTGGCCGAGGTGATCGGCACCGCGATCGGCCTTAATCTGCTGTTCGGCTTGCCTCTTGTGTGGGGCGTAATCCTTACCGCGCTCGACGTCTTCCTGATCCTTGCGCTGCAAAAGCGCGGTTTCCGCCGGTTGGAAGCATTTGTGATCGCGCTGTTGGCAGTGATCGCCGGGTGCTTCGCCTATGAGCTGTCCGTCTCCCACCCGGCATGGTCCAGCGTCGCCGCAGGGCTGGTACCCACGCCGGAGATCGTGACCAACCCGGCAATGCTGTATATCGCCATCGGCATCCTGGGCGCGACCGTGATGCCGCATAATCTGTACCTCCACTCCGCAGCCGTGCAGACCCGTGACTTCGCGCCGACGCCGGAGGGTAAACGCGACGCCGCCAAATGGGCGACGATCGACACCACCGTGGCTCTGATGCTGGCCTTGTTCGTCAACGCCGCCATCCTGATCCTTGCGGCCGCGGCGTTTCACACCGCCGGCAACACGCAAGTCGCTGAAATCCAGGACGCGTACAACCTGCTTACTCCGACGCTTGGCACCGCACTGGCTAGCACCCTGTTCGCCGTTGCCCTGCTGGCGTCAGGTCAGAACTCGACCGTGACTGCCACGCTCGCGGGGCAGGTCGTGATGGAGGGCTTTCTGCGACTGCGGCTGGCGCCCTGGGTGCGCAGGCTGGTGACGCGCGCGCTCGCCATCATCCCTGCCGCCATCGTTGCGGCGCTCTATGGCGAGTCCGGCACCGCGAAGCTGCTAGTGCTGAGCCAGGTGATACTATCGCTGCAACTTCCGTTCGCGGTAGTCCCGCTGGTGCAGTTCACCTCGGACCGGACGAAGATGGGAAACTTGACCAGCCCGCGTTGGTTGAAGTTCATCGCGTGGGTCGTAACGGCGTTGATCATAGGCTTGAACATGAAGCTTCTGCTCGACACGATGGGCGCCACCGGTTCCTGACGGGACGCGTGCTGGAGTTGTGAGTGATGCGCGACGATGCCGAAGACACAGTGCACTATGACAAGCCCTCCGGCGGTTGGGGGTCGGTGCGCGGTATCTCGCTGATCGCCGGGAAGGAGGGCATTTCACCCGGCGCGCTCGACACGCTGCGCAGGCAGAACAAGCCCGGCGGCTTCATGTGCGTCTCTTGTGCCTGGACCAAGCCGGCGAGCCCACACCCATTCGAGTTTTGCGAGAACGGCGCGAAGGCGACGCTTTGGGAACTCACCAGTCGTCGCTGCACGCCCGAATTCTTCGCCGAACATACTGTTTCGGAACTCAAGACCTGGCGTGATTACGACTTGGAGCAGGTGGGTCGGCTGACTCATCCGATGCGCTATGACCATGCGAGCGACAAATACGTGCCGGCAAGCTGGGACGAGGCGTTTCAGACGATCGGCAACGAACTGCGCGTGCTCGATCCCAAGTCTGCCGTCTTCTATGCCTCTGGTCGGGCCAGCCTGGAAACTTCGTACCTGTGGGCGCTGTTCGCCCGACTTTATGGTCACAACAACCTACCCGACAGTTCGAACATGTGCCATGAGACCACTTCGGTCGGACTGAAAAAAGTGATCGGGTCTCCGGTCGGCACGTGCGTTCTCGAGGATTTCGAGAAATGCGACGCGATCTTCTTCTTCGGTCAGAACACGGGTTCGAACAGCCCGCGCTTTCTGCACCCGCTGCAGGAGGCGAAGCGCCGCGGCTGCCGCATAGTCACGTTCAACCCGGTGCAGGAGCGGGGGCTAATCGCCTTCACCAATCCGCAAAGCCCTATTGAAATGGTGACAGGCAAGCAGACGGAGATTTCCGACCTATACTTTCAAGTTCGCCCCGGCGGTGACATCGCCGCAATTCTTGGCCTGTGCAAGCATGTGCTCGCGCGCGAGACCAGCCAGTGGGAGCAGGAGCAACGACACTTGCTTGATGTGGACTTCATCGAGCAGCACACCCACGGCTTCGCCGCCTTTGCCGAGATGGCAAAGGAGATCTCCTGGGACGTAATCGAGCATGAATCGGGTATTGCGCGCGCCGATTTAGAGGCGGCGGCCGACATCTATTGCAATGCGAAGAATGTCATCGGCGTTTATGGCATGGGCGTCACGCAGCACGTTCTTGGTTCGCAGACGATCGGCATGCTGATCAACCTGCTGCTGCTCCGCGGCAATCTGGGGCGGGAAGGCGCGGGGATATCGCCAGTGCGTGGCCATTCGAATGTTCAGGGTCAGCGTACCGTCGGTATCACTGAGAAGCCCGAACTCGTTCCGATAAAAGCGCTTAAGAAGCTGTTTGACTTCGATCCGCCCACACAAAAGGGCATGAACACCGTCGAAGCCTGCGAAGGCATCATAGCTGGTACTGTGCAGGCGTTCCTCGGACTTGGTGGCAACTTTCTCCGCGCGATTCCCGAACGCGAAAAGATGGAAGCGGCTTGGGTAAAGATGCGTCTGACCGTCCAGATCGCCACCAAGCTCAATCGCAGCCACTTAATCAACGGCCAGGTTGCCTATCTTTTGCCCTGCCTCGGCCGATCGGAGGAGGACATGCAGGCTACGGGCGCGCAGATCGTGACCATGGAGGACAGCATGTCCTGCATCCACGGCTCGATCAGCCGCCGCACGCCTGCAAGCGAGCATCTCCGCTCCGAGTTGGAGATCGTCGCCGGTATCGCCAAGAAGACGTTGGCGGCTCACCCCAAGGTGCGTTGGGACGATTGGGTGGGCGAATATGCCCAAGTTCGCGATCTGATCGAAGCGACCTATCCGGAGGAGTTCGCAGACTTCAACGCACGCGTATTCACGCCCGGCGGATTCTATCGCGGCAACGCCGCGCGCGAGCGGATCTGGAAAACCGAAAGCGGCAAGGCCGATTTCACGATGCCAACCGCGCTGAACGCCTGTGGTTTCGACGATGCGCCCGGACGATATCGGTTGATCACGATGCGGTCGAACGACCAGTTCAACACGACGATCTATGGCTATTCGGATCGGCTCCGCGGTATCGAAGGAACGCGCGACGTGCTGCTTATGAACCATGACGAGATCGCGAAAGCCGGCCTGAGCGAAGGGCAGATCGTCGCGCTGGTCAGTGATGCCGAAGATGGCGTGCACCGTGAGGTCGGCGGTCTTACGGTCACGCCCTTTTCACTGCCCAATGGCTGCGTCGGCGCCTATTATCCCGAAATGAACCCGCTGATCGCGCTGTCGCATCATGACCAACTATCAAAAACGCCTGCTGCCAAATCGGTGCCGGTGCGGATCAAGGCGGACGCGCGCTGAACCGGACTGAAACAGCGTGAGCGGGGTGGAGACGCATGCGTCTGTGCCTTCGCGAGCGTTCCCGACTGATGTGGGTGCCGCGTCGCCAGGTGCGCGCATCGTCCCTTTGGAAATGCCGGTTGCCATTGAATATAATAGCATCGGCTATGGGGTGATGATGGCGACACCGGCCGACCTTGAGGCATTTGCCCTTGGCTTCACCCTTACCGAAGGGCTTGCCCAACTGAATGAGATACTCGACATCCACACCCATGCTGTCGAAGGGGGCATCGTCTTACGAATAACGCTGGCGCAATCCCGGCTGGAGCCGGTGTTGGGACGGGCACGGCTTCGTGTTTCCGAAAGCTCGTGCGGACTTTGCGGTTTGGATAACATCGCACAGGTCCTGCGGCCGCTTCCGCCAGTCTCGGCTCGTATCACCACGTCTCGGGATTCCATTCATCGCGCGCTTGAGGCACTGCCGGCCTTGCAGCCGCTCAGTGCGGCCACGGGCGCGGTACACGCCGCCGCCTTCTGTCTGCCCGATGGAAGCGTTCAGCAGGTTCGTGAGGATGTCGGCCGGCACACTGCGCTCGACAAGTTGGTTGGGGCGGTAGTGGGGGCGGGGCACAGGGTGGAGGATGGATTTTTCGTCCTCACCTCCCGGTGCAGCTACGAACTGGTGGAGAAGACGGTGCAGGTCGGCTGTCCGCTTCTCGTGACCATCTCGGCGCCAACGAGCCTGGCGGTCGAGCGCGCGCGGGAGGCCGACCTTGCTCTGGTGGCGCTAGCGCGGCAAGACTCGATGTTGGTGATGAACGATCCACATCGCTCGATCCGATGAGGGTATTAGGGGTGGTGCTCGCCGGCGGAAGGTCTTCGCGCTTCGGCTCGGACAAGGCCTTGGCGTTGCTGGACGGGCGGCCACTGATCGAGCACACACTGGCCAGCCTGCGCCGCCATGCGGATGAAGTTGCCGTTGCGGGCCGGCATGTCGATAACGTCGCCAGCATTCCGGACCAGCCTATGCCGAACTTGGGACCGCTCGGCGGGCTTTGTGGCGCGCTCGACTATGCAGCGAAGCACGGCTTCGATTCCGTGCTTACGTGCAGCGTCGACTGCCCTTGGCTGCCCACCAGATGTCTCCGGCATGCTCCCAGCTATTTGAAAGCGCAGCCGGTGATCGGACTCTGGCCGGCAGACGCTGTTGCGGCGCTCAGGAGCTTTATCGCCACAGACACCCGACGTTCGGTGCGGGGCTTTGCTGAACATCTCGGGGCAGAGCCTGTCGAAGCGGACCTTCTACCCCCAAACATCAACACACCAGCCGATCTCGCTGCGGCTCAACGCTCATGGACATGAGGCCGGTACAAGATCAGCGCTGGAAGATGGCGCCGCGAAGCTGGTGACCCCTACGAGAATCGAACTCGTGTTTTCGCCGTGGAAGAGAAATCTGCCGTCTAATCAAGGGGCTTTCCCCTTTTGGAGGCAGGAATGGGCGCAACTGGAATCAATGGGTTACAGGTAGCGGGGGAAAAGTCGAGGGCTCGACGTTGCTGGTTCATACCCGACGGAACCGAGCTAGCTCGCCGGCAGCAAGCCAAGGCCGATGAAGAGGCCGCGTGGCTTGCGGAGATGGATGCCGCGCCGCTCACATGGGGCCTCTGCTACTTCATCGGTTGCGACGAAGGTATGGTGAAGATTGGCTGGTCGAAGGACGTCAATCGCCGGCTCGCCGAATTGAAGGGTCCATCGCTCTACAAGCTGAACGTGTTGGCTGCCGCACGGGGCGGACGGGAGCGCGAAGCCTATTACCACCAGAAGTTCGACGCCCATGCACTCGGCAATGAGTGGTTCACCCGCTGCCCTGAGATCGAAGCCGAGATCGCCCGCCTGAATGGCGGTGCGGCATGAGCGAAAATGCGCTGATCATGTTAGCCGCAATCCTCTTCTATCCGGGCATCGTTCTACTGGTCGCGATCACCGGCCCGCACAACGAAACCGAACGCCGGGAGCTGAGGCAGCGCGGCAAGCGGAGGAAGTCATGACCCCTCCGACCCCCTACGGGACTGCAATAAGCGAGCGTTCGGAGGCGGGCGTTTGCCTAACCGGATGCGGGGATGCGGGTTCGGCCCCTCCTGCCCGCGCGCATCTGTCCAACCTTTTCAGCGGAGAGAAAGCATGAGCGACAAGGAAATGCTTCTAGTCCTTGTTGAGCGTGCCCAAGTGGCCGTTGGTCCTGATCGAGACTTGGATTGCCGGATCTGGCTGATCGTCGGGCCGCAGTTGGGCGGTGAGTGGCATCTTCGTGGCGACGCCCCGATCAGGCCTGCTGAGATCATCCAGGGCCGCTGGCTGGGCTCCGCGCTTGAGAAGTGGCCTGAGCCTGAGAATGTGCGGCAGACTGCGGCCAACTACCATGTGCCGAAGTTCACCGCCTCGCTCGATGCCGCGATGACTCTGTGCGAGCCGCACTGGTGGGTCAACATGAGCGCACCCCTTTCGCCGGATGCTTACGGGTACTCGCGCGAAGACCAGCGTAGGCCCCGTGCCGGCATGGAGTGCATCGGGGAGCCGTATTCCTCTGGCGGTCACGGTGCGACGCTGCCTCTGGCTGTCACGGCAATGGCGCTTCGTGCCCGCGCCCTAAGCCCCGCATGACCCCGCGCGAACCGCTGCTCGCAGGGGAGGGGAGGGAGGTGCTTGGCCAACGGTGCACATACCTCGCTGATCGTGGGCTAAACCGACCATAGAGCAGCAAGGAGAAGACCGATGATCGACAGACAAGCCGAGATGAAGCAGAACCGAGACCGCGTCGTCGCCCGTAATCTTAGGTTCCGTCGGTGGCATTATAGCCGTCCATTTAGGACCGCTGTTCCTCCGAATTGGAGGCTGCCTGACCGCTTGCCTAGCCCCGGACCAATCTCTTAAATTCCTCAAGTGCCGAGTCGGCGCAGAAAGGAGCTGGACCGTGTCGAAGTTATTAGTCGCTCATGCCGTGCAACGCTGCGGGCGCGGTGAGGGCTAAGTAGGGAGACCGCCAAACCCCTTGCTCGGGTTCGACGGTCTCGCAAGTGGCCAAATTCAGGTGCAACCAAACTGGCGGGGATGTTCGTAGCATCCTCGCCGATCTTTTGAAAAGCCCGGGTTTCACCGGAGCGGCTGGAGCTAACGAAGATGGGTGACGACCACGGGTACGAAGTCGAGAAAACCGATGCAGGCTGGATGGTGTACCACAGTGCTACCATAGGCATTGTCATGAAGACAGCGCCGGTAAGCCAGGAATACAACACCCGCGAAGAAGCAGAAGCCGAGATGCAGCGACGGATCGCCGCCACCTCGCAGGCCTAACCCCTGATCCCCGATAATCCCCAGACTTCTCCAACTGCCGCAATACCCCTTTGAACGCTGCCGTGACGCCCTGAGCGCGGCCAATGTCGTTCTCCTGCGCTGCGGAGTCCCAGAGCATGACCAGCGGCCAGCCGTTCCGGACAGTGAGGCAGGAGGCACCGCAGCGCCAAGCGAACGGGCACAGTGTCGACGCGCTGATCGCCGCAAACGTTCACCGCCTCGCGCAGGATCTGCACCGCGAGCTCGACAACGATTCGCTGGTGCTGGTTCATCCTGCTATGGAACGTATCAGGAACAACATCGCAAGTGATTCGACATGGCACGCTGCCGCCTCTGCACTAGCAACGACGATGAAGCGCTCAATGAGCACCTAGCTGAGAAGCTTTGGGACAGCCGGATCGCGCGGCTAGAAGGGCCGATCCCGTGGAGTGAGGCGGGCGGCACGTGGCAGGCCGCGTTCCGGGAATTGGCCGTCGCCGCTCGGCAGGCGCTGGTGCAGCGCGATTGAGGGGTGCCGGTCTTTCCCGACTGCCAGGCTTACATAGCAGCACCGGATCGCCTCGGCTGCGAGCTATGGGCCAGCCCTTGCGAGGGGCTAAGTGAGAGGCTTGCTGCGGGCCGAGGCCACTTGTTTGTCTAGGGCTGCTCCGGAGGCGAGGTTTCGAACCCCCGCTTATCCGGACCTCCCATAGGACCGTCCTGGTGCTGACCGCTTTCAGTTCCGGACCCTCCGGCGGTCGGTGGCGCACACCGTCGAATACGCGCCCGCAGCCTGAAGATAGTAGCTTTTCTGCCGAGTCGCGTCTATAGGAGTTGCAGGCTGCGGGCTTGCGGGAACGTCCCGGATTAGCTCAGCTGGATAGAGCGCCGCCTTCCGGTGGATGTCGCGGGTTCAAGTCCCGTATCCGGTTCGGACCTGCAATCGCGATGGGCCCGCAGCCTACCTCACCACCTCCCGCACGACCTTCGCCTTGGCGATGATCGGCGCGGCTTTCCGGACGAGACCGGGCGCGATGACGCCAGCCACGACCAGGGCGAATTCCGGGTTCTTCTTGGCGGCCTTCACGACTTTGCCGAGCAGCTTCTTCAGGTTCATGGCTGTGCTTCCTTCACGTTGACTGGATCCTTGGGGGTGCCGGAAGGGCCATCCGAGGGCGGCTGAGACGCGCCGAGCTGTTGGCCCATCCGGTCGACGCTGCGCTGGGTCCACCGCTCCTTGATGGCGCCGACGATTAACGTCAGCACGACCAGGTATGCGGAAGGGTCGAAGGGCTTGGTGTCGGTGGCGTGGGATTGTCCGAGGCCGGCCAGCACCATGACGCCGATGGCGATCACCACCAGCGTTGCGATCTCGCTGGCGTGGTCGCTCAGCTTGGGGAGGATGACGCGGGTCATGCGGCGCTCCCGTACAGTTTCGCCTCGGCAGCACGGCGTTTGACCAAGCCGGCTAGCTCCACCCCGTTGTCATACCGCCACCGCGCGAACTGGCCCTTGGCCGCCGCGTAGTCGCCGTCGTTGTGGTACCTCCGCAGCGTGCTACCGCCCACCTGGTCGGCCCCAAGGTTGAACGTGAAGCTCACCAGCGCGTCGAACTGATTGTCCGTCGTAGAGTGGAACAGCCGCAGCACATCGCGCTCAGCTTCGGCCACATCCTGCCGCAACAGGTCATCCGCCTGCGCTTCCGTGATGACCATCCCAGGCTTCACGTCTGGTCCGGTATGACCGTAGCCGATCGTCCAGACGCCACCTGTGTCTTGGTATGCCTTCAGGCGCAGGCCCTCAAACTGCTTGATCAGGTCCAGGCCAGCTTTGCCGATGTGGCGACTGCCACCGCGCTTCTCCCAAAGCTCCGCAAGCTGGTTGATCAGCCCCACGTCCTCGCTGTGCAGCTTCCCACCCGGTGCGAGGAGCCGCAGCTTAGGTGCTATGGCGTCTGCGAATTGCTGGCGTGTCGTCATGCCTCAGCTCCCGCTCGTGCGATCTTCGCTCCCGACTGCGCGCCCTTCTCCAGCGCCTCAGCCTTGGTCTGCTCGGCCTCCATGGCCTCGATGTCGTCCAGAATGCCCGACAGGCCATCAGGCGGGTTCGGCAGCCGGCGCAGGAGCATCACGAGCGCGCGGAAGCGCATCTTGGCGTTGCCCAGCTCGTGGCGGGCGATGCGGGCCGCTGCTTCATACTCAGCCTCAAGGCGGTCGACCTTCTGGTCGTATGCTGCGGTCAGCTTGTCGAGCTTGTCCTCATAGTAGAGGCGCTGCTCCTTCAGATCGGCTTCCAGCTTCTCGATGCGGCCGAGCATGTCCTCTCGCAGCTTCTGATCGACTGCGATGGCTTGGGCCCGACTGGCTTGCTCGGCCTCGAGCGTCTGCTTGCGCCACGGATTGATCTGGCGCACGACCAGACCGAGGAACAGAAGGAACGAGCCCGCCGCGCCACTGGCGGTGATCCAGCCATATGCAGAGGTGACGGGTACGGGGTCAGGCATGTGGTTCACTCCGCATGGCAGCGAGGGTACGTGATGGCGGCGAGGGGGATTGCCGCCGGGAGGTGGAAGCGCGCCGTCTGATCGTGTACGTGGACGGAATGCGGATCTTGATCTTCGGCAGTATCGTTGCGGCTGCTATCGTGAGCGGTCCGGCGTCCGCGCAAACCGCGCGCGGTGCTGGTGACCAGCGTGAGGCCTACGGCGCGCGCATGACCCCTGAAGCCAGCGACCAAACCACGAACTCTAGCCGAGTAGTCAACCGGCTGAACACTCGCCTCAATTCGCGCCTCTCGACCCGGATAGAGCGATACGCTGTCACGCCCGACGCGACTGACGCGTTGCGGGTACCCCCGGCTGATCCGAACAATGTACTTCGCCAACAGGTGGAGCCGGTGCCGCAGGACGACGACCCACTTTGATGGGTGGGGAGCCCTGCTAAAGCCCTTGCAGCGGGACTCGTGCGGGAGCAGGATTCCGGTATGAAGATAGTACTGCTCACCAAGCGCGATGACTTCAGCCGGCAGGCTCAGCAGATCGCAGCCAGTTTGTTCGGAACCAGTCTCACCGTCGCTGAGGGCGCCGTAGGTGATGACAGGCCGGACTGCTTGAAGGGACACGGAGATTACCTTGTCTCCTTCCTCTCCCCTTGGATCATCACCGCGGCGGAGCTGAGCAGGTTCGGAACGTCGATCAATTTCCACCCTGGCTCGGCGGACTATCCTGGCACCGGATGCTACAACTTTGCCCTTTACGAAGGCTCTGCTGACTACGGCGCGACCTGCCATCACATGCTTCCGAAGGTCGATACCGGCGCAATTGTGCTCGAGCGGCGCTTCAACACCTTTCAGACCGATACCGTCGCCGGCCTAAAGCTCCGAACGATGGTGACGATGGTCAGCATGTTCTGCGACATCGTCTGCGGGATAGCGCAGGGGGATCCGCTCCCGGTCGGCGCCACCCACTGGACCCGCCGCGCCTTCACTTGGCGAGAGATGGAGGCTTTGAAAGTGCTTCGCCCGACCATGAGTGAAGCTGAGATCGCGCGCCGTGTTAGGGCTACGACGTTCCCCGGCTACCCGGGCCCCCGCATGGTCGCGAATGATGGATGGCAGGCGACACCTGATCAGGGCTTGGCAGCCGTGAAGTAGAGATCGACCAAGTGCACATGGGCAGCCGTCGCCTTGAATCGAAAGGTGACGGCGTTTGCAGCGTTGCTTGACCTGCGCGCCCCGCCGAGGACGGGCTCTGCGGTATCGTTATTGGTCACTTCCACGCGTACATCACTGATGTCCGCCCAGCCTGAAGGCAGGAACACATCAAAGGCGCCGAGTTCCGCTGCATCGGAGGTGACTGTCAAAGGCAGGTGGAACTTGAGCTGACCGAGTACCGTGAAGCCAAGGAACCTCAAATCCTGCGGAGTAGCGCTCCAGCTCGAGCCCATTATCTGCGCGACTGATTGGATGGAGATCGGCGAGACCAGCCCATTGATGGCCCGATTAGAGGGACATGAGAAATATGCCACATTCTGAACTGTCGCCGCTAAATTGAACCCGTAAGCGCTCACGGCAGGATCAACGCTGGACAGCGTATCTGCCACCGTCAGGCCGAAGATATTCCGAAGGAAAGGGGCGTTCCGATAGTATTTGTTACCCGCGAAGGCAGCGTCAACGATGCCGTCGCTACCGGTATAAGTGACGCCGGTATCAAAGTCGGTAGCTGTCGTGATGAAGGCCCCATCGCCGTTGCCGCCGAGGGGATCGTCAAATTGACAGTTGGTGACCCTCAGTCGGTAGCACGGCGTCTCATGTCGAAGATGCAGGATCAACGCACCGGATGCGTTCCCTCGGCAGTCTAGGCCTGTCCACTCCATGGTGTCGAAGCCGTCGCCGTTCAGAAAGCTCTCGAATGTGATCGGCCGCCCGTAGAAAAGACCGGAAAGGTTTGCAGGCGTCCGTCGGCCATATCGACCATCGGTATACCCACCGCCGCTTGCACCCGGCAGATCCTTCCCGTTGTTCGCGAGGAAGCCGATGCCGTTGCTGCAAACCTTCCCCCGGTAGATCGAGGACAAGCTGATGCCATGGCGCCCATTCCACTGGCAGTCGGGATCTTGGATCACTAGATCACGGTGGCAGTAGTCAGTGCCGTTCGCGGGCTCATAGAAGGCGTGCCAAACGAAGATGCCATCGGTGGCCGCGTAGAATGCCCAGGGCCTGATGAGGTGGACGTTTTCAGTCTGGCCCCAAATTTTGAAGATGGCGCGCTGGCCGTCAAAATTGCTGGTTATCAGTTGGCTCTGGTTCTCACGATTGCCATGACCTCCGCAATCCACGAGCGTGATATTGCGCTTTTTCACCGTCTGTCCGTCAATGAAAAATGGAGAGTTGTCCTGTGTCGATGGCAGCGAGAACGTCTTGATGTTCATCGCCGTCAACTCCGACGGGACGTACACAGTGCCCACCCGATACCAGCGATCGTTACCGTTCGCGATGATGCTCTTTGCGGATGCTTCGTTAAACAAAGCCTGCATTGCAGCCGTGCTGTCCGACGTTCCCGCCTGAGCATCCGCCAGCGTGGGGTATCCAACCGCCCCGAACATCTCGGGCGTGAGCATCGCCGTGGTTTTGAGCTCGCCGAAGATGTCGAGCGCCTCTTGTACGGTGCCGGCCTCTGCTGTGCCGATCAGGCTGGCGCCGCCGTCGCCCGCCAGCGCAGACTTGGTCAGTACGACATCTAGCGCAGTCGCGGTGCCAGCGTCGTCGCGATACAGTCGCAAGCCTCCCGCTTCCGCCACCCAGAACGTGCCGCCGCTCGGCACTGCGGCCAAGCCGGCTGCCGTGGTGGCATAGACCTGCGGTGCGGTAAGGGCGGCGATCTCCGCTATGTCAGCGGCTTGCTCGGCTGCTATCCGATCCGCTGCTGCGCCGGAGCCCATCTTGTCGAGGATTTGGGCGTCGGTGTCGGTGGACAGAATAGGTACCCCGGCCACGTTCGAAACACGTCGGGCAACCGCGCCAAAGCTTTCGCCCCGCGCACCGGTCACTTCGATCCGCACGCCGCCGCTGGAGGTTGCACGCGTCATGGGGTCACTCCAGGGTGAAGGATGATTTGTCCGCGCGTCTCAATGACACGGATGCCCTCTGCGTCGGTCGCGCGGAAATCGTAGGCGAGGCGGACGATGCGGTTTGCACCCGGTACGCCGTCGAATTGCTGACCGCTCAGTAGCGGCTCGAAATAGCCGGCGACATCATCGCGGTTGCGGAAGGCAGCGCTGGCGATCACCGAGCCTTGCCCCGCGACCGCGCGCACCGACAGCCCGAGCGTCCAACCGGTGATATCGATGGGCTCGCCGGTTTCCTGGTCCTCCATCCACCAGCCCTGGCAATAGTCGCCATTGCGCGGAACCTCGATGTCGAGATCAGCCGCCATAGCCAGTGTCCTCCACGAAGCTCACGGTGGTGGTGCCGTACATGCCGAGCATGATGTCGGCGGCGAGGTCTTGGCCGATAACTGAACGGCAGACGACCACGGGCCAGTCGAAGTTGGCGGGCGTGCCGGCGGCGATCGACTCACGCGCTGGTGGGCTGACGCGGACTGTGGCGGTGGAGCCGTTGCGGCTCAGCACGCGCTCGATCTTGAAGCCGCAATAGCCGACGGAAAACTTCATGCCCGGCTGCACGTCATCGCCCTGATCGACGGTCACCTGGAGCGTCGTGGCGCGCAGGGTTGCGGGCGCTGATACACGCGCGACGATGTATGGGGCCGCGAACCGCACCTCTGTCGGGAAATAGTCGTCGTTCCAGTAGAGGTCGGACGGCATCGCCAGCCCGTTCCCGGCGACGGGCCGCGGCGCGGTGTCCAGCGACAGCAGCGGCACCAGCACCGAGCGCGCGCCGCCGGCAAGCTCGCCTACCCACGCTGACCAGAGCTGCTGTCGGAACGGGTCGTCCTGGCCCATCTCGCCGTAGCTGATCTCCCAGCGACCGCCTCCGTCGGTTTGGATCACGTCCTGCTCGCCGTTCACAGCCTCACCGCCACTGATCACGCGCGCAGCAACGTCGGCCTTCACCGGGTCCGGATTGAAGATATGGGCCGGAAAGATTGGCAGCATGCGGCGAGGCTAGCCGTACCGCCGTCAGCATCGTGCCGCCGTCAGGGAGTAGGAGGGGGAGGGGTGCTGACCACCGAGGTGGCCGACCAGTCGGACACTCGACCATCCCCGACGCCATAAGCGACCTGCACTTCTACTTCTTCGTCCGCAGGCACTAGCCCGACGATCAGGCTAACAGGCTGACCGGGATCTATGTCTGCATAGGTCATATCTGCGCCCCAGACCGCCGCGCCTTCGACACGGAAGCGAGCATACCATGTGAGGTCTGTCCGTTCTGGAGGCTGCACTTCGATCGCGAGGTTCACGCCATAGGTTTCGGACACCGCCGTCGCTGATAGGACCACGGGGGTGGGCAAGGGCTCTCCCACCACGCGATTGCCCACGGGCGCCGGTTCACCCTCTTCTGTGGAGGGGTTCCAACTGTCCACGTCCGGATTCACGGCAACCCAATCGAAGACAGCGCCGCCAGTCTCGTAATCGCGCTCCCCGCCGACCACTTCCGCCCACCCGCTGTAGAAGGTGGCGCCGGCCTCCACATCCTCGAGTTCGATATAGCGGTGGGACAGGACGTCGCGGCCCCCGACGGTGGTCGTGATCTTGCCGCGCTGTGGCGCATTCTGCCGAGCCTGCCGGCGTTTCGCGAGGCGGCGGTTCTGTGGGAAGGAAGGGCTCTGCGGCGCGAAGCCATCGCTGTCGATGCGCCCGCGCTTGCTGATGTCGCCTTCATCTCTCCACGACTGCCCCTCGACCACATTCCAGTCGTGCTGCTCGGACACATATTGCACGACGAGCTCGTTGATCCGGTCCTCGTCTTCCACGAAGAACTGCCGTGACGAGCTGACGATGTGCTCGGGGCCGATACGAAAGACCGGCGCGGTAATCTTGCCCGCATAGACGACCTGGCAGCCGTTCGCGTCCTGCGCCGTCCATCCGTCGAAGCAGGCCAGCATCTCGTTGACGATGTCGCCGGGCAGCTTGGATGAGTCCCAGGCCACGCATCCGCGGTATCGAGGTTCGGTGCCGCCGGCTTTGAGTGGCACCGGCTCGTCACAGACGCTCGCCGCCGTTGCCCAATGTCCGATGACGGGCAGGATCTGCGTGCCGAAGTCCAAACCGCGGTAGACCATGTAGAACCACAGCAGGTGCAGCGCTGCGTTCTCAGTCCAAGCCCATGTTGCCGGATTATGCGGGTCGTGCGCAGGATTGCGCGGATCGAAGCACCGGTAGCTCTTTGCCACCAGCGACATCGTGATCTGGTCGCCCTGAGGATAGACCTTGATGAAGTCTTTGGCTTCCACCGGGTCTTTGGTCAGATATCCCGAGAATATGCCGTCCCCGCGGTGGCCCGCGGTCCATACGCCGGGGAACAGGGTGACGAGATTGGCGTAAGCCGTCTCGGTCATGAGGCCCAGGCGCCAGCCCACCCGCACGCGAGGGCCGCTATATCGTCCGTCGGGGAGGCCCTGCACGACGTCGCCGGCCAGGGTCACCAGATCGTCGTTGAGGTAGACGCGCTCCACACCCTCAATAGGGCCGGCGGGGCAGTCGAGGAACGCCCAAACATCGCCCGTCGTGCCGTTTGCGGCGGTGTCAAACAGCATCTGCGCGCCATACCAACGCCTCCGCCCCATGCCATAGAGGCGGGGCGGGGTGGGTAGCTTCAGTTCTCGCTCGGTCGACTCCGGCTTTGTGTTCCCAGCACCTGTCAGGATCGAAGACAGAAAGCTCGTCGCTGCGGCTGTGATCGCATAGGCAGCGATGCTCGCGACCAGCTTTGACACACCGAGTTTGACGATGACGGGGACTAGGGCCTGGGGCATGGTCGCCTCCAGATCGCGATTGCTTCGGCGCTGGCGCTGACAAGACTGGTCGGGGACAGGAACGCCCACCGCTTGCCGGTCCATATCGCGCCGATCTGCACCGACTGCCGATCAGCGCCGATTGCCTCGATGATGCCGACGTCGCCGGCCTCCGGCGTCTCCACTCGCTCCAGGCGCCCAGCGATGCACTGCTCCCAAAGCGGCACCAGCCCGCCGGCGGCGTCGATCAGGGCCTGTGCTTCATCCATGCTGGAATAGGCGGGGGTCTCAATGCCCGCCCACCGCGCCGGCCAAGCCGAGCAGTCGTGCACGCCGTCCTTCCAGGGGGTCTTGGCGGCCTCCAGCAGGTATGAGCCAAGATCTCTCATTTCGGGCCGAAGCGTCGAGTGACGCGCTGACTGATGGAGGCGACCTGGTCGCAGAACCTGTCCGTCGGCGAACGGCGGTTCTGATCGGCCGCCGTGAAGAACCCGAGTTGGGGGTTGGACCTGCGCGTGTCCGACGAAGCGACAGACAGGGCGATCAAGCGAGTGCGGCCCTCGGCGGACGGCGATGAGTCGACCGTCAGGACGTCGGCTATGCCGAGCCATTCCCAAACGACACGCGCGACCTGCCAAGCCGCGTCGAAGTCCACATAGCCGATGCGGAGAACCGCGCCTTCGACTGTCGCCCGGTCTTCCATGGCGAGGCGCATGGTCTCGGCCGACACGCCGCTCAGCCCGAAGGTGTAGCGGCCCGCCCTTCCGTTGATCAGGGCTTGCAGCGCAGGGATGCCGACAAGCTCGCCAGCGCCACTCCACCGGGCCCCTTGTTGGTCAACATGGTCGGCCGGTGTTTCGAGTGGTCCGTAGCCTGTCCAAAGGGAGCAAACCGGGTCGCTGCCGAGCCTGAACAGGTAGGAGCGGCGATAGTTGGCCATTGGGCATGGCTATGCTGTGCCGGCCTCCCCCATTGCCGCCGTCAACCTCCGAAGCGGCGTGACTGAGCCACGGCACCAGGGGCGTCGCGCATGGATCGGTTGTAGCTGGCTGCGGCCGCCTTCGTGGCGCTTTCCTCGCTGATGCGCTGCATGTCGGCGTAGAGCTGCGGGGTGATGACGGCGCCCTTGAGATTGAACTGCGGGGCGGAGACGATGGTGGTGCCGCCGCGGCTTGGTAATGCGGCGCGCTCCTGGCCCAGCGGGATGATCTTCCCACCCTGGTTTGGCTGAAAATACTCGACGCGGCCGGGGCTCGCGCCTTCGTTGACCCGGACCATCTGGCCCGGCGCCACAGACCCGCCCGAGGCTCGCCCGAAAATCGCATTGCCGATGCTGCTGAGCGTCGCCCCGAAACCCTGGCCCTTGCTGTTCTTCAGGGCTTCAGCGATCGGCGCGAGCAGGTTCTGTTCGATGAACAGGGACAGCAGCTGACCGATCAGCGGGTCTTTGATGCCCAGCTTCTGGGTGACGGCGTCTGCAATGGCGTCGTCCACCTCGTCCAAGCGTTGAACGACAAGCTGCTGCACCTCATCACCGATGTTGTCGCCGCGCCCGCTGAGGCGCCGTGAGTAGCTCTCGAACGGGCTTTCGTACTGGCGGCTCAGCCCTTGCCGCTCAGCACCTTGGCGCCGCTCCAGGTTTACCCGCGCTTTCGCCACGTCCGCTATCTCGCCGGCGGCGATCGACGCCTCAAGGCGGGACCGCTCCTCGTCCTGCGCAAGTTCAAGGATGCGGCGTTCTAGCGCCAAGCGCTCCCGGCGACCGTCAACCAGCTCAGCCTCAGCGGCAAGCGTGTCCTGATCATCGCGCAGCTGGCGCTCCAGCATGTCCGCGCGGCGCTGCTCGGCCTCCTCAATACGTGCCCGGCTGCGCGGGGTGGCAATCCGCACCACCTCCCCGTCGGCACCAACTTGGCGCCCGAACTGCTTGTTGAGTTCGGCGGTCAGACGCGTCTTCTGGGCAGCCGTATAGTCCTTCTGACTGCGGATCTGCGCAAGGCGCTCTTGGTATTCGATTTCGTCAAGCGCGGCTTGGATGTCCTTCCGCTTGTCGATGTCACGCGTGATTTCAAGCTGGTCTTGCAGCTGATCCGCCATCGCGCGGCGGAGGTCGCCTTCGAACTGCGCCTGGATTTCAGCGGCAGTTGGCCCGGTGCGGCCCTTGGCCTTTTTCTTCTTCTTGTCGTCGTCCGACGCGATAGGGGCGGGCGTGAGTTCGGGCGCCTCGATCGCCTTACCCAACTTCGTCAGCGCGTTGTAGAGGTCGATCGCGGCCTTGTCGGCAACGTTCATGCGCTGCTCGGCGGCGGACACGGCCCGGTTGCCGGACTCGTCAGCGGCGTAGAAGGTGCCCAGGTTGGCGTTCCGGCCGCCTACGCGCGCCGCCATGGAGTTCTCGTTCGCCTTGGCCCGCGTCCGGGCATACTCAGCCGACGCCTGCAACGCCGACGCCTGCGCGCTGGCCAGCTTCTGCTTGGTCAGCTCGTACTCTGCCTTAGCCGCAGCCAGGGCTTCAACGCGCGTCTTTCCGTGTGCGCTTGCAAGGCGCTCTGCGGCGTCGGCGGCGCGTTTCGTGGTATCGCCTGCGATCCGCTGGGCTTCTTCGTTTACGCGCGCAGCCTTGGCGGCATCATCGGTGCGGGTGGCGAGGAAGCCGATGCCGAGGGCAAGGGCGGTAACCGCTATGCCGACGGGGCCGCCGAACGCCGCAAGCATGGTGCGGCCGGCCGTGGCGCTCGTCAGGGCCAGGGCCTCCATGGTGGTAGCGGCGCCCGCTGCCCGCGCCTGAAGGGCGAACATCGCGGTCGACGCAAGGCCAGACGATGCCGCAGCCGCGGTCATGCCGGCAGCGAACCGACCCAAGGCCAGCGCGGCGATAACCGCGAGTGCGTCTGCCACGGTATCCAGGTTGTTCGCCAGCAACTCGAGCCCGCCCGCGATTGCTGCCGTGGCGCCGTTGGTCTGCGCGGCCTGGCCGATATAGACGGTCAGCTGGTTGGTGAGCTTCGTGAAGGCGCCCGAGATTGTGAGGCCCGCACTGCCCGCGGTCTTTTCCAAGTCAGCCAGCGACGCCGTGATGGCGCGGAACAGCTGAATGTTGGAGACGCCTGGGCCTTCGGTGTCCTTGATCCTTTGCGTCAGACCGGCGAGCGAACCGCCAGTGCCTTCGATCCGCTTGGCGGCCTCACGCAACAGCGGCTGCATCGTGTCGAGCAAAGAGTTGAACTCTTCGGCCTGGATGCGCGGCGAACCGAGCGCCTGGCCAAGCTGGAGCAATGCCCCACTGGCTTCCTCGGTGCTGGTCCCGGAGATGCGCAACGAGGCGGCGACTGCCGACGTCAGGTTGATCAGGTCGGAGGTGCTGGCGCCAAGCTCACGCTGGTTCTGCGCGGCCCGGGAGTAGAGGGTGCCGACGGCTTCGATCGCCACGCCGTTCTGCTGAGCGACGGCGAGCAGCTTCTCTTGGATGCGGGCGAGGTCTTCGCCTTCCAGGCCGGCGACGCGAAGCTGGTTCTGGAACCGCGTGTAGCTGTCGATGATGCCGGTAAGCTGCTGTACCGAGAATGCGCCTGCGAAGGAGCCGGCAAGGGTGCGAAGTTGTCCGCTGATTGCGCCAGACGACGATCGGATCTGCCGCTCTAGGCTCTCAACCGCGCGTTCCTGGCGGTCAAAGCTGGTCTGTGCGAGCGCTGTGGTGCTCTTGAGTTCCGCCTTGTAGCGGCCGAGCTCGGCGCGCAGTTCAAGGATGACGGGATCGATGTCGGCCATCAGTGCGCTCCGAACTGCCCAAGCATCATCTCGCGGAAACCCTCGGACACCTTTGGCTTGTCGTCCAAGGCCTCGTTGTGAGCCTCCATGGCCTCCCAATAGGTGCTGAGAGAACAGCGCTCGAAAGCTAAGCCGAGGTGGTTGCAGTTGACGACGACGGTTCCCTTTCGGAACGGCTCATGTCGTTCGGTTCGGCTTCCGGCGCTTTTTTTTTGAGCGATACGCCCATGACTGCGGCGTTCAAGATGGCCCATGCCACCGGGACTGTCTCCGCGTAGGGCCGCCCATCGACATAGTTGTCCACTAGGTTCTTCGCGTCGATCGGGGAAGCGCCGCCGCCGATGGCAGCGCACCGGATCACCTCGTACACGTCTTTGATACGAGCCGAGCCGAAGCCCATGAAGCGGGCGACGTCGGTGTCGCGCTCTAGGCCGATCGCCGCGCCGAACTCTTCGAACATGGCGACGATCGACTTGTCGCCGCAAAGGCGTTCCACCTCCACGATACGCGCCATGGGTAGCCAGAACGTGTAGCTGCCGTCGCCGAATGCCAGGGTGACCGCAGTGTCCATCAAGCGGTCGGCGTGCCAGTGGTCCAGACGGGGCGGTTCTCGCCCGCGATGGTGATCTCAGCCGTGCCATCTTCGCCGACGTTCGTGTTGAACGCGGTCAGCACACCGGGGCCGGTGTAGTAGCCGAAGATAGTGCCGGTGCGGGGAATAGAAGCGGCATCATCGTACTTGCCGTATTCGACACGCCAGTTGCTCCGGTTGCCCAAAGCCGCTTGCATGTTCTCGAACTCGTCCATGTTGATGACGCCGGTGCCGGTCAGATCCCACTGGATGCCGGTAACACGAACGGCGCGGGTCGCCACGTCTGCCGGAGCGGCACAGTCACGGCGGAAGCGATCCGACGTGTTCGCCGTCTGGTTCAAGCCAGCGGACTCAATGCCGCAGACGATGTCGAAGGTGCCGGGGGAATCTGGGTCCTCACGGCGGACGACCACATAATCGGGTTCGTTGGGGTAGCTCACGCGCGTGTCTCCGCTGGATATCCAGCGCGGAGACTATGGGCGGCTACTCCGGGGCGTTGCCGCCGTCACGGGCGATGTAGGCGGTGCGCTCGCGGATCATCTTGCGCGCGCGCTCGGCCTGCCACTCGCTTTCCGATGGGGCAAACGCTTCCATGAGGGTTAGCCGAACACGGTGGGCGTCCATGTCACGCCCTTCCGACTTCAGGTCATCAGCTATCGCGTTGATGTCGTCTGCGTCGATCCCATCAATGCGGAGCAACTGGCGCAACATGGCTAGGGCGATGTGGTCCGACACGGCTCCACGATACCGCCACCGGCCTCACTCGGCAACGGCTCTGACGTTCACCAGGCAGCTATAGTGGAACACGTCGAGTTCGGCTCCATCCGGGAATAGGCGGATGTCGGTCAGCCGGTAGGTGAGGCGGAGAGGGTGGCCGTCAACGTCAACCGTTTCGCCCTGCAGGTGCAGCGCGCCCTCGATCGCCATCCCGATACGCTCTGCATGGTCCTCCGCCTCTTCTAGGACGGTCGTGCCGCTCTTGCGCGGGCCTGCAAACGCATCCACGGGAAGATTGATGTTCGCGCCATTCAGGCACGTTGCCGTGCGAGGTAGTGTTTGCGGAACCCCCGTCTTGATGAAGGGACTTAGGCGCCTCTCCGGGGCAGGCACCTTCTGCGAATATATACCGGCCTTCTCGACAAGGGAGGTCAGCAGAGGGTCACGCCTCAGTCTCGTCAGGAGGGCGCGGCGCGCATGGTATTGTAGTCCCATCATCCTCGCGACTTCCTTGAGAAGCGGTCTACGGCATCAGCCACAAGTCGTTGAGCTTCCGGAGCCATCTTGTCGCGTGCAGGGCGCATGAACGGCCTCGCGGCCATGCGGGACGTGCCGAACTCCAAAGGCGTGCTGTGCGGTGCCTCGCTGGTTACAACGACGAGCTTGTCACTCTTCTGAAGCACCTCGATTTGGCCTGCCAAGCGACCGGTGTCGTTGTTGGGAGCCTCACCGGGGGAGCTCGGGGTGTGGCCTTTGCCAGATACGGCACCGCGGGTGATGCTCAATTGCGCCTCCACGGCGATGCTCTCGCCGGCAACGAACAGTGCCTTGCCGACGACGCTATCCAAGCCAGCCCCGCTTAGCTTCCGCAGCCGACGCAGGTGAGCTTTGTGCCCTTTCAGTGGCAAGTCACGCCCTCCGCCCCCGCCCATCAAAAGCGAACCCAAGCACGTCCTGCGCGCTAGAAGCGACGGACCAGAGCCCGACATGATTGGCCGGCACGAAGGCGCCAGGCAGCACTTCCACGATGGCGTCCGTGTCGACGCGGCGCTCCAACCCCGGCGCGAGCACCAGCATGCGGACGTCACGATCGGTGTATCCCGCCTCCTGCCGCATCGCCTCGGTCACCTGGTCAATCTGGACCATGCAATCGACCTCGACCGGCTCCCCGGGCTCGATGATCGATCCGCCATCGTCCACGACCGGCACCCCAGGCCAGTGCAGCCGCCCCGCGTGAAACGGACCACCGACCGCGCCTGAAATGGCCACCGCAATTTCTGCGAACGCATCGGCTAGCATCAGCGCGACGGCCTGGAGGGCATTGGTGACCCGGGCGGGCTCGGCGGCGGCGCCATAGGCACGCCCTGCACCTTCTGAATGTGCCGCTCCTCACCAGTCAGCCGGTGACGCTCGTGGATCCAGGCCCAGGTTTCGTCATAGGTGCGCCAGAAGATCATGCAGTAGATCAGGCGCAGCGCGATTATGCCCCAGGGCACAGCGGCTAGTAGAATGCCGAACGTCGCGTCACTCATCCGCACCACCCCGGGCTGAGCGTGCCTACCAGTCGCGGGCCTCCGACGTTGCGCCGCAGGAACACCTCGAACGCGCGCCCGTAGCGGGTGGCCTTGTACCCGGTCGACACGCCGACCGAGCTGTCGAAGCTCACCGACATGCTGGCGGACTTGAAGTCGGTTACACCCATGGTGCGCAGGTCGCCTACAGCGCCGGTTCCGCCGAGGACGCCGTTCTCGGACATGTTGTGCGCGGCCAAGGTCATCTCAGCAGGCGCGCGGTCTACCTCGGCCCAGCTTTCGGTGACGATCAGGCGCGCGTCCTGCAGCCAGTATTCGATCGTGTCCGCTGGCACCGCTGCGAACGCGGGGAAGCGCTTGCGGAACTCGTCGGCGGTGGGTTGGGTGTAGGGCATGGCGGGAGGGTGACATGCCGGTGGACAGGGGACTGCCGCCGTGAGGTATGACCCGCTCCGCGCCCAGCTCGTCCGAAATCTCGTTAAGCAGACGGCATGGACATGCGGGGGTAACATTTGATGCTCAGCTTGCTCATCGACAATCGCAGGAGAGCTTCAATGTCGCGGATCTGGCTTCGAATTCTTCGGCGCGGCAGGAGCGATAAGGCAGTCCGTCAGACGGAAGCGTTCAGCGTCATGCAAATTGTGCAGTGCGACCCCGTCCAGACGGCCCTGCGAGATCAATGCCGCTAAAGAGATGACCCGGTCTCAGGGGGGCGTGAGACCGGGCCAGGATGGCAGTACATTATCCCTGTAGGGGCCGAAGCCCGCCGCATTGGGTGGAAACAAGCTGGAAATGTATTGGATGGAATCGACAAGCTGGCACACGGCATGCCTAAAAGCACGGGACGGTTAGGTCACCGGCTCCAGAACTGCTTCTGTTCTATGGGGTGCATGCGGAGACGCTGAAGCCGCTGCCGCCGGCGCCTTCCCGGCTTCGCTGGCCTCGGCGCTCTAGGGATCGCCAGGCAATCTCGACTCCGGCCGTCAGTCCATGGTCATCGTAGCTGCCGAGGATTGACCATCGATCGAGATTTCCCAAAGCACCAATCCCACCGCGTCTGTGACGGTCACACTCCATGGCCGAGAG
Source organism: Sphingomonas xinjiangensis (assembly GCF_014199255.1). GTDB lineage: Bacteria > Pseudomonadota > Alphaproteobacteria > Sphingomonadales > Sphingomonadaceae > Sphingomonas > Sphingomonas xinjiangensis. The sequence continues at coordinate 529,694 of NZ_JACIJF010000001.1, read as the reverse complement.
CCCCAGAACCCTTCCGGCGCCTCCTGCATCATCTGACCGCAGGTCTGGATCGCCTGCCTTCGTGCGTCGACTGGCCCTGCGAGATCAGTCCCGTCAACGTCAGTGTAGCGGGTGCCCGTCTGGGTGTGAAAGTAGAAGAGTGGTATTAAATCGCTCCGCGCAGATCGGGGGAGCAACAACGCTACCGGTCACCAGCGGCCGAATAAGTGGCTGGCGATGCGACAAGAACACCCGGCAGGCCAGTTCGGGCCCGGGCACACCTGCGGGCGTCGTTGGAAGCTGGAGCGGCCCAACGGGGTCGCACCGACCTCGCACGCAGGTCTGCTGCGGCTTTAAGGGTTACTACGTAACCCCCTTGAGGCTTAAGTAGGAAACAGGTAGCCGCCCGCAAATGTTGGGAAAGATGCGGCATTATCGGGTCTACAAACGGGGCGAAGTGACCGGCAAAATCGTCAAGGGCAAAGATCTGCTCGCAGACAATGACGATCAGGCGTTGAAAGCGGCGAGCGAAGATCCAGACTGCCCCACATGTGAGGTCTGGAAAGGGACGACGCCAGTCGGCTCCATCAAACGTTAGCCGGTATGCCCGCTCGTCGAGTCGAGATTTGGTTTGGGTGGGTCGAGGGCAATAGCGGATCTCGACCTCGCAGGTGAGTTCGGGCGCCTCATGGATCAGCCGCCGGGTACTACCTGATTTTATATAGTACCTCAGTAGCACTTTACGTGGTAGAGAACTCGATATTGCCAGCTATCTAAAGCATGCGGCAACTGAGAGCACTGGAAAGCTCCCGCTTACGGGAGAAGCACAATGTCCGATTGCGGATCTGTTAAGAATCTTAAGGTACGCGCTATTGCGGCACGAAAGGCCGCAAAAAGCGCTGAAGATCTTTTCGCTAAGGCCGGCCATGAGCTGATGGCTGCTCAATGCGATGAACTTGCGCGCAACGCCGCCGCGAGACCGGCAGATCAAGTCGTGGTACGGCGGTAGCCAATAGCAAAGTGCGGCAAGCAGACGTTGTCGGAGCGTTTTGTGACACCACCCTCCGGCAAAAAAGTCCTCAATCCGATTTGGCTGAGTGCTTTGACCGGCGCTATACAGTTAGCGGGTCTCCAAACGCCCTTTCCAAGAAGAGCCGAGCCGCTTTCATCCCCCTGCGGCTCGGCTCAATCTACCCCAGATCCAGCGTTCGCGCGACGGTGCACGGCAGTGTCATGATGAGGCGCAAGCTCTCAACCCCCATTCTATTCATCGTAGCGTTACGCTTCGAGGCGCAATGATTGCCCGGCTTTCCAGGGGCGCCCTCCTGGAAAGCCGCAACCGGTAACGGGCCGCGCAGAACTACGAAGCTGCGCGGCCCGCTGCTACGCAGCGCGGTGCAGCTGGCGCTCATAGGCAAGCGCCATGTCCATGTGCGCTCGGAATGCTTTCATCGTCGTTGCCCGCATGGCGGCGAAGCGTGCGGCGGCGATTCGTCGGTGGAAGTAGTCAGTGTCCATATTGCTTCGCCAAATGGTTAACGAAGCCTTACCGCGCTATTCCGTACTTATACCTCAGTCGCCCCGCAGCTGCTTGATGAACGGCGTGACCTCAACCTGGAACCGCGTGTCCTTCTTGGGCTCGATCTTGAAGTGGTACTTCTCCGGCCACATACGCCCGCCACCCCACCACGTGACACCCAGGAGGACGTCGCCATTGGCCTTGATGTCGGCAATGGCGTCCTTGCCCATCTCTGCGCAGGTTGCGTGAGTGCCGTAGCTGGAGCCAAACGCCGCCTCTGTGATCACGCCTTTTAAATTACGCTTACGCAGCTGGGCCGCGAAGCTGTCGATCCCGCTGGTCGGCCCCCATGTCAGGTCGCAGGTTCCGTTTGTTCCGCTCGAACCCTTATCCCAATAGCGATGAGCGTTGATGTACGTAAGGTTCAGAGGGTCGAGAGGCCCCCCTTTGTCTCTGTCCAGGGCGCAGCCAGCGCTTTCGCACGCCATCGCAGCTGCCTCACCCTTGTCGAAGCGGAAGGTCGCCGACCACTGCGGGTACTCCAAAGCAATGGGGTGCTTGATACCGTTTGCTCGCAGCCCGGCAATCACCAACTTCGAATCTCGTACCCACTGCATCCAGTCATTTGTCAGCACAGGATCGTTGAAGCCGCTAGGCTCATTGACAAGATCCAGTATCACGGAGCCGTCATCGGAGAAGTTGCGCGCGAAGGTAGTCCAGAATGTGACCATCTCCTGGACCGACTTCCACTTGTAAGTGTGGTTGTCGAGGATCATCCGGACCCCCTTACTACGGGCGTACTCCGTAAGGGTGCGCAGTTCGACGATCCGAGCTGCCGTCATTCGATTGTCGATGAACGGATAGCGGATTAGCTTGTAGTTGTAGCGCTCGACATAGCCTTGCAGGTCCCAAAGCGACGGACGAAGAACATCACTGCCGTTCGCCTCCGCCCCGGACAAGTTGGCGCCGAAGAGAGGAGCGGCTTTTGCGACTGCAACAGTCTGCTTCGGTACCGAGCTAACCGCCGATGCAACCGGCAACGTCACAGAAGGGCCGCTTTTCGAGGCTTGCATGGCGGGTGCAGGCGCGGCCGCCGGCGTTAACAAGATCCCGGCGCTCTCGTTCGATTGAGAAGCTACTGCAGAAACTGCGAGGGCAAAGGCAGACACAGCCGAGAATACAGCGAGCTTGCGTGAGTTCTGAGTTTTCATGTGGGGCGACCTTTCTGCGGTCGCTAATGGCTCGAAGCGGTAAACCTTTCGTGACCGAAGGCTCGCTGATTCTACTTAAACGAAATTAGCGCGTGGTGCCTCTCGGTCCCGCAGCCTGGAAGAAGGAGCTGTGCGCTGCGCAACGATCAATCCCGCCCGGTAAGTTGCCGAATGAAGGGCGTGACCTCAACTTCGAATCGCGTCGCCTTTTTAGGTTCGACTTTGAACAGGTAGCTCTCTGGCCAGATGCGGCCGCCGCCCCACCAGGTAACGCCTAGCAGCACGTCCGAGTTCGCCTTGATCTGCGCTATCGCGTCGGCGCCGATCCCTTTGCAATTGCCCTTCACGCCGTGGCTCGCACCGAATGCTGCCTCGGTGATGTAGGCCTTCAGACCGCGCTTGCGGAGCTGGGCGGCAAATCCGTCGAAACCGCTAGTAGGCCCCCAGGTGATGTCGCATGACATGCTCGTGCCGCTGGAACCCTTGTCCCAGTACCGGTGGCCGTTGATGTAAGTCCGGTTGATCGGGTCCAACGGCCCGCTCTTGTCCCGGTCGATTGCACAGCCGGCGCTCTCGCAAGCCTTGCCCGGCCTCTCGCCCTTGTCGAAGCGGAACGTGGCCGACCAGCCGGGATATTCCAGCGCGATGGGGTGGCGGATACCATTCTTGCGCAGACCAGCGATGATGAGTTTGCTGTCGCGGATCCACTGCATCCAGTCGTTCGTGACGACAGGGTCATCGAAACCCCGAGGTTCGTTGACCAGGTCGAGGATAACCGAGCCATCATCGGGGAAGTTGCGAGCGAACGCGGTCCAGTCAGCGATCATGACCTCGGGCTTGCGCCACGTGTAGTCATGGCGATCGAGGATCACCGGCACACCCTTGGATCGGGCATAGGCGACGTTGGCCTTCAGCTCCTCAATGCGAGCCGGGGTCATCCGCTCCAGCTTTAACGGGTAGCGGATCAGCTGGAAGCCGTAGCGCTCGATGTAGCCCTTGAAGTCGTCCAGGCTAGGTCGGATGGCGTCGTTGCCAGCAGCTTCTGCGCCTGAGAGGTTCGCACCGAAGAGCGGGCGGGAAGGCTTGGCCTGGGCGATGGGCGCGGGTGCAGGACTGGCAGTCGGCGTCACCGGCTCCGGCGTCGGCTTGGCGCACGGCTTGGCGTCGACGGGCGCGTACACCCAGCCCTTGCCGTGCGGGCTGCCAACAAACCGCAGCTTGGTTGCGCCGTCCACCGCGAAGCCGCGGCCGTTCTGACGATCGATCCAGACAGTGAACGACTTGTTTCGGCTGCCGTCCTTGTTCAGGTCTCGACCCATCTGCTTGCGGAGGACGAGGGTGTGTCCTGCACAAACGATGTAGCGCGGCGTCGGGTCGGCGCCGATGACGCGGTGTTCCGTCTGGGCGAGGGCGGGGGCCGAGCTGCTCAGCAGGAGCGCGGCGAGGCAGGCGAGTAGGCGCATGGTCATCGCTCCTAGGTGGTGGCGGGAATGAAGGGCTTAACCGCGTCGGGCGTGGCCTGCGCCAGTGCCACAACGTCACTGTAGTAGGTCGTCATGGCATCCTGCAATGTGACACCTCGGGTCTTCGCGACCGCCATACCTAGACCGTGCATCTGCGCCGTCTGCCCGGAGCACCCTTCCATTCGGTAGGTGCCGAACATGACGTGATTGCCAGCGACCGACCATGCAGTTGCGAGGTTCGGCATCACGGAAGCATCGGGCATCGTGATTTCAGCAGGAACCGGCGTCCACCCGTTTGCCCCGCCCATCGCGGAGAACATGTTGCCCTCAAGCCAGAGCTTGTACCCTTGCGAGAGATCAGCCGCGTTGATGGGAATGTAGTACCGCTCCATGTGGTGGCTATCGAGCGCGTAGCTTGCGGCTGCCACGGTGCGGGCCGAAACGCGAGGCGTTTGGCCGTCTGCCGCCGTGGCGTCGTTGCCGGTCCAGAACGCGCCTCCGATACCACCAGCCATCCGGTTGTATTCACGGACGTAGAGGCAACCGGGGAAGTTCGGGATGTCGTTCACACCCGGCTCGTTGTAGTGATCGTCCGGCCAGCCATAGGCTTGCAGCGCTGTGACCATGCTCGTCGGCAAGCGCGCATCACCCGAGTACAGGATGTAGTAGATCAGCCCGAGGATGTAGTTTCGAACGTTCTTGAGGACTTGAAGCCGTCCGGCTGCACTGCGGCCAGCAGCGACGTAGGCGGTGCCCGATCCCATCATGTCGGTAGACAAGCCACCTTGGTTGTTCACGTCGGTCTTGCCCTTGTAGAGCGTCGAAACCTTCATGCACTCGCGAAGCGCCATGGTTACGCCTGCCGCCGTCATCAAAGCCGCCTGCCGACCGATGGCCTCATAATTCGCGGCGCTATAGCCCTCGGGTGGCACGCCGTTGAAGAACTGATCCCACGGAATCTGGTTCGCCTTCACGTTCGTCCACGTCTGTCGGAAGTTGAACGACTGCGTTTTGGTGTCCGCGATGCCAACAGGAGTGTTTGGCATCGGGCCAGCCACGAAGGGAAGCGGGCCGCTGTTGATGTCGCCGGGGACGATGAACGGGTCGATGTTCCAAAGCGCACCAGGTCCGGTCGGGTTGGTGGCAAACTGGTTGATGTTGCCGCCATTGGCAGACAGCGAGCCACGGAAGCCGTCAAGGGCGTCGGTCCCGGTCCCTGCCGCTTGACGGCCAAAGATCGTCGGCACTGGAAGCAATGCGATTGCGTCACCCTCGTAGGAGTTATCTTCGAGGAACGTGGATGTGAACGTGCGACCGTCACCTATGGAAAGCGTGAACACGCCATTGCTGCGCGAACAGGCGGTCGGCATCGCGCCAGTCGCGTACATGGGGATACCAGCCTGCGCCAAAGCCTGACGCAGCACCTTGTTCATCGAGCCGGGATTGAACTTGAGCGTGGTATCGGTAGCGCCATCAATTGCACGAGCCCGCACAATCATGGTCCTCATCAGGCCCCCGACCGTCTCGGGGTGATCGACGTCGAACTCGCCCAAGCCGTTAGCGCTCATGCCGCCGATATGCGAGCGGCTGGTTTCATTCCAGCCGCCTACCATCGCCACGTCCAAGCCCTGCCGCTTGGCCTCAAGCGCGGCCATTACGGACTGGATCGTGAAGCCGTAGCAGATCACGTCATAATTGGTCTTTTCGGGCGCAAAGCCTGGGTCGTACCAGTTGACCGAGCCCCAGATTACTTCCTCGACCCAGCTACGCACGACGCGGTAGAGTGTCCGCATCTGCGGATCGGTAAGCGCCTTCTTGGCAACAAACCCAGCAAGATGTCCCGCTGCGCTGTGGCCACTGAAGCCGTTCACCATAAGCTGACGGATGGTCAGCGCGCCGTTGGTTGGTGCAACGGTCCCGAGCCCGGTCTTAGTCGCAACCTTCTTGGCGTTGTGCCACGCCGCAATACCATCTGCGCCCGAACGAACAGCGTGCCAGTTGGTGTTGTGCCAATCAGCGGCAGTACCAGTCACACCTAGTGCTGCTGAGAACACACGGGCATTGAACGTGCTGCTGTTATTGTTGCTTTGAGCTACGATGAACGCACCGCCAGTACCGTCAGCAACGCCCATGTCGCCAACGGTGCCCACTGGCGAATAGCTTTTGTAGAAGCCAAAGGTGGCGTCACCCGGCGTCAGGGTGCCGTAGCCTACAGTCGTATCGATGTAGGCGGTGTCGGCTCCGGTGGAGTAGCCGATGACATTGCCGAGCGGGTTTGCGACGCTCAGGCCAGCAACGGGGCTGGTCCACGTCAGAGCGCCCACCTTTACCGGGTCAAGCGTGCCAGGTGACACAAGGTTCGTCAGCGCGTCGCCGGGATGGGCAACCCAAAGCTGCGACAGGTCGGTGAGAACCGGCGTGTGCTTGTCCGAAGCGGCGAGCCGCTTGAACTGATTGTCCATGAAGCGCTGATACGCAGGCGCGGGCGTGTAACCCTTGGCCTGCATCGCAGAAACGGCCGAGGTGGTCTGGGCCGAAAGAGTGTAGGTGGGCAGTGTCGGATCAACCGGCGTGCTGTCGTCATTCCCGATCGTGCCCGTCGACGTCACGGTATTCAGCCCCGCCGCCGTGACGGTGAGCGTGAACGTGTCGTCGGGCTCCACAGCAGTGTCGCCGCTGGCAAGCACGGTGATGGTCTTGACTGTCTCGCCCGCCGCGAACGTGCCGCTGCCGCTCGGGAACGTGCCGCCGAAGTCCGCCGCATTGGCCGGGTTCGCGCCTGAGCCCGCCACAGCCCAGCTGTACGGGTAGGCTGCGGTCGAGCCATCACGGTTGAGGGTGAGCGTCCATGTGAACGCCGTGGTGCCGCTGTTGCTCTCGCTGACGGTGACTGGAGCGGATAGGGACAGGGTAGGCGACGGCGTCACCACAGGAGCGGCCGCAGTGGTCACGCTGAAGTCAGCCGACACGCCGCCCACCGTCAGCGTCGCCTTCGCCACGGTGCTGTAGCTGGCCGAGCTGTTCAGCCGCACGCGCATGGCCTGGCCGTTGCTAACCGTGCCGCTGCTGGCGAACGCTCCATCCGCGACCTGAGCCGTGCCGCCAGCTACCGTCCAGCTTGCCGGTGTGTCGATGCCGGTGATCGTGAAGGCGGCGCTATCCGTGGCCGTGTTTCGCGCTGCTCCGGTTACCGGCGTGATGCTGAAGGCGTCGGGGGTGGTGTCGGGCTCGGGCACCACGTTGCCCGCCACATAATCATACTGCGACTGCGTGACCTGGAAGCCCTTGACGGTCTCCACCAGCACAAGGCGCACGCCATCGCGTCCGATGACCGTATTGCCATACGACAGCACACCAGGCGCGCTCTCGGTGATCGTGTATTTGCCCTGAAAGATGACGCTCTTGCCGTTCTTCAGGCGCTCGGCGAGCTCAATCGTGCCGTTGCGGTTCGCGTACAGGCTTTCGGAGAAGCTGCCGTCGCGGACAAACTCAAAACGGGGGCCTGCAACATCGCTGCGAGCCTCACCATCGATTTTCTGCTCTGCGGTGCGATTGGCCCGGTAGAACGAAAGGACGAACTCACGGTCGCTCAAGTCGAGGACGTTGTTCGACCCGTCCTTGAACTGCACCTCGAACAGGAAGGGTTCTCCTGCCGCCAGCGTGAAACCGTATTTCGCATCGACTTGCAGCATGTGGCGGGCGCTTCCTCAGCAGACGTTCCCGGGCCTGCATGAGGATAGGGCAGCGGCTAGGTTGCCGCCGTCACATGTTGAGACTTGCTTAATATCTACGACGAAGCGCAGGTTCGCTTCTACAGCGAATCAGGGGAGAAGATGATGAAGCGTGGATTACTTGCCGCTGCGGCCGGCCTGTCGATGATTGTTTCTGCCGCAGCTGAGGCTGCTGTGATCAAGTTCACAGGCTCGGCGAACGGTCGGGATGTTTCAGGCCTCATCACCTACGATCCGAACACGCCTGCAGTGGACACCACTGAGTACACCAGCGGCACCGTGTCTTTGTACTTCCCAGGAACGTTGAAGTTTGTATCTGGAGGCTTGAAGAGGAATAGCGAATTCACGCTGGTGGTGGGCGACGCAAAAGAGGGCAACTCCGAAGGAGCGACTGACGTTTTCAACGCTTTCGTGCCAGCCGGCAGCAGAGAGAGCTACGGATTCTTGCTTGATTATGGCACCGCTTCAGCTTGGGACAGCAGCGCGATTCCGACCTTTCTAGCTTCCGGACCCGCCACATTCTCGTACGACTACGCAGGCGATGGCTTCAGCATTCCCGTCACTTTCTCGACGGCAGTTCCCGAACCCACGACTTGGGCAATGATGATGATGGGCTTCGGTGTGTCGGGTGCAGCCATGCGTCGACGGCCACGCCGAAAGGTCGCAACGGTCTAAACGCAGCCAGCGATCGTCACGCGTCATCAATAATTAACTATGCACACCTACGAGGCTGTGCAGACGCAGCTAGGGCTTCTCTCCACGTCACGTCGGCAGGGCCTTCTCGATGTCGCCGGGGGGTGTGGGGAGGCCCTGCAACCCGACACAAGAAGGCCGCCCCATTGCTGAGGCGGCCCAGGTTCGCCGGGAGTTTGGCGCGGGGATTACTTGGCGGGCTTGGTCACCTTTTCGAGGTCTGCCGTCAGCTTCGTGATTTGGTCGGCCTGACCCTCAACCTGCTGCTTCAGCTCGGCATTCTCCGCCTCAAGAGCAGCGACGCGATCGGCTTCTTCGCTGCTGACCTGCGTGGGCTTCTCACCAAGGTCTGAGGCGGCGATCACGTCCTTGGGATCGAGCTTCACGCTCTGGCCCGGATCCAGATAGTGGATGTACGGACCATTATCCGAGTTGACGGTGATGCCGCGCGTGCCGGGGGCGTAGTTGGTGTAGGTCTTCATGGCTTACACTCCGTCCACGAAGGTCTTGGCCTTCGGAATGCGGTTCTCGTAGCCGCCGATCGACATGATGCCGGGCACCTCCCACGAGAACGGGCCCTTCTGCCAGGCGGCGAACAGCTGGTGGCCGCCGCCGGGAAGGTGGAAGCGGTGCACCTCGGGACGGTTGTCATAGGCCGCGAGTCGCTTGGTGGCGCCGGCGCCCGCCGTCTCCAGATGGCGCGAGCGCTTGATGATCAGGTTCTCGACCACCGCGTTCTGGCGAATGTACTCCAGCACCGACATGCCGGTGTCGGTCATGCGGCGCGAGGCCAGCGAGTTGTACGAAGACGTCGGCAGTGCCAGCGTGTTCGCGCGGTAGGTCTCGCCGGTGTTCACTTCGACCGAAGTCAGGGCGTCGTTGACGACCGCCACAGCTTGGTCGGGGGTGCCCGAGGTCAGCGAGCTTGCCGCGGTAACGGTGGTCGCCAGCGGGTCGTTGACGAAGCCCGTGGTGAACTTCAGGCCATCGCCGCGCATGGCGGTCTTGTGGATGAAGCGCTCGGCGGTCTCGGTCGAGGCGTTCGCCTTCTCCGCGACCACGTTGACGCCCAGCTGCTGGCCGCGCTCCAAGTCCATGCGATTGAACTTGTAGCCGATGCCGGCCATGTGGTTTTCCTGGAGGAACTGGGTACGGTTGACGTCCGCATACGGCATGTCGTCCGCAGCCACGTCGAACCATTCCGGCTTACCGGCGATGTCACCCGAATAGTACAGTGAGCCCGCCGACCAGATCGAGCCTGCCGTGTCGACCGGCATGAACTCGGCATAGTCCGCCAGCGGGTACTTCACCATGTAGGTGCCCGCCTCGACGCGGAGCAGCTGCGGCGCCAGGAATGCCATCGTCTGCTGTGCGTCATTCAGGTCAACGCCGCGGATGGCATCGGCCCAAGAGGCATCGCCCAGGTGAACGCCCGACACCGTAGGGTTGGCCTCCAGATAGGCGACCGCTGCCGGGATCGAGTCAAAGAACATAGGCTTGGTCATGTCAGTCCCCCTCAGCGGCGCACGATGCGGACCGGGGCGCCGCTCGCCGCCGTGTCGTCAAATTCCCAGCCCGTCGCGGCGGTGTTGCCGGTCGAGACGTTGGTGATGGCACCGGCTGCGGTCACAAAGACCGGATCGCGGTCAGCTACTGCGGCACCGGCGAGCACCCAGATCTTGCCGCGGTTTTTGACCCGCAGGCTGTCCTTGGCCGCGTAGGTGTCGGCGGCGCGGTCTGCCGTGACCGGCAGCGTTTTGTTGGCGATCGTGAAGCCCAGGAGGTTCGCCGACGGCGTGGTCACTGCCCCGCGGTCATTGGTGCCCTGGTAGACCGCCTTGCCGAAGCCGACCGTGCCGGACTCCAGCACGCGCGTGAGAATGTTGGAAAGCTCGCCGTCAGCTTCCATGCCGGGGTAACCGACAGGGATGTCCTCGGCGAAGGTGCTCTGAAGAACCGCCACTGTTCAGTCTCCCTTAGTTCGCAGTGGCGCGGTAGGCGCCCTGCTTGTCTGCGAGCCACGCGGTGCGCGCGGCGCTGACTGCGGTTGCTGCGTCACCGATGGTGCGCGGCGTGCCGATCGGCTGCACCTGCTGCTGGGCCGGCTTGGCGTCCTTGGTCAGCACGGCAAAGGAAGCGGCGATCTGGTCGGCCGTCCAATCCTTGGCCGCGTCACCCATCTGCTTGTCGACAGTCGCCTTCATGATGGCGGCCTCGTCCATCTCGTCGGAGACAGTGACGCCCAGCGCCTTCGCCTTGTCGACGGCGATTATCAGCGCCTTGCCAGCGTCGCGCAGCTGCTGCGGGGTCGGCTTGGCGTCTGCGACCTGCTGCTCAAGCGTGGTGATCTTGGCGTCCTTGGTCGCGCCTTCGGCAGTGAGGGTGGAAACCTGCGTCTCCAGGCCCGCAGCCTTGGTATTTGCAGCATCGCGCGCGGCAAGGATCGTGGCGATCGTCGCCTGCGCGGTGTCCGCGTTGGAAATGTCGACGGTGAGCCCGTCGATGAGCATGGTCTTCACGGGCTTCTCCTGCGTAGTGAGGCTGTCGAAAATCTGTGGAGGGGCAGACGCGCAGACGGCAGCGTCACGGATCGCGCACTCAGGGCCAGCACGGCCCCGGTCGACCAAGGCGACATGATTGCCGCGGATGTTGGTTTGCTTGAACGGGCAGGCGGTGCCGTCGGCGGACACGAAGTCACCGCGCACCAGATCGCAGGAATAGCCGTTGCTGAGTTCGCGCTTGCCGCCCTCGACTGCCGAGATTGCTCCGGCGTCGGTCAGCATGAGGTCGAACGAGAGGTAGCCGCCCTCTTCCCACTTGGCCCCCATGATGGTGCCGCTCGCGTGGTCCTTCCAATTGGCGGAAGTGACCGGAACGCTGGGATGGTCGTTGGTGATCGGCTTGCCGATGAAACTGTGCGCCGACGCCTTGTCGAAGACCTGATCGGCCTCGCGGGCAACCTTCACGATAGCCTGGTCGCGGAACCCGTGCTTGTTCTCGGGGTCCACGTCGCGGCCGGTATATTCGTAATGCCCCACCCTGGCCGCCTTTGCTCGCACGGCGAGATAGCCGTCCTGCGTGCGGCGCGGGGCATCAAGTGTAAGTCGGTCCTCGAATAGCATGCTCCCCGGAGTATCGGGGCTTGTGAAGGGGTGTTGCCGCCGTCAGTGTGGAGAAGAGAGGAGGCTTGAAATGCCGGATGAGCGGTTGAGCGCTATCTTCGCAAAAATTGACGAGGCGGATGCGAAGAAGAAGGCGGCGGAGGAGCGCATTGCTGAAGAACTGCGCGTGCAAGCCGAGAATGCAGCGAGTGCCGCAGTCGATTGGGTTAGCTCGTCAGCCGCTCTGGATTCAGCCATCGAAGCCCTCAACTCGGACCTAGAGAAGCGGGGAATGTACTTCGAACGAGGCTCGTCAGAGGCGAGGACCACGCCAGCATTGGATGACTTCGTTACTTATATCGAGAACCCGGGACGGGAAATCCGCACTGGCGTGCTGCGTATCAACGTCACCAAGTACGGCCATATTAGTTTGCAGATCGGTTCTCCTCGAAAGATGCCCGACCGCACGGAAGTTTTTCCGGTTCTGTTGACGAGGCGAAATGGCGCGATCTTCTGCTGACGTTTCTTGAGCTTAACATCGGCTAGTCATCCAGCACCAGCACGCTCTGCGAGCGGCACCCGCAGTAAGGCTGCCGTCCGGGGAGGTCATTAGCCTCGGGCGGCGCCAACACCGTCTTGCCGTCGACTTCTCCACCAGCACCAGCAGCGGTGTCGGCGTAGATGTCGCCGTCGCGGTCCTGGTGCCGCACACGCGGGTGAAGCTTGCCGGAATGCCGCCACTTCCAATAGCTGATCCCCGCCTGCCGTCGGCGCTCGTCGGCCAGCGCAGACGACACCTTGCTCAGCTGGTCGGACGCAATGCGCTGCGATCGATCCCGCGCCAGCCCGGTTGCCTCACGGATCGACTTCGCCACTTCCCGCGCGGGCGTGCGGTTCTGGAGCCCGGAGAACACGGCGTGGGAGATGCGCTTCCGGGTCTGGGCGGACACGTCGCGGACCAGGTCGCTGTTCCAGGCGAGGTAGCTGGCGAGCGTTTCCCGCACGTCCTCAGGCCCCAGCATCGTGCCCAGGTCCACACCCGTCGCGCTGAGCACCGCGCCCCGCCACTTGTCCCGCTGCCAAGCTTCAGTCCGAACCGTCCAGTCACGCAATGCGCTGTCCAGCAGGATAAACAGCCGCTCCAGCTCGGAGCTTGCGGCATCGAGGCGGGCTTGCAGGTCTTCGGCGGAGTCGGTCGTCATGCCGGACAGGGTGCGGGCGTATTCCTCTGCGATGCCGGCTGCGTGGCGTTCCCAGGCGGTGACGACGGGGAGGTAGGCCGCGCGGTAGAGGTCGGTACTGAGGACTGCAGGGGGCACGATGTCGCGGATGACGATCGCCTTGCGCCGGGGATTGCGGGCGCGGCGGGCTAGGGTGGCGAGGTCGTAGCGCATTAGCGCTTCCGCAGCGGCAGCACCCGATACGCGCGCCAGCCAGTCGGGGGAGGCGCGCTGACCCATTGCCCTCCGACCATGTTCTCAGCGCGAAGGATGCGCCCTACGCAGATGCCAAGCGGCAAGAGGGCGGCATTCAGGAGGCGACGTGCGCGGCTCATTTCTCACCCGCCTTGTCATTCGCAGCCCGGCGGGCGGGGGTGCTTCCAACACCACCCGCGCCACCTTCGAGACGGGGATCACCTCCTTCCTCTCCGTTGCCGGATTGGGTCAGCTCGCTTGGATCGGTGCCGTCGTCGTCGCCACCGGAGAGGCCGAAGCGCTCGCTCTCAGGAAGCTTCGCCAGCGCAGCACCGAGCCCCGGAATGTACTCCCGCTCCTCCATGAGGTTCTGTACACCCTCGGCGAACGCACGGTCGGGAATGGCGCCGGTGTTCTGGAGTTTGACCACCGCGTCCATGGTCTTGTCGAACGTGTCGGCTTCCTGCTGCTCGGTGGGCGTCCAGAGAGGAGCCCAGCGCCATGTCACGGCATCGGGCTTGGCAACGCCAGCGGAGCGCAGCAGGAACGGGTCCAGCGCCTCCAGGCAGGGGCGAACCTCGTTCTCCTGCCCATCGAGACGGCGTCGTTCCAGTTGTCGTTATCGTGCTCGCCGGTGGCGTTCATGCCTGCAGGCGACCGGCCCATGAGGCGCGTAAACGGGATGTCGCTCACCGCCGCAACCTGCTGGTTGAAGGCGTCCATGACAGCTGGGATGCCGTTCCAGGTGATCTGGTAGTCGGTGATGGTCTCGCCGGGGCTCTCGGCGCCTGATGCAGCGGCGAACACGGTGGCGTTCAGCGTGCTCTCGCCCTCAGCGATCAGGGCGACACGGCTTGCGAGCTTCTGCTGGCCCTCGCTGGTGGCGGTGAAGTCGGTGAGGTTCGGGATGCCGATCCGCAGCAGCTTGGCCTTCTTCACTAGCTGCGAGAACCACGCCTGCGTCTCGTCGGAGCGCTGCACCTCGCAGAACACGCGCAGGAGCCGGCTGTCACCCCAGAACTTCTCTTCGTCACCAGCAGCCGAGCCAGCGGGCAGGGGCTCACCGCGGAAGCAGATGACCCGCGACGGGTGGATCTTCTGCGTGCCCGTTTCCGCCTGGATCTCGAACATGAGAGGCTGGCCGTTCAGCGGGTCGGCCAGATTGCGCACCCAATCGCGGCCTTGGATTTCCCAGCGCGACACGACGTTGAGCGCGATGATGCCGCCCTGTGCGATCTGCGCCGGCGTCAGGGGCTGTTCGTGGCTTCCTGCAGTGATGATGAGGATGGCGCCGCCGCCGACGCCGCGCAGGACCTCAGCCTGCTTGACCTTAGCACGCAGCCCGAGCCGCTTTTCCTCGCGCTCGATCTGGGCAATGACATCTTTGGGTGCCTGCCAATCGCGCCACTTCTGCGTGCGATCGGCCGCGGGGATGCTGATCACCTTCTTCATCATGCCGCTCGACATGTACGCGGCAAGGGCGAGCTGGTGATTGAAGACGGCGGGCGCCGATGTGCTGGCGGCGAACCGCGCGAACGGGTTCAGGCGGACTGCTGAGCCGATGGCGGAACGCAGGCTGTCGGTGATCCACGCCATGATGACGTGGGTGGCAGGCGCAGCGAGGCGGGTTTGCCGCCGTCAGGGTGTTTAGGCGGCGACGAGCTTCAGGCGAGCAGAGGCCTTCGCGCTGGTGTTATTCACAACCAGGCTGATCCCCGCATGCTGTTCGCGAGGAGCGGGAGAATCGACCGGCATGATGTGAGCTCGAAATGCTGGCGAAACCACGCACAGGAGACCCGCCAGCAGCAGAATTGTCGAAGAGAGCGCCCAGATGGCGCCCGCTATCGTAAGAAGCGTTAGCATCTCGTTAACCCCTTTTGCGATCGCATAACGCAATTGAGGCTGAGTCGCTACTGCTCCATGTTAGCCGGCCGCTGGGAGAATCCCGCTACTGAACCAGGGCTTTCAGGAGGAGCGCGCCTGAAACGACCCAAAATGGTACAGCTAACGCCGATCCGATGAGCACACCGCGGAGTGCTTTGCCGCCGTACACGGGCTCATTGCCCTGCTGAAGCGATCCTGTCGCCATACAACCTCTCCACGCGCCTTTGTTACAAGCAACCTGTTGATTCGCTGGCGGTTCTCCCGCTCTAGATCGACCAACGTCATCGTTGTGTAATGTATCCGCCCGGAGAGCAACTAGGTTGAATCCCTAGAGCATAATTTTTCGGTCGCCGTGGGGGAGCAGGCATCTCGCGCCGACGTTCAGCCTCGGCCGTTTGCAGGTGGCGAGCCAGTGTGCTGAGTTGCCGCCGTCAGAGCAGCGCCCCCATATCGTACCCCTTCCGCTTCTCGTCCGCGAAAGCCATCACGACCGCGTCGGCAATGTTGTGCGACGGGATGCCCCGCTTCTTCAGGGACTTCTTACCCTCGACCTTCATGCGCCCGTTCAAGCTCTCGCGTCGTGGCGATGTAAGCTCGCCTTGCAGCTTCTGCCGCAGTGGCAGGCCGGAGGGTATAGAGATCAGTTTGTCGGCATCATGCGGCAGGCCATTGCGCGCCTGCCATGTGTTGCGGAAGCGATCGCCAAGCATGCCCCAGCCCTGCGCCTTGAGGTTCAGGAACATGTCGCCATGGGTTTTCCCGGGCTGGTACTCGCGGTCTGGGTTGGATGGCCCTTCTGACGCCGTCCAGCCCTGGTAGGACACCTGCCGCAAGCCTGGCTTCTCCGCATGCAGCCGGCGGAACTCGCCAGGCACGGAAGCGCCGACGCCGATGTCATCAATGTTGAGTGTGTCCAGACCTTCGCGAACGACGATCGGGTGGGCATGCGCCGCGGCCTTGTTCGGGTTCTCGTCCTGCCACTCGTCCAATCCCATCAGCACGCACCCATAGCGCCAGGCCAGCGCGTTCGGATCGTTCGCCTTGGGCGCCGCGACGTCGCCCTCAACACCGCCCGACACGTCCATGCCGCCGATCTTGCCGCCGCCCGTCGGGAAATCCGGTATCTTGAGGTGCGCATCGATCGACGCTTCGAACCACGCCGGCTTGATGATCGACAGCGCGTTGTCCGCAACCGGCTCGCCAAGATATACGTGGCGATACAGCTCGGGGTCCACCAACTGCATCAACTCAGCGTCGTCGGCGAGCTCCCGAGGGAAGCGGGGGTTGTCGGTGAAGTTGATCTTCTTGGAGACGCAATAGACCCGGCCGTCGCGCTCTGGCGGATACATGGGATCAGCCACGAAGCGCCGGTATGTCTCCTCCAACGGGTTCTCCGGGTTGAATGACACCCAGATTTCGGACCCGCTCTTGCGCATCGTCGGGATCAGCGCGTTCCAGCTTTCCGCGGTGACCGGGTTGGCCTCCTCCAGCCACGCCGCATCGAAATCTGAGAAACCCTTGAGCTTTTGCGTGTTGAGCCGGGTCGCGCTCGCCTTGATGCCTGAGAAGCGGATGCAGCCGCCCGAGGTGAGGCAGCGGATCTCGGTCTTCAGGATCTCGAAATGGTCCTCCAGCCCGCGCCGCTCGATCTCAGCGACGAACTCCTGGTACACGCTGTCCGCGATGCTCTCCATGATCTCGCGAAAGCAGACCACCCGCCAACCGAAGTACAGCACGTTGCTGGTCAGGATGGTGCAGAAGGTGCGCGTCTTTGCACTGCCGCGCCCGCCATATGCTACCTTGAAGCGCGCGGGTTGCAGATAGTCCCGGTATACCGGGAAGATGTCGATTACTTCCTGTGTCACGTGTCTGTGATGTTGTATACTGGAGCCTTGGGCGTCATGCTGCCGTCACTGCTACGGTGGTCAACCTGTGTGCTGTCGCTCCAGTCGTCCTTGCCCATGTTCTTCATGCCGAACACGGCAAGCGTAGAAGCGCCAGGCCCACCGCCGCCAAGAGCAATATTGCGCCCGACCTTCTCCCACCAAGCGGCGCATTTCGCCTTCCCCGCGTTGGCGGCTTCTAAAAACTCTGGGTGCTCGTTCATCCAGACGTTGATAGTGGCACGCGAAACATCGATCGACGCAGCGAACGAAGTCAGGCTTGCCCCCTCCTGCATGTGCTCGACAACCTGCTCGCAATAGGCAGGATCGTACTTCGTTGGCCGACCTCCTGCCATCACTTGCCCTTTCGCCGAACATGGGCCTTACGCATCAGGCTCAGCCGCTCAGGCCCCGACACCCGAAAGTACCGCAGCGCCGGGTTCTTCCCGTACATCTGGTTCACGCGAGCCCAACCGCCGGCGATGAAGTTCTGCTCGAACTCAGGCGGCACGGGGCGGGGGCGCTTGGTGGAGTATGGCTTAAGCATCGTTCTGGTCCCCCACGTCATCCTCATTGATCGCTGCGAACCCGGCGCGCTTGGCTCGCTCCAGAAGCTCCCAGGCATATTCCCGCACATCGACGGGCATGCGGTTCCAACAACGGAACATCTCGGTTGCGAGGCGCTCGGGGTCGTCATCGATGAAGGCCGCGGTGAGTTGGCGATGCTGGGTGACCACGCGTTTGACCTCGCGCTCGCCCCAATGTTCGTCGCTGGCCTGCTTCAGCACCGGAAGGCGCCGATCGGCCGGCAGTGCTGCGATGTAGGCGTGAACCTCGAATGGCACGCCCTCAGCCCGCATGTGCTCGGGAAACGCCGTCGCGACCTTCTCCGCCTGCTTCAGCCGCTTGGGGTCAATGCCCAGGCGTTCGGACAGCAGGCCGAGTTCAAGCTGGTCCCCGAACTTCTCCTGGCCTTCAGCGAGCCAGTCGCCGATCTGCCAATCCAGTTCGCGGCGCTGGGCGGCAAGGGTGCGGCCCTGTTCAATCCAACTGTCGAACGCCGGCACCGGCGCGGTTTCCACGATTGCGAGTGCGCTCATCTCACTTGCTCCAGGTTGACGGTGCGGGAGGGGGTGGCAACATGGGGCGGGTTGGTGCGCTCGATGGTGACGCGCCAATCTCCCTGCTCCTCGCTGCGGTACGTGATGCCCTCAACATCGAACGTCGCCTGCGTTGCGCCCATCTTCAGCGTCAGGAGGGCCAGAGCGACGACACCGTGCTGGGTGATGATCTCAGCGGTGTTGCGACCGCGCTCTGCCGCGTCCTTCTCGTAGAACTTGGCACTGTTCGCCAATGCCCACCGGACCCACTGCACCAGCGAGCGGTCGTCCAGATCGCATGCCGCCATATCCCGGTAGCTGTCGGGCAGGTTGAGAAACAGCTTGTCCGTGAGCGTGGCCCAGAACGCTTGTCCTGCTCGTCCGATCTGTTTCAGCATCCCACTCTCCTCGCGCGTTCGTTGCGGATCAGTTCTTCGATGAGGGGCCTTGGGACGATCTTGCGGGTGGGCCAGCGGTGGAAGTCGGTGGGGCGGACCTGGCCAAGACGATCGTCGGTGCTGCCGCGAAGCACGGTGGTGATCATGGCGGCGGTGTAAGGCTCGCTCATGCGGCCTGCTCGACGGGCGCGCTGTTGGGGATGTCAGCGGGATCGACGCCGCGCGCGATGTACCATTCCCGGGTTGGCGCTGTCGGCGGTCCCTTGTGGGCACGCTGACGGGCAGGGGCGTCATCCATCTTCAGCCCGAGCTCGGCGATGATCGCCGCGGCCTGCTCGGGGGTGCAAAGCTCGTCCGGATCCACGGTGACCGGCTCCTCAGCCGGCAGCGCCAGCGTTGCCAGCACCCGAGCGCGATCACCCTTCCGCTTGCGCCAGACCTGATCGGTGGCCTTGATGATGGCCGGCACGATCTTCGACGGATGGTCGCACGTCTCGCGAGCCAGCTCGCAGCCAGCCTCGAGCAAATCAGGCGGGATGTCCTTCAGCGCGCCCCAGGCAGCGCGCAGCCATTCTGTGCGATCCTCAGGCGTCATGCCCGTGGGTGCAACCAGCGTCAGGCAGGCCGTCAGCTGCGTGCGGAAGTCCGCGGTGCTCGCCGGCGCCAGCTTTGCCTCAGCCTCAGCCAACGCCAATTCGCCGTAGCTCCGCAGGCGGCGGTCGAGGTGCTTGGCGTTCGGGTTCACCGAAGACAGAAATCGCGGCAGATGCTGTGCGGCCGAGACCGTTGCAATTTGCGCCGTTCCGGTTTGCAGGTTTCGCTCTCCAGTCATCGTCCGCCCTTCTCAGCCATCCGTGCCATGCGGTGTCCCAACACAGCTTTTTGCCCTTGCCGTTCTCGTTCTTCGCGTTGGCGGCCCAGCCGCGCATCGCTTCCAGCTCGTCTTGGAGTTTGCCCGGCGGCCACTTGGTGACCTTGGCTGCCAGTGCCTCGGGCAGTGCTTTCGTGGGGGTCCAGCCTTCAGGGAGGCGGTGGTATCGGCCCGCATCGCTCGCGCCCGCCCTCGAAGAAGACGTAGTCTTCTGAGAGGTATTGGTGGTTACTGACGTATTGGCGGAACGTCGTTCCGGGGTTTCGGTCGTTTCGTTCCGGGGGGAAGCAGGTTCCGGGGGAAAAGACTTCCGGGGGGAACGTGCTTCCGGGGGGCACGACGTTCCGGGGTGAACGGTGTATCGAACCCCTTTCCCAGCAACCTCGTTGCGGGTCAGATGCCCAGCCAGAACGAGCCGTCCGACGCTGGTGCGGATCGCGCGATCGGTCAGGCCGCTCTTGTCGGCCAGCTGCGCCATGGAAGGCCAGCAAAGGCCGTCATCGTTTGACCAGTCGGCCAGCGCGAGCAGCACCAGCTTGTCAGTGGACGACAGCTTGAGGCTCCAGGCCGCGGTCATCAGGCGGATGCTCATGCGACGTCCCGCCCTTCCAAGATGTGTCGCACGTTCGTTTCTACGAACGGCTCGAACTCGAACCACTCGCCCATGCAGCGGCTGTCGCTGAATACGTGATGCAGTTCTGCCTCTTGGCTCTTGGTGCCGAACACGAAGCCCAGCATTTCCATCTTGAACGGGCAGCCGGTCTGGAGGCTGGCGAGACGAGCAGCAGGATCGCCGGCGGTGAAGCCGATCTTCACGTGCGTCACGTAGGGCGAGCCAATGCCGATGAAGTAGACGAAGCCTTCAGCCATCCCGAACGGCGTTTCGGTCCAGCCAGGGATCTCGCGCTTGCGCGACACGCCTGCGCGGAGCCCGGAAACGAAGCTCTCGGCCAGACAGCCGTCAGTTGGGAAGCCTTCGCCCCAATGGCGTTTGAAGGACCAAGCTCCGCTCACCCGATCACCACCACAACCTTGCCGCCAGCCACAGGCTCAGCGAAGTGATATGACGGCAGGAAGCGGCTATCGTTGACCTTCAGCGCGTCCGCGATGCCGTCGAAGTACGGCTTCATCCGATTGGGGAAGTTGACCCGATCGCCGCGGCGGTTCGGCGGGTAGAATGTGACGATGACGCGGATGTCGCCCGCCCCTCGGAATTCCGATGCACCTGCCGCCATTGCCGCAGCCTTGGCCCACGCGCGATGCTTCGCGACGATGGGAGCCTTATGGCGCCACCGTCCGGACTGGTGCCCGGAAAGCTCCGACGAAGGCCAGGGCAGCTGGATCATCAGATGTCGAAAGCCAGCTGCATGCCGAGAGCGGCCGCATAGGTGGCGAACAACGTGTCGGCTTCCTTGGCGTGGTGAGCCTCGACCTTCCGGCGCGCGACGATCTTACGGATCGTCTTCACGTCAAATCCGACGGACTTGGCTTCGGCGTAGACATCCTTGATGTCATCCGCGATGCCTTGGCGCTCCTCAGACAGACGCTCAATTCTCTCGATCAGGAGGCGCAACTGGTCTGCGGCAATCACTTCGCTCATGCGGTCTGTCCTTGCTGGAAGCGCTCGCGCGCGGCCCGAAGCTCGGCAATCCGCCTGGCCTCGTATTTCGGGGTGAGGTGTGTGCTGGCGCGGCGGCGGCGCAGGCGCAGCGAGCGGAGGATGCGGGAGAGCATCACATTGCCACCAGCGCGTTGCCGGTGAGCGAGAAGTCATGTTCGGCGCGGCGCATCACCGGCACGGTGATCAGCCCAGCGCCGGCCTGCACCCGCTTGATCTGCTCCTCCGTTCGGCGCTGAAGCGGGGTGAGCGCGGCAAGACGGCGCTTCTCAGCGTCAGCGATCTCGCCTTCGACCATCTCCCGGGCAGTCGTCGCCCCGTAGTCTCGGCGCCACTTCTTGTACTGGTCCAGCCACTCGGGCGGGCACCAACCAAGCGCCATCTGCGACTTGGTGCGCCCCGCCTTCGCGCGATCAGCAAGGTGCCTGAAACTGGCCAGCTGCGCGTTGGCTCGAACTACCAGCGCCGCCTTCGCTTCAGGGTTCGCGGCGAAATACGCCTTGCGCCCCTCGCCGACGCGCTGCCGCCATGCCGGGTCGCGGGCAGTGAGCCTCGTGCCACAAGCTCGCCCGCAGGTGCGGGTTTCCTCCCAGCGCTTGTGAGTGATCTTCTTCTTCCGGAAGAAGGTGGTGCCGCACATGGCGCAGGTCTTGGAGGGGGTCTTCATGCCCGCGCCTCCACAGTAAAGTGCGGCAGCCTCATCGGCTCACGCACGCGGTGGAAGGTGAAGCGGCGCAGGCCGATCTCGACATAGGCGCTTGGCGGTTGCACCGATGCCCGAAGGGGTGTTGCGCTGGTCATGCCGCCTTACCCCGGAAGCAATCGATCGCCTCGCCAGCCTCGATCAGCGTCCGCTTCATGCGGGCGATCTCCAGGTCATCAATGTTGCCGTCTTCCAGCGCGACCGAGACTTCGAACATCAGCTTGGACAGCCGCGTTTGCAGCGACTGGTCCGACACCTCCGCGGTGTGGAGCGGCACCAGCTTCATGCCGATCAGCGACAGCGCGTCATTGGCGAAGCGTCCGTTCCAACGCTCACAGCCGCGCAGAAAGGACGTGACCGGCATCTCGGCATAGCCGGTGCGGTACGCCTTGCCTGCGTCGACGCCCTTGTGGAGGTACTTGCCCAGCTCGGCGTCGGTTAGGCCGTCTTCGGCTTTGATCGCGGAAAGGCTTTCACCCAGCGTCTCGACCAGCTTTGAACCGGATACGCTGCGGTGCAGCAGGGGGATTGCCGTACCTGACATCGTTACTGCTCCGAGATATGGAAAGAGGGAACATCATCACCGCGCTCACGGGGCAGGCGCTCAGCGGCCCGCAAGTCAGCGCTGAGCTGGTGGGCGATGCGGGCGGCGGTCGCGAAAAGGGCAAGGGCCAGGAGCAGGCCCACCAGGAAGGTGGCGCGCAGGAGGTCGGGGGTCACGCGGGTAGCCATCCGGCGGCGAGGCTCGACTCCGGAGTTGGTTCGGCTATGCTGAGCAACGACCCGGTGCGAAGGAGCCCTGTGTGCAGGTCGGGATTGCCATCCTCGGATTGCTCGCCGCTATTCTCGGGCCACTTGCCACTTTGGCGTACAAAAGCGACCGAAAGTGGCCGGCTTTCTATGCCAGCGCGTGGCCGCTGCTCGTGGGCTGCTTCGCGATCTTCTGTTGCTTGGGGCTTGGCGCGGCCTTTGTCTTGGCTTGGCCGAAGGAGGGCGGGCCTTTCATCGCTGCCGCAGCGGTCGCCGGAGTTGGAAGCCTTGCTCTGGTGGTCGCGCTTGTATTCGCCGATTGGGTCCGTGACGGCCAGGAGAAGCAGGAATCCGGGGGCAAGCGCCGTCGAAATACCACCGACCCACACCAGCGGTAGGGGGACACTCACGCTCGGTCGGCGCGTGTCGTCATGCTGAAGGCTCATGCCGCAGCCTGCTGCGGCTCGTACGAAGCCATGAAGGAACGGACCCTTGTTTCGGTCTCGGGCCAGACCCGGCGACCTGCGCGGATGTCGCGCACGAAGTGGGGGTCGTTCATGGCTTCGCGGCCGAAGCGAACTGCCGACACGGAATGGCGAGCTAGGAAGGCTTCGATCGCCTTCGCGAGGGGCTGCATGTCATCCATGGCTCCGCAATGTACGTAGGGCGCCCCCTACGGTCAAGCGAGAACAGTAGGGCGAACCCTAGTCTTATCGTGGAGCCGCCAGTGTGGGAAACGGCCCACATGGCGAACGACGACCGTACTCCGTTGCAGAGGGCAGTTGCTGCTCGGATCGCGGCATCAGATCGCACGCGGGATCATTACGATAGCCAGCTACGGAAGGCGCTTGAGACTACCGGTAAACCTCTTTGGGATATTGAACGGGGCAAGGTGAAGCGGCCAAGCCCACGCATCCTTCGAGCGATAGAGCAGGTGCTTGGCTTCGAGCCGGACGAGCTCGTCAATCTAGTGCATCCGAGAGATGATCAGCCTGCCGTGCGGATGCCTATCTCCGAGCGTCGAGAAGTCTCCTCCGACAGCACGCCTACGCTGTCGGTTGATGGTGGCGAAACAGTCGAAATCACCCGCCTAGACCTGTCCCTACCCATGGGACCTGGCGCGACTGTCGACGACTTCATCGAGAGCGAGCCGCTGAAATTCGACCTCGGCTATGTCCGCAGCTTCACCCGCACGCCGCCGCACCGTCTGCGCCTAGCGGCCGGGGCAGGGGACAGCATGTTTCCGACGCTCGTGCCGAACGATCTGGTCTGGATCGACACGACGCAGAACCAGCTACTTCACGCCGATCGCATTTACGCCGCCTCAATCAATGGTGGTGCAGCTATCAAGCGACTGCGGCCGGTAGCGGGTGGCCGCCGGGTGCTGGTGATCTCGGACAACAAGATGGTGGAGCCCTACGAGGTTGACGCCAGCGAGGTCGTGATCTGGGGCCGAGTTATCCGGTTTGCGAGGGATCTGTGAGTACTGCGCTGGCTCAGCACGACGAGATCATCATCCGTTACGATGGCCTCGATGCCGCTAACCACTCGATCGAAATCGATGCTCTTGGAGACTCCCTTAAAGGCCTGGGCAGGATCATCGGGGTCGCCGCCACGTTCGCCATAACGGAGAAGCTCGTCCTTCATTCGGATGCGCGCCCCCTGAAGGTCGTAGTCGGCCCACCTGAAGCAAACTGCTTAACGCTGCATGCGGCTCTCGCTTGGGTCGATCAGAGCGACTTCATGGCGGGGACGGCTAGTGCATTAACCGCGAGTCTGGTAACGTACGTAATCACGCGGTTCGCTAGGCGAAAAGAGGAAATGAAGCATCTCCGCGCCATTGCAGAGCAGGCGCTCAAGCAGGCGGGTCATAGGGATGATGCTATCATCACGCGCCTGCTGGACACCGTGGACAAGATGGCGGACAGCCTGAAGCCCGCCGTTCGTAAAGCTGTGAAACCGGTCGGCGTGACCGCTCAGACCATGACCATTCGTGGCTCTCGCGCGGATGGCGAAGCCCTCGTTGTAGACAAGGCGATGCGGGATGTAATCGACGCTGACGAGCCTATCGAGATCGGCGACGAAGTAGCCATCACCGTCCGGTTCTTCGAGATGAATTGGGATACTCGGACTTGCCGTATCGCGACTGAAAGCGACCCGGAGACTAGATACTCAGCTGAGATCACCGACCCAGCAATTCAGGTTCCGAACAACGCCTACGCGACTGCCTTCGCAGGACAAACACCGCTAGCCGTCCGAGCAAAGCCTACGCTGCGGGAAGGCGAAGTAGAGCGGTGGTACATCAGTGCGCATTTCTAAGTGCCCCGTCCCGCCCTTAGCCTCTCTGTCGTAGGCGCCGACTACCCCAACAAGCGCGGCCCGGGGCGCCGTTTCGAGCTGCAAATCTGCCAGCCATGCGAGCCGGTCCAGCTCGTACCTGAGCCCAAGAACCCCGCTGACGAACACGCAATCGCGGTGTTTAGCTGCCGCGGCATCCAGATCGGCTACCTCGCCTCCGAGCGTGCGGTGCTCATCAGCGGCATCATGGCGCGGGGCGAGGAAGTGCGCGCCATCTACCAGCAGCCCGAGCCCTACGGTGCCGTCATCCGCGTTGCGTTCGATGGTGAGGAGCCGGTGTTGCCGGTGCTTAAGCCAAAGCAACCACCCGTCGAGACAGTGGACCCGGAGCATGATTGGTATCCGGACGAAGAGTGGCCCGAATAAAGTAGGGCGGGCCCTACGATTGTGGATTGACAGCGTAGGGCGTACCCTACATACCACCTCCATCACCTCAGCCCGCCCGCAAGGCCGGCTCGATGACGGAGGCCGATGTGGCAGAGCAGCAGGGATTGGAGCGGCAGTTCGCGGCGTGGGTCGCTGAGCAGCCTGCCGAACGCGGCTACAACTACATGGACAATTGCGGTTGCGCGCTCGCTGCGTTTCTTCGTGAAACCGGCGTTGATGCTGACCCGCATGTTGGCGGCTTCGGCTGGGGCGACAAGGACAATGCCGACCTCAACCCGTTTACCGGCGAGCATCTTGTCTATGCTCTGAGCCGCTTGCCGCACACGTTCGGCGCGTTGTCGGAGCGCCTGTCGGTTCCTCAGGTGCGCGCATGACCGAAGGCATGGCGACGAAGCCTGAGAACCCGACAGCTTACCCGAGCGGCGATTTCACTGGTTGCGAGCCCGGTTATGGCATGACCCTGCGCGACTGGTTCGCGGGTCAGGCGCTTGGAGGCATGTGCGCCACACTGGATGGCGTGGGCGATCCTAATTGGGAGCTGCTGGCGTCCGACTCTTACAAGGCTGCGGACGCCCTTCTTGTGGAGCGCGGGAAGTGACCGAAGGCATGGCGACGAAGCCTGAGGGGTTTCAGGGCGACCCGACCACATGGGCTTACAAGGACGGCGTGCGCGCTGCTCGGGCTAGCGAATACCGCGACAGCAACCCATGCGACCCAGACCGTGAGAATCTTCGTTGGCTGAATTGGCTCGCTGGGTTCGACGCAGCCACCACCCCAACCAAGCCTGAGGGGCTGCCGGAAGGCATGGTGGAGGCACTTGTGACGCGGCCTGAAGCATCAACCATGGAGCGTCTTGCGCAGGTCATTCAGGGTTCAAACCTGAAGCCGACCAAGCGTTTCCTTTCGGCGGCGTTTCTTGGCTACGAGCTGGCCAAACATGAACTCGCCTACACCCCAACCAAGGCGGCAACCGCCGAGGGGCAGGGGGAGGGTCCTTTTGGCTACTGGGTAGAGCAAAAACACGCCGATCCGGTGTTGCTGCGAAAGCCGGCCTACATCCCCGAGCCCAACGAACGGCGCACGGTAACGCCGCTTTACGCTGCACCGTCGCGTGCGGAACAGATCCTCCACCGGATCGCGGTGCTAGTCAACGCGGGCAAGATCGAAGGCCTGACTTCCGACGCTGTAGAGGCTTTGGAATCTGCCGATCTTGCAGCCCTCGCCAACCTCCCCGGAGGTTGTGATGCGAGCTGAGCGCTTCGACGGGGTCACCCTGTACCGCGAGATCGACGCGCTCGGCGGTACCGCTGAGAGCGAGCACGACAAGGGCTACGTCGCCGCGATTGACGACGTGCTGGCGATCCTGTCGCGGCGCGGGTTCAGCGAGCACCGGAGCCCGTACTCGGATGTGATCGACGCCCTAACACCGGTGTTGGACGACCTTGGCGTTCCGGGGTCGGACGGCTGGACGGGTGGCCATGTGCACACGACCGATCTGGACCGGTTGCAGGCGGCGATTGCTCAGGTGGAGCAGCTCGCATGACCGGCACCAAGCGCCGCGCACTGGTCGAATACGACGACAAGCGGCTGCGCGACCGGCTGCACTGGACGGTGCGGACGTGGGGCCAAGGTGTCGGCGGATATGCCGCAGCAACCGGCAAGATCGCCAGCTGGAACGACAGCCAAGAGCGCGCTGAGGCAACGGCACAGGTCTGGATCGAGCGCGGGATCTACCCGGCGCACCAGACTGACGCCGACCGCGCAGCCGTGATGATGCGGAGGGCGGCATGAACCCGGTGCACATCCTGTTCGCCGTGGCGCTGGTCACTGCGATCTACGCGATGGTGAGCGAAATCCGTGCGGCCAACACCCGCCTCGCCACCACTGGCTCAAGTCCGTCCGCCCCGCGTGCGGAAGCGCATTTCAATGAGGAGATTGGTCGTGGGTGAGCATACCCCTGGGCCGTGGGTCCTGAACCCTTTCAGCGCGCAGGTGGACTGCGACAAGCCCTCCAAGCTGGGCGGGCTTCTGCCGATCGCGCAGATGCTTTGGCCGACCGACGAACGCAGCGAAGAAGAGACAGAAGCCAACGCCCAGCTGATCGCCGCCGCGCCTACGATGGCTGCTTTTATTCAGAAGCGGGCGGACGAGGGCGACCTAGACGCTATCCAGATCATGGAGGCGATCCATGGGAACGCCTAAAGGCACAAAGCCGTGGAATGCAGGCACTTCGCGAGGGTGGACCGACAAGCGCGGATACCGTTGGCTTTACGTTGAGGAAAACGGCCGGAAGGTCGCGCGCAGGGAACATCGCGTCGTTATGGAGCGGCACCTTGGCCGCAAGCTTGAGCCATGGGAGCTGGTCCATCACCTGAATGAGGACAAAGCGGACAACCGCATTGAGAACCTCGCGGTCCAGACTTTCGGCGAGCACACGGTTGAGCACCACACCGGAGGCAGGAAAAGCGAGGATGCCCGCCGTAGCATGGAAGCCTTTGCTTTGCTTCGTGAGGAGTTGAACCGCGAGCGTCTCGTAAAGGCGGAGTTGCTGGAAGCGCTGACGTGGGCGGTCGATCACTTCGACGGCAACACCCGCTGCAACGCTGAGCAGGAAACGAACTGTATCGAAATCTGCCGCGCCGCCATCGCCAAAGCGACAGGTGCAGCATGAGCCTAGGTTCATTCACCACCGAACTCTGCTGGGAAGATGCAGACGGCAACGAAGTCGAGGCGTCGGTTCGCGTGCTCTACAGCCGCCACAACGCCTATCCGGAAACCTTGGAAGATATCGGCTGTGAAGCTGCGGTCGAGATCATCAGCATCACGCCTGCTGATCCGACCATCCGCGTGCCTGAGCGCTTCGAAACCGACGACGACCTGATGGCCGAGTGCATGGCCGATTGGGCTGCCGAGAAGATCGACGCCGCTGAATGGCGCGCCCAGTGCCGCCGCGATGATCTGCTGATGGAGCGGTTCTGATGACCTACGACTTCGCCCACCCCTGGGATTCCGTCACGCCGCTCTCCTGCCGCGCTGTCAGCATGGACAACCGGCTGTTCCGCATCTTCGCCAAGCCTGACGACGAGTGGACGGCTGAGGACCGAGCTTATGTCGACGCCAAGGAGCGTGCGGCTGAGGGGGAGGGGCTGTGAACGCGCCCGCATCTTTCACCGACGCCCAGTTCCGCGCTTCTGTCGTCGGCGCCGGCGAGGTGTCCGCGCTGTTCGGCGTGAACCCCTGGCTGACCGAGTTCGAGCTTTGGCACCGCAAAACCGGCGACGTCGGCGTGCCCGAGTTCAACGCGCTGCGCCCTGATGGGACGCCAGAGAACGAGCGGATCTACTGCGGCGTCAAGCTCGAGCCCGTCATCATCGAAATGGCGAAGGAGCGCTGGGGCTACACCGCCCGCGAACAGGTCAAGCACCTCACCAACGGCAACGGCCTTGGCGGGCACCCTGATCGACGCGTGATCTGCCCCGACCGCGGCCCCGGCATCCTTGAGGTGAAGATGGTCGATTGGCTCGAGCGCAAGAAGTGGGGCGACGAGCCGCCGACGCACTACCTGATCCAGAACCAGACATACCAGGGGCTGGACGGCGTGAGCTGGGGTGACGTGATCGTGCTGGTGGGCGGTAACTCGCTCGAGCGTCACCAGTACGATTTCCGGCCGAAGCTTTACGCCGAGGTGCAGCGCCGCGTTGCCGATTTCTGGCAGTCGGTTCGCGACGGCAATGCGCCGAAGCCGGATTACAGCCGCGACGGTGACACGCTGGTCGAAGTGCTGGGCACGCCGACTGACGAGCTGGCGGACCTGCGCGACAACCTCGAGGCCGAGCAAGCCGCCATGGAGTGGACCGAAGCTCGAGCGCGCCGGTTCGCCGCTGAGGCTGACGAAGCCACCGCCAAAGCCCGCCTGATCGAGATGGTGGGCACCGCCGGCGCGGCGCTCCTGCCGTCGTTCCGGGTGTCCTGCAACATGACCAAGGGCTCGAGCGGGACCCTCATCACCGACGCCATGGTCGGCACCACGATCAACGCCCGCAAGGGCTACCGCCGCTTCGACATCAAAGAGAGGAACGCATAATGGCCACCCAGCTAGCCACCCGGGATAACAGCCCCGTCGCCGTCATCCGCCAGAACCTCAACGCGATGGCGCCATCGTTCAAAGCTGCCCTTCCGGCGCACATTACGGTCGAGAAGTTCACCCGCGTCGCCATGACTGCGGTTCAGAACAACCCTGACCTGCAGAATGCCGACCGCAACAGCCTATTCGGCGCGATCGTGCGCTTGGCACAGGATGGATTGCTGCCCGACGGGCGGGAAGCTGCGATCGTGATGTTCGGGAAACAGGCCCAAGCCATGCCGATGATCGCCGGCGTGCTGAAGAAGATCCGCCAGTCGGGTGACGTGGCGTATGTCTCAGCGCAGATCGTCTACAGCAACGATCGGTTCAAGTGGACCCTCGGCTTTGACGAGAACGTCGAGCATGAGCCGGCACCGCTCGATCAAGAGCCTGGCGAAGCTGTCGCCGCATATGCCGTCGCAGTGCTGAAGGACGGTAGCCGCTTGCTCGAGGTGATGCGCAAAAGCGAAATCGAGAAGGTCCGCAACGTCAGCCGCGCTAAGGGTAATGGCCCTTGGGTGCAGTGGTGGGGGGAGATGGCCCGCAAGACCGTCATGCGCCGCCTGTCCAAGCGCCTGCCAATGTCCACGGACATAGAGGACCAGTTTGAACGCGACGAAACCCTCAAGACCATCGGCCAAGATACCGGCCCTTCCGAGGTTCACGAGATCAAGCTCGCTAGCCGTCTCGACGCCATCGAAGCGCAGATCGAGGACGAACCCCAAACCGGCCGCGCCGAAGAGGACCACGGCGACCAGCACGACGGGGCCGAGCGCATCACGGACGACCTCTTGAGCCAGCACGAAGGGAAGTGAGCATGAAGCAGGAACAGATCGACGCCATCAACGAGCTCTGCACCGACGTCTTCAAGGGCAACGTCGAGGCGGGTTGGTACACCGACATCACCACAGGTCTCCCGCGCGACCGCAACATCGGTGAGCTGCTGATGCTGATCGTCAGCGAGATCGCCGAGGGCATGGAAGGCCATCGGAAGAATCTGCAGGACGACAAGCTGCCGCATCGCTCGATGCTGGAAGTCGAGCTCGCCGACGCCTGCATCCGCATCTTCGACCTGGCCGGCTACCGCGGCTTGGACCTTGGCGGCGCCATCGCTGAAAAGCGCGCCTTCAACGCGACCCGGGCCGACCACAAGATCGAGAACCGGCTTGCGGACGGCGGCAAGGCTTACTGAACAAGCCCGCTCACACCGAGCGAGGCCGGGGCGGGCGGTTCACTCCCTTGCTGCCCGCCGTCACCGCAACCCGAGGAAAAGACGAGAGACATGCAACCCGAGATCAAGAAGCAGCTTATGCACGCGCCGGAGCGTCTTTCGGACCTTCATGGGGACGATCGGCGCCGGGCACTGTTCGCGCGCGCTGACCAGGCAACCCGCAACTGGCTGGCTACCCGTCAGCCTCGGTCGCTGCTTAGCTGGCTGTTCGCAGCATGAGCGACACCGGAGCAATGGGCGAGCGGGAGCCGATCGAGCGCGTCATGCTCGCTGCATGGCTGGGCGTCGAACCGCATCAGCTTCCTGAGAACATGCGGGCGCACACCTGTGCCGACACCATGGAGCGCTGGAAGAAAGTGGGTGAGGCTGCTGTTGAGTTTGCCCGCCTCGCCCATTCCGACGAGACGGCGGGGATGGAGATTGGCGAGCCGGTTAGCGAGTTCATCGCTCGGGAAACGGAAAAGCTGGTGGAGGCTTTGCGCGAGATCGCGGAAGCGCACCTTGGCGATCAACCCGCTGCGTCAGGCGGCAGTGAATACGATTGGGCAGTACGTCACATAGCCCGCATTCGTGGGATCGCCCGCACCGCCCTCGCATCGGGAGCATCGAGCAATGTCGGCTGATCGCGAACGCCCTATGAACGAGCATCCCTGCTATGGGATATTTTCTACCTCACCGGACAAGCGGTCGCATCGGCACTGGTTTGAGAATGGCCGTCTTATGCCGACTTGCCAGCGGTGCGGCACTCCGATTGACGAGAAGCACAAGGAAGTTGGCCCGGTTTCGTGGGAGCCGCCGCGTCTTGTCGAACGCTTTACCAAACCCGCAATGTCGGGTGATCCGAAGGGGCTGCGGGAGGCGGCGATAGTCTGCGGCTATTGCCGGGCTGAGTTTCCCGACAACATCGCGTATCACATTCACGCTGTTTCGATGCACGACGCCCGCATTCCAGCGGATCGGCAGCGCAAGGTGATCCTGCACCTGACCAAAGACCTCACCCCCGCCACGACGCCAGCGGAGGGGGAAGAACCAACCGTAACGCTTCTACCGTCCGAGTTCAGTCGGATCATGACCGAGAACGCTGCTGCCCGCTCCACCCCCGGCGCGGGTATCAGCGAGGCGCGGGAGCGTATTGCGCGGGAGGTACTGGCGAAGATCGTAGAGGCCGACGACGCCGTCAGCGGTGCGCGACCGACTAGTCCGCTCGGCAAGACCACGGCCTATTACATCCGGGACGGCCAAGGGACGAGCGTCACGGCTTGGCAGGCCATCCGTGCCATGCTCGATTTCGCCACAACCCCCGCGCTGTCCGAGCCGGAGCAGAGGGGTGGGGACAGCAAAGCGCTGGCAGAAGCCCGCAAGCGCCTAGCGACGACACGAGCATGCCTCGACTGCAACGCCGATGACGTGCGGCGGTGGATGGATACCGTCGCCTTTCTGGAGGAGTTCGCCTGATGCTAGTTAAACTAGGCGCGCTGATCGTCGGCCATGCGCTTGCAGACTACCCGCTCCAAGGTGATTTCCTCGCCAAGGCGAAGAACCGCACCACGCCTATTCCCGGTGTGCCATGGTGGCAGGCTCTTGGGGCTCATGCGATCATTCATGGCGGCATCGTTGGCTATGTGACCAAGCGTCCGTTGCTCGGCGTCGCTGAAACGGTCGTGCACGCGGTCACGGATGATCTGAAGTGCCGGGGGAAGCTAACCTACAATCAGGATCAGGCGATCCACACGGCATGCAAGGTGCTGTGGGCCATGCTCGCCGCCAAGCCCGTTCCTGCTGAGGGAGGGGAGTAATGGCCACTGAACCGCGAGACGCGCTGGAGGCTGAGGCGCGGGAGGTGGCAAAGGGGCTCACCTCGCAATGCAAGGCCGCGCTGACATGGCCCAAACCGGGTGACGACGGAGGTGTGCGCATCCAGTGCCGAACTCTCTATCCCGCCACCATCAGCGCGCTTGAGCGTCGGAAACTGGTGCAGTTCAACTGCCTAACAAAGCTCGGTCTCGCAGTCCGTTCGCACCTGCTTGCCGCTCTCTCCGCCGCAGCGCCGGGGAAGGAGGGGTAGGATGGGAGCGCTTGAGAGGATCAGCGTGCTTCCCGATTGGCCGGCGCGCATGACGGCGCCGATCGCCGCGGCTTACATGGGGGTATCGGAAGGTACGTTCCTGGCCCGGTTTGGCGCGTTCGGCGTCAAAGAGGGCTCGAACAAGCTTTGGGCGAAGGCGCAGCTGGACCGGTTGATTGCCAAGCAGTTTGCACTTCCGCAGGCTCGCGGCGCGGCTGCCGAGAGGGATGATTCGTGGGACGATGTACGGTGAACAAGAAGCACGTCCAGCAGAAGGGGGCGTACTTCTATTTCCGCCGCAAGCTGGGCGGGAAGGACCAGTACATCCGCATCCCCGCGCCTTGGGAGCCTGAGTTCGATGCCGTTTACGAGCGGCTGTGCAGCGAGAGCGAACCGAAGTCGGCACCAAAGCCTGGGTCGATTGCCGCTCTGGTGCTGGCGTATCGCAAGAGCCCCGATTTCCTGACCGAGATTGGTGACAACACGCGCGGCAACCGAGTGCGGTACCTCGACTATCTGGTAGAGCACTACGGCGACAAGACGGTTTCCGGGCTCAA
This sequence comes from Sphingomonas xinjiangensis, assembly GCF_014199255.1. Taxonomy (GTDB): domain Bacteria; phylum Pseudomonadota; class Alphaproteobacteria; order Sphingomonadales; family Sphingomonadaceae; genus Sphingomonas; species Sphingomonas xinjiangensis. Next base: position 496,654 of record NZ_JACIJF010000001.1, on the reverse strand, counting down.
GACCTCGCACGTCTACCGCATCCGTGACATTCTCTCCGAAACCCCCGGCACTGCGAATGCGACGGTGTCGACACTGAAGATCCTCATGGACTTCGCCATCCGCCGGGATATGCGCGAGACCAACCCCGCGGCCGGCGTGAAGCGGCTCGACCTGGGAGAATATGAGCCATGGCCGGCTGATCTGCTTCGCGTCTGCATGGAGCAGGCAACGCCGATGACCCGCTTGGCGATCGCTACCGGGCTATGCTCGGGCCAGCGCGTCTCCGACTGCATCCGCATGCAATATGGCTGGATCAACGACGGGATCATGCAGCTCCGCAACAAGAAGATGAAGGCGGATGTGGCAATCCCGATGCACTCGTTCTGGCTGGACGAGCTCGCGCGGCTGCCGCGGCGATCGGTGACGCTGCTCTATGAGCGCACAGGAGCTCCGTTCAAAACGACTGGGGCCATACAGTCCCGCCTCCGTGCGCTGATGAAGCTACCAGCGGTTCGCGAGATACATGCCGACCTAGTGGCTCGCGAGCTGATCGAAGAGGACCAGCGGTTTAGTTTCCACGGGTTGCGCAAGAACGCATGCTGCTACCTTTTGGAGCTCGGGCTTTCCGACACCGAAGTCGGTTCGATCCTGGGCATGAGCACGGAAATGGTCCGCCACTATGGCAAGCGGACTCGGGCGCTGATGGTCGCGCGCGGTGCAGCCGAACGCGTGACAGGTGGGAAAATCATGCCGATGCCGGTGGGAAAACCGGTGCGGGCGTAGTATAAGAAATGGCGGATTTCTGCCGCTGGTGACCCCTACGAGAATCGAACTCGTGTTTTCGCCGTGAGAGGGCGACGTCCTAACCGCTAGACGAAGGGGCCATGTTGCATGGCGGAAGCGGGCCATTAAGCGGCTGCGGCGCTGGCGTCAACCCGTTGCGGCGTTTCGCCGCAAGCACAGCCAATCTCGCGTGGCGGTCCGCTTCTGCAGCACCAACCTTTCCGGCGCGAGCAGTTTCAATGCGGGTACGACCTCTGCGGCGCCTTCTGCTGGAGTCGGAGATGGCGACGTTCTTGTATACGCGGAAACGCTTGGTCGATCCTCGGGATGCGCCGCCGAGTTGCTGCAAGTCTACGCTAAAAATCAGTAATTTAGACGCAAGCCTCAGTTCGGCTTTTGAAGTTGCGTCAGCCGGTGACGGGGAGGCGTAGACTGCCGTCGGGTTCGTAGTTGAGTTCGCTATAGGCGAGCACGGTGTCGAGTGAGAGCGCGCCATAGAGGTGGGGGAATAAAGCACCACCGCGCGAGGGCTCCCACCTGACTGCTTCGACTTGCGCGTCGAGATCCACGGCGACCAGCCACAGGTCGGACTGGCCGGCGAAGTGCTTGGTGATCGTCTCATCCAGCTGCTCGGCAGTGGAGAGGTGAATATAGCCATCCTGGAGATCGACCGGCGCGCCCTGGAAGACGCGTTCGTGTTCAAGCGTGATCATCTGATCGGCGGTGAGCACCTTGTAGGCGATCTTGTCGGGCATCGGCATTCCCATCGTGTCCGCCACCCCCGCTTTCGCGGGGATGGCAGCGTTATGTGCTTACTGGCCGTCCGCCGGGCCTTCAGCCACGTCGTCCGCGGTGTTGGCGTCGGGCGTGGGCTCGGCGGCGACAGCGCCATCGGCCAGGTTAACTTCGGCCTCCTCCTCGCTCTCCTCAATCCGGGCGGCCGAGACGACATGTTCGTCCTTGGCGACGCGGAAGAGGATCACGCCCTGGGTGTTGCGCCCGGTGACGCGCACCGATCCCACGGTGGTACGGATCAGCTTTGCTTGGTCGGTGACCAGCATCAGCTGCTCACCATTATGCGCCGGGAAGCTCGCCACCACCGGACCGTTACGGTCGGAGCTGACGATGTTGGTGATACCCTGGCCACCCCGATTGGTGCGGCGATATTCGTAGGCCGAGGTGCGCTTGCCATAGCCGTTCGCAGTGACGGTGAGGACGAATTCCTCCGCCGCTTCGAATTCGGCCATGCGCTCTGGGCTGAGCGTCATCTCGCGCTCGCCTTCCTTCCAGGGCGCGGCCTTTAAGTAATCCTCACGCTCCTGCGGGGTGGCAGCGAAGCCGCGCAGCACCGACAGCGAAATCACCTCGTCGCCCTCAGCAAGGCGCGCGCCGCGCACACCGGTCGAATCGCGGCTCTGGAACTCACGCACGTCAGTCGCGGCGAAGCGAATCGCCTTGCCCTGCTTGGTCGCGAGCAGCACGTCATTGTCCTCGGTCAGCAGCGATACGCCGATCAGGCGGTCGTCCGATCCTTCTTCGAACTTCATCGCGATCTTGCCCGAGCTGCGGATGTTCGCGAACGAATCCATTGAGTTGCGGCGGACATTGCCTTTCGCGGTGGCGAACATGACGTGGAGATCCCCCCAGGTCGCTTCATCCTCCGGCAGCGGCAGCACGGTCGAGATCACTTCGCCATTGGCGAGCGGCAGCAGGTTGACCATCGGCCGGCCGCGGGTGGCGGGCCCGCCTTCCGGCAGGCGCCAGACCTTCATGCGATAGACTTTGCCGTGGTTCGAGAAGAACAGCACCGGCGTATGGGTGGAGGTGACGAACAGGTTCGTGACCGCGTCGGCGTCCTTGGTCGCCATGCCGGCACGGCCCTTGCCGCCCTTGGCCTGCGCGCGGAAGGTATCGAGCGGGGTACGCTTGATATAGCCCTCCATGGTCACCGTGACGACCATGTCCTCGCGCTCGATCAGGTCCTCGTCCTCGATCCCGTCGGCGGCGCCCGCGATCTCGGTTCGCCGCGGCGTCGCATAGGCATCTCGAACGGCGGTGAGTTCCTCGACGATGACTTCGTAAAGCTTGGCGCGATTGGCCAGAATCTCGAGCAGTTCGGCAATCGTCTCGGCCAGCTTGGCGAGCTCTTCGCCGATCTCGTCGCGGCCCAGCGCGGTGAGGCGGTGGAGGCGGAGGTCCAGGATCGCGCGGACCTGCACGTCGGACAGGCGATAGCTGTCACCGGTAACCTCCGTGTCGATCGCTTCGACCAGGCGGATATAAGGGGCGATCTCTGCGATCGGCCAATCGCGGGTGAGCAGCCGGTCGCGGGCGACGGCTGGGCTCGGTGACGAGCGGATGATTTTCACCACTTCGTCGAGGTTGGTGACGGCGATCACCAAGCCCAGCAAGATGTGCGCGCGGTCGCGGGCCTTGGCCAGCTCGAACTTCGAGCGGCGGGTGATGACCTCCTCGCGGAACTTGACGAAGGCCTCGATGATCTCGCGCAGATTGAGCAGTTCGGGTCGGCCGCCGCGGATTGCGAGCATGTTGGCGGGGAAGCTGGATTGCGCTGGCGTGTTGCGCCACAGCTGGTTGAGCACAACTTCGGGCGTGGCGTCGCGCTTCAGGTCGATGACGATGCGCACGCCCTCGCGCGAGGATTCGTCGCGGATGTCGCTGACCCCCTCGATCCGCTTCTCCTTGGCGGCCTCGGCGATCTTCTCGACCAGGGCGTTCTTGCCCTGCTGGTACGGGATCTCGGTCAGCACGATCGAGCGACGTTCGCCCCGCTGCTCGGTCGTGTGGCGGCTGCGCACAATGATGGAGCCGCGGCCGGTCTGATAGGCCGAGCGGCAGCCCGCGCGGCCCAGGATGATCGCGCCAGTGGGGAAATCGGGGCCGGGAACGATCTCGATCAGTTCCTCGGTCGTGATCGCGCCATTGGCGATGTACGCCAGGCATGCGTCGATCACTTCGCCCAAATTGTGCGGCGGGATGTTCGTCGCCATGCCGACCGCGATGCCGCCGGCGCCATTGACCAGCAGATTGGGATAGCGTGCGGGGAGGACCGTCGGCTCGCTTTCGGAGCCGTCATAATTGTCCTGGAAGTCGACCGTATCCTTGTCGATATCGTCGAGCAGCGCGGATGCGACCCGGGCGAGCCGCGCCTCAGTGTAGCGCATCGCCGCGGGCGGATCGGGATCCATGGATCCGAAGTTGCCCTGACCATCGATCAGCGGCACCCGCATCGCCCAATCCTGAGCCATGCGCGCCATCGCGTCGTAGATCGAGCTGTCGCCGTGCGGGTGATACTTACCCATCACGTCGCCGACCAGGCGGGCCGACTTGCGATAGGCGCGGCCGGCTACATAGCCGCCTTCCTGCGCGGCGTAGAGGATGCGGCGGTGCACCGGCTTCAGGCCGTCGCGGACGTCGGGAAGCGCACGCGCCACGATGACGCTCATCGCGTAATCGAGGTACGAGGTCTTCATCTCGTCGACGATCGAAATGGGCGTGATGTCGGAAGGGTCGGCGAGCACAGTCGCGTCGGTCAAAGGATGGTGCTTTCGGGTTTTTGTTACGTCTGAGTTGCTCTAGCCGCCCCGATACCTCCTGCCAACCCTGCGCGCCCGCGCGTGCGCGCGCGGAAGAGTGGAGCAAGGATGCGGGCCGATTGAACCAACGCGTTCAAAGGCTGTTCATGCTGCGATTGTCATCTCGCGATGCATGTGCGTCGCTTGAACGGGGTCGAACGGTTAACTAGAGACCATGTCGAACCCGTCCGCGTTCCCCCACGAGGAGAGTATTACATGACGTTCGTTTCGAAGCTCGCGATGGCCGCCGCGCTGACGCTGGGCACTTCCGCACTGGGCGTGTCGCCCGCTCTTGCGCAGAAGAAGAACGACAAGCAGCCCGCGATCAAGGTCAGCGACGAATTCCGCACCCCCGCCGCTGCCGCACAGGCCGCCGTGGACGCCAAGAATTTCGCCGCCGCCGAGCCGAGCATCGTGGCCGCCGAAGCCGCGGCCAAGAGCGATACCGAAAAGTATTTCGCCGCCGTGCTGCGGCTTCAGCTGGAGACCTCGCGCAACAACGTGAACGGCCAGATCGCGGCGCTTCAGGTGCTGTCGAGCAACCCAACCACGCCGGCGGAGAATGCCAAGCTTTATCAGCAGCGCTTCTATTACCTTCAGGGCGCAGCGGCTGCGAACAGCAAGAAGAACGCCGAAGCGATCCAGTATCTTACCAAGGCGCGTGAGGCCGGATCGAAGGCGGAGGATATCTCCATCCTGCTCGCCAATGCCTATGGCGCCACCGGCAAGAATGCCGAAGCGGTTGCCGAAGTTGAAAAGGCGATGGCCGCGAGCAAGGCAGCCGGACGCAAGCCGCCGGTGGAGTGGTACCGCTTCGCGATCCCCAAGGTGAACGCGCTGGGTGACCGCGCACAGACCGCGCAGTGGATGACGCGCTACATCCAGGAATATCCCACGGTGCAGAACTGGCGTTGGGTAGTCCAGGTGACTCGCCAGGGCACGCCCGCCGCCAACGACAAGGTCGAGAAGCTCGACCTGTATCGCCTGATGCGCTCCACCAATGCGCTGGCTGATCGCGGTGACTATGCCGATTACGCCTATCAGGCACAGACCAGCGGCCTGCCCTGGGAAGCCGTGGCGGTGATCGATGAGGGCCGTAAGAACGGGAAGATTCCGGCGGGCGATTCCGACACGGGCCGGATCTACACCGCGTCTCAAGCTGCCGCGAAGGCGGAAGGTTCGCTCGACCGCCAGATCGCGACTGCCAAGACCGGCACGCAGACGGCCAATCTGGCCGACGCATTCCTGGCTTCGGGCAACAATGCCAAGGCGCTGGAGCTGTATGACCAAGCGCTGCAGCGCGGCGGCGCCAAGGCCGACGAAGTGAACCTGCATCGCGGTATCGCGCTGCAGCGGCTGGGCCGTAAGGACGAGGCGCGTACGGCCTTCCAGGCTGTCCCGGCAACCGGATCCTATGGCAATCTGGCGCTGCTCTGGGCGACCTCGGTCGATTTCCCGCCGCTTGGTGCGTAAGCGGTAGCGGCGAACAACAGGAAGGGGCGGCGTCGAAAGACGCCGCCTTTTTCGTTTACATTTCGGGGACGGGAACGCCGGGTAGCGACTTGGCGGTGCGGATCGTCAGCGACGTCTTCACATGCTCGACATTGGGGGCCGTGGTCAGCTGCGTCGTCAGGATCTGCTGAAAGCTTTGAAGGTCGGGCGCGACGATCTTCAGGATGAAATCGATCTCGCCATTCAGCATATGGCATTCGCGTACTTCGGGAATTTCAGCAACGCGTTGCTCAAAGGCGCGCAGATCGGTGTCGGCCTGGCTCTTGAGGCTGACCATCGCGAACACCGTCAGGTTGTATCCCAGGGCCGCTGGGTCTAAGGCGGCGTGGTATCCGCTGATCGCACCTTGCTGTTCCAATGCCCGCACTCGGCGCAGGCAGGGCGGCGCCGTGAGGCCCACGCGCTCGGCCAATTCGACGTTCGTCATCCGGCCATTCTCCTGTAGAAGGGCCAAAATTCGAACGTCGATGTCGTCAAATCGCATTGTAGTGCAACTCCGGATCAAATATTTGCTTTCGCCGCCACTTAGCTATAAGAATATTACAAATCAACGCAATTGTCCCACAATGCGACGTCCCGATTTGATCTGTTTGATGCCGGAGCTATGCCGGTTAACAAGTCGTTAGTGCGTTGTTCCTGGCGCCAGCGAAGGTAGAAGCGAAGCGTGCGTTTCGACGACACTCTTGAAACAGTGCTTGCCTCTGACTTGCAGTCCTCAGTGGGTGTGCAGTCGGCGTGGCGGCAACTCGTCGATCTGGTGGGTCGCCGCAGGGTGGCGCCCGCGCCGCGAGTGATGTCCGCGCTTCGCGAGCTTCAGAGCCGTGTTCCCGCGTCGGTCCGTGCCGCGAGCGCCCGCGCACTCGAATTCGCCGATCCTCCCGCGCCGCTCGTGCGCCTGTTCGCGCTGGACGGCGGGCAAGCGGCCGCGCCCATGCTGCGTTCGGCCCGACTGGAAGCCGATGCTTGGATTCAGCTACTGCCCGAACTCACTCCCGCCGGGCGCGCCATTCTACGCAATCGCCGCGATCTGAGCGCCGCAGTAGTCCGCGCGCTGGAAAGCTTCGGCTCGGTCGACTTTGTGCTGCCCGACAACAGCCTGCCCATGGAGGCGGCAACCGTATCGGCGCTGGACCAACCTGCGCGCGAGGGGGTGGCGGGGGCATCGGACCTGGAGCCTGGCACTTTTGAGATCGCCGAAGTCGTCGCGCGTATCGATGCCTTTTGGCGGCATCGCGAAGCCGAGCCCGCAGCGCCGATACCGGCGCAGCGCGTGGAGGCGTTCCGCTTCGAAACCGATGCGAAGGGCATCATCCGCTGGGTTGATGGCGTAAATCGCGGCGCGGTGATCGGCATCAGCCTGGATCCCGGCGCGGCGACGGGCGGGCTGCGCGTTGATGGCGTGGCGAGCGGCGCCTTTCGGCACCGCACGGCATTTTCGCATGCGCGGCTCAAGATCGAAGGTGAATCCGACGCCGCGGGTGACTGGCTGATCTCGGGCGTGCCGGTGTTCGACCAGAGCAGTGGGCGCTTCAATGGCTATCGCGGCACCGCGCGGCGGCCTCGCATGGACGAGCGCGCGGAACAGCCGCAGCCGGTCGCCGCGAACGCATCGGCGGACTCGCTGCGCCAGCTCGTGCATGAGCTGCGGACACCGACCAACGCTATTGCCGGCTTTGCCGAAATGATCGAGACGCAGATGTTGGGGCCCGTTTCCAGCGTGTATCGCGAGCGTGCGCATACGATCCGCACCCAGGCACGCGAACTGCTCGGCGCGATCGACGATCTCGACCTGGCGGCGCGCATCGACAGTGCGGCCCTCGCGCTTGTTCCCGGGCGGGTCGGGTTGCGGCCGATGCTAGAGTCGATCGCCGACGATCTTGCGCCACTGGCCGAGCTGCGCGGCGCGATGATCGCGCTACCGATTGACGATGCATCGGTAGTGGGCGACCGCCGTGCCGTTGAGCGTTTGTTGTCGCGGCTGCTGGCCACCTTGGTCTCCGCCAGCGCCAAAGGCGAGCGCATCGGCGTGTATGTGACGCGCGAGCATGAGGATCGCGTGGCGATCTCCATGGATCGTCCCCGCGCGCTGGCCGATTACCCGGGCGACTCGGTGCTCGGCATCGACGACGAACGCGACGACGCCACGCTGCTGGGCACGGGCTTTGCGCTTCGGCTCGCCCGCAATCTGGCGCGCGAACTTGGTGGATCGCTGGCGATCGGCAGCGACCGCTTGACACTGCGGCTCCCGCTTTCCGTGAATAGTCCCGTTAGCCAAGCGCATCTGAACTGACCGTGGAGGGGCGGGAGCTCCCACGCTACCGCGTGCCCGCGCCCGCAGCCGACGCCTTGCTGCGGTGGCCCGATGCGTTCGGCAGCCGATTCGCAGTGTTCGTGGATACCGAGGAAGAGTTCGACTGGGGCAGGCCGTTCAGCCGCGAGGCGAGGGCGACCACCCATGTTCGCGCGCTTCCCGAGGCGCATGCCTGGTTCGCGGGGCGTGGCGTGCCGTTAACCTATTTGGCCGATCATCCCGTCGCGACGTGCCCCCGGGCGGTGGAGACACTGCTTGCCCTGTTGCAAGACGGGCGCTCGGCGATCGGCACGCAGCTTCACCCCTGGGTCAACCCGCCCTTCAAAGAGACGGTGAACGGCTATAACAGCTTTGCCGGCAACCTCGCCGTCGAACTCGAAGCAGCCAAGTTGCGCACGCTGACCGACACGATCACGCACGCCTTTGGGGTGCGGCCGCGCATCTATCGCGCCGGCCGCTACGGCTTCGGCCCGAACTGCGCGGGGATCTTGTCGGGGCTGGGGTACCGCATCGATAGCTCGATGCGCTCCGGTTACGATTACAGTGGGGAAGGCGGCGCCGATTTTACGCAGGTGGGCAATCAGCCCTTCCGGCTTGCTCCCGGGCTGACCGAGCTGCCGCTCACCACCGTCTATACAGGGCGGCTACGCCGGGGCGGGGCAAGGCTGTACCAGCGCCTCGGCACGCTGCACCGGGGACGCGGCATCGCCTCGCGGCTGGGATTGCTGTCGCGGGTCGCGTTGACGCCGGAGGACATGCCAGTCGCCGAGGCCCTGGAGGCGATCCGCACGGCGGCGGGGGAGGGGCTGCGCTTCCTCCACTTCAGTTTCCACTCGCCCTCGCTCGAACCGGGGCACACCCCCTATGTGCGCGACGCGGCGGACCTGAAGCGCTTCTACCGCTGGTGGGGCGAGGTGCTGTCGGCGCTCGACCGCATCGGGGTGCGGCCGGCATCGCTGAGCGAAATCATCGAAGCGCTCGACATGGCTTGCGATCCGCGTGGCATCTCCGCTATCGCGCATGGCGCTGGGGGCCTGTAGCTCAACGGTTAGAGCTGGCCGCTCATAACGGCTAGGTTGCGGGTTCGAGTCCTGCCGGGCCCACCAGCGGCTTCAGAATTGGCGACTGTCGGGCAGTCAGTCGAAGAAGCGGGCTATCGTTGATGACGCGCGCGTCTTGGCAGGCCTGGCCTTACTTGGCTGCCGAGCAGTCGAGCTTGGCGCGCAGCACATCGGTTCCACTATCGTCAACAGCTTTGCAGCCGGTGGCTTGCACCACGGCGTCGAGCTGCTCGCTTCGAACGACCTGGTTCCAAACGACGAGCGGCTTTGGCGTTCTCACCTCGACCTTGTCGCCATTGACGATGACGCGGTATTCGGAGCCGCGCACTTCGACCGAGTGAACCGCCTTCTTGTCGCTACCGGCGGTCGCGATCAGCGCGATGCTGGCAAGACTTGCTGTGGATAGTCCGAACGCCATCATCATCTCCTGCCCGCAGCAGCGCCCGGCATGATTGGAGCTTCAGAGAACGCCCAAACGCAGAAGCGTAACCATGCCGATGCAATTGAGGTCGCTTCGGACCAGCGCTTGCGAGAGCTGGTCGGGGAGACAGGATTCGAACCTGCGACATCCTGCTCCCAAAGCAGGCGCGCTACCAGACTGCGCCACTCCCCGACGCCCGGTGCGCTTAGGCGCTCTTGCCCCGGGGCACAAGCCGTCATGCGCGTGCAAAAACGTGCACTCGCAGCGTTCTCATCCCCATCCCCCGCGCGCACAACGAAAAAGGGCGCCCCGTACGGGGCGCCCTTCCACGATCATCATTCCGGCCCAAAGGCCAGAAGCGATTACTGAGCGTTCGCCTCGAGCGCATCAGCCGAGTTCTCTTCGACGTCAGCTGCGTTCTCAAGAACGTTCTCGACAGTCGCGTTCGCGGTGTTGTCGGCGGCTTCTTCGTAGATCGCTGCGTTTGCTTCGTGGTTCTCGATCGCCGCTTCGGTTGCGGTGTTCTCGGTGCCGCCGCTGCAGGCTGCCAGCGACATCAAGCCGGCGGTTGCGGCGACGAGGAGGATCTTCTTCATAGGGTGCGTCCCTTCGACTAAAACGTTTCGCCCCCGGCTCAAACGTCGGTGCGAAGCCCGTCAAATAGCGGTTGCGCCTGCTCAGTCAATCGCAAATGAGACACACTCAGCCTCAACTCGCCGCATTTTCGCCTGGATTAAGGCGAGAATGCGGCGAGTTTTGGTGGCCCTCAGTTCAGTGATTTACAGCGGCGACCGGTCCGATATCCTCGGGCGCGTTCGCCACGACCGCCAGCATCGCGGTCCAGGCTGCCACATTCTGCCGCAGTTGCGCGGGATCGATCTTGTCCAGCGTGTCATCTGGCGTGTGGTGGTAGTCGAAGTAGCGCAAGCCCGATTGTTCCAGATCGATGGCAGGCACCCCGAGCGCGAGAACGGGTCCGACATCAGTGCCGCCATGCGCCTTTTCGCTGCCTTGCGAGATGCCGAGCGGAGCAAGGGCCGCCGCCAGCCGGCCGCTGATCGACTCCGCGCCTGCCGGCAGGTTGGTGGTGAACTTCCACACCCGGTCCGCGCCGAAATCGGATTCGGTGGCGAGCACATGGCGCTCACGGGCATGCGCCTTGGCATAGGCCTCGCCGCCGAAGCCTCCCACTTCCTCGGCTCCGAACCAGACGACGCGGATCGTCCGCCGCGGCTGCCCGGCGTCCATGATCCGCTTGGCCGCGGCGGCGGTGATCGCCACGCCGGACGCGTCGTCGATCGCGCCGGTACCCAGGTCCCAGCTATCGAGATGGCCGCCGATCAGCACCACGCCGGCCGACGGGTCGCTGCCCGGCACATCGGCGATGACATTGCCCGATTCGGCCTCACCCTTGAACTGCGGGGTCACGAGCAGGCGCAGCTTGACCGGGCCGCGCTTCAGCAACCGCTCTAGCTGTTCAGCATCGGGCACGGAGAGCGCGGCCGCAGCGACCGGCTTAACATCCTTGGGCCAGCTGGTGACGCCGGTATGCGGATTGCGGTGATAGTCGGTGCCGATCGAGCGGATCAGCACCGCGGCTGCGCCCTTGCTCGCGGCGAGCGATGGCCCCTGGCGGCGGACGATGCCGCTTGATCCATATTGTGAGCCGTCCTGCGTCGCGGTCATCGCGTGACTGATAAAGGCGATCTTCCCCTTAAGGCTGCCGTTCGGTGCCGCCTGGAGATCGGCAAAGGTCGGGAAATAGACGACCTCGGCTTCCACGCCGCGCGGGCCGGTCGAGCCCGAATTGCCCAATGCTGTCACCGCCAGCTTCTGGGCCGATGCGCCGACCACTTCGGCGGTCTCATCGCCGCGCACCCACACGGGCATGCGGAAGGTCTCGACATGGACGTTCTTGAAGCCAAGCGCAGTCAGGCGCTCCACCGACCAGTCTCGCGCGCGTTTCTCGGCTTCGGTGGCGGCCAGGCGCTGGCCCACTTCGGTAGTCAGCCCTTCGGTCAGGTCCCAGGCCAGCGTGTCGTTCTTGAGCGCATCGTCGCGCAGCGCGGCGACCTGCTCGGCGGTTTGCGCCAGCGTGGGGAAGGGAAGGGCGAGGGCGGCGGCTGCCGCAAGCAGGATGCGCTTGGTCATGCCGCGATTGCTAACCGGCTCTGGAACAATTGCAATGGGCCGGAGCGCACCGCCAAGCGCTCGCGTTGCCAAGGCGGCGGGGGATCGCTACATCGCATCTGAATTTCCCGCATCCAGAACTTCCCAACGGAGACCGCATCGTGGCCGCCCAATACGCCTTCGTCATGAAGGACATGACCAAGACCTTCCCCGGCGCCCCCAAGCCGGTGCTGAGCAACATCAACCTGCAATTCTATCAGGGCGCAAAGATCGGCATCGTCGGCCCCAACGGCGCCGGCAAGTCGACGCTGATGAAGATCATGGCGGGCGTCGACAAGGATTTCACCGGCGAGGCATGGCCGGGCGAGAACATCACCGTCGGCTATCTGGAGCAGGAGCCCCAGCTCGATCCGACCAAGACGGTGCTGGAGAATGTGAAGGACGGCGCCCGGGAGACTGCCGATCTGGTGGAACGCTTCAACGCGATCTCCGCCGAAATGGGTGATCCGAAGGACGACACGGATTTCGACGCGCTCATGGAGGAAATGGGCGAGCTTCAGGGAAAGATCGACGCGGTCGATGGCTGGACGCTCGACAATCAGCTCGAAGTGGCAATGGAAGCACTGCGCTGCCCGCCGAGTGACTGGGCGGTCGAGAATTTGTCGGGCGGTGAGAAGCGCCGCGTCGCGCTCACCCGGCTGCTGATCCAGAAGCCCTCGATCCTGCTGCTCGACGAACCGACCAACCATCTGGACGCCGAAAGCGTCAAGTGGCTGGAGAACCACCTGAAGGAATATGCTGGCGCGGTGCTGATGATCACCCACGACCGCTACTTCCTCGACAATGTGGTCGGCTGGATCCTGGAAATCGATCGCGGCAAGTATTTCCCGTACGAGGGCAATTACTCGACCTATCTCGAGAAGAAGTCCAAGCGCCTCGAGCAGGAGGATCGCGAGGAATCCGGCCGCAAGGCGGCGATCCGCAACGAGCTGGAATGGATCCGGCAGGGCGCCAAGGCGCGCCAGACCAAGTCCAAGGCGCGTATCGCAAAGTTCGAGCAGCTGGTCGAAGCGCAGAAGAACCGCAGCCCCGGCAAGGCCCAGATCGTCATTCAGGTGCCAGAGCGCCTGGGCGGCAAGGTGATCGAAGTGGAGAACGTCTCCAAGGCCTATGGCGACAAGCTGCTGTTCGAGAATCTCAGCTTCACGCTGCCGGCCGGCGGCATCGTCGGCGTGATCGGTCCGAATGGTGCGGGCAAGTCGACGCTGTTCAAGCTGATCACCGGTCAGGAAACCCCCGACACCGGCACGATCGACATGGGTTCGACCGTGCGCCTGGGCTATGTCGACCAGAGCCGCGACCATCTGGACGACAAGAAGAACGTCTGGGAGGAAATCTCCGACGGGCTGGATTACATGAAGATCAACGGCCACGACCAGTCGACCCGTGCCTATGTCGGCGCCTTCAACTTCAAGGGCGCGGACCAGCAAAAGAATGTCGGCAAGCTGTCGGGCGGTGAGCGCAACCGCGTCAACATCGCCAAGATGCTAAAGCGGGGCGGCAACGTGCTGCTGCTCGACGAACCGACCAACGATCTCGACGTCGAGACGCTGGGCGCTCTGGAGGAAGCGATCGAGAACTTCGCGGGCTGCGCGGTGGTGATCAGCCACGATCGCTTCTTCCTGGATCGTCTTGCGACGCATATCCTCGCCTTTGAAGGCAACAGCCATGTCGAATGGTTTGAGGGCAATTTCGACGCATACGAGGAAGACAAGCGCCGCCGCCTGGGCGACGCCGCCGATCGTCCGACCGCGTTGGCATACAAGAAGCTGACGCGCTGAACGCTGCCGGCGCTTCGGCGCCGTAGCTACCCGCTGGATTGCGCCAGCATGTTCCGGTTGGGGCATGCTGGCGTTGTCATTTGGGAAACTCCGCCTCACCTTTCGGCGAGCGGAGGACCGTACCGGCTATCCCGCGCTCACGAAGCTATCCATCACCCGCTTGCGGCCCGCCTGCTCGAAGTCGATCTCCAGCTTGTTGCCTTCGATCTCGGCGATCACGCCATAGCCGAACTTCTGGTGGAACACGCGCTGGCCGAGCGTCAGGTCGGCGCGAGGCTTGGCGCCGAAGCTGACCGCAGACGCGCGGCTTTCCAGCACGCGTGGAGCTTCGCGGGTAAAGGTGCGGCTCTGGAAGCTGCCGCCGGGATTCTTGGCGTCTACGCCCGCCGCGCGCTGCCAGCCGGGGCCGCGGCCGGTGCCGCGCGCGACATCGGCAAAGGGATCGGCGCGTTCGGACCAATTGGCGCGCCACAGGCTTTCGCCGCCGGACATAGTCGTTTCGCTCTCGACATGCTCGGGCGGCAGTTCCGCGACGAAGCGGCTGGGCAGGCTGCTGGTCCACTGGCCGTAGATGCGGCGGTTGGCGGCGTGGAGGATGATCGCCCTTCGCCGGGCGCGGGTGATCGCGACATAAGCGAGGCGGCGTTCCTCCTCGAGGGAGGACTGCCCGCCTTCGTCTAGGGCGCGCTGTGAAGGGAAGATTCCCTCCTCCCAGCCGACCAGGAACGCGGTGTCGAACTCCAGCCCCTTGGCGGCGTGGATGGTCATGATCGTGACCTTGGGCTCCTCGGCATTGCCCTCATTGTCCATCACCAGGCTGACATGCTCTAGGAACGCGCCGAGGGACTCATACTCCTCCATCGCGCGGACCAGTTCGTTCAAATTCTCCAGCCGGCCGGCGGCTTCAGCGGTGCGGTCCGCCTGCCACATCGCCGTGTAGCCGCTTTCGTCTAGGATGATGCGGGCGAGTTCGGGATGGGTGAGCTGGTCGCCCATGGAGCGCCAGCGGGCGATGTCGCCGACCAGATTGCCGAGCGCGCGGCGCGCCTGCGGGGTCAGTTCATCGGTGTCGAGGATGCGGGCCGAGGCGGTGGTGAGGGCAAGCCCGGTCGAGCGGGCGAACTGGTGGACCTTGGCCAGCGCCTTGTCGCCCAGGCCGCGCTTGGGCGTGTTGACGATGCGTTCGAAGGCGAGGTCGTCGGCAGGCTGGGCGACGACGCGCAGATATGCGAGCGCGTCGCGGATTTCTTGGCGTTCGTAGAAGCGGAAGCCGCCGATGATCTTGTACGGCATGCCGATTGCGATGAAGCGGTCTTCAAACTCGCGGGTCTGGTGCTGGGCGCGGACGAGGATCGCCACCTCATCAAGGCTTTTGCCGGCGCGCTGGCAGGATTCGATTTCCTCGCCGACGCGGCGCGCCTCCTCAGGGCCGTCCCAGATGCCGAGTACCTTGACCTTTTCGCCCGCGTCGAACTCGGTCCACAGCGTCTTGCCCAGGCGCCCGCTATTGTTGGCGATCACGCCGGAGGCGGCGCCGAGGATGTGCGGGGTGGAGCGGTAATTCTGTTCCAGGCGGATTACCTTGGCGCCGGGAAAGTCCTTCTCGAACTTCAGGATGTTCTCCACCTGCGCGCCGCGCCACGAATAGATCGACTGGTCGTCGTCGCCGACGCAGCAGATGTTCTTGCGCTCTTGGGCGAGGAGGCGAAGCCAGAGATACTGGACGCTGTTGGTGTCCTGATACTCGTCCACCATGATGTAGCGGAAGCGCTCTTGATAGAGCGCAAGCACCTCGCGATGTGTCTTCAGGATGGTGAGCATGTGGAGCAGCAGGTCGCCGAAATCGCAGGCGTTGAGCGTCTTCAGCCGATCCTGATAGGCCGCGTACATCGCCTGGCCACGGCCATTGGCGTAGAGTTCGGACTCGCCGGCGTCGAGATCGGCGGGGACCAGCCCCTTGTTCTTCCAGCCGTCGATCAGGCCGGCGAGGCTGCGCGCTGGCCAGCGCTTCTCGTCAAGGTCGGCGGCTGTGATGAGCTGCTTGAGCAGGCGCAACTGGTCGTCGGTGTCGAGGATCGTAAAGTTGGATTGGAGGCCGACCAGCTCGGCGTGGCGGCGCAGCATCTTCGCGCCGATCGCGTGAAAGGTGCCAAGCCAGGGCATGCCCTCGACTGCGTCGCCAACCAGCCGCCCGACCCGCTCGCGCATCTCGCGCGCGGCCTTGTTGGTGAAGGTGACCGACAGGATCTCGGACGGATATGCCTTCCGCGTGTAGAGCAGGTGGGCGAGACGGGCGGTGAGCGCTGCGGTTTTGCCTGTGCCGGCGCCTGCCAGCACCAGCACCGGACCCTCGGTGGTGAACACCGCGTCGCGCTGCGGATCGTTCAGGCTCCGGATATAAGGGGCGTCGGCGGGAGAAGGCGCAGGAAGACTCATGGCGAACAGGTAGGGAACGGCGGGCGAGGGGGCAAGTTGCTTGGCACGCCCGCCGCGGTTAGGAGCCCCATCGGGAGGAAGCGATGCGCAGGGTGAACAGGAAGACGCGGCTGGCGATCATATTGGCGATCGCCGTGGTGGCGGCCGTGGTGGCGTGGCGCACCAGCGAACGCGGCGCGGCGCCGGTCTGCACGGAAGATCGCGTCGTCGAGAAGGACGACAGCGGCAAAGTGACGAAGATCACGCGAACGCACTGCCTGTCACGCTGACTACGCGCTAGAGGGCGCGGATGCGCTTCATTCTCCTCGCGCCGCTGCTGTTGGCAGCGGTGCCAGCCGCTGCTCAAGTCGAGTTGCTCGATCAGATCGCTCCCGAGGCCGGTAGAGGCCAGGTACAGGTCACCACTGCGCCGGGGGGTGAGAGCGTCCAGCTGATGAGCGGGGTGTCCGACCTGCTCGCGCTGGGCGGTTCGCTCGAATTCGAGGACGGCGTGCTGGAAGAAGCGAGCGCATCGGCAATGTTCCGCTTCAGCGAGCCCGATGAGGGTCCGCTTGGCGTCGCGGTGGAGCTGACCGGCTCGCTGGCGCGCGGCGGATCGCTGCGCAACCTGGAAGCGCGCCTGATCCTGGAGCGGCAGAGCGACACGTGGTGGGTCCAGGGTACGGGTATCGTGCGGAACAGCCGCGAGGGTGATGAACGGGGTACGGGCCTCGCTTATGTCGGCTCGCTTCAGCGAAAGCTGGCCGGCGCCTGGCTGGGGGTCGAAACATCGGGCCGCTTCGCGCGGCTGTCCGGATCGGGTGAGGTGTTCGGCACCGGGCAATATTATGCCGGGCCAAGCCTGACGCTGGAGCAGGGACTGGGAGAAAAGGACCTGGAGGTCGGGCTTTCCTGGCAGCAGCGGCTGAAGGGGAAGGGCGCCAGATCGGGACCGCGCATCTATGCGCAGTTTACGTTCTGATCTCGGCCGCGACGGCACTCGGTCCGTCGCTCTGTAACCTTGCTGTCATCACTTTGTCACGATCTACGGCCAGTGGCTCAGCATCATGGCCACGCTCGCAATGGACCAGGCCCCCGCAGCTACGCTGCCGAGGGGCCCTCGACTCGATTATCAAACCCACGCTCTAGCCAAGCTTTTGTTCGCCGCGATCATCGTGGGTGGACTGGCTTTCGCTTTGTTCAGCGTGCTGACCGATACGCGGGGGGTTGGCGAGGAGCTTGCGCTGGGGGCGTTCGCGTTCTTAGGGCTCGCGCTACTGATCGCGCTCGGCTTCGAATTCGTGAACGGCTTCCACGACACCGCGAACGCCGTCGCGACCGTGATCTACACCCATTCGATGCCGGCACATTTCGCGGTGGTGTGGTCGGGCTTCTTCAATTTCCTGGGCGTCATGGTGTCGTCAGGCGCAGTCGCCTACTCGATCATCACGCTGCTGCCCGTCGATCTGCTGCTCAACGTCGGGTCGTCGGCAGGCTTTGCGATGATCTTCGCGCTGCTGCTGGCGGCGGTGCTGTGGAATCTCGGCACCTGGTATGTCGGTCTTCCCAACTCTTCGTCGCACACGCTGATCGGATCGGTGCTGGGCGTCGGCTTGGCCAACCAGCTGATCCAGGCGGGATCGCGCGGCGGCACTGCCGGGGTTGATTGGAGCCAGGCGCAGAAGGTGCTTACCGGGCTGTGGATGGCGCCGCTGATCGGCTTCTTCGCGGCGCTGCTGCTGCTCTTTGTGATGCGCATGGTGCTGCGCAATCCCGAGCTTTACAAGGCGCCCGAAAGCGATGCACCGCCGCCCAAGGGCATTCGCGCGCTGCTGATCTTCACCTGCACGGCCGTTTCGTTCAGCCACGGCTCGAACGATGGACAAAAGGGCATGGGGCTGATCATGCTGATCCTGATCGGCTGCGCTCCGACCGCCTACGCGCTCAACCGCACCCTGCCGGCCAGCGCGACGCCTGCCTTTGTGCAGACCGCCAACATCGCCTCGGCAAGCTTCGACGCCCGCAGCGGCGGCATTGAAATACCTGCCGATCGTGCCCGCGGCGTGCTGACCCATGCGCTTCAGCAGCGCGAGGCTGAGGGGCCGCAGGTATTCGCCGCGCTGGAAAGCCTGTCGCGCGACCTCACTGCACGGGTCGAGGGCTATGGCTCGCTCAGCAAGGTGCCTGCCGAAGCGACCTCCAACGTCCGCAACGACATGTATCTGGTGCTCGACACCACCAAGCTCGCCACCAAGAAACCCGAAGGCTTCCACGAAGCCGAGTTGAAGGCGCTGAAGGACTATCAGGCCAATCTGGAAGCCGGCACACGCTTCATCCCGCTATGGGTGAAGATCGTCGTCGCGCTGGCACTCGGTCTCGGCACCATGATCGGCTGGAAGCGGATCGTCGTGACGGTGGGCGAAAAGATCGGCAAGCAGCACATGACCTATGGCATGGGCGCCTCGGCCGAGCTTGTGGCGGCGGCGACGATCCTGGCTGCCGACCGCTTCGGTCTGCCGGTGTCGACCACGCACATCCTGTCCTCGGGCGTGGCTGGCGCCTCGGTTGCCAGCGGTTCGGGGCTTCAGGCGCGTACCGTGCGCAACCTGGCGCTCGCCTGGCTGCTGACGCTGCCCGCGGCGATGCTGCTGTCGGGCGGGCTGTACTGGCTGATGCTCAACGCCGTGCGGGTGTTCGGCCTCTGACACGGAAATGGCGGGCCGTCCCCAAGGATGACCCGCCACATCACATCCGATCCGCGCGACTTACAGCGCCAGGTCGGGCTCGCCCGGCGCCTTGACCCGCGTCGCTGCCGGACGCGGCGTCGTCGCCACCTGCAGCGCGGGTGAAGGGATCGCCAGCTGGAGCGTTTCCGCAGTCGCCGCCCATTCCTGCGCCAGCAGTTCGGGATTTCCATTCAGCGCGGTGCCATAGCTCGGCACGATCTCGCGCAGCTTGCTTTGCCAGGCCGGGGTCTTCAGCTGCTCGGGAAACACCTTGGCGAGCAGCCCCAGCATGATCGATGGGGCGGTCGACGCGCCGGGCGATGCGCCAAGCAGCGCGGCGATGGACCCGTCCTTTGATGCGACGATCTCGGTGCCCAGCTTCAGCACGCCGCCCTTTTGCGGATCGCGCTTGATGATCTGCACGCGCTGCCCGGCCTGCCACAGCCGCCAATCGGCATCCTTGGCACCAGGAAAATATTCGCGCAGCGCGTTCATGCGGTCTTCCTGCGACATCATCAGCTGCCCGGCGAGATATTCGACCAGATCGAAATTGTCCCAGCCCACGTTTATCATCGGGCGGAAATTATCGAGTGTCACCGACGCGGGCAGATCGAAATACGACCCTTCCTTCAGGAACTTGGTCGAGAAGGTCGCGAACGGCCCGAACAGCAACACCTGCTTGCCGTTCAGGTAGCGCGTGTCGAGATGCGGGACCGACATCGGCGGCGAGCCGACCCCAGCCTTGCCATAGACCTTCGCCAGGTGACGATGTGCAATCTCAGGCTTGTCGGTCACGAGGAACGATCCGCCGCCCGGGAAACCGGCATAGTCGCCGGCTTCGGGAATGCCGGACTCCTGGAGGATCGGCAGCGCCCCGCCACCCGCACCGCCGAACACGAAGCGTGCGTTGATGACGTGCCTGGCATCGGTCTTGCGATCGCGCGCAGTGACGCGCCAGCTGCCATCGGCATTGCGCTCCAGTGCCTGGACCTCATGCCCGGTGCGCAGCGTCACGCCCTGCTGGCCACGCAGCGCCTTGATGTACTGGCGCGTCACTTCGCCCCAGTCGCAATCGGTGCCGAGCGGCGAGCGAGTCGCCGCCAGCTTCATCTTGGGGTCGCGGCCTTCCATCATCAGCGGCACCCACTGCGCGATCTTGCGTGGATCGGTGGTGATCTCCATGCCGGAAAAGAGCGGGCTCGCCTGAAGCGCTGCCACGCGGCGCTGCAGGTAAGCGACATTCTCGTCGCCCCAGACCAGGTTCATATGCGGCGTCGAGTTGATGAAGGAGCGCGGATTGCCGAGCACGCCGGCCTTTACTTGATGGCTCAGGAACTGACGGGTGATCTGCCATTGCTCGTTGATCTCGATGGCCTTCGCAATCTCGACCCGCCCGTCCTTCGCCACCGGCGTGTAGTTGAGCTCGCACAGCGCGGAATGACCGGTGCCGGCGTTGTTCCACCCGTTGGAGCTTTCCTCCGCCACCTGGTCCAGCCGCTCGACCATCTCGATCGTCCAGCTCGGTTCGAGCTGGCGTAGCAGGATGCCAAGCGTCGCACTCATGATGCCCGCGCCGATCAGCAGGACGTCGACCGAACGCTCGCTCGCCGGCGGACCGCTGGCGCAGGCTGACAGCGACGCCGTGGCACTCGCCGCCAGCGCGGAACCGAGCAGCCCGCGGCGAGTAACGCCAGTCGCCGCCGCCGGGCGGTCTTCCACATCGATACGCACATCATGCCTTTCTTGGGATCAGAAACGGAAACTCAGCCAACCGGCGAGGAAGTCGGAGCTGCGATAGCCCGCCTTGGCTAGCGACGGCCCGGCCATCAAATGCTCGTAGCGGCCGGTGAAGCTGACCCGGGGCGAGATCGTCCAGACGATCTGGGCGCGCGCGGTTTCGGCGATCTTGCGGTCGGCGACGTTCTGCGTGCCGGCAAAAGCGGTGCCGTTGGCGCGATAGACCGCGTCATGGACGCTGTCGCGCCACGAGAACTGGTATTCCAGGGTCGCGCGGACCTTTGGCACGGCCTGGAAGCTGACGTTCGGCGCGAAGGCGATCAGGTTGGTCGGCGTCGCGAACAGCTGGTAGCTGTAATAGACATTGTTGCCGAAGGGGGCGAGCGCGGTGCGTAGCTTGCCGGTGCCGTAGGCGCCGCCGCCCGTCGCATAATCGAAGTGGAAGCCGACCCGCGGCGCGCTGCGGTCCTTGCCCAAGCGATAGCTCTGCGCGAGCAGGAGCTGCCAGGCGTCGATGTCACGGCCGTTGAAATCGCCGCCCTGATGGTTGACCGACCAGTCGATGTTGACCGGGCCGGCATCGCCCCAGAAGTGCACGCCATAATATTTGCGCAGCTCGCGCGCATTCACGCCACCCCAGCTCGCGTCGTCGTCGCGCAGCCGCCAGATAAACGGATCGAGATACAGCTTGGACCCGCCGAACAGCGTCTCTGGCAACACGAAGCCGGCGGAGATGCCCGAGAAGCGGCGCTCGTCCTCGATGCGGTCGTCGCCCAGCCCCTCACGGCCATATTCGGTCGGCTTGAAGTCGAAGACGTCGGCGCGGACATTCTTGCCCTGCGCCCAGGCACGCACGCCATTGTAGGTGAAATATAAGGTGTTGTTGTCGCGCGGCACCACCAGCAGGTTTGGTCCGTCGGCAAAGGTCTGACGCCCATAGCGAACGCCGAGATTGACGCCACCAACATCGCCGGTCACGTCAACGAACGACTGTTGAAGGGCAAGGTCGTTCGACAGGTTCGGCAGCTTGTTGCCCAGGTTCAGGCCCGACAATCCGCCATGCGCCAGCTCGCCATAAAAGCGGACATGGTCGCCCAAATGGAGGTCGCCGCCCAGGAACACGCGGTTGATGTCCTGCCGCTGCGCTTCGCCTTCTCGCAAATTCGGATTGGTGGTGTGGTTGACGCGCAGCCGCAGTTCGCCGGACAAGGTGAGGTACACGTCGCCATCGCCCGCCAGCGGGATGTACTTCAGCCGGTCCACGGGATCGTCGATCTTGGCGGGATCGCGAAAGCGCGTCCAATCCTCGGCCCAGCGCGACTGGTTGTAGCCGCCGGTGGTGACGCCGTCCCCCGCCGCGGCGGCGGGGTAGGACTCGGCTGCGGGAGAGGCGGCGGTGGGGTTGGCGCGCTCCTGCGTCCCCGGGTCACGCGACGGAGCGGCGGCAGGGGCGGTCTGCGCCGACGCTGCGGTGGAGGCGAGCAGCGCGAAGGGCAGGGCGACGGCGCCAAGCGTGCGGGCGGTCGGATGCTGGATCATGGTCTTCACTCCGCCGGAACCGCATCGGCGGCCATCTGGTCGACGCGGGGGCTGTTGCCCGACAGCGCCATGCGGAACTGCGCCTCGTCCAAGCGGCCTTCCCAGCGCGACACCACCACGGTGGCGACTGCGTTGCCGATGAAGTTGGTCAGGCTGCGGCATTCGGACATGAAGCGGTCGACACCCAGGATCAGCGCCATGCCGGCGACCGGCACGCTCGGGACGATCGACAGCGTCGCGGCCAGGGTGATGAACCCCGCGCCGGTCACGCCCGCCGCGCCCTTGGACGATAGCATTGCCACGCCGAGCAGCAGCAACTGCTGGCCGAGCGTCAGGTCCACATTGCACGCCTGGGCGATGAACAAAGCCGCTAGTGTCATGTAGATGTTGGTGCCGTCCAGGTTGAACGAATAGCCGGTCGGCACGACCAGGCCGACGACCGACTTGGCGCAGCCGGCGCGCTCCATCTTTTCCATAAGGCTGGGGAGGGCGCTTTCCGAGCTCGATGTGCCAAGCACCAGCAGCAGCTCGGCCTTCAGGTAGCCGATCAGGCGGAAGATCGAGAACCCGGCCCACCAGGAAACGGCACCCAGCACCACGATCACGAAGATCAGTGACGTGAGATAGAAGGTGCCGACCAGCATCGCGAGATTGGCGAGGGTCCCGACGCCATACGCGCCGATGGTGAACGCCATTGCCCCGAACGCGCCGATCGGCGCCGCCTTCATCAGGATCGCAACGACCTTGAACACGGCCAGCGACAGGTCCTCCAGCGCGTCGACAATGCGCTGGCCGCGGTCGCCGATCAGCGCCAGGCCGATGCCGAACAGGATGGCGATGAACAGGGTCTGGAGGATGTTGCCTTCGGTCAGCGCCGAAAGAAAGCTGTCCGGGATGATGGCCAACAGGAACTTGATGAGCGAAGTTTCATGCGCCTTTTCGGCATAAGTCGCGACCTTGGACGTATCCAGCGTCGCGGGATCGATGTTCAGCCCCGCGCCGGGCTGGACGACATTGGCGACGATCAGGCCGACGATCAGCGCAAGCGTCGAGAAAAACAGGAAATAGCCAAAGGCCTTGCCCGCCACGCGTCCGACCGAAGCCAGGTCGCGCATCCCGGCGATGCCCGTGACGATGGTCAGGAAGATCACCGGTGTGATGATCATCTTCACCAGCTTGATGAACGCGTCTCCCACCGGCTTCAGCGATTCGCCGACCGCTGGCCAGAAGTGGCCGAGCAGCACGCCGGCGGCGATGGCGATCAGTACCTGGACATAAAGGTGTCGGTACCAGGGGCGCCGCGTGGGCGGTACCGCTCCGGCTTCGGCTTGATAGGGAATAACTGTCATGGCCTTATCCTCTCGTCATGCCCGACCGCCTTCTGGGGAGCGGGAAAGGCAGATTGGAATTCTGCCCGAAAGTAATCTGCGGGCGCATCAGCTATCGCCATCGCTGAACAATATCGTTGCGTAGCAGCTAGATAGCTGTTGTCTCAGATACATTTTGCGAATAGCCATGTGCAACTATAGGAACGGCGCGCCGACCCCAAGTGCCGAAACTTGCACAAGGTTCCAGAGTTGCTACGAATGCGACATGCGTCTCGATTGGCGATCCCGCATGCTACGCTGGGTACTCGGCACGATGTTGTTGAGTGCGCTGGCCGTGATGATCGCCGGCAGCGTCGCCGAGAAGCGGGTGCTTGCCGATCTGCGCGAACAAGCCGTCACTGACGCACGCTTGCGCGCCGCGCTGCTCGACAGCGAACTCGCACGCTTTCGTCTGTTGCCGCTGACCTTGGCCGACGACCGCGATGTCATCGCGGCGGTGAACGGCGTGCCCGCCGCCCGCGAGGCACTCGACCGAAAGCTTGAGCTGCTGGCCGGCGTAACGCGCGCCGCCGCGATCTATGTCATCGCACCCGATGGGACGGCGGTCTCCGCGAGCAACTGGCGCTCGCCGGAGAGCTTCAAGGGTATGGATTACCGTTTCCGCCCCTATTTCCAGGAAGCGAAGGCGCGGGGCGAGGCGAGCCAATATGCCTTGGGCACCGTCAGCCACCGCCCCGGCCTGTATCTCGCGCGGCGCAGCGCGGGGCAGGGGGTGATCGTCGTCAAGCTGGAGTTCGACCGCATCGAGCAGGAATGGGCGCGCGCCGGCGGCATCACTTTCGTGCGTAATCCGCTGGGGGTCGTGCTGGTGACCAGCCGGCCGGACTGGCGCTTTGCGGCAAGCCAGAGGCTGACCCCGGCGACGGCGGCGCGCTTCCGTCGGGAGACGCGGGTGCCGATCGACGCGTTGCGCCCGCTGCCGATCAGGCGCGGGGCGCGCGATGTCCGTGTCCTGGATGGCGGCGGGCGCTTCGTGGCGCGGGAAGTGGCGGTGGCGCAGTCTGGCTGGCAGCTGACGCTGATGCAGCCGGTAAACGCCGCGGTTCGTACGGCGCAGCGCGCGGCGGCGCTTAGCGCAGCGCTGGCGGCGGTCATGCTGTCGGTGCTTGGCTGGACGCTGACTCAGCGGGTCACCCTGGCTCGGCGGCGCACCGCCGAGCTCGAGGATGCCGTGGCGCAGCGCACTGCTGATCTGCGCCGCGAAATGGACGAGCGCGCCGAAAGCGAAGCGCGGGCCGCCGAACTGCGCGATGCACTGCGCCAGGCCAATCGGCTCGCCTCGCTGGGGCAGATCACCGCCAGCGTCGCACACGAAACGGCGCAGCCCGTCGCCGCGATCCGCACCTATGCGCAGACCAGCGGCACCTTGCTTGATCGCGGCGCGCTGGAGGATGTCCGCGCCAATCTGGGCACGATCGCCCGTCTCGCCGACCGCATCGGATCGGTGACGGCGCATCTGCGCGGCTTTTCGCGGCGCCAGTCTGGCGAGGTGCGGCCTGTGCTGGTGAGCGACGTGGTCGACGGCGCGTTGCTGATCCTCAAGGAGCAATTGCGCAGTGCCGCGATCGATTTGCCCGCCATCCCGCCCGCACTCGCGGTGCTCGGCGGCAAGGTTCGGCTGGAGCAGGTTCTGGTGAACCTGATCCAGAACGCGCTGGAGGCGATGGCCGGCATGCCCGAGCGGCGCATCACGCTCGCGCTGTCGCATGACGCGACGCATGTCCGGTTGACCGTCGCCGATGGCGGCCCCGGCGTCGCGGACGACGTGGTCGGCCGGCTGTTCACCCCTTTCGTCACCAGCCGCGATAAGGGGCTGGGGCTTGGGCTCGTCATCTCGCAGGATATCATGGTCGAACTCGGCGGTTGGCTCAAGCTGCTGCCGTCTGCAGGGGGTGCCCGTTTCGAAGTCGGGATGCGCCGGGCATGAATGTGGACGCGCCACTGCCGCTCGTCGCGTTGGTCGATGATGACGACGATCTGCGCACCGCGACCACACAGCTGCTGACGCTGAACGGCTTCGAAGTGCGCCCGTTCGCCGAACCCGCAAGCGCGCTTGCGGCGATCGGCAGCGACTTTGCCGGGGTGGTCGTCACCGACGTGCGGATGCCGGGAATGTCGGGGATTGAGCTCTTCGCCGCGCTGCACGCCCGCGATCCCGAACTGCCCGTGGTGCTCATCACCGGGCATGGCGATGTCGAAATGGCGGTCAACGCGATCAAGGCGGGCGCCTGGGACTTCCTGACCAAGCCCTTTGATCCCGACACGCTGTTGGCCGCGGTCACTCGCGCCGCCCGCGCACGTACGCTTTCGCTCGACAATCGCCAGCTCCGCGCCCTCGCGCAAGCCCAGGCCGACGATGCCCTGATCGGCGACACCCCGGCGATCCGCCGCCTGCGCGCAATGATCCCGATGCTCGCCAATGCCGCGCTGGACTTGGTGATCGAAGGCGCGGTGGGGGTGGGGAAGGAGCATTATGCCCGCTTGGTGCACCGCGCCGGGCGCCGGTCGCGGCACCGTTTCCTCAAGATAGACTGCGCCACCGTGCCTGCCGAACTCGTCGAGCGTGAGCTGTTCGCGCGCAATGGCGTGATCCAGCGGGCGCATCGCGGCACGCTGTTTCTCGATAATCTCGGCCGCGCCGAGCCCGATCTCCAGAATCGGCTTGCGCGGCTGGCGGAGACCCGGGCCCTGGCACTGGAAAGCCGCGACCCCGATCCTGTCGACCTGCGGATCGTCGCCTCGATCGAAGAGGGCAGCCGCGACCAAGTGTTGCCGGCACTGTTCCATTTGCTCGCCGGGGTGCCGCTGCGGATGCCGCCGCTCTCGGAGCGGACCGCCGACATCCCGCTGCTGTTCGCGCATTTCGTGGCGGCGGCGGCAAAGTCGCATGGCTGCCCGCTGCCGCCGCTCGCCGACCATGCTCATCGTCTGGTCGCACGCAGCTGGCCCGGCAATGTGTTGGAGCTGGAAAAGACCGCCGAGCGGATCTGCCTGGGTCTGGAGGAGAGCGACGCCGGCCAAGCAGCGCAGGCCTCGCTGCCGGAACGGCTCGACGCGTTCGAACGCGCCGCGATCGTCGACGCCGTCACCAACGCCAATGGAGAGATCGCCGCGGCGATTGACGCGCTTCAACTGCCACGCAAGACTTTCTATTACCGCGTAAAACGGCTCGGCATCGACTTGCGGGCGCTGCGCCGGCGGCCATAGCCGTTGACCGCTCCTTCATCCTCCGCGAAGAACGGGCCATGAATGCAACCGTGGCGCATCCGGCTTCGCACCGGCGCATCCTGTTCGCCAGCCTGGTGGGCACGTCCGTCGAATTCTACGATTTCTACATCTATGCGACGGCCGCAGCGCTCGTGTTCCCGTCGCTGTTCTTTCCGGCACAGGACCCGGCGGTGCGCCAGCTGCTGTCCTATGCCAGCTTCAGCGTCGCCTTCTTCGCGCGCCCGCTCGGCGGCCTCGTCTTCGGCCATTTCGGCGACCGCTTGGGCCGTAAGTCCACGCTTGTCGCGTCGCTGATGCTGATGGGCATCTCCACAATGCTGATCGCCTTCCTGCCGACCTATGCGATGATCGGCTGGGTCGCGCCGGCTCTGCTCTGCCTGATGCGCTTTGGGCAGGGGCTGGGACTGGGCGGCGAGTGGGGCGGCGCCTCGCTGCTGGCGGTCGAGAACGCACCGCCGGGCTGGGCCAACCGCTATGGCAGCTTTCCGCCGCTCGGCGCGCCGGTGGGGTTCATCTTCGCCAACGGCTTTTTCCTCGTGCTCGGCGCGGTGATGCCTGACGACCAGTTCCGCGACTGGGGCTGGCGCTTGCCGTTCCTCGCCAGCGGGCTGCTGGTCGGGCTCGGTCTTTGGGTACGCCTCCGCCTCACCGAAACGCCGGCCTTTGTGGAAGCCGCCGAGGCCGGCCCGCCGCCGCGCGTGCCGATCGGCGAGTTGCTGCGCACCCAGTTGCTGCCGACGCTCGCCGGCACGATCGGCACGGTCGCTTGCTTCGCCTTGTTCTACATCGCGACGGTGTTCGTCATCGGCTACGGGACCAAGGATCTGGGCTATAACCGCGAGACGTTCCTGGGCGCGGAGATGGTCGCCATCCTGTTCATGGCCGCGGGCATCCTGACCGCCGGGGCGTGGGCCGACCGGACCAGCGCGACTGCGATCCTGATGCGCGGCTGCCTCCTCACCGTGCCGGTCGCGGCGGCGATGGCGTGGATGGTCACGGCCGACGCGCTGCCGATGCTGTTCGTGTGGCTGGCGGCCGCGCTGTTCGTGATGGGGCTGGTCTATGGCCCGCTCGGCGCCTGGCTGCCCAGCCTCTTCCCGGCGCGGGTGCGCTACACCGGCGTGTCGGTCACGTTCAACATCGGCGGAATCATCGGCGGCGGGCTCACGCCACTGATCGCAGAAACGCTGGTGAAGCGCGGCGGGCTGCTCTGGGTCGGGGGCTATCTTGCCGCCGCCGCGCTGCTCAGCTTCGCCGGACTCTGGTTCGTCAGGCGGCGCGCAGCAGCGTGAGCCGCGCCTTGCCGTGGACGCGCGACACGTCGACGGTGAAGCCGCCCACCTCGATCTGCTCGTTCTTGGCGGTTTCGATGCTGATCCAGGTCGCGGGTCCCGCCCAGCCGAGCCGCCCGAGCTTGTCGAGCGCGACCAGCCCCGCGCCGGTGCCATAAGGCGGATCCATCAGGATCAGGTCGAGCGGCTTGGGCGCGGGCCCCAGCGCCATGACCGAACCTGCGCGCACCTGCGCGCCCGTCGCACCCAGCTTGGCGATGTTGGCCTTGAGCGCGTCCAGCGCCGGCTTGTCCTGCTCCACGAACAGGCACGAGGCGGCACCGCGAGACAAAGCTTCCAGCCCCAGCGCACCCGATCCCGCAAACAGGTCCGCCACCGCCAGTTCCTCGAACCCACCGAGCCGGCTGGTCAGCATCGAGAACAGCGCCTCGCGCGTTCGGTCGGCGGTGGGCCGTGTCGTCTCGCCCTTGGGCGCGACAAGCGGCCGCCCGCGCCAGCTACCTGCGATCACCCGCATTATTTGCCACCCCGCGGTGGCCGGCCAGGCTTGCGGCCCGGCTTCACCGACGGCTTGCCCCGCCCACCGGCAGGCCCCTTGCCCGGACGCGCGCTTTGCGGCTTGATGGTGATGTCACCCCGGCGCGGCTCCAGCGTGTCGCGATGCGCCCGCGCGCGTGCGGCGCGGGCCGGCTTGGCCACGCCGCGCGGGTCCTCGCGCTCCGGCCGCTCGTTTCTCGGGGGCGTGGCACGCGGCGTGAACCGCGCCTCACGGGCGTGCGGCTGCTCGGCGTCAGCCTCCCGCCGGCGGGCACCCGGAGCAGCGCGCTCGGGCCGCTGCGCAGCGCCACGCGCCGCGAAGCGCGAGGGCGCCGCGGCATCGTCGGGCCGCCCGCGTACCGGTCTGCCGGCGCCGCGATCCCCGTCCCGAACCGGACGCTCGGCGCGCTCCGGGCCACGTAGCGGCCGCACTGGCGCGCCCTTGCGTACCGGACGCGCTGCCTGCGGCGTCACGCGCGGCGTGAAGCGCGTGCTCGGCCGTTCCGGCTCCACCGCGCCGCGCCGCGCCCGGGCGGGTGCCTCCACCGGCTCGGGCCTGGGCGCTGCCTCCACCCGCGCACGCACCGCGAATTGCAGGTTCGATGCCGCCTTGCCGCCACCAGGCTTCGACAGCACGGTGCGGAAGGTCTGGAGGTCGGCCGGTCGGATCTCGTCGACGTCGCCGCCGGGAAGGTCGCCCAGATAGAAGGGGCCATAGCGGGTGCGGATCAGCCGGCTGACCTGCAGCCCCAGATGCTCCAGCACTCGGCGCACCTCGCGATTCTTTCCTTCGGTCAGCGTCATTTCGATCCACAGATTGGCGCCGGTGCGCCGCTCGATATTCGCGTTGATCGAGCCATAGCGGATGCCCTCGATCTCGATCCCCAGCATCAGTTCCTCGAGCTGCGCCTGCGTGACCTGGCCATAGGCGCGCGCGCGATAGCTGCGCTCCACACCGGTCGCGGGCAGCTCCAGCTCGCGCTTCAGCTCGCCGTCATTGGTGAGCAGCAGCAGCCCTTCGGTGTTCAAGTCGAGCCGTCCGACCGGCATTACCCGCGGCAGCCCGCCTGGCAGGCGGTCATAGATGGTCGGGCGCCCCGCCGGATCGAATTCGGCGGTCAGCAAGCCGCTGGTCTTGTGATAGCGGAACAGCCGTGCCGGCGCCGGGGCTTCCACCGGATCGCCATCGACCGTGACACCCTCCAGCGAGGCCAGCAGCGTCGCGGGTGTATCGATGGTCACGCCGTTCAGCGCGATGCGCCCTTCGGCGATCATGCGTTCGACCTCGCGGCGCGACGCGATTCCGGCACGGGCTAGCAGCTTGGCAATGCGCTGCGTTTCTTTGGTATTGGACGGGGACACTGCGGCGATATAGCGATTAAACGGATTGGCGCAAAAATTATCGCGGCGCGAATACCGGTTTCGCGCGTTCGGGAACAAGGCGGGACGAAGAGTCCGCCGCGTGTGGGGCGTTTCGATGTTGTTCGGTAAGAAGAAGCGAGTGATCGAGCGGGTTCTGATCGTCGAGGACGAGCCGCTAGTCGCGTTCGACACCGAACATTTCCTGACCAGCGAAGCGTTCGAGATCGTAGCGACGGTGGATTCGGTGGCAGACGCACTCGCCGCGATCGAAGGCGATGAAACACTGGATCTGGTGCTGGTCGACGTCGATCTGGCCGATGGCAGCGGCGTGGAAGTGGCGCGGGCCGCGCGGGGGCGCGGCGTGCAGGTGCTCTTCGTGACCGGGCATTGCCCGGGTGAGGCGCGGTCGCTGGCAGCAGGGTGGCTGTCGAAACCCTATCCGCAGCGCGATCTGCTCGCGGCGATCGCCGCGATCGAGGCCGTGGTCGAGGGGCAGAAGCCCAAGCGGCTCCCCCACAGTTTCAGCCTGTTCAAATCGGCGGCTTAGAGCGTCCGCAGGAACAGCACCGCAAAGATCAGCGCCCAGCCTAGGCCCGACACCGCAAGCACGAGCAGCAACGTCAAAACCGGGTGAATGCGCGCTTCGTGATCTTCAGCGAGTTCGGGCGGAATAGGGAACGAGGGCATGACGAGCTCCTGTGCTGGCTTGAGCGTCCAACTGGCGTGAGCATTCGAATAGCGCGGGACTCGGTGCAGCGGCATCCGGTCGGCCACGCATGCGGGTTTGTCCGGAGAGGCCACGTTAAGCAAACCTCCCCGTTTGCGAAGATTCACCGGGCCAATCCCTCCCCTGCAGGGGACGATCGCCAAGTATCTCAGGCGCGCGGATAACCGCCTAGTCTTCTGCGCCCGGCACGCTAGTGTCCGGCCAGGCGGTTAACGAGGGTGCAGGGTTGAGCGAGAAACTGAAGGGCTGGGCACTGGTCCGCGCGGCGATGCGCGACCGGAAGACCGCGGCGATGCTGGTGCTGGGCTTTGCGTCGGGCCTCCCTTTCGTGCTGCTGATCGGCACGCTCAACGCTTGGCTGGGTGAGCTGAAGGTCAGCCTGGCGACGATCGGCGTGCTGTCGTGGATCGGCTTGGCCTATGCCTTTAAATTTCTGTGGTCGCCCGTGGTCGATCGCGTCCGCCTGCCGCTTCTGGGGTCGCTGGGGCGTCGCCGATCCTGGCTGGTGCTCTGCCAGGGCGGATTGGCGGTGCTGTTGTGGATGCTCGCCGCGACTGATCCGTTAGCCGCGATCGGCAGCTTCGCCATGCTGGCGGTGCTGGCCGCCTTCCTGTCGGCGACACAGGATGTCGTCATCGACGCCTGGCGCATCGAAGTTGCCGATGAGACCGCCACCGTGGAGCTGCTCTCGGCCATCTATCAGCTCGGCAATCGCTTCGCGGCGCTGGCCGGCGGCGCGCTCGCCTTGGTGCTGGCGGCGCGGATCAGCTGGCCGGCGGTGTATGTCGGCTTCGGCTTCGTCATGCTGGCGGCGATCGCGATGACCCTGTTCACCCCCGAAGCCCAGCGCGATCCTGCCGAGCGGCTATCGCCGCTCGCCGGCCATGCCGTGCCCGAACCTTCCAAGCGGGCAGTGGCGCTCGGCATCGTCGCGATCTGCTGGGCATGGGCGATCTTCCTGCTGGGCAGCTTCATGGTCGAGGCGCTACGGCCAGTAGCCCCGGGTGCGACCGCGCCGTCTTCGGGGGTCTTTACCCAGACTTGGGGACCATGGATCATCGTCGCGACGGTGATCGTCCCTGCGCTGATCGCGGCATGGACCAACCGCCTTCCGCATCATGCGGGAGAAAGCGAGCCGTCGCCGCGTGGCGCACACGCCTTCGCCAATCACACTTATCGCGCGCTCATCCTGCCGCTTGCCGAGATCGTCGGACGGCTGCGCTGGGGCGCGCTGCTCGTGTTGTCCCTCATCCTGCTCTATCGCATCGCCGATTCGATCTGGGCGCCGTTCGCCTTTCCCTTCTATCTGGGCGAACTTCAGTACACGAACGACGAAGTCGCGTTCGCGTCCAAGCTGTTCGGCGTGGTCATGACGATCGCCGGCGTCGGGATCGGCGGGTTGCTGCTGGCCACGCTGGGGCGCATGCCGACCTTGCTCGCCGGCGGCATCGTCGCGGCGGTCTCGAACCTCCTCTATGCCGATCTCGCATTGGGCGGCGCCAATATCGACGCCTTCTCGCACCTGTTCTTCCTCGACCGCATTGGCGTCGAGCCGCGCATGATGCGGCTGATGGTCGCGATCTCGGGAGAGAACATCGCCGGCGGCCTCGCCGGCACGGCCTTTGTAGCCTATATCTCATCGATCACGTCGCGCGAATACAGTGCCGTTCAGTACGCGCTGCTGTCTTCGATGACCTTCCTGGTTGGTGCGCTTGGCCGCGCGGCGACGGGTGAGGCGATTGAGCGCTATGGCTATGCCGATATCTTCTTCCTGACCGCGGGCCTCGGCGCCGTGGCGGTGGTGCTGGTGCTCGCCGAATGGTGGCGCTCCGCCTGGGCCGAGCGGCGACTGTCAGGCGGGCAGCGCGTCCCGGCCTGACGCTTCGGGGCAGGGGGTGATCTACCTACGCGTAGTGGCAGTCACCCCGAATTCCCGGTATCGTATCGATATGGGCGTTCAGGGAAGCTGCCACTGCGGGAAGGTACGCATAGAGGTGCCAACCCAACCGGAATGGGTGGCGGACTGTAACTGCTCGCTCTGCCGCCGGCTGGCGTGGCGCGTCGCCTATTTCCCGCCCGAGCAAGTGCAGATCGCAGGCCAGACGACCGCTTACGTCTGGGGTGATCGGATGATCGGTATTCACCACTGCCCGGTCTGCGGCTGCGGTACGCATTGGCAGACTTTGGAGCAGGATTTCGGCAGGATGGGTGTCAACGCCCGCTTGCTCGACAACTTCGACGAAAATGCCGTCGAAGTGCGGAAGTTCGACAATGCACAATAGGAGCGCCCCGGCGGGACCGCGGGAGCGTCGTGAACGGATCCCCGCGTTCTACAGCGGCAGCGCCATATCGGCGAATGCCTCCGACAGGGCGTGCGCAGTCGACAACACGCCATAAGCGTCGCGGGTGCCGAGCAGGTCGGCCAGCAGCGTGTGCGCACCCTGCGGATTGTGCCGGACACGCCCGAGGATATCCAGCAGCACCGCTTCGGACCCGGTCATGCGCGGGCAGCACCACGGCGCGATCTGGATCGGCCCGCTGGCCGCTGCGGAGATCTCCGCCATCAGCGCGCGCAGCAGCACCAGCGGGCGCTGGAACGTCAGGCCGAACGCCGTGACAAAGGCATGCGCCACTGACGCGTCATGAATGCCGTTGGTGCCCATCTGGCGTACCCCGAACAGCAGCAGGCGGGCACCCGCATCTTCGGGCTGTAGGGCGGGGAGCGTGGCGGCCAGGATGTTGGCGGCGGACATAAGCGACTCCTGCAACGATGACCGGAACAGTCATTGCCGCTTCGCTATTGCAAGTCAATCGCAACAAACGCGTTAGTCGGGCAGTTCGTCGTTCTGCTCGAGAACCAGCCCGGCAAGGTAGAGCGAGCCCAGGATCAGCACCAGCGGTGCCTGTGCGGCCCGCAGCGCAATGATCCCCAAGGCCTCAGCGACACTCCCTGCGGCTCGCGCAGCCAGTCCGCGGGCCCGCGCCGCCTCCGCCAGCTCTGCGGGCGCGTGATGCGCATGTCCTGGCACCGGTACCGCCGCCAGCGACTCGGCAATCGGTGCGAACCGGTCGAGCATTGCACCCGCGTCCTTGTTGGCCAGCATTCCCAGCACCAGGTGAACCGGTCGGTCTTCGGCGACTTGCGCCATTGCGGCGCTCACGGCCTCGGCGGCGTTGGCATTATGCCCCCCGTCGAGCCAGATGTCCGCACCGTCCGGCAGCATTTCGGTCAATGGTCCTGGCTTCAACCGCTGCATCCGCGCTGGCCAGCGCACGGTCCATGCCGCGTCGTGCATCGCCTCTGCCGGGACTTGCAACTGCTGCTGATGGCGCAGCATGGCGATGGCCAGTGCAAGATTGGCGGGCTGGTGCGAACCCGCCAGCGCGGGCAGGGGAGTCGTCACGTCGCCCGCGGCATCGTGGTACCGCAGTGCGTGCCCGGCAATCTCGAAATCCCAGGCTTGCCCTTGCGCGAACACCGAAGCGCCAGCCGGCCTCGCCGTCTCGCGAACCACACCGTCGATCTCGGGCACATAGCGCATCGTCACCAGTGGCACGCCGCGCTTGGCGATCCCCGCTTTCTCACCGGCGATCGCCCGCAGCGTGTCGCCCAGGAATGCCTCATGATCGATGCCCAGCTGCGCGATGCCGGTAACCGCCGGCTGCGGGATGACGTTGGTGGCGTCCAGCCGTCCGCCTAATCCCACTTCGACGATGCAGGCATCGGCCGGGCTACGGGCAAAAGCCAGGAACGCGGCAGCAGTGGTGACTTCGAAAAAGCTGGCGCCGATATCGCCGCCCTGGTCGAGCACTTCCTCGAGCAGCGGCGCAAGCGCCGCGTCGGTAATCAGCGTGCCGCCCAACCGGATCCGCTCGTTGAAGCGTACCAGGTGCGGGCTCGAATAGACATGCGCCCGCATCCCCGCCGCCTCAATCGCGGCGCGAAGGAAGGCGCAGGTTGAACCCTTGCCGTTGGTGCCCGCGACATGCAGCACCGGCGGCAACCGCAGCTGCGGATTGCCGACCCGTTCAAGCAGCCGCGTGATGCGCTCCAGGCCTAGGACATCCGCGCCGGGCGACAGCGCTCCGAGGCGGTCCAGCTGGCGCTGCACCGCCGGGTCGGCGGAGCTGGCAAAGTCCGCCATGCCTCAGCAGCTCACGCCGCCGCTTTTTCCGCGCACAACAGGCCGATCAACTGGCCCAGCGTCTCCCGCAGCTCCTTGCGGTGGGTGACCATGTCGACAAGCCCGTGCTCGCGATAATATTCCGACGTCTGGAAATCGTCGGGCAGCTTCTCGCGGATCGTATTCTCGATGACGCGCCGTCCGGTGAACGCCAGCGTGGCGCGCGGCTCGGCGATCTGCACGTCGCCCAGCATCGCATAGGCCGCCATCACCCCGCCCGAGGTCGGATCGGTCAGCACGACGATATAGGGCAGGCCGGCATCGTGCAGCATCTCGATCGCCACGGTGGTGCGCGGCATCTGCATCAGGCTCAGGATACCCTCCTGCATGCGCGCGCCGCCTGAGGCTGTGAACACGATGTACGGCGCGTGTGCTCCGATCGCGGCTTCGACGCCGGCAATGAACGCTTCGCCCACCGCCTGACCCATCGATCCGCCCATGAAGGCGAAGTCCTGCACCCCGATCACAGCCTTGCGGCCCAGGATCGTTCCGGATGCGTTCAGAAACGCGTCCTGCTCGCCCGTGGCCGTCCGTGCGGCCTTCAGCCGTGCCGGATAAGCCTTTTGGTCCCGGAACTTAAGCGGATCTTCGGCCACTTTTGAGCTCGGCAGGACCGTGTAGCTTTCCGCGTCGAACAGATAGTCGAATCGCAGCTTGGGTCCGATCCGCTCATGATGCTCGCAATGCGGGCAGACATACAGATTCTGCTCCAGCTCCTTGGTGAACACCATCGTCCCGCAACCCTTGCACTTGTGCCAAAGATTGTCGGTCGTTTCGTCCGTGCGAGTGGTGACGTTGGCGAGCGCGTTGCGAACGCGGCTGATCCAGCTCATGCAACTTCCTTGGCAGCGGCCAATGCCGCCGATAGCGATAGAATATAGGTTCTGACCGGTTCGGGCGCAGCAGCGCCATGCTGCCCCACCAGATCCACGATCGCCGATCCGACCACCACGCCGTCGGCAACGCGGCCGATCGCTGCGGCCTGCTCGGGCGTGCGTACACCGAAGCCGACCACGATCGGCAAGTCGGTAGCCGCCTTGAGCTGCGCCACGGCCGTGTCGATCGACGCTTGCGCGGCCTGCTGCAATCCGGTGATCCCCGCCACCGACACATAATAGACGAAGCCCGAGGCGCCGTTCAGCACCGCGGGAAGCCGTCTGGCGTCGGTCGTCGGTGTGGCGAGCCGGATCACGTCCAGGCCGTGCGCAGCGAATGGCGCAAGCGTGTCGGCTTCTTCGGGCGGGATATCGACGCAGATGATGCCGTCCGCACCCGCTTCGTCCGCCATCGCTGCAAAGCGTGCGGGGTCGGGCCGAGTCATTGTGTTGGCATAGCCCATGAGCACGAGCGGCACGTCAGGGTGCTTCGCCCGAAAGGCACGGACGATCGCAAGCACATCGGCGGTACGCGTCCCGGCCCCCAGGCTGCGCAGATTGGCCGCCTGGATCGCCGGACCGTCGGCCATGGGATCGGTGAAGGGCATGCCCAGTTCGATCACGTCGGCGCCGCCCTCGACCAACGCGTCGAGCACGGCATTGGTCGCTGCCGGCGTCGGGTCGCCCGCCGTCACGAAGGTGACCAGCGCGGCGCGGCCCTCCGCCCGCGTGCCAGCAAAGGCAGCCGTCAGCCGCGTCACAGCTCGAATCCCAGCGCGTCTGCGACGGTGAAGATGTCCTTGTCGCCCCGACCGCACAGATTGGCTAGGATCACCTTGTTGCGCGGCATGTCCCGCGCGGCCTTGGCGACTGCTGCGATGGCATGGCTCGGCTCCAGCGCGGGGATGATGCCTTCGGTGCGGCACAGCAGCTGGAACGCGTCCAGCGCCTCGGTGTCGGTCACGCTGGTATATTCGACCCGCCCGATGTCGCGCAGCCAGGCATGCTCCGGGCCGATGCCGGGATAATCGAGTCCGGCCGAGATCGAATGCGCCTCGGTGATCTGTCCGTCCCCGTCCTGGAGCAGATAAGTCCGATTGCCATGCAGGATCCCCGGCTCGCCACCGGCGAGACTTGCGGCGTGGCGCTTGTCAAGCCCTTCGCCCGCAGCCTCCACCCCAAGCATCGCCACGTCGGCATCGTCCAGGAACGGGTGGAACAGCCCGATCGCATTGGAGCCCCCGCCAATTGCCGCGACCAGCAGGTCCGGCAGCTTGCCGGTCCGCGCGAGCATCTGCGCGCGCGCTTCCTTGCCGATCACGGACTGGAAGTCGCGGACCAACTCGGGATAGGGGTGCGGCCCGGCGGCGGTACCGATGATGTAGAAGGTGTCATGGACGTTCGCGACCCAGTCGCGCAGCCCTTCGTTCATCGCGTCCTTTAGCGTCGCCGCTCCGGACGTCACCGGCACCACTTCGGCGCCGAGCAGTTTCATGCGGAACACGTTGGGCTGCTGCCGCGCCACGTCGGTTGCGCCCATATAGATGACGCAGGGAAGGCCGAAGCGCGCGCAGACCGTGGCGGTCGCGACGCCATGCTGGCCCGCGCCGGTTTCCGCGATGATGCGTGTCTTGCCCATGCGCATCGCCAGCAGGATCTGGCCAATGCAGTTGTTGATCTTGTGCGCGCCGGTGTGGTTCAGCTCGTCGCGTTTGAACCAGATTTCGGCACCCATGCCCTCGGGCGCGGACTCGCGCAACGCGTCGGTCAGCCGTTCGGCATAGTATAGCGGGCTCGGCCGGCCGACATAATGCTCGAGCAAGTCGTCGAACTGCGCCTGAAAGGCGGGGTCGGCCTGCGCCGCGCGATATTCGCGCTCCAGGTCGAGGACCAGCGGCATCAAAGTCTCGGCGACGAAGCGGCCGCCGAACTGGCCGAAATGCCCGCGATCGTCGGGCTGGGCGCGCAAGGTGTTCGTTACGTTCATAGGGAGGTCACGGCTTTAAGGAATGCGGCGATCTTGTCCACATCCTTGACGCCGGGCGCGCTTTCGACGCCCGAGGATACATCGACGGAGGTGGCGCCGGTCGTGCGGATCGCCGCATCGACGTTGCCGGGATCGAGCCCGCCGGACAAGCTCCAGGGCAGGGCATGGCGATGCCCCTGGAGCAGCCGCCAGTCAAAGCGCAGCCCCATGCCACCGGGCAGAGCGGAGCCTTCCGGCGTCTTCGCATCGTACAGGACGCGATCGGCGGCACTCGCAAAGGCCGCGGCACCGGCTAGGTCCGCCGCTGTCTTCACGGCCACCGCCACCCAGATCGGCAGGCGGAGGCGAGAGCGGATCGCGGCGGCACGCTGCGGCGCCGTCTTGTGGAGTTGAATCGCCTCCAGGCGTCCAGCCGCCACGGCGGTGTCGAGCAGCGCGTCGTCGGGATCGACAAAGACTCCGACCCGATCGACATGTCCCGGCACCCGCTCTGCTAGCCCGCGAGCCTGATCGAACGTCAAGTTCCGGGGGGAAGGCGGAAAAAACACGAAGCCGACCTGCGCCGCACCGCGTGCGACGGCCGCATCAAGCGTTTCGGGCGTGGATAGGCCGCAGATCTTGGCAAGAACAGGCATGGCCCGCCTCTACGCCGGTGACCGGGGCGCTGTCACCCCGATGGCGTATATCTTACAGCGTGGCGGCGATGTTCCGCGCGGCCTGGTCCGGATCCTCGGCCTGGGTGATCGGGCGGCCGATCACCAGGATCGAGGCGCCGCCGTCCAGCGCGGCCCTGGGTGTTACGACTCGCTTCTGGTCACCGGCCGGGCCGCTGGCCGGGCGTACCCCGGGCACCACGAAAAAGCCCTCGGGCCAAGCCGCTCTGACTGCGGCGATTTCCTCCCCCGAACACACGATGCCGTCCACGCCCGATGCGCGCGCGAGATCGGCAAGCCGCATCACCTGGGCATGGGGATCGGGGGCAACGCCGATAGAGGACAGATCCCGATCGTCCAGGCTGGTCAGCATGGTGACCGCCACTACCCTGGTGCCGGCCGGCGCCGCGGCCTTCGCGTCTTCCAACATCGCGCGCCCACCGGCGGCATGCACTGTCAAGATCGCCGGTTCGAGCGGGCGGAGCGCCTGGATCGCTTTTGCCACTGTGTTGGGGATGTCGTGGAGCTTCAGGTCAAGGAAGACGGGTAAGCCGATCGCAGCCATTTCCTGCACGCCATGGCTGCCATTGGCCATGAAGAACTCGAGCCCCAGCTTGATCCCGCCCACATGGTTGCGGACCCGCTGGGCGATCGCCTTCGCACGCTCAAGTTCGGGCGTGTCGAGCGCCACATAGATCGGAGAGGTCACGCCCGCAGCTCCGGCGCGGGCAGCTCGGCAACCGGCTCGACGATCGGGGAGGGTGCCACAGCCCGCAGATCCGCCAGCGCGCGCTCCAATCCTGCGATCCGCTGCCGCGTCCGCCACCGCATCGCCTGATAGGCGAGGGTTGAGGGAAGCAGGCCGAGCAGGAACACCAGGATGAGCAGCAACGGCAGGCTGAAATCCGCGACAAGGCTGGTCGACAAGCGGATCGTCACCGTCTCGTCGCCATTGTAGATGACGAACGCTGCGACCAGGCCGCCCAGCAACAGCCAGAACAGCACCTTCAAAAATCGCATCCCGCCTCCCTTCGTGTCGTAACGCCGGTGACCTTAGGACGCGCGCGTGCGCTTTGCCAGTGCTGCGCTCAGGCCGCGCCGATCTCGTCGCGCAACTGCCGGAACAAGCCCGGGACGGCGGTAAGCCGCGCTTCCTCTTCGTCCAGGATCGCGTGAAAGGCGCGCCGCTTCAATGCGGTCACGCGCTCCGCGGGCAACTGATCCTCCACGGACAGGGTCGACAAGACGATGTCGATCAGCCGGTCTGCGCCGTGCAGGCGCCCCCAAAGATAGTCATTTTCCCGGTAGGCACGGCTGAAGAATGCGCCGAAGCTGTTGAACTGGATCCCCTTGAGCGTCGCTTCCGCACCACCCTGGCGGATCGCCGTCGCGTCGTCGGGTGAGATGCGGTCCACGCGGATGGGGTCGAACTCGTCCATGCCTTCGCCTTGCAGCAGCGGCAGCGTCGCAATGTCGAAAAAGGGGAAGCCCAGATGCGCGAGCAGCATCGGCCGCCGCAGCTCTTTCGACAGCGCGCTGAACCCGTCGGACAACCGCGCGTCGGTCGCCGTATCCAGTGCTCGCAACGCCATCCGTTCGCCCAAGGCATCAAGTACCGCGCCTGCATCCTCGGTGACGGCGTTCATCGCACCGCGCAGATCGGCAAAGGGTTCGGACCGTTTGAGCTCGATATAGCTGGCAAGCGATTCGTAGATGGCGGTACGGATCGGCAGCAATTCCGCCTCGGCGCCTGATCGCTCGATCTCGCTCAGTCGCCGGGCGAGCAGGCGCAACCGGCGTGTCCGGAAACCCAGATCATGGCTGCGCAGGAAGTCGAGCGTCGGTGGACTGGCGCCATTCGACACCATCGCGCCGAAGCGGTCGGCGCCACGGTCGCGCACCGCCGTGGCGACCGCGCCGCGGATCTCGCGAAGGCGCTCCGGCTCATGCCGCTCGCCCAGCGTGTAGATGAGGCGGGCGATGCGGTCGATCGTCCCATCGACCTTCAAGAGCCCATAAGCGGTGTGACCATATCCCGCTCTGGCGGCAGCGGCGACCTGGGCGCGGCGACGCCAAGTGGCCAGCCGCTTGGGCGTGGGAAAATCGAGCCACAGCGTATAGCCGAACAGCGCCTCGACCTGCGTCTCCACTTCGGCGCGGATTTCGGTGACGATCGACAGCATCCGCTCGATCTTTTCCGACCGTGCGGAGATCGCTTCCAGATTGTCGCGGATCGGCTGCTCGCGGGGCAGCTCGGACAACGATCCGATCAGCGTCTGAAAGAAACCCGGCTTGGCGTCCTGCTCCCCATAGAAGTCAAAGCGGAAATTGGGGAAGGGATCGATGAATACAAAGCGGCGGTCGACCTGGCGGCGCGACGGCCGCTCCCGCAATGCCTCGATCGCGGGGCGGAAAGGGGCGTTGGCCAACACCGAACCGTCGATCAGCACCGCCTTTTCGGCCCGGCTGGCTTCCCATTGCTGGGGAAGCATGCGCCGAAGGAATGCGTCACGGCCCGGCCACGCATCGCCGCGTTCCGCAAGCAGCGTGTCGATCTCCTCGACACCGAAGGGCGGAAACGCCCCTGGAAAGCTGGACGTGGCCCGTGCGGCGAAGGCCAGTTCCGCAGGGTCGGCGAAGCCGGCGTCGCTCCTGCCGTGATCGGAGAACGGAAAGACCAGTCGGTGCTCGGTTTCCACCACTTCGGCGGGCGTGTTGAGCCGCAGCGTCTCGGGATGCCCGCGAAAATCGGTAACCGTGACGAACAGGTCGAGCGGCTGGCCCGCCGGCAACAGCCGGCGTGAGGTGGGCCCGCTCGCCATGGCCTTGAAGGCATCCAGCAGCATGGTCAGCAGCCGGGTTCCGCCAAAGGGTGGTTCGAACCAGCGCGAACGCACGAAGCGTTCCAGCTTCAGGCGCACTTCGTCGCGCACCTCCGGGTCGACGGTGGCATCGATCGCCTTGCTGCGATTGGCGACGATCCAGGCGATCGGCGCCGCCCAGATTTTGGCAAAGCGGTGCGAGGGTGCCTGCCGCGGCTCGATCAATGCCTCGACATCGGCGTGGGTCAGCCACAATTCGGTGAGCGGCTCGAGCGATTGGCCGCTGGTGATCGCCTGCGCCAGAAAGATGGCGTTGATCCCGCCGGCACTCGCCCCTGACAGGATGTCAACCAGCACCCGCAGATCTACGCCCGAACTGGTGCGGATCTCTTCAAGCAGTTCACGATAGATGCCGCTGCCATCCTCGCCCGCCTGCGCCGAGCAGCTGGCGTGCGCCAGCCGCCAGATCTCCTTGGTGATGCCGTGCATGTAGACGGCCAAGCTGATCCCGCCATAGCAGACCAGCGCAAGCCGCAATTCCCTGTCGCGTGGCTGCGTCATCAAGCCGGTTGCAG
Organism: Sphingomonas xinjiangensis; assembly: GCF_014199255.1. Lineage (GTDB taxonomy): Bacteria > Pseudomonadota > Alphaproteobacteria > Sphingomonadales > Sphingomonadaceae > Sphingomonas > Sphingomonas xinjiangensis. Next base: position 454,972 of record NZ_JACIJF010000001.1, on the reverse strand, counting down.
CTCCGCCCAGATCGGCAGGTGATCGGACGCGGTGCGGGCCTGCAGGCTTTCATGCACGCCGCAGGCCTGGATGCTCAGGTCTGGGGTGACCATGATTCGGTCGAGCCGCGCCATCGGCCGGCGCGCGTGGAAGCTCTTGCCGGTGGGCGCAAAGGTAAAATGCTGGGCGAAGTCGTGCAAACAGCCGTTCTGCGCGCTCCAATCGTTCAGGTCGCCCATCAGCACGGTAGCCTGCCGGGGGCTGCTCGCCTCCAGATGGGCGATAACGGCGCGTGCCTGGCGGCGGCGCCACAGTCCCGACAAGTCCAGATGCATGCCGACCACCCGGATCGTTTGTCCCTTGATCCGAATATCGGCCATGATCGCGCCGCGCGGTTCCAGCGCGGGCAAGTGAATGGCCTGGCAGCCAAGGATCTCGGCGTCGCGCCGCACCAGCATGGCGTTGCCGTGCCATCCCATTGATCGGGCGCGCATTCCGAACATCACTGGCTTCCAGTCCCCATGCTCGGCGAGCAGATGGCTGGTCAGCACGGCCTCGCGCGCGCCGAAGCGGCGGTCCGCTTCCTGTAATGCGATGATGTCGGCATCGACCTCGCAAAGCACCTGCAGCGTCCGCTCGGGCTGCCGCCGTCGATCGGTGCCGATCGACTTGCGCATGTTGTAGCTGGCGACCTTGATCATTTGCGCCTTATCGGGTGCCTCGCGAGCAAAGGGCAAGAGGTCAGCTCGGATGCCCTTCGGCGCCGAGTTGATCGCTCGCCTGTTCCGCCGCGGCGATCAGGCTCTCCGCAGTGGCGACTGCGGCTTCGGGCGACATCGCCACGGCGACTCCGTCCGGGCCGTCGAGCATCACCTGACCCTCTTCCGCCGTTGCGGTCCCGCCATGGGTTTCGGGTTCGTGGTGTGAGGCCGTGTCAGTCATTGCAGAACTCCCTTGGTACGCAGGGCCCGCTTCGGGACATTGTCGCGATCCAACTCGGCAGTTCGGGAAAATATCCAAGATTAGGAAAACGGTATGCCGTCAGACCAACCCCGCAGCCACCGTGCGACGGTCTCGGGATAGAGGCGATGCTCCTGTTCCAGCACCCGCGCCGACAGGGTATCGGCGGTGTCGTCCGGCAGCACTGGCACCTCGGCCTGTCCCAACAGCTCGCCGGCGTCCAGTTCTTCGGTAACCAGATGCACCGAACAACCTGCCACCGCGTCGCCGGCCGCCAGCGCGCGGGCGTGGGTGTCCAGCCCCTTGTACTTGGGCAGCAGTGATGGGTGAATGTTGACGATCCGCCCGCGCCACCGCGCGACGAACCCGTCGGACAGCAGCCGCATATACCCCGCCAAGGCTATCGCCTCGGCACCTGCTTCGCGCAGCGCGGCGTTGATCGCCGCTTCATACTCGGCCTTGGGCAAGCCCTTGGGGCTCTGCGCAAAGGTGGCGATCCCGTGGTCGGCGGCCCAGGCCAGCCCCGCGGCAGCCGGCTTGTCGCTGGCGACCAGCACGACTTCATAGGGGCAGTCGACCGCACTCGACGCTTCCACCAGCGCGGCCATGTTTGAACCGCGGCCCGAGATCAGAATAGCCAGCCGGCGCTTAGCCATTGTGGGTGGCGGACCAGGGCTGGCGCGCGCTCCAGATTTCCTCGGCCCCGAACACGGTGCAGCCCCGCGTGCCCTCCTCGACCACGCCGATCGTGAACACCGTCTCGCCAGCTTCGGTCAATTCGCGTGCCACTGCCTCGGCCTGATCGGCTGCCACCGCAGCCACCATGCCGACGCCACAGTTGAACGTACGCGCCATCTCTTCGGGCTCGATATTCCCCTGCGCCTGAAGGAACGCCATCAGCCGCGGCAGCGGCCACGCGCCGGCGTCGATGCGGGCATGGCAATCCTGCGGCAGGACTCGCGGCACATTCTCGAGCAATCCGCCGCCGGTGATATGCGCCAGGCCATGGATCGTGCCCTTGCGCAGTTGCGGCAACAAGCTCGCGACATAGATGCGCGTCGGCGCCATCAGCGCGTCGATCAGCAGCCGGTCCTGATCGAACAGCGACGGGCGGTCGAGCTTCCAACCTTTATCCGCGGCAAGCCGGCGCACCAGCGAAAAGCCGTTGGAATGTACGCCGGTGGAGGCGAGGCCCAGCAGCACGTCGCCCGGACGGATCTTGCTACCGTCCAGCAGGTTTTTGCGCTCCACCGCCCCGACGCAGAAGCCCGCCAGGTCGTAATCGCCATCGGCATACATCCCCGGCATCTCGGCGGTTTCGCCGCCGATCAGCGCGCATCCGGCCTGCCGACAGCCATCGGCGATGCTCGCGATCACCCGCTCGGCAACCCCCGCGTCCAGCTTCCCGCTGGCATAGTAATCCAGGAAGAACAGCGGCTCGGCACCCTGCACGATCAGGTCGTTGGCGCACATCGCGACCAGGTCGACGCCCACGCCGTCATGCGCATCGTGCTCGATGGCAAGCTTCAGCTTGGTGCCCACGCCGTCATTGGCCGCGACCAGCAGCGGATCCTCGAAGCCGGCTGCCTTCAAATCGAACAGCCCGCCGAAACCGCCCAGATCGGCGTCGGCCCCCGGGCGCCGCGTCGAGCGCGCAAGCGGGGCGATGGCTCGGACAAGGGCATTGCCCGCCGCGATGGAGACGCCCGCCTGGGCGTAGGTATAGGCTTGCTGGTCGCTCATGCGCCAAGCGCTTAGCGCCGCCCGCGCCAAATCGAAACTCCCCATGCGAAGATCATTACGCGCTTGGCTTCGCGGCACGTGTCGGCCAAAAGAGCGCCCGCATGCAGGTTTCGCGTTTTTCCATCATCATCGGCGTCGCTGGCGCGCTTGCTGTGGCGGGCGTCGGAACCATGGTGGTGGCGCAAGGCGGCGGTGCCGCAGCCGTCGCGGTGGACGCCTCGGGCAGTTTCGAAGTGTCCGGCGTTACTGTCGACGTGAAAGGCAAGGACGCCGACTCCGCACGGCAGGGGGGCTGGCGGCTCGCCCAGCGCAAGGCGTGGGAAACACTGTCGCAGCGGCTGACCGGCAAGAAGTCGAGCCTGCCCGACAGTACCCTCGACGCGCTTTCCACCGGCATCGTGGTCGAGCGGGAGCAGATCGGCCCCGACCGCTACATCGCCAGGCTTGGCGTGCTGTTCGACCGTTCGCGCGCCGGCGCCATTCTGGGCGTGTCGACGCAAGTCACTCGCTCGCCGCCGATGTTGCTCGTACCGCTTGAATTTTCCGGCGGTGTGGGTCGCGTGTTCGAACGCGAAACCGCCTGGGCGCGCGCGTGGAACCGATTCCGTAGCGGCACCAGCACCATCGACTATGTGCGCTTGGCCGGTACCGGACCGGACGCGCTGCTCGTCAACGCCGGACAAACGCTGCGCCGCGGCCGCAACTGGTGGCGCACGGTGCTCGACCAATATGGCGCGTCCGACGTGCTCGTCGCCGAAGTGCAGCTGCGCCGCGAGTTTCCCGGCGGTCCGGTGATCGGCATCTTCGCTGCCAATTTCGGTCCGGATCGCAAGCCGATCACCAGCTTCGCGCTGCGAGTCGACAATGGTGACGCGCTCGACTCTCTGCTCGATGCCGGCATCCAGCGGATCGACAAGGCGTATCAGCAAGCCCTGGCCGACGGCCTGCTGCGCCCCGATCCCGTACTCGCGATGCGCCCGCCGCACGTGAAAACGGAAGCCGAGAAAAAGGCCGAAGCCGAAGCCGAGGCCGCCGCAGCCGCCGCTCAAGCCGCGGCCGCAGCAGCGGAGACGCCGACTCCGCTGCCCAGCAGCGTCTCCACCGCCACTTATACGGTTCAGGTCGACACGCCCAACGTCTCGGCGCTCAACGCCTCCGAATCGGCCGTGCGCGGCGTTCCAGGCGTCCGTTCCGCCGCCACCACCAGCCTGGCGCTGGGCGGCGTGTCCGTCATACGCGTGTCGTATGACGGCTCTATCGCCGGCCTGCGTGCGGCATTGGAGGCGCGGGGGTGGCAAGTTCAGGAAGGCGCGGGCGTGCTCCGCATCCGCCGGGCAGGCCCCGCACCGGCTGCGGCAGCGCCCACCGCGCCCGCGAACCCGAGCGCCGCAACCGGCGAATGACGCAACTGCGCCTGCCGCTCGGCCTGCCCGACGCGCGTGAGACGGAATTCCTGATCAGCGACTGCAACGTCCGCGCCGTGCAGCAGCTCGAACGCTGGGCGACCTGGCCGGTGATGGCCGCACTTCTGGTCGGCCCGCGCAAGTCCGGGCGCAGCGTGCTCGCGCGCATCTTCGCGGCCAAGAGCGGCGGCCACATCTTCGACGATGCCGACCGGGCGAGCGAGACCGACGTCTTCCACGCCTGGAACCTGGCCCAGCAGCAGCGCCGCCCGCTGCTGATGGTCGCCGAGGCATCGCTCCCCGACTGGCAGGTCAAGCTCCCCGACCTGCGCTCGCGCCTCGCGGCCTCGCCGCTGCTGGAGATAGGCCCGCCCGACGACGCCCTGATCCCCCAGCTTATCGAACGCGCGTTCGAGCGGCACCTGTTGCATGCGAAGCCCGATGTGGTCGCCTGGCTGTCGCGCCGGATCGAGCGCAGCCATATCGCAATCCTGCGCGTTGCCGATGTGCTGGAAACCGAGGCGGAACAACGCCTGACCATTCCCATGGTGCGCCAGGTGCTCGGTGCCGCCGGGCTCCTGAGCAAGCCCGAAGAAGACGAGGAACGATGACCAACGTGCGGCCCAAGGCGATCGAGGAACCGGAAACCGGCACCGGGAGTGACCGCTATTTCAACCGGGAGATGAGCTGGCTGGCCTTTAACCGCCGGGTCATGGATGAAGCCTGCAACCCCGCGCATCCCCTCCTGGAACGCCTGCGCTTCCTGTCCATCTCGGGGTCGAATTTCGACGAGTTCTTCATGGTCCGCGTCGCTGGCCTGCTCGGTCAGGAGCTCCAGCAGGTCGAGGCGCGCTCCGCGGACGGCCTGACCCCGGGTCAGCAGCTCGCAGCCATCCTGGCCGAAGCGGCGATCCTCGCCGACAACCAGCAAAGCGTCTGGAACGTGATCCGCAGCGAGCTGGCGCAGGCCGGTATCCATGTCCTGGAAGCCGACGCGATCGAGGGCGAGAGCCAGGACTGGCTGGAAGCGCATTTCGGCGAGCAGATCTTCCCGATCCTGACGCCTCAGGCGCTCGATCCCGCGCACCCGTTTCCCTTCATCCCCAATCAGGGGCTTAGCGTTATCTTCGACCTGGTGCGCGATACGGACCAAGAGCCGATCCGCGAACTGGTGCTGTTGCCCACCACCATGCCGCGCTTCATTCGCCTGCCGGGCGAACCGGCGCGCTATGTCGCGATCGAGACGGTGGTGAAGCATTTCTGGCACCTGCTGTTTCCCGGCTACACGGTGCACGGCTCCGGGGTGTTCCGGGTGCTGCGCGACAGCGACCTGGAAATCGAGGAAGAGGCCGAGGATCTGGTTCTCACCTTCCGCAGCGCGATCAAGCGCCGCCGCCGCGGCCGAGTGATCCGCCTGGAAATGGAGGACTCGATCCCCTCTGCGCTGGAGGCGGTACTCAAGGAGGAACTGGGCGGCAGCGAGGCGCTGCTCACCGAAACCGGCGGCTTCCTGGGCGTCGGCGATCTGGCGAAGCTGGTTGATGAGGAGCGGCCCGAGCTGAAATTCTCGCCCTACACCCCGCGCTTTCCCGAACGGATCCGCGAATATGGCGGCGACTGCTTTGCCGCGATCCGGGCCAAGGACATCGTCGTCCACCACCCGTACGAGACCTTCGACGTGGTGATCGCCTTCCTGACGCAAGCGGCGCAGGACCCGGACGTCGTCGCGATCAAGCAGACGCTGTACCGCGCGGGCAAGCAGGCCGGCGTCATCAACGCGCTGATCGCCGCGGCGGAGGCCGGCAAGTCGGTCACCGCGGTCGTGGAACTCAAGGCCCGGTTCGACGAGGAGCAGAACCTTCTCTGGGCCACCGCGCTCGAGCGTGCGGGGGTGCAGGTGGTCTATGGCTTCATCGATTGGAAGACCCACGCCAAGATCTCGATGGTGGTCCGGCGAGAGGGTAATGGCTTCCGGACCTATTGCCATCTCGGCACCGGCAATTACCACCCGGTCACCGCGCGCATCTACACCGATCTCAGCTTCTTCACTGCCGATCCGCGCATCGGCACCGATGCGGCGCAGATCTTCAACTATGTGACCGGCTATGTCGAACCCAAGAGCCTGAAGCTGCTGGCGATCAGCCCGCGCGATTTGCGCAACCAGCTCAAGGATCTGATCGACGGCGAGATCGCCCAGGTCCGCGCTGGGAAGCCCGGTGCAATCTGGGCCAAGATGAATTCGCTGGTCGACCCCGCGACCATCGAAAAGCTGTACGAGGCGAGCAATGCCGGCGTGGAGGTCGATTTGATCATCCGTGGCATCTGCTGCCTTCGCCCCGGCGTGCCCGGGATGTCGGAGAATATCCGCGTCAAGTCGATCGTCGGCCGCTTCCTCGAACACAGCCGCATCTGGGCATTCGGCAACGGCGCTACGCTGCCCAACGATGGAGCCAGGGTGTTCATCTCGTCGGCGGACTGGATGCAGCGCAACTTCGATCGCCGCGTGGAGTTCATGTTACCGATCCTCAACAAGACGGTGCATGATCAGGTGCTGGATCAGGTGATGGTGGCCAACCTGCTCGACAATGAACAGAGCTGGTTCCTCCAACCTGACGGTAGCTATGTCCGCGCCGATGCCAGCGAAGGGGCATTCAACCTGCACCGGTATTTCATGACCAATCCGTCGCTGTCCGGCCGCGGTGCCGCGCTCGAAAAGCGCAAGCCTGTGCCCAAGCTGTCGTTGAAGCGTCGGCGCGCTGCGGCGAAGGGCGCTTGAGCTTGACCACCGTGTCGTCCCGAACCCCGCCCCGTGCGGGGGACGCCGGGGAACCTCGCATTGCCATCATAGACATCGGCTCCAATTCGGTCCGCCTGGTGGTGTATCAGGGGCCGGCGCGCTTGCCCGCGATCCTGTTCAACGAAAAGGTCATGGCCGGGCTCGGCCGCTCGCTCAGCCAGACCGGCGCGATCGAGGCCGCCGGGCTGGCGCTTGCCTGCTCTGCGCTGCAACGCTTTGCCAAGCTCGCGCGCGAGATGCAGGTGACCGAGCTGCGCACCGTCGCCACCGCCGCCGTGCGGGACGCGTCCAACGGCCACGAACTGATCGACGCTGCACGGCGCTACGGGCTCGAGGTTGAGCTGCTGCCGGGGGAAGAGGAAGCGATGGCTTCCGGATTCGGGGTGCTCTCCGGTATCCCGGACGCGGACGGTATCGTCGGCGATCTGGGCGGCGGCAGTCTCGAGCTGGTCCGCGTCGTCGCGGGCACGGTCACCGACCGCATTTCCTATCCGCTCGGCGTGCTGCGCCTGGGTGCGATCCGCGCCCAGGGCAAGGGCGTGCTCGACCGCACCGTTGCCCGGCTCATTGCCGAGGCGGGGTGGACGGGCAGGGGCAAGGGCCTGCCTTTTTACCTGGTCGGCGGTTCGTGGCGCTCGCTGGCCAAGCTGGACATGCACCTGGCAGCGTATCCGCTGCCGGTGGTGCACCAATATCCGCTGTCGCTCGAGCGCATCGGTGAGCTCACGCGCATGCTTGCAGACTTGTCCAAGGCCGAGCTCAAGGCTGTGCCCGACCTGTCGAGCGCGCGCCTGCCCACCCTGGGCGATGCCGCGGCGTTGCTCGGGAGTGTCGTCAAGCATCTCGGCAGCAGCGGCACGACCGTATCGGCCTATGGCCTGCGCGAAGGGCTGTTGTTCCAGCGCCTTTCGGTCGCGGAGCGCCAACAGGACCCGCTGATCGTCGCCGCACGCGACGAGGGCCGCCGCCTCGGCCGCTTCCCCGAACATGGCGATCTGCTCGGTCGCTGGATTGCGCCGCTGTTCGCCGATGAGCCCGCCGAACTGGCGCGGCTGCGCCATGCCGCTTGCCTGCTCGCCGATGTCGGCTGGCGTGCCAATCCCGAGTTCCGCGACGAGCGCGGCATGGAAATCGGGCTGCACGGCAATTGGGTCGGTGTCGACGCCACCGGCCGCGCGCTGATAGCCCAGGCGCTGTATGCGTCGCTGGGCGGCAAGATGGACAGTCCTGAACCGCTGGGGCGGCTTGCCGGACTTGAAGCGTTGCGCCGCGCCAAGCTCTGGGGTCTTGCTATGCGGCTCGGCCAGCGGCTGAGCGGCGGGGTCGCGGCGCCGTTGCAGCGCTCGCGTCTCGCCCTTTCGGACGGAGCCCTCGCGCTGCGCCTGCCGCCCGACGATGAGGCGCTCTACGGCGACACTGTCGAGCGGCGGCACAAGGCGCTGGCTGCCGCCTTCGGGTGCCAGCCGGTGCTGGAACTCTAGGCCATAGCTGCATTTGCATTTCCCCTCCTTGCAAGGGAGGGGAGTTCAAAGCGCTGAAGGTCGCTACAGCCTGGCCGCGGTTCAGCTGCAGCCGGCGCGCTCGATCTTGCCTTGTGCGTCTAGGTGCAGGTTTAGCCGGTCCTCGCGATAATCCATGGTGACGGCCTGGCCCGGCTCGATCCAGCGCAACGTTTGCGCGCCGGAAAGCCGAAGCGCCTCGGCCGCGACCGCTTCGCTGCGGGTTTTGCCCACCAGCGCGGCAAGGCCTTCCTTGGTGCAGGCGCCCCCGGGGACGGCAGGCGGGGCGACTACCGTGGTCTGGGGATGCTCCTGCTGTGGGTGCCCTTGCGTGCAGGCGGCACAGGCAAGCGCGGCGACGGGCAGCAGAGAACGGATCATGCAGTTGGCTCCTCGGTACGGGTCATCTTCAGCTTTCCGCCCTTGACGGTGAACCCAAGCTGACCCTCTACCAGCGCCAGCGCGTCGCGGCCAAACTGCTCGTAGCGCCAGCCCTCCAGGATCGGTAGCCCGGCCCGTACGCCGGCGGCGAGCGCCTCCAGGTCTTCCGACCGGGCCAGCAGCCGGGCCGCCACGTTGATTTCCTTGGCGCGGATTTTGAGCAGCAGCTTGAGCAGATCGGCGACCAGCGCACCGTCCTTGCCCAACGCCGGCTTGCGCTCGTCGCGTGAGGGCATCTCCGCAGCCGACATCGGCTTCGATCCCTCGATCGCCGCCATCAGCCGCCCGCCGATATCGTTGTTCGCCCATGCCGCGGACAGGCCGCGTACTCGCGTCAAATCCGCCTGCTTGCGTGGTGGATTGCTCGCCAGGTCGGCCAGTGTCTCGTCCTTGACGATGCGGCCGCGCGGCAGGTCCTTGCCCTGCGCTTCCAGTTCGCGCCAGCGGGCGAGCGCCTTCAATCGCCCCAGCACTTCGGGCTTCCGGCTGGAAATGCGCACGCGTTCCCAGGCGACATCCGGATCGTTGCGATAATTCTCCGGATCGCCGAGCCGATCCATCTCCTGGTTCAGCCACACGCCGCGCCCGCTCTTGCGCAGCTTCTCCAGCATCTTGGGGAAGATCTTTGACAGGTGCGTGACGTCGCCGATCGCATATTCGATCTGCCGCGCATCGAGCGGTCGGCGCGCCCAGTCGGTGAAGCGCGCGCCCTTGTCGACGACAATGCCCAGATACGTGTCGACCAGGTTGGAATAACCGATCTGCTCTCCCTGACCCAGCGCCATCGCCGCCACCTGCGTATCGAACAGGGGGAAGGGGGTCTTGCCGGTCAGGTTGTAGACGATCTCCAGATCCTGTCCGCCGGCGTGGAAGACTTTGAGCACGTCGTCATTCTCGGTCATCAGCTCGAGCAGTGGCTTCAGGTCGAGCCCGGGCGCCATCGGATCGATCGCCGCAGCTTCTTCCGTGTTCGCCACCTGGATCAGGCAAAGCTCAGGCCAATAGCTGTTCTCGCGCATGAACTCGGTATCGACCGTGATGAAGTCGGACTTTGCCAGGCGAGAGCAGAGAGCGGCGAGGGTGGCGGTGTCCTCGATCAAGCCATGTATGTGCATCGGCATGGCCATATACCGGTCTTCGGGTTGACAAAAGTGGGGTGTGACAGGAATGCGCGGCCACGCTTAACATGCCTGCGCTGCCGCTAAGGCGACGATCATCGAGAGAATGACCATGCACCCCTATCGCACCCACACCTGCGCTCAGCTCCGCGCCGACCATGTCGGGCAGGAAGTCCGCGTCTCCGGCTGGGTGCACCGCAAGCGCGATCATGGCGATCTCGTCTTCATCGATCTGCGCGATCATTATGGCATTACCCAGATCGTCACCGACGTCAGCGGCCCGGCCTTTGCGGCGATCGAATCGCTGCGCAGCGAATCGGTGGTGACGGTCACCGGCACCGTCGTCGCTCGCGACGCCAGCGTCGTGAACCCCAACCTGCCGACCGGAGAGATCGAAGTCCGCGCGGCCCAGGTCACCGTGCAGTCCCAGGCGCAGGAGCTGCCGCTCCCGGTGTTCGGCGACGCCGAGTATCCGGAGGATATCCGCCTGCGCTACCGCTTCCTCGATCTGCGCCGTGACAAGGTGCACAAGAACATCCTGCTGCGCTCGAACGTCATCTCGTCGCTTCGCCGCCGGATGATCGACCAGGGCTTCACTGAGTTCCAGACCCCGATCCTGACCGCGTCCAGCCCGGAAGGCGCGCGCGACTATCTGGTCCCCAGCCGCGTTCACCCGGGCAAGTTCTACGCGCTCCCCCAGGCGCCGCAGATGTTCAAGCAGCTGCTGATGGTGGCCGGTTTCGACCGCTATTTCCAGATCGCCCCCTGCTTCCGCGACGAGGACGCCCGCGCCGATCGCTCGCCGGGTGAGTTCTACCAGCTCGATTTCGAAATGAGCTATGTCACGCAAGACGATGTTTTTGCGGCGATTGAGCCGGTTCTTCACGGCGTGTTTGAAGAGTTCGCCGATTGGGAAGGGAAGGGCCGCACTGTCTCGGCGCTTCCCTTCAAGCGCATTCCCTACCGCGAATCGATGCTGAAATACGGCAACGACAAGCCTGATCTGCGCAACCCGATCCTCATCACCGACGTGTCCGAACACTTTCAGGGTTCGGGCTTCGGCCGCTTCGCCTCGATGGTCGAGGGCGGCGATGTCGTCCGCGCGATTCCGGCGCCGAACACGCATGAGAAGAGCCGCAAGTTCTTCGACGACATGAACGCCTGGGCGCAGTCTGAAGGCTTCCCCGGTCTCGGCTATGCCACCCAGAAGGATGGCGTGTTCGGCGGCCCGATTGCCAACAACCATGGCCAGGACGGCATGAAGGCGATCGCGCAGGCGATGGGTCTCGGCCCAAATGACGGCATCTTCTTCGCCGCTGGCAAGGAAGCCCAGGCCACCAAGCTCGCCGGTCTGGCGCGCACCCGCGCTGCCGAGCAGCTCGACCTGATTGACAAGAAGCGCTTCGAATTCTGTTGGATCGTCGACTTCCCGATGTTCGAATATGACGAGGACGCCAAGAAGGTCGACTTCAGCCACAATCCCTTTTCCATGCCCCAGGGCGAGTTGGAAGCGCTGGAGACCAAGGACCCGCTCGAGATCCTGGCTTACCAGTACGACATCGTCTGCAATGGCATCGAACTGAGCTCGGGCGCGATCCGGAACCACCGTCCGGAAATCATGTACAAGGCGTTCGAGATCGCCGGCTACAGCCAGGCCGATGTCGATGCGAACTTCGCGGGCATGATCAACGCGTTCAAGTTCGGCGCGCCCCCGCACGGCGGCTCGGCACCGGGTGTGGACCGCATCGTCATGCTGCTCGCCGACGAGCCGAACATCCGCGAGGTAATCACCTTCCCGATGACTCAAAAGGCCGAGGATCTGATGATGGGCGCCCCGTCCTTCGTCAGCGAGAAGCAGTTAAAGGAGCTGAGCATCCGCCTCTCCCCCCAGGTCGCCGCCGACCTCGCCAAAAAGGGCACCGACGGCATCGTCGATCCAGCCGCGGGCTAAGCAGCATCGTCAAAGGCGCTCCGGCCCTCGCCGGGGCGCCCCCGCGCGCCTATATGGTCAAGTGAAGAAGCCGCGCAGGAGAGAGCATGTTGGATCCGGCGAACCCCCGCGCCCGCACCCAGGCGGAGGCGACGATCGGCCTGGCTGACCTGTTCACCATCGGCATCGGCCCGTCCAGCTCGCACACTGTCGGCCCGATGCGCGCCGCCGCCGCCTTCGCCGAAGCCGCGATCGATCGCGGGACACCCACTGCCGTCTCTTGCGAACTGTTCGGCTCACTCGCGCTTACCGGTCGCGGCCATGCCACCGATATCGCGGTGCTGCTCGGCCTCGCCGGCCACCGTCCCGAGGCCGTCGATCCGGACGCCGTCGCGACCATCGTCTCCACCATCCGCGCCGAACAGACGCTCGTCCTCGGCGGCCACGTCGCGGTCCCCTTCGTGGAAGGCCGCCACCTGATCTTCCGTGAGGACCGGTTTCTTCCCGCGCACCCCAATGGCATGCGCTTCGTCGCGCATTACGCCAATTCCGAACCCTATGAGAGCTTCGTCTATTCGATCGGCGGCGGCGCGATCGTAGAGGGCGGCTGCGAACCGCCCCAGACCAACGTCAAGCTCCCTTTCGCCTTCACCTCGGGCGCCGAGCTGCTCGCGGTGGGCGAAGCGCAGGGCGTCTCCATCGCCGACATCGTCCGCGCCAACGAAGCCGCCTGGCGCGACGATGCCGAGACCGACGCCTTCATCGACAGCCTGCGCGCCGCCATGTCCGCCTGTATCGACCGCGGCTGCCGGGGAGAGGGCGAGCTGCCCGGGGGCCTCAAGGTCAAGCGCCGCGCCCGCGACCTCCACCAGCGTCTGATCGCCCGCGGCCCACGCAGCGATCCCTCGCTTGTCTTCGACTGGGTCAGTCTCTGGGCGCTTGCCGTCAACGAAGAGAACGCAGCCGGCGGCCGCGTCGTCACCGCACCCACCAACGGCGCCGCCGGCGTGATCCCGGCCGTGCTGCGCTATTACGAGACCTTCTGCGCTGCGCCCACTCCCGCGGGCGCGCGTACCTTCCTGCTCACCGCCGCCGCCATCGGCTTCCTCTACAAAAAGCGCGCCTCGATCTCCGCCGCCGAGATGGGCTGCCAGGGTGAAGTCGGCGTCGCCTGCTCGATGGCCGCCGCCGGCCTCGCCGCCGCGCTCGGCGCCACCAACGCCCAGATCGAGAACGCCGCCGAGATCGGCATGGAGCATAATCTCGGCCTCACCTGCGATCCGATCGGCGGCCTCGTCCAGATCCCCTGCATCGAGCGCAACACGATGGGCGCAATCAAGGCGATCAACGCCGCCTATCTCGCGCTCCACGGCGATGGCAGCCACATCGTCAGCCTCGACGCGGTGATCGAGACGATGCGCCAGACCGGCGAGGACATGCGCTCCAAATACAAGGAGACCGCGCAAGGTGGCCTCGCGGTAAACGTCGTCGCCTGCTGATGCAGCGTTTCGGCGCGCCCGCACGTTGGACCGCGCATGACCATCGACCTCACCGACTATGAAGCCGGCGCGCCCTATGAGGGCAATTACAAGAAGAAGCTGAAAAAGCTCCAGGATCGCCTCAGCCGGATCCACTACGCCCATATCGTGCACAAACGCCGCGCGATCATCCTGTTCGAAGGCTGGGACGCGGCGGGGAAGGGCGGCATCATCCAGCGCCTCACCGCCAAATGGGACCCGCGCTATTTCGAGGTCTGGCCGATCGCCGCGCCCACGCCCGAGGAAAAGGCGCGCCACTTCCTCTGGCGCTTCTGGCGCCGGCTCCCAGCCGACCACAATATCGCGATCTTCGACCGCAGCTGGTACGGTCGCGTGCTGGTCGAGCGCGTCGAGGGCTATGCCAGCGAAGCCGAGTGGCAGCGCGGCTACACCGAGATCAACGACTTTGAAGCCCAACAGGTCGCCGACGGCACCACGCTCATCAAGATCTTCGTCCACACCACGCAGCAGACGCAGGACCAGCGCCTGAAAGACCGCATCGAGCATCCGTGGAAGCGCTGGAAGACCGGCCTGGACGATTTCCGCAACCGCGCTCGGCGCGCTCACTATCTTGACGCCATGCACGACATGTTCCGCCACACCGACACCGAGGTGGCCCCCTGGACCGTGATCGACGGCAACGACAAGAAAGCCGCCCGCATCGCCGCGCTCAAGGCAATCGCCGACGCGCTCGAAACGCAAGTCCCGATGACCCCACCGCTCCTCGACCCACAGGTCGTCCGCGTCGCGGAGGAAGCGCTGGGCACACTCGATATCGGCACTGCGTGTCCAAATGAAGAGAACAACCGCGGCTAACCGGGAATCAGTGGTAGTCTCAAGCTAGTGGCGACGTTGGGTGGATTGCGGACTGGCGGCTTACGTTGCGATCAAGCGGCGAAGCGGACATAACGATGGGACGGACTAGGGGATAGCGCAGGGTGGAACGGTGCCGCTGAAGCGAGAAGCTTTGGGCTTTGCCCTTGCGCCGCTTCCCGTGGTGCTACAGCTCACCCTCCTGTTCGGGATCATCTTGCTCGATCGGCCTAGTGACAGCGCGTCGGTGATCGAGGCTTGGCTCCAGCTTGTTGTCGCCAGCTACGGTGTTTGCCTGCTGGTAGGTACCCCGGTGCACCTCGTACTTCGTTGGCAAAATCGTTGTAGCCTTCCGACCTACCTGGTTGCCACTACCGCAGTCGTGGCAGTCATTGCTGCCGCAATCGGGATCTTCCAGCTTCTGCTTCCTGCGTCACCAGAGCAGAACCCGCACGGCTTCCATCTCGCAAGTCGCGCCGGATTGGCGGCAATGTTGCTCTTCGAAGGTGCGGCAGTCACCGGTGCGTCCATTTTCTGGCGCGTGTCGGTTCGACAGCGGGACGGACAGAGTTCCGATGTTCGCCCCACAACGAGCGCATGGGGCGACTGACTTTGGGGCGGAAGCCGCCGTGGCTAAAAGTGGTGGCTAGCTGCCTTTCCGTTTCAATAGGAACCATTGCATTCCACTCGCGAAAACCTCCGTTCTTCCGGTTGATACTCAATATCGACCTGAGCACATCCACCGCCACTGATGCCGGGAAGATCAGTCCAGTCCTCCACCCAAGCGCTTTCACCGGCATCCACCAGACGTACCTCGCCGCCAGCTATCGGACAGGGGAACGGGGAATCATCCAGTGTTCGGCAATGCTGCGCAATCGTTCGGCGATGGTCTTCGGAGTGGTTGATAAGGACAGCCAAGACAACGCCGTCACGCTCAGCGTAGTATCGCTCGTAGCTCCCTAGCGGCGCCGCTCCTTGCGGCAACACGACGGAATCCTCGATCGTTTCAGCTAATCTCTCCGTGTCATCACTGGCACCTGCACATCCGGCTAGCAACGATGTGAGTAGTGACAGAAAGGTGAAGCAGGCGGTCCGCATGCAGAGAAGATGCCTTCGAAGTTAAATGACCGCAATTGGGCGGAAGCGGACTGGCCGCTTTGAGGTTCCATATCTCAAAAGCGGCCACTACTCTCTCAGGAAAGCCTAATCGCGGCTGCGATCGATTTGACCTGTTTCAAGTGACCTTCGCCAGCCCCCCGCCGCCACGATCCGCCCCGCCTCAAATGTGAAAGTCACAGGGAAGGCGTCGCGTGAGGTCGCATCAATGAATTCAACCTTGACCTTTTGCACCCCACATACATCTTGGACCGGCGTCGGTATCCCGTCCCAGCCATAATAGCGAAACGACGCAGCGTTCATGTGTTTGGTTAGGGCACGCAATCCGTCCACGCCCATACCCATCGGAAGGCCGACATCTCCGCCACCCGACGAGAATTGCGCCGAAGACGAAACCAACTGGGCCAAGCGTCGGTCGGTTGTTGCAGAAGGTGCCGCAGCCAACCGCACCGCGTCCACCGCTCGAATGCTCAGGATGGCCTGCAATTCCCCGATAGTTTGAACCTCGCCCAGATCACAATCATCAGGAGTTGCGGGAGAAGCCGCCAACGGCGCTCCAAATGATGACGCGATGAGCAAGGTTGCTAGACTGGAGACCTTCATAGACCCAATTTGCCCTTCAAAATAGATCGCCGCAACTGGTTGGTCCGGATGGCTATAGCGCTAAGGTGAACGGCCGTTTTCAGTGGCGCCGACAGTTACACGTAGCGGCCGACATTGGGCGGTCATCGCCGTTCGAAGGCGACTGTTTCGCTCGTAGAGAATGGGTCGCTTGTAACCGTCTCAAACCAGTCGGTGCGAAAGCCTGGTAGCGCCGACAGGTAAGCAATGAGGTCTGACCAGCCAGCCGCCTCCTCATGGAAGCTCCAGACTTGCCCGCCGACATCGACCTCGCAGCAAATAAGGTCGGTCGTGATCTCGTCGCGCTTGTAGAACGTCACCGCTCCGATCTCGGCAAGCGGTAGCTGGCGAAGAGTGGCAGGAGTGATCGTCACCGCCCCATCCTGCCCCGCTAAACGATCGTCCGCAATCAGGCACCGGGTCGGCTACGACCGACATTGGGCGTGTCCGGCCGTTCGCATTTGTGGATTCATCCCCAGCTGCTGAATCCCTCCGTCTTCCTGGTAGCGAGCCGGGATCCAGCTTCTTCTCCGCGGGTTCGAAGACAGCGGGACCCCGGCTTAACGCCGGGGTGAGAGTGGAAAATAAGCCGCGACTTCAGGCCGGACCGAAGCCACCATCCTCATCCATCACATGCAGCACGCCATCCGCAATCGCGAAATACGCGCCGTGCAGCGCCAGCTTGCCCGCCGCCTCGCGCTCCGCGACCCAGGGGAAGGTGCGCAAATTGGCAAGCGACACCCGCGCCGTTTCGAGTTCCAGCGCGTGCACCGCCTTTGCCCCCTCGCCATGTTCGGCAACGATCCGCTCGCGCGCCTCGTCCAATATGTCCACCCAATGCGCGATGAAGCCGCCGGCGCCCGGCTCGGCATCGGCGAAGCGCTTGGTCAGCGCCGCGTGGACGCCGCCGCACGCGCCATGCCCCATTACCACGATCTCGGGCACTTCCAGCTGCGTCACCGCGAACTCCAGCGCCGCCGACACGCCGTGGCGTCCACCGCCGGTCTCGAACGGCGGCACCAGGTTGGCGACGTTGCGCACCACGAAAATCTCGCCGGGCAGCGTGTCGAAGATCTGGGCTGGATCCACTCGGCTGTCGGAACAGGCGATCACCATCACCTTGGGATCCTGCCCCTGAGACAATTCGGCCCAGCGTTCGCGCTGGCGCCGATAGTCGCTGGTGCGGAAGCGCTGATAGCCGTCGAGCAGG
Source organism: Sphingomonas xinjiangensis (assembly GCF_014199255.1). Taxonomy (GTDB): domain Bacteria; phylum Pseudomonadota; class Alphaproteobacteria; order Sphingomonadales; family Sphingomonadaceae; genus Sphingomonas; species Sphingomonas xinjiangensis. The sequence goes on along the minus strand of NZ_JACIJF010000001.1, from coordinate 437,803 downwards.
TCGATAAAGTCGGTCATGGTCCGCTCGGAACGCTCCCGCCGCGCTTGCGATCCCGCTTCGGCGCGCTGCAACCACGGATGCACAGCGCTTGGTTGTGCCCGGGCGGGCGGATCGCTATTTGCCCTCCCATGAACGAGATGTCGCCGCTTCCCCGTCCCGAGCGTGTCCGCAAGCCCGATTGGATTCGCGTCAAGGCGCCGACCTCCGCCGGCTTCGCCCAGACCCGAGCGCTGATGCGCTCGAAAAGCCTGACGACGGTGTGCGAAGAGGCGGCATGCCCCAATATCGGTGAGTGCTGGTCCAAGAAGCACGCCACCGTCATGATCCTTGGCGACACGTGCACCCGCGCCTGTGCCTTCTGCAACGTGAAGACCGGCATGCCGCGCGCCGTCGATCCGATGGAGCCCAACAATGTCGCCGATGCCGCGGCACAGATGGGCCTGGAACATATCGTCATCACTTCGGTCGACCGCGACGATCTGCCCGATGGCGGCGCCAAGCAGTTCGTCAAGGTGATCGAAGCGATCCGCAAGTCGAACCCGGTCACCACGATCGAGATCTTGACGCCCGACTTCCGCAACAAGCATGAGCAGGCGGTCGAGATGATCGTCGCGGCGCGCCCGGACGTCTACAACCACAATCTCGAAACCGTGCCGCGCCTCTATCCGACCATCCGTCCGGGGGCGCGCTATTACGCCTCGATCCGGCTGCTGGAGACGGTGAAGAAGCTCGATCCGTCGATCTTCACTAAGTCCGGCATCATGCTCGGCCTCGGCGAAGAACGCCTGGAAGTTCACCAGGTCATGGACGACATGCGCAGCGCCGACATCGATTTCCTGACCATGGGCCAGTATCTCCAGCCCACGCCCAAGCATGCCAAGGTGATCGACTTCGTCACGCCCCAGGCGTTCAATTCCTATGGCGCGATCGCCCGTGCCAAGGGCTTTCTGCTGGTCGCATCCTCGCCGCTGACACGTTCGAGCTACCATGCCGGCGACGATTTCGCGAAGATGCGCGCCGCGCGTGAGGCCAAGCTCGCACGTGCCTAAGCATTCCGAAACGCGCTCGCTGCCCTACACGCCCGAGCAGATGTTCGATCTGGTCGCCGATGTCGGCCGCTATGGCGAGTTCCTGCCCTGGGTGTCGGCGGTGCGCGTGCGCTCGAACAGCGACACGCAAATGGTTGCCGACCTGATCGTCGGGTTCAAGGGTCTGCGCGAAAGCTTCACGTCCAAGGTCGAGAAGCAGCGCCCCGAGCATATCCGCGTCGACTATCTCGAAGGGCCGCTGAAATATCTGAACAACGACTGGACCTTCCGCTCGGACGGGCAGGGCGGTTGCCAGGTGGACTTCTGCGTCGACTTCGCCTTCAAGAACCGCGTGTTCGAAATGCTGGCCGGCCAGGTCTTCGACCGTGCCTTGCGCAAGATGATCAACGCGTTCGAGGAACGCGCCGCACGGCTTTACGGCGATGCGGGCGCGCAAAGCGCGGCCTGAACGTCCCGCGCACCGGCTCGGTGCTTCGCCATCACCGTTCATCCGGCCGGTCTTCTTGACGGAGTGACACGCGCTGCCCACTCTTCGAAGCTCTCTGCATCGGAGGGACGGATGCACGCATATGACATCGATGTAGGGCCGTGGCGCTCCGGCAATCCGGATCGCGGCGAGGATGGATGGGCCTTCGGGCTTCCACCCGGCATCGCAGCCGAGCAATGGCCGCTCGATCCCGTCACCGGCTATCCGCTGGTCCATGGCTTTACGCTGCTGTTGCCGCAGGACTATCGCGTCCACGGGCCGGATATCGTCGCGGTCTCGTTCTTCGCCACACCCGCTGACAGCAATGACGGCGGCGCGGCGCCATGGAACGATGCGGTGTCAGCATTGATCGCTGCCCCCGGCAATACGCCGCCCGGCGACCCTGCGCTGCTGCCCTGGTGGGAACGCGCCCGACTCGTGCACCCCCGGACTGCCCGGATGGAGGACATCCTCGGCTATGGCTATGCCGCGGTGCTGCTCACCCAGGCGGAATATGACGGCCCTTCCTGCCCGCCGCCGCCGCCGGTCGACGCACCCAATCCAGCCGCCGCACCGGCATGGCTGGGGGAGGGCGCGGCCGTGGCGTTCGAACGGTTCAGCGGTCGATCGCCTTTCGTGCAAGTGCCTCCCGATCCATGGTCGATCCACTGCCCGCTGCGCCTGATCCAGCGCACCGACGATCCCAATGCCGGCATCGCCCCGCAGGACACATGGGACAATCAGGATGCCGAAAACGGCTACACCGCGCGCTTCTTCACCGATGCCGACGGAGAGTGGCATCCCCAGCCCTGGTCCGAAGGGCACGCCGCCAATCATCTCGGCGGCACCATGCAACCCTGCCAGGCCACACCTGCGTTCAGCCCTTATTACATCGAGTTCGAAGAAGGGCTTGGCGGGTATAATTTCGGCGGCGGCAACGCCCAACTCGATCTTCGCGATCTGAAGTTCGATTGGGCCTGCGGATAGCTGCGGTTAGCTGCGGATAGGGGCGCACCGCCGCGCACCGTTGGCGGCCGTGCGATGGGTCTGGGCTACTCGCCGGGCGTTCTGCCCGGTGCCCCCGGCATCAGCAGTTCGAGCGCGCACAGCGCCGCTTGCAAGCGGATGCCGCCCCGGCCACTATTCTCGAAATGGCGCGCGTCGGCCACGATGTGCTGCGGATCGGCGCCGCGCTCGGCCTGCGCGAACACGACCGTCCCGACCGGCTTCTTCTCCGATCCGCCTTCAGGTCCCGCGATACCCGTGATCGCCACGGCGACATCGGCGTTGGAGCGCTTGAGCGCGCCCTGCGCCATGCTCCACGCCACGGCGATCGACACCGCGCCAAAGGTTTCCAGGACGTCGGTGCTGACCTTCAGCGCCTCGGTCTTGGCTTCGTTGGAATAGGTGATGAACCCCACGTCGAACACGTCGGACGATCCCGGCAATTCGGTCAGCGCGGCCGATACCAGTCCGCCGGTGCAGCTTTCCGCGACGGCGATCCTGCGCCCCAGCGCGCGGTTGGCTTCCAGGACCTTGCGGGCGGACTCGACGAGTTCGGCGGGAAGAATCGTATCCATCAGGTGACTGCCTCTGCCACCTTCGGCACCGCGACGCGAGTCATCGCGCTCACGGCAGCGGGGCAGGGACGGGCACGCGCACCGTCGCGATCGCCTGCGCGGCCATGCCTTCGCCGCGGCCGGTGAAGCCCAGCCGCTCGGTGGTCGTCGCCTTGACACTGACGGACGCGATGGGGAGCGAAAGGATTTCGGCGATGCTCGCGCGGATCGCGTCGCGATGCGGGCCGATCTTGGGCGCTTCGCACATCACCGTCACGTCCACGAAGTCGAGCACGCCGCCCTGGTCGTTGAGCAGGCTGAGCGCATGGCGCAGGAACTGGGCAGAGGCTGCGCCGCGCCATTTGGGGTCGCTCGGCGGGAAATGCATGCCGATATCGCCCGCGGCGATCGTGCCGAGCAGCGCGTCGGTGATCGCGTGGAGCGCGACATCCGCGTCGCTATGCCCCGAAAGCCCCTTGTCGTGCGGGATCAGGATGCCGCCCAGCCACAGTTCCTGCCCCGTTTCGAAGCGATGGACGTCGAACCCCTGCGCGCTGCGGACCTGCATCGCGCCGTTCAGCCGCAGCTCGGCGGTGGCGAAGTCATTGGCAACCGTGATCTTTTCCAGCATCGGGTCTCCTTCGACCAGGCGAACGTCGCTGCCGGCCGCGCGCACCATCTGCGCGTCGTCGGTGGCTTCGCGCTCGGCTGGCCACGCTTGGTGGGCGGCAAATAGAGTTGGGAAATCAAAGGCTTGCGGCGTCTGCACCCGCGCCAAACCTGCCCGCGGCACCACGTCTCCCGCATGCGTTTTCCGCGTCGACAAGATAGTGTCCACCACACCCAAAACCGGCAACGCAGCAACATCCTCATCCAGTGCAGCCAGCAACCGATCGATCACCGCATGCGGCAGCAAAGGCCGAGCAGCATCATGCACCAGCACCCGCGATATTCCGTCGTTCTTCAGATATTCCAGCCCTCGAAGGACCGACTCCCGCCGCGTATCGCCGCCCACTACGCATTCAACATCCCCCAATGCCGCAGCAAGCAGCGCCTGCTGCCCTTGGCCGATCACCACCAGGACGCGGTCGATCTGTGGATGGGAGGCAAAGGCGCGGTAGCTATGCGCTAGAACCGGCCTGCCTCCCAGCGAAGCGAACTGTTTGGGCAACGCTGCCCCAGTGCGCGTGCCGTTTCCTGCAGCCACGACCAGCGCGACGGTTGTTGGATGCCCCATACCCGCCGCCTAGCCCGCGACGCCGCGCTTGCCAATCGCGGCTTGTCCGCGTAGCGGCCAGTGCTTAGTTTCCAGGCAGATGATGCGCGAACTTGCCCCCATCCAGATTGGTCCCGTGCGGATCGAAGCGCCCGTGCTGCTGGCGCCGATGACTGGTGTGACCGATTTGCCGTTTCGCCGCGCCGTGCGCCGCTATGGCTCGGGTCTGAACGTGACTGAGATGATCGCCAGCCAGGCGGCGATCCGTGAAACCCGTCAGTCGATCCAAAAAGCCGCGTGGGATCCGATCGAAGAGCCCGTGTCGATGCAGTTGGTCGGATGCACGCCTTATGAAATGGGTGAGGCTGCCAGGCTGAACGAGGATCGCGGCGCTGCGATCATAGACATCAACATGGGTTGCCCAGTGCGAAAGGTCACGAACGGCGACGCCGGCTCCGCGCTGATGCGCGACCTGAAGCTAGCGGCGGCGCTGATCGACGCCTGCGTGAAAGCGGTGACGGTCCCTGTCACCGTCAAGATGCGCATGGGGTGGGACCATGACAGCCTCAACGCGCCCGAACTCGCGCGGATCGCGCAGGACCTGGGTGCGCAGCTCGTCACGGTTCATGGTCGCACCCGCAACCAGATGTACAAGGGTTTTGCAGACTGGGCCTTTATCCGCAAGGTCAAGGATGCCGTAACAATTCCGGTTATCGCAAATGGCGACATTTGCACGGTGGAGGACGCGCAGGAGGCACTCCGGCAGTCCGGCGCGGATGGCGTGATGATCGGCCGTGGCGCCTATGGCAAGCCATGGGTCCTGCGGCAGGTTATGGATGCCCTTGCCGGTAAGAGCAATCGCGCCGAGCCCGGCTTGGAAGAACAATATCGCGTCATCGTAGAGCATTATGTGGACACCCTCACGCACTATGGGGACGAGGTTGGCGTGAATATGATGCGGAAGCACATCGGCTGGTACACCAAGGGGATCCACGGTTCGGCCGAGTTCCGGAACAAAGTCAACCAAGTTGCGAATCCCAAGCAGGTGCTTGTGATGCTAGACGAATTCTATGCGCCATGGCGTGAGCGCGCGGCGGCTTGAGCCCCGAGGTCGTACCTTTCACAGCAAGGCCAAGCCACGCCGATCTATTCTCGGCCATCCCGGTCGCGGTGTTGGTTTTGGATGCGGAGGGACGGATCACGCACGCGAACTCGGCATGCGAGCTGCTGCTGAATCTGAGTGAGTCGGCCATGGTCGGCCAAGCCTTTGAGGCGGTGCTGCGCCCGCCTCAAGACTATGTCGATCGCAAGAACGGTCATGGCTTCGCTGCCTTCGATGTCGAGGTCGAGACGAGCCGCGGCTTGAGAGTTCGAGTCGACCTTCTTGAAACCCCCGTCAACGAATTCGCAGGATGGCGCGTATTGGTGCTGCATCATGCCGCACAGTCGCGCCGCATGACCCAGGGTGCCGATCGGTCTGCGGGTGCTCGAGCGGCGATCGGTGCTGCCGCGATGCTAGGACATGAGGTTAAAAACCCCTTGTCCGGCATCCGGGGCGCTGCCCAACTGCTGCAAAGCGGTGAAGAGGATGACGGGCTGACCACGTTAATCACCAGGGAGGTAGATCGCATCGCTGCGCTGATCGACCGAATGCAGGACTTCACCGACACACGTCCCCTGACGCTTCAGCCCACGAACATCTATCCCCTGCTGGACCACGCCCGTCGCGTTGCTTCGGCCGGGTTTGCACGTGATATCATCGTCGAAGAGCAGTTCGATCCTTCACTGCCGGAGGTCTTGGTCGATCCCGATGCCCTGCTGCAGGTACTGCTGAACCTCATCAAAAATGCGTCGGAAGCGCTACAAGGAACGACCGAGCCGCGGATCACGCTTGCCACAGCCTATCGCCACGGAGTGTCGGTCAGCAGCGCTGCAGGGCGCCCCCGTCAGCCTTTGCCAATCGAGATTTCTGTGACGGACAACGGTCCCGGCGCTCCAGACGATATACTGGACCATCTGTTCGAACCCTTTGTATCGAGTAAGCCGGAAGGTAAGGGACTAGGTCTGCCGTTGGTTGACAAGCTGATGCGGGACATGGGCGGCATCGTGCAGTACTCACGTGAACGCGGCCCGGAGGCGACCGTACTTCGCCTGCTGCTGCCAAGGGCAATGTGATGGCAACTATACTCGTGGTCGATGATGATGCCGCGATCCGGACGGTGGTGGCTGCCGCTCTAAAGCGTGAGGGGCACCGCGTGGTGCTGGCGCAGAATATCGCCGAACTCCGCCGGAACTTGAACGCCGAGACGCCGGATGTGCTGATAACCGACGTCGTGCTGCCCGACGGGAACGGCCTTGAAGAAGTGACGTCCGTGCTGGGGCGCCACCCCGACCTGCCAGTCATCATCTTCTCCGCCCAGAATACGCTGGCCACCGCCGTGCGGGCGACGGAAGTTGGCGCCTTTGATTATCTGCCTAAGCCGTTCGACCTAGACGTGCTGAGCCAAGCGGTGTGCGGCGCGTTGTCGCGGAGGCAGGGCGGCGCGGATGAGCTGATTGCCAACGAGGACGGTGCGGGAGCGCTGATCGGGCGCTCGCCGCCGATGCAGGACGTGTACCGCGTCATTGCGCGCGTCGTGTCGAACGACCTTACCGTGCTCATCACGGGGGAGTCAGGCACCGGCAAGGAACTCGTCGCAAAGGCGATTCACGACTTGGGTGCACGCCGGCGCGCGCCGTTCATTGCGCTCAACATGGCTGCCATTCCCCGTGAACTGATCGAGGCGGAGCTGTTCGGCCATGAACGCGGGGCATTCACCGGCGCCCAGGCCCGCGTAGCCGGCAAGTTTGAACAGGCTTCTGGCGGCACCCTGTTCCTGGACGAGATCGGCGACATGCCAATGGATGCGCAAACGAGGCTATTGCGTGTCCTTCAGTCCGGGGAGTTCACCACGGTTGGTGGAAATCGAACGATCCGAGTCGACGTGCGTATTGTCGCTGCCACCAACAAGGAGCTGCCCCAGCTCGTGCAAACCGGGCAGTTCCGCGAAGACTTGTTCTACCGCCTGAACGTCGTTCCCATTGCGCTGCCGGCGTTGAGGGATCGGCGGGGCGACATTCCTCTGCTGGCGCACCACTTCTTGGATCGCGCGGTGAAAGATGGCCTTCCACGCAAGCGATTAGAGCAGGATGCGCTAAGTGCACTGCAGGCACATCATTGGCCTGGAAATGTACGCGAACTCGAGAACATGATGCGTCGGCTGTCGGCGTTGACGCGAGACGAGCGGATCGACGGCCAGGCGGTTAAGGATGTGCTAGGTTCGGGGCGGCTCTATGCCCCGGCGGGCACTGCAACGCTGGAGGCGGCAGTAAAGGCTTGGCTCGCCGAAGTCGCGATCGACGCGCCACAGGCGATGAACGACGGCACTTTGTACGACCGGCTGATCGAAGAAGTGGAGCGGCCGTTGATCGAGGTGATGCTGATCCGCCATGGCGGGAATCAGCTCCGGGCAGCACGTGCTATCGGGATCAATCGCAACACGCTGCGCAAACGCTTGGACAGCTTGAACATCCCTTCCAGGGATCAGAGTGCGCCTCCGACCAGTGATTAAGCACCGTTAAACGAAATTATGTGTTTTCGGGGCAACGGTTGCGTTGTATCCTGGCCACGATGGATGTGGCCTCCAAGCAGACTGCCGATCTCCGACCGCGCGAGCGGCGCTTGGTTGTCACGCCAACAATCGAATTCCTCGTCCTTGCAGTAGCAGTGATTGCCGCGGTCGCGACGTACCTGGTCGTCACGCGACAGGGTACGCCGCAGCGCCTGCTCACGCCTCCGCTCGTCGCGACTCTTCTGGTCGCGAACCTCATTACCTGCGGGTCGCTGATCGTGCTGGTGGGACGGCGGGTTGCCCTAAGACGAGCGGCACGCCTGCCAGGGGGCGGGCGTGCGCAGCTGCACCTTCGGCTCGTGGCGATCTTCTCGGTTCTAGCGGCAGTGCCGACGGTTCTGCTGGCGGTGGTCGCGTCCATCCTGTTCCAGTTCGTCGCCGAGTTCTGGTTCACCGGTCGCGCGCAAGGACTGCTGGAAAATTCGCGCGGGCTTGCCGAGGAATCTTACGCCCAGCTTCTGCAATATGTCGACAACGAGAACATAGCGCTGGCGCGGGACGTTAATCGCGCCTTGAATTCGGGCTATGTGATCGACACGCCGGAGTTCAAGGCCAGCTTCTCATGGACGGTATTCCAGCGCAGCTTGTCGAGCAGCCTGCTGTTCTCCTTGTCGAGCAAGGGCGAGATTCAGACTCAGGCGTTGGTCAACAACTCCGACCGCAACCTGATGCTCGACGTGAGCCCGGCGGACGTTCGAAAGCTGAGCGAGGGGAAGCTGAGTGTTGTTGGCACCAACCCGAAGTTCACCTATTCGCTCACCCGCGTTCCCGAGACGGACCTGTATCTCTATTCCTATCGCGAACCGTATGCGAACGAGATGGCGGTGCGGCTGGGCCGTGTGAAGTCGGTGTTCACCGATTACAATGCCTTGCTATCGCGCTCTCGGGCGATCCAGCTTCGATTCAACATCGTCCTGTTCGTCATCTCGCTGATAATCATCGCACTGGTGGTATTCTTTGCCATCACGGCAGCGGACAGGTTGGTTAGGCCGATCAACGAATTGGTGGATGCAGCTCGCCGCGTCGCGGAGGGCAATCTAGGCGCCCGCGTCGCCGTGGCGAAGAACGCCGATGAGATTGCCACGCTTGGCAGCGCCTTCAACGGAATGACCGAGCGTCTGCAAGCCCAGACCGAAGCGTTGGTGTCTGCGAATGCGCAGGCCGAAAGCCGACGCGTTCTGATCGAAGCTGTGATCTCGGGAGTCTCGGCCGGTGTGGTCGCAATCGATGCCGACCGAGGCATCCGGCTGATGAACGCCTCGGCCCGATCACTGCTGGGCCGCGGCGAAGAGGATCCGGTAGGGCGTTCCCTGCGCGATGTCGTGCCGGAACTTGATGCGCTTCTTGATGGAGAAGAGCGGGAGGCGGTTGTTCAGATCAGCAAAGGCAGTGACGCACGCACTCTCGCCGTCAAGGTCACGTCTGACGAGCAGGGGCGCGTACTGACCTTTGACGACATTACCCAACAGCTGAACGATCAACGCAGGGCCGCCTGGTCGGACGTGGCCCGGCGGATCGCGCATGAAATCAAGAACCCGCTTACGCCGATCCAGCTCGCAGCCGAGCGGCTACAGAGGCGGTATGGCAAGCAGATCGATCCTGCGGACCCGACATTCTCAAAGCTGACCGAGACGATCGTGCGTCAAGTGGGCGATCTGCGGAGGATGGTGGATGAATTCTCGTCCTTCGCGCGCATGCCCAAGCCGGTGTTTCGCGAAGAGTCATTACTCGACATCGCACGCCAGGCTATGTTCCTGCACGAAGTCGCGCATCCCGGGATCCGCTTCTTGCTGGATGAGCCTGGTGAAGCCCCGAGCATCGTTTGCGACCGACGCCAGATTGGGCAGGCTCTCACGAACATTGTCAAAAACGCAGTGGAGGCGATCGATACGCGGCTGGAAAAGGGCGAGGGGGGCACCGGCGAGGTCGTGCTCACGCTTCATCCCAAGGCGGACCATCGGGTGCTGCTAACGGTATCCGACAACGGAGTCGGACTTCCGGCTGACCGCGACCGGATAATTGAACCCTACATGACGACGCGGAGCCGGGGCACCGGGCTGGGTCTCGCGATCGTGACCAAGATCGTCGAAGAACATTTCGGCACCATCGCTTTTACCGATCGGACCGGGGGCGGGACAGTGGTGACACTCTGCTTCGATACCGAGATGCTCGACCGTGTGACGACTGCCCCTGACGACGGTGGCGATGCTCGCCCGACAGCAGTTATTTCTAGTGGAAGCCGTAGATCATGAGTCTCGATATCCTTGTTGTCGATGATGAACGCGACATTCGCGAGCTGGTTGCCGGTGTCTTGGAGGACGAGGGCTATGCCACGCGCGGCGCGGCGGATAGCGACGCGGCGTTGGAAGCGATCGCCGAACGTAGGCCCAGCCTAGTGTTGCTCGACGTCTGGCTTCAAGGTTCGCGCCTCGACGGCCTGGAGTTGCTAGACGAGATCAAGCGCCGCGATGCCTCTATTCCGGTGCTCGTGATCTCCGGACACGGCAATATCGACACTGCCGTGGCTGCGATCCGCCGCGGCGCGTCGGATTTTATCGAAAAGCCCTTTGAAGCCGAGCGGCTGCTGCTGCTGGTCGAGCGCGCCACCGAAACCGAGCGGCTTCGTCAGGAAGTGGCATCGTTGCGTGCTTCGGTAGGGCGTAACAACGACCTGACCGGCAATTCAGCCGCGATCAACTCGGTCCGGGCAACGCTGAAGCGAGTGGCGTCGACGGGCAGCCGCGTCCTGATCACCGGGGGTCCAGGAGTCGGCAAGGAAGTCGCGGCGCGCCTGCTCCACGGCTGGAGCCAGAGAACCACCGCGCCCTTCGTGATCGTGAGTGCGGCGCGGATGACGCCGGAACGCGGCGAGGAAGACCTTTTCGGCGTCGAGGAGGGCGGGGACCTGATTCGCACCGGTCTTTTGGAACAAGCTCATGGCGGCACGCTGTTCCTGGACGAGATTGCCGATATGCCGCTTGCCACCCAGGCCCGGATTCTGCGGGTGCTGACCGATCAAAGCTTCAGCAGGATCGGCGGTACGCGCACGGTAAAAGTGGATGTGCGGGTTGTGTCTGCCACTTCGCGCGACCTACAAGGCGAGATCGTGGCAGGTCGCTTTCGTGAAGATCTCTATTACCGGCTCAACGTCGTGCCGGTATTGATCCCGTCGCTCACCGACCGGCGCGAAGACATCCCGGTGTTGGTAGAGCACTTCGTTGCGCATTATGCGAACGAGCGCCGCGTGCCGACGCCAGAGGTTGCGCCGGACGCGATGGTGGCACTGCAAAGCTATGAATGGCCGGGTAATGTTCGCCAGTTGCGCAACATCGTCGAGCGAACGGTGATCCTCGCCCCCGGGGATCGCATCGGTCGGATCGACCTCGACCTTCTTCCGCCTGAAGTGCTCGGCGGATCCGGTGACGCCGGCAATGGCATGGGGGCAAGTGCCATCATGGGCACGCCGCTGAAGGAGGCGCGAGAAAGTTTTGAGCGCGAGTATCTTCGGGTCCAGATACGGCGCTTCTCCGGCAATATTTCCCGCACGGCGAGCTTCATCGGGATGGAGCGATCGGCGCTGCATCGTAAGCTCAAGCTGCTCGGCATCACGGAAACGCGCGAGGATTAGCGCGTGGACGAAGGGCTGCTAAGAAACTAAGGTACGCGCACGCGCCAAGGTGGCGCGGACTCTGACGCCGGGAAACGGCGCAAAGCGGACAAACTCCGCCAAAAATAGAAGGACTTGCAGCCAGTGGCCGAGAAGCAAACCTCGCTCCAGGATCTTTTCCTCAATTCGCTACGTCGCTCCAAGGTCCCGGTGACCATGTTCCTAGTGAAGGGTGTGAAGCTTCAGGGCATCGTCACCTGGTTCGACAATTTTTCCGTACTGCTCCGCCGCGACGGGCAATCGCAGCTTATCTACAAGCATGCGATTTCGACGATCATGCCGGCCGGCCCCATGGATCTCACCTCGCTGCTCGAAGCGGCGGGCGAATATCAGCACAAGAACCCCGTGTTGCAGGAGATTTTCCTGAACGCCGTCCGCCGGCAGCAGGAAAACGTGACCATGTTCCTGGTGAACGGCGTGATGCTGCAAGGGCAGATCGCTGCGTTCGATCTATTCTGCATGTTGTTGCAGCGCGAAGGCATGGCGCAGCTTGTCTATAAGCACGCCGTGTCGACGATCCAGCCGGCGCACCCATTAAATCTTGCCGAGGAAACGAACGGCTCTGACGACGATTGATAGCGCATGAGCACTGGTTTCGATCGCGATCCCGACGAATACACGCGGGGGGCAAAAGCAGCTGTCGTCTATCCCGACATGGGGGCTAGCTCCCGAGACGCCGAGGCGCGTCTCGAGGAGACCGCCGGGCTGGCGGCAGCGATTGGCGTCGAAGTTCGAGAGAAAGTGGCGATCAAGCTGCGACAACCGAAGCCAGGCACACTGATTGGTTCGGGTCAGGTTGAAGCGCTGGCCGAGACTGTGCGCGATCGAGAACTCCAGCTTGCAGTGTTCGATGCTGCACTGACACCGGTGCAGCAGCGTAATCTTGAGACTGCGCTTGGGTGCAAGGTTATTGATCGCACCGGTCTCATTCTCGAAATTTTCGGCGAGCGCGCACGCACGGCAGAAGGCCGTCTACAGGTCGAACTCGCGCACCTCGACTATCAGGCTGGACGGCTTGTTCGAAGCTGGACTCACCTTGAGCGGCAACGGGGTGGCTTCGGGTTCCTAGGCGGGCCGGGGGAAACCCAGATCGAGGCTGACCGCCGGCTTATCCGTGATCGCATGGCACGCCTGCGGCGGGAGCTTGATCAGGTAAGCCGTACGCGGACCCTGCACCGCGATCGGCGCCAGCGTGCCCCGTGGCCCGTCGTGGCGTTGGTGGGGTACACCAATGCCGGCAAGTCGACGCTGTTCAATCGGCTGACCGGGGCCGGAGTGATGGCCGAGAATCTGCTGTTCGCCACCCTGGATCCCACCCTTCGTCAGATCTCCTTGCCTGGCATCGACAAGGCCATTTTGTCCGATACGGTGGGCTTTGTGTCAGAGCTTCCGACGCAGCTTGTGGCGGCTTTTAAAGCGACGCTGGAAGAAGTCGTTTCGGCGGACTTGCTTATCCATGTGCGGGACATCGCCCATCCTGATACCGAGGCGCAGCGGGCGGACGTCGAGAAGGTGTTGAGCGACTTGGGCGTAGCAGAAGCGACGCCGCGCTTCGAAGCTTGGAACAAGCTCGATTTGCTGGAGGAGGCTGAACTCGAGCGTGTGTTGGAGGGAGCGGCGAAGCGATCGAACGTGATGCCGATCTCTGCGGTGACCGGAGAAGGCGTTGATCGGCTGATCAAGACGGTGGCGAGCCGGCTTACCGAAGGGCACCGCCGATATACGATCGAACTCAATCCGGCCGATGGCGCAGGGGCAGCTTGGCTTCATCAGCACGGCGATGTCTGCGATCATTGGGTGGAAGGCGATAAGGCAGTTTATGAAGTCCGGATGGCGCCGCAGGACTTCGAGCGATTCGAGACGCGGCACGCCTGACCGATCAGCGCCGATGCTTGGCCTGTTGCCAGAGTGCCTCCTTGGCATTGAGGTCCAGGGCGGCAAAGCTTTGGCCAGCCTGCGCTTCCATGGCCGCGAACCGCGTTTCGAACTTGCGATTAGCATTGCGAAGCGCCGCTTCGGGATCAATGCCGAGTTTGCGAGACCAGTTCACGACTGAGAATAGCAAGTCTCCGATCTCTTCCTCGCGAGTCGCATCATCTGCCGCTTCCACTTCGGCGAGTTCCTCGTCGATCTTTGCCCGCGCACCGCTTGGGTCGGGCCAGTCGAAACCGACGCGTGCTGCGCGCTTTTGAAGCTTTTCGGCGCGGACGAGCGCCGGCAGGGTTACCGCCACGCCGTCCAGCGCACTGGTCGCTCCTTTTGCTTCCCGCTCCTCAGCCTTGATCTGCTCCCAGCGGTGATGACCGCCTTCTTCCGAGCCGCGGAAGATGTGCGGGTGGCGGCGTTCCATTTTGTCGCTGATGGCATCGATTACATCCTGAAGCGCGAAATGACCGGCTTCCTGTGCCATGCGGCTGTGAAAGATAACTTGAAGTAGCAGATCGCCGAGTTCGTCCTTCAGATCCGCCATGTCATTGCGCTCGATCGCGTCGGCGACTTCGTAGGCTTCCTCGATTGTGTAGGGGGCGATGGAGGCGAAATTTTGGGCAAGGTCCCATTCGCAGCCGCGTTCCGGATTCCGGAGGGTGGCCATGATTTGTTCGAGGCGTTGGATGTTGGTGAAAGTCATGCAGAGAGGGCTCCTGACGGGGCACTAAGATATTGATTTCAGGCCGAAATGGTTTCGCAAGATCGGCCGTTCGCAGTGGATCTCTTAGCGCGGCGGCAGCCGGATACAAAGTGGTGCGGGTTTCCTGCTGGCGGCTGGCTGCCTAATGAGGGTGCCACCTGGTGGCTGGGAGTGCCGGTTTGGAGACTGTTTCCATCGTCCTGTTCCTGCTGCTGGCGGTGGTCGTCAGTGGGGCGGCGTCGCGCATGCTGCCAGTGGCGCTACCGACGCCCCTGGTGCAGATCCTGCTGGGTTCGGCGATCGGGCTGTCCACCTCCTACCGCGTCGAGCTGGACCCCGAGCTGTTCTTGCTGCTGTTCCTGCCGCCGCTGCTGTTCCTCGACGGATGGCGCATCCCCAAGGACGAGCTGCTGAAGGATGTTTCCACCGTCGCCGAACTGGCGCTGGGTCTGGTGCTGATCACCGTCCTAGGCATGGGGTTCTTCATTCACTGGATGATCCCGGCGATGCCGCTGGCCGTTGCCTTCGCGCTTGCCGCCGTGGTCTCCCCGACCGACCCGATCGCGGTGTCCGCCATCGCCGCGCGCGTGCCGATCCCGCGACGGATGATGCACATCCTGGAGGGCGAGTCGCTGTTAAACGACGCGTCGGGGCTGGTCTGCCTGCGCTTTGCCATCGCCGCCGCGCTGACGGGCAGCTTCAGCGCGTCGGCGGCCGCGTTCGACTTCCTGTGGGTAGCCGGCGCCGGAATCGTCGTGGGCGTCGTGGTGACTCTAGCCGCGACCCGCGCCAAGGCATGGGTGTCGCGCCGGTTCGGCGAGGAAGCGGCGTCACAGATCCTGGTGAGCCTGCTGATCCCCTTCGGCGCCTATCTGATCGCCGAGCATCTTCATGCATCGGGCATTCTGGCCGCCGTCGCCGCCGGCGTGACGATGACCTTTGCCGAGATTTCCCGCCAGGCTATGGCGAGCACGCGGATGCGGCGCAATTCGGTGTGGGACACCATCCAGTTCGCGCTGAACGGCATCATCTTCGTGCTGTTGGGCGAACAATTGCCGGCGATCCTGTCCGGCGCGGCCGAGACGGTACGGGTGACCGGCCATCACGGTGTAGCCTGGCTGGGCATCTACATCATGGCGATCGTCGCCGGGCTGGGTACGCTGCGCTTCACCTGGGTTTGGGTTTCGCTGAAGCTCACCTTGCTGCGGCGGCGCGCCGGTGCCTCGGAGGCCGTCCCGCTGCATAGCCCCGGCTGGCGGCTGGTTGCGGCGATGTCCTTTGCCGGGGTGCGAGGCGCGATCACACTGGCGGGTGTGCTGACGCTGCCGCTGACCATGAACGACGGCACGCCGTTCCCGGCACGCGACCTGGCCATTTTCCTGGCGGCGGGCGTGATCATCGTGTCGCTGGTGATCGCCAGCATCGCGCTGCCGCTGCTGCTTCAAGGTCTGACCATGCCCGCCGAGCCTTCGCTACAAGCGGAAGACGATGCCGCGCGGGTTGCCGCCGCCAAGGCAGCAATCCGTGCGATCGAGCGGGCGCAGCATGACCTGGCCGAAGAACGCGACGACGCCGATTTCTACGCCGCGGCCGGCAGCCGGGTAATGGACCTGTACCGCGACCGCATCGAGAGCCGCAGCCAGGGCGCCAAGGTGGCAGCCGAGGCGCGGCTTCAGGACAAGCTGGAGCGCGACTTGCGGCTGGTTGGCGTGCGTGCCGAACGCGATACGCTCGTCCGGCTGGCACGCGAGCGAAAGATCGGAAGCGCCACGCTGCAAAAGATCAACCGCGAGCTGGACCTGATGGAAGCGCGGTATCGCGGGTGAGACCAGCCCCGGCCTCCCGTTCTTCCATCGTCCGGAGCCGTTCTCTAGCCTGCGCGTTGCGTTGCTGTAGCCCGGGAGGAAACCGAATCCATGGAAGCCTTGAAGCGCATCGCGGCGGAAGCCGCGGTGGCGGAGATCGCGGACGGCATGCTTGTCGGTCTGGGCACCGGATCGACCGCGGCTTTCGCGATTGCCGCACTCGGGCGGCGGGTGGAAGAAGGGCTTAAGGTGACTGCCGTCTCGACCTCGTTACAGACCGCGCAAGCGGCAGAGAAAGCGGGGATCCGCGTCCTCGATTTCGCCGACGTCGCCGCGACCGATCTGTGCATCGATGGCGTGGACGAGATCGACCCGCATTTGCGCGCGATCAAGGGTGGCGGGGGCGCGATGCTTCGGGAGAAGGTGGTGGCTACCGCCTCTTCCCGCATGATCGCCATTGCCGATGGTTCGAAGTCGGTGTCGCAGCTTGGAACGCGCCCCGTGCCGATCGAATATCTTCCGTTCGCCCGCGCGTTTGTCGCGCGGCGCGTCCAGGAACTTGGCGGAAACGCAGCCGCGCGTCTGACCGAGGCTGGCAGCGTTTTCCTAACCGACCAGGGCAACCCGATATTGGATTGCAGCTTTGGCCCGATCGTTGATCCGGACGCGCTTGCCCTGTCCCTGTCCACCATACCCGGCGTGCTGGGGCACGGACTGTTCGTCGACCAGATTCACACACTCTACCTCGCAACCGCCGCGGGGCTGAAAAGGTGCGACTGGCGGTTCTGAGCATACGACCGAAACCCAGTGTTTCGCGGCATCCTTCCCTGCTGTTCCTCGTTTGAGTTTTATCTGGATCAAGGACGACCATGACCGAAGCTCCCACTGCAACCGGCACGCGCGAAGACGGCTCACCCGAGCGCCTGGCGATCGACACCATCCGCACCCTTTCGATGGATGCCGTACAGAAGGCGAATAGTGGCCATCCCGGCACACCGATGGCGCTGGCGCCGGTCGCCCATACCCTGTGGCGCGATTATCTGCGCTACGATCCCGAGACGCCGGACTGGCCCAATCGCGACCGCTTCGTGCTGTCGGTCGGCCATGCGTCCATGCTGCTCTATTCGCTGCTGCACTTAGCTGGAGTCCGCGAGATCGACGCCGATGGAAAGCCGACCGGGGCCGAGGCGGTGAGCCTGGACGACATCAAGCAGTTTCGTCAGATGTCTTCCAAGACCCCGGGCCATCCCGAATACCGGATGACCACAGGCGTGGAGACCACCACGGGTCCGCTGGGCCAAGGCTGTGGCAATTCCGTGGGCATGGCCATCGCCGAGCGTGCGCTGGCCGCCAAGTATAACCGCGACGGCTTCGACCTGTTCGATCATGACGTGTATGTCCTGTGCGGTGACGGCGACATGATGGAGGGCGTGTCGGGCGAGGCCGCGTCCACCGCCGGTCACTTGAAGCTGTCCAATCTCTGCTGGATCTATGACAGCAACCAGATATCGATCGAGGGCAGCACGTCGCTGGCCTTTGACGAGGATGTCGGCAAGCGCTTCGAAGCCTATGGCTGGAACGTGCTGCATGTCGACGACGCCAACGACACCGCCGCCTTTGCCCGTGCGCTCGACACGTTCAAGGCGACCAAGGACCGTCCGACCTTCATCGTCGTCAAATCGGTGATCGGTTGGGGCAGTCCCAAGGCCGGCAGCGAGAAGGCGCATGGCGAGGCATTGGGCGAGGACAATGTTCGCGCGACCAAGAAGGCTTATGGCTGGCCCGAGGACGCGCAGTTCCTGGTACCCGAGGGGGTCAAGGAAGCATTTGGCGGCGCGATCGCGGCGCGCGGCAAGCCCGCCCGAGAGGCTTGGGAGGCGCTGTTCGCGCGCTATGGCGAGGCGTATCCTGAGGAAGCCGCCCAACTCCAGGATCTGCGCCGCGGCAAGATCAAGGATGGGTGGCAGGACGCGATTCCCAGCTTTCCCGAGGATGCCAAGGGGCTCGCTTCGCGCGATAGCGGCGGCAAGGTGCTGAACGCACTGGCGCCGGTGATCCCGGCGCTGATGGGCGGCGCGGCGGATCTGTCGCCGTCGACTAAGACCGACATCAAGGGCAAGCCTTCGTTCGAGCCCGACAATTATGCTGGGCAGAACATGCATTTCGGCGTGCGCGAGCATGCCATGGGATCGATCGCCAACGGCATGGCGCTGTCTTATCTGCGCTCCTACACCGCCACCTTCCTGGTGTTCGCCGACTATATGCGTGCGCCGATCCGGCTGGCGGCGATCATGGAGCTGCCGGTCGTGTTCGTGTTCACCCACGATTCCATTGGCGTGGGTGAGGACGGACCCACCCACCAGCCGATCGAGCATCTCGCCACGCTGCGTGCGATCCCCGGACTCGACACGATCCGCCCGGGTGATGCCAACGAAGTGGCGATGGCGTGGAAGGTTGCACTGGAGCACACCCATGAACCGACCGCGCTGATCCTGTCTCGCCAAGCGATACCGACGCTGGACCGCGAGAAATATGCCTCGGCCGAGGGCCTGGAGAAGGGCGCCTATATCCTGGCCGATGCCGTGGGTGGCGAGCCCGACGTGATCCTGATCGGTACCGGGTCCGAACTGCCGATGGTGGCCGATGCGCATGAGAAGCTGACCGCCCAAGGGATCAAGTCGCGCGTCGTGTCGATGCCGAGCTGGTATCTGTTCGAAAAGCAGGACCGGGCCTATCGCGAGCAGGTGCTGCCGCCGAGCGTCACGGCGCGGCTTGCCGTGGAGCAGGGCGGTTCGATGGGCTGGGACCGTTATGTGACCAGCGACGGGGCGACGATCACCATGTCGACCTTCGGCGCTTCCGCTCCCTTGTCGAAGCTGCAGGAAAAATACGGTTTCACCGTGGACAACGTAGTCAAGGTGGCGCGCGAGCTGATTGAAAAGAGCAAGAAATGACCAGTCGTTTGAAGCAGCTCGGCGAGGCCGGGCAGGCGGTGTGGCTCGACTTTGTCGACCGAAAATTCCTGGCCGAAGGGGGCTTGCGCACGCTCGTCGAGGAGGACGGGCTGACCGGGGTCACGTCCAACCCGTCGATCTTTGAAAAGGCGATGGGGCATGGCGACGCCTATGACGAAGGGTTCCAGACCTTTCTGGGCAAAGCCGATGCCAGCGTAGTCGATACCTATGAGAACCAGGCGATCGCCGACATCAAGGCGGCGGCGGCCGACCTGCGGCCGGTCTTCGACCGGCTGGGCGGCAAAGACGGCTATGTCAGCCTGGAGGTCTCGCCGTATCTGGCCGAGGGTACGCAGGACACGATCGAGGAGGCGCGGCGGCTTTGGGCCGCCGTCGGCGAGCCCAACCTGATGGTGAAGGTGCCCGGCACCAAGGCGGGCGCCCCGGCGATCCGGACGTTGATTGAGGACGGCATCAACATCAACGTGACGTTGCTGTTTTCGCTCAGCTCCTATCAGGTGGTGGCTGAGGCCTATCTTGCCGGGCTGGAAGCGCGGGTGAAGAAGGGCTTGGGCGTTGACGGGATCGCCAGCGTGGCGAGCTTCTTCGTCAGCCGGATCGATGCGAAGATCGACAAGGCGATCGACGCGCGGATCGAGGCGGGCGATGCCGAGAGCGAGGCGTTGAAGGCGGTGCGTGGCAAGGTGGCGATCGCCAACGCCAAGCTGGCCTATGCCTGGTACCAGGAAATGATCACGAGCCCGCGCTGGCAGGCGCTCGCCGCCAAGGGCGCGATGCCGCAGCGGCTGCTCTGGGCCTCGACCGGCGTGAAGGACCCCGCCTATCCCGATACGCTGTATATCGACATGCTGATCGGGCCGGACACGGTCAACACGATGCCGCCCAAGACGATGGACGCGTTTCGTGATCATGGCACGGTGGCGGTGACGCTGACCGACGACATCGAAGGCGCCCGCCATGTGATCGCTGAGGCCGAGCGGCTGGGGCTGGGACTGGACACGGTGACCGAGGGGCTGGTGCCCGAGGGCGTGCAGCAATTTTCCGACGCCGCCGACGCGCTGCTCGGCGCGGTGGCGGGCAAACGGGCCGCGTTCCTGGGCGACCGGCAGAACGGCATGGACGCCGACTTGCCCGCGCCGCTGGCCAAGGCGGTCGACGCGCGGCTGGAAAGGGCACGGGCGCAAGGCTGGCCACGGCGGCTGTGGCAGGGCGATGCGTCACTGTGGACCGGTGGAGATGAAGCCAAGTGGCTCGGCTGGCTGGCGGCGGGGCGGGGGACGCAGACCGATCCCGACGCGCTGACCAAGCTGGCTGCCCTGGCGAGGGGACATAAGGATGTCGTGCTGCTCGGCATGGGCGGGTCGAGGCTGGGGCCCGAGGTGCTGTCGCTGATCCTGGGCAGCGCAAATGGCGGACCCCGGTTGCATGTGCTCGACACCACCGATCCCGGGCAGATCGCCAGCGTCGCCGGCGCGATCGATCCCCGGGAGGCGCTGTTCATCGTCTCCTCCAAGTCGGGATCGACGATGGAGCCCGAGCTGCTGCGCGCCTATTTTTGGGAACTGGCAGGCGCGGATGGCAGCCGCTTCGTCGCGGTCACCGATCCGGGATCGAAGCTGGAGGCGGCGGCCAAAGCCGACGGATTCGCGATGATCTTCCCGGGCGATCCGGCGATTGGCGGACGCTATTCGGTGCTGTCGGCGTTTGGCATGGTGCCGGCGGCGGCGATGGGCATCGACACACGCGCCTTTTTCGAAGCGGCCGCGCCGATGGTGCTCGCCTGTGGCCCCGATGTGCCGCCCGCGGCCAATCCGGGTTTCCGGCTGGGCGCTGTGCTGGGCGAAGCGGCGGTCTCGGAGCGTGACAAGCTCACCATTCTGCCTTCCCCCGGGCTGGTGCCGTTCGGCGCCTGGCTCGAGCAGCTGATCGCCGAAAGCACCGGCAAGCAGGGCAGGGGCATCGTTCCCGTCGACCTGGAGCCGGTGGGTGACGCGGTTGGCTATGGCAGCGATCGGCTGTTCGTGCACCTTCATCTCGAGGGGGACGAGGATGCCGCGCTTGAGGCCAAGCTCGCCGCGCTGACGCAGGCGGGGCAGCCGCTGGTCACGATCCGGATCGCCCGGCGGGAGCTGATCGGGCAGGAGTTCTTCCGCTGGGAAGTCGCCACCGCGGTGGCGGGCGCGGTGATCGGCATCAATCCGTTCGATCAGCCCGATGTCGAGGATGCCAAGGTCGCGACGCGCAAGCTGGTCGACGCCTATGCGCAGACCGGGGCGTTGGAGCCGGCGACGCCGATCGCCGAAACCGAAGACTTTGCGATCTTTGGCCCGGGCGATGCCGAGTTCGCGGCGACCGATCCGGCAGCGTTGCTGCGGCTGCACTTCGCCAGCCTGTTCCCGCCGCGCTATGCCGGCTTCCTTGCCTATGTGGAGCGAAACGGCGCCAACGCCGCGGCGATTGAGGCGATGCGCCTGGCAGTGCGCGATGCAACGCAGGCGGCGACGGTCGCCGGGTTCGGGCCGCGCTTCCTCCATTCCACCGGGCAGGCATATAAAGGCGGGCCGGCGACGGGCGACTTCCTGGTCATCACGCGCGAGCCAAAGGCCGACCTGGCCATTCCGGGACACCGCGCCAGCTTTGGGACGGTGCAGATCGCCCAGGCGCGCGGCGACATGGACGTGCTCGCCAGCCGTGGACAACGCGTGATGCGCGTGCATTTGAAACACGAGAACGGCATGGACGCGCTGGTCGCGGCCGTTACCCACGCCGTCCGTCGTTAAACGAAAGGAAATACCAATGCGTCTTGCCATGATCGGCCTTGGCCGGATGGGCGCCAATATCGCGCGCCGGCTGATGGGCGGCGAGCACGAGATCGTCGCCTTCGATCGCGACGCGAACGCCGTCGCCGCGCTGGCAAGCGAAGGAGCGACTGCGGCGAGTTCGGTGGAAGACGTCGTCGCCAAGCTGGCCGCGCCGCGCATATTGTGGGTCATGCTGCCCGCCGGCGAGCCGACGGAGAGCACCATCGGCAAGCTGATCGAACTGTGCGAGCCCGGCGACATCATCATCGATGGCGGCAACAGCTTCTACAAGGACGACATCCGCCGCGCCGCCGCGGCAAAGGCGAAGCAGCTCCATTATGTCGATGTCGGCACGTCGGGCGGCGTGTGGGGGCGTGAGCGCGGCTATTGCATGATGATCGGCGGCGACACGGAAACGGTGGACCTGCTCGACCCCATCTTCGACACGCTCGCGCCGGGCTATGGATCGATACCGCGCACGGCCGGCCGCGATGCCGCCGACGACCGCGCCGAGCGTGGCTACATCCATGCCGGACCCGCCGGCGCCGGGCACTTCGTCAAGATGGTGCACAACGGCATCGAATATGGCCTGATGCAGGCCTATGCCGAGGGCTTCGACATCCTGAAGGGCAAGTCCTCCGAAAAGCTGGCGCCCGAAGAACGGTTCGACATCAACCTGCCCGACGTGGCCGAGGTGTGGCGGCGCGGCAGCGTGATCTCGTCCTGGCTGCTCGACCTGTGCGCGATCGGCCTTGCCAAGGACCACGCCCTCGAAGGCTATAGCGGCCATGTCGCCGATTCCGGCGAAGGCCAGTGGACGATCGTTGCGGCGATGGAAGAGGCGGTGCCCGCCAACGTCCTTACCGCCGCGCTGTTCGCCCGCTATCGCAGCCGAGTCGACCACACGTTCGGCGACAAGCTCCTTTCGGCCATGCGCTTCGGCTTTGGCGGGCATGTCGAGATGCCGCAATGAGCGACGCGCCGCGCGCGCCGGCCGCCACACTCGTGATCTTCGGGGCGATGGGCGACCTTGCCAAGCGCCTGCTGGTGCCGGCGATCGTCAATCTGGTCGAAGCCGGGATCATCGACGACGCGACCACGATCCTGGGCGTCAGCCATCACGATGCCGATGATGCGGCGCTGCGCGGCGCATTAGACGAGTTTGTCGAGGACAAGCAGGGCTGGAAGCGCCTGCGCGACCGGATCACCTATATGAAAGGTGACTTCGAGGAGGCGGCGACCTTCACCACGCTCGCCGAGCGCGTCAAGGGGAATGCGGTTTTCTATCTGGCCACCGCTCCAGCCTTTTTCGGCCCGGTTGCCGACGCGCTCGCCAAGGCAGGGCTGATGCGCGAAGATGACGGGTTCCGCCGATTGGTGATCGAGAAGCCGTTCGGCACCGACTTGCCATCTGCCCAAGCGCTCAACGCGCGCCTGCTGGCGAAAGTCGAAGAGCAACAGATTTATCGGATCGACCATTTCCTGGGCAAGGAAACGGTGCAGAACATCATGGTCGCGCGGTTCGGCAACGCGCTGCTCGAGGCGGTATGGAACAGCCGCTATATCGACCATGTCCAGATCACGGCTGCCGAAGCGGTGACGGTGGGTACGCGCGGCAAGTTCTACGACGCGACGGGAGCGCTGCGCGACATGGTGCCCAACCACCTGTTCCAGCTACTGGCGCTGGTGGGCATGGAACCCCCCAACAGCTTCGACGCCGACGCCGTGCGTACGGAAAAGGCCAAGGTCCTCGCCGCTGCTCGGCCGGTGCAGCCGGATCAGGCCGTCCGCGGGCGCTATGCGGCGGGGACGGTCGGCGACAAGACGGTTCCCGCCTATGTCGACGAAGCCGATGTGGGCGAGAACAGCAACACCGAGACTTATGCCGCGCTGAAGGTCGAGGTCGATAGCTGGCGGTGGTCGGGTGTCCCTTTCTACCTGCGAACGGGTAAGGGGCTGAAGGCGCGCGATACGGAGATCGTCGTCCAGTTTCGTGACGTACCGATCGCGCTGTTCCGCGACAACGGCGCCGCTGCGCCCATGATGCCCAACCGCCTCACCCTTCAGCTTCAGCCTGACGAAGGCATGAGCTTCGAGTTCGTTGCCAAGAAGCCTGGGCCGGTGATGGAGACTGCCCCGGTGAGCATGGACTTCCGGTATGCCGACCGGTTCGATGTCGGCCACCAGACGGGCTACGAAACCTTGCTCTATGACGTGCTGACCGGTGACCAGACGCTGTTCCAGCGCGCAGACCAGATCGAAGGCGGCTGGCGCGTGATCCAGCCGCTGCTGGACGCATGGGCATCGGGAGCGCCCGACGACTATCCGGCCGGCAGCAGCGGCCCGAAGAGTGCCAATGCATCGATCGCGCGGGATGGCCGCCAATGGAACGAGATCGCCTGATGCCCGAAGACAATACCATTCGCCTGCTCGTGTCCGACATCGACGGAACGTTGGTGCGCGACGACAAGACGCTGTCCGACGCCGTTATTGCCGCGGTGGCGCGTATCCAAGAGGCGGGGATCGCGATGAGCCTGATCAGCGCCCGACCGCCCAGCGGCATGCTGTGGATCGCCGAGCGGCTGGGCCTGAAGGGGCCGATCGGCGCGTTCAATGGCGGAACGGTTGTCATGCCGGATGGCCGGATCGTCGCAGCCGATCGCCTGGAGCCCGCGATTGCGGCGCGGGCGCTGGAAAAGATCGATCGCCCCGGAGTCACGCCGTGGCTGTTCGCCGATGGCAAGTGGTACGCGCGCGACCGCACCAACCACAATCTTCCGCGAGAGCGGCGCGCAGCCAATGTCGATGCGGTCTTCGATGCGGACTTCGCGCCGTTGCTCGCCCGGGCCGACAAGCTGGTGGGTGTCAGCGACGACCACGAGCTGTTGGCAGCGATCGAGGGTGAAATGCAAATCGCGTTCGGCGAGGGCGCCACGGTGGCCCGATCCCAACCTTATTATCTGGACATCACGGCACCCACTGCCAACAAAGGCGATGGCATCGCCGGGCTTGCCAAAGCCTATGGCGTTCCGCTCAGCGCCGTTGCAGCACTGGGCGATCAGCGCAACGATCTGCCGATGTTCGCACGCGCAGCGGTCTCCGTAGCGATGGGGCAGGCGCCCGAAGAAGTGCGGGCGGCCGCAAAGCATGTTGCGCGGTCGAACCAAGAGGACGGTGTCGCCGACGCGATCGACCGCTTCGTCCTGCCACCAGCGCACGCGTAAGCCGCACTCGGCTGAACTTCCCGCACTGCCATTGCCGGCCATAGCGTGCGAGATCCGAGGGGTAGCTGTTGGACGCGGCCCGCTCGTTTTGGGCGCCGGGTTGGGCGTAAACGGCGGCGCCGCCCGACGTGCCGGAAAAGAGCGCCGGCACATGCGATGTCCGCAGGTTCGGTGTCGCCTTCGCTGTTGATGCGAATGCCCGGTCTGAGCGAGATTACAGCGAGCTACGCCGTGCGCCAGCACCCCGTCGCAAGAGTGGGGTGCTGGCCGGCAGCGTTCATCTACATGCGGAAGGAGATGCTGCCCACGAAGGTGCGCCCGTTTTTGTAGAAGGCCGAGGGGCGATCGGGCGTGCCGCTATATTGGAGGTACGTTTCGTCCAGCAGATTCTGCGCCTGCGCCGTCAGCGTGACATTCTCAGTCAGCTTGAGCGACATCGAGGCGTCGAGCTGGTTGTATGGCGCCACCATTTCCTGTGAGCCGAGGCGGCCGATCGTGCGGAAATAGGCCGACCGGTAATTGTAGCTAAGCCGCGCCTGGAACGGCCCCTTTTCGAAATAAGGGATGATGTTGACGGTGTGCTTCGAGAGATAGGGCAGGTTCAGGATCGCCGTCGAGTTGATCGTCGTCGAGGTGCTGCTGTCCTGATAGGCATAGTTCGCCTGGATGCCGAAGCCGCCCCAAATCTCCGCCTGGCCGTTTATCAGGACTCCGTTGACCTTGCCCTTGCCCGCGTTGATCGGGCGCTGAACGGTGTAGTTGTTCTCAAGCTGACCGGTCAGCGAATTGAACAGCGTCTGGCCGGGGACGCGCTCGTTGATGATGTAGTTGTCGATCTCGCGGCGATACAGCTCAAGCGAAAGCAGTGCGCCCGGGCGGGGATAGAATTCCGCGGTGACTTCGTAGTTGGTCGATTCATAGGGCCGCAGGTTGGGATTGCCGCCGCCCGCGTCACGGGTCACGTCGTTCTGCGTGATCGATGCAGCAAGGTCCTGATAGCGCGGCCGCGAGATCACCTTGGCCACCGCGCCGCGGAAGATCAGCGTCGGGCTGGCTTCATAGGCAAGGTTGATCGACGGCAGGAACTTCAGATAGCTCGACGTGCTCGTGGTCGGCACCGGAACCGGATTGGGATTCGCGGTGGTGGGTAGCGAGAGCGCATATTGCGACTCGTCCTTGGTGTAGACCAAGCGACCGCCGATATTGCCGCGCAGCCCGCCGCCTTCGAAGTTCAGCTGGGCATAGCTGGCGAGTGTCGTTTCCTTCACACGCGTCGACGCTCCGACCTTTTCCACCAACGGCGAGTTGATCGCGTTTTCGAGGACGTCGATCACCGACTGTTCGGGCAGGTTGAGATATTGCGTGGCGTTGCCGTTGCCGCCGGTGCCGCTGTAGACGCCATCCGGCGTGACGCCGGTTTCGACCCCCAGCTGCGAGCCGAGCAGCGACTGCCGAAGGTAGCTATTCACGCCACGCGAATCGACGCGGTTGATGTGGTTGGTGAAGCGCGAGCCGACCAGGAACTGCTTGAAGAAGCCATCGCCGACAGGGACTGTCGCATCGAAGCCGCCAAAGGCGTCGACATCGGTCGTGACGCTGTAGTCGAGCCCGCCGATCTGCGCGCCCACCAGCTCCGTGCCGCCGACGAGCACGGGGCGACCCTCAATCGTAGCGGGATTGTTGTTCGGATTGGTGAAATAGTTCGTCGGGTTGGTCAGATCGCCAACGAAGTTCACGTCCGCCGACGTGGGGGTGATCGAATAGCTGAACGGCAGACGGGTTTGGACATTGAACAGGTACTCGGGATTGCGCCCGCCCGTCGCCTTGCTCCAGCCGCCGGCAAAGGAGACCTTGGCGCCGTCATCGCCTTCCCAATCGGCGAAGAAGTTGAGGTTGTCGGTCTTCAGCTTGGTGTGGCGGACCAGCGTGTCGAGCTGCGCGCTCTGACCGGTGGCGGCGCCGAAGCTGGCGTCGGTCACTACGCCGTTAGCGACTGTGGCGGATTGCAGCACATCGCCGGTCCACGCGCCCGGAATCGTGTACATCGACTGGCTGTAGTTGTTGTAGTTGCCGTTGATGTGCAGGCCGTTGAGCGTCAGGGTGAGGTCGCTCGACGGGCGGAACTGCATGGTTCCGGCAACGCTGGTGCGTTCGCGCTGCTGCTGAAAATAGGCGTAGTTGATGCCGAAGGGTGAGGCTGCCTTATCCAGGTCGGCCAGCGTGCCGCCGGTGATAACTGCCGCCGGGTTCTTCAACACGCGCTGGCCCGCCGCATTGGTGGTCAAGAACGGACTGCCCGAACCGTCGGCATTGTCATAGCCGAAAAACTCGACGCCTGAACGTACCAGATTCTGCTTGTCATAGGTCGCCGCGAGCAGGATGCCGAAGGTCTCGGCGTCGTTCTTCCAGCTGTAGAGCCCAGATCCACGAATGCTGCCCTTTTCGGCGCGGTCATTGTACGAATAGCCGCCCGAGGCGAAGACGGAGTTGGCTTTCAGCTCCAGCGGGCGGCGGGTGCGCACGATGACGGTACCGCCCAGGCTGCCTTCCTCAAGGCGCGGTTCGGGCGACTTGTAGACTTCCAGCCGATCGACCAGCTCGGGCGCGAGCAGCGAATAGTTGAAGGTGCGGCTGCTGGGATCGTTGTCGTTGCCGCCCCAATCGGCCGAGGCGAGACCGTGCCCATCGAGCAGCATGCGGTTGAGCGCAGGATCGGTGCCGAGGATCGCGACCTTTTCGCCTTCACCGAAGCGGCGGTCGATCGATACGCCCGGGATGTGCGACAGCGATTCGGCAACGTTGCGGTCGGGAAACTTGCCGATGTCTTCGGCCGAGATCGCGTCCACGACTGCGTTCGCGTTACGCTTCACCGCGATGGCCTGACGCAGGGCGCCGGCGTAGCCGGTGACGACGACTTCTTCGCCCCTGTCCGGCTCGGCCTGATCAGCGGAGGCGCCGCCACTGGGAGGCTCGGTGCTAGGGGGTGTGGAAGGATCCTGCTGCGCGTGCGCAACACCGGCGAAACCGGTCATCGCGGTCGTTAGCAAGATGATCTGGCGCAAACGCATCTATGACACTCCCCTTACATAATGCGAAGTGCGGAGCGCCTTGCAGCGTCTTCCCACACTCCATCGCTAGTTTCCGCAAGGGGCAGTCGCCTGCCGATTGCGACACGCAGCGTACCCAATCTCTGACGTCACCGCTAACGTTTTTTACATTTGCATGACATCTGTATCGGTGAACGGACGTTGGTGCTTGCCGTGCGGCGGCGGGAGCCGGCGCGTCACTGCGGCTCCATCACCGCGAGCAGATCGTCGATGCTGCCGACGGCGAACGCAGTGAACTCGTCAGCGATGGCATAGGGGAGCAGGATATTGCGCTTATGCAGCAAGGCGCCGCAGCTATAGGTCACGTTGGGGACATAGCCGCCACGTTGCTCGGCACTGGGGAACAACAGGGGAGAGGCGGTGCGCGCGAGCACCTTTGAAGGGTCCTCCTTGTCGAGAAGGCACGCCCCGACGCAATAGCCGCGCACCATTCCGACGCCGTGGGTGAACACCAGCCAGCCTTCTTCGATCTCGATGGGGGATCCGCAATTGCCGATCTGAACGAGCTCCCACGGATATTTGGGGCCCATGATGCGCTCGCCGGTTTCCCAGCTGAACAGGTCGTCCGAATAGAGCAGCCACAGGTTCTCGCTGTCCTGCCGCCCGATCATCGCATAGCGCCCGCCGACCCGGCGCGGGAATAGCGCCATGCCCTTGTATCCGGCCAAGGCGCCGGTCAGCGCCCGCATCTCATAGGTGCGCGCGTCGATGCCGCGCAGGATCTCGGCACGGGCGCTGACACCGTCGAACGCGGTGTAGGTGCCCATAACGCTTCTGGTGCCATCCTGTTCGGTGAAATGGACCAGGCGAAGATCCTCCACGCCGCGTGCCTGGCTGGGCAGGATCGGGAAGATCACGGTTTCGGAGATATTCTCGCTGTCCTCTGCGCGCATGCGCACCCAGCCGGCATCGTCGCTTTCGATCCGGGGCGGCGCGCCGTGCGGGCTCGCCGGATCGATGACAAGCCCGGTGCCGCCGTCCCAGGTACCGGTGCGGAACGTGACCGAGGAGATATGCCCTTCGCCCACCCCGCGCAGCGACAGGATGAAGCGGATCGAGTCATCGTCGGAATCCTGATCGCGGACCTGGACGATGCTGGGGTTGAACAGTGCCGCGGACTCGAAGGCATATTCCTGGCTGAAATACGCGCCGATCAGCAGGCGGTCCTCCGTGGTTTCGACCGTGATATCGCCGATGTCGCTCTTCACTTCGCCGAAGCGCCGCAGGAACACGCTGTCGACGTTGCGATGCCGCGCTTCCATGGCGCCGCGCAGCCCCTCCAGCATCCTCGCGCGCATGGCGGGATCGAGCGCCATCATGCGCCGGGCCACCGCCTGGGCGCGGGTCGGGCGCTCCACGGCGAACGCCTCGGGATAACCGAAGCTGAAGGGGCGGATCACCGTGCGGGATGGATCGGGCTTCAACTCCAAATCCAGAGTGCGAAATACCTCTGCTGCCTTCACGCATCACCCCTTGTGCAAACGCCAACCTGGCCAGTCGAGACCTAAGCGAAGCCACGCTCGCTTCGATCCATGGTGGGGCAGCTATTCGAGCCGACGGGTGGCCTCGATCGCCCGATCAGCGGCTTGTGAGTCGCGCCGCCGCGTGTCAGGTGAAGCCCAGAACGAAAAAGGAGAGGCGCCCATGATCCGACAGGCGTTGATGCTGACGGCGCTTGCGGTCGTGGGGCCAGCCGCAGCGTTGGCCAGGCAACAGGCCGCACGCCCGCCGATCACGGGTGTGTCGCATCTGGCGGTCTATGCCAGCGATCTGTCGGCATCGCAGGATTTCTATGGCCGCGTGCTCGGCGCGAAGAAGGTAGCCGATCCGGAAAACCCCCGGGGCGTCCGCTATCTCTTCAGCGACCACCAGTTCGTCGAGTTGCTGCCGTTGCCGGCCGGGCAGGGCGAAAGCCGGCTGGCGCATATCGCCTACACGACCACCGACGCTGCCGCACTGCGACGCTATTTGCTGAGCCATGGTACCAAGCACGCCACGGCGCTGACCACCAGCGCAAGTGGGGAGCGCTGGTTCGGCACCCGCGATCCCGAAGGTAATGAGGTCCAGTTCGTTCAGCATTCCATCAAGACGCCCACGGTGTCTTCAGGCGTGGTCAGCGGACGGATCATCCATATCGGGCAGGTCGTGCGCGATCGGGTGGTGCAGGATGCTTTCTATCGCAAGCTGCTGGGTTTCCGGCCCTATTGGTACGGCGCGATGAGGGAAGGCGCGACCGACTGGATCTCGCAACAGGTACCCCAGGGACGGGACTGGCTGGAATATATGATGATCGGCGCTGGCTCCACGGTTGACGCCAAACGTGTCGACGCACGATTGCTGGGGGTGTTCAACCACCTGTCGCTGGGGGTCACCGACATGAAGAAGACGGTGGCGCGGCTCGCAGCCGAGAACCGGTTGAGCCCGCGGCACGATGGTCCGCAAATGGGACGCGACGGGAAATGGCAGGCCAACCTGTATGATCCGGACGGGACCCGCGTGGAACTGATGGAATTGCAGCCGGTGGCGGAGCCTTGCTGCTCGCGCTTCACGGCGGACAGTCCGACCGATTGAGGGAGAGATCGATGGAAGCATGGAAAAGCGGCCTGACGCGGCGTGACTGGCTGGGCGGTGCGGCGGCCACCGCCGGCGTATTGGTGATACCGGGTCAGGCATCTGCGCGCCGGATTGCGGCAAGCGACCGCGTCAACGTGGCGGTGATCGGCGCCGGCGGGATGGGCGCGAACAACATGGCGAAGCTCACCAGCCAGAACATCGTCGCCTTGGCCGATGTCGACCTTGCCCATGTCGCCGAGGCGTTCGTCGACAGCAAGGGCGCACCCAAGCCGGAGATGCAGCCGCTCAAGACCGCCTACGACCGTGCCGCTAAGTTCAGCGACTACCGACGGATGTTCGACAGTCGCAAGGACATCGACGCGGTGGTGATCGCGACACCGGACCACCACCATGCCGTCGCGGCAAAAGCCGCGATGGAGCGCGGCATCCATGTCTATGTCCAGAAGCCACTGACCTATACCGTGCGCGAGGGCCGCACGTTGCTCGAGCTGGCGCGCCGCAACCCGAAGCTGGTGACGCAGATGGGCAACCAGGGTCACTCGGGCGACGACGGGCGCCGCGTGGTCGAGTTGATCCGGGGCGGCGCGATCGGGCGGGTACGCGAAGTCCATGCCTGGACCAACCGGCCACTCTGGCCGCAGGGCGAGGCGCGTCCTGCTGCCGTTGCGAAGCCGGCGAGCCTCGATTGGGACGTGTGGCTTGGGCCAGCGGCGGTCGATTGGGGCTATCACCCTGATTACGCGCACTTCAACTGGCGCGGCTGGGTGCCGTTCGGGATCGGCTCGCTGGGCGATATGGGCGCACACTTAGTCGACTTTCCGGTTTGGGCGCTCGAGCCGGGGTCACCGACGCGGGTTGAAACCCGGCACAGCCGTTGGGGTGGGGACGACAATATCTGGGATGGGAGGCCGCCGGCGGATCTAGGCAGCTATCCGCTTGCCAACATCACCACCTACCAA
The DNA here is from genome assembly GCF_014199255.1 of Sphingomonas xinjiangensis. Lineage (GTDB taxonomy): Bacteria > Pseudomonadota > Alphaproteobacteria > Sphingomonadales > Sphingomonadaceae > Sphingomonas > Sphingomonas xinjiangensis. The sequence goes on along the minus strand of NZ_JACIJF010000001.1, from coordinate 406,101 downwards.
TTCGGCAATGCCAAGGGCGGGCCGCTTACCATGACGTGGTATGATGGCGGACTGATGCCGCCGACACCTCCCGCGATGCCAACTACGGCGCGGATGAACCCAGATGGCGGTGTGCTTTATATGGGCGACCGGGGCATGCTGATGCACGACACGTACGGACAAAAGCCCGTGCTGATCGGCGACGGCGTAGAAGCGCGGGCAGCCGCGGTGCCGGTGTCGCTGCCGCGCATCCAGGACGGGCGCGACGGGCATGAGATGAACTGGATTCGCGCGATCCGCGGCGAAGAGGCCATCTCGTCCCCGTTCTCGGTCGCGGTGCCGCTAAACGAGACCATGCTGTTGGGCATGGTATCAATGCGCGCGGATCAGCCGATTGAATATGATGGCGCAAGCGGCAGGATCACCAACGTCGCAGAAGCCAACCGCTTCTTGGACCGGGAATATCGCAAAGGATGGGCATTATGATCGCCAAAGCCACTACCATCGCACTGATTGGTTTCGCCGCAGCCGCGCCGGCGTCGCAGACTGCGTCCGGCCCGAAACCGCAGGACACCGAAGTGTGGCAGCCCGAAGTGCCGGTGGTGACGCCAGGACCCGCCGTCAGCATCCCGGCGCCATCCGACGCGGTGGTGCTGTTCGACGGCAAGGATCTGAGCCAATGGGTGTCGACAAAGGACAAGTCCGCTGCCCGCTGGACCGTAGCCGGCGGGGTGTTGACGGTGCGCAAGGGCACCGGGAATATCGAGACTCGGCGCCGCTTCGGCAACTACCAGCTTCACCTGGAATGGCGCATCCCCGCGGGAATCACCGGTGAAGGACAGGCGCGGGGCAATAGCGGGCTGTTCCTGGCGTCAACGGGAGACGGCGACAATGGCTATGAACTGCAGATCATGGATAGCTTCCGCAACAAGACCTATGTCAACGGTCAGGCGGGAAGCATCTACAAGCAGTTCGCGCCGCTGGCGAACCCGGTGCGCGCACCCGGGGAATGGCAAAGCTATGACGTGATTTGGACGGCGCCGGTGTTCGCCGCCGACGGGGCGCTGAAGCGTCCTGCGGCGGTCACCGTGTTCCTGAACGGCGTGCTGGTCCAGGACCACACCGAACTGAAGGGAGAGACGGTCTATGTCGGCGCCCCGCGCTATACGGCGCATGGCCCCGCGCCGATCAAACTTCAGGACCATGGCGATCCTAGCGCCCCGATCAGTTTCCGATCGATCTGGTTGCGCGAGCTGAAGTGATCCGCATGCACCCAGCGCCGGTCGATCGATAGATCCGCGCCGGCACTTGGTAGCAGTGGCCGATCCGCAAGACGCTGTCTGCTACAACAGCGACCCGGCGCATTCGACGAAGATATGTTGGATGCGCCTGTTCGCTGCTTGCTTCCTCGCAGATTTGTTCTTGGGCACTTGGGCGAAGTCGCCGCTGGCTGGCGCAGCTTTCGTCCAAGAAACGCCACCAATCTAGTCGTGAAATCGTGTTTCGTGCTCACCTGTACAGGCGGCAGGCACTGGTAAAGCAGCGCCCATCAGCAAATTACGAAAAACGGTTTACGAATTCGGTTGGGCGGCTATGCTCACTCACATTGATCACCTGCCGCAAAGAGCAGGTACAATGTGAGGAGAGGTAAATGACCATGCACAAGGGCATGTTGCTGTCTGCTGTTTCCAGCCTGACGATCCTTTGCGCGCTGCCCGCATCTGCGCAGACTGGGTCTCCAGAGGATCAAACGGCCTCCGGCCAAACCGAAACTGATCCCGGTCCAGCTGCCGTTTCATCGGACCAAGATGTCGTCGTCACTGGTTATCGCCGCAGCTTGCAAAGCGCGCAGGCGATAAAGCGCGACTCCGACCAGATTGTTGACGCGGTCGTAGCCGAGGACATCGGCAAGCTGCCGGACAACAACGCCTCAGAAGCGCTTGCGCGGATCACCGGCGTGCAAGTCAACCGCAGCAGCGACGAAGCGGGTGGGGTACAGGTACGCGGCCTTCCCAATCTGACCACGACCTATAACGGCCGAGAGGTATTCACGGCCGAACTGCGCAACGTGGCGCTGCAAGACTTTCCTGCCGGCGCGCTGGCAGGGCTGGAGGTCTACAAGTCGACGACCGCCGACCTAATTGAGGGTGGCATTGCCGGCCTGATCAACGTGCGGTCGCGCCGTCCTTTCGATTTCGACGGCTTCCAGATCGCGGGCGCGTTCCGGGGCACCTATGGCGACCAGGCGCAGAAGTTGGATCCCAACGTCAACGTGCTGGTAACCGACCGGTGGGAAACGGGCATCGGCGACATCGGCGCGCTGGTGAACTTCTCGTACACGCAGCTACATTATCTGACGTCGTCGCGGTACATCAACGGCAACATCGTCGCCCCGCGCGCCGAGCAGTCGGTGACGGGTCCGCGCGACTTCGTTCTGCCAGAATCGGCAGGGGTCTATTATGACCGCGGCAAGCGCTGGCGGCCTTCGATCAACGGCGCGTTGCAGTGGCGGCCGGCACATAATCTGGAACTCTATGCCGAAGGCTTGTGGCAAGCGGCGCGCACCAATGTCGAGAACGACTTTGTCGGGTTGGACCTGGTCAACGGCAACCCTGCGCTGACCAACATCGTCCGCGACCCCGATGCGCCCGGACAGCTGCAAAGCGTCACCGCCACGCCCAACTTCGCAGGGGGTGAGGACATCGATTTTTCGCGGAGCACCCGCGCCGGACGCACCAACACCTATCAAGCGGCAGTCGGCGGACGTTGGGAGATCGACGATCGCGCGACGCTGACGACGGACTTTGCCTACACCGACACCAGCGCCACCTATATCGACCATAATATCGACTATGCACCTTCGACAGGTCAGTCAGCCGACATCGTCTTCGATGTGCCGGGAGGCGACGGTGGGCCGCAGCTTACAATCCCCGGGTTCAACGCACTCAACCCCAACAACTTCATCCTCCGCGGTATCTGGGACCGGACATCCTACGCCGGCGGTCGCGGGATTCAGTGGCGCACCGACCTGAAGATCAAGACCGAAATGCCGGTCATCACTCAGTTGGACTTCGGATTCCGCTACACCGACCGCGACGCGCGGCTGCGCAGCGGCGGGCGTTACGCGACGCTGCGGCCGCTCGGGATTCGGCTGTCTGCGCTGCCGGGCGCCGACGACGGCGGACCCATCCATGCTGGGTTTCGCGGCAGCGGCGATGCACAGCCTTTCCGTCGATGGTACGCGCCGAGCCGCGACGCGATATTCGGCAACATCGACGCGCTTCGCGATCTTGCACGTTCGGGGCTGACGCAGATCGGGACGCCCAATGCGCTTCAAGAACTTGCGCGATACGGGCCGGACATTCCGCCGGAGATCGTGAATGAGCAGTTCGATGCCACCGAGCAATCCTATGCGGTGTATGGCCAAGTCCATTACGACATGGAACTCGGATCACTGCGGCTCGACGGAGTAATCGGCGCGCGTATCGTCAACACGGTCACCGAGGCGACGGGAACCGGACTGGTCGATGGCGTGCCGACACCGGCAACATCTCGACAGAACTATCTCGACGTGCTGCCTAATGTTTCGATGCGCGCGCACCTGACCGACCAGCTTCAGCTGCGGCTGTCGGCGACCGAGACCCGCACCCGGCCCGAGTTCAACCAATTGAGCCCGGCTCTAAACATCAACCTCAACTCGACGCCGCTGACGGGCAACAGCGGGAATATCGGCCTGCAACCGATCCAATCGTCGAATTACGACCTGTCCCTGGAATGGTACTTCACCCGCACCGGCTCGCTGACCGGCGCGATATTCCGTCGCGATGTGCAGGGGTTCATCACCAACCTGAACGTACCGGTGAACGATCCGCTGTACGGGCAGGTGCTGATCAATCGGCCCGAGAATGGCGGACGCGGCAGGTTGCAAGGTGCCGAAGTCGCATTCCAGACCTTTTTCGACTTTCTACCGGGCTGGCTCAGCGGTTTCGGCACACAGCTGAACGCCACCTATATCGATGCGTCGCAGGCTTTGCCGGCAGCTTTGGGCGAGGCTGGGCAGGATACCGACGTTCCGGGGGTCTCCAAGTGGAGCTACAATGCGGTCGGCATTTATGAGAAGGGGCCGATCTCGGCGCGGCTCGCCTATAATTGGCGATCGCGGGTGACCAACTTCTTCGCCACCGACCGGCAAGGCCAACTGATCGGGGGCGAGTTCAACCGGCCGATCGAGCGGCTCGACTTTTCGCTGTCGGTAACCCCGGCCGAGATGGTGACCCTGACCTTTGACGTCAGCAACATCACCGGCACGCCGTTCCGAGCGCTGCGCGACTCTCCCGACCAGGACGGTCCTGGCTATCCGCGCGACGTCCGTTACGACAGCCGTGTGTTCGCGCTCGGCGCGCGGTTCCGCTTCTGATGGGCGGGTTCGCTATATCGCGCCGCGGCTTTGCCGCGGCCGCAGCACTGGCGGCACTGGCTCCACGCGTTGGCCGGGCGGCGGCATCCAGCAATCGCGCGGAGGGCTGGCGCGTGGCGATGGAGCGCGGTTTCGCTCTAGATGACGGAACCGGACTTTACCGGGAGTATGCGCCCGGGACAACCGCAGACGCCAAATACGCGACCGAGTGGCCGTTCTCTCAGGCGCATATCGCCTATCTCGATTTGGTGATGGCGGGTCCGGCGAGCGCGCGCCGTTATGATGCCGGGCTGGCAAAGGTCCGCGCGGCGCAGCAGCTATATTGGTCAGAAACCTCCACCACAGGTCTTCCGGGGTACCTGTCGCGGGTGGTGGCGCCGCTCGGCACGGGCGACGACCTTTTTTACGATGACAATGAATGGGTCGGCCTAGCCGAGGTGCAGCATCATCGCTTCCGCGGCGACGCTGCCTCGCTGACGCGCGCCAAAGCTGTCTTCGAACTGATCCGCTCGGCTTGGTCGAGCGACGCGAACCTGCCGTCACCTGGCGGGGTGCGTTGGACGCAAAAGGCGGATAACGTCGACCGCAATACGGTGTCCAACATGCCGGGCGCGCAACTGGGCCTGCGGCTGCATCAGATCACCGGCGAGCGCGCTTATCTGGACGATGCCGTTCGTTTTTATCACTGGACCAATGCGGTGCTGCAACGGCCCGATGGGCTGTACCATGACCATTTGAAGCTGGACGGCACGATCGAGAAGACCGTGTGGACCTATAACCAGGGCGTGCCGGTCGGCGTGAACGTGCTGCTGTGGCGCGCGACCGGCGAGAAGCGGTATCTTGAAGAAGCGCGTCGGATCGCCGCCGCCAGCCTGGGCCGATTCACGATCGAGCAGTTGGACCGTCAGCCTCCCCCGTTTAACGCGATCTACTTCAAGAACCTGCTGCTCCTGGACAGCGCCACGGGCGGACAGCAGCATATCGCGCGAATGCGCGCCTATGCCGACCATATGTGGCGCAATCGACGTGACGCCGCGACGGGGCTTTGCCGGCCGCGGAAGGGCCGCGCCGAACTGATCGACACCGCCGCCATGGTGCAGATCGAGGCCGTTCTGGGGTGGGCTCCGGAAAAATGGGCGGCGCTTTACTAGCGCAGCGCTTGCGCCGACGTTCAACCGCCACTCAAGAGGGGAGCGCAATTCATGCTTGAAGCACATCGGGGGCAAGGGCGCGTCACGCTGGCCATGATCTTTAGTGCAGCGGGCGCGGCGCTGGGGGGGCTGTTGTTCGGGTTCGATACCGCTGTGATCTCCGGCGCTACTTCGGCTTTGCAGGACCAGTTCGCGCTGAGCGACGCTGCGCTGGGCTTCACCGTTGCGTCGGCGCTGATCGGAACCGTCATCGGATCGCTGATCGCGGGGGCGCCTGCCGACCGGTTCGGCCGCAGGCCGATGCTGCTTGCCGTCGCAATCGCCTATGTCGTGTCGTCGCTGGGATCGGGGCTGGCGCCGACATGGTCGGCCTTGATCGCGTTCCGCTTTCTTGGCGGGCTTGCGATCGGAGCGGCTTCGGTGGTTACGCCGATCTATATCGCCGAAGTGTCGCCTGCGGCATTCCGGGGAAGACTGGTTGCCCTCAACCAGCTCAACATCGTGCTGGGCATCATGCTGGCGTTCGTATCGAACTACATTATCGCGTCGGTAGCTCCCGAAGAAACCGCGTGGCGATGGATGTTCGGCATCGTCACTGTGCCCTCAATCCTGTTCCTCTTGGTAACGCTGGCGCTGCCGGAGAGTCCGCGCTGGCTGGTCGTCCGGCACAAGGAGTCCGCCGCACGCGCGGTGATGGTCAAGCTTGGCTTTGCTGACCCGGACTGGGAGGTCGCCGGCATGCGCGAAGCGGCACGGCGTACGCCCGACACGGCGGCGCCGCGCCTGTTCCAGGCTGCCTATTCGGTCCCGGTCGCCTGCGCGATCGTGATCGCGATGTTCAATCAGCTCTCCGGCATCAACGCATTGCTTTACTACGCGCCGCGCATCTTCGAATTGGCGGGGGCCGGAGAGGGCTCCGCGCTGCTGCAATCGGTCGCGGTCGGCGGAACGAACCTAGCGTTCACGGTGCTTGCGCTGTTTTTTATCGACAGGTTCGGCAGGAAACCGCTGCTCTACGTCGGATCGGTGTTGACCGGGCTGGCGCTCATCCTGGTCGGCGTGCAGCTGGAAAGCACGAGCCCTGACGGGACGCTAGTGCTGGCTGGCCTGCTCGGCTTCATCGCCGCGTTCGCTGTTTCGCAGGGTGCGGTGATCTGGGTGTTCTTGGCGGAAATCTTTCCCAGCCCAGTCCGCGGCAAGGGGCAGGCGCTTGGCAGCACGACGCACTGGGTGATGGCGGCCGCCATTACCTGGACGTTCCCGATGTTCGCTGCCCGGCTCGGCGGCTGGGTATTTGGTTTCTTTGGGGCCATGATGCTTCTCCAGCTACTATGGGTCTGGAAGTTCATGCCCGAGACGAACGGCGTCGCGCTGGAAGAGATGGCCGTCCGCTAAATGCGGAATATGGTCCAACGCCGCTGTTTGTGATGGATTGAAACCTCCGCCCTTCTTCCCAGGTGTAAGAGTGCACGCCGTGCAACCTGTCGCCGGTCGGCCGTGTGTTTCAAGCCTTGATCAAGATTGGTTCTTAGGAACGACGGCGACGCCCAGCACGTTGACCAGCATGCGCGATCCCGCGTTCTGTCGCGCGAAGCACGGATTTGAAAAATGGCTAATGCTGAGATCGAAACTCCTGCTTCCGGTTCGTGCGCGCTGCTGATCATTGATATGATTACCGACCTCGACTTCCCTGGCGGCGTAGAAATGCTCCCCGTTGTTGCCCGCGCGGCGAACGCCATCGACCGACTCCGCACCAAGTGTCGGGAAGTCGGCGTGCCGATCGTCTATGTGAACGACAACTTCGGGCAGTGGCACTCAGAGCGCTCGCGGCTGGTCGATCTTAGTCAGGGAACGCCGGGGGAAGAAATCGTCGACCGCTTGAAGCCGCACGACGATGATTTCTTCGTCATCAAACCGCAGTTTTCAGGTTTCTATGCGACTAACCTCGCCGTTCTGTTGCCCAAACTCGGTGCAAGGCGCCTGATCGTCACCGGTATCTCTGCCGACATATGCATCCTGTTTACGGCGGCCGACGCCCACATGCGCGAGTATGATCTCTGGGTGCCGTCGGACTGCGTCGCTAGCCAAGATGAACAGCGCACCCGTTGGGCACTCGACATCATGGCCAACAGCATGAAAGCCGAGACATCGTCGACTGCGGAACTCGACGTGGGGCAATGGATGGAGAGCGCGCGGTAGCATGCAAGATGGTTTGCCGAACCGCCGCGGGGGCGCAAGGGGGCGCCCCGTGGGCAGTTCTATCAACCGGAGCTGAGGGTGGGGGGCTAACTTACATCTCGATCAACGCTCCACCACGTCCTGCCGTGCCGCACGCATCTGCCAGCAGAAGCACCGAAGGCTGAAAGGAGGGATGGGGTCTACATCGCGCCACGCATCAGGCGAACTGGACCGCCCTCACGGCAAGGGCAAGATCGGTATGCACGGGGCCCACCGGCACCCGCAGCACTCCGCCCAAGCTATTGGCCTCCAAACAAGCCGTGCTTTCGCCCCGGCGCGTGTCGTAGGTCGTTACAGCATAGCTGCCGTCCGCTAAGCCGGGGATGCTCAGCGTGGTGAGTGGCGCAGTTTCACGTGAGGCGAGCGTGCCTTGGGGAGAAAGGCTGTCCGTCCGCACCGTCCAGATGAGCGCCTGGCCCTCATCACCACATCCGGTCAAGGCAAGCCCGGGGTCATCGCAGCGCAGCGCCTTTGAGAGGTTGCGGCGCCTGAAACGACTCCAATCGATCAGCGGAAGGAAACGAGCTAAAGCGCCCTGCGCCTCCCGCATTCCGCGGGTAAGGACATGCGGGTGCCGGTTGGGCCAGCGCATGCCACCGCCAGCGCCCCCACTCGCCAGGTGTGCCCATTGGATGTGCCGGAAATACTCGTCATCGAATGCGACTGGTAAGGTGCGCTTCTTGTCCTTGAAACTGTGGATCGGACCATGTTCGGAATCGAAGACCGGCCGGGTACCCGCCTCCTCGACTGCGGTGCCCATCAGGCGCGCCACTGCCAATGCCGGGGTGACCGTGTCGGCAGGCGCATCGATCGTGCCGTGCTCGTAGAGATGCGTGTTCGCAAAATCGAGCGCTGGGTGCCGGAAGATCGCCTCAGCCAAGCTAGGGTTGTTGATCAACTCCGGGCCAAAGACGGAGACCGTCTGCAGATTTGCGTAGCCACGCCGCTCGATCTCATGAGCCCGCAACCAGCCCGCAACGTCGTCGATGAACGGCGTGGCAGTTGCTGGATCCCCGCCGCCATGCGCTGGGTGGATCTCGTTCCAGATATCCCAGGCGAACAAGGCCGGGCTGCCGCCCCACCGATCGCTGGCAAAGGCGAGGCGATGCTTAATCGCTGCACGCATTTCAGGACAAGTAAGCCATTCAGCCTGGCTTGCGCACGCGCCACCATTCGCCCGATTGTAGGGATGGTGCCGCCACCGGATCCACATGAAGAATGTGTCGTACGGCGTCAGTAGAACGCGAAGTCCGACTTTCTCCAGCAACTCGAACAAGTCGTCCCAGAACTGCACCATATTCGGCGCGAAGCGGCCGACAGATCGCTCGAGATAGCGATGTTCGCCTTGGCAATACTCGAGCATCAATCGAATGCAGGTGACGCCATGATCGCGCAACCAGATCATATGACGCTCGACGGCGCCGGGATCCCGGCGGCGGAACAGCGGATCCAGCTCGGGCCAGTTCACTGCGTCATTGTGCCCGATTGGAGTCCACGTAGCACCATCACCCGTAACGAAGTAGGGGAGCCCGCGAGGAGCGTGGATGCGCGAGAGTGGGCGCGGAGCGTGATTTGAGATCGATAGCACGCGCGGCGCTTAGCGGCGCGTGGGAGACTTGACCACCGGCTGCTGGCCGCATGTGCTTGGATAATCAGCGATTAGCGCTGGTGCTCGACCGACTTAACAGTCGGTGCGAGTAGCTTACGGTAGGTAAGCTCCCGACACATAGCGACTCATATCAAGCGCGACCGATCGTCTCATCTCTAACCCGCTTGATCGATAATACACATTATGTAAAGCGCCGGGCGCTTTTGAAGGATGGCACGTCCACTAAGACTCAATTGCAGACGTTCAGCGGTCGTCAGAGACACTCCGCTGTTCACAGATGTAGCGGCCCGCGTGCTTCAGCTGATCGTCAAGGCCGTTAAACAAGCAGCCTAGGGCTGACGCTGAGGCGCAGGTACCCTCTCGGTTTTGCCATGGTCCGGCGCGCCTCGGGTCGGCTCAAGGATTAGCGTGTTGTTCTCAACCCGCCAACTATGTAGCCGCGACAGGAAGTTCATGCCGAGCACGTCGAGGTTTCCGAAGCTTTCAGAGATTACCACGCCCAGGTCCTGGGCTTCCAACGGTCCGATCGAAAGCCGCTTGATCCGTCCGCGCTGGGCCGCAACGGTGCCGTTTGCAGTCTCGATCATCACTGGAATACCTGCACTCACCGAGATATCCGCGGCCTGCGCCGTTTCGGCGGACACAGCCGTGATGGTGGCCCCGCTGTCAATCAGCATGCGCCGCTGGATGCCATTGATAGTGACGCGCGCCCAGAAATGCCCGTCGGTACCCATGCGGATGCGGACGATCTGTCCGTCGACCTGTTGATCCTGAATGCCCAGCCGCTCAGTCGCCTGACTCCATAGCGCAGCCAATTCGTTGCGGTTCGCCACTGCCAGGATCGCAATCAGGATAATGAGCGCCCAGGAAAGCAGCGACCTCAGAATGAACCCAAAGCTCAGCCGCCGCGCACTCAAGGCGCTCAGCACCAGCACCAGACCGCCGATCAGCCACAGCGCATTGATGTTGTCGAAGCCGTTCACGCAACCATCTCCAGGCCGTCATAGCCTGGCTCGACACCCTGTGGCAGCTCGGCGACCAGACGCATATAGTCCATGCTGTGGTCCATATGAACCAGCGCAGTGCGTTTGGGCCCCAACTCCCCTACCCAGCCCAGCACTTCAGACAGATGTGGATGCGTCGGATGCGGGGCGCGGCGCAGCGCGTCGACCACCCAGACGTCCAATTTCGTATAGAGCGCACGCATGTCGCTCGTCATGATGTTGAAGTCTGTCGCATAACCAATTGAGTGGAAGCCGTTTTCGAACCGCATGCCTGCGGAGGAAATACTTCCGTGCGGTTGGTCGGCGACCGTGATGGCGATGTCGCCGATGATCAGACGGTCGGCCAAGTCTTCAATCGCTACAGTAGGTGGATATCCGCCCCGGCCGTGGAAGACATAATGGAACTTGGCTTCCAATTGCGCGCGCGTGAAAGGTCTCGCTAAGCCGCGGACGGGCGTCCCATCGCGCAGATGCATCAGTTGGCGCAAATCATCGATGCCGTGCGTGTGGTCGGCATGATCGTGAGTCCAGATCACCGCGTCGACATCGCTGACATCTGCCGCAAGCAGTTGTTCCCGCATGTCCGGGCTGGTGTCGATCAAAATGGTGGTCGTCTCTGTGGACACAAGTGCGGAGGAGCGACTGCGGCAGTTGCGGGGCTCGGCGGGATCGCACGCCCCCCAATCGTTGCCGATGCGAGGCACGCCAGAAGACGTGCCAGAGCCCAATAGCCGTATTTTCAGCATGTCAGCTCAGGATCATCGAAGTAGAGGCAGCTCGTACGCGCAGGTCGACGCGGATGCCGCGCTTTCTCATCGAGCCAAGGTCTTGGCAAAGAGCCGATGGAAGTTGTGGCGAGTAGCCTCTGCCAGCTCGTCGGGATCCTCGCCCCGAAGCGCGGCCAGGAAGCGGCAGGTATCAGCGACAAAGGCGGGCTCACCCGGTTTGCCGCGATGAGGCACCGGCGCAAGGAATGGCGCGTCGGTTTCGATCAGAAGCCGACCGAGTGGCAGGCGCGCGGCGGTTTCCTGTAGATCACGGGCATTCTTGAAGGTCACGATTCCCGAGATGGAGATATAGAAGCCGAGTTCCAGCGCGGTGTCCGCAAACGCTCCGCTGGCGGTGAAGCAGTGGATCACTCCGGGAAACGCACCCTTCTCCATCTCGTCGCGCAGGATCGCGGCGGTGTCGTCCTCGGCGTCGCGGGTATGGACGATGATCGGCAGCTGGGTCTCGCGGCAGGCGGCAAGATGGGCGCGGAAGCTGGCCTGCTGGCGCGCGCGGTCGCTGTGATCGTAATAATAGTCCAGCCCGCTTTCGCCGACGCCTACGACCTTCGGATGGCGGGCACGGTCGACCAACTTCGCAGTGTCGACATGCGAATGCTGGTCGGCCTCGTGCGGGTGGATGCCGATCGTGGCCCAGACATCGGGCTCCCGCTCGGCAACGGCGATGACGTCATCCCATTCACGCTCGCGTGTGGAGATATTGAGCATCGCCACGACGCCACTTTCCCGAGCGCGGGCGAGGACGTCCTGCTGTTCTTCAACAAGCCCTTTGTAGTTCAAGTGGCAATGGCTGTCGGCTAGCCTCACGCGCCCTCCGTCTGCTGGATCTCCAGCCGCGGAAAGATGGGAGTGGGCGGCGCGATACGGAAGGCGTCATCGTCCCGCGAGGGCAATTGCGCCAGCAACTTGGCCGCGGAGCCGGGGATCACCGGCTGGATCGTGGTGGCGAGGTGGCGGATCGCGCGGATCAGCGTACGGAGCACCGCGCGCATGCGATCGGGATCGGTCTTGCGCAGGGTCCACGGTGCCTGTGCGTCGATATACTGGTTACAGGCGAAGACGCCGACCATCCACGCCTCAAGCGCCTGGCTGAGCGCAAGATCCTCGAACGCGGCGTTGAAGGCGGCACAAGCGGTGTCGACTTCGGTCAACAGCACGGCGTCGGGCTCATCGGCCCTGCCCTCCTCGACCTGGCCCTCACAATTCTTGGCAATAAAGGCGAGCGTGCGCTGGGCCAGATTGCCGAAACTATTGGAGAGATCGGCATTGGCGCGAGTGACGATCGCCTCGTCGCTGAAGGTACCGTCATTGCCGAAGCTGACGTCCCGTAGGAGGAAGTAGCGCAGGGCGTCGACCCCGTAGAGTTCGGCCAGTTGCATCGGATCGACGACATTGCCGACCGATTTCGACATCTTCTCCCCACGATTGAGCAGGAAGCCGTGGCCGAAAACCTGCTTCGGCAACGGCAGGTTTGCAGACATCAGGAAGGCAGGCCAATACACCGCGTGGAAGCGGACGATGTCCTTGCCGATCAAGTGGATGTCAGCCGGCCAAAATTTTGCGAACCGTTCCGGATCGTGCGGATAGCCGGCGCCGGTTATGTAGTTGGTCAGCGCGTCAACCCAAACGTACATGACGTGATCGGGGCTGTCGGGCACCGGCACGCCCCAATCGAAGCTGGTCCGGCTGACGGAAAGGTCGACCAGCCCGCCCTCGACGAAGCGAAGAATCTCGTTACGGCGCGATTCAGGCCGAATGAAATCGGGATTGGCCGCGTAGAAGTCCAGCAGCGGCTGCTGGTATTTGGACAGGCGGAAGAACCAGGTCTCCTCAGCAGTCCATTCGACTGGCGTGCCCTGGGGTGACAACTTTGGCCCCCCCTCGCCTTCGCTCAGCTCCTTTTCCTCGTAAAAGGCTTCATCGCGAACCGAGTACCAGCCTTCATATCGATCGAGATAGAGGTCGCCGGCATCGGCCATCGCCTTCCAGATCGCTTGGGACGCGGCGTAGTGCTGGGGTTCCGAGGTACGGATAAAACGGTCATAAGAAATATCGAGGATATCGGCCATGTCGCGGAAATAGCTCGACATTTCATCGGCAAGTTGGCGCGCTTCCATCCCCCGGGCGCGAGCCGTCTGAACCATCTTCAGCCCATGCTCGTCGGTGCCGGTCTGAAAGAAGACGTCGCGGCCATGCTGGCGCTGAAAGCGCGCGATCGCGTCGGCGGCGATCATCTCATATGCATGACCGATATGCGGCCGACCGTTGGGATAGTGGATCGCAGTGCTGATGTAGAAGGGGTTCGCCATGTGTCGGCTTTAGGGATCACGCGCAATGTCGGCAACACGCCTCTAAGGCCGACGGCGTTCTCCGCTAGCGCCCACTTAGCCGCGCGAGCAGGCCGCTCATCTCGAACACGGTCGCGCCGGCGTCGAGCGACAGGCCGCGGGCAGCACCAGCCAGGTCGCGGGCAGCACCATGGGCATCCAGTGCAATTCGCAACCGCTGCCCCGCCAGAACCTTCGCGCGCTGGGCAATGAAACTGGGGGCGCGATCCAGAAAGGCCTCGTAGCGCGGTTGCGCCGCCTTGCGCCCCAGCAGTTTGGCGAGGCGGGCGCGCACGGCATTGGACGGGTCGCCGACGGTCGCAAGCTTCTCCATCTCAGCTTCGAGCGCAGCAAGGTCCAGACCTGCGAAACCAAGCGCGCGTCCGGGCGAGCCTTCGCCGGCGCGGATCAGTGCATCGATCTCGTCGGGGCTCGCGTCGGGGAGTTTGGCACGCAAAATCTGCGCGACATCCCCCTCCTCCAGTGCCTCAAAGCGGAGCAGCCGGCAGCGTGAACGGATCGTCGGCAGCAGGCGTCCCGGAGCGTGGCTAACCAGGAGAAAGATGGTGCCCTGAGGCGGCTCCTCCAGGTTCTTGAGGAGCGCGTTGGCCCCGCCGCGCTCCAGATCGTCGATCGCATCGATCAGGATGACCCGCCGGGGCGACAGCGCCGGCTTGGTGGCGAACAGCGGCTGGAGCGTGCGGACTTGAGCAATGGTGATTGACCGGGCAAGCGCCTCGTCGGGCTTCTCGGGATCTTTGGGGAGCCTTGCCAAGATTCGGAAATCGGGGTGGGCGCCTGACGCGATCAGGTGCGCCGTCTGACTATTCTCCGGTACATCCCAGCCACAATGCAGTTTCTGCGGTTCCAGCGCCTCGGCAAGCATGCGCGCCGCGGCGATACGGGCAAAGCTGCCCTTTCCCACGCCTTCAGGCCCGGCGAACAGCCAGGCATGGTGAAGCGCACCGCTGGCCATTGCTGCGGCAAGCGCGTCGCGTGCGGGTTGGTTGCCGAGCAGCATGAGGAAGCCTCTATTCCTCCCCGCAGGCGGGGAGGAAAGCCGGGTCAGGCGAACAGCGACCAGAGCCCCTGCCAGGCGCGGCGGAAGAAGCCAGCTTCGCCAACTTCCTTTTCCGCGACCAGCGGCAGCGTCTGGGTGGGCATACCTGGCGTTTCGACAACCAAGTCGGCGATATGGGCGCCCGCCTTGATCGGCGCTTTGACAGGCCCCTGATAGACGATCTTGCCTTGCATCTGCGGTGAGGTGCCGGCGGGCACCGTGGCGTTCAAGTCGCGCGGGGCAATCACGCCAACGGTGGTGTCGCTTCCGCCCTGCACGTCCACATCGCCGATCTTGCGGCCCTTGGCCGCGATCGGGCGCGCCTTCCACGAGCGGAAGCCCCAATTCATAAAACGCACCGACTCGTCGGCACGGCCACTATAGCTGTCGAGACCGGCGACGACCATCACCAGCCGACGTCCACCCTGTTCGGCCGAGCCGGTGAAGCCATAGCCGGCCTCTTCGGTGTGCCCGGTCTTGAGGCCATCCGCGCCTTCGACGCGGCCAAGCAGCGGATCGCGGTTGCCTTGGCTGATCGCGGCGCCGGCACCGAGCGTCTTGCCCCAAGTGAAGCTCGGCAGCGAGTAGAACTGCTTGTAGAGATCCGGATGGTCCTTGATCGTCGCGGCTGCGAGGTGCGCCAAGTCACGCGCGGTGACATAGGTGCGCCCTTCGTCGGGCCAGCCGTTCGAGTTCCCGAAATGGCTGTTGGCGAGGCCGATCCGCTGCGCCTGCTGGTTCATCAGGTTGGCGAATGCCTCTTCGGTACCGGCTATCCCTTCGGCCAGAACAACGCAGGCGTCATTACCGGAGAGCGTAACGATCCCCTTGAGCAGATCGGATACGGTCGGCTTCTCGCCCACGGCCAGGAACATGGTCGACCCCTGCGAATGCCACTTCTTCCAAGTCTCGGGCCGAACTTCGATCGGCTGATCGAGCTTGATCTCGCCCTTCTTCACCAGATCAAAGGCGACGTAGACCGTCATCATCTTGGCCATCGACGCTGGTGGTATGCGCCTGTCGGCATCCTTGGCGTAAAGAACCGCGCCGGAGGACAGATCCTCCATATACGCGATCGGTGCCGGCGTGTCGAAGGGCGGATTTGCCGCGGTTGTAGGATACGCGATGGCGAGCGCGAGGAGCGAGGCGGCGGCGAGCTTCTTCATGACTGTACCAGTCCCCTTGGGGGTCAGAACTAATTAGCGATGACGCGCGCGTCTGGATGACCCGCGCGGGCGGCCCTGCCGCGAGCGGCTTCGGCCTGCGTTCGCGTAGCGAACGGGCCAAGCTGCACGCGGTGGAGCCCTCCCCCCTGCTTTACGAACCCGCCCATGCTCCGCGCAAGCGCTTGTGCGTTGCCGGCGGAGGAAAGTGCGGCAACCTGCACAACGTAGCGGCCGGGGGCTGCTGCCGGTTTGGAGACGGGAGTGGACGCCATGCGACGCTGCGGCGTGGCCGGTGGTGTGCGGATGGGCGCCGCCGCCGCGCGAAGCGGGGGCGCCGGCGACACCTCGGGCAGGCGCTTGCGAAGCGCAGTAAGAAGCACCCGGGGGGCGTCGGCACGGGGGCTCGGCGCGGTCCCCGATCGAAGCGCGGCCATGTCGGGACCCGAAGGCGTCACCGCGCGCAGGCGAACCGGGATCCGCTGACCGTGCGCATAGCCGAGCTGAGCCGCAGCGCCGGCGGAAAGGTCGAGCGGATGGTCAGCGCCCGGCGGCAACGGACCGGTAACGAGGACGAGAATGGTGCGGCCGGTATCCAGCGACGTCACCTCCAGCACAGTGCCCCCAGGCAGTGATCGGTGACGGGCGACTGAGGCAGCATCGCCAGCCCCCTCACCTTCCACGCTGCGGACGCCAGCATAGCCGGTCTCGTCATACCGGAACTCGCCGGCGCGTGGTCTGGAGGAGCCGCTAGGCCCTTCCGATGCTGGTGGCGCGAAGCCGTCTTCGTCACGGTTTTGCGCTTGTGGCGGGGCATAGCCAGTGCCGGGGAATTCAGCTTCGTAGCGTAAGGCTGGCGCACGCTGCGCAGCATAGGCGGGCGACCCGGCGCACAAGGCGAACAGGGGCAGCAGGGCGGCGGTGTCAGCGTTCCACTTCATCGGCGAGCAATCCTACCGACAGCGCGTAAAAATTCGAGCAATTATAATCGAGGATCACTCGATAATTGCCCGTGAGCAGATACGCCGTGTTGCCTGGGCCGTCCGGCTCAAGCAACGTCGCCTGAACATTGTCCGCGGGCCAGCCCCGCCCGGTGGGCACGATGCCGAGCGCGCGCCATTCGGCCACAGTCTTCCACTGGCTGTGACGCTCATGCACTCGGGGGCAGCGAGGCGACGCGGTGCGGTTACCCAGCGCGCTGCGGTCCAGCCCAGCGGGCACACTGACGGCGAAACCCCAGGGCTGGCCCGCCCGCCAGCCGGCATTAACGAAATATGCGGCGATCGAAGCGAGCGTGTCGGCCTCGCTCGACCAGATGTCGGCAGTGCCGTCACCATCGCCATCGCGGGCGAGGCGAAGATAAACGCTGGGAAGAAACTGCGGCCCGCCGAATGCCCCCGCCCAGCTTCCCACCAACTTGGAGCGCGGTACGCCGCGATCAATCATCTTCAGAGTCGCTATGAACTCGCTCGAGAACAACGCGCGCCGCCGCCCTTCATAGGCGAGGCTGGCAAGCGCGCGCGGCAAGTCAAAGCCGCCCATCACGCGTCCATAATTTGTCTCGTGACCCCAAATCGCCACCATGATCGACTCGGGAACGCCGCTTTCCTGCTCAATGCGTGCGAGTTGTGAGCGCTGGCGCTGATACGCGGTCCGCCCCTGCGATATCCGGGCGGCATCGACATGGCGGATGCGATAAGGTGCAAAGGGCGGTATGGCCGCGCTCGGCCCGCCATCGGGCTGCTGGCGATCAAGTTCGACCACGCGTGGGTTATAGGTCAGGCTCGGTATCACCAAGTCGATCGTCCGCCGCGTGACTCCTTCTCGTTCAGCCTGGCGCGCGAGCGTTCCAAGATAGGCCTGGAACCCTGCTTCATCCTGCGCGGGCGGGGACCCCGTAGGCGCACTTGCCACCAGGCTCAAAGCCAAAGCCGAGGAACTACCGAACGCGCTGAGCCAACCGAACATGAGCCGTGTTTGGCACAGCAGCGCCGCCCGCTGAACCCCCAAGCGCAACGATCCGCCAAGAAATTGTGGCGGCGCGGCGCAGAAGCGGCTAGCGGGGGCAACCCGGAGAGATGGCCGAGTGGTTTAAGGCAGCGGTCTTGAAAACCGCCGTGGGTGGAAGCTCACCGTGGGTTCGAATCCCACTCTCTCCGCCACTGGTCAGAATCTTTTCTGACCCGCGAAGCCCTGTCGCGGCAAGCGCGTTCTCACCTCCTAACCAGAGGATCTGCTCGATGCGCCGCCCTGCCCTGTTCCAGCCGATCACCGTCGGGGGCCTGGAGTTGCCGAACCGGATCGTCATTGCGCCGATGTGCCAATATTCGGCGAATGATGGCTGCATGACCGATTGGCACCTGATCCATCTCGGTCAACTTGCGCTTTCGGGCGCGGCGCTGTTGACGATTGAGGCGACGGCCGTTGTTCCGGAAGGACGGATCACATGGGCCGATGTCGGTTTATGGGACGACGCTACCGAAGCCGCGATGGCGACGGTGGTCGAAAGTATCCGCCGCTGGTTGCCGATGAAAATTGCAATCCAGCTGGCCCATGCTGGTCGCAAGGCGTCCACGGCGCGCCCCTGGGAAGGCGGGCAGCAACTAAGCCCCTCGCATTCCCATGGCTGGCAAACCGAAGCCCCTTCAGCGCTACCCTTTTCTGACGGAGAGACCGCGCCAACGGCGCTAGACCGCAGCGCCCTGGCGCGGGTACGCGACGCGTTCGCGGCTGCGGCACGCCGTTCAGCCCGGCTGGGGCTGGACGCAGTGCAATTGCATGGAGCGCACGGCTATCTGCTCCACCAGTTTCTTTCACCGCTCTCCAACTACCGCAACGATGAATATGGCGGATCGCTCGAGAACCGCATGCGCTTCCCGCTAGAGGTGTTCGACGCGGTTCGCGCGGCTTTTCCCGCCGAGCGTCCGGTGACGATGCGCCTGTCCGGAACGGACTGGGTCGAGGGCGGATGGGACGTCGAACAGTCGATCGCCTTCGTTCAGGCGCTTGAGGCCCGCGGATGCGCCGCGGTGCACGTGTCGAGCGGTGGCCTAGACCCCCGTCAGCAAATCCTCGTCGGCCCGAGCTACCAAGTCCCGCTTGCCCGGGACATCAAACAGGCGACGGCTATGCCGGTGATCGCGGTCGGGCTGATCAGCGACTATGAACAGGCCGAGGCGATCGTGGGCACGGGCGAGGCTGACATGATCGCGCTTGCCAGGACGATGCTCTACGATCCCCGTTGGCCCTGGCACGCTGCTGCCCATCTCGGCGCAACAGTGAAAGCGCCGGATCAATATCTCCGGTCACAGCCGCATCGTTTCAAGAACCTGTTTGGCGGCGAATAGCGCCACCGCGACTTAGCCCTCCCTCAGTTGCGGAAGAGGGGGAATGGCAGAAGCGACGATTGGGCGGCGGATTGCATACGATGCAATTGGCTCGCGCGCAGCGACAGGTCCTGCCCCTCTGCAAGGCTCTTCGCACGTTCCGCTGATTCTTCCAGATCCTGGGCCGGGGTACGCGTCGTCATGGGGCTCTCTCCGCAGCGTGGAGAGGCATTTACACAACTGATATTACGTCGAAATTACATAGGTGTAGGGGCAGAACCGTTCTGTAAGCGCAGCCGCTCGGCTACCATCGCTTGACTGCCCATGTGAGGCGGCTAGTCGGCGTGCCTGCCTGCGACGGTTTTCCTTGCGTCTGTCGGCTACCTCCATGCGTTGGACCAGCTATGCCCAAGACAGCCACCGAATTGATGCAGGAAATCCTGTTCTCCGCATTTCTCGACTCGGTCGATGCGTTGAAGGCAGGATCCAACGGCTTGCCCAATCTGCTGGTGCGCGAGCTCAACAGCATCCATCGCAACACCACCTTCGCAGACCTGCCCAAGGAGGTACAGGACGCGATTTTGACCAATGTCCGCGGCGCATTCACCAAGCTGCTGAAGGAAGGCTACTCGGTCGGTCTGGCAAGCGCCGGAGCCCGGCCCGCACCGGCCCCGCGCGCGGCGGATGGACGCTCTCCGATGCGAGATCGTCCGCGGCGTCCCGACGGTCCCAAGCCGCGCGGACCGGAAGGCCCTCGTGGCGGCGGCAATCGGCCAAAGCCGCGCGGTTAGGCGGAACGACGCCATGCAGTTGGATGATCAGATGGTCCGCTTCTTCGCGACGGCCGACCTGCAACAGCTTTCCCCCGCTGCGCTGGACGCCGGCGTGGAGCGGATGCAGGTGGAGTTGGGCCTGGAAACGGATCGCGCACGCCGATTTGCTCTCTGGTCGCTGATGTTCATGCTGGGCGCGGCGCCTGACTTGGATGAAGTATTCGCCGAACCCGCCGACCGTGACGCGGCGCGCAACTTCATGGACTTGGTCGATAACGCTTGATCGCGCCAGCGCCGCCGTCGCAAAGCGATAAGAACAATCAGATCCCGTCGATCAGGATTTCGGCATCGCCTGCCATACCACCGCTGCAACCCCGCCCCCGCCGACGCTAAAGGCGGGGCTTTCCGTCTCTCCGTCCAGACGAAGCGTGAGCATCGTGCCCAGCGCGGAGCGGCGGAACCGCGGCTTGCGGTAATCGGACAACGTATCACTCACGGCATAGCGGCCCCCGTCGTCCGCCGTTGTCTCCGTTATGCGGGGTATCGCATCGAACGGCTCGTCAAGATCGTCAGGTGCCAGGTCAAATCGCTGCTTTGCAAATCGGGGCGCCGCAATTACTGCACTGCTGCCCAAAGAACGCCCGTCCAGCGTTCGCACGTCGAGCGGCAAGGCAAAACGCTCAGCTTGGGCATAAGCCAATTGCTTACGGCTTGTACCCGAAGAAACAGCCACTTTCTCGCCGGGTCGATCACCTGCGATCGCAGGCGCCGCCAGCATCAACGAAATGGCACAGGCAAGGAGATCCTTGATCATCACCGGTCCCTTCAGCGATGACTTGGATCATGACCTAAATGTGGCGCATCGGCAAGCGTGCACGAAGACCCTACCTGCGGAACGTTCTAAACGAAAAATCCCCGCATCGCGTGGTCGGCGCTGCCAACACACGCGATACAGGGATCGAAATAAACCGAGAGGCGAGAACGCCCCGCCGATTACTTCTT
The DNA here is from genome assembly GCF_014199255.1 of Sphingomonas xinjiangensis. GTDB lineage: Bacteria > Pseudomonadota > Alphaproteobacteria > Sphingomonadales > Sphingomonadaceae > Sphingomonas > Sphingomonas xinjiangensis. The sequence continues at coordinate 385,264 of NZ_JACIJF010000001.1, read as the reverse complement.
GCCGAGACTGAGGCCGCCGAAGCGCTTGTTGAAGCGGGCTACCTGACCACCCTGGTCGAGCATCTGACCGCGCCCGCCAACCCAGGCCGGGTGGGCCAGCGGATCGATTTCCAGCTGCATCGTGTCACCTTCCTTGCCCCAGGTGGAGCGGGTCTCGTACACGGTGCCGTCGGTCATCTGAACCTTGATCATGTGGTAGTCGGGGTGCGTGTCAGTCTTCACGATCGAATTCCTTGGAAAAGCCGCCGGTTTCCGACCGGCAGCGGATGCGCGCGCCTAGCAAAGAGCCACGGCGCGCGCAACCATGATGAATGCGCTTACTTGGGCGGATCGGCGATCATCGCAGTAAACTCGCACTCCGTGGCGAGTTCACCCTCGACATATGCCTTGCCGGCGAATTTGCAGACGCGAGAGCGCTTCTGGATGAAGCTGACTTCAAGACGAAGCAGCACGCCGGGCTCAACTGGCTTCCGGAACTTCACACCGTCTATCGACATGAAATAGACCAGCTTGCCAGAGCCGGAGAGCTGAAGGCTCTCCACTGCCAGCACGCCCGCAGCTTGCGCGAGTGCTTCGACTTGCAAGACGCCAGGCATGATGGGGCGACCAGGAAAGTGACCCTGGAAGAATCCCTCGTTCATGCTGACCGCCTTGATCGCCACGATGCGCTCGTCGAGAACGAGTTCTTCGACGCGGTCGACCAGCAGCATCGGATACCGATGCGGAAGCGCCGCCATCACCCGCCCGATATCGAGCGGGCCGATGTTCGTGCCGCCGGTCGCTTCCGCTTCGCTCAACGGGGTTCAGCCGGGCGCGGGGTGTTCGCCGCGGGAGCAGCAGGCGCCGCCGCCGGACGGGCTGCGCCACCCTGCTGTGCCGCCTGCTGCTGATAGGCGCGGATCTGCGCGGCCTGCGCGATCTGCTGCTGGATCGTCATCGTGTCACGCGACGGCTGCCAATTGGCCGGGGGCTGAATGCTGACGGTCGGGGTGGTCTTGTCGATCTCCGCAGTGATAGCGGTGCTGATATCCGCCGAGGCCGGTGCATACTGGAACACTTCGGGTGCGAGCACGACCGAAATCTTGCGCGCGTTGACGACGCGCATCATCGCCGGCTCATACTGGCGCAGAACAGACTCGATCGCGAACAGCTCGGCGCGGGCGGCCGGGTTGCTGAGGCGTGACAGATCGTTCTGGGCATTCGTCTGTGCCGTACGGATACGCTCGATCACCGGGTTCTTGGCTGTCTGCGCAGCAGACAGCTCGGCGTCGCTGACCTGACCGTCCTTGTTGGTGTCGATCTGGGTGATGAGCGGCTTGAGCTCGTTTTCCAGCGTCTGGCGGCGCTGCTGCATCTGATCGAACGCAGCCTTGTAGGTCGTGGAGATCTGCTGGTGGGCGGCGGTCAGGGCCTTGGAGCTTGCGACAACGGCAGCCGGGTTTGCCGAGGCGATGCCGGAGACCTGGGCCTGGACCGGAGCAGCAATGGCAAGAGTCGCTGGAGCGGCGAGCATCGCAGCGAGGATGCACTTCTTGGTGATCATCAGAACTGAGTCCCTACGTTGAAAGTGATGAGCTTGTTATCGTCGCCTTCGTTCTTGAGCAGCGCCTTGGCGACGTCGATGCGCAAGGGCCCGAAAGGCGAATTCCAGTTGACGCCGATACCGATGGAGAGGCGCGGCCGCGCGGAGTCACCGACATAACGTTCGAAGAACGGCGTCGTCGGGTTGTTCGCGATCGGATTGATGGTGGTGCCCACGCACGGCTGGCCGGCTGCGGCAGCATAGCCGACCTGGCACGTGGTGGTCACGGTCGTGTTCCCCCCTGCAAAGTACAGCTGATTACCGGCTGCATCCTTCAGGAAGTTGTCCTTGGGCAGCAACGTCGGCGAACCATCGGCATTGAACAGCAACTTGCCGCCCGCATCCGTGGCTTGCGTGAAGTCGATTGTCTTGAGCGGCCGCGTGATGTTGAACAGGCTGCCCGCCATCACATAGATCGACGGCCGCAAGCCCAGTTCGCGTGCACCGGCGCCAAGCGGGATCTCAAGCTCCGCCTTGGTCAGGTAATATGCCTTGCCGCCGATGGCATCGTCGATGATCCGGTCGCGGTCATCAACCAGCAGCTGGGTGCCGGTAAGCGGATCGCCGGTATAGCCGATACGCTGCACGCGGGGGCCGACACCACGGATGTCGAAGCCGCGGAACTGGGGTTCACCCAGATAGAAGCGGTCGGTGATCCGGATCGGGTCCCTTCCCGCCCCCGGGCTATCCTCGAGTGCGTGAATGTAGCCGCCTTCGGCCGACAACGAGAAGATGAAGCCCTTGCCGATGTTCCAGTATTTATCACCGTCGATACGGCCACGCAGGTAACGGACATCGCCGCCAAGGCCGGCGAAATCCGCGCCGATCGTCAGCCGCTGCCCGCGCGTCGGACGCAAACGGCTGTTGAGGCTGTCGTAAATCAACGAGACGCCGACGAGTGAGGTCAGGCGGTTACCGACGGCGTCGCAATAATAGCGCCCCGCGATCAGCGGATCGCAGGTGTCCCGAATACCGTCGCCGTTGGTGTCCGAATAGAAGCTGCTCTTGTCGAGTGTGACGTTATCCTGGGCAAGCTGGTAGCGGCCCGACAGCGTCCAATATTCGGTAAGCGGCACGCCCGCGACGATCTGAAAACCGGTCGAGACCTGGCTGTAGGTCGTATTACGGTCGCTGCCGATATAGTTGAACGCGTTGTAATCGCGGCGGAAGAGCGTGCCGCCCAGGGCGACATTGCTATCGAAGAGATACGGCTCGGTGAAGCCCAGCTCGACCGATTTCGAATAGCTCGAATAATCGACCGAGGCCGAAACCGTCTGCCCCTTGCCACGGAAGTTGCGCTGGCGGATCGAGGCCTGAAGAATGAACTGCTCCAGGCTTGAAAAGCCGGCGGACAGCGTCAGTTCACCGTTCGCGCGCTCTTCGACATTGGCCGCCAGCACGATCCGATCGGGTGACGAGCCTTCCTTGCGCTCGATCTCGAACTTGTCCTGGAAATAACCAAGGCTGTTGATGCGGTCCTGCGAACGCTTGACCAGGAAGGTGTTGAAGGCGTCGCCCTCGGCCACGCGCATTTCGCGGCGGATCACCTTGTCCTGGGTCTGCCGGTTGCCGGTGATGTCGATCCGCTCGATATAGGTACGATTGGCTTCCGCGATGCGAAAGTTCATCGTCATCGTCAGGCTCTCGCGGTCGCGCTGGAACTCGGGCTTAACATCGGCAAAGGCATAGCCGAACGCGCCAGCGGTTTCGCTCAGCTGTTCGACCGTGTCTTCGACTGCCTTGGCGTTGTACCAGTCGCCTTCCTTGATCGCTAGCGCGGTGGCGAGCTTCTTGTCGTCGAAATCGCGGATCGCACTGTCGACCGTCACCGGGCCGAACTTATAGCGCGGGCCTTCCTCGACCACATAGGTGATGATGAAGTCGCGCTTGTCGGGGGTGAGCTCCGCCACGGCCGAGATCACGCGGAAATCGGCATAACCGTTGGTCAGGTAGAACTGACGCAGCTTCTGCTGGTCATAGGCCAGACGATCCTGGTCGTACGACGTGTTCGAGCTCAGCAGGTTTTTGAGGCTGGACGTCTTCGTCGCCATTTCGCCGCGCAACGCGCCGTCGGAGAACACCTCGTTGCCGATGATGTTGATCTGGCGGACCTTGGACTTGGGACCCTCGTTGATCTCGAAGATGACGTCGACGCGGTTCTGGTCCAGGCTGACCATCTTAGGCTGCACGTTAGCGGCGAAGCGGCCCTGGCGGCGATACAGCTCGACGATGCGCGCGACATCGGCGCGCACCGCGGTTCGCGTGAAGATCTGCCGCGGCGACAGCTTCACTTCCTTCTGGATCTTGTCGGCCTTCAGGCGCTTGTTGCCCTCGAACACCACCCGGTTGATCACCGGATTCTCCTTGATCCGGATGATGAGGTCGCCGCTCAGCGCGCCGTCGATCTCGACATCGGCAAGCAGGTCGGAGGCGAGCAGGTCCTTGATCGCCTGGTCGATCGTCTCGTTGGTGTAGTTCTCGCCGACCCGCAGCCGGGTATAGGACAGCACCGTCTCTGGCTCGACACGCTGCGAGCCTTCGACGCGCAGCGTGCGGACGGTGCGAACTTCCTGAACAGGCACCACAAGGGCGGCAGGCGCCGTTTGCGGAGCGGCCGCAGCTTGCCCGGCAGCGGGCTGGCGTGCGGGCGCCGGACGGCCGGCAGCCTGAGCATGTGCCGTTCCCGAGAGCATCGTGCCCGCGAGAAGCACCGCCACTGCGCGTGTGCCGATATTGCCAGTCTTGATATTCACATCCCACCCCAAGTCGGATTTCGAGAAATGCCGCTGCCCATGCGACGCCGGAACATACCGCCCCTGCCTTAACCGCTTCAGCCGATCAAGCCGGCCAGGTTCTTCCACAAGCCCAATGCTCCAAGATCATTCAACGTGACCAGCAGCATCAGCGCCAGAATTGCGATCAGACCACCCCGATAGGCCCATTCCATCACTCGCGGCTCTATCGGGCGTCGGCGTACGGCTTCGACTGCATAGAACAGCAAATGCCCACCATCCAGCACCGGCACTGGCAACAGGTTGATGAATCCCAGATTAATCGAGATGAGCGCGATCAGAAAAACGAATTCGGTCGGCCCCATGGATAGCCGTTCGCCCGAAACCTGCGCGATCTTGAGTGGGCCGCCAAGCTCGGCCACCGAGCGGCGGCCGGTGATGATCTGGCCCAGCCCATCCAGCGTCATCTGGATGATGTCGCCGGTCATGCGCAGCCCCACCAGCGGCGCCTGGAGCACGTTCACTGGTTGCTGCACGGGGTCGCTCGGACCGATACCGAGCCGGCCTATGCGGAACTCGTTGCCAAATCGGTCGCGTTCGACCCGTACGCCGATGGTGACATCCACCGACCGCGCCGACCCGGCACGCTCATAGTCGATCGTTACCGCTTCGCCGGGGCGAAGCTGGGTGTACTTAACCATGTCGGTGTAGGTCGCGACAGACCGGCCACCCAGCGCTGTGATCCGGTCTCCGGGCTGAAGTCCGGCATGCGCGGCGGCACTTCCCGGCAACAGGAACCCAACCGTGCTCGGCGTGCGATTATCGCCATAGGCGAGCGCGAACGCCGACAATATCAGAATGGCGATGACGAAGTTGGCGATCGGGCCAGCCGCGACAATGATCGCGCGCTGCCACAAGTGCTTGGCCTGGAAAGTGCGGGCCCGCTCATGCGCCGGCAGCGCCAGCCAGTCGGCCGCAGGCTGAGATGCCGGGTTCATGTCGCCTGCGAAGCGGACATAGCCACCCAGCGGCAGCAGGCAGAATTTCCACCGGGTGCCGCGGCGATCCGTGATCCCGGCGAGTTCGCGGCCAAACCCGATCGAGAATTCTTCCGCCTTCACGCCGAACCAGCGACCGGCCAGATAATGCCCCATCTCGTGGAGGAAAACGAGCGGCCCGATCACCAGCGCGAAGGCAAGGAGGGTGAGCAGGAAGCCGGGCGATTCGATCAAACGACACAGTCCTTCACACGCTCGACCGCATAGCGGCGCGCCTCGGCGTCGATCGCAAGTACTGCGTCGAGCGTCTCCGGGGCGGCCGGATCGTAGCGGTCCAGCGTATCGGCAACGATTGCGGCAATTTCAAGAAACTTGACGGCGCCGGAAAGGAAGCCGGCGACTGCAACTTCATTCGCCGCGTTCAATACGGCTGGTCGCGCGCCCCCCGCCGCCAGCGCCTCGCGCGCCAGCCGCAGCGCGGGAAAGCGGACATAATCCGGATCCTCGAACTCCAGCTTGCCGATCTTGGCGAGATCCAGCCGTTCGCACGGCGTCTCCATCCGCTCGGGCCAGGCCAAAGCGTAAGCGATCGGCGTGCGCATGTCAGGCGTGCCGAGCTGGGCAAGCACCGACCCGTCGACATATTCCACCATCGAATGGATCACCGATTGGGCATGAACCAGCACGTCAAGCCGATCCGCGCCCACTGGAAACAAGTGGAATGCCTCGATCAGTTCGAGCCCCTTGTTCATCATCGTCGCCGAATCGACCGAAATCTTGGCGCCCATCGACCAATTGGGATGCGCCACTGCCTGTGCCGGCGTGATTGTCTGCATTCCCTCCAGCGGCGTCTGACGGAACGGCCCTCCGCTCGCGGTGAGGATGATCCGCCGCACGGCCTTGGGTGCGCTGCGGTCGAGGCACTGGAACACGGCGTTATGTTCGGAATCGACCGGCAGCAGCGTGGCGCCATAGCGCTGCGCCGCCGCCATCATCACCGCACCCGCGGATACCAGCGATTCCTTGTTGGCAAGCGCGATCGTGCCGCCCCCTTCCAGCGCCGCCATGACCGGCTTCAGCCCGGCGGTGCCGACGATGGCCGCCATGGTCCAATCGGCACCCATACGCGCGGCGTCGCACACCGCGTCCGCGCCACCGGCGGCTTCGATCCTGGTTCCCGCGAGCGCCGCCCGTAGTGACTCCAGGCAATCGGCATCGGCCACCACCGCGCGGCGCGCATTGGTGCGGATCGCGGCGGCGGCAAGCTTTTCGACATCGCGATTGGCGGTAAGCGCCAGCACTTCGAACGCTTCGGGCGCGCGCTCGATCAGATCAAGCGTTGACCCTCCGACCGAGCCGGTGGCGCCGAGAATAGTGACTGTTTTCATCGGGCGAGCGCGAACACCAGCAGAGCGGCGACCGGCGCGACGAACACCAGCCCGTCAAGGCGGTCCAGAACGCCACCATGCCCGGGAAGCAGATTGCTCGAGTCCTTCACCCCCGCCCGGCGCTTCAAATGACTCTCGTACAGGTCGCCCGCCTGGGACAGCGCCCCGAGCAGCGGGGTCGCGAGCGCTAGCGTCAGCGGCAGATCGAACAAGCGCACCAAGATAAAGGCGAACGCCGTCCCCGCGATGAGCCCTCCGATGAAGCCGGCCCAGGTCTTGTTGGGGCTGATCCGCGGTGCAAGCTTGGGTCCGCCAATCGTACGCCCCGCAAAATACGCACCGGTGTCGCACGCCCATACCAGCGCCATTGCCCAAAAGGTGAGAAGCAGTCCGTTATCCTGACGCTCGCGCAGCATCAGCAGCGCGAACACCGGCAGACCCACATAGAGCGCACCGAACGCAAGGCGCGGCCGCGGCGTCGCAGCACCAAGGAACAACACAGCGCCGACCAGCAGCCCCAAGGCAAGGAAGCTCGGCCCCGCCGCCACGTCCGGCGCCATGACCGCAAAGGGAACGCACATCGTATATTGCGCCAGGCGTCGCTGGCGCGGCGTCGCGCCCGTCAGGCCGGCCCACTCCCCCATCATCAGGATGCCGGCCACTGAAAGGATCAGCCAGAAGCCGAGGCCGCCCGCCCAAAGCGCCACAGCCGCCAGGCCGACCAGCGCTACTCCGACAATCGCACGCGTGCCGAGGTCAGACGTCTTGCTGCTCACAACCCCCCGAACCGCCGCTGGCGCTTGCCGAACTGCTCGATGGCCGCGGCAAGCGCCGCCTCGTCGAAATCCGGCCACAAGGTGTCGACGAACAGCAGTTCGGCATAAGCCGCCTGCCACAGCAGGAAATTCGACAAGCGCTGTTCGCCCGAGGTGCGGATCATAAGGTCGAGCGGCGGCAGGTCCGCTGTCTCCAATCCCGCCTCGAACCGCTGCTCGTCGATTGCCGAAGGATCCAGCGTGCCAGCCTTCACCTCCTCGGCAAGCCGCCGTGCGGCGGCCAGGATCTCCGCCTGTGCGCCGTAGTTAAGCGCAATCACCAGCGTGGGTCCCGGATTGTCCGCAGTGCGCGCGATCGCGGAGTCGATCATCGCCACCAGATCCGGCTGAAGCCGCCGCCAGTCGCCGATCACGCGCAGTTTCACGCCTTCGGAGATCAGCTCTTCGAGTTCGCTGGCGAGGAACTGCCGGAGCAGCCCCATCAGGTCACGGACCTCTTCTTCGGGACGGCGCCAGTTCTCCGAAGAAAAGGCGTAGAGCGTCAGTGCCTCGATGCCGAGCTTGCGCGCGGCGCGGCTGATCCGGCGCACCGCCTCAACCCCCTGCTTGTGCCCGGCGATGCGCGGCAGGAACCGCTTCTTCGCCCAGCGACCATTGCCGTCCATGATGATCGCAACATGACGCGGCACGGCAGCGGAGGCGAGTTGGGGCGCTGGCTTAACAGCCACGGACATCCTCACCCGACCAGACAAGGCGATGCCGGAGCATCACTTGTTGAGAATTTCCTTTTCCTTCGCGGCAGTCGCGGCATCGATATCCGCGACGGTAGCGTCGGTCAGCTTCTGGACTTCCGTTTCAAGGCGCTTGCGGTCGTCCTCGCCGAACACGCCCTTCTTTTCGTCGGTCTTAAGGCTGTCATTGGCGTCGCGGCGGACGTTGCGGACCGCGATGCGTGCTTTCTCCGCATATTGGCTGGCCAGCTTGGCGAGTTCCTTGCGGCGCTCCTCGGTCAAGTCGGGGATCGGCAGGCGGAGCGTCTGTCCGTCGACGATCGGGTTCAGGCCAAGGCCCGCCGAGCGGATCGCCTTGTCGGCCGGACCGACGTTAGTCTTGTCCCATACCTGCACCGACAGCATGCGCGGCTCGGGCGCCGAGACGGTTGCCACTTGGTTCAGCGGCATATGCGCGCCATAAACCTCCACCGTCACAGGATCGAGCAGGTTGACCGAGGCGCGGCCGGTGCGGAGACCCGCCAGGTCATGCTTCAACGATTCGACGGCACCGGCCATGCGGCGTTCGATATCGGCTTTGTCGTAAGCGGCCATTATCGGCTCCTGTTCATTCAAGCTTGAGTTTGGACGATCGTCGAGGTGCCCTCACCGCGCAGCACGGCGGCAAGGTTGCCGCCCTCGCGGATGTTGAACACCACGATCGGGATATGGTTGTCGCGGCACAGCGCGACGGCCGACGCATCCATCACCTTCAGATTGTCGGCAAGCACGCGATCATAGCTCAGCGTGTCGTAGCGCGTCGCACTGGCCACTTTCTTGGGATCGGCATCGTAGACGCCGTCGACCGACGTTCCCTTGAACAGTGCGTCGCAGTTCATTTCGGCAGCGCGCAGCGCGGCGGTGGTGTCGGTGGTGAAGAATGGCAGCCCGGTGCCGGCGGCGAAGATCACGACGCGGCCCTTTTCCATATGGCGCTCGGCCCGGCGACGGACATAGGGTTCGCATACGCTGGCCATCGGAATCGCGGATTGCACGCGCGTCTGGACGCCCACTTTCTCAAGTGCGTTCTGCATGGCGAGTGCGTTCATCACCGTTGCCAGCATACCCATATAATCGGCGCTGGCGCGGTCGAACCCCTGCGCCGCGCCGGCCAGGCCGCGAAAAATGTTGCCACCCCCCACGACCATGCAGACTTCCAGCCCGGTCTCGGTCGCCTCCTTCACTTCCGCGGCAACGCGGTCGCAGGTGGCGGGATCGATCCCGAACTGCCCCTGCCCCATCAGCACCTCGCCGGACAATTTGAGCAGGATTCGTTGGAAGCGCGGAGCGGTCATTGGAGCCTTAGATTCGAAGGAGGGCGCAGATAGCGAAGCGGCGCGAACCTTAGAGGTGCCGCGCCGCCGGAACAAGCAGAGATGCCGGGGAGGTCCGACGCAGGCCGCGCCGCCCCGGCATCCTGTCGTAGGATGCTGGTGTTACTTGGTCAGGCCGGCCGTCGCTGCCACTTCGGCGGCGAAGTCGCTTTCTTCCTTCTCGATGCCTTCGCCGAGCTGGAAGCGGACATAGTCGGTCAGCGTGATCGTCGTGCCGGCTTCCTTGCCGGCCTGCGCGATCACGTCCTGCACCGGCGTCTTGCCGTCCATGACGAACGCCTGGGTCAGCAGCGCGTTTTCCTTCTTGAACTTCTCGATCGGTCCGTTGAGGATCTTCTGCGCCACTTCGTCGGACTTGCCGACGATCTTCTCGGCGTTCTTCTCGCGCAAGATCGCGGCTTCGCGCTCGACGACGTCGGGGTCGAGGGTTTCGACCGACAGCGCCAGCGGGAACGCAGCGGCGATGTGCATCGCGATCTGCTTGCCCAGCGGCTCGAGCACGTCGGCACCGGCATCGGATTCCAGCGCGACAAGCACGCCGATCTTGCCGAGGCCCGGAGCGGCGGCGTTATGAACGTACGGGATCACCGCGCCCTTGCTGACTTCGATCTTCTTGGCGCGGCGCAGCACCTGGTTCTCGCCGATGGTCGAGATGTTGCTGGTCAGCACTTCTTCGACGGTACCGGCGGGCAGCTTGGCGGCCTTGATCGCTTCGACATCGTCGCCGATCGCCATTGCAACGGCGGTCACGTCGCGCACGAAGGTCTGGAAGATCTCGTTCTTCGCGACGAAGTCGGTCTGCGAGTTCACTTCGACGGCGACACCCTTGGTGCCGGCGACTTCAACGCCGACAAGGCCCTCGGCCGCAGTGCGGCTGGACTTCTTGGCGGCCGTTGCCAGGCCCTTGGTGCGCAGCCAGTCAACGGCGGCTTCCATGTCGCCGCCCGACTCGTTGAGCGCCTTCTTGCAATCCATCATGCCGGCGCCGCTCTTTTCGCGGAGCTCTTTCACGGCTGCTGCAGTGATCTCGGCCATGTTTCTATCCTTCAGTTAAAATTCGGGCGGAGCAGTGCCTTGCGCCCTGCCCCGCCCCGATTACGGTTCGATGACGAGGCGATTAGGCGTCGATCTGACGCTCACCTTCCACCGACTGGTTCACTTCGGTGACCGCTGCGGGTGCTTCCGGCTCGCTCTGTGCCGGCGCGCTCAGCGCTTCCTCGACCGGGGGCTGCTCGGCAGCACCGAAGTCATAGCCCGAGTTGCGCATCGCGTCCTGGCCGCCACGGGTCGCCGCGATGGCGATCGCTTCGCAATACAGGCGGATAGCGCGGCTGGCGTCGTCGTTCGCCGGAACCGGGAACGCGATGCCGTCGGGCGAGACGTTGGAATCGAGGATCGCCACGACCGGGATACCCAGCGTGTTCGCTTCCTTGATCGCCAGCTCTTCCTTGTTCGCGTCGATCACGAACATGATGTCGGGAACGCCGCCCATGTCGCGAATGCCGCCCAGCGACATCTCGAGCTTGTCCTTCTCACGGGTAAGCTGGAGCACTTCCTTCTTGGTCAGGCCGACGGTGTCGCCCGAAAGCTGCTCTTCAAGCGTCTTGAGGCGCTTGATCGAGTTGCTGATGGTCTTCCAGTTGGTGAGCATGCCGCCCAGCCACCGATGGTTGACGAAGTGCTGGCCTGCGCGACGCGCGGCATCGGCGATCGGCTCCTGCGCCTGGCGCTTGGTGCCGACGAACAGCACCTTGCCGCCCGAAGCGACGGTGGACGACACGAACTCAAGCGCGCGCGCGAACAGGGGAACGGTCTGCGACAGGTCGATGATGTGAACGCCGTTGCGATCACCAAAGATGTAGGGCTTCATCTTCGGGTTCCAGCGGTGCGTCTGGTGGCCGAAATGCGCGCCCGATTCGAGCAGCTGCTGCATGGAGACGACGGGTGCCGCCATAGGGATAACTCCTTCCGGTTGAGCCTCTGGGAAGCGAGTGACCAGGGGTTCCTGGCACCGGCTTATGATGCTTCCCATGCGGGTTGAAGCGCGCGCCTTAGCCGACGCGCTACCAGCAGGCAAGGAGAACAAAAGAGAACAAAGACATTGACAGCAGGAACGTTAACGGAACATAAAGAGTTCAGATGAGGGGTATGGAACGCCACTCTAAGCTAGCGCGTTGGAATCATTAAGTTCTTGGCACGGTCGGTTCGTGTCGCCGCGCGTACGGGAGTCTGTTCATGGCTATATTGGGTACTTATCTGCTGTTCGTGGCGGTGTTCGCTGCCTCGATCTGGACGCTGTTCGCAAGCGTGCGTCCGCAGCTCCACCGTTTCGCCGAACTGGCGCGGCCGGTCAGCATCCTCCCCGCCCTGCCGCCGCGCCTCAGCCGGGTTACGGTGCGGGCGATGCCGGCACGGATGCCGATCCGCCCGTCCCCACCACAGCGCGCAGTCGCCTGATCCGGCGATAGCTGCGGATGCTGAAGGGGATGGCCGCCAGATAGGCGAGCGCCATCACTGCCAGGGTGGGCCAGGGCGCCGATACCAGCGCCGCGACGAACACCACCAGCACCGCCACCGCTTCGAACCGCACATTTTGCTTCAATCGAATCGTCGGCGCGAAGGTGGCAACGCTGGAGATCATCAGGATCGCGACCATCACGGTCCAGGGCGCCACGATCGCCGGCGCGTTCAGCCGCGGCTCGCCGGTCCACAGCCACAGATACAGCGGCGTCAGCGCCAGCAGCGCGCCTGCCGGGGCCGGAACCCCGGTCAGGAAGCCAGCCGATTTATGTGGCTGGTGCTTCTGGTCGATATTTGCGTTGAAGCGCGCGAGCCGCAGCGCGCAGAACAGCGCAAGAAGCAGCGCCACCAGCCAGCCGAAGCGCCCAAGCGCGTTTAGCGACCACAGGTACAGGATTAGCGCCGGCGCCACGCCGAACGAGATCGCGTCGGACAGGCTGTCTAGCTCCGCGCCGAAACGGCTCTCCGCCCGCACGAGCCGAGCGATCTTCCCGTCCACCCCGTCCAGCACCGCGGCGGCCAGCACCATCAGCACCGCCAGCTCCCATTTGCCGATCATCGCAAATCGGATTGCGGTCAGCCCCGAACACAGCGCCAGCGCGGTTACCGTGTTGGGAAGCACGGCGCGCAGGGGAATGCCGCGCGCCGAGTTGGCGAACCGCATGCCCCGTGGCGAGCGGCCGAGCCTGGGTTCACGCATGCAGATCTGCTCCGTGGATCAACGATGAATGTCGCCGGTCACCTGCTTCGGCTCTCCGGTTCGATAAGCCAGAAAGGCACTGCCGCACGCCGCGCGTCACTGCGCGACGCCAACGGCCTGGGTGCCGCTACGGCGGGCGAGGATCGTTTCGCCGGCAATGGCGCGCTGGCCCAGTGCCACTTCGGCGGCATATCCCTCTGGCAGAAACACATCGACTCGGCTGCCGAACCGGATCAGTCCGATCCGCTGCCCGGCGACGACCATGTCGCCTGCCTTGGTAAAGGCGACGATCCGCCGCGCGATCAGTCCCGCGATCTGCGTGAAGCCGACGCGCAACCCGGCCCGGTCCTCGACCACGAAGTGCTGGCGCTCATTCTCGTCGCTGGCCTTGTCGAAGTCGGCGTTCATGAACTTGCCGGAGATGTAGATGACGTGGCGGATCGTACCCGCGATGGGGGTGCGGTTCACATGGACGTCGAACACGCTCATGAATACCGACACCCGCACCATCCGCGCTTCGCCCAGCGCTTGTGGCCCGCGCAGTTCGGGCGGCAACGGCACGCGCTCGATCATGGTGATCAGCCCATCCGCCGGCGACACGATCAGCCCCTCTCCTTGCGGCGTGACGCGGACGGGGTCGCGGAAGAACGCCGCGACGCCGACCGTCAGAAACACCAGCGGCCAGGTTATGAAGTCCCACACGAACAAGCTCAGGAACGCGATCGCGCCGGCGATCAGCACATATTTGCGGCCTTCGGGGTGAATGTCGGGAAAGCGCCATCTCGCCGTTGTCGTGCCGACGGGAGGCTTGTCTAGCGATGCCATATCCCCGGTGTAGCGGGGTATGGCGCACTTTCCTAGGTTCGTGATTCCGCCGGCACACCCGTCACTCAGGCATTCACGTCGGCCGCAACCCACTCCGTCTGCCGCACCCGTCTGCAAATAATGCAACCGCCCCGCTTGCATGTTCGTTCGCTTTTTTGCAGGCGATTGCACCACGTTCGTCACGACATTCAAAGGAAGTTCATGCCCGCATCGACTGCTGCCGCGAAGCGCCGTCGCTCCCGTGCCCGTGCGGCCGGCGTGCCTTCGCCCTGGGTGATGTTCCTCAAGGGATTCCTGAAGAACCCGGTGATGGTGGGCGCGGTCGCCTCCTCATCGCAGCGGCTGGTGCGGCACATGATCTCCAAGGTCGATTGGGATCAGTGCAAGCTGTTCGTCGAATATGGTCCCGGCGTGGGCACCTTCACGCGCCCGATCCTTGAGCATCTCGGTCCGGACGCCAAGCTGGTGGTGATCGACACCAACCCCGACTTCATCCACTACCTTCGGGCGACGATCGACGATCCGCGCTTCTTCGCCGTGCTCGGCTCGGCCGCGGACGTGCAGCGCATCGTCAACGAACATGGCTTCGACCAGGCGGATTACATCACGTCGGGCCTGCCCTTCTCGACGCTCCCGCCGGGGGTGGGCGAGCAGATCGCCAAAGCGACCCACCAGGTCCTGCGGCCGGGCGGCGCCTTCCTCGTATATCAGTACAATCCAAAGGTGCGGAATTTCCTGACTCCGCACTGGCCCAAGATCGATCATGAGGTCGAGTGGTGGAACATCCCGCCGGCCCAGCTGTGGTGGGCCTGGAAGGAGTAAGCGCCTGAGGGCGCTTGATCCCCCTCCACCATCCTCCTAGACGCTCGCTCGACCAAAAACACACAAGGACGAGCGAGCCCATGTCGAAGATCAAGGTTGCAACGCCGGTCGTGGAGATCGACGGCGACGAGATGACGCGGATCATCTGGCAGTGGATCCGCGAGCGCCTGATCCTCCCCTATCTCGATATCGACCTGAAATATTACGATCTCTCGGTCGAGAAGCGCGACGAGACCAACGATCAGATCACGATCGATTCGGCAAACGCGATTCGGCAGTACGGCGTCGGCGTGAAGTGCGCCACGATCACCCCCGACGAACAGCGCGTCGAGGAATTCAGCCTCAAGGAAATGTGGAAGTCGCCCAACGGCACGATCCGCAACATCCTGGGCGGCACGATTTTCCGTGAGCCGATCGTGATCTCCAACGTGCCCCGCCTGATCCCGGGCTGGACCAAGCCGATCGTCGTCGGCCGTCACGCGTTCGGCGACCAGTATCGCGCGACCGACTTCAAGGTGCCCGGCGCCGGCAAGCTGCGCCTGGTGTGGGAAGGCGAAAATGGCGAGAAGATCGACCGCGAGGTGTACAACTTCAAGGACGCTGGCGTCGCGCTGGCGATGTACAATCTGGACGACTCGATCCGCGATTTCGCGCGCTCGTCGCTGAACTACGGTCTCAACCTGGGCTGGCCGGTATATCTGTCGACCAAGAACACCATCCTCAAGGCCTATGACGGCCGCTTCAAGGACCTGTTCCAGGAAGTGTTCGAGACCGAAGGCTTCAAGGAGAAGTTCCAGGCAGCCGGCATCGTCTATGAGCACCGCCTGATCGACGACATGGTCGCCTCGGCGCTCAAGTGGCACGGCGAGTTCGTCTGGGCGTGCAAGAACTATGACGGCGATGTGCAGTCGGACCAGGTCGCACAGGGCTTCGGCTCGCTCGGCCTGATGACCTCCGTCCTGATGTCGCCCGACGGCAAGACGATCGAGGCAGAGGCGGCGCACGGCACTGTCACGCGCCACTATCGCCAGCACCAGCAGGGCAAGGCGACGTCGACCAATCCGATTGCGTCGATCTTCGCCTGGACCGGTGGTCTCAAATATCGCGGCAAGTTCGACAACACGCCCGACGTCGTCCGCTTCGCCGAAACGCTCGAGCGCGTCTGCATCGAGACTGTCGAAAGCGGCAAGATGACCAAGGATCTTGCGCTGCTGATCGGGCCGGACCAGGCCTGGATGACCACTGAGCAGTTCTTCGAGGCGATCCGCGTCAACCTCGAAACCGCGATGGGCAGCTGGCAGTAAGCCACAGCTGAAGGATCGCAGGAAAGCGCGGGGGCGGCAACGCTTCCCGCGCTTTCTTTTTGCCCGCGGCGCGACGCAGGAGGATCGCCGCCAATCCCACTGCAACGCTCTTCGTTTCAACGATGGGCGCCGGGGAGCGCACATGTTCCGGCCGTATCCCCGTGCCGATCAGTCTGGCGGGGATGCGCCGTGTCGCCGCGAACATCGCGCAGGAAGTCGGCATGCTTCTCGACCGCCAGCGTCCGCACCCCGGCGCAGGCGAACAACAACCCGGCAACCATGCTCGCCGGGCTGCCCCGACGATGTGAAGCTCCGTCTCTTGCACATCTGCCGCATGACAATGTCGCAATCAGCCGTTTAGATACAACAATGCTCACCCTTCAGAACAGTGGTCTCAGCGACGCCCTCGTAATCCTCGGCGCGGCAGGGCTGGTGATCCCGGCCTTTGCTCGTTTCCGCGTCAGTCCGGTCATCGGCTTCATCCTTGTGGGCGTTTTGGTGGGGCCTTCGGGTCTGGGCGCCTTGGTCGGACAAAGCCCATGGCTCTATTATTTCACGATCTCGGACGTTCACTCGATCGAACCCTTCGCAGAATTCGGCATCATCCTCCTGCTTTTCTCCATCGGGTTGGAACTGTCCTTTCGCAGGCTCTGGGCGATGCGAGCGCTTGTTTTCGGCGTTGGCGCGGCGGAGTTGCTGGGCGCCGGGCTTATCCTGGGCGGCGCCTTCTACCTTACCGGGCTCAGCACGGGCGGATCGATCGGCCTCGGTCTTGCGCTGGCGCTGTCCTCGACGGCGCTGGTCATCCCGATCGCCGGCACCACCAGCGCGGTCGGTCGCGCCGCCTTTGCGATGCTGCTGTTCGAGGATCTGGCGCTGGTGCCGATTATCTTCCTGCTTGGCGCGCTGGCGCCGTCGGCGGGCGACGCCGGCATGTGGGGCCTGCTGCAGACATTGGGTGCCGGGGTGATGACGGTCGCCGTGCTGTTCGTGGGCGGCCGGTTCCTGCTGCCGCGGATGTTCGCACAGGCCGCGCGTACCAAAAGCCCGGAGCTGTTCCTCGCCGCCAGCCTGCTGGTCGTCATCGTCGCGAGCCTGGCGACTGCCGCGGCAGGATTGTCGCCGATCGTCGGTGCCTTGATCGCAGGGCTGCTGATTGCCGAGACCGAGTATCACGGCGAGGTTGAGGCCATCACCGCCCCATTCAAGGGGCTGGCGCTGGGAGTGTTCCTGATCACCGTTGGCATGCGGCTCGACCTGCGCTTCGTCGGTGAGAATTGGGGAGCGTTGCTCGGCGCGACAATGCTGGTGATGCTGGTGAAAGTCGCCGTGACCATGGGGCTGTTGAAGCTGTCCGGCGCACGGACCGGCACCGCGGCGGAAACCGGCGTGCTGATGGCCAGTCCGTCCGAAACCACGCTGATCGTGCTGGGCGTCGCCGGCGCCGCAGGGCTGATCGCGCCGGGAACCGGCGCATTCTGGACCACCGTCACCGCGATCGGGCTCACCGCAACTCCGCTGCTCGCCAAGGCAGGACAGACGATCTCGCGCCTGATCGAGGGGTCGACGCCCACCGACGGCACCGATACCCTGGTCGACGAGGCCGGTCCCGGAGCAGTGATCATAGGCTTCGGCCGGGTCGGCCGGACCGTCGCCGACATGCTCAATCGGCACAACCTGCCGCTGCTGGCAGTGGATGCCGACATCGACAATGTGAACGCGGCGCGCCGCGACGGGTATCGCGTGCTGTTCGGTGATGTCACGCGCACCGAATTGGTCGATCAGCTACGGCTTGGCCATGCCAAGGCGCTGATCCTCACCATGGACGATCCGGTGCTGACGGTTCGGCTCGCCAAGCGGGTACGTGCCTGGGTGCCCGATCTGCCGATCATCGCCCGCGCCCGTGACGCGGCGCATGCCGCCGAACTGTACCGCGCCGGGGTTACCGACGCCGTGCCAGAGACGCTGGAGAGTTCGTTGCAGTTGTCGGAAGCGGTGCTGGTCGATCTCGGCATGGCGGTCGGCCCGGTGATCGCCTCGATCCACGAAAAACGCGACGAGATGCGCAAGTCGATTCGCCTTGCCGCCGGACTGGAACGCGATCCGCGGCTCCGCCGCAGTCGCATGAGCGACGCGAAGGAATAGGCGAAGGCTGAGCCGATCCGCTTCCCCTGGAAGCGGATCGGCATCAATCAGGCAGCGGCACGCTGCGCTTCCAACGCGCTACGCACGGCGGCGACGGCTTCGTTCGCCTTGCCCGCGTCTGGGCCACCGCCTTGGGCCATGTCCGGACGGCCACCGCCACCCTGCCCGCCCAGTGCCGCGACCGCGCGCTTGACCAGCTCGACTGCGCTCTGGTTGGCGATCAGGTCGTCGGTAACGCCGACCGCCACCGATGCACGCCCGTCATTGGTGGCGACCAGCACCACCACGCCCGATCCGATGCGCTGCTTGGCGTCGTCCACCGCACCGCGAAGCGCCTTGGCCTCCAGCCCGTCCAGCACCTGGCCGACGAAGTTCACGCCCCCGACTTGTTCAGGGCCTGCCGGCGCCGCCCCGGTGCCACCGCCCATCGCTAGAGCCTTCTTCGCCTCGGCGAGTTCGCGCTCCAGCCGGCGGCGCTCCTCGACCAGGCTGGCGACACGCGCCGGCACTTCATCTGGCGAGGATTTGAGGACGGCGGCAGTGTCGCGCAGCTTCTGGTTGCGCGCGGCCAGCCACTGCCGCGCGGCCTCCCCGGTCAGCGCCTCGACGCGGCGAATGCCCGACGACGACGCCCCTTCGTCGACGATCTTGAACAGGCCGATCTCGCCCAGCGCGTTCACATGGGTGCCGCCGCACAGCTCGAGCGAATAGGTCTTGCCATCGTCGTTGGTGCCCATCGACACCACTCGCACCTCATCGCCATATTTTTCGCCGAACAGCGCCATCGCGCCTTCCTCGATCGCCTCGTCGGGCGTCATCAGCCGCGTCACCACGCTGCCATTGGCGCGGATATGGTGATTTACGTCCGCCTCAACCTTCGCGATGTCCTCGGCGGACATCCCCGTCGGCTGGGAGAAATCGAACCGCAGCCGCTCGGCCGCGACCAGACTGCCCTTCTGCGCGACATGGGTGCCTAGCCGCTCGCGCAACGCTTCGTGCAGCAGGTGCGTGGCGCTATGGTTGGCGCGGATGGCGCCGCGGCGGGCATGATCGACGCTCAGGTGCACCGCGTCGCCCACGGCAATCTCGCCAGCGTCGACGCTCAGTTCGTGCGACCACACGCGGCCCAGATACTTGCGCGTATCGCTGACCGTGGCGTGCAGCCCCTTGTCGCTGGTGACCGTCCCGGCATCACCGACCTGACCACCGCTTTCGCCATAGAATGGCGTCTGGTTGACTACCACCGACACCCGGTCGCCCTGCGCCGCCCGCTCCACCCGGACACCGTCCTTCAGGATCGCGAGCACTTCGCCCTCGCCTTGCTCGGCGGCATAGCCGGTGAACTCGGTGCCGCCGAACTCGTCGGCGATGTCGTACCACAGCTCGTCCGAGGCCTTCTCGCCCGATCCCTTCCAGGCTGCGCGCGCGGCGCGCTTCTGTTCGGCCATCGCCGTGTCGAAGCCCCCCCGATCCACCCCGATCGACTTGGAACGCAGCGCGTCCTCCGTCAGGTCGTACGGAAAACCGAACGTGTCATACAGCTTGAACGCCGTCTCGCCGGGCAGCGTCGCGCCCTCGCCCATACCCACGGTCGCTTCGTCCAGCAGGCGCAGCCCGTTGGCCAGCGTCTTGCGGAACCGAGTCTCCTCCTGAAGCAGGGTCGCCTCGATCAGCGGTTGCGCGCGCACCAACTCCGGGAACGCCGCACCCATCTCCGCCACCAGGCTCGGCACCATGCGGTGCATCAACGGGTCCTTGGCGCCCAGAATATGCGCATGCCGCATCGCCCGGCGCATGATCCGGCGTAGCACATAGCCGCGGCCTTCGTTCGCGGGCAGCACCCCATCGGCGACCAGGAAGCCCGACGCGCGCAGATGGTCGGCGATCACGCGGTGGCTCGCCTGGTTCTCACCCGTCGTGGCGGCGCCGGTAAGCGCGCCGCTTTCAGCGATCAGCGCCTGGAAGGTGTCGGTGTCGTAATTGTCGTGCACGCCCTGCAGCACCGCGGCGATCCGCTCCAGCCCCATGCCGGTGTCGATCGACGGCCGCGGCAAGTCGCCGACGATCTGGTCGGCTTCCTGCACGAACTGCATGAACACCAGGTTCCAAATCTCGACAAAGCGGTCACCATCCTCCTCTGGGCTTCCGGGAGGGCCGCCATAAATGTGCTCGCCGTGATCGTAGAAGATCTCCGAACACGGCCCGCACGGGCCATCGGCGCCCATCGCCCAGAAATTGTCCTTGGTCGCGATCCGGATGATCTTGTGCTCGGGCAACCCGGCGATCTTCTTCCACAGATCCGCCGCCTGCTCGTCGGTGTGATAGACGGTGACCACCAGCTTCTCGGCCGGAATGCCCCACACCTTGGTCAGCAGGGTCCAGGCATGGGTGATCGCCTGTTCCTTGAAATAGTCGCCGAACGAGAAATTGCCCAGCATCTCGAAAAAGGTGTGGTGCCGCGCGGTATAGCCGACATTGTCGAGATCGTTGTGCTTGCCGCCGGCGCGCACGCACTTCTGGCTCGACGTCGCCGTCGAATAGGGCCGCGTCTCCAGTCCGGTGAACACGTTCTTGAACGGCACCATGCCCGCATTCACGAACATCAGCGTGGGGTCGTTGTGCGGCACGAGCGGCGCGCTCTGCACGCGGGCATGACCCTGGCCCTCGAAATAGTCGAGGAAGGAGCGGCGGATATCGTTGGTCGACGTCATGGCTTGCGACTTAAGCGGTGCCGCGGCTGCGCTCAAGTGAAACGGTGATGCCTGCGCCAAAGCTTCTTACCGCCGTCTCTCACCCCACCGGCGCGTCGATCGATCGCGGCGGCGTGCTGAACCAGCGCGGCCCCTGCGCGGTCATGTGGAAGCAATCCTCCAGCCGCACGCCGAAGCTCCCCGGGATGTAGATCCCGGGCTCGTTGGAAAAGCACATCCCCGGCGCAAGACGAGTCGTCTCGCCCCGCACAAGGTTGACCGGTTCGTGCCCGTCCAGGCCGATGCCATGGCCGGTGCGGTGCGACAGCCCGGGCAACGCATAGTCCGGCCCATAGCCAAGCGTGGCATAGTAGCGCCGCACCGCATCGTCGACCTGGCCGGTCGGCACGCCGATCCTGGCCGCCTCGAACGCGATCCTCTGCCCGCGCGCGACCTGGTCCCACACCTTGCGCTGCTCGGCCGACGCCGTTCCGTGCACAAAGGTACGCGACACGTCCGACTGATAGCCCTGCACCGCACAGCCGCAGTCCATCAGCACGATGCGCCCGGCCGCGACGTCCGATGGCGTCCGGGTCCCGTGCGGATAGGCCGCCCCTTCGCCGATCAGCACCAGGCTGAACTCCGGCTCCCCGCCCAGCTTCACTGTTGCGGCGTCCATCAAGGCGGCGATGTCGCGCTGAGTCATTCCCCGCTCCACTCGCGGATGCACGAAGCGATAGGCGGCGATCGTCACGTCGGTCGCCTTCTGCATCAATGCGATCTCCGCCGGCGACTTGATCATCCGGCAGCCGCGCACCACCGGATTGGCCGACACGACACGCAGCCCCTGCTTCTGCAAGCCGTCGACCGCGAAGAACCGCACCGTCTCTTCCACGCCCACCGGCCGGCCGCTCAGCTTGCGGTCGCGCAAGAACCCCGCGACCAGCGTCAGCGGATCCTCATGCTCCTGCCACACGCGGATGTCTGCGGGGATCACCAGCCCCTCGCGGGTGCGCGGCGCCTCGAAAAACGGCGTGACGATGCACGGCTCGCCTTCCACCGGCAGCACCAGCGCGGTCAGCCGCTCGCTGCGCCCCCAGCGCAAACCCGTGAAATACAGCAGCGACGATCCCGGCTCGACCAGGATCGCGCCAATCCCCGCCGCTTTCATCAGCGACTGCGCCTTGGCAATGCGCGCGCGGCGCTCTTCCAGCGGAATCGGCACGGTGTCGCCAGTGATGTCGCGCAGCGCTGACAGGTCGGGCTCGGCGGCGCGAAGCACTGACGGAACCCCGAGCAGCGGCAGCGCGGCAGCGGCGGTCAGCATTTGCCGGCGCGTGGTGAGCGGCATCGAAATCTCCTCTGAATTCGGCTGCCGAAGCGATAGGGTGCTTGACCCGGCGGCGACAATCCCCTTCCGTGGTGCGAACTTCTTGGGGGATTGCGTGGGTAAGCGGCTTACTTGGTGGATCTTGGCGGCGCTGGTGCTTGGCGGCATGCTCGGCTGGGCGCTGAACGTCGCCTATGACGGTACCGGCGCAGGTACCCAGACGCTGGCGGACATCGCCTATTATCTCGACATCCCGACCCAGATGTTCCTCCATCTGATCAAGATGATCATCGCTCCGCTTGTGGTTTCCACGCTGGTGGTCGGCATCGCGCATATGGGCGGCGGCGGCGCGATCGGCCGTGTCGGGCTGAAGGCCTTTCTGTGGTTCGTCTGCGCCAGCCTCATCTCGCTGACGCTCGGTCTGTTGCTGGTCAACCTGCTTCAGCCCGGCGTCGGCCTGAACCTGCCGCTTCCCGACGCGGCGGCATCCAGCGGTGTCGACCGCGCGGCGTTCGATGCTGCCAAGTTCTTCACGCACATCGTGCCCACCTCCGCGATCGACGCGATGGCGAGCAACGACATCCTCCAGCTCGTGATCTTCTCGCTATTCTTCGGGGTCGGCCTCGCCGCCGTTGGCGAAAAGGGCGCACCGCTCGTCCGCGGGCTCGAAGCACTGGTCAGCGTCATGCTGACCGTCACCGGCTATGTCATGCTGTTCGCGCCGGTGGCGGTGTTCTGCGCGGTTGCCCGCACGCTTGCGACTAAGGGCCTCGGCGTCGTTGGCGATTTGGCCTTCTTCATGGCCAGCTTCTATATCGGCCTGTTCGCGCTTTGGGCGGTGCTGCTCGGCGCGTGTTTCCTGTTCGTCGGACGCCGTACCGGCACCCTCATCCGCTATTTGCGCGATCCGATCCTGCTCGGCTTCTCCACTGCTTCGTCCGAGGCGGCATATCCCCGCACGCTCGACGCACTCGACCGCTTCGGCGTCCCGCCGCGCATCGCCAGCTTCGTGCTGCCGCTCGGCTATTCGTTCAACCTCGACGGTTCGATGATGTACATGACGTTCGCGTCGATCTTCATCGCCCAGGCCTATGGCATCGCCCTCGATTGGGGCACGATGATCCAGATGCTGCTGATCTTGATGGTCACCAGCAAGGGTATTGCCGGGGTGCCCCGCGCCAGCCTGGTGGTGATCACCGGCACGCTGGCGCACTTCAACATCCCCGAAGCGGGCATCCTGCTGATCCTGGCCGTGGATCATTTCCTCGACATGGGCCGCACCGCCACCAACGTGATCGGCAATGCCGTCGCCGCCGCGGTGGTCGCGCGTTGGGAGGGGCAGCTGGACGTGCCCGAAGCCGCCGAGCCCGCCGTCGCCGTGCCCCATGGCGCGGCGCTAAAGGACGACAGCTTTCAGGAATATGGTGAACCGCGCCACTAGGCCCGAGCTAGCATCTACGCTGCACCGCTCCCGGCAAAGGCTGGGGCTCAGTCGTAGCATCATCGGGGAAGCGGATGGCCTCACCCGCTAAGTAGGTCTTCCTCACCCCGGCCTAGAGCCGGGGTTCCGCTGCCTCCGACCGCCAAAGAAGCCGCATCTCGGCCCGAGGCCGCACGGCAGCAAAAAACGCTCATCCCGCATACGCATAGGGCCCACCTGCCTTCAGCGCCGCCTGATAGGCCGGCCGCGCGTGCACCTTCTCCAGCCACGCGGCAAGATGCGGGCGACCCTGCGTCGCGCCGGCACGCGTGACCGCGGCTTCCAGCGGAAAGCTCATCATGACATCGGCAGCGGTCAGTTCCTTGCCCGCGAACCAGGGCCGCTGCGCGAGTTCGGCCTCGACATAGTCGAGATGCACGTCGACCATTGGCTTGAACTTCTTGATCGCAGTTTTGCCGAACAGCGGCACCCGGCTGAGCACCAGCGTGGTGAAGAGCGGCGGCATCAGCGAGCCTTCGGCGTAATGGAGGAAGTGACGATAGCGCAGCGCGTCCGCGCGATGCGCAGGCGCGCCAAGCCGGCCATCGGCCTTCTCCACCAGATACTCGATGATCGCGCCGGTCTCTGCCACCATCTGGTCGCCATCCTCGATCACCGGCGCCTTGCCAAGCGGATGGACGCGGCGCAGCCCGGCCGGCGCCAGCATCGTCGTCTTGTTACGCTCGTACCGGCGCACCTCATATGCCAAGCCGAGCTCCTCGAGCAGCCACAGGATACGCTGCGAGCGCGAATTTTCGAGATGGTGGACGATGATCATGCGGGCTCTCCTGCGGTCGCGGTCCAGATCCAGGCGCCGGCATCGAATGCGACGGCACCATCCCGTACATGCTGGGTCAAGGCGTTGCGGAGCGAAGCGCATAGCGCAGCGCGGCGTTCCGGCGCCGCATCGGCCAGCGTGCGTGCCGCCGATCCGATCCGCGAGAGGAAGCTGAGTGCATCGTCGACCGGATCGGCGCCAGCACCCGCGACATAGCGAAAGTCGACAGAATGGGGTGCGGCACGGGTCCAGCCGGCCCGGCGGAGCACATCGCGCGTGAAGTCCGGGTCGGCCAGCCCATACGGACCAGGGGCGTAACCGGTCACAGGCGCGGGATCGTTGCCAACCGCTGCGTCGACCACCCTCGTCCAGGCGTTATCGGCACGTGGCCGAAAGCAGGAGAAGACCAGGGCCGCCCCCGGCGCCGCTGCCTCGCGCAACGCCGCGAAGCCGGCGACCGGATCAGCAAAGAACATGACGCCATGCCGAGAGAACAACAGGTCCGCGCGACGCCCGCCAAGGCTTTGCGCATCGGCAATGTCGAACTGGAGGTTGGCGACACCGGCCCCGCGTTCGCGCGCAACGCCGACCAGCGCCGGCGACAAGTCGATGCCGTTGATCGACAGAGCCGGCCGTATGGCGGCGAGCGCCAGCGACGTGCTCCCGGCGCCGCAGCCGATATCGATGGCACTCCCGCGTTCCGGCGCCGCGGCAAGGATGGCGGCGTTCAACGCCGCGCCGACGCCGGCCAGGCTCCGGTCAGTGCGCTGCCACTCCGCGGCCCAGACATCCCCGACCCGACCGGTCCAATCGAATGCCTTGGTCATCTACCCTCCCCGTTTAAGCTCGATGCTACCAGACCTTCGCGAGTGGCGAAACAAGCTGCCTTGAGGGCTCATCAGGTCGTGAACTCATGAGTCTGACTGCCGATAGTGGTGCCCAGGCGCCATCAGCACCGTGCACAGTTGAGGGAATTGACGTCTGCGCGCCCCCGCCACGCCACACCGATACGCCGATGAAGTGCCGCAACGGATCATACTGCCCTGCCCCCGACCCGCAGCCAACGTCATGTGGCGAAAACCGCCTTCTCGCGGAGTATGAACCACCCACGGAGATCAACGAGTTGGAGAAGATTGTTGTAAAGTTCTGCGAACACGGCCTGAACAAAAATAAAGTATTTCCCTCCACTGCAGAAGACATCTCATCGAATCTACGCCCGCTTCATCTTGCCTCTGGCGTCCGCTCAGAGCGGCTTTTCGAGCGCAAGGGGGTGCATGCTGATGGCGATTACATCCCGAGCCCCTGTTATTTGCGGAAAGCTTATGATGGAAAGCCTGAGTGAAGCGTGCGAGCAAGCAAACCCGACGCGTTCGTCGCCGTTATAGTCGCCGATACAGCGCGGTGGTAATCTGCTTTGCCGCGTGCAGTATATGCCATAGCCGGTTGATTTACGGAGGGAACAGACCAGAATTGCGCGCCTGTGTGCCGAGTGACTCCGCGCCAGCGTCGGGGTGATGGAGCGTCCGCCTTTCTAGTCGACCACTCGCCATGCGCCCGCGGGCTGCGCAACCGCCCGCAAGTTGAGGATGTTGCGCCCTCCACGAGTTCTTCTCGACTTCGCCAAAGCGCAAAAGACCCGGCGCAGGCGCTGCGTCGGGTCTTTCGTTACACGTTGACGGCCATCTCGCACGCGGCAGAAACCGCCGCCGCCCGCCTTAAAGATCGTCGTCCGGCTCCGGGCCTGCCATCAGCCCTTCGGCGACTTGGTCGGTGCGCCCGCGGATCGCGGCTTCCAGGCGGCTGCACAGCTCGCCATTGTCGCGCAGGAAGTTCTTGGCGTTCTCGCGGCCCTGGCCGATGCGGACACTGTCATAGCTGAACCAGGCGCCAG
Source organism: Sphingomonas xinjiangensis (assembly GCF_014199255.1). Lineage (GTDB taxonomy): Bacteria > Pseudomonadota > Alphaproteobacteria > Sphingomonadales > Sphingomonadaceae > Sphingomonas > Sphingomonas xinjiangensis. Next base: position 359,199 of record NZ_JACIJF010000001.1, on the reverse strand, counting down.
CCTTTTCCACCAGCCCGGCCTTCACGCCGATGTCCAGGATCTCGCCGATCTTGGAGATGCCCTCGCCATACATGATGTCGAACTCGACCTGCTTGAACGGCGGGGCGACCTTGTTCTTCACCACCTTCACGCGCGTGGAATTGCCGATGATGTCGTCGCGGTCCTTGATCTGCCCGGTGCGGCGGATATCCAGGCGCACCGAGGCGTAGAATTTCAGCGCGTTGCCGCCGGTCGTGGTCTCCGGGTTGCCGTACATCACGCCGATCTTCATGCGCAGTTGGTTGATGAAGATCACCATGCAGCGCGAACGGCTGATCGATCCGGTGAGCTTGCGCAGCGACTGCGACATCAGGCGCGCCTGGAGGCCGACATGGCTGTCGCCCATCTCGCCTTCAATCTCGGCGCGCGGCACCAGCGCGGCGACCGAGTCCACCACCAGCACGTCGATCGCGTTCGAACGCACCAGCGTGTCGACGATCTCCAGCGCCTGCTCGCCGGTGTCGGGCTGCGACACGATCAGCTCGTCGATGTTGACGCCCAGCTTCTTGGCATAGACCGGATCGAGCGCGTGCTCGGCGTCGACGAACGCGGCGGTGCCGCCATTCTTCTGCGCTTCGGCGATGACATGGAGCGCCAGCGTCGTCTTGCCCGAGCTTTCCGGGCCATAAACTTCGATCACGCGCCCGCGCGGCAGCCCGCCGACGCCCAGCGCGATGTCGAGCCCCAGCGAACCGGTGGAGATCGCCTCGACCTGCATCGTTTCCTTCGAGCCGAGCTTCATGGCGCTGCCCTTGCCGAATGCGCGGTCGATCTGCGCGAGTGCGGCGTCGAGCGCCTTCTGCTTGTCTGTGGATGCCGCCATGTTGCCGTCGATTACCTTGAGGGATGCTGCCATCGGATGTCCCCATCGCTAAAGGGTTTGCGCAGTTCGTTCAATCTGTGATCGACTATGTACTATGTTTGTTCTTGAAGAACAAGAGGGAAACAAATCTTAATTTTCAATGTGAAGCACGCACAGCGCCACCTGGAACTGCAGCGCGCGGTCGCGAACCATCGGCGTGGCCGACGCTGCCTCCATCGGCACGCACATCGTCCTTTTCCGCGTCGACAAGAACGTGGCCGCCGCGCGCGGCTGTGCGTTCCTGAACACGATCCAGGCCCGGCGTTGCCTAGTTGTATCAGGCAGGATAGCTGGCGCCCATGTCGCGGATCGTGGGTCATGTTGCCGAGCTTCATCGCTTTCCCGTGAAATCGATGGCCGGCGAGAAGCTGACGGTCGCCGAAGTCGACTGGCAGGGCATCGAAGGCGACCGTCAATATGCCTTTGTCCGCACCGCGAACGGCACCCGCTTCCCTTGGATGACCGCCCGCCAAGTGCCCGCGATGTTGCTGCACAAGGCCCACTTCGCCGAGCCCGGCCGCCCCAAGGCCAGCGCCGTCCTGGTCGAGACTCCGGATGGCGCCGTGCTATCGCTGCATGATCCGCAACTGCGCGCGCATCTGGAGACCGCTGCACGCGAGCCGGCGCACCTGATACAGGTTGCCCGCGGCGTGTATGACTCCATGCCGATTTCGCTGCAGACCACCGGCAATCACGCCCGTGTCGAAACGGTGCATGGCTGCACCGTCGATCCCCGCCGCTTCCGCGCCAACGTGATCCTCGACAGCGATCTGGACGCCAGCGAGTGGCAGGGGCTGCGTCTCGCCTTTGGTGATCGGGACGATGGCGCGGTGGTGCACTGCGCCGATCCGATAGCGCGTTGCATGCTGGTGACGATCGATCCCGACACCGCCGCGAAGGAGCCCAAAATCTTGCGGACCCTCGTGCAGCGCTTCGGCAATGCGTATGGCCTCTATGCCGCGCCGGCACGGCCCGGGCTCATCCGGCTGGGCGACGCAGCCCGCGTCATGGATTGAGCTCCACCGCGCAACACCGGCCTTCGGCGAATGCAAAGAGGCCGCTGAGCCTCATGCCAGCGCCGCTTTTTGCCACATCATATCGGGCTAGTTCCCGCAGGCGTGAAACGGGGAGGCCCACCGCCAAGGATCGCCGGTCGATGTCCCGGCTCCGACGGCCAGCCTCCGTCGACAAAAGCGCTGACTTTGGCCGCAAGATCAGGGTCGTGAAACAAGTCCCCCACCAGGATCAGATCGACCGGCGGCGGGCCTGTTCCGGTCGAGCTTCCTGACGGAAGTCGAGTTCGACGCCGTTGCGTTCCGCGTTTAGACGCAGCCCAGCCGCCACATGAAGTCGATATCGGCCGCGATGAAATGCGCTGCACCCGCTTCAACCCGCGTCACCAGCGGATTGGCCTCGATGAAGGGCGGTATAGAGGCGGTGTCAGGCCGCTGCTGTGCCTTCAGGCGAGCCCGTCCAGCGCCCGCTCCACACCATCCATCGTGAACGGCTTCGAGAGGATCGGCCGCCCGCGAAATGGTTCGGCGATCATGTCACCGGCGCCGCCGGTCGCAAGAATAAAGGGAATGCCATCCTGGGTCAGCCGCTCGGCCACCGGCCAGCTTTGCTCACCGGCGCGCAGATTAACGTCGAGAATGGCCGCATCGATCCCGCCCTGATCGATCAGGGCGATGGCACCCGCGACATTGTCGGCGGCGCCCGCCACCTCGCGGTCCAGCGCGTCGATGAAGTCCTCGAGCATCATCGAGATCAAGGGTTCGTCTTCAACGATCAAGATGCGACGCAAAGCAGACATAGAACATCGCCTTTACAGAGAATTGGCGGGCGGCCAAGCGTTATTTCCCGTCAAGGATGTCCCGCGTGGCCTCGGCAAGTTGTTGAACGGAGAAAGGTTTCGGCAGAAAAGCGACATTGTCCAAGTCGATCGAGCGCCGGAGCTGCTCCTCGGCGTAACCCGACATGAACAGGATCGGCAGATCGGGATATCTGTTGCGGATCTGGCGGGCCATGGTCGGCCCGTCCATCAGCGGCATGACAACATCGCTGATAAGCAAATCCGGACGCTCGATCCCGTCGAGCATTTCCAGCGCAACTTCCCCATTTTCGGCAGTGATCACTGTATAACCCTGCCGGCTGAGCGCGCGCTCGGCAATGGCGCGGACCATGTCCTCGTCCTCGACCACCAGTACCGTCCCGCTGCCCCAAAGATCAGCCGGCTTCTGCTTCGCGAGCGGCGCCTTTGCAACCTGTGCTTCAGGCGCGGCGTGCACGGGAAGGTAGACCGTGAACTCGGCGCCTCCGCCCGGAAGGTTATCGGCGAAAATGAACCCGCCGGACTGCTTGATGATGCCATACACAGTGGACAAGCCCAGCCCGGTGCCCTTGCCCACCTCCTTGGTGGTGAAGAATGGCTCGAAGATCTTGGGCAGGATATCGGCAGGAATGCCGGTTCCGGTGTCGGCGATGCGCAACGCGGTATAGTCGCCGAGCGGCAGCACATCGTCATCCATGCGGCGCACCTCGGTGGCAGACACCGCCAGCGTCTCTATGGTGAGAATGCCGCCGCCATTAGGGTTGGCGGAAAGCATCGCGTCGCGCGCGTTCACGGCAAGGTTCACGACGACTTGTTCGAGTTGCCCTGGATCGGCGCGCACCGGCCCCAGATTGCGGCCGTGCTTCACTTCCAACCGGACCGTCTCGCCCAACAAGCGCTTGAGCAGGTTCGAGACCTCTGAAATGACATCCGGTATCTGGAGCACCTGCGGCCGCAGCGTCTGCTGCCGCGAGAAGGCGAGAAGCTGGCGGGTCAGGCTAGCGGCGCGGTTGGAGTTGGCGCGGATCTGCTGGATGTCGTCATAATCGCTGTCGCCGGGTGAATGGCGCATCAGCATCAAGTCGCAATGGCCGATAATGGCGGTCAGGATGTTGTTGAAATCGTGCGCCACGCCGCCGGCGAGCTGACCGACCGCCTGCATCTTGGTGGCTTGCGCAACTTGGCGCTTGAGCTTGCCCTCTTCGCCGGAGTCCTTGAGGCTGATGAGCACCGCAGCGTCCCCCAGCCCTCGCGCGCCGGCAATGGTGAGCGCCACTGGCTCTTCGGGCGCGTCCACGAAGCGCACCGTCATCTCTGCTGACTGCCCCGCACCACCGGCGAAACGGCGCACGGCGTCCGCCAGCGCTGCCTTGTCCTCGCGCACCACCAGATCGATCGGATAGAGCGGCGGCGCGGCGGCATTGATGCGCGCGGCCCGAACGAACGGATCGTTCATGTGGACGAAGCGCCCGTCGCGGTCGATCAGCGCGATGCCCGAGGGCAGCAGTGCAATCAGCGAGCGGACATGCGCTGCCGCGCCAGGACCGATCGCAGGTGCGGGCCGTTCCATATTCTCTTCATCAAGCAAGGCGACCAGGATGGGCGCGTCTTCGCCCTCCAGGAACGGGATCTGCAGCACCCTGAGCGGCGTGCCGGACAAGCCCTCGCGCTCGAACCGGACGAGCCCCGATGAGTCCGTAATAAGGAACCTGGCAAAATCGCGGCCTTCGATCGCCGCGTCGACATTGCCCATGGCGCGCTCGCGGAACACCGGATTGGCGGCGCGAACACGGCCATTGAGCGTGACCATGACAGTCATGATCCCTGCCGCGCCCAGCCGATCGCCAGTGGCGCCATCGATCAGATCCTGCACCTGATTGGCAAGGTCGAGCGCCTGGATACCCACAAAGCGCCAGACCAAAGAATCCTCGCCAGAGCGCGCGACATGCGCCGCGATCGGCGCGCCGAAAACCTGGACGTTCTCCACTTTGCCCCCGCCGTCGCGCCAGGCGGCACGGGCCGCCTGGCCGAGCGCATCGGCGGCGGTATCGCTGACCGGCAGGTTCGGCGGGGTCGGCCAGCCACCGAACAGCGTCTCATAGAGATCGTTGGCGCAGACCAGCTTGCCCGATCGGTCGGTCACCGCGAGCGCGTCGCTGCTTGCGGCGGCCAGCGCATGGGCGACGGCCCAGTCGGCCCGCTGCTCGGCCGCCGCCTCACCACGGAACAGGCGGCGCGCGGACCACATCACGCCACCCAGGAGCAGGCCGGTCCCGGCAAACCCCACGGCGATCGCCCGGTCGTTCAGTGTAAACAGCACTAGCGCCGCCGCGGCAAAGCCCGCCAATACCGCCGCGGCGAGCGGCAGCAGAGTCAGTCGGTGGCGATTGGTCCGGGGCAGCGTGGCCATGGCGCTTAGCGTTGTTCGGTCAGCAGGCCTCGGTCAAGCAATTCCCCTTCCTCCGGCGGAGGGGGAAGCGGCGTGACAGGCGTTACCAGATACGCACGCGCTGTTCGGGCGTCAGGAACAGCCGCGAGCCGGGCGTCGGCGCGAACGCCGCATACCAGGGGTCGAGGTTGCGCACGACCCAGGCCCGCTGCTCGGACGGCGAGTGCGGATCGGTGAGGAGCCGCTGGCGCAGGTTCGCCTCACGATAGTTGCGACGCCATACCTGCGCCCAACCCAGGTAGAAGCGCTGGTCGCCCGAGGCGCCGTCGAGCACCGGCGCGGGCTGACCGTTCAGCGACGTCTTGTACGCGTCATAAGCGACCGTCAGGCCGGCGAGATCGGCGACGTTTTCACCGAGCGTCAGCGCGCCCTTCACATGCAGGCCGGGCAGCGGCTCGTACTGGTCATATTGCGCCACCAGCGCGTCGGTGCGCTTCTTGAACGCCGCAACATCGGCGGGAGTCCACCAGTCGGTCAGACGCCCCTCCCCATTATACTTGGCACCCTGATCGTCGAAATGGTGGCTCAACTCATGGCCGATCACTGCGCCGATGCCGCCATAGTTCACCGCCGGATCGGCGTTGGGGTCGAAGAAGGGCGGCTGGAGGATCGCGGCAGGGAAGACGATCTCGACCATGCCGAAATTGGCATAGGCGTTCACTTCCATCGGGGTCATCCCCCATTCCCAGCGCTGGAGCGGCTTGCCCAGATGGCTGACATTCTCATCATGCGACCAGTTGTTGGCGCGGACGTTGTTGCCATACGCATCGCCGGCGGCGATCCGCAGGGCCGAATAGTCGCGCCAGCGATCCGGATAGCCAATCTTTGGCGTGAAGGCGGCGAGCTTGGCGTGCGCCTTGACCTTGGTCTCGGGCGCCATCCAGTCGAGCTGATCGATTCGGCGATCCATGGCGGCGATGACGTTCTTCACCAGCGCGTCGGCTGCGGCCTTGGTCTCGAGTGGGAAGTATTTCGCCACATAGGCCTGGCTGACTTCGTCGGACACCGCGTTGGTGGTGAAATCGACTGCGCGTTTCCAGCGGACTTCCTGCTCGGGCGTGCCGGACAGCACCGTGCCGTAAAAGGCGAACTGTTCCTTGTCGAAAGCGCTGGGCAGCACATCAGCGAAATTGTCGAGGCTGCGGACGAGCAGCTGGTCCTTCAGCACCGCGATCGGCGTGGTGGCGACCAGCTTCGCGATCCCGGTCACGGCGGTCGGCTGGGCGACGATGACGCTCTCCACCGGCGCACCGATACCGGTGAAATAGCCACGGAAATCGAATCCCGGCGCGCGGCGGGTCAGCTGCGCCACGGCCATCTTGTTATACGTCTTGTTGGCGTCACGGCTGTCGATGCGCGTCCAATGCGCCTGAGCGATCCGCGTCTCGAACGCCACGATCGCCTTGGCACGCGCGGCCGCGTTGGGCTCACCGGCCAGCGTCAGCACATTGGTGAGATGCTTTCCATAGGCTGCCTTGGTCTCGACCAGCTTGGCGTCCTTGGACAGGTAATAGTCGCGATCGGGCATGCCCAGCCCGCCCTGGCTGATGCTCAGCGCATAGACTTCGGGGTTCTTGTCGTCCTGGCCGACATAGGAGCCAAATAGACCGCCCACGCCGTTGCGGTCGGCTTGCGCATACAAGGCCGCGAGCTGCGTCTTGGCTTTGACCGCCTTGATCTGGTTCAGCCACGGCTGGATCGGGGTTAGCCCCTTTGCATCGATAGCAGCAGTGTCGAGATAGGTTGCGTACGCGGTGCCGATCTTTGAATTAGGGTCGGACTGGGCAGCGTCGAGGATTTCACGCGTACGCGACTGCGACAGGTCGGCAAGCACGTTGAACGCGCCATAGTTCGACTTGTCGGCGGGGATGGCCGTGGACTTGGCCCAGGTGCCGTTCGCGAAACCGTAGAAGTCGTCACCCGGCGCGATGGAGCGGTCCATGCCCGCTTCGTCGAAGCCATAGGTACCGAGCTGCGGCCGGGGCGCGTTCGCCGGCGCTACCGGCCCGACAGCAACCTGCGACACGGTCGCGGTCTGTTCGGCCATCGAGGCAGGCGGCGGGGTGTCGCCCTGGGTGCAGCCGACGAGCAGAACGGGCGCGGCAAGGAAGGAAGTGGCGAGCAACGAAATGCGCATTCGAGCGGTTCCCAGAAGGTGAAGCCGCTGTCTTAACTACTTGGTACGGCAGGTCAATCGACGCTGACTTCGCTCGCCCTGTCGCTGCTCGCGAGGTACGCGTCATGGTCGCGGCCGCGCTTGTTCCACTTGTGTGCGATCCAAAGCCGCCAGCTGAGCGCGCTGATGCCATAGCCTAATGCCGCTCCCAGAATCGCGCAGATCACCATGCCGACTGCAGTGGGCAGCCCGACATCGGCGGCAAGCCAGTGCAGCCAGCCTCCGTCGGCTGCGGCGGTCTTGGCCACCGCAGCCGTGGTGCCGCCCAGGCCGAGGCTCCACACACCGACCTTGTAGTACAGGATGAACAGCAGCGGCGTAGTCAGCGGATTGGTAAAGAACGTCGTGAGCGCCGCGGCGGGAACGTTGGCACGTAGCGGCAGCGCCAGCACCGCGGAGGCGGGAATCTGGCCCATCGGGATAAGGATGCCCGTGAACATGCCCAGCGCCACGCCCCGGGGGACCGAACGCCGCGTCATGCGCCACAGCGCCGGATGCAGGATCCGATGGCCCAGCGGCTTCAACCAGCGATTGGACTCAAAGCTCTCGCGCGTGGGCAGATTACGCATCACCCACCCACGAAAGCGGGCGATCAGCCCCCGCTCAGCCACGGTCGCGGAGCAGTCGGCCCTGCTCCCGCTTCCAGTCGCGTTCCTTGATCGACTCGCGCTTGTCATGCGTCTTCTTGCCCTTTGCGAGCGCGAGTTCGACCTTCGCGCGTCCCCTCCCGTTGAAGTAGATCGACAGGGGCACCAGCGTCATGCCTTCGCGCGCCACCGCGCCATGGAGCTTGTTTATTTCACGCTCATGAAGGAGCAATTTACGCGGGCGCTTGGGCTCGTGATTGTAGCGGTTGCCGTGGCTGAATTCGGGAATGTTGGCGTTGACCAGCCACACGCCGTTTTCCTTCACCTCGGCATAGGCTTCGGCGATCGAGCCTTCGCCGAAGCGCAGCGACTTCACTTCGGTTCCGGTGAGCGCCAGCCCTGCTTCATACACCGTCTCGATGAAATACTCGAACCGCGCACGCCGATTCTCGGCGACGGTTTTCACTTTCTCGAAGGTAGCGGGACGCGGACGGGCCATGGGAGGTGGGCATGTAGGACGCCCATCGCGTGAAGGGAAGCCGTCCGCTCTTCCCCGAAAAAGAAAAGGGCCCGGCATGGCGCCGAGCCCTTTCCTTAACCTAGGCTGTGATCAGCGCAGGCGGCCGTTGAACGACACGCCGATGATGCGCGGATCGTTGAACACCGCGGCCATGTAATTTTCGAGAACGCCCTTCAGGTTCTTCTCGTTGGTGATGTTGCGGGCGAATGCGGCGATTTCCCAATCGCCATTGCCGCCTTCATAGCCAACCTTCAGACCGCCTTCGAAGTTGCCGTTCGAATTGAACTCCTTCGTGTCGTACAGCACGAAATTCGTGAACCCCTGCACGTTCCAGTCGGTGGCGATGAAGAACTTGCCGTCGTCCTGCACCGGGATGTCGTAGCGCGCCGCCACGTTGAAGTTGTATTCGGGCGCATTCGGCAGGCGGTTGCCGTCGATGCCAGCGAAAGCGCCGCGGCCCGGGATGTTCACGATCGGATCGGTGACCGTGCACACCACTGTCCCGCCAAGCACGCAGACCTGCGCCAGCGCCGCATCGTCCTTGATCTTGGTGTGCAGCCAGCTGCCGCCGAGCGAGAGCGCGAAATTGTCGATCGGCCGCATGTCCAGTTCGGCCTCGACGCCATATGCCTCCGCCTTGTCGGCATTCAGCAGCACGCCGCTGCCGTTCACGTCATTCGCGTTCAGCTGGATGTTGTCGACGGTGTAGTAGAAGCCGTTGAGGTTGAAGCGCACGCGGTTGTCGAGCGCCGCGCCCTTGATGCCGGCTTCCCATGACAGGATCGTCTCGGAATCCGCAGTGGTGAAGTCCGAGTTGAACACGGCCGAACGACCCTGGATCGTCGGCCCACGGAAACCGCTGGCGACGCGCGCATAGACGCTCACATCGGGCGTCAGCTTATAGAGCGCGCTGATGTCCCAGCTCTCCCGCGTATCGTCGAGCTCGACGTCGCGGCGGCCGGTATAGGTCACCGCGCCGGTGCCGCTGTCGGCGGTCTTGAGCAGGCGGGTGCGCTTCGTGTCGTTGGTGATGCGTGCGCCGCCGGTCAGCGTGAAGCCGTCCGCCAACTCATAGCTCAGCTGGCCAAAGCCCGCCCAGCTGGTGTTGGTGTTGCGCAGCCGCACCCAATTGTTCGGATTGTTGCTGTTCGGGTTGGTCGGGCTGAACGGCGTGGTGAGGAAGTAGCGTCGCTGATAGAAGTCGGTGATGTCGCGGCTGTCGAAATAATAGCCGCCGACCTGCCAGTTGAACCGGCCGGTGCCCGGGCTGGCGAGGCGCAGCTCCTGACTGAACTGGTCGAGATCGCGGATATTGCCCTGCGACTCGCCGTAATAGGCCGGACCGGCAAACGCCGTCGCGGCGCCGCCATCGGTGTCGCCGCGGCTATAGCCTTCGGTGGTTTCCCATGCGGAGATCGAGGTCAGCACCGCACCGCCGAAGTCATAGCTGACGCGCGCCGAGGCGCCATAGGTGTCATACGCCTGCGGATTGTTGAGCGCCTCGTCCAGCGCGATGCGGTCGCGCGGCTCGTTCTCAACGCTGTTCGATCCGCGGATCAGCGCGCCGCGATGGAAGATCGTAGAGGTGCCCTCATACCAGCGGCCATGGCCCGACAGGTCCACGGTCAGCGCGTCGCTGGGGGTGAAACGCAGCTGGAGGCGCAGGTTGCGGTCGTCGAACCCGCCCATGACGTTGTAGCCGCCGCGGGTGCCGTCGAAGGACGGACCCGTATAGCTGTTGTCGACCCAGCCATCGCGGTGCTGGTACAAGCCCGAGACGCGGAACGAGACCAGATCGTCGACGATCGGCCCGCCAAAGCCGGCATCGATGTTCGAGCTGCCATAGGTCCCGACCGAGGCCGAGGCGCGGCCTTCAAAGGTGTTGCTGGGACGGATCGTGTCGAACTTGATGATGCCGGCGGTGGTGTTGCGGCCGAACAGCGAACCCTGCGGGCCGCGCAGCACTTCGACTCGGTCGAGATCGTAGACTGGGTTGGACTTGAGCACGACATGCTCGAGCACGACGTCGTCCTGGATGATCGACACCGGCTGCGAGGCGCCAAGATAGAAGTCGATGTTACCCAGGCCGCGAATGTAGAAGCGCGGGAATATGCGCCCCGTGGTGGTCTCCGCATACAGGCCGGGCACGCGGCCGGCCAGCGCGAGCGTGTCGTCGCCTGCCGCCTGGAAATCGCGCAGCTGCTGGCCGCGGACCACGGCCACCGAAACGGGCACGTCGACCAGACGCTCTTCGCGGCGCTGCGCGGTCACGACGATGTCGCCGGTCTCGGCTTCCTCGGACGTGGTGGCAGTGGTTGCGGCGTCCTGCGCCTGAGCTGTGCCGGCGCAAAGCGCCGCGGCAAGCGCAGCGCCAGACAGCAGCGCACGGCGAGCGGTGACGAAGTTCATGATGTTCCCCCGATGATCGGATACTTGGTTGTCGCCCGAAAGACGCGCGCAATAACCGCCCGCACGTGCATGCGGGCGGCGGCGCGGCAGCTATCGGACACGGGTGTGTCCCCCGATCGCGCCGCTAGCCGCCGATTATGATGCGATTGTGACGGTTTCCGCCGCTTTGCGACAAACGGGTTGCGCATTTCGCAACCCTGATTGCGTCAGATCAGGCCGGCATGTGCCAGTGCCGCATCCACCGACGCGCGGCTTGCCTCACCCGCCTGCGTCATCGGCAGGCGGAGGTCTTGCGGAAACCCGTCGCGGACTTTCCCCAGCGCGTACTTCACCGGGCCAGGCGAGGCATCGGTGAACATGGCGATATGCAGCGGATACAGCCGGTCGTGCAGCTCCAGAGCCCGCCTGTGGTCGCCTGCGGCCCAAGCGGCCTGGAACTCGGCGCACAGCCGCGGCGCGACATTGGCGGTAACCGAGATGCACCCCACGCCACCCATTGCGTTGAAGGCGAGCGCCGTCTCGTCATTGCCCGAAAGCTGGATGAAATCGGCGCCGCAGCCGCTGCGCTGTTCGGATACCCGGGCGAGCTGGCCGGTGGCGTCCTTGATTCCGATGAAGATGTCGGGAAACGCCATGACCATCCGGGCAATGGTTGCCGGCTGGATATCAGTGACGGTGCGCCCGGGCACATTATAGAGCACCACCGGCAGCGCCGCTTCACGCGCGATCGCCTCGAAATGGCGGAAGATGCCCTCCTGGCTCGGGCGGTTGTAATAAGGCGGGACCATCAGCACCGCGTCGGCGCCCGCCTGCTTGGCGGCATGCACGTTGGCGATGGCGACCTTGGTGTCGTTCGATCCCGCCCCGGCAAGCACCGGCACCCTGCCCGCAGCCTGCTCCACACAGGCGCGGACGACGCGGAAATGTTCCTCGCTCGGCATGGTCGCCGCTTCGCCGGTGGTGCCGCACGGCACCAGCCCCTTGGAACCTTCGGCAATCTGCCATTCAACAAAGTCGCGATATACGTCTTCGGCGAAGGCTCCTTCGCGAAAAGGCGTGACCAGCGCCGGGATGGAGCCTGAGAACATGGAAAATCGTTCCTCAACCGCATTTGGGGGACTGGCAGATAGGCGGCGATCTCGTATCATGTCCAGTATGGTGGGGCCTGTACTCAAAAGCGTTTTCCTGCTGGCCGGCGTATCCGGGCTGGCGGCGACCTCCGATCTGACTCAGGCGCATATCCGATGGGTGCGCCAGGCAGTCGGGCAGACCGGCGGGCCGATGGTTCAGCCCGTGCCCAGTGCCGCGCGAAGCGATCCGCTGGACGCGTCGCTGAACGAGTGGAAGCGGCTGCAACAATCCGACAATTTGCCGTTCTCCGATTATGCCAATTTCCTGCTCGCGCATCCCGGCTGGCCGGGCGAAACCAGCCGCCAGTCCGCGGCGGAGACGGTGCTGGACAGCGGCGCCGCCATGCCGGGCCTGGTCGTGCGCTTCTTCGAACGATTCGCGCCGCGCACCGCCGCCGGTCATCTGCGTTATGCGGAGGCACTCGCCGCGTCCGGCCGGCGCGCCGAGGCCGATGATCAGGCACGCCGGGCCTGGCGCATGGGCGTGCTGCGCCCGAACGACGAAGCGCGGCTGAGCGGCACCTTCCTGGGCGCGCTGACCCCGGCTGATCACGACGCACGAATGGACATGCTGTTGTGGCGCGGCAGGACCGGCGACGCACAGCGGCAGATCGGCTTCGTCTCCTCTGCCCGCCGCCCGATCTTCGATGCGCGGCTGGCCTATCGCACCCGTGCCGTGGATGCAGATGCGCGTGGCGCCGCAGCACTCGCCATTGCCCGCAATGACGCCGGTCTCCTCGCGGACCGCGCCACTTGGCTGCGCGACACTGGCCAAAGCCCTGCTTCACGGGAGTCGCTGGCGAACCGTCCGGTGCTCGCTTCCCCTCCCGGAGATCTTGAGAACTGGTATGAGGTGCTGCTTACCGCCGCCCGCGGCGCAGCGGCAGACGGGCGGTTCACCCTCGCCTATCAGATCGCCAGCCGCGTGGACGACGCGGTACCGCCCGGCGCGAGCGTCGCCGACATGCCACTTGGCGAGCGCGACGATTATACCAGCCTCACCTGGCTCGCCGGCACCACGGCGATGTACGACTTGCGGCGTCCCCAGGACGCGGTCGGCATGTTCGAACGCTATTCGCGCGGGTCCAAGACGCCACAGACTCGGTCCAAGGGGCTGTACTGGGCGGGCCGTGCCGCCGAAGCCGCTGGCGACGCCGCGGCAGCGCAGGGCTTTTATGCCCGCGCAGCCGGCTTCCCCGATTTGTATTACGGCCAGCTCGCGCTCGAACGCACCAGCCGCCCACTGCGCGCGCCGACAAACCTGAGCAACCGGATCGTCGACGCGCCGACGCGCGACGCCTTTTTCCGCCGCGAAACCGTGCGCGCCGCACAGCTACTCGGTGCGCAGGGCCGGCGCGGCGACCAGGACCAGTTCATCCGCCAGATCGCTCGCGACGCCACCACCGACACGGATCACGTCCTTGCCGCCGAACTCTCGCGCACTATCGGCAGGCCCGATCTGGGCGTGATGGTCGGCCGCAGCGCGCTCGAAAACGGTCTTTCCGACTATACCGCCGCCGGCTTCCCGTCGGTCTCGGTTCCGGAAAGCCAGAACAATTATTGGACGATCATCCACGCAATCGCCCGGCAGGAAAGCCAGTTCAATCGCGACGCGGTCAGCCATGCGGGCGCACGCGGCCTGATGCAGTTGATGCCGGGCACCGCGGCGGAGGCCGCGAGCAAGCTCGGGCTCGGCTATAATCGCGAAGCGCTGAACAGCGACACCAACTACAACATCCAGCTGGGATCGAGCTATTTCCAGCGCATGTTCGCGCTGTACGGCAGCTATCCGCTTGCGGTGGCGGCATACAATGCCGGTCCGGGCAACGTGAACAAGTGGATCCGCCTCAACGGTGATCCCCGCCTGCCCGGTGGCGATATGATCCGCTGGGTCGAACAGATCCCTTATTTCGAGACCAAGAACTATGTGCAGCGCGTGCTGGAAAATGCAGTCGTGTACGACCTGCTGAACCCGCAACGGGCACGCAGCCTGGGGCCGGCGAACCTCAGCTGGTATCTGGGCAAGAACCGGCCGGGCTGAACCGGCGCAAGGACGATGGATCGGCCCAACTACATCACGCCGGCCGGCTATGCCGCGCTGAAGGCGGAATATGACGCGCTGTTCGGCACCGAGCGGCCGCACATCGTTGAGGTCATTTCCTGGGCAGCGGGAAATGGCGACCGTTCGGAGAATGGCGACTATCTCTATGGCCGCAAAAGACTCCGCGAGATCGACCGCCGTCTGGGCTGGCTCGCCAGGCGGATGAAAGCCGCCAAGGTGGTCGATCCCGCCATGCAGGAGGATCGCGGCCGGGTGTTCTTCGGAGCGACCGTGACGATTGCGGACGAGGAAGACAATCATCGCACCGTCACCCTGGTGGGCGACGACGAAGCGGATGCCGCGCAGGGACGGATCGGCTGGAATGCGCCGATCGCCCGGGCCTTGCGCGGCGCCGGCGTGGGTGACCTGCGCCGCGTGACGCTTCCGGGCGGCGAGCGCGAATATGAAGTGATGACCGTCCGCTACCCTTGACGCGTGCCGCAGACGCGGCGAACCGCATGCGCGCGGGTAGCGTTCTTTTGGCTGTTGCGAGAGAGAGTTACGAGCCGGCGTGGCGTTCAAGATAAGGGTGGGGACTATGGCGACACAGCGTATTTTCGTGTCGGGACGCGTTCAGGGCGTCGGCTATCGCGACTGGGTGGTGCGCACAGCGCAGGGCCTGGGGTTAACCGGCTATGTCCGTAATCTGAAGGATGGTCGCGTCGAGATCTTCGCGGCGGGTGAAGATGCATCGCTTCAAACACTGGTGAAGGAATGCCGCGAGGGGTCACCGCTGGCGCGGGTGGACCATGTCGAGAACTTCCCGGCGGACGAGGAACGCGGCCATAAGGGTTTTACCAAACGCTTCACCGCGTGACACGGAACAGGCGGCCTCTCCGGACGATTAACTCCGTGAGAGGAAACGGAAGATGGAAAACCCACGTACCGAAACCGCGCGCGACACCGATGACAGCGCGATGATCGACAATCTGGAGACCGGGGCCGCTGGCGGCAGCATGGCAGGCGGCAATCTGGCGCGCGACATCGCGACCGAAGCCGATCTCACCGAAGTCGCCGAGCCCGACGCGAACACGCGCGTCCGCAAGGGCCACACGCTCGAACACGGCACCGAGCAACGGCCGGACCGCGCGCGTAACGCCGACAGCTGACCCTCGGGGAGATCTGCCCCCCGCGCGCCGCTGCCAAGTCTCACGCCGTTGGCAAGTCATGCTGCCTGAAAGCCGGCATGCATTCTAGGCGGATCCCAGCTATGTAGCTCCCCTAGCGTTAGCCAAGGGGACGACCGTGCAGATTGCCGTTTTAACGTTTGACGGGTTCAACGAGCTCGACTCCTTCGTCGCGGCGGCAATCCTGAACCGTATGCGCGCGCAAGGATGGATCGCGCACATCACCTCGCCAACCCAGGAGGTCACGTCGATGAACGGCGTTACCGTTCGGCGCCAGAGGCCCTTGGAGTTTGCAGCCGAAGCTGACGCGGTCTTGATCGGCAGTGGCATCAAGTCAGGGGAAATTGCCCGCGATGCGGGGATGCTTTCCCGGATAAGGCTCGATCCCGCCCGCCAACTTATAGGCGCACAATGCTCGGGGACGTTGCTGCTTGCGAAGCTGGGCCTCATTGGCAACCTTCCTGCCTGTACCGACCTCACGACCAAGCCATGGGTGATCGAAGCAGGGGTGACGGTGGTCGACGCTCCCTTCGTCGCGCATGGCAATGTAGCGACCGCCGGCGGTTGTCTTGCCTCACAGTACCTCGCGACATGGATGATCGCGCGTGGCGCGTCGGTCCGCGATGCGGAAGAAGCGATGCACTATGTCGCACCAGTGGGTGAAAAGGCACTTTATACCGATCGAGCGCTATCGGTCGTAAGACCTTTCATTGAACAAGAGGCGCTGGTTGCCGCGTAGCTCTGCTGCCCGCCTGTTTCCGCGATCGAGCCGCTGCAATTGGGGCGACAGAGCATGGAAGCGCACGCACAGGAACGCGTATCACGAACCTCAGCCCGCGCTACCATAGCTCGACATTCCACACCTCACGCCCTATATACGCATCATCACTGGCAACACCGCACGTAGGCGCCAATGACTGAGAGACCATCCGCGCTCCCGTCTACAGTCCGGGAGTCCGCGATATGGACCTCAACCAGCTCCTATACCGCCAGCAGGTTTCGCTGATGCGCTCCGATGCCGCCGCTTGCTGCGAAGCACGTGTTGCACATCGTGGATTGGCCATTGCCTATGGCCACCGTATCACCGAACTTCAGCGCGCATCCGCAACAACAGAGGCAACTGCTTAATGGCCAAAGAAGAACTGATGACGCTCGACGGCATGATCGAGGAAATCCTGCCGGACGGCCGCTTTCGCGTGAAGCTGGAGAACGATCACCGCATCGTCGTGTACACCGCGGGCAAGATGCGCAAGTTCCGCATCCGCTCGATCGTCGGCGATCGCGTGATGGTCGAGATGTCGCCTTATGATCTCGACAAGGGCCGCCTTGTCTATCGTGAGCGCGTGCAGGGCACCGGCTTTGGCGGTGCGCGCCGCGGGAACCGTCGTTGATGGATCGCGACGAGGACGAAACGCAGCCGATCGCGCCGAAGGATTCGGCCGAAGACCGGCCGATCATGGACGCTGGCGAGGAGCCGGATGTGCACGAGTCCGCCGAGGACCAGCGCCCGGCCCGCAAGCCTTTCCGCAAGCGCTTCACTGAAAACCGCCTGTCGCCCGAAAGCGCCGAGCGCCAGGGCCGCATCACCATGCTGGCCTGGGAAAAGCTGGGCGGCACCGATGCGGCGCGCGAATTCCTCAACAGCTTCGATGAAACGCTCGGTGGCCGTCCACTCGATCTGGCCGTCGCCAGCATCGAGGGGCTTCGCGCGGTCGAGAACGCCATTGCGGAGCGTGCTGCAGCCCGCGCCTGAGCGCGGGGCCTGCACCGGTATCAAAACCGCTTGAACTGACGCCGCCCGGCATTCCGCCGGGCCGTGCGGTCAACCCGCCTGCGGCTCCACGCCCATCAGCGTCACGCCCTGATATTTGTCGAGCGTCGAGTCGAACAGCGCGCTGATCGCAAACGCCCGCTCCAACAGGTTCAGTTCCTTCAGCCCATCGAGCTTGAACGTCCCCATCTTCTCCTCGCGCGGGATCATGCCTTCGCGAACGATAACCACGCCGTCGACGTACAGCTTGTCGTCGCGAGTGTAGAGGATGTGCGGCGCCAGGATCATGCGCGTGCGGTTATACTCGGCCGACAGGCAGCGCAGGCGCACGATCGCTTCCAGCACGAGGAGCGTGCTGGTGCTGGGCTGAGAGGAGGTATCGGCTTGCGTCGTCAACTTCATGCCCGTGCTATGCGTCCTTTGCTGCGCTGCAACAAGTCCGGACGACTGTGTTCCATGCCGCAGCAATCCCTTCCTAGCTACATCTCGCCGATAGTGCAGCCCGCACATGCCG
The DNA here is from genome assembly GCF_014199255.1 of Sphingomonas xinjiangensis. Classification (GTDB taxonomy): domain Bacteria; phylum Pseudomonadota; class Alphaproteobacteria; order Sphingomonadales; family Sphingomonadaceae; genus Sphingomonas; species Sphingomonas xinjiangensis. The sequence continues at coordinate 341,683 of NZ_JACIJF010000001.1, read as the reverse complement.
GATTAACTGACTTTGCGCGCTGGAGCAGCCGCGTGCGTCGGGCGTTCACGCGTTCAGCCGTGCTTCACCCGCGCTGGCCGATCTGCTCGCTCAAGGCCATCGTGGCCGCTCAAGGAAGGAGAGCGTTGATGAAACACCTGTATGGCTTTGCCGCCATCGCTGCCGCGACGATCGCCGCCGCCAGCCCCGCCGCCGCGCAGACGGGCGACAGCGCGCGCTATTCGCAGGACGAGGAAGCGCGCTTCGACGCCGCGCAGCGCCGCTTCGACACCGAATATGATACGTTCCAGCAGGCGCTGGAGCGCTATCGCCGCTTCCGCGGATCGCAGCCAAGCTGGAGCAACAATCCGCCGCCGCGCCCGGGCTATGACGATGGCCGTTACGACGATCCCGACTACGATCCCGCCCGTGACTATCGCGCCGGCAACTATCAGGAGCGCGTGCTGCGCACGGACGACCGCGTTTATCGCGGCAATGACGGCCGCTATTATTGCGAGCGTCCCGACGGCACCACAGGCCTGATCGTCGGCGCCGCTGCTGGCGGCCTGTTCGGCAACGTCATCGCCGGCCGCCGTTCGAGCACCGTCGGCACGCTGCTGGGCGCCATCGCCGGCGGCGCGCTCGGCAACCAGGTGCAGCGCAACCAGCAGCAGGTCCGCTGCCGCTAAGCCGTAAGCGAGGGGAGCGTCGCCCGGCGCTCTGAAGCGGAACCGCCGCGCCGCTCATGCCTTGAGCAGCCGATGACAGAAGCTCCCGCGCTGCGCCGCCGCGTCCAGGCCGTCGCCGCGATCTCCTGCGGCACCGCGCTGGTGGTGATCGACGGCGCGATTGCGACCGTGGCACTGCCCACCATCGCCCGCGACCTGCACGTCGATCCCGCCTCGGCAGTGTCGGTGGTAACGGTGTACCAACTCGTGCTGGTGATGCTGCTCCTCCCATTCTCGGGCCTGGGCGACCGCATCGGCCTCAAGCGGCTCTACCAGATCGGACAGCTGGTCTTCACCGCCGCGACGATCCTGTGCTTCTTCGCCAAAAGCCTGCCCTTCCTCCTCATCGTCCGCGCCGCTCAGGCAATGGGCGCCGCCGCCACGCTCAGCGTCGCCTCCGCGCTGATCCGCCGCGTCTATCCGCCCGAACAGCTCGGCCGTGGCCTCGGCATCAACTCGGTGGTGGTGTCCAGCGCCGCCGCGCTCGCCCCAACGCTCGGCGGGCTCGTTCTCGCGGTCGGTCCTTGGCCTTGGGTGTTCGCCTCGGCGGTACCCTTCGCGATCCTCAGCCTGCTGCTCGGCCGCGCATTGCCTGAGTCGGAACGCAGCACCGAGCCGTTCGACCTGCTTGGCGCGCTGCTCTGCGCAGCCATGTTCGGGCTGGTCATTGGCGGCCTCGAAAGCGCGGTCCATGGCGACAGCCCCGTCGTGTCGGCGGGCGTGGTCGCCGCCGGCTTGATCATCGCTATCCTGTTCGTGCGCCGCGAACGCGACGAGCCGCGCCCGATCCTGCCGATCGATTTGCTCAGCCGCCCGGTGCTCGCGCTCTCCACGCTCGGCGCATTCACCGCCTTCATCGCCACGATGACGACCTTGCTTTCGCTCCCCTTCCGCCTTCAGCACGTCTATGGCTTCGCGCCGTCGGAGGTCGGCGCGGTGCTCGCCCCTTGGCCGCTCACCACGATGATCGTCGCCCCGCTCGCCGGCGCGCTGTCGGACCGCTATCCCGCCGGCGCGCTTGGCGGCATCGGCATGGCGGTCGCGATCACCGGCCTGGTCTCGCTCGCCTTCCTCCCCGCCGATCCCAGCTGGTTCGACATCGCCTGGCGCATGTCGCTCAGCGGCGGGGGCTTTGGCCTGTTCCTCTCCCCCAATGCGCGCCTTATCATCGGCTCGGCACCGGTACAGCGCGCGGCGGCGGCCGGCGGCCTCATCTCCACCACTCGGATGGTAGGCCAGACCACCGGCGCCACGCTGGTCGCCGCGCTGCTGGCCATGGGCCTGGGCGGCGGCACCATCCCGCCGCTCACCGCCGCAGCACTAGCGCTGGTCGCCGGACTGTGCAGCATCGCCCGCCTCAACCCCGCGATACGCAACCCGCCTCAGGAAGAAACCGCCGCCGCCCAGCCCGCCCAGGTCCGCTGACGCGATGCAGCAATCCGCGATTGCAGAGCCGCCAACGAAGCGCCAAGACCCCGCCATGCCCAGCCATCCTTTCGCCGTTCCCAATTTTCGCGCTTATTGGGTGGCCCGCCTGTCCGCCACGCTGGCGCAGATGGCGATGGTCATCGTCATCGGCTGGCAGGTTTACGACATCGCCCGCAAGACGATGACCATCGAGGAGGCCGCTTTTCAGCTCGGACTGATCGGCGTCGCGCAGTTCCTGCCCCTGTTGCTGCTGTCGCTGTTCGCTGGCTGGCTCGCCGATCAGATCGACCGCCGCTGGATCGCCCGTGCCGCCGTCGCACTCGAGGCTGGCTGCGCGCTGTCGCTCGCCTGGCTGACCTATAGCGACAATATAAGCCTGCCTGCCTTGTTCGGCATCGCCGCGCTGCTCGGCGTCGCCCGTGCCTTTGCCGGCCCGGCGCTCGGCGCGCTTGCCCCCAACCTCGTGCCCAAGGCAATCCTGCCGACCGCCATCGCGCTCAGTTCGCTTTCCTGGCAGGCCGGCACTGTGATCGGGCCCGCGCTCGGCGGTTATCTCTACGCCGCCTCGCCCTGGCTGCCCTACACCGTCTCGGGCGGGCTGTTCCTGCTCTCGCTCACGATGCTTCTCCTCATCACGCCGGTACCGCGCAGCAACGTCAAGTTCTCGGGCAGTCCCTTCGCCCAGATGATCGACGGCCTGCGCTATGTCCGTCGCAACCGGCTCGTGTTCGGCGCGATCTCGCTCGATCTGTTCGCGGTGCTGCTCGGCGGCGCCACCGCGATGCTGCCGGTCTATGCCCGCGACGTGCTCCAGGTCGGCTCCGAAGGCCTCGGCCATCTTCGCGCCGCCCCGGCGCTCGGCGCGGTGATCACCGCCGCCGCCTTCGCCTGGCGCCCGCTGAAGACCGAAGTCGGCAAGAAGATGCTGTTCGCGGTGGGCGTGTTCGGCTTCGCGACGGTGGTGTTCGGCGCCTCCGCGCCGCTGCTGCTACCCGCGCTCGGCCCCGCCGCGATCGGCCATGACCTCGCTCCCGCCGTGCTGCTGTCGCTCGCCGCGCTGTTCGTGTTGGGCGCCGCCGACATGGTTTCGGTCTATGTCCGCCAGTCGCTGATCCAGCTTTATACCCCGGACGAGATGCGCGGCCGCGTCGGCGCGGTCTCCACTCTGTTCGTGTCGGGCTCCAACGAACTGGGCGAGGCTGAATCCGGCTTCCTCGCCGCAGCGATCGGGCCGGTCGCCGCAGTGATCGGCGGCGGCATCGGTGCCATCCTTGTCACGATCCTGTGGGCCAAGCTATTCCCGGAACTAAGGCGGGCTCGCACCTTTGATCCTCCGGCCGATCTCGAAGTGCCTCCCAAGGAGATGACGACATGAAGGCGAACACAATCCTCGACACGATCGGCAACACGCCGCACGTGCGCATCAACAAGCTGTTTCCCGGAGCCGAGGTGTGGATCAAGTCCGAACGCGCCAACCCCGCCGGCTCAATCAAGGACCGCATCGCGCTCGCGATGATCGAAGCGGCCGAAGCCTCGGGCGATCTGAAGCCCGGCGGCACGATCGTCGAGCCCACCAGCGGCAATACCGGCGTCGGCCTGGCGATGGTCGCGGCGGTCAAGGGCTACAAGCTGATCCTGGTCATGCCCGAAAGCATGAGCATCGAGCGTCGCCGCCTTATGCTCGCGTACGGCGCCAGCTTCGACCTGACCCCGCGCGAAAAGGGCATGAAGGGTGCGATCGAACGCGCGATGGAGATCGTCGAGGCGACGCCCGGCTCCTGGCTCGCGCAGCAGTTCGAGAACCCGGCCGCTATCGACGTGCACGTTCACACCACCGCGCAGGAAATCCTAAACGACTTCCGCGACACACCCATCGACGTGATCATCACCGGCGTCGGTACCGGCGGCCACATCACTGGCGTTGCCGAGACGCTCAAGAAGGAATGGCCGAGCCTCAAGGTGTTCGCGGTCGAGCCCGAGTTGTCGCCGGTGATCTCGGGCGGCACGCCGGGCCCGCACCCGATCCAGGGCATCGGCGCTGGCTTCGTCCCACGCAACCTCCATACCGACGCGATCGACGGCGTGATCAAGGTCGATGCCAACGTCGCCAAGGACATGGCCCGACGCTCGGCCAGTGAAGAAGGCATGCTGGTCGGCATCAGCTCGGGCGCGACGCTCGCGGCAATCCTCCAAAAGCTGCCCGACCTGCCCGACGACGTTCGCGTACTCGGCTTCAACTACGACACCGGCGAGCGCTATCTGAGCGTCCCGGACTTCCTGCCGGAGAGCTGACGCGCCCGGTGCGGGAGGGGGCGGTCGCACGCCGGGCGCGGACAAGTCCCCTCCTTCGCTTCGGCACAAGCAGCATGGAACGCCTGGCAGCGGGCGAACCGCCGGCCAGCCGCCGTCGAACCTGTCCCGCTTCGCTACCAAATGGATCGCTGCCTCCGGTTTCTTGTTGGCAGTAGCTGCGTTATGTCGCGCAACCCCGCCCAAGGAGCCTGCCACTTGATCCGTCCTGAAGCCTTAGCAGCACAGCGCCAGAACTGACGTCCCGGATCATGCTTCCCCTCCAAGATCAACGTGTTCAGGACCAGCGCGTCGGCCCTTCGCCCGCCGTTTCGCCGGTGCTGATCGCCGTCGTGGCCCTGCTCGCGCTGCTCGTGATCGCCGTGCCTGCCTGGCTCGTCGCGAACAGCCCCCGCGTCGTCGTGCACAAGCGGCCGCCGGTCATGATATCCCGACGCGTCGTGCCTCAGGCCGAACTGCCTCCGGTCGAACCGGTGCAACTGCAGGCGGTCGACCCCGACGACGCTCGCGCGATCAACGCGGCGGTGCCCTTCTCCACGCTGCCCAACCCCGCCGCGCGCCCGTTTCGTCTGCCGGGCGCCGCCGACAGCCGTGCCCGCGCTATCGATTGCCTGGCAGCCGGGGTCTATTACGAAGCCGGCGACGACACGGTAGGCCAGCGCGCGGTCGCACAGGTCATCATCAACCGCCTGCGCCACCCTGCCTTTCCAAAAACGGTGTGCGGCGTGGTGTTCCAAGGCTCGGAGCGCCGCACCGGTTGCCAGTTCACCTTCACCTGTGACGGCGCCATCCTGCGGTACACGCCGACCGCGGCTGCCTGGAAGCGTGCCCGCGAAGTCGCCGAACTCGCCTTGAACGGCTCGGTGTACAAGGCGGTGGGACACGCCACCCATTATCACACCGATTGGGTGGTGCCCTATTGGAGTGCCAGCCTGGAGAAGATCTCGGAGGTCCATACCCACCTCTTCTTCCGCTGGGCCGGATGGTGGGGTACCCCGCCCGCCTTCAACCGCGGCTATGCCGGCACCGAGCCGAACGTGCCGCAAATGGCCCGGCTTTCCGCCGCGCACACCGGCGATGCGGGCGATCTGCTCGCGCCGGAACTTACACTCGACGGTGCTCCCGTGGACCCCGCCGCCATTCCGGACGAGGCAGTGCCTGCTCCCTTGGGCACCACCGGGGTCGACAATAACAGTTTCGCGGTCACGCTGGACAAGGCGATGAACCCCGAAGCCTTTGCCGCCCTGGCGATCAGGACCTGCGGCGAACGACCCTTCTGCAAGTTCATGGCTTGGACCGACGCCAAGCAGACCCCGAAGCAACTCCCCCCAAGCCCGGCGCAAAGCGCGGCCATGTCGTTCAGCTATCTGCGCGATCAGAATATGGGCTTCGCCAAGGCGCTGTGGAACTGCCAGCAGTTCAAGCGCCCCAGCCCGGTCCAGTGCATGCGCGCGCAACCCCCGGCAGCCCCCGCTGCCGCGCCGACTCCGACGCCAGCGGTCGAGGCAAAGGCGATCGGCCCCGCTCCCCTGGCTGGCATACGTAAAAAGGGCGGCGGAAACGATCCTGTCGCTCCCGCCGCCCCTGTCGCCGATAGGCCTCAACCCAGCCCCACGCCGCGCTGAACTGGGCTCAGCCGGTGCACCACTGGGTGGCGATCACGCCGCCCGGAACATCTCCGGATCCAGCGCCATCACCGTCTCGCTGCCGGCCTCGACTTTCCGGCGCAGACCACCCGCGTCCGGCAGGAACCGCTCTGCATAGAAGCGCGCAGTCACCAGCTTGGCTTCCAGGAACTTGGCGTTGTCCGCACCCGATGCCAGCCCGTCCGCAGCCGCCTTGGCCATGCGCAGCCACATCAGTCCCAGCGCCACTGTGCCGGTCAGCTGCATGTATGGATAGGCACCCGCGCCGACATCGTTGGGGTTCTTGAAGCCGTTGGCCGCGAGCCACATGGTCGCACCCTGCAAATGGCCCAATGCCTTTTCCAGCGCTTCGGCAAAGCCCTTGAGCTTCTCGTCCTGCTTGGCCGCGGCAACCTCTTCGGTGACGACGCGGAACAGCGCCTGCACCGCGCGGCCGCCATTCTGGGCGAGCTTGCGTCCAACCAAATCCATCGCCTGCACGCCGTTGGTGCCTTCATAGATCATCGAGATGCGGGCATCGCGGACATATTGCTCCATGCCCCATTCCGCGATGTAGCCATGGCCGCCATAGACCTGCTGCGCGTCGGTCGCGACGCGGTAGCCGATGTCGGTGCCGACACCCTTGATGACCGGGGTCAGCAGCCCGACCAGGTCACCCGCCAGCTGGCGCGCCTCCTCGCTCTCGGCGGCATGCTCCAGGTCCACCTGCAGCGCACCCCACAGGCACAGCGCGCGCAGCCCCTCGGTCAGCGCCTTGCTCTCCATCAGCATGCGGCGCACGTCGGGATGGACGAACAGCGTGTCGGCCTTTTCGTTCGGCTCGGCCGGACCAGTCAGCGCGCGGCCCTGGCGGCGGTCCTCGGCATATTGCACGGCGTTCTGGTACGCGGTCTCGGCCACGCCCAGGCCCTGAAGCCCGACGCCCAGCCGCGCGGCGTTCATCATGATGAACATCGCCGCGAGGCCCTTCATCTCGTCGCCGACCAGCCAGCCGGTCGCCCCGTCATAGTTCATGACACAGGTCGAATTGCCATGAATGCCCATCTTGTGCTCGATCGAGCCGCAGCTGACCGCGTTGCGCGCGCCCGGCGAGCCGTCTTCGTTGACGATGAACTTGGGCACCACGAACAGCGAGATGCCCTTGCTGCTCTCCGGCGCGCCGGGGGTCTTGGCCAGCACCAGGTGGATGATGTTGCTGGTCAGGTCATGCTCGCCCGACGAAATGAAGATCTTGGTGCCGGTGATCGACCAGCTGCCATCGGCGTTCGGCTCGGCGCGCGTGCGGATCAGGCCCAGATCGGTGCCGCAATGCGGCTCGGTCAGGTTCATGGTGCCGCCCCATTCGCCCGACACCATTTTGGGCACGTACATCGCCTTTTGTTCGTCCGAACCCTTGGCGAGCAGCGCGGCGATCGCGCCGTGGGTCAGCCCGGGATACATGGCGAACGCCATGTTGGCCGAGATCATATATTCCTGAAACGCAGTCGACACGACGTGCGGCATCGCCTGCCCGCCAAACTGCTCGGGCGCGCTCAGCGTGCCCCAGCCGCTCTCGACGAACTGCTGATAGCCTTCCTTGAACCCCGGCGGCGTGGTGACGCTGCCATCCTCGTTGCGGGTGCAGCCATGCTGGTCACCCACTTGGTTGAGCGGGAACAGCACTTCGGCGACAAACTGCCCTCCCTGCTCCAGCACGGCTTCGACGGTGTCGGCGGTCGCGTTCTCGAAACCGGGCAGGTTCGCGTGGCGCTCCAGTCCGATCACCGAGTCCAGGATGAAGCGCGTGTCGCGCACCGGCGGCGTATATTGCGGCATGTCAGGTTCCTCAGATGGTGTCGCTGCTTTGGAGCAGTTCGACGAAGTGCTGGAGCTCGGTGATATGGGCGTCGATGTCGCGCTTCTGGTTTTCGAGCAGCGCGATGCGGTCCTGGCAGCGTTCCAGCGTCACCTGCCGCTGCACCCGCCGCCCGTCACCGATGTCATACAGGTCGATCATCTCGCGGATTTCGGCCAGGCTGAAGCCCACCCGCTTGCCGCGCAGGATCCAGGCCAGCCGCGCGCGGTCGCGGTGCGAATAGATCCGCACCGTACCCCGCCGCTCGGGCGTGATCAGCCCTTCATCCTCATAGAAGCGCAGCGCGCGCGGAGTAACCGCGAACTCGGCGCACAGGTCGGAAATGGAGAACGCGTCCTGATCCGGACGGGTTTCGATCGGCGCCAGGGCCTCGACGGGAGCGGCAGCGGACATGCCCCCAATTTAGTTTCCCCTTACGTGAACGTCAAGCAGCTCACACGCCGCAAAGCCGTCGCCCGCCCGCATCGCGCAGCGCCGCGGCTTCGGCATCGGACTCGCTGAGCAACGACACCTCCAGCCCCGACAGAGAGGCCCGCTTGGCGCACAATGAAGCGCATTCGGCCGGCACCGTCCCGGGAAAGCGAATGGCGGCCCCGTCGAACCGCGCCTCGAACGCGCAGCCGCCACCCGGCCCCAGCGAAAGGTGCAGCGTCTCGCCCTCCTGCCGCACGCTGCCCGCCGCGCTACAGGTGATGCCGTCGCCATAATCGACAAACACCCCGATCCGCGCGGTATTGCCCGAGCGCGGGCGCACGCACACTCGGTCGGTGTCGCGCGCATACAGCCCGGCAAGCCGCATCGCGTCGGGATCGCGTACCAGCCCGCGCGCGATCGCCGCCGATTCCAGATCGGCGCTCGCCCCCACGGCATTGCCGGCCCCGCCCCCGTCCGAGCACCCGGTCAGCACCAGAACCAAGGCCAGCAGCGCCTTCATGCCCCGCGCACGAGCCCACCATCATCGATGATCCGGTAAAAGCACGTCCGCGCGCCGGTATGGCAGGCCGGCCCTTGCGGTTCGACCTTCAGCCACACCGCGTCCTGATCGCAGTCGATGCGCGCTTCCACCACCTTGAGCACATGGCCCGAGGTCTCGCCCTTCTTCCACAACCGTCCGCGGCTACGCGACCAGAAGGTGGCCTCCCCGTTCTCCATCGTCAGCTTCAGCGCATCGGCGTTCATATGCGCCACCATCAGCACGTCGCCGCTGGCCGCATCGGTCGCCACTGCCGTCACCAGCCCGGCCGCGTCATATTTAGGGTCGAGCCGCAGCCCGGTTTCGCGTTCATCACTCACGCGGCCACCTTACGCCGCCGCTCCTGCCGGGGGAATGAAAACAATCGTGACAAAGTGGCGACAAACCGGATGCGCCCCCCTATATGGCCCCCAAGAGTCGCAAACCCCACTGAGGGCTGATGCTTACCACGCACCCATTTGATGATGACAAGCTGCGCGAAGAGTGCGGCATCTTCGGCGTTTCCGGCATGGAGGGCGCTGCGGCGGCCGTCGCGCTGGGGCTCCACGCGCTCCAGCACCGTGGCCAGGAGGCGGCGGGGATAACCAGCTGGGACGGGCATCAGTTCCACATCCACCGTGCGATGGGCCATGTCGCCGGCAATTTCGACCGCGACGAGATCATCCGCAGCCTGTCGGGCAACGTCGCATGCGGCCATGTCCGCTATGCCACCACCGGCGGATCGGATCTGCGCAACGTCCAGCCGCTCTATGCCGAGCTGGCGAGCGGCGGCTTCTCGGTCGCGCATAACGGCAACATCTCCAACGCGATGCGGCTGCGCAAGGACCTGGTCCGCCGCGGCGCGATCTTCCAGTCGACCTCCGATACCGAGGTGATCATCCACCTCGTCGCCACGTCGCAATATCGTACGCTGATCGACCGCTTCATCGACGCGCTCAAGCAGGTCGAGGGCGCTTATTCGCTTATCGTCATGACGCCCGAAGGCATGATCGCCTGCCGCGATCCGCTCGGCATCCGTCCGCTGGTGATGGGAAAGCTCGACGACACGATCGTCTTCGCCTCCGAAACCGTCGCGCTCGACGTAGTCGGGGCCGACTATGTCCGCGATGTCGAAGCCGGCGAGTTGGTCATCGTCAAGGGCACCGAAATCACTTCGCACAAGCCCTTCGCCCCGCTCGCGCCGCGGCCGTGCATCTTCGAATATGTCTATTTCTCGCGCCCTGATTCGATCAGCGAAGACCGCTCGGTCTATTCGGTGCGCAAGGCGATCGGCGCGCAACTGGCAATCGAGGCGCCGGTCGAGGCCGATCTCGTCGTCCCGGTCCCGGACTCCGGCGTCCCTGCCGCGATCGGCTATGCCCAGCAAAGCGGCATCCCGTTCGAGCTCGGCATCATCCGCTCGCATTATGTCGGCCGCACCTTCATCCAGCCTGGCGACAAGGTCCGCCATTTGGGCGTGAAGCTCAAGCACAACGCTAATCGTGAGCTGATCAAGGGCAAGCGCGTCGTCCTGATCGACGATTCGATCGTGCGCGGCACCACCAGCCTCAAGATCGTGCAGATGATGCGGGAGGCCGGCGCCGCCGAGGTCCATATGCGGATCGCCTCACCGCCGACGCGCCACAGCTGCTTCTACGGCGTGGACACGCCCGAGCGCGCCAAGCTGCTGGCGGCAAAGCTCGATGTTGAGGGCATGACGGACTTCATCCATGCCGACAGCCTGGCCTTTGTCACCATCGATGGGCTGTACAAGGCGCTGGGCGAAGCGCGTCGCGCCGACATCCACCCCAAATATTGCGATGCCTGCTTCACCGGCGACTATCCCACGACGCTGACGGACCAGGACGAACTCGCCCCGGTCGATCAGTTCGCGCTGCTCGAAGAACGCGTCGGCTGAGCCACTCCACGCACCGTTCGCCCTCAGCCTGTCGAAGGGCCGCTCTTTTTAAGAGCGCGGTTCACGATCAACCGCCCTTTTGACAGGCTCGGGGCGAACGGAAGCGTTCCCATGACCGACAAGCTCCTCGCCGATCAAACCGCATTGGTGACCGGCGCCAGCCGCGGCATCGGCGCCGCCACTGCGCTCGCTCTGGGTGCGGCGGGTGCCCATGTCATCCTAACCGCCCGCACCGCCGGTGGGCTCGAGGAAGTCGAGGAAGCGATCTTCGCCGCTGGCGGTTCCGCCACCATCGCGCCGATGGACCTGGCCGAGAATGAAAGCGTATCGCGCCTCGCGGTCGCCATCGCCGAACGCTGGCCCGCGCTCGACATGCTGGTCCTCAACGCCGCGTCGCTCGGCACGCTCAGCGCGGTACCCGCCTTCGACTTCAAAGAATTTGCGAAGGTCCTGACGCTCAACGTCACGGCCCAGGCCGCGATGCTGGCGGCGTTCGATCCGCTGCTCAAGAAAGCACCGAACGCTCGCGTGATCGGCGTCACCTCCAGCGTTGGCCGAACTCCGCGCGCTTATTGGGGGATGTACGGCGCGTCCAAGGCCGCGTTCGAAAACCTGCTGCTCAGCTATGGTGAGGAAGTCCGCCACATCACCAACATACGCACTGCGATCGTCGATCCCGGCGCCACCCGCACCAAGATGCGCGCCCGCGCCTTCCCAGGCGAAGATCCCCAGACGGTGAAGGCCCCTGAAGCCGTCGCCGACCGTATCGCCGCGCTGCTCACCGCCGGCTTCGACCACGGCCATTTCGAACGCGTGGGCTAACCACCTCCAGTCCCCCGCCGCGAAGGCCCGGGCCAGCTGCAACGCGGCAGCAGCAAATATCCTGATCCATCCACAAATCAGCGCATCTCGCGCCCAGCCTCCGCCGCGCAACCAGCAGATCAGTCCTCCCCTGGAAGGGGAGGTGGCAGCCCGAACGGCTGACGGAGGCTCGAGGCGCATGCTTCGGCCGACCCAGTGACCCCTCCGACGCTACGCGCGCCACCTCCCCTGGGTAGGGGGTTACCCGTCGGGTCCAGTGCAACCTGCACCACGCGGTCCGCCAGCGTTTCGCGCCAGCTGCACAGCTGGGAAACTGGGCTCCGCCTCGACCGGGGAACTGGATGCGCAAGCCTTGGCGCCCGCTCCCATATCACCCCAGCCCAGCGCCCACGCCCAGCGCCACGATCGAAGCAACATGCCGCTCCGCCACCTCCATGGCATCCACCCCATACCCGCCGCCCAGCGCACTCGCGAACGGGACGCCCCGCAGCCGCAACGTGGCCCCGATCCACCGGTCGCGCACCGCCAGCCCCTCGCGGCTCAGCCCCAGCCGTCCCAGCCGATCCTCCGCCCAGGGATCCACCCCCGCCTGGTACAGCACCATGTCCGGCGCGAATTCATCAAGCAGCGGCAGCAACGTCTCTTCAAGCGCCGCCATATACCCCGCATCCGCCACCCCGTCGGGCAGCCCCACGTCCAGCGTCGACCGCGCCTTGCGCACCGGAAAGTTCTTCTCGGCATGGATCGAATAGGTGGCGATACCGACATGCCCGGCAGTCAGCGCCGCGGTTCCATCGCCCTGGTGCACGTCGCAATCGACGATCAACACCCGCTGCGCATCCCCCTCCTCCACCAGCCGCACCGCCGCGAGCGCCAGGTCGTTGAACACGCAAAAGCCCGCACCCGTGTCGCTCAGCGCATGGTGGCTTCCGCCCGCGGTGTTCGCTGCGAAGCCGTGCCGCTGCGCCAGCTTGGCCGCCAGCCAGGTGCCTCCCGGCACCATCTGCGCACGCAGCGCCACCTGCGGGGTCACCGGGAAGCCGATCCGCCGCTCCTTCTCGCGCGGCACCCGCGCCTCCAAGACCTCGGCGACATAATCCGGATCATGCACGCTTTCCAGCCACTTGCGCGGCATTGCTTCGGGTTCGTGCCAAAACACCCGCTCGCCCTCCGCTACCAGCAGGTCGCGCACCAACCCGTTCTTGTTCCATTGATACTGGCTGCGGGCGGGTGCCGGCGCAACATAAGCGGGATGGTGCACGATCGGGATCATCGCAGGCAGATGTGGCATCGCCCGCCCGGCTGCACTAGGTGAAGGATCATGACCGACATTGCTTCCCTGCCCTACCGCCCCTGCGCCGGCGTCATGCTGATGAACCGCGATGGCCTCGTCTTTGTCGGCCAGCGGCTCGATTCGACGCTGGAAGCCTGGCAGATGCCGCAGGGCGGCATTGATCCGGGTGAGGATGCGCTGGAGGCTGCGTATCGCGAGCTGTGGGAAGAAACCGGCGTTGTCCGCGAGCATGTCGCGCTGGTGGCCTCGGCGCCTGAGGAACTGTGGTACGACCTTCCCGAGGACCTGATCGGCAAGGTCTGGAAGGGCAAGTGGCGCGGCCAGCGCCAGCGCTGGTTCCTGTTCCGCTTCCTGGGCGAGGATGCCGATATCAACATCGCCACGGCGGAGCCCGAATTCCGCGCCTGGCGCTGGGCGCAACCCGCCGATCTTCCCGAGCTGATCGTTCCCTTCAAGCGCGAGCTTTACGCAAAGCTGCTGGAGGTGTTCGCGAACGAAATCGCCTCGGCTCGTCGGGCCTGACACTCTTTTCATCTCTGAGCGCCCTTTTCGCGCCGCATTGCCCGGCTTAAGGCGAACCGTGATGCGTGCCCTGCTCTTTGCCTTGCCGCTACTCCTCGCCAACACGGACGATCCGACGATCCCGCCGACGATTAGGGCGATGCTGGACTCCGCCATGGCGTCGGGAAACGAAGGCGATGTCAGCGTCATCGTAAAATATGCCAAGGAAGCCTCGCCCGAGAGCGCCGATCTGGTGACGCGCATCGCGGCGGCATGGCGCGACGACCGCCAGCAGAACGCGACCCGCAGGATCCAGCAGTCCGACTTTCTCGACCTCCTCAAGGGGCATGCCGAACTCGGCGGTTATGTCTCGACGGGCAATACCGAGAATGTGGGCCTTACCGCGGCGGCGGAGCTCACGCGCGAGGGGCTCGAATGGCGCCACAAGATACGGCTGCGCGCCGATTACCAGAAGAGCCTGGGCGTCACCAACCAGGAACGCTACCTCGCGGCCTACGAGCCCAACTGGAAGTTCGACGACCGCGCCTATCTCTATGGGGCGGCGCAGTATGAAAGCGATCGGTTCTCGGGTTTCTACGACCGCATCTCGATATCCTCGGGTGCCGGCTACAGCGCGATCCGCTCGGCCGCGGTCAAGCTCGATCTGGAACTCGGGCCGGCGTTTCGCCGCACCGAGTTCATCGACACCAGCATCGAAAGCAACGTCGCGGCGCGCGGATCGTTGGATTTCGGCTGGAAGCTTTCGCCCAGCGTCTCCATCACGCAGAACGCGTCGGCTTATCTGCAGGCCGCAAACAGCACGGTTACGAGCAAATCTGCGCTGCTTACGCGGCTGATCGGGCCGCTGTCGGCGCAGTTCAGCTACACCGTGCAGTTCGAAAGCATGCCGCCCGTGGGCCGCAAGACGACGGACACGACCAGCCGCGCATCGCTGGTGCTGGACTTCTAACCCATTGTCGTAGCGCGATATTTGGAGGGGTGTTCAACACAACCCGTCCGCGTTACGCTCCCTCCATGATCCCACTGGCCATAGACGATTTCCGCGTCGACCAGATGCTAGCCAACACCGAAAGATGGGTCGCAATCAACAGCGGAACCCGCAATCTTCTGGGCTTGCGAAACATGGCCGATGACCTCGCAAATTGCTTCGCGATCCTGCCCGGCACGCTCTCGCTGATCGATCCCGAACCGGTAGAAACAGTAACGAACTCAGGCTGTATCGAAGCGTTGGATCATGGGCAGCACCTACACCTCCGCGTCCGCCCCGACGCGCCTGTCCAGATGCTCTTCACCGGACACATGGACACCGTATACGGCACAGATCACCCTTTCCAATCGGCGCGCTGGATGGAGAACGGCACGTTCAACGGCCCCGGCGCCGCAGACATGAAAGGGGGGCTTGCCGTCATGCTCGCCGCTCTCGAGGCGGTCGAAGCCAGTCACCTTGCATCACGCATCGGCTATGAAGTGGTGATCAACTCGGACGAGGAAACCGGCTCCCTATCCTCTAATGGACTGATCGCAAGCGCCGCCCGCGGCAAACACGCCGCCTTCACGTACGAGCCGGCACTGCCAGACGGCACGCTGGCCGGTGCGCGCGGCGGCACGGGAAACTTTTCGCTGGTGGTGCGCGGACGCAGTGCGCATGCCGGCCGCAATCCTGAGCAAGGCCGCAATGCCTTGGTCGCAGCCGCCGACCTTGCGGTCAGGCTCGCAGCCGCGGCGACACCTACGCTTTCGGTAAACCCGGCAAAGATCGAGGGCGGCGGGCCGAACAATGTCGTTCCCGATCTTGCGATACTCCGCGTCAACTTTCGCCCCAGAAGCGGAGATGTCATCGAAGTTGCCCGAGCCGCGATCGAGCGCATCGCGAGAGAGGTGGAGCAATCACACGAGGTCCGCGTGACCCCGCACGGGAGCTTCAACCGTCCGCCCAAGCCGATCGACCCAGGTGCTGCACGCCTGTTCAACCTGGTGCGTGAGACCGGTAGCATGCTCGGCTTGGACGTCGGCTGGAAAGCCACGGGTGGGGTATGCGACGGCAACAACATAGCGGCCTGTGGAGTTCCGGTCGTCGACACCATGGGCGTCCGCGGCGGAGCTATTCACTCCGTGGAGGAGTTCTTAATCCCGGGCTCCTTATCAGAACGCGCTGCTCTGTCGGCGCTCAGCATCCTCCGCATCGCAGAACAGGGTGTTCTATGAGCTTCCGCATCCGAGCTGCACGCGACGAGGACCTACAGCACCTATACGAGATGGCGAAGCTCACCGGTGGAGGCTTCACCAATCTTCCGCCCGAACGGCCATCGCTTCAGGCCAAACTGGTCCGCAGCCACGCGGCCTTCGCGCGCCAGGAAGAAGGGCTGTTCGACGACCTGTTCGTTCTGGTTTTGGAAAATGCCGATACCGGCGACATCCGCGGCACCTGCCAGATATTCACTCATGTCGGCCAGACATGGCCATTTTACAGCTACCGCATTGGTACGGTGACCAAGCACAGCCAGGCGCTTAACCGCACCTTCCGCGCCCAGATACTTAACCTGGTGAACGACCTCGAAGGATGCAGCGAGGTCGGTGGCCTTTTCCTGCACCCGAATGAACGGGCTGGGGGTCTTGGGATGCTCTTGGCGCGCAGCCGCTATCTGTTTATCGCGCGGCACCGTGCGCGCTTCGCCGACCGGATCCTGGCTGAACTCCGTGGGGTCATCGACGAAGCGGGAGCATCACCATTTTGGGACGGAGTCGCTGGCCGGTTCTTTGGAATGAACTTCCAGGAAGCCGATGTTTTCAACGCAACGCATGGCAACCAATTCATCGCCGATCTGATGCCCAAGCACCCAATTTACACCGCCATGCTAAACGAGCATGCCAGGGCCGTCATGGGGATCCCCCATCCAACGGGCCGAGCGGCCATGCGTATGCTTGAGAATGAAGGATTCGTTTTCGAACATTATATCGACATCTTCGACGGCGGGCCGACCATGATGGCGCGGACCGATCAAGTGAAGACCATCCGCGGTGCGATCACCAGCACCGTTATCGGCATCGGCGAGGCTGATGGAGCAGCGCTGATCTCGACCGGACATCTGGCGGAGTTTCGGGTGGCGCACGGCTATGCCCGTGATACGGGTGAAGGCGTGATCGTCGACGCCGTCACAGCCCGCTTGCTCAACCTTCAGGCTGGCGACGAGATCGTCCACGTGACTCGTTGATGCTGACCGAAATCAACTTTGACGGGATCATCGGCCCGAGCCACAACTATGCAGGCTTGAGTCCGGGAAACCTCGCCGCCACCCGCAATCGTGGGCTCGTCTCCTCGCCACGTGCCGCAGCCTTGCAAGGCTTGGCCAAGATGAAGGAAAATCTTCGGCTGGGGCTTACCCAAGGCATCTTGCTGCCCCACAGACGGCCTGATCATGCGTGGCTGAAAAGCCTCAGCACGCAGTACGAAGAGGCTTCCCCGCTTCTACAGGCACAAGGGCTCTCGGCCTCCGCTATGTGGGCGGCAAATGCCGCGACGGTGTCCCCCGCGCCTGATACTCGCGACGGCCGCTGTCACCTGACTGTGGCAAATTTGGGCACTCTGCCGCATCGCAGTCACGAGTGGCCGGAAACCCTGGCGCAACTTCGACTCGCATTTGCCGCCGACGCGTTCCGAGTTCACCAGCCGATCCCCTTGCCGTTCGGCGACGAGGGTGCCGCGAACCATATGCGGCTAGCGCGAAGCCATGACGCGCCTGGCCTTGAGATTTTCGTCTATGGCTTACCTGGTGGCGCCTTTCCGGCCCGTCAGCACCGTGAAGCAAGCGCAGCAATCGCTCGCGGGCACCGCCTGGATCCCGCACGCACCTTTTTCGCGCAGCAGTCTCCCGAAGCCATCGAAGCGGGCGCGTTCCACAACGATGTCGTCGCGGTGGCGAATGGGCGTGTGCTGTTTGCGCACGAGCGGGCTTTTCATGATGCCGACCAGCTTTATCGCAGCCTGCGGTCCGCGATGCCGGAAATCGAGATCGTTGAAGTCCCCGCCTCCGAAGTAAGTCTCGGGGACGCCATCCATTCGTACCTCTTCAATGCACAGCTCGTAACGCTCCCTACCGGGGAGAGCACGCTGATCGTGCCGGAAGAAGCTCGCCGAACACCGAGTGTCTGGCAGTGGCTGCAGCAACATGTCGCCGGCAACGGCCCGATCCGACGGGTGGAGGTAGTAGATGTACGCGAATCGATGGCAAATGGCGGCGGGCCCGCGTGTCTGCGCCTTCGCGTCGTCGCCGATCCTGCCACGGTAGACCGCCGCTTCCTCGTAGATGAGGCCAAACTCGATCTGCTAGGCGAAACAATCGAACGTTATTGGCCGGAGGCCATTCACATCACAGACCTGGGGAATGCCGGGTTGATCAATGACATCGAACATGCGCGCCATCGGCTGCTGACTGCCCTCAAAACTGTCGAGTTAATTGACAGCTAGCCATCTGCCTCCCTTGCAAACGCCCATTTTGCGTGGTTGGTCCGAACCTTGCTAAAAATGATGCCATGCTCGCTCGCATTCGTAGTCTCTTCATCATCAAGACCAAGTTTGAGGCATTTCTGATCATCTACGGCCTTGCTACAGGTGCCGTGGAACGCGGCATGCACTATCTGCAACAATATCCAGGGCTCAGCGGACAGGCTCTGTTTACCCTCTGCCCGGTTGCAGTATTCATGGCGGGAGCGAAAATTCTGGACAGCCTCTACGACCCCGAATGAGGCTGGCTGCCGCTCTTCATTCTCATCAGGAGAATGGCGCGCCCGGAACGATTCGAACGTCCGACCCTCAGATTCGTAGTCTGATGCTCTATCCAGCTGAGCTACGGGCGCTTGGAAGAGGCGTCCTTAGAAGCGGAATCGGCGACGCGCAAGCCCGTTGCGCATGATTTCCTTCGATCATAAAGCGAGGCATGCGTTGTCTTCTCCCCATCCTGGCAATCGGCCTCAGCGGCTGCGCCAAGAACGCCGACGACTTTCCGTCACTTCTTCCGCGCGCCGTGGAGGGGCAGAGCCTGGCCGAACCTGAGCGACCGGTGGAGATCGCCATTGCCGATTCCAGTCTCGACAAGAAGATCGTTGCCATCACCAACAGCCTCAATGATGTGGAGAGGCGTTTCACCGCGGCTGCCCGCGACGCGGAGGCGAAGGTCGCCGTTGCACGCGGCGTGCCGATCGGATCCGAACGCTGGCTGGACGCGCAGGTGGCGCTCAGCGCATTGGACGCCGTGCGAGCTCCGGTCGCAACTGCGCGGGCCGATCTCGAACAGCTGATCATCGAGCGTGGTGCCGAAGGCAAGCCGCCCTACCCGGCGCTGCAATCGGCCACGAGCCACGCCGACGCAGTGTCGGCTGCGCAGAGCCGCCGGATAGCGGCGTTCGAGGCAGCGCTAGGCGGCGCCTAGTCGCTCGACGGCGACCGGTTCCATATGCGCAATACCGGCATGATCGACGCGTAATCGTCGGTCCAGCCTTGAAAGCCCGGTTGCGCGAGCAGTGGCTGCCATCCGCTACTTCTACGCGTAAGTTGCTGTAACTTGCCTGGATCATGCGACAAGGCGATCCAATCGGACGTGCTTGCCTCGTCCTTCTTCTCCAGCGCACTTGGCTGATAGATCAGGCGCGCCGCATGCCAGCCCTGACGCTGCGCCGTGGCGGCGACAACCGGCGAAAGCGCCAGGAACCGGTTGGAGATATGAACAAGCAGCAATCCGTTCGGGGCGAGC
Source organism: Sphingomonas xinjiangensis (assembly GCF_014199255.1). Classification (GTDB taxonomy): domain Bacteria; phylum Pseudomonadota; class Alphaproteobacteria; order Sphingomonadales; family Sphingomonadaceae; genus Sphingomonas; species Sphingomonas xinjiangensis. Next base: position 322,482 of record NZ_JACIJF010000001.1, on the reverse strand, counting down.
ACCCGGCCATAGCTGGCGAATGCTTCGGCAGTCATCAAATGAGTCGGCACAGCGTCTGAGGAAAACGCATCCAGAGCCAACATGTCGAGGCTTGCGTCCGCCGTGTGATCCAACCGAAGACGCGCGTCACCAAGCAGGATTGTTGGATCGGGCAAGCAGCGTTTGAGAAACGTGAACCTCGCCTGCGCAAGCCGGACCACTGCGGGGTCGATCTCGAAAAAGCGCCAGGACTGCCCCGGCTTGGCGTAGCAGGCCAATGTCCCCGTACCCAGGCCGACGGCCCCGACTCTGGCGTTTGGACCATAAAGCAACGGCAACGCTTGCATAGCGCGCCCTACGCCCGATCCACGAACATAGTAGGTCGTTGGCATGCGCTCTCGCGCGCCGAGTAACTGCACACCGTGAAGGGTCGTGCCATGCGCAAGGCGTCGCTCGCCTGCTTCGTCGGAAACCGTGTAGACGCCGAAGTAGCTGCGTGTTCGTGCGTCACTGAACGACATCTCGAGTGCTCGATAGCCGCCGAAGATGAACAATGCCCCTGCCAGCGTGACCATGAAGGCTGGTCGAGCGCCAACCGTCGCCAGTCCGACAGCAACCACGGCAATGAAGGCGATTTGCTCGTGGAAGTTGCCCAGCACGTCTGCGGGATTGAAAATACCAAGAAAGACGAGCGCTGCCACGATGGTAGCCACAATCATGGTGCGACGTAGGCGACGCTGTGGGTCCGGGTGCCAAATCCGGGCAATGCGCGATGAAAGGAAGGCCTGCGGAACCAGCAATCCCGCCGCTAGGATCAACAGCGGGTATTCGTAGGTCCAATCGAACACGAGCGGCGCGACGAGAGCGGAGAATACCCCGCCCAACGCTCCACCCACGGCCATCGCCAGATAGAAGCCGGTCAATTGGTCGGCTGCGGGACGAAGTGCATACATGCGTCCGTGCAGCGCCACCGATGTCACGAAGAGCAGCACCAGCCCTATGAACGCGTTCATATAGGCAAGTTGCTCATGACCGGCGATTAACGTCGCCCCAAACAGCAGCAACATGACGGGCACGAACTGCGCCAGCATATGCGGCAGCGCTGCTCCTTCCCGAAACGCCAGTGAGAAGCTGAGAAGATAGAGTCCAAGTGGCAGCACCCACAGCATGGGCACTGCCACAATATCCGTGGTCAGAAAGGTGCTGGTCGCCAGCATCAACCCGGAAGGAACGAATGCGAGTGCGATCCACAGCGCGATGCGCCTGATGCCAATTGGACGCGTCTCAGACGAAACTGCCGTTACCGCTTGACTCGTGCGGGGAAGCACCAGCGCGCAACCGACGATCAGAGCCGCCGCCAAGCCATACCCGATGGTCCAGAGCCAGCTCTGACTTTTCAGGGCGAACTGTGGCTCAACAAAAAGGGGATAAGCGAGCAAACCACCGAAGCTGCCGACGTTGGACGCTGCATACAGCGCATAGGGATCGCGCCCTCCGCTTGCGCTGGCGTACCAGCGCTGAAGCAACGGCGCTTGTGCCGAAACTGCAAAGAACAGCGGCCCTATCGATGCACACAAAAGCCATGGCACCCAGAGCGCAGGCTCGATGCCCTGGGGCAGGTCGCTTCGGATCAAGCCGATGGGAAGAAGCAGCGCCGCCGCTGCCAGGAGAGCCAGATGTATACCCGCTTGGACCCGGGGGCGAAAGTGTCTAAGCCAATGCGCATAAGCGTAGCCGCCAAGCAGCAGCGCCTGATAAATGAGCATAGCCGAGTTCCAGACCGCGGGCGCACCTCCGATCCGTGGCAACGCCATCCGCGCTACCATCGGCTGGATCAGGAATAGCAGAAACGAACCCGTTAGAATGGCCGCGAGGAAGAGCCCGCGCACATAGGGCTTAGCAAGTGCTTGCCGCGCCGGCTCCGCGTCGAAATGCATCAGTGCGCGGTTTCCGGACGGCTCACTGCAAAAGTGACAGTCGCACGCATCGGATCTTCGGCGCCGTACAAAGGATGATCGAAGTCGCCGTCCGGCAAACGACTCATGCCTAGCCGCAACATCACATCCTGGCTTTTTAGATGGCTGGCGGCGGTGATCGCCACAACTCGCGACGCCACGGTATGCTCCCAAGCCCATCCAAGGCTAACGCGTGCGGCTTCGGTGGCGAGCCCGCGCCCCCAAAATGGCTGAGCCAGAAGCCAGCCAATTTCCAGTTCACCCTCTATAGGGGTGTTTGGCGCACCTGGCTTCAGACCACACAGGCCTGCCACCTGGCCAGCCTCCTCTACGGTCCAGAACCCGATCCCATGTCTAGCGCGATAGCCGATATGACGCTCTATGCTCGCGTTCGCCGTGTCCTCCGTGGGGTTGCGAACCAGATCGCGCATGACCAGTGGATCGCTGAGCATCGCAACCAGCGGCCCGCGGTCACGCGCCTCAATCGGTCGCAATACCAGCCGCTGAGTGCGAATCATGCCCCCATCAACCGGGCGGCGTGCGGCGCGTGATACGTCAGAACGCCCGAACACCCTGCTCGTTTGAAGGCCATCAACGTTTCCACGACCAAGCCGTCGCGATCGCCGGCACCCGCTGCCGCGGCGGCTTCGATCATCGCATATTCCCCCGAAACCTGATACGCGAATACCGGTACCTCAAACGCGGTCTTTACCCGCAAAATGATGTCCAGATAGGGCAACCCCGGCTTGACCATCACGCTATCGGCGCCCTCGCTCAGATCAAGCGATACTTCGCGCAAGGCCTCCTCAGCGTTGGCTGGGTCCATCTGATACGTCTTTTTGTCGCCTTTCAGCAGCCCGCTTGAGCCGACCGCATCGCGAAACGGACCATAGAAGCCGCTGGCATATTTCGCCGCATAGGCCATGATCTGTACATTGCTGTGACCATTGGTCTCGAGCGCGCTGCGGATCAGACCGATGCGGCCGTCCATCATATCGGAGGGAGCAACAATGTCCGATCCTGCGTCGGCCTGAACCAGCGCCTGGTCCGCGAGCACAGCAGCCGTATCGTCGTTGCGGACGTATCCACCTGCATCGACGATCCCGTCATGGCCGTGACTGGTGTAGGGATCGAGCGCGACATCGGTCAGCACTCCTACCTCAGGTACGGCATTCTTGATTTCGCGGATCGCGCGGCACATCAGATTGTCTGGGTTCAGCGCCTCGCGCCCGTCCTCGCTACGCAGTGCCGGCGGGGTGTTCGGAAACAGCGCCACACACGGAATGCCGAGCGCGCGTGCCTGACGGGCTTGCTCGACGATCCCCTTCAAGCACCACCGCGACACGCCCGGCAGCGCAGCGATCGGCTCTTCACCCTCGCCCTCGGTCACGAACATGGGCCAGATCAGGTCGGCTGGCGTGAGCACATTCTCGGCATACATCCGCCGGCTCCAGGCAGCGACACGGGTGCGGCGAAGGCGAAGCGCGGGATACTGACTCATGCGGCGGTTGATGCTCCCTCAGCCAGTAGGTTGCAAGCGCCCGGCCGGCTCCGTCGAGGCGAGTGCATGCTCATGTCCCTCGCGCTGGCGAAGGATCGCGCCTTTTCGCCACTTGCCGGAGCGATAATAGCTCGCTGCCAGAACAAGCGCTGCCAGCGAGCCGATCGGGAAGCTCCACCATAATGCATCGCTTCCAAGCGTCGGCTGAGCGCCAATCGCAAAACCGATGCGCACCGGGTACATGGCGACGATGAGCGCGAGCAGCGGCATCCAAACCGCCCCATTGGCACGCACCGTCGAGAACAGAACCATGGTCATTCCGAACAGCACGAAGTTCCAGCTGGCGATAAGCTGAATGTGGCGCGCGATCGGCAGCGCGGGGCTGCCCTCCCCGACGAACAGCGTCATCACCGGCCGATCGAACAGCAGCACCGCCGCGACCATCGCGCCAGTGATCAGGCAGTTGTAGATCAATCCGGCGCGGGTGATTCCACCTACCCGGTCCCACGCGCCGGCGCCTATATTCTGCGCCGCCATGGCACTGACGGCTGCGCCGATCGCCATCGCTGGCATTTGGATATAGGTCCACAGCTGCTGCGACACGGCGTAGGCTGCGACGGTCTCCACCCCCAGCCGATTGACCAAGCCGACCATGGTGAGCCCAGCCAATGACATAACGAGCATCTGCGCACCCATGGGCAGGCCCTTGCCGACGATTACCCGCATCAGCGATGCGCTGGGAAGTAGATAACGGACTTCGCTGCCGCGCAGCCGAATGGGGAGGTTTCGAAGGTAAATCATCGCCACCAGGCCGAGCACCGCTACATGATTTGCGATCAGCGTCGCGGCGGCGGATCCGGCGATACCCATCCGCAGCGCGGGTCCAAGCCCAAGGATCAGGATGGGGTTAAGCCCCGCGTCGAGCACCACGCTCAGCACCATGAACCACAAAGGCGTCATCGCATCACCGGCACCGCGCAGGCCCATCATCAGGAGCACCAGCAGCATCGCAGCGGGCAGTCCTAGGAAGATCACCTGCAAATAGCTTTGCGCTAGCGGCATTGCGTCGCCCGGCGTTGCTAGCAGACGGAGGATCGCCGGTGAGAGAAGATAGCCGAGCACCGCAACCACAACCGCGCCACCGAGCACCAGGCCGACCGCTGCACCGAATGCCTGACGGGCAGCGTCGACATCGTGGCGCCCCATCGCTTGGCCGATCAACACCGTGGCAGCCATACCGAAACCGAAGACCGCGCCGAACAACAGGAACATGATGATGTTGGCGTTGGAGGTCGCGGCCAATGCACTCTCGCCCAGAAAGCGACCCACCCAGATGGTGTTGATCGATCCGTTGAGCGACTGAAGCACATTGGAGCCCAGGGTCGGCAAGGCAAAGAGCAGCAGCGTGCGGCCGATCGGCCCCTCCGTCAGATCGCGCCGTGCCGGTTGTGCCATACGTAGTTCCGCTTCTGGATCATCCCGCCGCTGACAAGCGTTGCACTCCCGATACGTTCCCCGTGGGAGGACAGATGACGAAAAGTTCGGCCAAGGCGGTGATGGTGGTGAACACCAGATCGCGTAGCGGGCAGCGATGGTTCGATCGCGCTTGTGCCCGGTTTGACGAACTCGACTATCTGGTCGACGCCTACGCGGTCGATGATCCGAGGAAACTGGACCAAGTTGTTACGGAAGCGTTGCGATCAGATCCGGAGGTCCTGATCCTGGGCGGCGGCGACGGGACGATCAGTTGCATGGTGGACCTGATCGTCGGCAAAGGCGTGAAGCTGGGCGTGCTGCCACTGGGCACTGCCAACAGCTTCTCGCGCTCACTGGGCATCCCGCTCGACGTAAACGGCGCCGTCGATGTGATCGTCAACGGCGCGCCACGACGCATCGATTTGGGGATGATCGGCGACGACTATTTCGCCAATGCCGCAGCCATCGGGCTTTCGCCGAAGATCGCCGAGACGGTGCCCCACCTGCTCAAGCGCTGGTTCGGCCGCGCGGGCTATCTAAGCTGGGCAACGCTTCAGTTTGTCCGGTTCAAGCCTTTTACGCTGATCGTTGGATCGGGAGCCGATGCTCAGCGGCTGAAGGTGGTGGAAGTGCGCATCTCCAACGGGCCGTTCCATGGAGGAACCGAGCTGGTGGAAAGCGCGCAGCTGGATAGCGGCCAAATTGTAGTACAGGCAGTTAAAGGGCCGCTGAAGCGACGACTGGTTCACAATTGGGCGGCCTCTGCGCTGCGCCTGAAGACGCGACACGAGGATGTGGTGGAATTCAGCGGCACTTCGCTGGAGATCGCCACCGAGCCGCCCCTGCCCATCTCGATCGATGGCGAAGTGCTTGCCCATACCCCGACCACCGCCAGGATCGCTCCCGGGGTGATCGAAGTCATGGCGCCCCGGCCTTAGCCCAAGCGAGCGAGCGCAGCTGAAAGCCGTTCGGCTTCCGCTGCCTTTTCGGCATGGTCCGCGCGGGCCTTGTCCACCGCTTCGGGCTTTGCACGCTCGACGAAGCTAGGGTTGCCGAGCCGCCCCGCTAGAGCGTCGCGCTCCTTCTCCGCGGCGGTGATCGCCTTAGCGAGGCGGGCCTTCTCGGCGTCGAGATCGACCACGTCGCCGAGCGGTATGACGAAGGTCGCCTCGTCGACGATGATCTGGAGTGCGCCGCCCGCAGGTACTTCGCCGCTCGCCTGATCGACGCGGGCGAGACGGGCAAGTGCAGCGTCCTGCCGCTGAAGCCGATCGGCGGTTTCGCCGCTGGCGTCACGGACATGGATCGGCAGCCGTGCGCCAGGGGGCACGTTGAGCTCGGTGCGCGCGGCGCGAACTTCGCTCACCAGGCGGATCAGCCAGTCGACTTCCGCAGCCGCCTCTGGATCGAGCGCGCGGGCGTCTGCCATCGGCCAGCTCGCGACGATCAGTTCATGGCTGCGCGGCCCCATCTTGGACCACAGCTCTTCGGTGATGAAGGGCATAAACGGGTGGAGCATGACGAGGATCTGATCGAGCACCCAGCCGGCAACGGCGCGGGTCTCATCTGCACCGGCGACACCCTCGCCCTGCAGCACCGGCTTGATCAGTTCGAGATACCAGTCGCAGAACCGGCTCCAAGTGAACTGATACACCGTGTTCGCGGCTTCATCGAAGCGCAGATCGACAAGCGCAAGGTCGAGCGATTGCACTGCCGCAACAGTTTCCGCGATGATCCAGCGATTTACCGCGAGTTCCGCAGATGGTGGCTCAAGCGTGGTGCTCGCGCCGATGCCGTTGGACTGGCAGAAGCGCGCGGCATTCCAAAGCTTGGTCGCGAAGTTGCGATAGCCCTCGATCCGCTTCTCATCCATTTTGATATCGCGACCCTGGCTCTCCATTGCCGCCATGAAGAAGCGCAGCGCATCGGCGCCGTATTTGTCGATCAACCCGAGCGGATTAACGACATTGCCCTTGGACTTGGACATCTTCTGCCCGTCGGATGCGCGGACAAGACCGTGCAGATACAAGGTCTTGAACGGCACTTCATCCATGAAGTGCAAACCCTGCATCATCATGCGCGCGTTCCAGAAGAACAGGATGTCGAAGCCTGAGATCAGTACGTCGTTAGGATAACGGCCCGCGGCCTTCACATCGGCGTCGGGCCAGCCCATCGTGGCGAAGGGCCACAGTGCCGAGGAGAACCAAGTGTCGAGAACGTCCGGATCGCGCGTCAGGGCGACGTCTTCACCCGCCGCAGCCTGTGCCTCGGCCTCGGTTTCGGCGACATAGATGCTGCCGTCCTCGGCGAACCAAGCCGGGATCTGGTGCCCCCACCAAAGCTGGCGCGAAACGCACCAGGGCTGGATGTTCTCCATCCAATTGAAATAGGTCTTTTCCCAGCTTTTCGGCACGATCTTGGTCGCGCCCGAGCGGACCGCCTCGATCGCCGGCTTGGCGAGGGTGGCGGCGTCGACATACCATTGGTCGGTCAGCCAGGGCTCGATCACGTCGCCCGAGCGGTCGCCGAACGGGGTGGCGATGGTGCGCGGCTCGGCGTCATGCTCGGCGCCTTCCTTGTCGAGGTGCGGGATCAGGACCCCGTCGTCCTTCAGCCGCTGAACAATCACTTTGCGCGCCTCGAACCGGTCGAGGCCGAGCAGGTCGTCGGGGATCAGGCCGTCGGCGGTCTGAATGATGCGGGCCTTGGCGTCCAGCATGTTGAGCATGTCGCGCGCCTCGATGCCAGCACGGCGGCCAACCTCGAAGTCGTTGAAGTCGTGTCCGGGGGTGATCTTGACCGCGCCCGAGCCAAGTTCGGGATCGGCATGATCGTCGGTGATGATGGGGACGAGACGGCCGGTGATCGGCAGGCGGACCTTCTTGCCCACCAGTGCGGTGTAGCGTTCGTCGCCGGCGTTCACCGCGACGGCCATGTCGGCGAGCATCGTCTCGGGCCGCGTGGTAGCCACTTCAATGAAGCCGCTTGCGTCCTCCAGCGGATAGCGCAGGCGCCAGAAGCTGCCCTTGACGTCCTTGGTCTCGACTTCGAGGTCGCTGATCGCGGTGCCGAGTTTGGCGTCCCAGTTCACCAGCCGCTTGTCGCGGTAGATCAGCCCCTGCTTGTGGAGCTCGACGAACACCTTGAGTACGGCTTTCGAGAAGCCCTCGTCCATGGTGAAGCGCTCATTGGTCCAGTCCATCGAGCAGCCGAGGCGGCGGAGCTGCTGGGTGATCTCCCCGCCGCTTTCTTCCTTCCACTCCCAAACCTTCGCGATGAATTCCTCGCGGGTGAAATCGGTGCGCTTCTGCTGCTTGGCGTTGAGCTGGCGCTCAACGACCATCTGGGTGGCGATGCCGGCATGATCGGTGCCGACCACCCAGCGCGCGTCCTTGCCTTTCAGGCGGGCGTGCCGGACGAGAATGTCCTGAAGAGTGTTGTCAAGCGCATGGCCGATATGGAGGCTGCCGGTGACGTTGGGCGGCGGGTTGACCAGTGTCCACGGATCGGCACCCGGGCGCTCGGGAGCGAACAGGCCCTTGTCTTCCCAATGGCCGTACCAGCGGGACTCGATTTCGGCGGGGTCGAAGGTTTTGGGAAGCTCGGTCATAGGAGTGGGCTTTAGCGGGGTGTGCAGCGCGTGCACAAGCCGTACGCCCATCGCTGCTGGCAAGGAGGGGCTGGCCGCCCAAGAACCACGAAGCGTTCAAGCGGGCAGCGAGGCACCGAGCCTCGCTAAACCCACCCCTAGCCGCTCCCTTTTAGGGAGGGGAATGCCGTCACTTGGCCGTGTACTTCCCCAACCAGCCAAGCACTTCGCCATACCATTGCAGGGAGTTCTTGGGCTTGAGTACCCAATGGTTCTCGTCGGGGAACACCAGCAGGCGGCTGTCGACGCCCTGGCGTTGCAGCGCGGTGAACGCGGCGAGACCCTGCGTATAGGGGATGCGGAAGTCCTTCTCGCTGGTGATCACCAGCTGGGGCGTCTTCCACTTGGCCACGTGGTGGACCGGGTTCCACTTCTCGAACGCGTGCGGGTCCTCATAATAGGTCTTGCCGCCATGCTCCCACTCGTCGAACCAAAGCTCTTCGGTCTCGTAGGCCATGGCGCGGGCGTCGAACACGCCGTCATGCTGAACGATGCACTTGAAGCGATCGGGCCACTGCCCTTCGATCCAGTTCATCATATAACCGCCATAGGAGGCGCCGAGCGCGCAGGCGTTGCCGCCGTCCAGGTACGAGAACTTTGCCGTCGCCGCGGCGAGGCCCTTTTGCAGGTCCTCGAGCGGCCAGCCACCCCAATTGTTGCGGATCGCGTCGGTGAAAGCCTGGCCATAGCCAGTGGAGCCGTGGAAATCGACCGAGACCACAGCGTAACCGGCGCCGGCGAACACAGCCGGGTTCCAGCGATAGGACCAGCTGTTGTTGCTCGATCCTTGAGGCCCGCCATGGACGATGAAGGCGACCGGGGCCTTGGTGCCGGCGGCGAGGCTCGCCGGACGCACCGAATACCCCCACACGGTGTCGCCATTGGCGCCGGCGAAGCTGAACCGGTCGACCTTGGGCATATCGATGCCCGCGAGCTTGGCGGCATTAACTGAGGTGAGGCGCGTGACCTTCCTGCCGGTGAGGGCGTAGAAGTCGTCAGGCGCGGTCAGGCTGTTCATCGCGAACACCGCGCCGGTGGGAGTCGGCAGCACGGCGCCGACGACACCCTGCTGCGTCAGCCGCGCGACCTTGCCGCTCTTCACATCGACTGTGAAGAGCGGCTCTTCCTGCGTGTCCTGCGCAGTGACGTAGAGGCGCTTGCCGTCGGGCGCCCAGGCGATCGAGGCGACCGAACGATCCCAGCCTTCCGTTAGCGCGCGGACTTCGCCAGTGGCGAGATTGCGCAGCTTGAGGACCTGGCGATCGGCTTCGTAGCCGGGGCGCGCCATTGAGACATAAGCGAGCCACTTGCCGTCGGGCGAGACGGTGGGCAGCGTGTCGGTACCGTCATTGTCGGCGGTGAGGTTGACCGGCGCGGCAGAGCCATCGGCGGGCGCGGCGAAGATGTCGAGATTGGTGGAGGTCGCTTCGATCCGGCCTGCTTCGCGCAACGCGAAGTAAACGGTCTTGCCATCGGCGCTCCAGGCGAGTTCCTCGCCGCCACCGAACGGTTTGGACGGCGTGTCGCCGATCAGCTGGCCGACGATGGGGGCGCCGCTGCCGGTCGCACCGGCCGGGGAGAGCGGAAGGACAAATAGCTGCGAGCGCTCGCCGTTTGACCATGTGTTCCAGTGGCGTACGAACAGCTGGTCATACTTCCGTCCCGAGCCGGCGTGCGCGTCCTTTTTGACCATCGCAGGCTCGAGGCTGGGCGCGCCCGGCTTGCGGTCGGCCCAGACCAGCAACTTGGTACCGTCGGGTGACGCCTTGAAGCCGCTGAAGCCGCCAGGGATGTGAGTCAGCTGGGTGGGAGCGCCGCCGGCTATGGGAACGCTCCAGACGGCATCCTCGCCGCCCTTATCCGACTGGAAGTACACGGTACCGCCATCGCGCGAGAATTGCGGCGCCGTCTCATTCACCTCGGCCTCGGCGATCAGCCGCTCGGGCACAGCGCCCTTCCGGCGAAGGTCGAGCCGCCAGAGATCCAGCCGCCCGCGATTGGCGGCGAGATCGGTTTCGCGCTGCTGCCAGACGAGCCAGCGGCCATCGGGTGATACGGCAGGCGCGCCGACGCGCGAGAGCGTTGCGACATCTTCCGTGGTGAGGTCCCGCGCCCAGGCCGGCGCGGCAGCGGAAGCGAGCGAAGCGCCCGCGAGCAGGATGTGCTTCATGCGCGAGATAGAGCAGGAACGCAGCGGCGCCGCAATCCTTCCCTGCCCGACGCGCAGTCCTTAGTTGCGGCCAGTGATCCGCGAGATTTCGCGTGCAACCATCGTTTCGACGATGTGCGGAAGATTTTCGTCCAACCAGTCGCGGAGCATAGGCTTCAGCATATCGCGCACCATGCCCTCAAGCGTGTCCGACCCGGGGATCTCAGGCTTGACCACGATCCGCGACAAAGCCTCGAGCGGGCCGCGAGTCGCTTCAGCGGCGCGCTCGGAGAGGATCGCCTCTGCGGCCGTGCTCTCGGGCACAGATGCATGAGGCTTCGCCTCGGTCACCGGCTGGCTGAGTTCGAGAATCTCATCCTCATCCCCGCCCTCCGGGATGAGTGGCTCGCGGCGCGCAGCCGACCGACCGCGCCGGCTGCGCGTCGTCACCGCAGCCTCGCCCTCCTCAGCTATGATGCGTTTGATGGAGGAGAGGATCTCTTCCATCGACGGCTCGGTACTCAAATCCCCCATCGCCCGCACCCTGTCGCGTGGTTAACCACTTCGCTCAATCCGGGTTTGTCCGGTTCGTGTCAACTGGTCGCTGCAGAACCGGATCCAATCGGCCCGGGGCGACCGTCGCGCCCTGCACCGGCGTTCCGGCCGTTGAAGTGCCCACCGCCTGCGGCGCGCGATCGTCTGCCCAATCGTTCCAGCGGCCTTTCACGCGGTTATAATTAACTTCGGGATCATAGAGCGGGCCATCGCCCAGGTTGAGGTCCGAGGCTTCGGCGCGACCCATTGCGGCGAGCAGCGAGAAGCCGGCGATATAGGCGTCGCGCTCGGCAGTGACATACTGCACCTGCGAGTTCAGCAACTCCTGTTCGGCGTTGAGGATGTCGAGGATGGTGCGGGTGCCGACGCTGTTCTCCGCCCGCACGCCTTCAAGGCTGAGCCGATTGGCCTCCACGGCAACGCGCGACGATTCGATGACCTGCAACGCGCCTTGATAAGAGGCATAGGCCGAGCGCGCCTGCGCGATCACGCCGCGTTCGGCGAGCGTCACCGACTCGATGGCCGAGGCTTCGCGTGCCTGGGCCTGCCGCACTTGCGCCGCGGGGCGACCGCCCTGGAAGAGCGGCAACGTCACCTGCGCGCCCAGCGAAGTCGAGAAGCCGCTGCCGGATACTTCCTGCGCCGCGATTCCGGGGACGGAGCCCAAATTGTTGTAATAATTCCCGCCGACGCCGAGGCTCAGCTGCGGTAAGCGGCCGGCGCGGGAGACGCGGACATCGAAGCGGGTGGCGTCGCGCTGCAGCTGCGCGGCTTCCAGGAACGGATTGTTCGCCAGCGCGGTCTGTTCGGCGAGCTGTGCGTCGTCGGGAAGGTTAGGCAATGGCGGGGGCGGCGCGAGCACGCCGGGCGGGGTGCCGACCACGCGGATATAGGTTTCGCGGCTGCCGATCAGCTGCGCTTCGGCACTGCGAAGCTGGCTCTGCGCCAGCGCCAGCCGCGCCTCGGACTGGGCAACGTCGGTGCGGGTGAGGTCGCCGACTTCGAAGCGGTCGCGGGTTGCCTGAAGGTTCACCTGCAGCACGCGGACATTTTGCTGGTTCAGGCGGACGATCGCCTCGTTTCGGATCACGTCGACATAAGCAGTAACGACGGACGTGAAGGTATCGGCCTCCACTCCGCGCAGATTGGCCCTGCCTGCATTGACGCGCGTTTCGGCAGCGCGGACCGAATTGCGGACTGATCCGCCGCTATATACCGGCTGCGACACGTTCAGACCAAGCCGGCCTTGCCGTGTCGGTGCGAAGGCATTGTTGTCAGAGTCGTAGACGCTGGTGTTGAGCGACCCGTTGCTGCTGACGCCGACGCGCCCCTGGGAGCGGGCGATCGGCACGTTTTCGTCATTGGCGCGCTGATTGGCGCGCTCGCCCTGAAGGTCCGGATTGGTGTTGTACGCCTGAACCAGCGCGTCCCGCAGGGTCGTGGTCGGTGCCGCCGTGGTCGCCGGGGTCTGGGTTGCCGCCTGCGGTGCGGTCTGGACCGTCACGTCGGCCGCGGTACCTTGGCGCGTGGTGGTGGCCTGCGCCAAGGCAGGCTCCACAAGCGCCGTCAGGCTCACGCCCAGCAGCAGGATTTTCAAGCGCATCTCCCCCTCTTTCCTTGATCAGAAAGTAAATTTTCGGTGGCGCCGGAAACCCGGCAACTCCGCGCATTCGATGTCCATGAAGTCGAGAAGAGCGAAGCCGCCCTCTGTGCGGGAGCCGGCGGCCAGCCGCGTCACGCCATTTTCGACCACGCCCGAAAGAACGCGTCCTTCCAGGCCGACCTGTGCCACCAGCGCTTCGGGCAGTTCCTCCACTGCGCCATCGACGATCATCAGGTCATAGGGCGCGCCGGCTGCCCAGCCGGCGTTCAGCGAACCTTCGACAATTTCGACCTTCGGCTCACCGGCAAGCGCCTGTCGAGCGAGTGCCGCGAGCGCCGGCTCTTCCTCCACCGCCACCACCGACTTAGCGAGCAGCGCCAGAATGGCTGCGGCATATCCGCCCGCCGCGCCGATCAGCAGCACACGATCCGTCGATCCGATCCGCGCCTGAGTAAGCAGGCGGCCTGTAGCGAGGGGAGAGTTGTGGCGCCGGCCACCTGGCAGCGGCAACAGCGTGTCGCGATAGGCCAGGCCACGATGCTCCGCAGGCAGATATTCTTCCCGGGCGACCTTCGCCATTGCGTCCACCACACGGGGATCGTTGACCGCGTTAGGACGCAGCTGACTTGCCACCATGGCATGGCGCATCGCCTCGAAACGGTTCGTCTCGACGGGGGCGGAATCGACCGAAAAAGTCATCATCACTCCGGCAATCTGGCACAGCTGTTTTAGCTGTGCAACACACTTGTTGAAATCGTCTCGCTTCTATCGTGGCCATCGTAGATCGCCAAGCGAACGTCATGCGATTCTGAAACTATGTTGACATGGAGCCACTGCCCTGCGCATTGCCGCCGCCTCACCTGTGGATGGCCCGATGGCGGAATGGTGACGCAGCGGACTGCAAATCCGTATATGCCGGTTCGATTCCGGCTCGGGCCTCCAACTCCTTCCAAAACGCCTAGAAACGAAAAAGGCGCCCGCTTTCGCGGACGCCCTTTCAGCACCGATTCGGACGCGATCAGCGGCGGCAATTGCCCCCGTCGACCTCACGGCCGAGCAGCGCGCCTGCGCCGGCACCGATGATCGTGCCGGTGGTGCTGCGGCCTCGATAAGAGTTGCCCCGGCCAATCTCGCCGCCCAGCAGCCCGCCAGCGACTGCGCCCAGGATCGTCCCGGTGGTCCCGCTGCTGCACCGCCGATAGCCGCGGTCGCCGCGATATCCCCGATAGTTGCGATAGCCACGGTCTTCACGATGCCCGCGGTCACCACGATAGCCGCGATACCCGTCGCGGTAGCCGCGATCCTGATAACCATAACCGTCATAGCGCTGTGCGGCGGCCGGAGTGGCAGCCATGCCGCCCATGGTCACGGTTGCGGCAAGCACGGCGGAAAGCAGGGTCTTCTTCATGGCAGTCCTCCTGTCCAGCGGCTTCGATGCCGCCTTTCAACGAATGACCTTTTGCCCGATTCGTTGTGCAGCGAGCCTGAATGGACCTGTTAGCTGTCGTTCAGGTCCCTGCTCGCTCGCCTGCCCTTTGCTCACGTCCCAACGATGTGCGATGACAGCGACTTGAACCCTGACGCCCTGAGCCACAAGGAACGGGGCCGCGAAGCGGCGCGTTTCGTGGCTCTATTCAAAGCAGGAGCAGCGTTTCGATGACCGACATTTCCGTCACTTCACCCGTTGAGCGGATCGCCCGCGTGATCGCCGCGGAAGCAATCAGCATCAACGGCGACGGACAGGACGCCAGTGCCGGTGGTGAAGTGGACGCCGCATGGCCGCAGGAAGTGAACCGCGCCATGGCGGTGCTGCGCACGCTTCGCGAGCCCACGCCGGAAATGGTCGAGGCAGGCCGCGCCGCAGGATCAGACCCGGCCGAGATCTGGAACGCAATGGTGCGTGCCGCCATCGGTCAGGAAGAGACCGTCTGACCCTCGCCTGAGTGGTCTTTCAAACGGCGAATCACCCCGGCTTTGCCGGGGTGATTGATTCTCAACGCAGGACCTTTACGTCCGCCTGAGCTTGATGACGCGAGGAAGCCCAAATCCGTAAACGGCTCCTCCCCTACGAGAGAGTGACAGTGCGTCAGAGTCCGCCGCGACTTTCCTCGACATCGTCGGGCTTGGCCATGCCGGTGTGCATCTTGGCATTCAGCGTGTCGGGGGTGATGTGGCTCATCGCCGCCTGCACCTTGTTCATGAAGCCCGAGACGACGTGCGGCTTATGCGACGTCATCGCGCCCCAGCCATCCTGCGCGACCTTTGCCGCATCG
The DNA here is from genome assembly GCF_014199255.1 of Sphingomonas xinjiangensis. Classification (GTDB taxonomy): domain Bacteria; phylum Pseudomonadota; class Alphaproteobacteria; order Sphingomonadales; family Sphingomonadaceae; genus Sphingomonas; species Sphingomonas xinjiangensis. The sequence goes on along the minus strand of NZ_JACIJF010000001.1, from coordinate 307,342 downwards.
GCCTTTTCGGACTGCCCCACCGGCGTGTTGCGCTCCATGTCGGCGCGACGGAAGAATTGGGTCTCCGTGGGCCCGGGCATCAGCACGGTAACGTTGACGTCGGTATCCTTGATCTCCTCACGGATCGCGTAGGACAAGCTGTCCAGATAGGCCTTGGTGCCGTTATATACCGCCTGCCATGCGCCCGGGATCAGCCCGGCAATTGATCCGGTGATCAGCACATTGCCTTCGTTGCGCGGGACCATCTGCTGTAGCACCTTCTGGAGCAGATAGGTGGTGCCGGTGACGTTGGTGTCGATCACCCGGCGCCACTCCGCCGGGTCCTGCTCGAGAAAGCCCTGTCCCAACCCGCGGCCCGCATTGGCGACGAGCACGTCGATCGGCCGGCCCCCGCAGGCCGCGAGCAGTTGGTCGTTGCCCTCGAAAGTCGACAGATCAGCCTCAATCGCCTGGACGTCGACGCCGAAGCTGCTCAACTCGCCTGCGGCCGCGTCGATCTGCGGCTCATCAGCAACAATGATGAGGTCATAACCCTCACCGGCGGCGATCTTCGCGATCTCCTTGCCGATGCCCGTCGAGGCACCGGTGATCACTGCTAGTTTGTTTGCCATCTGGTTTTACTCCTCAGGCTTCCATGCCAGGCTTGAGCACCACCTTGGTGCAGGTATTCTGTTCGCTCTTGAACATCTTGTAGCCCTCGGGCGCCTGCTCGAGCGGCAGCCGGTGCGAGATCAGGAAGGTGGTATCCAGTTCCTTGTTGCCGATCATTTCGAGCAGCTTGGGCAGATATTTCTGCACATGAGTCTGGCCAGTCTTCATGGTCAGGCCCTTTTCCATGAAGGCGCCGAACGGGAACTTGTCGAGGAACCCTCCATAGACACCGGGGACCGACACGCGGCCACCCTTGCGGCAGGCGAGGATCGCCTGGCGCAATGCATGCGGACGATCGGTGCCCAGGAAGGTCGACGCTTTGATCTGGTCGACGATGTTGTCGCCAAAGAGGCCATGTGCTTCCAAGCCGACCGAGTCGATTACGGCATCCGGGCCTATTGAGCCCGTCATCTCCATCAGCGCGTGATAGGTGTCGGTTTCCTCAAAATTGATCGTTTCCGCGCCGAACTTGGCGGCGAGTTCGAGCCGGTGCGGGAAATGGTCGATCGCGATGACGCGGTGAGCGCCCATCTTGAACGCCGATTGCACCGCAAACAGGCCGACCGGGCCGCAGCCCCAGACCGCGACGGTATCGCCATGCTCGATCTGCGCGTTCTCCGCCGCCATCCAGCCGGTCGGCAGGATGTCCGACAGGAACAGGACGTCATCATCGGGCATGCCGTCAGGAATCACGATCGGGCCGACATCGGAGAAGGGTACGCGGACCAGTTCCGCCTGCCCACCCGGATAGCCGCCGGTCAGATGGGTATAGCCGAACAGGGCGGACATCGGCTCGCCGTAGAGCTGCTGGCCAAGATCCTGATTGTCGGCGGGATTGCCGTTGTCGCAGGCCGAGAATTGCTGCTTCGAGCAATGAAAGCAGCTGCCGCACGAGATGGTGAACGGCACCACCACGCGCTGCCCCTTTTTCAGCGTCGACTTGGGGCCGACATCGACAACTTCGCCCATAAACTCATGGCCGAGGATGTCGCCCTTTTGCAGCGTTGGGATATAGGCGTCGTAGAGGTGCAGGTCCGAACCGCAGATCGCGGTCGAGGTGATCTTGATGATCGCATCGCGCGGATTGAGGATTTCGGGATCGGGAACGGTTTCCATCCGCACGTCGTGTTTGCCGTGCCAGGTGAGTGCGCGCATCGGATATAAACTCCGCTGAGGAAATGGGATCGATCAGGAATACGGTTCGCGGTTCGGCTGGGTTGTCGTCGCGATCTCACCCGTTTCCATCAGCTGCTTGAAGCGCCGCAGGTCGCGATTGGATTGGATCTGCGGCTCCTTCTGCGTCAGCGTAGCGATCAGCTTGCCGATCGCGCCCATTGGCGGCTGATAGGCAAGGATCGCGCGGACATAGGTGCCATGTCCGGGCGGGCCGTCACGGAATTCGATGCGGCCGCTATTCTTTACGTCGCCATCCTCAGCTTTCCAGGCGATCACCTCGCCGGGCCTGTCTTCGGTGACCAGCGCGGTCCATTGATACTCGCCATTGGGGCCGCGGACGGTCCAATGCGAACGCGTCTGATCAAGCACCTCGATCGAGACGATGTTCTGCATGAACGTCGCCAGGTTCGCGAAGTCGCGCCAATAGGCGTACAGTTCTTCGCGCGGCCGCATGATCGAGACCGTATGGCCCCAGACGGTGCTTTCGCCGTTCTGAGCCTCGCTCTTCTGGAGGTCCTTGTCCTTGGACACGTAGGAGGGTGCGCCACGCACTTCGCTCATCGTTGGCTCCTCAATTCTGCTCGTGGCGTTCGGGATAATCGTCGGGCGTCGCCTTGCCCTGGTTCTTCACCGCCTGGCGCTCGTTACCCTGCAGCGCAGGATCATCGTCGGCGCCGTCCAGCGCCGAGCCACGATCACCGACTCCACCTTCGGAGATATCCTTGTGTTCAGACATGCTTCGCCTCCTCGGAAAGCGCGGGCTTCCCGATTGGTTTGTTGCTGCATTTCACTTGCGCGCCTTCGCCAGGCGCTTGGCCGATTAACCCTCGGCAAAGTCGGGCGTTCCATCGCACGCCAAGGAGGATGGGATGACGCGGGGCACGGCAGCGGCTAAAGGCGCCACCATGCAAGGCGCCGCACTGACCCTCTATAACTCGCTCACTCGCAGCCTGGAGCCTTTTGCTCCGCTCGATCCTGAAAAGGGCGTGCGTGTCTATTCATGCGGGCCGACCGTCTACAACTACGCCCACCTGGGTAATCTCCGCGCATATGTGTTCACCGACACGCTTGCTCGGACGCTGCGCTGGAAGGGCTATGCGCTCACTCATGTGATCAACATCACCGATGTTGGCCACCTGACCTCTGACGCCGATGCCGGCGACGACAAGATGGAAGCAGCTGCACGCGCCCAGGCAAAGAGCATCTGGGATATCGCCGCGCATTATACCGCGGCGTTCAAACAGAATCTGAAAGATCTGAACATCCGCGAGCCCTCGCGCTGGTCCGTCGCGACAGACCACATTGCCGAGATGATCGCCTTTGCGGAGAAGATCGCGCCCGAACATTGCTACGAGCTCGACAGCGGGCTGTATTTCGACACCAGCACCGTGCCTGATTATGGCCGCTTGGCAGGTGCGCAGGACGACGTCCGTGAGGGACGCATCGATCCCGTGGCTGGCAAGCGCCATCCCCAGGATTTCGCGATCTGGCGTAAGTCGCCTGCGGGCGAGCAGCGCCTGATGGAATGGGAATCGCCCTGGGGCATGGGCGCGCCTGGCTGGCATCTGGAATGCTCGGTGATGAGCCTGAAATATCTTGGCGCGCCGTTCGACATCCATACTGGCGGCATCGATCACCGTGAGATTCACCATCCCAATGAGATCGCGCAAAACCAAGCTTATTGCGGCTGTGGCGATAGCGGATCGCGTTTTTGGATGCACAACAACTTCCTGGTCGACCGCCAGGGGAAGATGTCCAAGTCCAAGGGCGGGTTCACTACGCTCCAGTCGCTGATCGACGCCGGCGTACACCCCCTCGCCTACCGCCTCATGTGCCTTCAGGCACATTATCGCAGCGAACTGGAGTTCAGCGGGGAAAACCTGGCCGCTGCGCTGACGCGGCTCAAGCGGCTGGCGCTTACCGTAACCGCGGTGCGCGCCAAGGCGGTTGAGCCCCCGCCCGCCACGGTGCCGCCGCAGATCGCTTCAATGCTTGCGGAGTTCGACGCGGCGATGTCGGATGACCTTAACACCGCGCGGGCACTGGTTGCGCTGGACACGCTGCTTGCGTTGAAGCGCATAGATCCGGCGGCGCAACTCGCCGCCGCATTGCGAATGGACGAGGTTCTTGGTTTAGAACTTGGCACGCTCTCGCGTGAGGCACTGCGCGTGCGGCCGGCAGCCGCGACAATCACGGCCGAGGAGATTCAGACCAAGCTAGCCGAACGGAAGCAAGCGCGGGCGGAAAAGGATTTTGCGCGGTCCGATGCCCTACGTGATGCTCTTATAGAGCGAGGCGTGGACGTGATGGACGGTGATCCGCTGGGGTGGGACTGGCGGCCTGCACTTTAGATTTACCCTCTGCGGGAAATTAGGGTTGCATCTGCTTACCCGCAATGGGTAAGTGGCGCCATGACGACACTCGCTGGTAACAAAATCCGCCGCTTTCGCGAAGAACGCTCCCTCTCTCGCGCTGCCTTCGGGGCATGGTTCGACACGCCCGGTTCAACGGTACAAGGGTGGGAGGAAGACGGGAAGCGGGCCTCTGCCGCTGTGGTCAACCAGATTGCCGCTAACGGCATCGCCCATCACCAGGATTGGTACGTCCCCATTCGCAATGTGGAGGACGCGATGGGCTGGACACCCGACAGCTGGCGGAAGGCGGAAGCACGCCAACTCCCGGTTTACCCTGATCCCGTCGCGTTGGACGCCGCCACCCGCCAGCTCGAGACCGCGCCGCCGCTGGTCTTTGCTGGGGAGGCGCGCCAGCTTACCCAGGACTTGGCCAAGGTCGCGCGAGGCGAGGCGTTCCTGCTGCAGGGTGGCGATTGCGCGGAGAGCTTCGCGGAGTTCCACCCCAACAATATCCGCGACACCTTCCGCGTGCTGCTGCAGATGGCAGTGGTTCTCACCTTCGCGTCGAAGCTGCCGACGGTGAAGCTCGGCCGCATGGCAGGCCAGTTCGCCAAGCCGCGGTCAACCGATACCGAGACAATCGATGGCGTCACCCTGCCCTCCTATCGCGGCGACAATGTCAACGACATCGCTTTCACACCACAGGCGCGCAATCCCGATCCGCAGCGGATGGTCCAGGGCTATGCCCAGTCCGCCGCCACGCTCAACTTGCTGCGTGCCTTTGCCCAAGGCGGTTATGCCAACCTTCACCAGGTGCATAAGTGGACGCATGACTTCCTGGGGCAGAGCCCCTGGACCGAGCGCTACAAGCACGTCGCGGATCGCATCGGCGAGGCGTTGGACTTTATGGCGGCGTGCGGCATCGACGCTGACAGCGTGCCGCAGCTCAAGGCGACGCAATTCTATACCAGTCACGAGGCGCTGCTGCTCCCCTACGAGCAAGCGCTGACGCGGCAGGACAGCCTGACCGGCGACTGGTACGACACCAGCGCACATTTCTTGTGGATCGGCGACCGCACCCGCTTCGAGGGTTCCGCGCACGTGGAGTTCCTGCGCGGGATCGGGAATCCAATCGGAATGAAGTGCGGCCCGAGCCTGGAGCCCGATGCGCTGCTGCGACTGCTCGACGTGCTCAACCCCGCGCGGGTGCCCGGGCGAATGACGCTGATCACCCGCTATGGTCATGACAAGATCGAGGACGGGCTGCCCAAGCTGGTACGCCCGGTAAAGCGCGAGGGGCATTCGGTGGTGTGGAGCTGCGATCCGATGCACGGCAATGTCGTGAAGGCGGCGAATGGTTATAAGACCCGGCCGTTCGACCGGATTCTTGCCGAAGTGCGCGGCTTTTTTGCCGTGCATCGTGCAGAGGGTACCTTTGCCGGCGGCATTCATGCTGAAATGACCGGGCAGAACGTCACCGAATGCACCGGCGGCGCGCTTGAGATCACCGAGCAGGGACTTGCCGACCGCTATCACACCCATTGCGATCCACGCCTGAACGCGGGGCAGAGCCTGGAACTCGCCTTTCTGCTGGCGGAGATGCTGAACGACGAAATGGCCGAGCGGCGCAAAACAGCGGCGTAGAAGTGAAATCAGCCCCGCGCGCCGATGGTAAGTCGCGCGGGGCCGAAGGCGTGTAGTCGATCATAGGCGACCCGCCGCTCAACCGAGCGGCAGGCGCCAGCGTCATCCGTTTGCGGCGCTCAGGTTCAGTCCGCCATTCACGCCGCTGGGGAAGAAGCCGCCCTTGTTGGTGGCCGTCGGCGTCAAATAGACGATGTTGAGGACCTGACCCGCGCTTCGTCCAAAGGCGAGGGCATTTGCGTCGGTGGGGACGATATTGGCCACGCCATTGACCGCCGGGCGCACGCCCTGGTCAAGGTCGGTGTTCCCATCCAGGCTATCGCGGGCGTTGGAGATCGACTCGGTTGCGTCGATCAGCGTCGGCGTTTGCACGCCTCGGCGGAACAACGCGGTCCGAACCATGGCGGCATGATACCCTTCGGCTGCCATGATGCCCGCAGCCGCTTCGAGATACAGCTTGCTCTCGAGCAATGCCGCGGAGCCCTTGTACGCCGTGACGCCGACATCTTCGAACAGGAAAGCGGCAAGCAGGAAGTTGTTCTCGTTGGCGTACGGGTCGAACGTGGCCGTCGCGCCGACCAGCCCGGCTGCGCGCGCGGCAGCGGTGAAGGCGCCTTCCGGACGCAGGTCCAGTGCAGGCTGCGCCACGGCCGCAGATCCCAGCTGGCTACGCAAAAAGGCGACATGTGCCTGCTCGTCGGCCGCGATCTCGCGCGCAAAGGCGCGGATCATCGGATCAGTAAACGTCACCTGCTTGGCGCCTGTGGCAGCCCCGCCGGTGCCCGTTCCTGTCAGCAGCGTATCAGGCAGATAGGCGCCGTTCACAGCAAAGGCGTAAAACTGCGCCTCCAGATATTCCAAGTTCAACGCGAAGTTCAGAATGTTCTGGTCCGACACCACCTGCGGGGGCGATGTGGGTGTCGGGGTGGGGGTGGGACTGGGAGTCGGCGTGATGACATCGCCGTCATCATCGTCATCATCGTCGCAACCTGCCAGCAGCGACGCACCGGCGACCGCTGCGCTTACACCGCCCGCCATCTTGATGAACTGACGCCGCTGCGCGCGGCGCTCGTCGCACGCGGCGAGCATTTCCGTGATTTCGTTGTTTTTCATGACAGCCTCCCTCAGCTCGCGGCGCTTACGCGGATGTTGCCGTTCACCCCGTTGGGGAAGAAACCGCCGCGGTCGGTGGATGTACGGGTCAAATAGGCGATGTTGAGCACCTGGCCGGTCGTTCGGCTGAACGCCAATCCGTTGGCATCCAGCGGCGCGATGTTGCTCGTCAGCGTGTCACCGGATCCGCTCGGACGAACGCCTTGATCAAGGTCAGGCGCGCCGTCGAGCGTGTCACGGGCGTTCGAGATCGCTTCACTGCGATCAAACACAGCCGGCGTCGCCATTCCTTTCATGTGGATAGAGGCGCGGAGTATCGCAGAGTGATATGCCTCTACCGCCAAAATGCCGGCCGACGCATCGATGAACGTCTTGTTTGTCAAAAGCGGCGCGGCGCCCTTGTATGCGGTAACTCCGACATCCTCGAACAGGAACGCGGCGAGCAGGAAGTTTTCTTCGTTCAGATATGGGTCGAATGACTCGCCCTCACCGATCAGCCCGGCCGAACGGGCCGCAAGCGAAAAGGCGCTGGTGGGGCTCACGCTAAGATCGATCGCGGGCTGCGCGATCGCGGCAGTCCCAAGCTGATTGCGCAGAAAGGCCACATGGGTTCGCTCATTGAGCGTGATTTCCCGTGCCATCTGCCCGAGGACCGCATCTGTGAAGGTCACCTGCCTGCCACCGGACACCGCTCCCGGCGTGCCGGTCCCTGTCCGCAATTCTGCCGGCAATTGCTCGCCCAGCACTGCGATGCTGTAGAAGTTAGACTCGAGATATTCGAGGTTCAATGCAAAGTTGAGTACGTCGGCGTCGGTCGGCGCTGCCGTCTGCGCTTCGGCGAGCTGATTGCCACCGATCAGCGACAAGCCGCCGCCAAGGGCGGTGGCCAGCCCCAGTGCACGGAAGAAATTCCGCCTTCCTGGCACCCCTTCGGCTTCGGGGCTACGGCGCAACGCCATCATATCGGGGTCGGTATCCATCGCAATTCTCCCTGCGCGTCTTCAGGCGGAACCGAGGGGAAGCGGCGGCGTTCCAGCCACTTAGGCTTGGGTACGCTACCGTACGCGGACTGGACAAAAACTGGCGGTTGGTGCGCCAGGGGGAGACCGGATGGGGGGCTTGGCGGCAGTGTCGCGGTCTGATGCGCACGCATCCGCCAACGCACTGATACGTGCTCTGCCTTTTGACAGTCGTGACACACTGCTTGCCGCTTGCGAGAGACAAACCTTTGTTTGTGGCCATCGGCTGGGGACCGAGGGCACCCCTCTGATCTTTTTCCCCGAAACCGCAATCATCAGCGTAATCAACCAGCACGGTGCCGAAGTAGGTCTCGTGGGGTTCGAGGGCATGACAGGCTGGTCGATTCTGCTCGGCAGCCTTCCTCTGGGTCTCTCCAGCGTGATCGAATGCAGCGGCAGCGTCCTCGCCCTTCCCGCGTCCGAATTGATCCGGCTCTGCCGCCATTTACCCGCGATCCGCGCAGTGGTACTGCGCTTCATCGAAGTCGTGGTAGCGCAGATGGTGGATGCGATCGGGGCGGCCGCACATCACGGCGTCTCCGCGCGGCTCGCGCGACGCCTCCTGATGCTGCACGACCGTGGCGTTGGCGACAGTTATGAAATCACGCATGCGCGGCTTGCCGAAGCTTTGGCTGTGCGGCGTGCAAGCGTTACCGACTGCCTGCATGTGCTGGAAGGCCAGCGCACCCTTCGTTGCACCCGCAACAGAATCACCGTGCTCGATCGCCCCGCTCTGGTCGCGGAAGCTGGCCTCACCTATGGTGGTGCGGAGCGGGCGTACCGCCAAATCATCGGCGCTTTCGGCAAGCCTTGAAATAGGTGAGCCTGTTTCCCTGACCGTGCCGATTTTTTCGACGGCCGCTGACGTCACACCAGATCTGGCACGTCTGAGATAATGTTACACCGTTGACACACGCCTGCAACGTGGCGGGTCCAAAGCCGCTCGGTCGGTGGCATTTCCCCAAAACTCTGCCGACACCCTCCCTGAACTGCGGGGCGGCTCACGCTGCCCCGCCCTTTTTCAGGGATATAGATCGACGACCTCGGCGCCTTCGCCTTCCTCCGCCAGCAGCAACGTTCGATGGCAATGGCCCGGCTCACGCTCGTAGCACAGCAGTGCACTCGGCTTGTCCTCGGCCAGCACGCGCATCCTAGCTGCCTCTGCCTGTGCTTCGGGCAAACCCAGCTGCGCCTCATAGACACGCGTCAGCGTGGCGACGTCGCCACGCTTGGCTGCGTCCCGTCCTTCCTTGGGGGTCCCGAGATGCCTCAGATGGGCATAATCAATCCCCGCGTCCTTCAGGCTGGCGGCAAGCACATTCTTCGAAAAGCCAGGTCGCCGCGATAGCGGCAGCGCCCGGACATCGATCACTCGCTCCACGCCGGCGCTCTTCAGCGCGGCGATGAAGTCGGCCATGGTCGTGGCCTCATAGCCGATGGTGAAGATCTTCATCATGCTTCCTCTCGCATCAACGCGTTAGCCCCGCTATCTGCCGGGCCGTGACTCACGACATTCATATCATCGGCGGCGGCCTGGCCGGCTCCGAAGCCGCATGGCAGCTTGCCCAAGCCGGGTACAAGGTCCGCCTTTCTGAAATGCGGGGCTCGGGTACCATGACCCCAGCGCACCAAAGCGACCGGCTCGCCGAGCTCGTATGTTCCAACAGCTTCCGCTCGGACGACGCTGAGCGCAACGCCGTGGGGCTTCTGCATCAAGAAATGCGTGATCTCGGCTCCCTCATCTTCACCGAGGCGGACCGCCACAAGGTTCCGGCAGGATCAGCGCTTGCGGTGGATCGAGACGGTTTCGCTGACAGCGTCACCGCCGCCCTTGAGGCCCATCCCAACATCATGGTCGTCCGGGAGCGCGTCGATAGTCTTCCAGACAAAGGTCCGACAATCGTGGCGACCGGTCCGCTGACGGCGCCAGGATTGGCCGAGAGCATCGGCACTGCGACGGGCAAAGACAGCTTGGCCTTTTTCGACGCGATCGCCCCGATCGTCCATCGCGACTCGATCGACTTGGAGACCGCCTGGTTCCAGTCTCGCTGGAACAAGGGATTGGGCAAGGACTATATCAACTGCCCCATGACCAAGGAGCAGTATGTCGTCTTTCACCAGGCGCTGCTTGACGGTGAGAAGACCGAGTTCCGCGAATGGGAGGACGTGCCTTATTTCGAAGGCTGTATGCCGATCGAAGTGATGGCGGAGCGCGGCGTGGATACGTTGCGTTTCGGCCCAATGAAGGGCGTGGGGCTCGACCAGCCGAGCACCGGACGCTGGCCCTATGCGGTCGTGCAGTTGCGGCAGGACAATGCCAGCGGGACGCTGTGGAACATGGTCGGCTTTCAGACCAAGCTGAAATACGCCGCGCAAGTCGAGCTGTTCCGTACTATCCCCGGCCTGGAGCAGGCCGAGTTCGCCAGGCTCGGCGGGCTGCACCGCAACACCTTCATCAAGTCGCCTGAGCTGCTCGACAGCACGCTGCGGCTGAAGTCGCGACCCAATATTCGCTTCGCCGGTCAGATCACAGGCTGTGAAGGCTATGTCGAGAGTTCTGCAATCGGAATGCTTGCCGGTCGGTTCGCGGTGGCAGAACTGCGGGGGACTACCCTTCCCTTGCCGCCGCGCGAGACTGCTCTCGGCGCGCTGCTGGCGCACATTACCGGCGACGCGGAGGTCGAGACCTATCAGCCGATGAACGTGAATTTCGGACTGTTTCCGCCGATCGAGGGGCGCACCAAGAAAGCCGATCGCAAGCTGATGTATACCGGACGCGCACGCGCCGCGTTTAGTGACTGGTTGCCGGCTTAGTCGTCTGACGCGCCCGCAGCCGGCTTGCAGGCGCAGGCCGGCTTCTTCGCCTTGCGCTTGGGAGCAGTGGTTACGAATTCGGTTCGCGTGAGCGTACCCGATCTGTCGCCATCCGCCGTGGCGAATTTAGTGCTGGTCTTCACCACCCACTCGTCAAAGCTGAGGCGGCCGTCGCCGTTGCCGTCCAGCTTCGCGAACGCCTTGCGCCGCGACAGCAGGTACTCGTCGCGGGTGATCGTTTCGTTGTGATCCTTGTCATAACGGTCGAACCGCTTTTCTTCGCGCGTGCGCAGCGTCGCGCTGGGCGCTTCGTCGGGGAGACGGTTTTCGCTGGCGGGATCGTCGCCGAGATTGGAGGCCTTCGGCGCTGCGGGCAGTATCGGTTTCGACGATGCAGGCGCACGAAAGAAGAATAACGCCGCCGCGCCAACCAGAAGCACTGCAACCCCACTCAAGAGATAGCGCCACATCATCGTGCCTCCCCCTTTGGCCTACCTCAGGCTAGCGGCTTACTGAGAGAACACAATGATCATCGACCGGACAGCCTGTGCCACAGCAGTCGGCCCAGGCGCCGGATCGGTCTCCGGCCCTCATCCATATCCATCAAGCTGATGTGTGCCATGGCGCCTAGCGCACGTGCGCCCGGGCTCCAACGGCGTTTGAGAGCATCCGCGAGGATCGGTCTCGCCTCCGCCCGGACCTCAGCCGCCTCTTCGGGGTTGCTCAAATTATTCGCCAGATCCGCTAGTGCCCAGCCCCGTCCGGCGAGATCCAACGGGTCATCCGTTTGCGCCCCGATCGCCGCACCTGCCGCGACGAACAGAACCCCGCGACCTTCGGCGAAGCGCTTAAGTGCGTCGGAATGCAATCGCTCTTCTTCAACCAGCACTTCCCAGCCATGCACGATCGGTACCAATGAAGCTCCGCTGACCCCGCGTGACAGTATATGCGCTTCCAGTCCTTGCAGCACGGGTTCCGCCGGCGCCGGCGCCGTATCCAGGCGAGGCAAGCTGTCGCGCCACCACGCCAGCCGAAGTTGGCCAAGTGCCGGCTCATGGGTTGTACGCATCAGCCGCGCGAGGGTGTCGTCCAACGCCAGCAAGGCAGAAAGCCCGGCACGTCCATTCGCCGGCGCATAGGCGAGGATCAGTTCGCGTAGGGGCCGTTCGGCTTCATCGATCATGGGATTTCAACGCAATATACACCCTTCGCCTGTACTGACGTGCCGCAGATGTGTCGACGGTGGGGTTCAGGTGTCCGGTACAAAGAAGGCGCAAGTACAAGGAGTCCTCTCGCGGCTTCGCCGTGATACGTCGGGCAATGTCCTGGCGATAACCGCCGCGGCGGTGCTGCCGATGGTGGGGTTCGTTGGCGTCGGCGTGGACATGAGCCGCGCCTATCTTGTCCGGACCCGGCTTCAACAGGCGTGCGATGCCGGCGTCCTCGCCGGACGCCGCAGCATGGGAGCGGGCGGATCACTCACGACCCCGGTAAAGAACGAAATCACAAATTATGTGAAGTTCAACTTTCCCGACGAAACGAACGATACGACCGCACTGACAGTTTCGCCGACGCTGACTGCCGCGACGGATACGATTAATCTTTCGCTCTCGACCAACATGAACACCGCCATCATGCGGATATTCGGCAAAAACACCGTTGCTATCGGTGTCGATTGCAGCGCCCGCGACGATTACTCCAACATCGACATTATGCTGGTACTTGACACCACCGGCTCGATGGCATGCGCGCCGAGCAAGACGGCGAGTGAATGCTCCACCTATGCGAATACCAATGGCGTCAGACAAACTAAGACGCTTACCGGTACCGGGCGCTCGACGGTATATTACACGGAAGAGTCCGGAACTGACGGCTCACGCATGCAAGCCTTAAGGGATGCGCTCAGCAAGCTGCAGAGCCAAATGGGTGAAATCGAGAAGCAGTTCAATCTTGCCGACTCCGAAACGCGCAAGCGCATCCGCTGGTCGGTCGTGCCATTTTCGATGGGAGTGAACGCCGGCCTGTCCACGGGTAAGGCTGGAACTACGCTATACGCGCGCAACCCTACGTGGTTTAATCGTGACGGCACCTATAAGCGCTGGGATAGGGATTCCCGAGGGTACACCTATTTCGCTAGTACGACGAGCAAACACAGCGATTCGTGGATAGCTAATACTTGGGATGGGTGCGTTGAAGAACGAACCACCAGCAGCGACATAACTGCGACGTCGAGCTATCAGATACCTAACAATCTTCCAGGCACTGCAAACGATCTTAAGTTTGATCAAGCGCCCAACGACGTCGACACGCGTTGGACGATGATGGACCCTAGCCTCGTGGGTAATGCGCAATATGCGTGCCCGAAGGCGATGCTGGAATGGACTCCGCTTACCACCACTCAGTTCAACAACTATTTCAAATTCGACAACGGCTTCGTTGCCAACGGCGGCACCTTCCTGGATGTCGGCATGCTTTGGGCCGCGAGAATGTTGTCGCGTACCGGTATGTGGAAGAACGATAATCCTGGCACTTATAACGGCTTCGGTGTGAAGCGGTACCTTATCCTAATGACTGACGGTGAGATGGACACGGGGCTGGGTGGCTACAGCACCTACGGGCAGGAAGAGCAGTGGCGCCGTGTCTCCAAGAATGGCGATAACAAGGACACTCTCGACGATATTCACACGCGCCGCTGGATGATGACCTGCGCCGCGATCAAGAATATGGATGTCACTATCTTCTCGATTTCCTTCTCCAAAGGGTCGGCGCTAAGCAACGACCTGAAGAACTGCGCCACTCGTCCCGCCTATGCCTATAAGGCTGACGACAGCACCGCATTGGAAAACGCGTTCCGCGACATCGGCGAGAATATCGGTTCGCTAAGGCTTTCGCAGTGACACGCCCGTTGCTCATCTGCTTCGCCCGTGACGACCGCGGCATGTCCGCGGTTGAGTTCGGCATCCTTACACCGGTTTTCCTGCTATTGCTGATGGGCTCGTTCGACATGGCTTATTCAGTCTACGTCCGATCAGTGACGTTAGGCGCGGTGGAGACCCTAACCCGTGCAATTACCGTGGAGGGAGTGGACGAGAGTGCTGCGGAGAGCCAGCTTCGCAGCAACATCCTAACCGTCTCCCCCGCCGCCGACATACAAGTACAACGGGGCAGCGTTTCCCGGTTCGGTCAGATGGGAGCCATGGAGCCGATCACCGTGGATCGCACCAGCAACGGAGCACTGGACATAGGGGACTGTTGGCTCGACATCGACGAAGACAACAACCGCAACGTCGTCACGTTGGGCAAGAACAGCATCGGCGGCGCGGACGATGTGGTTCGGTATGACGTCTCTGCCAAGTTCGACCGTTTGTTTCCGATCTGGTCGCTGTTCAATCAACCGAGCCAGACCACCGTTGCAGTGTCCACGATGGTCCGTCGTCAGCCTTTTGAAGGCCAGAAATCGCCGCCTGAAAGGTGTAAGTGATGATCTATTGCAGCGATCGGTTAACCCGCGTCGGTGCGTTGTTGGCGCACAGCCGAAGCCTCTTCACTGAAAAAACTGGCGTGACGATCGTCGAGTTCGGACTGTGCCTGCCGCTGTTCGTCAGTCTGGCCATGATGGGGGTTGAGACAGTCAACTTCGCCTACGCGCATCAAAAAATGGGCGATATCGCAACCCTGACAGCTGACAACATCTCGCGAATCCGGCTGGGCATCAGCGAGGAGGACATCACCGAAACGCTGAACGGTATCAAGCAGACTGCGGGCAATCTGAACTTTCCGGAAAATGGCCGGATCATCGTATCCAGCGTGCAGCCGGTCACGAACGCTGCCAAGGTCGTTGCAAATCAGAAGATCCGATGGCAGCGCTGCTCCGGCGCGCTCAACGTCACGTCCTCATATGGCCGGCAGGGCGACTTGCTTGGGGCCGCCGGTATGGGACCATCGGATAACAAGATCGCTGCTAGCGAAGGTAGCGAGCTAATCTTCGTAGAAGTGGTCTACACCTACCAGCCGCTGATCTCACCGCAGCTGCTGGGAAATCGCACCATCCGTAACATCGTCGCGATGAACGTGCGCGAACGTACTGCTAACGATGTATCGGCGACGGGGGCGGTGTCGTCCTGCGCAACCTAACGCAGGCGAGCGCCCCAAGCAGACAGGAGACGGGCTCCGCACGACCACGGAGCCCGCCTGACCTGATCAACCCTTGTACGTGACCTTCTTCACTGCCGCGACGACCCGGGCAGCGTCGACCAGGGCGAGCTTCTCCAGATTGGCGGCATAAGGCAGGGGCACGTCCTCGTTCGTGACGCGCAGGACCGGGGCGTCGAGATCGTCGAAACCCTGCTCCATCGCCACTGCGATAATCTCCGAGGAGATCGAGCAAGTTGGCCAGCCTTCTTCGACCACTACCATGCGGTTGGTCTTCTTCAGGCTCTCCAGAACCGTCGCGGTGTCGAGCGGGCGCAGCGTGCGGAGATCGATGACTTCGGCGTCTACGCCCTCGCTCGCCAGCGTCTCGGCGGCTTCAAGCGCGACGCCGACGCCGATCGAATAGGACACGATGGTGACGTCCTTGCCCGCGCGGACGATCCGCGCCTTTCCAATCGGTAAGACATAATCATCGAGCTTCGGCACTTCGAAGTGACGGCCGTACATCAGTTCGTTTTCAAGGAACACGACTGGGTCTTCCGAGCGGATAGCCGCCTTCAAGAGTCCCTTGGCATCGGCCGCGTCATAGGGTGCGATCACGATCAGGCCCGGCACCGAAGCATACCACGGGCCATAGTTCTGCGAGTGCTGCGCGCCGACGCGAGACGCCGCGCCGTTGGGACCGCGGAACACGATCGGACAGCGCATCTGGCCACCCGACATGTAATTGGTCTTAGCAGCCGAGTTCACGATGTGGTCGATCGCCTGCATGGCGAAGTTGAAGGTCATGAACTCGACGATCGGCTTGAGTCCACCCATCGCCGCGCCTGTGCCGATGCCGGCAAAGCCATATTCGGTGATCGGCGTATCGATCACGCGCTTGGCGCCGAACTCTTCCAGCAGCCCCTGCGTGACCTTGTAGGCGCCCTGGTACTCGGCGACTTCCTCGCCCATCACGAAGATGCGCGGATCGGCGCGCATTTCCTCGGCCATCGCGTCGCGCAGCGCCTCGCGGACGGTCGTCTTGACCATCTCGGTGCCCTGGGGGATCGACGGATCGGCAGCGAGCCGGGTCTTCTCGACCGCCGCGGTCAGCTGGGCCGTACCAGTCGCCTGCGGCCTGTTGTCCGACGTCGCCTCGGTCTTCTGGTCGGCCGGAGTCTCCTGCGGCGCAGCGGCAGGCGCCGGCGTCGCGGCGACAGAGGCATCCTCGCCCTCACCCGCGATCATCGCGATCACGGTGCCGACCTTCACATTGTCGGTGCCTTCGCTGACAAGGATCTTGGCGATCGTGCCTTCATCCACGGCTTCGAATTCCATCGTCGCCTTGTCGGTTTCAATCTCGGCGAGGATGTCGCCGGACTTTACCACATCGCCTTCCTTGACGAGCCACTTGGCGAGCGTGCCCTCTTCCATGGTCGGCGAGAGTGCCGGCATTTTGAGTTCGATCGCCATCTCAGTAGGTCTCCACCAGCACGTCGGTATACAATTCAGCAGCATCGGGCTCGGGAGTCTGCTCGGCATAGTCGGCCGATTCGTTGACCACCTTGCGGATCTCCTGCTCGATCGGCTTGAGCTCTTCCTCGCGAACGCCGAGCGCTTCGAGCTCGCGCTTCACCGCCTCGATCGGGTCTGACTTGTCGCGCACCGACTGCACTTCCTCGCGCGAGCGGTACTTGGCCGGATCAGACATCGAGTGACCGCGATAGCGATAGGTCTTCATCTCCAGGATGATCGGCCCCTTGCCCGCCCGGACCCAGGCAAGCGCCTCTTCGGCCGCCGCACGGCAGGCGAGCACGTCCATGCCGTCGACCTGGATACCGGGAATGCGGAAGCTTTCGCCGCGCTTGTAAAGCTGATCCTCGGCGGACGAGCGGTTGACGCTGGTGCCCATCGCGTACTGGTTATTCTCGATCACATAGATGATCGGCAGCTTCCACAACTCGGCCATGTTGAACGATTCGTAGACCTGGCCCTGGTTCGACGCGCCGTCGCCGAAATAGGCCATGGCGACGCCACCGTCCTCGTTATACTTGTGCGCGAACGCCAGGCCTGTGCCGAGCGACACCTGCGCGCCGACAATGCCGTGCCCGCCGTAGAACTTCTTCTCGGTCGAGAACATGTGCATCGAACCGCCCTTGCCGCGGCTGATGCCAGCGGCGCGGCCGGTCAACTCGGCCATGATGATCTTGGGGTCGATACCGTAAGCGAGCATGTGGCCATGGTCGCGATAGCCGGTAATGACCGAGTCCTTCTCGCCATCCAATGCCGACTGCAGGCCGACGGCAACCGCCTCCTGGCCAATATACAGGTGGCAGAACCCGCCGATGAAGCCGAGGCCGTAAAGCTGTCCGGCCTTTTCTTCGAAGCGGCGGATCAGCAGCATCTGCTTGTAAAAGGCGAGCAGCTCTTCCTTGGAAGCCTGATATCGCTCCGGCTGGTTGGGTCGTTCGCGATTGGGAATCGCGGGTTCGGTCGTTGCTGTGCGTGCCGGTGCTTTGGCCACGGTCAGGAAATCCTCATGCCCGGGGGAAAATAGGTGCCGGCCTATAGGCGCGTTCTTGGCCCGGACGCAACGTCAACGCGTGCAACGGCATGGGCCTTCGATTGCACGCGACGATCAACGTCGCGTCTGTAGCGCCTGGTATTATCCGCGCGAGCCGGCGCAGCAGGATGCGCGCCAGCCATGCTGAATGGCGAGCGCCTTTCGCTTTCCGGAACGAAACAGTAGAAAGTACGGCCTAGAATTAAAGAAGATTCCAGCGCGACGACACATCGTCGGGCCCGAAAAGGCTTGGGAGATTGCCAGTTCGGATCCGATCCGAGCTGTGGCCGGTGGAAGATGTGATTGCCGCATTGGGCGCAGAAGTCACGCTTGAAAAGCGTGCGATGCTCGGTAGATCACGAGCGCCTCGCCAAAAACGACAGGTCAGGCCACCTGCACCGCCATCAACGGTCCGCCGGTCCAACGCCGGCACATGGCGAAGTGGCAGACGCCCACATCATACATACCTTGGGCAGCGCGACGCTCGCCCCGCCGCACAGGTATGTTCCAGGACATAGATCTTTGAACGGTTCCCGCGCGCCTTTGGGCTTGCTACCGCCGCGACGTGCCGGTTTACTTGTTGAGCGGGATGATCACTTCGTCAGGACGCGCCACGTTCAGCTGGCGGCGGACTAGCTCGTCGACCATGTCCGGGTCCGCGCCGCGCTTGGGATCGAGCAGACCGACTCGGTTCTTGAGCTCGGCGCGCTTCTTGTCGAGCGCAGCGTACTCCACCTTCTTTTGCGCCAATTCGACTTGCAGCGCCTTCGCCGCCACGAACCCCGTCGGCCCCAAGGCGGCGTTATAGACGAAGAACGAAATGGCGATGAGCGCCGCGGCGGACAACCCCGCGCGGCGCAGCAACGTCGTCACAGGTGAAGTACGCCTCATAAGGCTGATTCTCGCTTAACCAGCGCCGTTAATCAAGGCGTACTTCTACCTAGCGATCACTTCAGGATCGAGCGTCCAGCATATACTGCCGCGTCGCCCAGTTCCTCCTCGATCCGGATCAGCTGGTTGTACTTTGCAAGCCGGTCCGAGCGCGCCAGCGAACCCGTCTTGATCTGCCCACAGTTGGTCGCAACCGCCAGATCGGCGATCGTCGCATCCTCGGTCTCGCCCGAACGGTGCGACATCACCGCCGTGTAGGAAGAACGCTGCGCCAGACTGACCGCGGCGAGCGTTTCAGTCAAAGTGCCGATCTGATTGACCTTCACCAGCAGCGAATTGGCGTAGCCCCCCTCGATGCCGCGCAGCAGGCGGGCGGGGTTGGTCACGAACAAGTCGTCCCCGACCAGCTGGACCTTGTCGCCCAGCAAGTCGGTGAGTGCCTTCCAGCCTTCCCAATCGTCCTCAGCCATGCCGTCCTCGATCGAGAAGATCGGATAGTTCGCCGCGAGATCGGCGAGGAACGCAGCGTTCTCGGTCGAGGAGAAGGTCTTGCCCTCACCCACCATCTTGTACGCGCCGTCCCCGTAATATTCTGTTGCTGCGCAGTCGAGCGCCAGCATGACGTCATCTCCGGGGGCGTAGCCTGCGGCAACGACCGATTCCATGATAAAATCGAGCGCCTCGGTCGTGCTCGCGATGTTGGGAGCGAAACCGCCCTCGTCGCCCACGCCGGTGGCCAAGCCCTTGTCGTGCAGCTTCTTCTTGAGCGTGTGGAAGATTTCCGACCCGCAGCGCACCGCCTCAACGATGTTCTCCGCGCCGACCGGAACGATCATGAATTCCTGAAAATCGATCGGATTATCGGCATGCTCACCGCCATTGATGATGTTCATCATCGGCACCGGCAGAACGTGTGCCGACACGCCGCCGACATAGCGGTACAGCGGCAAGCCGCGGGCTTCGGCGGCAGCCTTCGCAGCCGCCAAGCTCACGCCCAGGATCGCGTTGGCGCCGAGGCGCCCCTTGTTCGGCGTGCCGTCCAGCTCGATCATGGCGCGATCCAGATCCGCCTGATCTTCAGCGTCCAGACCGAGCACCTCATCGGCGATCTCATCATTGACGGCTTCCACCGCCTGCTCGACCCCCTTGCCCAGCCAACGCGTCTTGTCGCCATCGCGCCTTTCCACCGCCTCATGCGCGCCGGTCGATGCGCCCGAGGGCACTGCGGCGCGCCCGAAGCTGCCGTCTTCCAGCAGCACGTCGACCTCAACCGTAGGATTGCCTCGGCTATCGAGGATCTGGCGAGCATGGATGTCGATGATTGCGGTCACGTAACGGTCTCCGTATCGAGAGAAGCTGGCTTTCGGCGCGCGCTCTAGCCGCTCGCCATGGAACTCGCAAACGTGGCCGTGGTTGTTCGGCCAAGCAGACAGAAAGGGCTTCGGCATGGCTGACCAGAACAATACGACCCAATCCGGTACCGGCACCGCCGGTGCAGTGAACTTCGACGCGGACCCCAAGCTGAAAGCGGATACCGGCGCTGCCGCCACGGCGGAGATCGCGTTCGACTCGGCTGACGGCGTGGCTGAGGCCGACACGCAGCCAGGTGGCAGCACTGTCGAAACCGCCAAGCAGCAGATCAAGGACGGCGCGAGTAAACTCGGCACGCAGGCCGCTGAACAGGCGCGCGCCTTTGCCGGGCAAGGCAAGGAGCGCGCCACGACGGCGCTGGACGATGTCGCACGCATGTTCCAAAATGCGGCCGATGACGTCGATGCCAAGATTGGCGCGGAATATGGAAAATACGCCCGCTCCGCGGCGGACACGATCAGCGGTTTTGCAGAGTCGCTGCGCGGCAAGGAAGTCGAGGAGTTGGTCGATCAAGCAGGCGAACTGGTGCGTAAGAGCCCGGCGATCGCCGTCGGCACGGCTGCGGCCCTTGGCTTCGTGCTCGCGCGCTTGATCAAATCGGGTGTCGATGCCGCCTCCGACCTCACCGACACGAACTCGGCGACCGACACGAACTCGACGACCGCCACGACCACCGATCAGACGGCTGCGGTCTGAAGAGGGTTTGGGCGTGATCGCACCGGAGCCACAGGAAGAGAGCGTTGGCGCGCTGTTCGGCCGCCTCGTCGAAGACGGCAAGAGCTTCGCGCGGGCGGAGATCGGTTATTACCGCGTCCTGCTCACGGGAAAGCTTGGTGAGGCAAGTGTCGGCATCGGGTTCGGCGTCGCCGCGTTTGCGCTAGCTTGTTCGGCGGTCACGGCGCTGCTCGTCGGGCTGATACTCAGCCTCGCGACTTTGATCGGCCCCGGTTTGGCGACTCTCGCGGTGGTGATCGTCACGCTGAGTGTGGCGGGACTGCTTGGCTGGTTTGCCTACAAGCACCTCATGCGTGTCTTTGGAGGCGCGTCATGAGCAGCAACCCGGATTTGATCGCCGCACAGGCGCGAGTGGAAGCGGCGCGTGCGCGGCTGACCGGAACGTTGAGCGAGGTTCAGACGCGGCTGAAGCCCGGCAACCTCGCTCAGAATGCGATGGACAGCGCCACCACCACCCTCACCACCGCGGCACAACGCGGTGCGGATGCAGCGCGGGCGCGCCCCTATGCCGCCGCGGGTGTGGCAGGCGGCGTGGTGCTCTTCCTGGCCCGCGGGTGGATCGGAAAACTCCTGCGCCGCAAGCCTCGACAGAATGCAACCCCGGCAGGGGCCGGTGGTTTGAACGACGAAGAAACTGCGACGGCTTACGCCGTCAGGAAAGGACAGCAACCATGAGCAACGGCACTTCGACGCAAAGCGGGCAGACCGCCAGCCAAACCACCAGCACCACCGACAAGGCGCGTCAGGTAGTTGGCGATCTTGGTGACAACCCGATCGCGCTCCTCGCCGGCGGCGTCGCCTTGGGCGTTCTCGTCGGCGTTCTGCTGCCGCGCGTCGCCAAGGAGCGTGAACTGCTTGATCCGCTCGGCCGCACGCTGGCACAGCGCGCCACTGCGGCAGCGCAGGCGGCGAAGGAAGCGGGGCGTCAGGAAATCGACGCGCTGATTCCCGACAAGGATGCGACGAAGGAGCGGGTTTCGGCGTTTTTCGGCACGGTTACGGAAGCTGCCAAAGGTGCCGCGCAGCAGGCGTGATTACGGTCACCACCTTTTGGGGTTGAGCGGTCGCGGCTTTCCTCGGTAAGGGCAGCCGCGTACCGCTCCTCCAGGAGGAAAAATGAGCAAACTGCACCTCGTCTTCGGCGGTCGCGTGACCGATCCGCAGACGCTCGATTTTACCGACCCATCGAAACTCGATGTTGTCGGCATCTACGCCGACTATGCCGCAGCCGAGAAGGCGTGGCGCGCTGCTGCCCACCGCACGGTGGACGACGCAGAGATGAAATACGTGGTCGTCCACTTGCACCGGCTACTCGAGCCGGACCTGGACAAGACCCAGGCGTGACCTAGCTGACCCCGGCCCCGCGCCGGGGTCATGCTTTGCGCCAGCGCCAGCGCAGCAGCGGCTTGGCCAGCACCAGCCCGGCGAGGAAGCCGCCGATATGGGCCGGCGCCGCGACCGCCACGCCAGCGCCGAGAAACGCAAAGGCGCTGAGCAGGTTCACCACCGTCCACGCAACGGCCAACCACACCACATGCACCGCCTGCGCCGGGATCGGTCCGATCGCCTTGGCGCGCGAACGGCCGAACAGCAGCGAATAGGCGCCGACCACCGCCGACGCCGCGCCGCTGGCACCGATCATCGGAATAGTGGCCTGAGGATCGGGCAGCCACTGCGCGAAGGCGGCGACGAACGCGCCGACCACATAGAGCAGCACGATACCGGCGGCCCCAAGCGCACGCTCGGTTTCCTTGCCGGTGAAGCCGAGCATCAGCATGTTCATGCCCAGGTGCAGGAAGCCGCCATGGAGCAGCGTACAGGTGAGCGGGGTCAGCCATGCAGGCACCGCGGCGAAATCGGTGGCCACCCCGCTGAGGCGCGCAGGAATGAACCCCGCGCGCATGCTCGCGTCATAATCGTAATGGCCAAGGATGACGGCCGCGCTCACCACCGCCGTCAAGGCGATGATCGCGGTCGTCGCGGAGACCCGCTGCATCAACGGGCTCAGATGAACTCGATCTTCGAGACGAGATAATAGCGGTCGCCTGCCGGCACCGACACTTCGACCTCTTCATCGATCTTGCGGCCGATCAGGGCGCGCCCGATCGGCGAATTGTACGAGATGCGTCCGATGCTGGCATCGGCTTCGGTTTCGCTGACGATCTGGTAGCGGATCGGCTTGTCGTCTTCGTCAAGCAACGTCACCGTCGCGCCGAACACGATCTTGTCACCCGACAGATCCTTGGGATCGATGATCTGGGCGCGGCTCAGCTTGCCTTCGATATCGGCGATGGTCGCTTCGTTCTGGCCCTGCTGCTCCTTGGCAGCATGATATTCGGCGTTTTCCGAAAGATCGCCGTGCGCGCGCGCTTCCTCGATCGCGTCCACGATCAGTGGGCGTTCCGTTTTGAGGCGCTTCAGCTCGGCGGTGAGCTTCTCATAGCCTTCCTTGAGCATCGGCATCTTATCGACCGTCGCCATGCGCCCGTGTCCTTCGTCAAAGCCTCCTCCCCAAGCGCCTCGTGAAGAGAGCGCCCGCACATGATGGTGATTGGGGAGATCGTTGTGCGAGCGATAATATTAAGGCTGCCAGGGGCAAACATCAAGCGGGCTGCCTGGATGTGGCCGTAATTCACCGCCGGCAAGCCCCTTGTTGTAAGGGAGGGGTCAGGGTGGGTGCGCGCGTCTGCGCGGTTAAGAGACTCTCGCCTAGTCCAGGCGGCGGTTCGAGGCGTCGAGCCTCGCCCGCCGCAACACCCTCCCCCTGCCCCTCCCTTGCAGGGAGGGGAGGAAGAAGGCACATGGTGCGGCGCTTAGCGCGAGGCGTAGAAGGATTGGAGCGGGCGGACGTCGAGGGTGTTGGCACCCATCGCTTCGATCGCCCGCGCCGCCGCGACGCTGCCGGGAGCGGTGGTGAAGTAGGGGATCTTTTGCGCCATTGCCGTGGCCCGGATACCCGCAGAGTCCTTGAGCGACTGCCAGCCTTCGGTGGTGTTGAAGATCAGCGCGATGTCGCCGTTCTGGATCCGGTCAACGATGTGCGGACGGCCCTGCGCGACTTTGTTGACGCGCTCGACCACGATCCCCTGCCCTTGAAGATACTCGGCGGTGCCGCCGGTGGCGACAATGGTGAAGCCGAGCCGCGAGAGGATCTGAACGCCGGGCAGGATCACCGCTTTGTCGCTGTCCTTGACGCTGACGAACACCGTGCCCTTCTGCGGCAGCACGGTGCCGGCGCCGAGCTGCGCTTTCGCAAAGCTGGTGGCGAAATCCTTATCGATTCCCATCACTTCGCCGGTCGACTTCATCTCCGGTGAGAGCACCGGATCGACGCCGGGGAAGCGGCCCCAAGGAAACACGGCTTCCTTGACGGCGATGTAGTCGATGTTGCGGTCGATGACCGGCAGGTCCTTTAGCTTCTCGCCCGCCATCACGCGCGCGGCGATCTTCGCGATAGGAACGCCGATCGCCTTGGCAACGAAGGGCACCGTACGGCTGGCGCGCGGATTGACTTCGATGAGGTAGACTTCGCCGTCCTTGACCGCGAACTGGATGTTCATCAGCCCTTTGACCTTCAGCGCGCGGGCGAGCGCGTGAGTCTGGCGCTCGATCTCAGCGATGATGTCGTCGGACAGGCTGTAGGGCGGGATCGAACAGGCGCTGTCGCCGGAGTGGACGCCGGCTTCCTCGATATGCTGAAGCACGCCGGCAACGACCACATCGTCGCCATCGGCGATGGCGTCGACATCGACTTCGATCGCATCGCGCAGATACTGGTCGATCAACACCGGGCTGTCGCCCGAAACCTGCACCGCAGTCTGGATGTAATCGTCGAGCTGCTGGAGCGTGTCGACGATCTCCATAGCGCGGCCGCCGAGCACATAGCTGGGGCGCATCAGCACCGGGAAACCGATCCGCTCGGCGGCCGCCACCGCTTCGTCGCGGCTGCGGGCGAGGCCATTGGCGGGCTGCTTGAGGCCAAGCTTGGACACGAGCGCGGCAAAGCGCTCGCGGTCCTCGGCCAGGTCGATCGCGTCGGGCGACGTGCCGAGGATCGGGATGCCGGCATCTTCGAGTGCCTGGGCGAGGTTGAGCGGGGTCTGGCCGCCGAACTGGACGATGACGCCGACCAGCGTGCCGTTCGACTTCTCGACCTCGAGGATCTCGAGCACGTCCTCGGCAGTCAGCGGCTCGAAATAGAGCCGGTCCGAGGTGTCATAATCGGTGCTCACCGTTTCCGGATTGCAGTTGACCATGATCGTCTCATAGCCCGCGCCGCCCTGATCGGAGCCCAGCGCGAAGCAGGCGTGGCAGCAGCAATAATCGAACTCGATGCCCTGGCCGATCCGGTTGGGGCCGCCGCCGAGGATCACGACCTTCTTGCGGTCGCTGGGGTTGGACTCGTTCTCGGGCGCGCCGAAGCTGGGCGCTTCGTAGGTCGAGTACATGTACGGCGTCTTGGCTTCGAACTCGGCCGCGCAGGTGTCGATGCGCTTGAACACCGGGCGCACGCCCAGCTTGTGGCGCAGCTTGCGGACGTCGGCCTCGGTGACGCCGCCGGTCATTGCCTTGGCGACTTCGCCGATCAGGCCATGGCTGCGGGCCATCGCCCCGGTGCCTTCGCGCATGTTGAGCGACTTGAGCGAGAGATAGGCCAGACGCTTGTCGCTGAAGCCCATCGCCTTGAGCCGGCGCATGCCCTGCGCGTCCTGCGGGAGGCCATCACGGCAAACCTGCTCTTCGGCTTCCACGATCTCGGCAATGCGCTCAAGGAACCAAGGATCGTACGCAGTTAGCGCCTGAACCTCCGACACGGTGAAACCTTCGCGCAGCGCCTGGGCGGCGATCAGCAGCCGGTCGGGGCTTCGGACAGCCAGCGCGGCCTCGATCACGTCACGCGGTGCGCCGGCGAGCTTGTCGACATTGTTGAAGCCGCTGAGCCCCGTTTCCAGCCCCCGCAGTGCCTTCTGCATCGATTCGTGAATATTGCGCCCGATCGCCATGACTTCGCCAACCGACTTCATCGCGGTGCCGAGCGTGGCTTCGGCCCCCTTGAACTTTTCGAAGGCGAAGCGCGGGATCTTGGTCACGACATAGTCGATCGTCGGTTCGAACGAAGCCGGCGTCGCGCCGGTGATGTCGTTGGTGATCTCGTCGAGCGTGTAGCCGACCGCCAGCTTGGCCGCGACCTTGGCGATCGGGAAGCCGGTCGCCTTGGACGCCAGCGCCGAGGAGCGCGACACGCGCGGGTTCATCTCAATGACGATCAGGCGACCGTCCTTCGGATTCACTGCGAACTGCACGTTGGAACCGCCGGTTTCGACGCCGATTTCGCGGAGCACCGCGATCGATGCATTGCGCATGATCTGGTATTCCTTGTCGGTCAGCGTCAGTGCCGGCGCGACAGTGATCGAATCGCCGGTATGCGTGCCCATCGCGTCGACATTCTCGATGGAGCAGATAATGATGGCGTTGTCTGCACGGTCGCGGACCACCTCCATCTCATATTCCTTCCAGCCGAGCAGCGATTCCTCGATCAGCACCTCGGTGGTTGGCGACAGGTCAAGGCCCGAGCGGACGATCGCGATGAACTCCTCGCGGTTGTACGCAATCCCGCCGCCCGATCCGCCCATGGTGAAGCTGGGGCGGATGATCGCCGGCAGGCCGACATGCTCGAGCGCGGCGAGCGCTTCGGCTTCGCTGTGGGCGATCGCCGAGCGGGCGCTTTCGAGCCCGATCTTGGTCATCGCGTCCTTGAACTTCAGCCGATCCTCGGCCTTGTCGATCGCTTCGGCATCGGCGCCGATCATGACGCAGCCGAACTTCTCCAGCGTGCCGTTGCTGGCGAGCGCCAGCGCGGTATTGAGCGCGGTCTGCCCGCCCATCGTGGGGAGCACCGCGTCCGGGCGCTCCTTTTCGATAATCTTGGCGACGATCTCGGGCGTGATCGGCTCGACATAGGTCGCGTCGGCCATTTCGGGATCGGTCATGATCGTAGCCGGGTTCGAATTGACCAGGATGATCCGATAGCCCTCTTCGCGCAGCGCCTTGGCCGCCTGCGTGCCCGAATAGTCGAACTCGGCCGCCTGGCCGATGACGATCGGGCCGGCGCCGATGATGAGGATGGACTGGATATCTGTACGCTTAGGCATGATGGTATCCGGGGTAGCCCTCCCCCGCTTCAGGGGGAGAGGGTTGGGAGAGGGGGGCTCCGCCTTGGCGAAGCGAAACGTTCAGACGAGAGTGCGTGCGAAGGAACTTCGACGCGACATGAGCGAGCCCGAGCGGGCGCTGTGGGAAGTGGTTCGCGCCGGCAAGCTTCAGGGCGTCAAATTCGTTCGGCAGAATGTCCGCCAACGCTTCATCGCCGACTTCGTAGCGCGATCGCACCGCCTGATCGTCGAGCTTGATGGAGAAACGCACGCGCTGCCCGGCGCGGAAGCGCATGATGCGGCGCGCACTGCCGAACTCGAGGCACAAGGCTGGCGCGTGGTCCGGTTCGCCAACAACGACGTCATGACCAATCCCGAAGGCGTCGCCCGCGCGATCCTCATGGCCGTCGGCCGCTACTTCTAAAGCCCTCTCCCTCTTCAGGGGGAGAGGTTTGGGAGAGGGGGAAGCGGGCTGCGCTCGCGAGGAAGTAGCTATTCCCCCCGCTCCCTTCGCCGCTACGCGGCTCTTCCCTCTCCCCCTAAAGGGGGTGAGGGAGAACACGCCGTCCGCCATCAAGCGAGCATCCCCACGAACCGTTCGAACAGATACAGGCTGTCTTGCGGCCCCGGGCTCGCCTCCGGGTGGTACTGCACCGCGAAGGCCGGGCGGTCGGTAAGCTCAAAACCCGCGTTCGACCCGTCGAACAGCGACACATGCGTTTCGCGCGCGTTGGCCGGCAGCGTCTCGCTCAGCACGGAGAAGCCGTGGTTCATGCTGGTGATCTCGACCGCGCCGTCGCTCAGGCGCTTGACCGGATGATTGGCGCCACGGTGGCCCTGGAACATCTTCGACGTCTTGGCGCCGACCGCGAGCGCCAGCAGCTGGTGGCCCAGGCAGATGCCGAACACCGGCTTGCCGCTTTCCAGCATCTGCTGGATCACCGGCACGGCATAGTCGGCGGTTGCGGCGGGGTCGCCGGGACCGTTGGAGAGGAAGAAGCCGTCGGGCGCGAAGGCCATCGCCTGTTCGAAGGTCGCCTGTGCGGGCAACACCGTCACGCGGGCGCCGGCTTTCGCCAGGTTGCGGAAGATGTTGTGCTTCGAGCCATAGTCGATCGCGACCACGTGCGGCTTGCCCTGCGCGGCCTGCTCGCCGGCCGCGTCATAGCCGAAGCCCAGGCGCCAGACGCCGCCTTCCCAGCCATAATGCGTCTCGGCGGTGACCGAGATTGCGAGGTCCATTCCCTCGAGCCCCGGCCATTCCTTGGCTTGTTTGAGCAAAGCGGGGATGTCGAACTTGCCGGCCTTCGAATGCGCGATCACGCCGTTGGGCGCGCCGCCCGTGCGGATGCGGCGCGTGAGCGCGCGGGTGTCGATGCCCGACAGGCCGATGCGGGCGTGCTTGGCCATCCAGGTATCGAGATGCTCGGTCGCCCGGAAGTTCGACGGCTCGGTCACGTCCTCGCGCACGATCATGCCCAGCGCGTGCGGCTCGTCGGCCTCGACATCGTCGGGGTTGGCGCCGACATTGCCGATGTGCGGGAACGTGAAATTGATGATCTGACCGGCAAAGCTCGGGTCGGTCATGATCTCCTGATAGCCGGTCATCGCGGTGTGGAAGCACACTTCGCCGACCGCGTGGCCCTCGGCCCCGAACCCTCGGCCCCAGACCACGTCGCCAGAGGCCAATACCAATACGCCGGTGGCTCCGGGAGGCGCAGACAAGGGTTTGGCTTCGGCCATCGAGGGGTGGCTCTCCATTCAGGTTGCAGCGATGTCGCTAAGTCGCGGCGGCTAGACCCCCTGCCCCCTCGCGTCAACCGGTTCGCGGGTCTATCAGCACCACATTCCCCGATTCCAAGAGAGTTCGACATGATCCGAGACGATATCAAGGCTGCCCAGATCGCGGCTATGAAGGCCGGCGACAAGCCGACGCGCGGGGCGATCAGCTTGATCCAGAGCGCCATCAAGAACCGCGACATTGAAGCGCGCACCGGCGGCGCGCCGGCCGATGACGACGCGCTGGTGGTCGAAGTGCTCCAGAAGATGGTCAAGCAGCGCCGCGAATCGATCGAGATGTACACCCAAGGGGGGCGCCAGGAGCTTGCCGACGCGGAGGCCGCCGAGGTGGCGGTGATCGAGCGCTTCCTGCCTGCGCAGATGAGCGAGGACGAGACACGCGCGGCGATCGAGACGATCAAGGCGGATCTCGGCGCAGCGGGGATGAAGGACATGGGCCGGGTGATGGCCGAGCTGAAGGCCCGGCATGCCGCGAGCCTGGACATGAGCAAGGCGAGCGGACTGGTGAAGGCGGCGTTGAGCTGAGGTGAGCCTTACCCCCGCCTTTCTCGACGAACTGCGCGCCCGGACGTTGCTGTCCGGGCTGATTGCCAAAACCGTGAAGCTGCAGCGCGCCGGGCGGGAGTTCCGCGCCTGCTGCCCGTTTCATAACGAGAAGACGCCGAGCTTCTACGTCAACGACGACAAGGGCTTTTACCATTGCTTCGGCTGCTCGGCGCATGGCGACGCGATCCGCTGGATGACCGAGCAGCAGGGGCTGCCGTTCATCGATGCAGTGAAGGAGCTCGCCCATGCGGCGGGTCTGGAAATGCCCGAGCAGGACCGCCGCGCCGCGCAAAAGGCCGAGCGCGCCAAGGGGCTGCACGACGTCATGAGCGACGCTGCCGCGTGGTTCACCGAACGGCTGGGTGGGATCGAGGGGAGCGAAGCGCGCGCGTTGCTCAAGCGGCGCGGGAT
The DNA here is from genome assembly GCF_014199255.1 of Sphingomonas xinjiangensis. Classification (GTDB taxonomy): domain Bacteria; phylum Pseudomonadota; class Alphaproteobacteria; order Sphingomonadales; family Sphingomonadaceae; genus Sphingomonas; species Sphingomonas xinjiangensis. The sequence continues at coordinate 277,968 of NZ_JACIJF010000001.1, read as the reverse complement.
TTCGGAAGCGACCGCGCGCGCCTTTGGCATGGGCTTTTCGCCTGACTCGCGCGGCAAGCTGCGCCAGGCGCTGGCGAGCTATGGCGACGCGATGCTGGTCGAAGCCGGGCTGCTGATCCAGGTCGAGGGCAAGGAGCCCTATGACCGGTTTCGGGGGCGGCTGATGATCCCGATCCGCGATGCGCGCGGGCGCGTGATCGCGTTTGGCGGGCGGATCATCGGTGAGGGCGAGCCCAAATATCTGAATTCCCCGGAGACCCCGCTGTTCGACAAGGGGCGCACGCTCTACAATCTCGACCGGGCCCAAGCCGCTGCGCGCAAGACCGGCCGGGTGATCGCGGTCGAAGGCTATATGGATGTGATCGCGCTCGCCCAGGCCGGATTCGACGAAGCCGTCGCGCCGCTTGGCACTGCAATGACCGAGCACCAGCTCGAGCGGCTGTGGCGGATGACCGAGGTGCCGCTGCTGTGCTTCGATGGCGACTCGGCAGGACAAAAGGCCGCGTTGCGCACCGCGCACCGTGCCCTGCCCTTGCTCCAGCCGGGCCGCAGCCTCGCCTTCGTGCCGCTGGGCGACGGCCTCGACCCGGACGACTTGGTCCGCACGAAGGGCGCCGCCGCGTTCGAGGGACTGCTGGCCCAGCCCCAGCCGCTGTCGGATCTGTTGTGGCGGAGCGAAGTTGCCGCCGAACCACTCACCACGCCCGAACAGCGCGCCGGGCTCAAGCAACGGCTGACGGCGGTGGCCGAAACGATCGCCGAGCCAAGCGTGAAGTCGGAATACAAGGCCGAGTTCCGGGAGCGGATCGATAAGCATTTCGATCGCGGCCCGCGCGAGTTCCAGCCGCGCCAGTACCAGGCGGGCGGAGCGCGCCCGGGGCGCGGTAGCCGCAACGCACGCGGGGTGTGGCAGCCGCCTGAGGCGCCCCCTTCGGCCAAGGCCCGCACCCTGGGAACCGACGGACTCGACCCTGCCCTCGCCAAGGCCGTTCTGGCCGGGCTGATCCGCCATCCGGTGGAGATCGCCCGTCACATGGAAGTGCTCGGCTCGTTGCGCACAGCTTCCGGCGCGCTCGGCAAATTGTTCGAAGCGGTAATCGACGTGGCGCTTGAAGACCGGCAGCTTGATCAAGGTAAAGTCCTCACCATATTGGCGCGGTCTGGATTTGATCAGGTGGCGAGCGACCTTCTTCGAGCCGATACGCTACCCTTTTCGTTTTGCCGGTCCAACCCGGCCGATGCGGAAAGGGCGCGCGAGGACTTGAACGAGGCGATAGCGGTCATGGTGGAGCAGCCGGCGGTAGACGCGGCGCTAGCCGAGGCAACCGCATGCTTGTCGAGGGACGGGTCGGAGGAGGCCTTTACCCGGCAGGTGGCGCTTTCGCGGAGGCGTCAGGAACTGCTCGAGCGGCTTGCCAACCTGAGACTTGCGGACGAAGAAGAATTCGATGATTAGGGCGGCGTATAATTGCCGCCATCTGCATACCGAGGGTTTTTGATGGCGAAGGCTAATGGCGGCGGCGACGGCGACGACACCACGATCGACGTGGGCGACGCGCCGCTGATCGATCTTAACGAAGGCACGCTCAAGAAGCTTGTCGCGCGCGCCAAGAAGCGCGGCTACATCACCGTCGACCAGTTGAACGAGATGCTGCCGCAGGATCAGATGTCCTCCGAGCAGATCGAGGACGTCATGGCCGCGCTCAACGACATGGGCATCAACGTCGTCGAGAATGAGGAAGCCGGCGAGGACGCCGAGCCCGAGGACGACACGCCCGACGAGGCCGAGTCGGCCGAAGGCAAGGAAGACGAGCCCGCCTTCGAAATCGCCAAGAAGAAGGAAACGGTCGACCGCACCGACGATCCGGTGCGCATGTACCTGCGCGAGATGGGCGCGGTGGAACTGCTCAGCCGCGAAGGCGAGATTGCGATCGCCAAGCGGATCGAGGCCGGGCGGGACACCATGATCCTTGGCCTGTGCGAGTCGCCGATCACCTTTAACGCAATCATCGGCTGGTCGAACGCGCTGAACGAAGGCACGATGCAGCTGCGCGAAATCCTGGATCTCGACGCGATGCTGTCCAAGGACCCCGGTGCCGATGCGCTTTCCGAAGAAGGCGACGGCGAGATCAGCGAAAAGACCGCTGGCCCGTCCTTCAAGGAAGAAGAAGAGCCCGAAGAGGTCGCCGAGGACGAAGACGAGGACTCGATGACCGAGCGCCGCACCCCGCGGGCATCGGACGACGATGAGGAAGACAACACCCTCAGCCTGGCGCAGATGGAAGAAACACTCAAGCCGCAGGCGCTTGAGAAGTTCGCCAACATCACTGCGATCTACAAGAAGTTCTCGAAGCTCCAGCAGCAGCGGCTGGAAGCAATGGCAGCCGGCGGTGAATTGGCCGCCGCGCAGGAGCGCAGCTATCACAAATTGCGCGAGGAACTCACCGCCGAGGTGGAGAGCGTCCAGTTCCACAACGCCAAGATCGAGTATCTCGTCGACCAGCTCTATAGCTTCAACCGGCGCCTGACTGCGCTGGGCGGCCAGATGCTGCGCCTCGCCGAGCGCCATAAGGTGCCGCGCAAGGACTTCCTCGACCGCTATGTGAACCATGAACTGGACGAGAGCTTCATCGCCACGGTGTCGAAGCTCGACAAGAAGTGGAAGGCGTTCGCCGAAAACGAAGCGCCCGCGGTCGACCGCATCCGCATTGAGATCAGCGAGATCAGCCAGGCCACCGGCATGGCCTTGGCCGAGTTCCGCCGCATCGTGAACATGGTGCAAAAGGGCGAGCGCGAGGCCCGTATTGCCAAGAAGGAGATGGTCGAGGCCAATCTGCGTCTCGTGATCTCGATCGCCAAAAAGTACACCAATCGCGGCCTTCAGTTCCTGGATCTCATCCAGGAAGGCAATATCGGCTTGATGAAGGCAGTCGATAAGTTCGAATACCGCCGCGGCTACAAGTTCTCGACCTACGCGACTTGGTGGATTCGGCAAGCGATCACGCGCTCGATCGCAGACCAGGCGCGGACCATCCGCATCCCGGTTCACATGATCGAGACGATCAACAAGCTGGTTCGAACCAGCCGGCAGTTCCTTCACGAGCAGGGCCGCGAGCCTACGCCCGAGGAAATGGCCGAGCGCCTCTCCATGCCATTGGAGAAGGTCCGTAAGGTCATGAAGATCGCCAAGGAGCCGATCTCGCTCGAAACGCCGATCGGCGACGAGGAAGACAGCCATCTGGGCGACTTCATTGAGGACAAGAACGCGATCATCCCGGTGGATGCCGCCATTCAGGCGAACCTGAAGGAAACGGTCACGCGCGTTCTTGCCTCGCTTACTCCGCGCGAGGAGCGCGTGCTGCGCATGCGCTTCGGTATCGGCATGAACACCGATCACACGTTGGAGGAAGTAGGGCAGCAATTCTCGGTGACTCGCGAGCGCATTCGCCAGATCGAAGCAAAAGCTTTGCGCAAGCTGAAGCACCCTTCGCGGTCGCGAAAGATGCGTAGCTTCCTGGATCAGTAAGAATCACTCGCCACGTTACCAAGACGCCTCGGAGTGAACTTCCGGGGCGTCTTGTTTTAAGACCGATCTCATCGCGGGACACTGATCGATTTCAAGACAAATCCGGCGTAAACTTACTTTTTACATGCCAGCGCATATTCAAGATTTGCACAGAGACGCGGCACGCCTGCCGGCCGCGGGTTTCGGGATTTTGGGGCTATGCCGTTCGACTCCGCACAGATCGCACGCCTGGGCAGCAGCTGGGGTGCCATGGGGTCGCTCGTCGCTTCCGACGGAAGTGCCAATCACGGCTATCTTCGTCGCCTGGCAGCCGGAGACCAACCGCCCCGCGATCTTGCCGATGCGGCGCATTATATCTGCTTGCTGCATGGCCGCCATCCCGGCGTGATCGACCATGCACGCGGCAGTGCGCGCGCACCAATCGAGTCCGAGTGGCTGGAAGCGGCTGCGGAGGCTTTCGGGACCGAGCGTGGTTTCCTGGCCCGCATCGTCGCCGCCGCCGGCCCGCTGCCCAGCACGCCCGGGCATGACCGGTCGGAGGCGGTCGCGCATGCCCAAAGGCACGCCCTGGATATTTTATCGCGGTCGGACCGGGCCGGCTGCGCGGTCGGCGCAGCCCTCGCGCTGGCGATCGACTGGAGCACGATACGCCAGTTCCTGAACATCGCGGCCGGCCGGCTCGGCTTCGACATCCCGCGTCTTGGCCTTCCTCCGGCCGAGGAAACGTTGAGCGTGGTCGACGCGCTTGCCCGTCAGGGATCGATGGAGCGGGCCATGTTGTTCGGCGCGCAGCAGGTCTTCGCACAACATCGCGGTTTGTGGGACTTGCTCGAAGCGCGCGCCGACGCCCGCGAGCGCCCCTGAAGCGCGCGGCTTGCGCCTGGGCGACATCGCCCGGTATTCAGGAGCCATGCGTTTCGAAGGCACTCAAAGCTATGTCGCCACGGAGGACCTGAAGGTCGCCGTCAACGCGGCCGTCACCCTGCGCCGTCCGCTGCTCGTCAAGGGGGAGCCCGGCACCGGCAAGACCGTCCTTGCCTATGAGATTGCGCGTGCCGTCGGCGCGCCGTTGATCGAGTGGAACGTCAAGTCGACGACCAAGGCGCAACAGGGCCTGTACGAATATGACGCGGTGGCGCGTTTGAGGGACGGGCAACTCGGCGATGCGCGCGTGCACGACATCGCCAACTATATCCGTCGCGGCAAATTGTGGGAGGCGTTCACCGCTCCCAAGTTGCCCGTTCTGCTGATCGACGAGATCGACAAGGCCGATATCGAGTTCCCGAACGACCTGCTCCAGGAACTCGACCGCATGTCGTTCCACGTCTACGAAACCGGCGAGGACGTGGCGGCAGCGGAACGCCCGATCGTCGTCATCACGTCCAACAACGAGAAGGAACTGCCCGACGCGTTCCTGCGCCGCTGCTTCTTCCACTATATCAAATTCCCCGATCGCGAGACGATGGAGGCGATTGTCGACGTTCACTTTCCGGGCATCCAGAAGCTGCTGGTCAGCCGGGCAATGGACCTTTTCTACGATATTCGCGAAGTGCCGGGCCTGAAGAAAAAGCCGTCCACCAGCGAGTTGCTCGACTGGCTCAAGCTACTCCTGCACGAGGACATGCCGGTGGAGGTGCTCCAATCCCACGACTCGAGCAAGGCGATACCGCCGCTCCACGGCGCGCTGCTCAAGAACGAACAAGATGTCATGCTGTTCGAACGCTTGGCCTTCATGGCGCGCCGAGGGAAATGATAGCTGCGCTTCGCGCGAGTACACCCTGACCAGCAAGTTAAACGCAGTTAACAAATTTTTAACCTCGGTTGGATACCGGGAGTTTTGGGGGGGTGCCCTGTAACCGGTGCCCATATGCGTATCTTGGGATCTGTGCTTACCGTGCTTGCGGCTGTGGCCTGTTCGCCTGCCGCCCGAGCCGACTCCTTGCTGGATTATGTCGGGGAGTGCGTGCCGTTTGCGCGTGCTGCCTCGGGTATTCAGATCTATGGCGATGCCTGGACTTGGTGGGATCAGGCCAAGGGCCGATATGCGCGTGGATCCACGCCGCGGGTCGGCTCGGTCGTCGTGTTTCCCAAAAGCGAGAAGCTCCGCCTCGGCCATGTCGCCGTGGTGAGCCGCATCGTCGAGGATCGCGTGCTGATGCTCACCCATGCCAACTGGTCCCGAGTCGACGGCGTTCGCGGCCATGCCGAACAGGATGTGACGTTGTTCGACGTTTCACCGCGAGGAGACTGGAGCCAGGTTAAGGTCTGGTATGGCGACATGGATGGACTGGGTGGATCGGTGTACCCGGTTTCAGGCTTCATCTACGGCACGCCGGACCGCGGGGCGCCGCCCGCGGTGCATACCGCCCGCCCTTCTTCGCAGCTTACCAGCACGAACCCGGATTATGTTGGATCGCTCATCGACGCTTATGCACGCTGACTTGCGGCACGCCTGATGCTGCCGCATGCTGGCGCGCATGGGGGGATGGACGAGCGACCGGCGCTGGCCGTGGCTGCTGGCGGCAATTACGCTGTTGGGGCTCGCCCTGCGCATCGCGGGCGCACAAGGCGGGCTTTCGCTGGATGAGGCGTGGTCGGCGGTGCAGGCGCGTGCTGCCGGAACGCCGCTCGGCATCTTCCTCGGCATCAATCACGACAACAACCACCATTTGAATTCGCTGTGGCTGCTGGTGGTCGGCTTCGATGCCCCACCGCTGGTGCAGCGGTCTCTGTCGATCGTGGCGAGTACCCTCACCATTCTCATCGCGGCGCAGATCGGTGCGCGCCGCGGCCCTGCACTCGGCCTGCTTACCGCATTGTTGTTCGCGGTGTCGCCCGTGCTGGTCACGCTGGGCTCCGAGGCCCGCGGCTATGCGCCGATGGCGCTCGCGCTGCTGGTGGCGTTCAACCTGGCCGATCGCTGGCTCGCCGAGGAGGAACGCGAAAGCCCGGCATTGTCGCTGGCGCTTTGCTTTTTCTTGGGTGCGCTGTTCCAGCTGACCATCTTGTTCGGCTTGTGCGCGATCCTTGGCTGGGTGTTCGTCACCCTGGTGCAGCGCAACGGCCTCCGGACTGCGAGCCTCGCCACGCTTCGCCTGTTTATGCCCACGCTTTTCGCCATCGCGCTGGTCGTGGCGATCATCGCCTATGGCGCGATCACCCATCATGGCTTTCACTTCGGCAGCTACGACCCGTTTGGGCTTTCCTGGTTCCTGCACGGCATGGCCGAGCTGTACGCCTATACATTGGGTCTTACCGGCCTGCCTGCCGGATGGCTGCTGGTCGTGCCTGCCCTGCTGCTGTTCGCGCTCAAGCTGCGCGCGCAGCGGCTGGCGTTTCACGCCCTTGCGATCCTGGGCTTTCCGGCCGCGCTGATGCTGTTGCAAGCCGGCAATGTCGGCCATCCACGCTACTACTTGCTCTGTGGCCTCTCGCTGCTGGTCCTGTTGGCCGAGATGCTTTGGCTGGAAATGCGCGATGGAGGCTGGCGGCGCTGGGCGGCGGGTGCGGCCTGTGCTGCAATCGTGATGGCGAGCCTTGCCCGCGACATCGAACTCGCGAGCAATCTTCGCGGCGACTCGTTCGCTACGATCGCCGCGCTGCAGGCGCGTGCCCCGCAGGGTACCCGCATCCTCCTCGACGGTGACCCGGGGCGTGCAATCCTCGAAAGTGCTGCCGCCAGTCGCCACTATTCGCTGACGGTCGCGCGAGCCGAATGTCCCCCGCCCCGCTTTCTCTACTTCTTCCGGTTTCGTGGCCATGAACGCGCGCCGCGGCTTACCCGTTGCGGCCGGCAGTATCGGTGGATGGCGGGCATGGAGGCGCGGGGCCTTTCCGGCACCCCCTGGACGCTCTACGAACTCCAGCCATAAAAGGTCGGGATGTTCCTGGCCTTTCTCGACGCACTGCGCGCTGCTGGCATTCCTGCCGGGCTGAAGGAGCATCTGGTGCTGCTTGAGGCGCTCGACGGAGAGGTGATCGCACGCACGCCCGAGGCGTTCTACTATCTCGCGCGCGCAACCTATGTGAAAGATGAGGGGCTGATCGACCGGTTCGACCAGGTGTTCGCCCATGTGTTTCGCGGCGTCGTCGGCAGTGAGGGTCTGACCGGCGATATTCCCGATGAATGGCTGCGCGCGGTGGCGGAGAAGTATCTGACGCCCGAGGAAATGGCGGCGATCCAGTCGCTGGGCGACTTGGACAGTATCTTGTCGACGCTGAAACAGCGGCTGGCCGAGCAGCATGAACGGCACCAGGGCGGCAGCAAGTGGATCGGGACGGGCGGCACGTCGCCCTTTGGCAATAGCGGCTACAACCCAGAAGGGGTGCGGATCGGTGGCGAGAGCCGCCACCGGCGCGCGGTAAAGGTTTGGGAAAGCAGGGAATTTCGCAACCTGGACAGCAGCCGCGAGCTTGGCACTCGCAACATCAAGGTGGCGCTAAGGCGGCTGCGCCGGTTCGCGCGCGAGGGTGCGGCGAGCGAATTGGACGTGGAGGGTACCGTCGCCGGCACTGCGCGTCAGGGCTGGCTGGACGTCCGCATGCGCCCGGAACGGCACAACGCGGTCAAGCTGCTGTTATTCCTGGACGTCGGCGGATCAATGGATCCCCATATCCAGCTGTGCGAGGAGCTGTTCTCCGCCGCCACCGCCGAGTTCAAGAACCTCAAATTCTTCTACTTCCACAACTGCGTCTATGAAGGCGTGTGGAAGGACAATCGCCGCCGGAGCAGCGAACGTACCCCCATGTGGGAGGTGCTGCACAAATTCGGGCACGACTATAAGCTGGTGTTCAAGGGCGACGCGTCGATGAGCCCGTACGAGCTCACCCATGCCGGGGGCTCGGTGGAGCATATGAACGACGAGGCCGGCGCGGTGTGGCTCAAGCGCCTGATCGACACCTACCCCGCCGCCGCCTGGCTCAACGTGCTGCCCGAAGCGCATTGGAACTACACTCAGTCGGTGCAGATCGTCAGGCAGATCATGAAGGACCGCATGTACCCGCTCACGCTCGCCGGGTTGGACGAGGCGATGCGCGAGCTCAGCCGCAAGCGCTGAAAGCTTACAGCCGCTCGACCGCGCGGTGGAGCCGGCGAAGCACCGTGCTGTCATGCGCCTGGCCGGCTGCCGCTTCGGCGGCGAGCGCCATCAGCCGCACCGCGCCGAAGCTCGCGGCCAGCCCCTTGAGACGCAGCGCAAAGCCTGCCCACTCGTCGGGACTCTCCGCGGCCTTCATACCGCGCAGGCAGCGCTTCACGCTTTCGAGAAAGGATTCGCGCAGCTCGGCGATCAGCGCTGGTTCGTCCCCCACCGCCGCCGCCAAGGTCGCGTCGATTGCACCCGGATCATAGGCCATTTGCGACGAACTACACCGACAGGGTTAATCGGAAGTTTCTCCGGTGTTGGTCGCCAAGCGTTTTGTGGTAAACCGCAGCCATGATTGGGGGACATCTGGCCGCATCGCCGCAGGCGCAATTCACGCCCGTGGAAGAGGACGCGCTCTTGCCCGGGACGACGGAGCCTGCGCCGTTAGCCTTTGACGATGAAGACGAGGCGGCAGCGGGTGCGGCCGCGCGTACCGGCTGGCTGTTGCCGGCCTTGGCCGTCCTTGGATCGGCATGGATCGGCGGGATGCTGTGGTGGTGCCTGCCTTCGCTGCCCGACCTGAGCCCTGTCGCGCTGGTCGAGTTCATCGCGGCGTTGTGCGTGCCGCCTGCGTTGATCGCGATCCTGAGCCTGCTAGCACTGCGTACCAGCCGCGCCGAGGCGCGCCGGTTCGGGGCCACTGCCCGCGCTATGCGTGCCGAAGCCGCCAGCCTGGAACAGATGATCGGCAGCCTGTCCCGGCGTATCTCGCAGAACCGCGAGGCGCTGGCGGAACAGACCACCGTGCTGATGGCGATGGGCGACAATGCCGCAGCGAGGCTCGAAGCCGCGTCCGAGAGCGTGACGCGCCAGTCCCAGCGGATCGACACCAGCACGCGGATGCTGAACGAAGGGATGCAGGCGATAGACCGCCGCTTCGACACGCTTTCGACGCACCTGCCCAAGGTCCATGCCGAGATGCAGGGGCTTCGCGGACGCGTCGACGAAGTGGGGCTTGCCGCCAGCCGGCATGCCGCAGCACTGGATTCGCAGCTCAGCGCGCTTGCCGAGCGCGGCCGGGAAGCCAACCAGGTCGCTGGCGGCGCGGCCGAACGGCTGTCGGCGCACATCTCGCACATGGAGTCGATGAGCCAGGCCGCCGGGGCGCGTCTCGAGGCAGTGACGGGCCAGATGTCGACTGCCGTCGAGGATGTGCTCGATCGCACCGCCAACGCGGTCGACGAGGCGCGCAAGGGGATCGCCACGCAGGGCGAGGCCATTCTGGCGATGCTGAGCGCAAATCAGGCCGCGCTGGACCAGGCAGGGCGCGACAGTGCCGCCGCGCTTGGCGCGAACATGGCCGAGATTGAGCAAGCGATCGGGCGGATAGGCACCCGCCTGGCCGAGGAACAGGCGCGCGGCGACCTTCTGCTCGACGGGCTCACCACCGGCACGGAACGGGTCGGGCGGGCGCTGGACACCACTCACGCCGCAGGCATGGAAAAGGCCGGCGCGCTTTCCACGTCGCTGGACAAGGTGTATCGCATCCTCTCGGCTATTTCGGACGAGCTGCGCACCGGCGATCACCTTGCCCGCACGGTGATCGCGACCTCCGATGAACTGCTTACGGCGCTCGACGCGTCGGCGCGCGAAATCGACGAGACCCTGCCCCAAGCGCTCGCGCGTCTGGACGACCGCATCAACGCCACGCGGCAAGCCATCGGTGCCACCCAACCCGAATTGCTGGCGATGGTCGACACGGCCGAGGCGACGCTCCGCGACGTCGGGCGGATCGGTGCGCTGGTCGCGAAGCAACGCGAAGTGGTCGGTCAGACTCAATCCTTGCTGCTCGAAACGCTGGAAGCCGGCAGCGACAAGGCTGCCGCCATGGGAACGGTGGTGACGGAAACCGCCGCCGCCACGCGCCGCTTTGCCGAAACGACTGCCCCCGAACTGGTCGACGCGCTGCTTCGCGTTCGCGAGACCGCCAATGCCGCGGTCGATCGCGCACGCGAGGCATTCTCGACCATCGTACCCGAAGCCGCACGGGCGCTGGAAGAAGCGAGCGGCGAGGCGTTGAAGCGCGCCGTCGATACCCAGGTGCATCGCCAACTGGCTGAGCTTGCCGAGGCCAGCGACGCGGCGGTTTCAGCAGCGGGAGCGGCGTCGGACCGGCTCGGCGAGCAGATGCACGCCCTGGACGTGGCGACCGCGGAAGTGGAGCGGCGCATCGAGGCGGCGCGGACGGATCGCGAAGCGTCGGACAGCGAGAATTTCACGCGGCGCGTGTCACTGCTGATCGAGTCGCTCAACTCGGCGTCGATCGACATCGCCAAGGCATTCTCCGCCGATGTCGCAGACAGCGCGTGGGCGGCGTATATGAAGGGCGATCGCGGCGTCTTCACCCGCCGCGCCTCGCGCCTGCTCGACCCGTCCGAGACGCGCGAAATCGCCCGCCTCTATGATGAGGATGAGGCGTTCCGCGACAACGTCAATCGCTACATCCACGATTTCGAAGCGATGCTGCGCCACATCCTGGTGTTGCGCGACGGGTCCCCGCTGGGGGTGACGTTGCTGTCCTCGGACATGGGCAAGCTCTATGTCGCGCTGGCGCAGGCGATCGAGCGCCTGCGGACTTGATGCGCTGGCTTCCGGCGGGACGCTTAGCGTTCGCTGCAAGGGTCTTGTTTGCTGGCCTGGAGGTGCTCGGGCTTTCGTCTGGCCTCTGACTTTTACCAGGAGCGGCGATACTCCTCCGCCCCCCTATGCGCGCCACCTCACCCCTTGCAGGGGAGGATGTTTGGGCGCCTCGCCGCTCTTCGGATACGCTCTGCCTAGTCCGCCCTGTCAGCTGCGCTTTGCCTAGGTGGCGGGGTGGAGCCAGTCGAGCATCTCCACGCTCACCCACCCGTTGACGTAGTTGAGATAGTAGAGCCCGAACAGGACGGTCGCGACGATCGTGGTTCGAAGCGCGATCCTGCCGGGGCGGAATTCGTGCGGGGCGCTGTCGGCCTGACCTGGTACCAGTTCCCCGCCGGCCTCGTGCGCGGTCCGCACTCCGAACGGGAGCACCAGGAACACGCAAAAGGCCCAGAACAGGAAATAGATGGCCAGCGCCGACTGCCACCGCATCGTCAGACCTCCAGGATCAACACGTCCACGACGGGCTTCTTGCCGGTGAAGCGGGTTGCCGCACGGCGCACCGCCAGCCGCACGCTTTCGCGCAGCTTTTCACGGTCGCGGCCCGCCTTGCGCACGGCTTCGGCGGCGGCAGCGGAGGCTTCTTCAAGGAATTCCTCGCGGTCCTCCTCGACCGGGACGCCCTGTACCCGCACCTGCGGCTCGCCCATCAGCTGCCCCTTGCGCACCGCGACCGCGACCGACAGCTGGCCATAAAGCGCCAGCCGGCGGCGTTCGTTCATGGTCGTGCCGTCGGCGGGCAGGATCACGTCGCCGTCGATCACTAGCCGTCCGGTGGGCGCGGAGCCGATCCGTTGCGGGCCGTCCGGCGCGAGCCGCCATACTTCGCCGTTGGACTGAGACGCCACGCTCGGCACGCCCTGGCTCAGGGCATAGCGGGAATGCTCGATCAGGTGCCGGGCCTCGCCATGCACCGGCATCACGATCTGCGGCCGCATCCAGCGGTACATCTCGGCGAGTTCAGGACGGCCGGGATGGCCCGACACGTGCACGAACGCCTGGCGATCGGTCACCAACTGCACGCCCTTGGACGCCAGCGTGTTCATGATCCTGCCGATCGCGACTTCGTTGCCGGGGATCTGCCGCGAGGAGAAGATCACCATGTCGCCTTGGCTCAGCTTGAGCTGGTGATTACCATCGGCGATGCGGGCGAGCGCCGCGCGCGGCTCGCCCTGTCCGCCGGTGCCGACCATCAGCACCTGGTTGGGCGGCAACGTCATCGCGGTGTCGAAGTCGACCACCTCGGGGAAGTCGCGCAGATAGCCGGTCGCCTTGGCGACGCGCAGGATGCGATCGAGCGAGCGGCCCGCCACACACAGCTGCCGCCCGGTGTCGCGGGCGACTTCGCCCAGCGTCTGCAAGCGCGCGGCATTCGAGGCGAAGGTGGTGACCAGCACGCGCCCCCTGGCGGCGCCGATCACTTCATCGAGCCCCTTGCGCACCTCGGCTTCGGTGCCGGATGCTTCCTGCTGGAACACGTTGGTCGAATCGCAGACCAGCGCGAGAATGCCCTTGTCGCCGATCGCCGTCAGCTCGGCGGCAGTGGAGGCGCCGCCCAGCGCCGCCGCTTCATCGAGCTTCCAGTCGCCAGTGTGGAACACGCGGCCCGCCTCGGTCTCGATCAACAGCGCGTTGCCTTCGGGAATCGAATGGGCGAGCGGCGTGAAGGTGACGTTGAACGGACCGACCCGGAACGGGCCATCCTCGTTCATCACCTTGAGCTCGACGCGATCTTCGATCCCTTCTTCTTCCAGCTTGCCGCGGACCAGGCCCGCGGTGAACGGCGTGGCATAGATCGGCACGTCAAGATCGGCGGCGAGATAGGGCAGTGCGCCGATATGATCCTCATGCCCATGGGTGAGCACGATGCCGACCAGATCGTCGAGCCGTTCCTCGATGAACTGAAGGTCGGGCAGGATGATGTCGATGCCGGGATAGCTGGCGTCCCCGAAGGTGACCCCGCAGTCCACCATCAGCCACTTGCCTTGGGTGCCATACAGATTGACGTTCATGCCGATTTCGCCCGATCCACCGAGCGCGACGAAGAGGAGTTCGTTTTTTCCGGGAGTCACTCTGTTCCTAACGTTGTTCGCTGCCGCTGCTTGGCGGAGCACTGCCGGAACCCGTTGTCCGGCTTGGAAAATCCATCCTCACTCTGGTGGGGATGACGGGTGCAATCTTCAACCGCCCTATGTGCCGGGGTGCGTGCCGGACTGTGTGCTGCGTTGCCATAGCATGGCGAGACCCTGAATGGTTAGATCGGGTTCGATCGCGTCGAACACGTCGGTGTGACGTTCGAACAGCACGGCAAGGCCCCCGGTTGCGATCACCTTGGACGGGCGTCCGACTTCGGCCTTGAGCCGGGCTACCAACCCCTCGATCATCGCGACATAGCCCCAATAAATGCCGATATGCATCTGGTCGACGGTGTTGCGGCCGACGACGCTGGTGCCCTGCGGCGCGGAAATGGCGATGCGCGGCAGCTTGGCGGCGGCGGTGACCAGCGCGTCGAGCGACAGGTTGATGCCCGGGGCGATGATACCGCCCTTATACGCGCCCTGATAGTCGACCACGTCGAAGGTGGTGGCGGTGCCGAAATCGATCAGGAGCAGGTCGCCTTCGTGAAGGGCGTGGCCCGCGATCACGTTGAGCGCCCGGTCGGCGCCCAAATTGCCGGGTTCGTCCACGTCGAGCGCGAAGCCCCACTGGGCGCTCCCCTGCCCCGCGATCACCGCATCGGTCTTGAAGTATTTGCTGGCCAGCACCTGGAGATTGTGGAGCGCGCGGGGAACCACGGTGGCGATGATGACGCCGGTCACGTCGCTGCGATCATAGCCTTCGAGCTGGAGCAGCTGGCTGAGCCATACGGCATATTCGTCGGCGGTGCGGCGCGGATCGGTGGCGATGCGCCAGCGGGCGCGGATTTCGCGGTCCTGCACCAGTGCGAACACGACATTGGTGTTGCCGGCATCAATGGCGAGCAGCATGCGAAGAGCCCTTCAGAGCAGGAAGACGTCGGCTGCGTGAATGACACGCACCGAGCCGTCCGCCAAGCGCAGCATGAGCGCGCCGCTTGCGTCGAGGCCGCCGAACAGGCCGTCCAGGGACGATCCATCGGCGAGGCGCGCGGTGAGTGCGGTGCCCACCGGGTGCGCGCGGGCGGTCCAGCGGTCGCGGACGGTAGCCAGCTCCTCGCCGCGCCAGCGGGCGACCCAGCGCTCGAAACTCTCCGCAAGGGTGTCGGCGAACAGCTGGGGATCGGGGGCCCCGCCGTGGGCCGCCATGCTGGTGGCGGCGCGGTCGAGGTCATGCGGGGCTTCGGCAAGGTTCACGCCGAAGCCAATGATGACGGCATCATCGACTCGTTCCAGCAGGATGCCGGAAAGCTTGGCGCCTTCGACGAGCAAGTCGTTGGGCCATTTGAGCGTCGCGCGGACGCCGAAGACCGCGACGACTTCCTCCAGCGCCACCGCCGCGACCAAGGCGAGGGTTGCGGGCGGCGGGTCGCTGGGACGCAGCCGCACCAGCGTGCTGGCGTAGAGATTGCCGGCGGGCGAGACCCATTCCCGCGCCTGGCGGCCCCTGCCAGCGGTCTGGCGCTCGGCGCGGAGCCACAGGCCCTCGCCGGCGCCACTTCGGGCGAGCTCGGCGAGGTCTGCGTTGGTGGAACCCGTCTGCGCGACCGTCCGGACGGCTGCGGTCAGAACAGCGCCTTTGCCGCGAGCATCGTCCACGCGCCGAGCGGCAGCAGCAGCGGCCAGCCGAGCGGCGAGATCACCGCCGCGGTCAGCGCGATCAGCCCGCCTTCGACCATGCCGGGCTTGCCGTGGAAGGCAGGCGCGGGCTCATCGAAGTACATCGTCTTGACGATGCGCAGGTAATAATAGGCGCCGATCGCCGAGGCCGCGGCGCCGACCACCGCGAACACGATGAGACCCGCCTGCACCGCTGCCATGAACACCGCGAGCTTGGCGAAGAAGCCGAGCAGCGGCGGGATGCCGGCCAGGCTGAACATGAAGATCGCGAGCGCCGCCGCCAGACCGGGACGCGTGCGCGACATGCCGGCAAGGCTGGCAATGTCCTCGATCGGCTCGCCGTCAGGGCCGCGCATCTGGAGGACGACCAGGAAGCTGCCGATCGTCATGACGACATAGATCGCCAGGTAGGTCAGCACCCCCGCCACGCCTTCCGCCGTGCCGGCGGCGAGGCCGATCAGCGCGAAGCCGACATTGTTGATCGAGGAGTAGGCCAGCAGGCGCTTGACATTGGTCTGGCCGATCGCCGCGACCGCGCCGAGGATGATCGAAGCGAGCGACGCGAAGATCACGATCTGGCGCCAGTCGTGCAGCGCCGGGCCCATCGCTTCAATCGCGACGCGAACCGCGAGTGCGACCGCCGCGACTTTGGGTGCCGAGGCGAAGAACGCCGTCACCGGCGTGGGTGCACCTTCGTACACGTCGGGGGTCCACATGTGGAACGGCACGGCGCTCATCTTGAACGCGAGGCCCGCGAACACGAAAACCAGGCCGAACAGCAGGCCCATCGAGCGCTCGCCACCGGTATAGGCAGAGGCGATGCCGTCGAACAACGTGGTGCCCGAAAAGCCGTACACCAGGCTGATGCCGTAGAGCAGGATGCCCGAGGCGAGCGCGCCGAGGACAAAATACTTCAGACCCGCTTCGGCCGAACGCGCATCGCGGCGCATGAAGCTGGCGAGCACATAGCTCGACAGGCTGAGCAGTTCGAGGCCGACATAGAGCGTCAGCATGTCGCCCGCCGACACCATCATGCCCATTCCCGCAGTCGAAAGCAGGATCAGTACGGGATATTCCGGACGCAGATCGTCACCCGAGGTGCGCTGGAAGAAGCGCGGTGCGATCAGGATCGAAACGGCGGCGGCGACATAGATCAGCACCTTGCTGAACGCCGCGAACATGTCGGCGCGGTACAGCCCATCGAACGCATCGCCGCCCGATGACGCCGGACCGGCCAGCGCGATGCCTGCGCCGATCAGCACGGCGATGGCCGCCCAGCTGACCAGCTTGGTCGACTGGTGCCCGCCCCATGCGGCGACGAGCATCAACACGATCGAGCCGACCGCCAGCACCAGCTCGGGCAGGGTCATCAGCAGTTGCAACGAGTAATCCATCAGTGCGCACCCCCATGCGCGGGAGCAGCACCATGGGCTTCGCCGTGTGCGGGCGCAGCCGCCGGGTGGCCCGGGGTCGGTTTGGAATCGCCAGCAGGCGCGGCACGCTCAAGGCGCGCAACGAGGCGGGCGGTGTCGGCACGCATCGGCGCCAGGAAGCTTTCGGGATAGACGCCCATCCACAGCACCGCCGCAGCGATCGGCACCAGCAGCGCGATCTCGCGCAACGAGAGGTCCGGCATCGCCTTCACATCGTCCCTGGTCAGGTCGCCCCACACCACGCGGCGGAACAAGTACAGCATGTACGCGGCACCCAGGATGATGCCCGTGGTGCCGATCAGCGCCGTGATGGTCGATACGCGATAGACGCCGGCCAAGCCGAGGAACTCGCCGACGAAGTTGCTGGTACCCGGCAGGCCGACCGAGGCCATGGTGAACAGCAGGAACAGCACGGCATAGCGCGGCATGTTGATCGCCAGGCCACCATAGCGGCTGATCTCACGCGTGTGCAGCCGGTCGTAGATGACACCGACGCACAGGAACAGCGCACCCGACACCAGGCCGTGGCCCAGCATGACCATCATCGCGCCTTCGATGCCCTGCGGGTTGAAGGCGAACAGGCCCATGGTCACGATCGCCATGTGCGCCACCGACGAGTAAGCGATCAGCTTCTTCATGTCGCTCTGCACGAGCGCGACGAGCGAGGTGTAGACCACCGCGACGCAGGACAGCGCGAACACCAGCCACATCAGCTGCGCCGAGGCTTCCGGGAACATCGGCAGCGAAAAGCGCAGGAAGCCATAGCCGCCAAGCTTCAGCAGCACGCCGGCCAGGATCACGGAGCCCGCGGTCGGCGCCTGCACGTGCGCGTCGGGAAGCCAGGTGTGGACCGGCCACATCGGCATCTTCACCGCGAACGAGGCGAAGAAGGCTAGCCATAGCCAGGTTTGCATCTGAGGCGGGAAGTCATACGCCATCAGCGCCGGGATCGACGTAGTGCCGGTCATCAGCACCATCGCGATCATCGCGACGAGCATCAGCAACGAGCCTAGCAACGTGTACAGGAAGAACTTGTACGACGCGTAGATGCGGTTCTGTCCGCCCCAGATGCCGATGATCAGGAACATCGGGATCAGGCCACCTTCGAAGAAGATGTAGAACAGGAACAGATCCTGCGCCGCGAAGGTGCCGATCATCAGCACTTCGGTCAGCAGGAACGCCGACATGTACTCGGGCACGCGCTTCTGGATCGCTTCCCAGCTCGCCCCGATGCAGATCGGCATCAGGAAGACCGAAAGGACGATCAGCATCAGCGCATAGCCGTCGATGCCCAGCGCCCAGGCGAACTGGGCAGTGCCCATGTCGAACAGCGGCACGTGCTCGACGAACTGCCACTGCGGCGCACCGGCGCCCATCTGGAAATCCGACCAGAGCAGAATGCCGAGCGCCAGGTCGACGAAGGTTGCGGCCAGCGCAATCCAGCGGGCACCCTTGTCGCCAGCAAAGAGGCAGGCGATCGCCGCGACCGCAGGGACCGCGAGCATGACGGAGAGGATCGGGAACCCGCTCATCCTGCGATCACCCATGTCAGCGCCGCGGTGAGGCCGATCAGCATGATGAAGGCATAAGTATAGAGATATCCCGATTGCAGCTTCACCGCACCGATGCTGCCCACGCGGACGACATTGGCGAGCCCGTTGGGGCCGAAGCGGTCGATGGTGTTTTCGTCACCCGCCTTCCAGAGCAGACGGCCGATCGCGAACGCCGGCCGGACGAACAGGAAGTTGTAGAGTTCGTCGAAATACCACTTGTTGAGCAGGAAGGTGTAGAGCGGGCGGATATGCTCCGCGGTCGCGGTCGCAAGGCCCGGCTTCACCACATAGGTGTACCAGGAGATGCCGAGGCCGAGCAGCATGGCGATGGTCGCCGACAGCTTCACGCCCATGGGCACTTCGTGCATCGCGTGCATCAGATGTTCGTTGAAGAAGAGCGAACCCTTCCAGAAACGCTCGCCAGCCTCGGGCTCGATGAAGAAGCCGTGGAAGACGAAGCCCGCGGCGATCGCGCCGATCGTCAGCACCAGCAGCGGGATCAGCATCACGATTGGGCTTTCGTGCGGGTGGTAGCCCGCAGTCCCTTCTGGCGCGTGATCGTGCAGCGCATGGGTGGCGCTCGGCGCGTGATGACCGGAGTCTTCCTGCGCCGGGGCATTGGCATGCTCGCTGCCATGGCCGTGCGTGTCAGGGCTGTCATGGCCGTGGCCATGCGCGTCGTGGACGGCGTGCTGGATGTGCTCCGAGCCCGCCCAGCGCGGCTTGCCATAGAAGGTCAGGAAGACGACGCGCCACGAATAGAAGCTCGTCAGCAGCGCCACGAACACGCCGACCCAGAAGGCGCTCGGCACGCCGGCCGCCCAGCTGGCTTCGATGATCGCATCCTTCGAGTGGAAGCCGGCAAAGCCGATCGCGTCGAAGCCGAAGATGCCGGGGATTCCGACCCCGGTGATCGCGAGCGTACCCGCCATCATCGTCCAGAAGGTCACCGGGATGTGCTTACGCAGGCCACCATAGAAGCGCATGTCCTGCTCGTGGTGCATCGCATGGATCACCGAGCCGGCACCCAGGAACAGCAGCGCCTTGAAGAAAGCGTGGGTGAACAGGTGGAACATCGCCGCGCCATAAGCGCCGACGCCGGCGGCGAAGAACATATAGCCGAGCTGCGAACAAGTCGAATAGGCGATGACGCGCTTGATGTCGGTCTGCGTCGTGCCGACGGTCGCCGCGAAGAAACACGTCGCGGCGCCGACGAACGTCACCACGCCCATCGCCACCGGGCTCATCTCGAACATCGGCGACATGCGGCAGACCATGAACACGCCCGCGGTGACCATGGTCGCGGCGTGGATCAGCGCCGACACCGGGGTCGGGCCTTCCATCGCGTCGGGCAACCAGGTGTGCAGGCCCAGCTGCGCCGACTTGCCCATCGCGCCGACGAACAGCAGCAGGCACAGCACGGTCATCGTATCGAAGCGCGCGCCAAGGAAGCCGATGGTAGAACCGGCCATGTTCGGTGCTGCGGCCAGGATCTCGGGGATCGAGACCGTGCCGAACACCAGGAAGGTGCCGAAGATGCCGAGCATGAAGCCAAGATCGCCGACGCGATTGACGACGAACGCCTTGATCGCGGCAGCCTGAGCGCTGGGCTTGCGAAACCAGAAGCCGATCAGGAGGTAGGAGGCGAGACCCACGCCTTCCCAGCCGAAGAACATCTGCACCAGGTTATTCGCGGTCACGAGCATCAGCATCGCGAAGGTGAACAGCGAGAGATAAGCAAAGAACCGCGGCTGATCCGGGTCCTCGCTCATATAGCCCCAGCTATAGATGTGGACGAGCGCCGAGACGCTGGTCACCACCACGAGCATCACCGCAGTGAGCGCGTCAACACGCAGCTCCCAGGCGAAGCTCATCGTGCCCGACGTCAACCAGTGCAGGACCGGCACGACCGTGGCTTCGGAGGTGCCGTTGAGGAACCCGATGAAGATCGGCCAGGACAGCGCGCAGGCTATGAGCAACGCGCCGGTGGTCACGATCTTCGGAAAGGCCGTGCCGAACGACTTGTTCGAAAAGCCGCCGACGATCGCAGCGATCAGCGGCAGGAATACGATTGCGAGGATCGGCGACATCAGCCCTTCATCCGATTGACGTCGTCGACCGAGATCGTGCCACGACCGCGGAAATAGATGACGAGGATTGCCAGACCGATCGCCGCCTCACCGGCAGCGACAGTCAGCACGAACATGGCGAACACCTGGCCGACCAGATCCCCCAGCGCCGCCGAGAAGGCGACAAGGTTGAGGTTCACGGCCAACAGGATAAGCTCGATCGCCATCAGGATGACGATCAGGTTCTTCCGGTTCATGAAGATGCCGAGCACCCCCAAGGTGAACAGGATCGCCGAGACGACGAGATAATGCGTGACACCGATCACAGCTGCATCCCCTCACCCACGCCCGGGTTCATGTTGCGGGTCGCGTCCTTCGAGCGGCGGTTGATCTGGTGGCTGACATTCTGCGGGCGAACATCGCTGCGCTGGCGGTAGGTCAGCACGATGGCACCAATCATCGCGACCAGCAGCACCAGGCCGGCGCCTTCGAAGATGAACAAATAGCGGGTATAGAGCAGTCGCCCGATCGCCTCGATGTTTGGGACGTCCGACGCGATCGGGGCTGCGCGGCGGCTCATCTCGAGCCCGCCGGCGCTCCATGCGCCGATGGCGATGATGATTTCGGCGACCAGCGCGATGGCAAGCGCCAGCCCTACCGCAGCATATTTCATCACGCCCGAACGCAGCTCGGCGAAGTCGATGTCGAGCATCATGACCACGAACAGGAACAGCACCGCGACCGCGCCGACATAGACGATGACGAGCAGCATCGCGATGAACTCCGCGCCCGCGAGCACCATCAACCCGGCGGCGTTGAAGAACGCCAGGATCAGCCACAGCACGCTGTGCACCGGGTTGCGCGACAGGATCGTGAGCGCGCCCGAAAGGCACACCACGATCGCGAAGAGATAAAAGGCCAGGGCTTGGATCACGCGACCGCCGCCTTTGCCAGAGGATGGTGAATCATCATGCGTCCCACTGTTGGCGCGCGCTTAACGGTACGGTGCATCGGCGGCAAGGTTCGCGGCGATCGAGCGCTCCCAGCGGTCGCCGTTCGCGAGCAGCTTGTCCTTCTGGTAAATCAGCTCTTCACGCGTCTCGGTCGAGAATTCGAAGTTCGGACCTTCGACGATGGCATCGACCGGGCATGCTTCCTGGCACAGGCCGCAATAGATGCACTTGGTCATGTCGATGTCGTAGCGCGTGGTACGGCGGCTGCCGTCCTCGCGCGGTTCGGCCTCGATCGTGATCGCCAGCGCCGGGCACACCGCTTCGCA
Organism: Sphingomonas xinjiangensis; assembly: GCF_014199255.1. Taxonomy (GTDB): domain Bacteria; phylum Pseudomonadota; class Alphaproteobacteria; order Sphingomonadales; family Sphingomonadaceae; genus Sphingomonas; species Sphingomonas xinjiangensis. The sequence continues at coordinate 256,569 of NZ_JACIJF010000001.1, read as the reverse complement.
CAGCTTGCACGCGATGCAGCGCTCTTCGCCATTGGCGTAGCGGCGCAGGGCATGCTCACCGCGGAACCGCGGACTGACCGGGTTCTTCTCGTACGGATAGTTGATCGTCGCCTTGGGCTTGAAGAAGTATCGCAAGGTCAGCCAGTGCGCCTTGAGGAACTCCCAGAGCGTGTAGGAGCGGATGATCTGAGCGACGCTCATGCGGGAACTCCGACGCGGGTCCACATCAGGAACCCGGAAACGAGGAAGACGAAGAACAGCGACAGCGGCAGGAAGATCTTCCAGCCCAGCCGCATCAGCTGGTCATAGCGATAGCGCGGCACCGTTGCGCGGACCCAGCTGAACACAAAGAAGAAGAACAGGATCTTGGCGAACAGCCAGATAATGCCCGGCACCATGTACAGCGGCGCCCAGTCGATCGGGGGCAGATAGCCGCCCCAGAACAGCGTCGCGTTGAGCGTGCACATCAGGATGACGTTGGCATATTCGCCCAGCCAGAACAGCGCGAAGGCCATCGACGAATATTCGGTCTGGTACCCCGCGACGAGCTCCGATTCCGCCTCGGCCAGATCGAACGGCGCGCGCTGGGTCTCGGCCATCGACGAGATCAGGAACACCACCCACATCGGAAACAGCAACGGGTTGAATCCATGGCCGTTTAAGAAGCCGTAATACGCCTTCTGCCCCTCGACGATGCCGCCCAGGTTGAAGGTGCCCGACCACAGCACGACCGAGATCAGCACGAAGCCGATCGACACTTCATACGACACCATCTGCGCAGCGGCACGGATCGCGGAGTAGAAGGGGTATTTGGAGTTGGACGACCAGCCCGCCAGGATTACGCCATAGACGCCGAGCGACGAGGCGGCGAGGACGTAGAGCAGCCCGACATTGATGTTCGAGAGCGCCACGCCCGCCTGGAAGGGCACCACAGCCCACACGATCAGCGCGACCGTGAAGGTGATGATCGGCGCGAGCAGGAACAGGCCCTTGTTCGCGCTCGACGGGATGATCGTTTCCTGGAGAAACACCTTCAGACCGTCGGCGAAGCTCTGCATCAGTCCAAACGGACCGACAACGTTGGGACCGCGGCGCAGCGCCATCGCCGCCCAGATCTTGCGATCAGCATAGATGATCATCGCCACCGCCAGCATCAGCGGCAGCGCGATGACCAGGATGTCAATGATCGTGGCGATGAACCACGCCCACCCATAAGGCAGGAACCCGGTGAACCAGGAGGTCATTCCGCAGCCTCCGCATAGTCTTCGCCGTGGAGCAGTTCAGCCGAGCAGCGCTGCATCGTCGGCGACGCACGGCAGATGGCGTTGGTGAGATAGAAGTCCTGGATCGGATAGGCGATCGGACCCTCGGCGTCGGGGGCGAGCGCCGGCGCGTCCCAAGAATAGCCGGCCAGCCCTTCCGTGCCGAGCGCGGGCACCTCGGCAGCCATAGCCGCGCGCAGCTCCTCGAAGCTGTCGAAGGTGAGCGTATGGCCGAGCTTCTCGGACAGGGCGCGCAGGATCGTCCAGTCCTCACGCGCGTCGCCCAGTGGGAACACCGCGCGGTCGGCACGCTGCACGCGGCCTTCCAGGTTCACATAGGTGCCCGGCTTCTCGGCATAGGTGGCCGATGGCAGGATCACGTCGGCGTGGTGCGCGCCCTTGTCGCCATGATGGCCGATGAACACCTTGAAGCTGTTCGCGAACATCGCGAAATCGGCTTCGTCGGCGCCCAGGAAGAAGGTCAGCTTGGGCGCGGCGCGGAAGATGTCGCCGATGCCGCCCTTCTGCGCGAAGCCCAGCATCAGGGCGCCCATGCGGGCTGCCGCGGTGTGGATCACGCCGAAGCCGTTCCAGGCGGTGCCGTCCTCGAGCGTGCGCACGAGATTGGCCGACTTGGCAAACGCCAGCGCGGCGCCATGGCCCTTCGCCAGCGCGCCCGGGCCGACGATCGCCAGCGGACGCTTCGCGCCGTCGAACGCCTGCGCCAGCGATTCCGGCAGCGTGCCGAGCACGCCCAGATCGTTGCCCAGCCACTCGACCTTGTAGGTCAGGTCCATCTCGGGCCCGATCGCGAAGACCTTGGCGCCCTTCTTGATCGCCTTGCGCACGCGCGTGTTGATCAGCGGTGCTTCCCAGCGGAGATTGGTGCCGATCAGCAGGATCGCGTCGGCATCCTCGACGCCGGCGATGGTCGGGTTGAACGCCACGGCGCCGAGGCTGGACACGTCATAGGACATGCCGGTCTGGCGGCTCTCGATCAGGTCGGAGCCCATCGCCTTCACCAGCGACTTGGCGGCGAACATCGTCTCGCAGTCGAGCAGGTCGCCGGCAATGGCCGCGACGCTCGAACCCGCGCCCTTGGCGACGGCCGCGATGGCGTCGAACGCTTCATCCCAGCTGACGGGGACCAGCTTGCCATCCTTGCGGACGAACGGGCGATCGAGCCGGCGGCGTACCAGGCCATCGACATGGTAGCGGGTCTTGTCGTGCGCCCACTCCTCGTTGACGTCCTCGTTGATGCGCGGCAGCACCCGCATCACCTGACGCCCACGGCTGTCGGCACGGATGTTGGTGCCGACCGCGTCCATGACGTCGATCGACAGGTTCTTGCGCAACTCCCAGGGACGATATTCGAAGGCGACCGGCTTGTGCGTCAGCGCACCCACCGGGCAGAGGTCGACTGCGTTGCCCGAAAGCTCGCTCTTGAACGCCTTTTCCAGATAGGTGGTGATCTGCATGTCCTCGCCGCGATAGATCGCGCCGATATCCTCCACGCCGGCCACTTCCTCGCCGAAGCGGACGCAGCGCGTGCACTGAATGCAGCGGGTCATGACCGTCTTGATGATCGGACCCATATACTTCTCGGTCACCGCACGCTTGTTCTCGGTGTAGCGGGAGTGGCTCCGGCCATAGGCCAGGCTCTGGTCCTGAAGGTCGCACTCGCCACCCTGATCGCAGATCGGACAATCGAGCGGGTGGTTGATCAGCAGGAACTCCATCACGCCTTCGCGCGCGGCCTTCACCATCGCGCTGTCGGTGCGAACCTCTTGCCCTTCGGCGGCGGGCAACGCGCACGAAGCCTGGGGCTTGGGCGGCCCGGGCTTCACTTCGACCAGGCACATGCGGCAATTGCCGGCGATCGAAAGGCGCTCATGATAGCAGAAACGCGGAATTTCCTTGCCCGCGGCTTCGCAGGCCTGAAGCACCGTGGCGCCCTGCGGCACCTCCACTTCGATTCCGTCTACCTTTACCTTAGGCACAATTAACCTCCTGCCTGGGGCGTTTCCGGCGGGAGGCGCAACATCGCCTCGGCCAGCAGGAAACGTATCCAGGGTGCGTTCAAGCGCACTTTGAAACCGGGCATGCACGCCCTGAAATCATTCCACAGCCCTGCTACGGCTTTTACTTCCTCCGGACTGCCCGCCCGCGTCGAAAGTAGATCGCGGACCTCACTACGATGCCCATTGGTGTAGCAGCGCGCCACGCCATGAAGGTCCTTTGCTTCACCGACAGCGGGCGCTGCCAGCCGGTACGTATGGGGCACGCCGCCGGATCCGAGCAGCCCCTCCGCAATCGCTCCGCGTGCAAACACACCCGGCATCGCCATCTTCGTGCCGCCGAAAAGGCAGGTCGTATGCTCGCCAGCAATCAACTTGCCCAAGACGCTCTTTTCCTCTGCCGACCCCGGCTGAGTGGCGATGATGCGCAGCGCGTCCTTGGGTTGGTTGCGCGCAAAGCAAGCGCCAAAGTTTCGTAGTTCCTGAAATGGACGCATGTTCGTAGCCGGCGTCGACGTCGACACGCCAGACTGACCGCCCCCGACCTGCGCCGAAGCTGGTGCCGCCAGGATCATGCCGAGAAGCACGAGCCTCTTCATTCAGCAGCCTCCTGCATCGCGCCCAAGCCGCTACCCTGCTTCTCGTGAATGCGGCGCTCGATCTCGGGGCGGAAATGGCGGATCAGGCCCTGGATCGGCCAGGCGGCGGCGTCACCCAGAGCGCAGATCGTGTGACCTTCGACTTGTTTGGTGAGCTGCTGGAGCGTGTCGATTTCGCTGATGTCGGCGTCGCCGGTGCGCAGCCGCTCCATCACGCGCCACATCCAACCGGTGCCCTCACGGCACGGGGTGCACTGGCCGCAGCTCTCATGCTTGTAGAAATAAGACAGCCGGGCAATCGCGCGGACGATGTCGGTCGACTTGTCCATGACGATCACCGCCGCGGTGCCAAGGCCTGAACCGACCGCGCGCAGGCCATCGAAGTCCATCGGCACGTCCATGATCTCGGCAGCCGGCACCAGCGGCACCGACGATCCGCCCGGGATCACCGCGAGCAGATTATCCCAGCCGCCGCGGATGCCGCCGCAATGCTTCTCGATCAGCTCGCGAAACGGGATGCTCATCGCTTCCTCAACCACGCAGGGCTTCTCGACATGGCCCGAGATCTGGAAGAGCTTCGTGCCCTTGTTGTTCTCACGCCCGAAGGAGGAGAACCATTCCGGTCCACGCCGCAGGATTGTCGGCGCGACCGCGATCGATTCGACGTTGTTCACCGTCGTCGGGCAGCCATAGAGGCCGGCACCCGCCGGGAACGGCGGCTTGAGGCGCGGCTGGCCCTTCTTGCCTTCCAGGCTCTCGAGCATTGCGGTCTCTTCGCCGCAGATATACGCGCCGGCGCCCCGGTGCACGAACACGTCGAAGTCATAACCCGAGCCGGACGCGTTGCGCCCGATCAGACCGGCGTCATACGCCTCGGCGACGGCAGCAAACAGCGTCTCGGCCTCACGGATATACTCACCGCGAATGTAGATATAGGCCGCACGCGCGCGCATCGCGAAGCCGGCGATCAGCGCGCCTTCGATCAGCTTGTGCGGATCATGACGGATGATCTCGCGGTCCTTGCACGAACCCGGCTCGGATTCGTCGGCATTAATCACCAGGAAGTTCGGCCGCGTCGGGCTCGGCTCCTTGGGCATGAAGGACCATTTCGTGCCGGTCGGGAAACCCGCCCCGCCCCGCCCGCGCAGGCCCGAAGCCTTGATGCGGTCGATGATCGTGTCCTGCCCCAGCTGCATCAGCTGCGCGGTGTTGTCCCAATCGCCGCGCATCCGCGCCGATGACAGGTTCCACGGCTGGTAGCCGTAGAGATTGGTGAAGATGCGGTCCTTGTCGCCAAGCATCTCAGCGGGCGCCCTTCTTGAAGAACATGAGATAGATCAGCACCGCGACGGCAATTACCAGCAGCGGGCCGAGCAGGTTGAAGGTGATCTTGAGCACCCAACCGGCGACGACGATGGCGCCGATGATGGCGAGGATCGTCACGACGAGGCTCTTGTTGGAACCGCTCATGCCCATTCGCCCCGGTAGTCGTGGTTCTCGTTCACCATCGCGGTCAGCGTAGTGGGACCACCGACCGGTTCCACTGTATGGCGGCCCGGCTCCTGCGTGCCCGTCTTGGGCTGATCGCCCCCGGCAAGCCGATCGAGGATCGCCACCGTGCGGTCGAAGGTGAGGTCTTCGTAATTGTCGTCGTTGATCTGCACCATCGGCGCGGAAGCGCAATTGCCCAGACACTCGACTTCGGACAGCGTGAACAGCCCGTCCTCGGTGGTATGGCCCTTCTTCAGCCCGCGGCTCTTGCACGCCGCCAGCACATCGTCCGACCCGCGCAGCATGCACGGCGTCGTGCCGCATACCTGCACATGATAGCGGCCGACCGGCACCAGGTTGAACATGGTGTAGAAGGTCGCGACCTCGAACACGCGGATATACGGCAGATCAAGCTCGCGCGCGACGAACTCGATCACCGGCACGGGCAACCAGCCTTGCGTGTTGGTCTCTGCGCCCACCTGACGCTGGGCCAGGTCGAGGAACGGGATCGTGCACGACATCTGCCGGCCCGCCGGATAGCGGCCCATGATCTCGCGCGCCTTTTCGGCGTTCGCCTCGCTCCAGGCGAAATTGCCCCAGCGTGCGCGGGTCTCAGCTTCGTCGGGAAGTTTGGGTGCGTCAGCCATTAGCGGTCACATTCACCAAAAACGATATCCATCGCGCCCAGGATCGCGGTGGTGTCCGCGAGCATGTGGCCCTTGGACATGAAGTCCATTGCCTGAAGATGGCTGAACGCCGTCGGGCGCACCTTGCAGCGATACGGCTTGTTGGAACCGTCGCTCACCAGATACACGCCGAACTCGCCCTTGGGGCTTTCGGTCGCCACATAGACTTCGCCTTCGGGCACGTGGAAGCCCTCGGTAAAGTGCTTAAAGTGGTGGATCAGCGCTTCCATCGACTGCTTCATCGCACCGCGAGACGGCGGCACGACCTTGTTGTCGAGGCTCTTCACCGGGCCTTCGGGCATCTGCTGCAAACATTGCTTCATGATCCGCGCGGACTGGCGAACCTCCTCCACGCGCACCATGAACCGATCGTAGCAATCGCCCCGCGTACCGACCGGAATGTCGAACTCTACGCGATCATAAGCATCGTAAGGCTGCGACCGGCGGATATCCCAGGGGATGCCCGCGGCGCGGATCATCGGACCCGAGAAGCCCCAGCGCATCGCGTCCTCGCGGTTCACGATCGCGATGTCGACGTTGCGCTGCTTGAAGATGCGGTTCTCGGCCACCAGGCTGATCGCGTCTTCGAACAGGCGCGGGAGGCGCGTGTCGAGCCAGTCGGCGATGTCGGTCAGCAGCTTCAGCGGCACGTCCTGGCGGACTCCGCCGACGCGGAACCAGTTGGCGTGCATGCGCGCACCCGAGGCCCGCTCATAGAAGTTCATGCAGTCTTCGCGAAGCTCGAACAACCACAGATTAGGTGTCATCGCGCCCACGTCCATGACGTGCGAACCCAGGTTCAGCATGTGGTTCTTGATGCGCGTCAGCTCGGCGAAGAAGGTCCGCAGATACTGGGCGCGGATCGGCACTTCCAGATCGAGCAGCTTCTCGACGGCGAGCACATAGCTGTGCTCCATCGCCATCGGGGAGCAGTAGTCGAACCGGTCGAAATAGGGCAGCGCCTGCGTATACGTCTTATATTCGATCAGCTTCTCGGTGCCGCGGTGAAGCAGCCCCACATGCGGATCGACGCGCTCGACGATCTCGCCGTCCAGTTCCAGCACCAGGCGCAGCACGCCGTGCGCTGCGGGATGCTGCGGACCGAAGTTGATCGTGTAGTTCTGGATCGCGACGTCACCCGTATTCGGGTCCTTTACGGTGTCGCGCGCCATCATCGCTTCAACGGTGTCGGTCATTGATTCTGCCCCTCATGCTTGCTGGGCATGATGTCCGGGTCCTTCGGCTTCTGCTCGGGCAAGTTGCCCGGCTCGTTCTGACCGACGCCGCTGTCCTGCGGACCTTCCATGGTCTTGATCCGCTTGGCCTGCGGCTCCACCGTCTTCGACGCGGCATCGCCGGCCTTGACGACATCGTCGGCAGTCACTGGAGTCGGCGCACCCTTGGCTTCGGGAACAGGCGGGGGCGGCGGCGCGGACGGGGTCGGCGCAGGCTTGCCCTGCGGCGTGTCGCCTGGGCCGGCGCCGGTCACCTTTTCGTCGCCCGGCAGCACATAGGCGGCACCTTCCCACGGGCTCATGAAGTCGAAATTGCGGAAATCCTGAGCCAGGCTGACCGGCTCATAGACGACGCGCTTCGCCTCCTCCGAGTACCGCATTTCGACATACCCCGTCATCGGGAAGTCCTTCCGGAGCGGATGCCCCTGGAAGCCATAGTCGGTGAGGATCCGGCGAAGGTCCATGTTCCCGTCGAACAGCACGCCATATAGGTCGTACACTTCGCGCTCTAGCCAGCCGGCGACCGGCCAGATCTCGGTAACCGACGGTACCGGCTGCTCCTCATCGGTCATCACGCGCACGCGAATGCGGTGGTTCCGGGTCAGGCTCAGCAGATGATAGACGATGTCGAACCGCTCTGCGCGCTGTGGATAATCCGCGCCCGCGATCTCCATCAGCATCTGATATTCGAGGCCGGGCGTGTCGCGCAGCGCGACCATGACGTCGACAAGACGCTCGCGCCGTACCGTCAGCGAAACTTCGCCAACCGCGTCCTTGGCCTCAACGATCAGGTCACCGAAAGCCGCCTGCGCGGCATCGATCACGCCCTCGTTCGAAGCGTAGCGGGGAGCAGGCGCTTTCACCGTTCCAGCGTCCCGATGCGGCGGATCTTTCGCTGCAGCTGCATCACGCCATAAAGCAACGCCTCGGCGGTCGGGGGGCAGCCAGGTACGTAGATGTCGACGGGCACGATGCGGTCGCATCCGCGCACAACGCTGTAGCTATAATGATAATAGCCGCCGCCATTCGCGCAGGAACCCATCGAAATCACGTATTTCGGCTCGGACATCTGATCGTATACGCGGCGAAGCGCCGGCGCCATCTTGTTGCACAGCGTCCCTGCGACGATCATCACGTCCGATTGACGCGGGGAAGCGCGCGGCGCGGCACCGAAACGCTCCATGTCATAGCGTGGCATGTTAACGTGGATCATCTCGACCGCGCAGCATGCCAGACCAAAGGTCATCCACCACAGCGAGCCGGTGCGGGCCCACTGGAACAGCTCCTCGGTCGAGGTGACCAGGAAACCCTTGTCGCCGATCTCGGCATTGATGTCGTCGAGAAACGCAACGTTCGGCAGCGTTCCCGGCGGCGGAGGGCTGAGTTCTACTCCCACTCCAACGCACCTTTCTTCCAAGCATAAACCAGACCGAGCGCAAGCTCGGCAATGAAGATCATCATCGAGATCCAGGCGGTCCAGCCGAGATCGAAAACGCTGACTGCCCAAGGATATAGGAAGGCAGCTTCGAGATCGAAGACGATGAACAGAATAGCAACGAGGTAAAAGCGCACGTCGAACTGGCTGCGCGAATCCTCGAACGCCGGAAAGCCGCACTCATATTCGGTGAGCTTTTCCGGAGTCGGCTGATGCGCGCCTGTCAGCCGCCCCACCACCATCGGCAGGAACACGAAGGCGCTTGAAAGCACCAATGCCACTCCCAGGAACAGGAGGATCGGCAGATATTGAATTAGATCGACCAAGGGGCCTTCTCGCGACTGCGGAATCTGAGGGTGGCTTTAGGCCGATGGGGAGAGTGCGGCAAGGGGCGGAACCCCTGAGAATCACTCGCAATAATAAGATGTAACAATCGCCGGCGCATGCAAACAGGCGCCACCGCGAACGGCAGCGCCTGCATCTGAAAAATAGGAGTCGGCGGCAGAACCGCCGGTGATCAGGTCAGTTGTTGCGCAGCGCGCCCGCGACCAGCTTGTGCAGCTTGGAATGCAGCACGTCGTTGGCGGCGAGGAACTGGTTGCGTTCGCGCGCCATGTCCTGCCCGCGATAGTCAGTGACGAAGCCGCCTGCTTCCTTGACCAGCAGCATGCCCGCCGCAACGTCCCACGGCTTCAGGTCCGATTCCCAGAACCCGTCGAAGCGCCCCGCGGCCACCCAGGCCAGGTCGAGCGCCGCGGCGCCCAGCCGGCGGATGCCGGCGACTTCGGGCGCAACCGCACCGAAGATGCGAGTCCATTCAGCGAAATTGCCATGGCCCATGAACGGAATGCCCGTCGCGATCAGCGCATCGGGCAGGTCGCGCCGCGCAGAGACGCGCAACCGCTGGTCCTGCAACCAGGCGCCCCGCCCCTTCTCGGCCCAGAAGCTCTCATCGGTCAGCGGCTGATAGATATAGCCATGGGTGATCTCGGGCTTGCCCTGCGTACCACGCGGATCCTCGACCGCGATCGACATGCAGAAATGGGGGATGCCGTGGAGGAAGTTGGACGTGCCGTCGAGCGGATCGATGATCCAGCGCGGCAGGTCGGGATCGCCCGCGATCTCGCCACGCTCCTCGACCAGAAAACCCCAGTCGGGCCGCGCCTTTTGCAGCTCCTCGATCAGCGTGTCCTCGGCGCGTCGATCGGCAATCGACACGAAGTCGGCCGGCCCCTTGCGGCTGACCTGGAGGTGCTGGACCTCGTTGAAGTCACGGCGCAGCCGCGGCCCCGCCTTGCGGGCGGCACGTTCGATGACGGTGATGATACCGGAGTGGGCGACCATTAGACAGAGCCCTTACGCTCGAAGACAAGGATGCGGGCTTCGCCCAGGGGATGCGCAACATGCTCGTCACCGATGCCTGCCACGAACATGTCACCGGCATCCAGCCGCACGACATGTTCGCCGTCATCCTGCCGATAGTGCATGTCCACCGCACCATCGACGACGCAGAACAGTTCGGCACCGTCGTTGATGTGCCATTGATAAGGCTGGTCGGTCCAGTGCAGGCGCGCGGTTGCGCCCTCGATCTCGACCAGGTCGCGCGCACCCCACGGGCGGTTGGCCCGGAAGGTGCGCGCATCTTGAATGATTTCAGGCATCAATCCGCGCGGCGGACGTAGGTCTGTTCGTACACATCGACGACGATCCGGGTTCCCGACGCGATGTGCGGCGGCACCATCACGCGCACGCCGTTCTCGAGCAGCGCCGGCTTGTACGAGGACGAGGCGGTCTGCCCCTTCACCACCGCGTCGGCCTCGACGATCGTCGCCTCGATCGTGTCGGGCAGCTGCACGCTGATGGGATCCTCGTCATACAGCTCCATCACCACGTCCATGCCGTCCTGAAGAAAGGCAGCCGCGTCGCCGAGCAGGTCGCGTGGCAGCGTGGTCTGGTCGTAGGTGATCTTGTCCATGAAGGTCAGCGTCTCGCCGTCCGCGAACAGGAACTGGAAATCCTTGGTGTCCAGGCGCACGCGCTCCACCGTCTCGGCCGAGCGGAACCGGACATTGTTCTTGCGCCCGTCGCGCAGGTTCTTGAGTTCGACCTGCATATACGCCCCGCCCTTGCCAGGCTGGGTGTGCTGGATTTTGACGGCGCGCCAGATGCCGCCTTCATATTCGATGATGTTGCCGGGACGGATGTCCACGCCGCTGATCTTCATGATCCGAGACCTGTAAGCTGAGAAAGAGCCGAAGTCGGCCCCTTAGCCGGGCGCGGCCATCCTCGCAAGCGCCGCTCAGTCACCGCCACGCATCAGCAGCGGATAGGGATTGACGTTAACTCCCTGCCACCACCGCTCGCCCGGCCGCATCGTCTTGATCTCGAAATGAAGGTGGGGTGCGCCCGTGGCGCTGCCCGTGTCGCCGACGGTGGCGATGGGCTGCCCCTGTCGCACCACCTGCCCTTCGCCCGCCAGATAGCGGTCGAGATGCGCATAGTAATGGACCGTCCGCTGGTCGGGCAGCCGCACATAGACGGTGTGGCCGCCATTGCCGCTCTCGAAGATCTTTTCGACCCGCCCGCTGGCGGCGGCGAGCACCGGGGTGCCACGAGGCGCCATGATATCGATCGCGTGGTGCTCGCGCGCACCCCCGGCCCTGCTCTGGCCCCAGGTATCGCTCAATTGGCGCCGGGTGATCCCCTCCACCGGCACCACCAGCGGCTGGCGATCGACCGGTTCGGCCTGGATCGTCTGCGAAGTCGCCACCGCCGGCCGCGCCGGGTCGCGCGGCAGGACAGTGATCCGCACCATCGACAGGTAGGCCACGGCCAGGACCAGCAGCAGCGCCGCCAGTCCCCAGCCGACCCACCTGCCGCGCGTCACGCCATCACTCCTGGAACACGGCCTTGGCGCCGGGCTTGATCATCAGCGCCAGCCGCGCCGCGTCCCAGTTCGCCAACCGGATACAGCCATGACTTTCAGTGCGGCCGATATTCTGCGGCTCGGGGGTCCCATGGATGCCGTAATGCTCCTTGGACAGGTCGAGCCACACCACGCCCACCGGGCCGTTCGGCCCCGGAGGCAACAGCGTCTTCTCGTCGCCGGCCTTCGCGTCCCAGAACAAGTCGGGGTTGAAGTGGAACTTGGGATTAGTATCGGCGACGTTGATCTTCCACGTACCGATCGGCAGCGGATCATGCTCGCTGCCCATCGACGCGGTGAACTGCGCGACGAGCTTGTCATCCTTGTCGAAGACCTTGAGCACCTTCTCGGACTTGTCGACCACCAGATGGTCGGCGGCAGGCTGCTTGGCATCGACGTTCAAGTCGCTCAGCGTCTGGCGCCACTCGGGCTTGATGTCCTCGCCCTCATAGTCGCGCGACTGGGCTGCGACGTTCGGGAACAGGAACACCGCGCCGCGCTCGATCTTTCCGCCGCCGGGGTTCATCTCCACCAGCACCTCGGGCGTGGTGTGGAACATTTCGCCCATCTTCTCGAGCGGACGGCTATAGCCGATAGACGGCAGCTTAGCCTGTTCCTCGGGGTCCTTGGGCACCGGATTGACGAAGAAGCCCTGCAGCGCCGCGTCGGGCACCGCCATCTTCACTGCCGGCCGCCATTGGCGGTACTGGTGCAGCGCGCCCAGCGTGGCGCGGTCGAGCTCGCCGCTCGTGGTCAGCCCGCGCGTCTCCTGGAACCCCTTCAGTGCGGCGGTGAGCGACTGGCCCTCGCGACCATCGATGATGCCGGGTGAGAAGCCGAGCCGATCGAGGATCACCTGCGCATGCATCACCGTCCAGTCGATCGGCGGTTTGCCCCCATTTTTGGTGTCTTTGGGCTGCTGCGCCATCGCGGGCGCGAGGGAGATCAAGGCAAGGGAAGCAACACCGAACAGTTTACGCACAAGATACTCCGAACCAACCTAAGTCAGGCCGAAGAACGACGCGGGTACCGGCTTTGTTTCACTTAGAGCCAGTTTCAGCCCTTCAGCACCTCGGCAAACGCCTGCACCGCTGCGGCCTCGTCCCCGCCCCATATCGCGCTCGATGCCGCGATGAAGTCCGCCCCGGCAGCTATCAACGGCGCGGCATTGCCCGGCGTGATCCCGCCGATCGCCACGCACGGGATCTCGAACACGGTCGTCCACCAGCTCAGGAGCGGTGTTTCGGCCCGGTGCCGCGCTTCCTTGGTCGTGGTGGGGTAGAAGGCACCGAACGCGACATAATCCGCCCCGGCCTCGCCGGCTTCCATCGCCAGGTGACGGCTGCCGTGACAAGTCACCCCGACCTGCGCCGATGGCCCGAGCACCGAGCGCGCTTCCCGGGGGTCGCCGTCGTCCTGCCCCAGATGCACACCGTCCGCGCCCAGCCGCTTGGCCAGACTGATGCTGTCATTGACGATGAACGCCACCTCGCGGTCCGTACAGATTCGCTGAAGGGGCTCGGCAAGCCGCGCAGCCTCATGCTGATCCACATCCTTCACCCGAAATTGGAACGCCGCCACGGGGCCGGCATCCAGCGCCCGCGCCAACCGGTCGGGAAACGCGCCGCTCACGTCCAGCGGTGAGATCAGGTAGAGCTGACAGGCGGGGCGCCGACTGTCCCGCACGAAATTGTCCGCAAAGCCCACCAATGCGTTCTCTTCGTCCAGGTCGACAATTTCAGGATCGTTCATGCAAGGCTCCGCGGCAATTCACATCGGGTGTTCCGGCTGGATCTACCCGCATTGGCGTGGCCGCTTCTACCCCGACAAGCTTGCGGTCAAGAACTGGTTCGCCTTCTATGCCGAGCATTTCGACACGGTCGAGATCAACAACAGCTTCTACCGCCTGCCCAAGGCCGAGACCTTCGACGCCTGGGCCGCGCAGGCGCCGCCCGGGTTTCGCTATGCGGTGAAGGCCAACCGCTTCCTCACCCAGGCCAAGAAGCTGAAGGACTGCGAGGAGCCGCTCCAGCGCATGATGCCGCCCTTCCGTCACCTGGGTGCAACGCTCGGCCCCATCCTCTACCAGCTGCCGCCGCGCTTCCGCCTCAACCTTGAGCGGCTCGACAGCTTCCTTCAACTGGCGCCCAAGGATGTGACCAACGTCTTCGAGTTCCGCGACAAAAGCTGGTACACCGACGCCGTCTTCGCGCTGCTGGAACGCCACGGCGCCGGCTTCTGCGCGCATGACATGCCCGACCTTCAGAGCCCCAAGCTTGCAGTTGGCCCAGTCGCCTATGTTCGCTTCCATGGTGGCCAGGGCAAATATTGGGGCCGCTATGCCGAGGACGAGCTGCTCGGCTGGGCCGACTGGATGGCGGAGCAGGCACGCGGCGGGCGAACGGTCTGGGCCTATTTCAACAACGATATCGATGGCGCGGCCATCCAGGACGCGTTGACGCTGAAAGCGATGATCGGCCAGACCGCGCGCTGAGCGACCGGTCAGGCGGCTCCGGCCTTCTGTATCGATGCCGTGTAGATTTCGTCGATCGCACTGGCCAGCGCCGCGTCGAACGCCGCGTCGTTCATCCCGTGACGCAGATCCTCCAGCAGCGCGCGGCTGAAGCTCGCGATCATGCCGCGGTTCTTTGCCAGCTCGGCACAGGCCTGGGCCCGCGCATACCCGCCAGACAGCGCAACCACGCGAAGAACCTTGCGATGATCAACCAGCGTGTCGAACAATCCGGGATGAGCCGGGATCGACAGCTTGAGCATCACCTGCTCGCCTTCGGGTAGCGCGTCGAGCGCCGTCAGGATCTCATCCCGCAGCATTGCGTCGGCCTCGGCGCGTTCGGGGCTCTTGATGTTCACTTCGGGCTCGATGATCGGCATCAGTCCTGCCGCGGCGACCTGCGCCGCCACTGCGAACTGCTGCCGAACCACGGCGGCAATGCCGTCGCGGTTGGCGAGGTTCACCACCGAGCGTTCCTTGGTGCCGAACACGCCCAGCCCTTTGGCACGCGCCAGCAGCGTGTCGAGTCCCGCGATCGGCTTCATCAGCTGGACGCCGTCGGCCTCCGCTTCCAACCCTTTGTCTATCTTGATGAACGGCACCACGCCGCGCTCGATCAGCGCAGCCGGCGCAGGCTTCCCGCCGACATCCCCGTCCATCGTCCGCTCGAACAGGATCGCGCCGATAACCTTGTCGCCGGTGAAGGCGGGCGACTGGATGATCCGCGCGCGCATCGCGTGGATCAGCCCGAACATCTCCTCGTCCGTCGACCAGGCGTCTTCAGGCACCCCATAACCGGCAAGCGCCTTGGGGGTGGAACCGCCGCTCTGGTCCAGCGCGGCGATGAAGCCTTTGCCCTGGGCGATCTTCGCGGTCATCTCGGCAGTGTTCATGCACGTCCCTTTGCAGATCGTTGCGAACCCGTGATTCGCTTGCCTGCCGGGCTATTGCAGCGCGGCACAGGGCTGAGAACCCTGACAACGCTAGCCAAAGGATGAATGAGCCTCATATACGCACGAACGGCTGATTTCAGCCGTTTTTTGCACCTAATTGGTCTTCAAAAGGTACGGTGCTGCGCCGCAACACGGGCACCAGCTATGAAGGTGCGACCTTCAGCCGCGCGCCAGCGCCGCGACTCCGGGGAGCGCCTTGCCCTCCATCCATTCCAGGAACGCACCCCCGGCTGTCGACACGAAGGTGAAGTCACCCGCGGCACCAGCCTGGTTGAGCGCCGCGACCGTGTCGCCACCCCCCGCTACCGACACCAGCGAACCTTCTTTGGTAAGCGCCGCCGCGGTCCGCGCCAGTGCCACGGTGGCGGTGTCGAATGGCTGCGTCTCGAACGCACCCAGTGGCCCGTTCCACACCAGCGTGCGGCAATTCTTCAGCACGTCCCCCAGCGCCTCGGTCGCCGCAGGGCCGATGTCGAGGATCATCTCGTCCTCGCCTACTTCATGGACATTGACGGTGCGCAGGCTCGGCGGGTTGGCCGCGAACTCCTTGGCCACCACGACATCGTAGGGCAGGTGTACGGTGCAGTTCGCCTTGTCGGCGGCGTCCAGGATCGCCTCGGCCGTGCCGGTCAGGTCGTGCTCGCACAGCGACTTGCCGACGTTTACGCCGCGCGCCGCGAGGAAGGTGTTGGCCATGCCGCCGCCGATGATCAGGTGATCGACCTGGGCGACCAGATGCTGCAGCACGTCCAGCTTGGTCGACACCTTGGCCCCGCCGACCACGGCCGCGACCGGATGCTCGGGATTGCCCAGCGCCTTGTCGAGCGCGTCGAGCTCGGCTTCCATCTGCCGCCCGGCGAATGCGGGCAGCTTGTGCGCCAGCCCCTCGGTCGAGGCATGCGCACGGTGCGCTGCGGAGAAGGCGTCATTGACGTACAGGTCACCGAGCGCCGCAAAGCGGTCCACCGTGGCGGGGTCGTTCTTTTCCTCGCCGCCAAAGAAGCGCGTATTCTCCAGCACCGCGACATCGCCCGGCTGCAGCGTGGCGACATTCTCCGCATCGCCCTCCCAATCGATGTAGCGCACCGGGCGCCCCAGCACTTCGGAGAACGGCTTGGTCAGCTGCGCCAGCGACAGTTCCGGCGTCGGCACCTTTGGCCGGCCGAAATGCGCGAGCACCAGCACGATCGCGCCCTTGTCCGACAGCTCGGCCACCGTCTGCACCGCGGCGCGCAGCCGGGTGTCGTCGGTCACGGCACCATCGGCCATTGGCACGTTCAGATCCTCGCGGACCAGCACCCGCTTGCCGGCGATGTCGCCCATGTCGTCCAGCGTCTTGAAGTTGCGCGCCATCTGCCCCTCACATCAATCGATAAGGACCCCTCCCGCGCGAGCGGGAGGGGAAGTGTTCAGCCCAGCTTCGCCATCGCGCCGGCGGTGTCGACCATCCGGTTCGAAAAGCCCCATTCATTGTCGTACCAGCTGACCACGCGCACCAGCTTGCCGTCGATCACCGCGGTCTCGAGGCTGTCGACCGTCGAGGACGCCGGCGTGTGGACGATGTCGATCGAAACCAGCGGTTCATCCGAGTACACCAGCACGCCCTTGAGCGGGCCGTCCTCGGACGCCGCCTTAAGAATGGCGTTCACTTCGTCGCGAGTCACGTCGCGCTTGGGCGTGAAGGTCAGGTCGACCAGGCTGCCGTCCGGCACCGGCACGCGGATCGCCGATCCGTCGAGCTTGCCCTTCAGTTCCGGAAGCACCTCACCCACGGCGCGCGCGGCACCGGTGGTGGTCGGGATGATGTTCATCGCCGCAGCGCGGGCGCGACGCAGGTCCGGGTGGATCTGGTCGAGGATCTTCTGGTCGTTGGTATATGCGTGGACGGTGGTCATCAGCCCGCGCTCGATGCCGATCGCGTCATTCAGCACCTTGGCCACCGGCGCCAGGCAGTTGGTCGTGCACGACGCGTTCGAAACGATCGTATGTCCGGCTTCGAGCTTGTCGTGGTTGACGCCGTACACGACCGTCAGGTCGACATTCTTGCCCGGCGCGGAGATCAGCACCTTCTTGGCACCGGCATCGATGTGCTTCTGCGCATCGTCGCGGGTGGTGAAGAAGCCCGTGCACTCCAGCACCAGCTCCACGCCATTGGCGGCGTGCGGCAGGTTGGCGGGATCGCGCTCCTTGGTCACCTTGATGTGCTTGCCGTCGATGACCAGGTCATCGCCCTCGGCGGTGACGGTGCCGGGATATTTGCCATGCACGCTGTCGCGGCTGAACAGCCATGCGTTCGACTTGGCGTCGGCCAGGTCGTTGATCGTCACCAGCTCCAGCCCGCTGTCCGGCCGCTCCAGGATGGCGCGCGCCACCAGCCGGCCGATGCGTCCGAACCCGTTGATCGCAACCTTCGTCATGCTTGTTCTCCGTTCAACTTGGCGAGAATCCTGGGCACGATCGCGCCCACGGTGAGGCCGTACTGCTCGTACAGGCCCAGATAGGGACCCGATGCGCCGAACACATCCACGCCAAAGCGCAGTCCCTCGATATCGGTGTACCGCTCCCACCCAAAGGTGGAGCCTGCCTCGATCGACACCTTGAGCGCGTCCCGTGGGATGATGTCGCGGCGATAGTCCGCGTCCTGCATCTCGAAGCGTTCCCAGCACGGCATCGACACCACATCGGCGCCGATCCCCTGCGCTTCCAGTTCGTCGCGCACCGCGACGGCGATCTCGACTTCGGAGCCGGTGGCGATCAGCACCACCTTGCGTGGCGCCTCCGCCTCGCGCAGCGCATAGGCGCCGCGTGCGGTGCGGTTCTCGGCCGCCTCGGTGCGCAGCTGCGGCAGGTTCTGCCGGCTCAGCGCCATCAGCGACGGCCCGTCGGTGTTCGACAGCGCCAATTCCCAGCACTCCGCCGTCTCGACTGTGTCGCACGGGCGATAGACATGCAGGTTGGGGATCATCCGCAGGCTCATCAGATGCTCGATCGGCTGGTGCGTCGGGCCATCCTCGCCCAGCCCGATCGAATCGTGCGTCATCACGTAAACGACCCGGGCCTGCTGCAACGCCGACAAGCGGATGCCGCCGCGCATATAGTCGGAGAATACCAGGAAGGTGCCGCCATAGGGGATCACGCCCCCGTGCAGCGCCATGCCATTCATCGCCGCCGCCATGCCGAACTCGCGAATGCCATAATAGACATAGCGCCCGTCATAGGTGGCGGCGGTCAGCGCATGCAGGTTCTTGGTCAGCGTGTTGTTCGAGCCGGTCAGATCGGCCGAACCGCCGATCGTCGCGGGCACCAGCGCGTTCACGGCTTCTAGCGCCATTTCGGACGCCTTGCGGGTCGCGACCTTCTGCGGATTGGCGAGCAGTTGCTCGACAAAGGGCCGCAACAGGTCGACGGGAACATCGTCGCGGCTTTCGAAGCCGATCCGGTCGGGGTGGGTCTCCAGCCGCTTGGCCCAATCGGCGTGCGGCTGCTTGCCGCGCTTACCGGCTGCTAGCCAGGTGTCGCGGATATCGGCGGGGATCTCGAACGCCGGATGCGTCCAGCCCAGCGCCTCGCGCGCCAGCTTCACTTCGTCCTTGCCCAGCGGCGAACCGTGCACCTTGGACGTGCCCTGCTTGTTGGGCGCGCCCTTGCCGATGATCGTGCGGCAACGGATCAGCGACGGGCGGTCGTCCGACAGCGCTTCTTCGATTGCCGCAACGATATCCAGCTCATCGTGCCCGTCGCACTCGACCACATGCCAGCCGGTTGCCTGATAGCGCGCCGGGATGTCCTCGCTCGACGACAGCGACACCGATCCGTCGATGGTGATCTTGTTGTCGTCCCACAGCACGATCAACCGGTCGAGCCTCAGATGCCCCGCAAGCCCGATCGCCTCATGGTTGATGCCCTCCATCAGGCAGCCGTCGCCGGCGATCACCCAGGTGCGATGGTCGACCAGATCGTTGCCGAACACCGCGTTAAGGTGCCGCTCGGCCATCGCCATGCCAACGCCCATCGCCAGCCCTTGGCCCAGCGGCCCGGTGGTCGCTTCGATGCCTGGCATTTCGAAATTCTCGGGGTGCCCCGCGCACGGGCTGCCGACCTGGCGGAAGCGCTTGATGTCGTCCAGCGTCGGCTGGGCATAGCCGGTGAGGTGCAGCGCCGAATAGAGCAGCATCGATCCATGCCCCGCCGACAGCACGAAGCGGTCGCGGTCGGCCCATTTAGGCGCCGCGGGATCGAACTTGAGATAGCGTTGGAACAACACCGTGGCGACGTCGGCCATCCCCATCGGCATGCCCGGGTGCCCCGAGTTCGCGGCCTCCACGGCATCCATGGCGAGTGCGCGGATCGCGTTCGCGCAGTCGGTGAAGGACGCAGCCATCGAAACTCCCCCTTGGTTGGTCGCGGACGCCTTTGGTCCGCATGCGCCCGCGCGTCAACCGGCTGGCCGCAATCGAAACGAAGGGGGGACTTGCCGCTCTCCCGGCCAGTACCTATTCCCAAATACAGTGATGCCTGAAACAGCAGCAGACCGCATCGAACAGGCGTTGGCCCGTATCGAAGCCGCGGCGAACGCCCGCACCCACGAAGAGCAACGCCTGCGCCAGCGCCATGCACGGCTGCGCGGCACGGTGGAGGAAGCGCTGGCGTCGATCGACGCCCTGCTCGCGCACGAGTCCGCCGATGGGGATCAGGGCTGATGGCCGACATCACGCTGACTGTCGCCGGCCGTAGTTACGTGGTCGCGGCACGCGATGGCGACGAACCGCATCTGCGCCGCCTTGAAAAGATGCTGCAAAAGCATTCCCCTGCCGCGCAGCGTGCCTCGGGCGGGATGAGCGCGGAGCGCACGTTGGTCTATCTGTCGCTGATCCTCGCCGACCTTCTCGACGAGGCTCAGGAGGCTGCACCCCAAAGTGCGCCCAACGCCCTGCTCGACGCCATAGCCGACCGCCTCGAAGCCGTCGCCACTGCGCTGGAAGAAGACGCGGCACCCTAGGCCGAGTGCAGACGACGCAGTTCCCCGGCGAAGGTTGGGGCCCAGCTGCAGCCGGCTCGCGAAAGCGGGGAGCCGCTTCAGCTTCATCGAAACTGGGCCCCGGCCTTCGCCGGGGGAACTGCACGTGGTGCATCGTGCACTGTGACGCCTTCTGCCTCAAATCGCCGCCTCAGCACCCAAGCTTTTACACCATCCCGGTTGCACCGCTCCCCTCAATCCCCTACATACATTCCTGGCGGGAACTGCCCGGCACGAGCCTTGGCATATCCCTGAGGCTATTCATCTTCCATGGGAGCTGTCCCTGTGCAGATCCTGGTCTGCGGCACATGGTTCCCACCTGACGTAACGGGCGTCGGAGGATATTCTGGCAAACGACCATGGCGGTCCCGCCACCCCATCCATGACAGTTGAGAAGCCGGTCCTGCGCGCCAGGCTCCGCGCTGCGCGCGACTTGTTCGCTAGCGAAGGTACCCAGGCGATCACCGCGCCGGCTGCTTTCCTTGATCGCCTGCGCCCGGGCCAAACCGTCGCCACCTATTTTCCCGTTGGCAGCGAGGCCGACCCGAGCCAGCTTGCCGCGGCCGCCCTGGAGCGCGGCTGCGCCCTGGCTTTGCCCCATGTGGTGGATCGCGCTACACCGATCCGGTTCCTCGCCTGGAACGTGGGCGAGGCGCTGGTCGATGGCCCCTTCAACTTGCGGCAGCCTGCGCTGACGCAGCCCGAAGTCGCGCCCGACATCATCCTCACGCCGCTGGTTGGCTTCGATCCCCGCTTGAACCGCCTCGGTCAGGGCGCCGGCCATTACGATCGCGCTTTTGCCCGCTATCCCGATGCCTGGCGCGTCGGCATCGCCTGGTCGGTGCAGGAAGCACCCGCAATCCCCGCCGACATCTGGGACGTACCGCTGGAGGCGATCATCACCGAGAAAGGCATGCTGTGGCACGCGAACCGGTAAAGGCCAGCTGGCGCAAGCCCGCCGGTATGTTCGCCATCCTCGCACTGATCTTCGTGTGGGTGATCCTGGTCGCCAGCTTTTCAGGCCAGATCGGCACCCTGCCCGTCCTGGCGCAGTGCGCGGTCTATTTGGTGCTGGGAATCGTGTGGATCGCGCCGCTCAAGCCACTGCTGCGCTGGATGGAAACCGGCCACTGGCGCGCCGCCTGAGGTTACCAGGCGTACCACCGAGCAATGCAGTTCCCCGGCGGAGGCCTGGGCCGATCTGCAACGAACGCCCTAATCAAAGCTCGGAACGCAACTGAACTGCGCTTTTGCTGGGTAGCGCGCTATGGGCGCCAGCGCATAAATCAAAGTTTTGGGGTGAAGAATTGCCTGCGCTCTGCAATCGAGGCGCATGGCGCGAGTGACGGGGCTCGAACCCGCGACCTCCGGCGTGACAGGCCGGCGCTCTAACCAACTGAGCTACACCCGCATATCCCAAGCGATGCAGACCCGATGGCGTGAACGCCTGCCAAGGTCGGCAAAGATGGAGTCTGGATCAAACACCACACTCTTCTTAGCGAAGAGGATGGCGCGAGTGACGGGGCTCGAACCCGCGACCTCCGGCGTGACAGGCCGGCGCTCTAACCAACTGAGCTACACCCGCTTGATCCAAGCGAGGAGGCGGGCACTAGCCGCGCCTTTTTGCACTGTCAACCGGATTGGTCGCGACTATTTCGCCAGTTCGCCCGCGGGTCGGCGGGATCGTGCACCAAAGTACCGTGTTCGAACAGGAAACCGGCGATGTCGGGCTTGCCTGCGGCGCGCAGCACGGTCTGGATGATGATCAGCAGCGGCACCGCCAGCAGCGCGCCGGTGGTGCCCCACACCCAGCCCCAGAAGCTCAGCGAGATCAGGATCAGGATCGGGCTGATCGTCAGCCGATGTCCCACGATCAACGGCGTGACGGCATTGGCCTCCACCAGATGCGCGCCGATCATGATCACTGCCGGCATCAGCGCCCACCACAGGTCCGAAAAGGTCATCAGTCCGCCCATCGCCAGCAGGAACGCCGCGAAGATGGGGCCGAAATAAGGGATATAGTTCAGCAGCGCGACGATGCCGCCCCACATCAGCGGGCTGGGCATCCCCATGAACCACAGCGCGCCCGAAACGATTAGTCCCAGCATCGCGTTGATCAGCGTGATCGTACCCAGATAGGCCGAGGTATCGTCCACCACGTCCTGGATCACGCGCGCGGTCGCCATCGCCCCGCCAAAGCTCGACCGGCTGGTGATCGCGTTGCGCCGCAGCCGCGTCCAACCCGACAGGAAGAAATAGATCACCAGGATCGCGAAGAAGCTTTCGATGATCGCAGATGGTGCCGAGGTCGCGAACAGGTCCAACAACGACCTGGGCGGAGTCGCCGCCGTGACCGCCGGCCTGCGCATGGGCTCGTTGGCGAAATTCATCAGCGTGTGGTTCACGAACTTGTCGAGGTTGGAATACAGGTCGATCAGCGGTTGCAGGTTGCTTTGGATCTGCGGGATCTTCTCGGGCAGCCCGCGCACCCACTCGGTCGCCGGAACCACGATCGACGCCAGCGCCACGTTTGCCGCGATAAGGAAGATCAGCACGCACAGAAACGCGGCCAGCGGCGCCGGCGCGCGGTGCCGCTCCAGCCATTCCAGCAACGGGACGAGCGCAACCGCGATGACGATCGCGGCGGTGAGCGGCAGGAAGAAGCTCGACCCCGCTTGCAACGCGAACGGCAGCGCCAGCAACAGCCCGGTACCAGCGATCAGCGTCAGTGACGCCATCAGCCGATCGCGCTTCATGCCATCGCCCGTCGTCTCCTTGGGCTCGGGCGCAAGGATCGGCTCGCGCGGCGTGGACGGCGGCACGCCCCCGTCGCCACTACCCAACACGCTGGATTGTTCGTTCACCGGTCCTCCTTCTGAACGCCAACCCTAGCGCGATTTGCACCGCCTGTAATCCCGGCTACCGTGGCGCCATGGGCAAATTGCTGCTGGTCATCGACGAAGGCACCACTTCCACGCGGGCAATGGTGTTCGAACCCTCGGGCGCGTGCCTGGGCAGCGAATCCGCCGACCTCATTCAACATTATCCCGGTCCCGGACTGGTCGAGCATGACGCCGGGGAAATCTGGGAGCGGTCCTTCGCCTGCGCACGCACGATGGTGGAACGCTGCGGCGGTGCCCAGGCATTCGCCGCGATCGGCATCACCAACCAGCGCGAAACCGTGGTCTTCTGGGACAAGCAGACCGGCGAGCCCCTAGCCCCCGCCATCGTCTGGCAGGACCGCCGCACCGCCGCGCTCTGCCGCGAATGGCGCGACGCCGGCGAGGAAGCCGCGCTCCACGCCCGCACCGGACTGCGGCTCGACCCGTATTTCTCCGGCACCAAGATCGCCTGGGCGATGCGGCACTGGCCCCAGCTTCGTGAGGCGGGCGACCGGCTGGCGATCGGCACGGTGGAAAGCTGGCTGGTGTGGAAGCTGACAGGGGGCCTTCACGTAACGGACGCCACCAACGCCTCGCGCACGCTGCTCATGGGGCTCGGCAGCGGCGGCTGGAACGACAGCCTGCTCGACATGTTCTCCGCGCCCCGCGAAGCGCTGCCCGAGATCGTCGACTGCGCCGGCCGCTTCGGCACCACCACCTTGTTTGGTGGCGAGATCCCGATCTGCGGCCTCGCCGGCGACCAGCAGGCCGCGACGATTGGCCAGGCCTGCCTCTCCCGCGGCGACACCAAGGGCACCTTCGGCACCGGCGCGTTCGTCCTCACCAACGCGGGCACCACCCCGCCAACCTCCAAGCACCGCCTGCTCGCCACCGTGCTCTGGCAGTTGAATGGCCGCCGCACCTACGCGATCGAAGGATCGGTGTTCGTCGCCGGCAGCCTGATCCAGTGGCTGCGCGACTCGATCGGCCTCGTCGCCACCGCGCCAGAGACCGACGCCATCGCCCGCTCGGTGCCCGGCAGCGGCGGCGTCTATCTCGTCCCCGCGCTCAGCGGCCTCGGAGCCCCCTGGTGGGAGCCCGAAGCCCGCGCGGCGCTCTCGGGCATGACCTTCAGCACCACCCGCGCCCACATCGTCCGCGCCGCACTCGAGGCGATGGCGCACCAGAGCCACGACCTGAAGACCGCCTTCGCCGCCGACGGCGCCGATTGGTCGCGCCTACGCATCGATGGCGGCATGGTCGCCAACGACTGGATCGCCCAGGACCTCGCCGACATCCTCGGCATCCCCGTCGACCGTCCCGCCTTCACCGAAACCACTGCACTGGGCGCTGCGATGCTCGCCGGGATCGGCTGCGGGATCTTCACCGACCTGGAAGACGCCGCACAGATGCGCGGTTCGTGCACCAGTTTCGAACCGCAGCTCGACGCCGCCACGCGCGACGGGCGCCTGGCCGGCTGGAAGCGCGCCGTCGAACAGGTCCTCGCCTAA
Organism: Sphingomonas xinjiangensis; assembly: GCF_014199255.1. Classification (GTDB taxonomy): domain Bacteria; phylum Pseudomonadota; class Alphaproteobacteria; order Sphingomonadales; family Sphingomonadaceae; genus Sphingomonas; species Sphingomonas xinjiangensis. The sequence goes on along the minus strand of NZ_JACIJF010000001.1, from coordinate 232,042 downwards.
GCCGCCGCCTCCTCTGCGAACAGCGCATGCAGTTCGCGCTTCAGGATCTTGCCCTGCGCGTTGCGCGGCAGCACCTCGCTCACAAAGCGGATCGCCACCGGCACCTTGAACGCCGCCAGCCGCGCCCGCACCCAATCCTGCAGTTCCGCCTCGCCCGCCTGCGCGCCCGGCGCCAGGTGGACCACCGCGGCGGGCTCCTCGCCCAACACCCGGTGCGGCAGCCCGATCAGCGCGCAGTCGGTCACCGCCGGATGCGCGTAGAGGACGTTCTCCACCTCGGACGAATAGATGTTCTCGCCCCCGCGGATCACCATGTCCTTGGCCCGGTCGACGATGTAGAGATACCCCTCCTCGTCCAGCCGCGCGAGATCACCGGTCCGCACCCAGCCGTCGACAAACGTCTCCGCCGTCGCCTCGGGCTTGTTCCAATAGCCCTTCACGATCATGGGCCCGCGCGCCCACAGCTCGCCCACTTCGCCGACCGGCAGCTCGACCTTTCCGTCGGCATCCATGATCTTCAGGTCGGCGACCGGCACCGGCGGCCCCGCGCTGGTCGGCCGCGCCAGATACTCCTCGCCGCTGTGCAGCGTCACCGTGGCCATCGTCTCGGTCATGCCCCAGCCATTGCCGGGCTGCGCGCCGAACGCCTCGCGAATGCGCTTCACCAGCTCGGGCGCGGAGGGTGCCCCGCCATAGCTCACGCTCTCCAGGCTGGAGAGGTCGTACTGCTCCCGCTCGGGATGCTCCAGCAGCTGCCAGGCGATCGTCGGCACGCCGCCGGTCAACTGGATGCGCTCCCGCTGGATCAGGTCCATCGCCTGCGCTGCGTCCCATTTCCGCATGAAGTACAGCGTCGACCCCGTCACCACCGCGCCCATCAGGCTGGCGCTGCACGCGGTGACGTGGAACAGCGGGATCACCAGCAAGCCGCGCTTGGGTTCGGGCGGCGATGCCGGAGTCTCGCCCCGCCGCAAGGTGGTCCGCGCCGCGCAATAACCACTCGACAGCACGTTGGTGATCAGATTCCGATGCGTTCCTAGCGCCCCCTTGGGGCTGCCCGTCGTTCCGCTGGTGTAGAAGATCGTGACATCATCGTCGGGCGCCACTTCGACCTCGGGCAGCCCGACATCGTCGAGCCCCGCCCAATCGTTTGCACCGCCCAGCCAGTCCTCCAGCCGAACCGCGCTCGGGCCGGCGCCGCGGCTTACCACCACTGCTTCCAACGCTGGCCAGTCGCCGTAGCAATCCTTCAGCCGCGCGTCCCGCTCGCCGTCGACGAACAGGATCTTCGCGCCCGAGTCCCGCACCGCATAGTCGATCTCGCTCCCGGTCCACCACGCGTTGAGAGGCACTACGATCGCGCCAATGCTCGCCGCGGCAAAGAAGATCGCCGGCCATTCGGGCAGATTGCGCATCGCCAGCGCGACTCGGTCGCCCTTGCCCACCCCCAGCGCCACCAGCCGCCGCGCGATGTGGCAGGTCGCGCGATAATTCGCTTCGAAGCTGACTCGCTCACCTTCGTACACCGTGAAGTCGCGCATGCCATAGGCGCGCACCAGCTGGGTGATCACCCGCAGCGACGGCGGCGCGTTCTTCCACACTCGGGTTGGAACTCCGCGAATGTCCACGCTTTCCATCTCGAACGGCGCACCGGGCGCGGTCAGCAGCCCCTGCGCCTGCGCCAGGGACAGCCGCGGCCATTGCGGGTCCAGCGGCACGATCGCTTCATTGCCCAAGCATTCTCTCCCGTGGGTCGTTTTCTGAACTTCGGGTTTGGACTCTCCGGCCCAATGCCAGGACGCAAGGTTAGAGTTGATTCACGCGCCGCTCAAGGCAATAGGAGCATGGCACCCGCAAGAAGGTGCCGCATCGTTATTCGAACAAGAGGTATGCCGGCCGAATGCAGCAGCCACCGCACGGACGCTACGGATTCTCCGCCGAACGGCTCGCCCGGATCGACGCGTTCCTGCGCAGTCGCTATCTCGACTCGGGCCGCTTCCCGCACGTCCAGCTACTGATCGCCCGCGAAGGCGAGATCGTCCATTTCTCGCACCAAGGCCCCGCACGTGACGGTGGCGCGACGGTGGACGAAGGCACGCTGTTCCGCATCGCCTCGATGACCAAGCCGATCACCAGCCTCGCCTTCATGATGCTGGTCGAGGAAGGCCGTGTCGCGCTGGACACCCCCGTCCACCACGTCCTGCCTGAGCTCAAGGGCGTCGGCGTATACACCGGCGGCGGTAACGGCACCCCGTTCGAAACTCGGCCGACCGACCAGCCGATGCGCATGGTCGATCTGCTCCGCCACACCGCCGGTCTCACCTATGGTTTCCAGGAGCAGACCCCGGTCGACGCCGCTTACCGTGCAACGCGCATGGAGCGTTGGCACGACAATCTGACGCTGGACGGCTTTATCGCCGAACTGGCCAAGCTGCCGCTCGAATATTCCCCTGGCACCGCCTGGACCTACTCGGTCGCCACCGACGTGCTCGGCGCAGCGATCGAGCGCGTCTCCGGCACCACGCTCGACCGTTTTCTGTATGACCGCATCTTCATGCCCCTCGGCATGCACGACACCTTCTTTCAGGTGCCCGCCGACAAGCTGGACCGCCTCGCCGACTGCTGGGCCGTGGACGAGAAGACCGGCAAGCCCTTCGTCTATGATGCCGGTGCGGACTCGGCCTGGGCTCGCATGCCCCGCCTGCTTTCGGGCGGCGGCGGCCTCGTCTCCTCGGCGCTCGACTATCATCGCTTCGCCACGCTTTGCCTCAACGGTGGCGAACTCGACGGAGTCCGGCTGGTCAGCCCCAAAACCATCGCGCTGATGACGATGAACCACTTGCCCACCGGCGGCGACCTGACGGGCTGCGCGCGCGGCCTGTTCAACGAAGCCAGCCTGTCCGGCACCGGCTTCGGGCTGGGCTTTGCCGTCACCACCGATGTCGCACAGACCCTCGTCCCCGGCTCGGTGGGTGACTATTATTGGGGCGGCATGTTCTCGACCGCCTTCTTCGTCGATCCGGTGGAGCGGATCTCCATGGTCTTCATGACTCAATTCACCCCATCGATGCGCTACCCGGTCCGCCGCGAGCTCAAGACGATGATTTATTCGGCGCTGTCATGATGCTCCGCGATCTTCTGATTTCACGCGAAGGCGCGAAGGCGCAAAGAAGCAAGCGGGCCGCGCAGAGGCGGAGAGGTGCAGAGATGGATCCCTCGCCGCGCCAGCGGCCCTCAACAACGCACCGCGCCGATCATCCTGCCGCTGACGCGGCACGCTCGCTAACCGAGCGAACTGCCTCTCTGCGCCTCCGCGCCTCTGCGCGAACCTCTCACTTCTTCTTAACTTCGCGCCTTCGCGTGAACCCGAATCACTTCTTCAGCACGCGCAGCGCGTGACACCATAACGGAGACCAACAATGACCTCCCCCATGACCACCAGCCGACAGGGTGACATCCTCATCCTCACCTCCGACAATCCCCCGGTGAACGCGCTCAGCAACGCCGTGCGCCAGGGCCTTCAAGCCGGGATCGAAGAGGCGAAGAACGACGACAGCATCAAGGCCGTCATCATCACCTGCGCCGGCAAGACCTTCTTTGCCGGCGCCGACATCACTGAGTTCACCAAGGGCATGCAGGAGCCCGCGCTCCCCACTCTGGTCGACCAAATCGAAGCACTCGACAAGCCGGTGATTGCAGCGATCCACGGCACCGCGCTCGGCGGCGGCTGCGAAGTGGCGCTCGCCTCGCACTACCGCATCGCCGTGCCCAGCGCGAAGTTCGGTCTTCCCGAAGTGAAGCTTGGCATCCTCCCCGGCGCCGGGGGTACCCAGCGTATGCCACGTGTCGCCGGTGTTGAGACTGCGCTCGAACTCGCCACCAAGGGCGATCCGATCTCCGCCACCCAGGCACAGCAGGTCGGGCTGGTCGACAAGCTCGCAACCGAAGGCAACCTCCTTGCCGAAGCCATTGCATATGCTCAGGAAGTTATCGGCCAGCCGGTCTCACGCTCCAGTGAGCGGCCAGTCACGGTCGACACGGCTGTCTTCGAAACCTTCCGCAAAACCAACGCCAAGCGCTTCCGTGGGCTCGACGCCCCGGCCACGATCATCGACCTGATCGAGCAGACCGCCGGTAAGCCTTATGGCGAGGGTGTCCAGGCTGAGCGCATGGGCTTCATGAAGCTCATCATGGGCAAGCAGTCGGCGGCGCTGCGCCACGTCTTCTTTGCCGAGCGTAAGGCGTCCAAGATCGATGGCATCGCCGAGGACGTGCAGCTGCGCCCGATCAATCGCGTCGGCGTGATCGGCGCCGGCACGATGGGCGGCGGTATCAGCATGAACTTCCTCTCGGCCGGCATTCCGGTAACCATCGTGGAGATGGCACAGGACGCGCTCGACCGTGGCACTGCCACCATTCGCAAGAATTATGAAGCGACTGCGTCCAAGGGCAAGATGACGACCGAGCAGGTCGAAGGCGCGATGGGCATCCTCAAACCCACTCTGAACTTCGACGATCTCGCAGAGTGCGACCTCATCATCGAAGCCGTATATGAGAGCATGGACGTCAAGAAGGACGTGTTCGGCCGCCTCGACAAGATCGCCAAGCCCGGCGCGATCCTCGCCTCCAACACCAGCTATCTGAACGTCGACGAGATTGCCGCCGCGACCAGCCGCCCGCAGGACGTGCTCGGCCTGCACTTCTTCTCGCCGGCCAACATCATGAAGCTCCTCGAGATCGTCCGCGGCGCCAAGACCGCCGACGACGTGCTCGCCACGGCAATGGCGCTCTCCAAGAAGATCCGGAAGACCGCGGTCATCGCCGGCGTCTGCTATGGCTTCATCGGCAACCGCATGCTGATGCCGCGCCAGGTCGAGGCCAATCACCTGCTCATGGAAGGCGCCACGCCCGAGCAGATCGACAAGGTCCATGTCGCCTTCGGCATGCCGATGGGGCCGTTCCAGATGGCCGACCTCGCCGGCGTCGACATCGGCTGGCACCGCGATCCGACCCGCATCGAGAATATCCGCGACGCCCTCGCCGCCGAGGATCGCTGGGGCCAGAAAAAGGGTGCGGGCTATTACGACTATGACGAGAAGCGCACCCCCTCGAACAGCGCGCGCGTCGCCGAGCTGATCGAGGAATGGCGCGGCAAGTTGGGCGCCACGACCCATGATATCACCGAAGAGGAGATCATGGTCCGCACCTTCTACACCATGGTGAACGAAGGCGCGAAGATCCTGGAGGAAGGCATGGCCCAGCGCGCCTCCGACATCGATGTCGTCTGGGTCTATGGCTATGGCTGGCCTCCCTATAAGGGTGGCCCCATGTACTGGGCCGACCAGGAAGGCCTGAAGAAGATCGTCGAAGGCCTTGAGAAATATGGCTTCGAGGTCGCCCCGCTCCTCCGCAAAAAAGCGGAAAAGAACGAGAAGTTCAGCAAGTAAGTCACCAACCTACTCCCTTTACCGCCTGCGGGAGAGGGCCGGGGTGAGGGTTCGGAGCAATGCACTCCCGACCCCACCCCTCTATCCTTTGGAGAGGATGCCAGAATGGTTCACGCGAAGGCGCGAAGCCGCGAAGAAGACAGAGGTTCGCGCAGAGGCGCAGAGGCGCGGAGATACAGTCTTCGCGGCGCCAGCGGCCCTCAATTCCGAACGTTGAAAGCACATATGGCCGCTGACGCGGCACATGCAGCCGCCGCGCGCCACCCCTCTCTGCGCCTCCGCGCCTCTGCGCGAACCTCTCACTTCTTCTTCAAAAACCTTCGCGTCTTCGCGCCTTCGCGTGCACCAAAAGGAACCCAGCCATGAGCGACCTGGACCAGTTCCGCCAAGAAACCCGAACCTGGCTGGAAGAAAACTGCCCCCCCACCATGCGCACCCCGATGCGCAGCGAGAAGGACGCCACCTGGGGTGGCCGTAACCCGGAGTACGCGCATCCAGACCAGAAGCTCTGGCTGGACCGCATGGCAGAGCGCGGCTGGACCGTTCCCGACTGGCCGACACAATATGGCGGCGGCGGCCTCACCCCAGGCGAAACCAAGATCCTGCGCGAAGAACTCGCCCGGATCCGCGCCCGCAACCCGCTCAACAGCTTCGGCATCTCGATGCTTGGCCCCGCGCTGCTCAAATACGCCACCGAGGAACAGAAGCTAGAACACCTCCCCAAGATCGCTCGCGGCGAAATCCGCTGGTGCCAGGGCTATAGCGAACCCAATGCCGGCTCCGACCTCGCCGGCCTCCAGACCAGCGCCGAGGATGCCGGTGACCACTTCATCGTCAACGGCCAGAAAGTCTGGACCAGCTACGCCGACAAGGCGGACTGGATCTTCTGCCTCGTCCGCACGGACAAGAGCAGCAAGCAGGGCGGCATCAGCTTCGTCCTGTTCGACATGGCCAGCGAAGGCGTCAGCATCAAGCCGATCCTGCTGATCAGCGGCAACTCGCCTTTCTGCGAAACCTTTTTCGACAATGTGAAGGTGCCCAAGGCGAACCTGGTCGGCGAACTCAACAAGGGTTGGGACGTCGCCAAATATTTGCTCGGCCACGAACGCGAGATGATCTCGGGCATGGGCCTCGGCGCCGGGTCTGACCCGCTTCTGGACGCCGCGCGGAAAGGCGCAGACCCGCTGCTGCGCGCGCAGATCGCTTTATTCCAGGTCCGGTCCCAGGCGTTCAAGGCCATGTCCGAACGCTTTATCGACGAACTCAAGGCAGGCCACGCCCATCCCGCCCAGCCTTCGATGATGAAATATTACGGCACCGAGCTGAACAAGACGCGCCACGAGCTGCTCATGGCCGCCGGCGGCTCCGACGCGCTCGAATGGGAAAGCGAGCGCTCGCACGGTGGCGCCGCCGCCCGCACCTGGCTGCGCACCAAAGCCAATTCGATCGAAGGCGGGACGAGCGAGATCCAGCTCAACATCATCGCCAAGCGCATCCTCGATCTGCCGTCCTAAGGAGCCCGCGCATGCCCCTCTACCACACCGACGACCAGAGCCTGCTCCGCGACACCGCCCGCGACTTCGTCGCCGAGCATGCCCCGGTCTCGCACCTGCGCAGCCTGCGCGACGCGAACGACACCACCGGCTTCAGCCGCGACCTGTGGCGCGAATTCGCCACGCTGGGCTTCACCGGCATCCTCATCCCCGAAGCCCAGGGCGGCCTTGGCCTCGGCCATGTCGAAGCGGGGATCGTCCTGGAGGAAATCGGTCGCAACTTGTCCCCCTCGCCTTTCCTCACCACCGCCATCGCGGCGGTCGAGGCGCTGAAGGGCACCGCGCAGGCGGACCGCTGGTTCCCCGGCATCCTCGCCGGCAAGGCCGTCGCCGCGCTCGCGATCGACGAAGGCCGCAAGCACAATGCCCGGATCACCCTGAAGGCCGAGCGCGCCGGCAACGGCTACCGCCTGACCGGCTCCAAGCAGTTCGTCCACCACGGCCATGCCGCCGACCTGCTCCTCGTCGCCGCGCAGACCGACGCCGGGACGGCTCTCTTCGCGGTTCCGGCCAGCGCCACCGGCCTGACCGCCGATCCCGAACGCCTCGCCGATTCCTCGATCGCCGCCCGCCTCACCTTCGACGGCGTCCAGGTCGATGCCGACGCGGTGATCGGCGAAGGCGACGCCGCCCTCACCCGCCTGCTCGCCGCCGCCCGCACCGGCGCCTCGGCCGAGCTGGTCGGTGTCGGCGGGGCCACGCTTGACATGACCATCGGCTATTTGAAGCAGCGCAAGCAGTTCGGCGCCGTCATCGGCAGCTTCCAGGCGCTCCAGCACCGCGCCGCCCACCTCTACAGCGAACTCGAAGTCGCCCGCGCCGCCGTCCTCAAGGCGCAGCAACTGCTCGACACCGGCGAAAACGCGGCCCAGGCCGTCGCCCTCGCCAAGGCAATGACCGGCCTCGCCACCACCCTGGCGGTGCAAGAGGGCATCCAGATGCACGGCGGCATCGGCATGACCGACGAATATGACCTCGGCTTCTACATGAAGCGTGCCCGCGTGCTCGCCGAGCTTTTTGGTGACACCAACTTCCACGCCGACGCGCTCGCCCAGGCCGCAGGCTATTGATGGAGGACGCCGCCGCCCTCGTCGCCCAGCTCACGACGCTGCTCGCCCTCGATCAGCTCGAGCCCGATCTCTACCGCGGCGCGCGCCAGCCCGGCGGCGTCGGCCGCGTCTTCGGCGGCCAGGTCGTCGCCCAGGCGCTTCAGGCCGCCCAGCATTCCGTCGAGGCCGACAAGCCCGCCCACTCGCTCCATTGCTACTTCATGCGCCCGGGCAGCGAGGATCATCCGATCCTGTACCGCGTCCACCGCGACTTCGATGGGCGCAGCTTCGCCACCCGCCGCGTCGTCGCGCTCCAGAACGACTTGCCGATCCTCACCCTCACCGCCAGCTTCCAGCGCCGGGCGGAGGGGTTCGACCACCAGTCGCCAATGCCCGACGTCCCCGGCCCCGACGAACTCCGCTCCGAGGCGGAATTGCGCGAGGAGCTGCGCGATCAGGTGCCCGATAAGCTCCGCCGCTTCTTTCTGCGCGCCCGCCCCATCGAAGTCCGTCCGGTCACCCCCCGCAACTGGTTCGCTCCCGCTCCTGCCGATCCGGTCCAGCACAGCTGGCTGCGGACCGTCGCCCCCCTGCCCGACGATCCCGCGCTGCACCGCGCCGTGCTCGCTTATGCCAGCGACATGACGCTGCTCGGCACCAGCCTGCTTCCCCATGGCGCCAGCTGGCTGACCGGCGAGGTGCAGACCGCCAGCCTCGACCATGCCGTCTGGCTGCACGCGCCGTTCCGTGCCGACGAATGGCTGCTTTACACCACCGATAGCCCCTGGGCCGGCCAGACCCGCGGCTTCAACCGGGGCCGCTTCTACACGCGCCGCGGCAAGCTGGTCGCCAGCGTCGCGCAAGAAGGCCTGATCCGTGCTAGTAACCTAAGATAAGATCGAAAGAAGCGATCTAACCTATTGATTTAAGCGATTTCCATTCGACGTGCCCAACGCTCGCTTCATCGAAACACGGTTGGTCGGAACGCTCCTGCAATAAACTCGCGCGCTCGCCTCCTGTTGGCATCGCTGTCGGACCGCCGCGTGCGTCCGAGCCATTCGCCACAGGAGGAAACCCCATGTTCTATCATGATCGCCGGCTGCAACGGCAGGTAACCGTCGACAAACCCGATCCACTGTTCGCGCGCATGCTGCAACAGGCGATCGGCGGCGTGGAAGGCGAGATCCGCGTCTGCATGCAATACATGTTCCAGGCCTATGGCGCGCGCGGCCCCAGCAACAAGTATCGGGACCTGCTGCTCCACACCGCCACCGAAGAACTCGGCCATATCGAGATGCTGGCGACCGCCGTCGCGCTCAACTTGGAAACCGCACCCACCGAAGCGCAGGAACAGGGCGCCAAGGACGCGATCGTCGGCGCGGTCATGGGCGGCGGCGAAAGCCCGCGCCATGTCCTGGAGGGCATGCTCCACAAGCAGCTGCTCTCCACCGGCATGTCCGCGCATCCCTCGGACTCCGATGGCGTCCCCTTCGACATGTCGCACATCTATGCCAGCGGTAACCTGGCCGCCGACATGTACTGCAACGTCGCTGCCGAAAGCACCGGCCGCGTCCTTGCCACCCGCCTCTACAACGCCACCGCCGACGCCGGCATGAAGGACATGCTGGGCTTCCTGATCGCCCGCGACGCGATGCACCAGAACCAGTGGCTGGCGGTGATCGAGGAACTTGGCGGCGAAGCGGGCGCCCTGCCGATCCCGAACAGCTTCCCCGAAGCGAACCAGACCAACGAGCACGCCTATCAGTTCTTCTCGACCTCGGTGGACGGCAGCTATCCCGCCGGCCGCTATACCGAAGGTCCGAGCATCGACGGCAAGGGCGAGTTCAGCGTGTTCCAGGCTCAGCCGATGGGCGAGGAACCCGTGCTCGGGCCGGCACGCCCAGACAGCGGCGCCCAGAACGAGCAGATCGGCGCCAAGCCCGCGCAGCAGATCCCCTGAACCAGCGACCCGGAGCGGCGGCACTAGCCGCCGCTCCACACCTCATGCCGGCTCGTGGATCGGACACCCGTTCACGCGCGCCCTGAACCTGCTGAAACGCGGATAGTCCCCGCGCCGCGCCCGGTTGATCCCGGCCCCCGGCTGATGCGCCGCCAGCCCCGTCCAGATGCTCAGGCGCATTGCCTCGTTGCCCTGGCGACGAATGCCTCGTCCCAGCGCTCCTGCGCCGCGGCGTGCAGCGTGGCCACCGCTTCCCCCGTTTCTCCCGGAAGACGCTCGCCGTCAGACGCTGCCGAGGCCGAGCGGCCTCACCCGCCCCTCATCAGACAATCTTCAAACGTCGATGCTGTCATACACCACGACACGCTCCCACAGGTCCCCGCACGTCTCCACGAAGGCCTTGTGGATCGGATGGTCCTGATATCGGCGCTGATCCTCGACCGTGTCGAACACCATCAGCTCTGACACCTGATAGCTGCTCTCGACCACCGAACGCTGTTCGGTGGCTGCGGGAACCCCGATCCGCAACTCGCGGATCTGCGGGATCCCGCGCAATGTTTTCAGCCCCGCGATCAGCTTGTCCCGGTCGGCCTGAGAGGTCGGGTTCTTGAGCCAGAAGAACACATGATGCACCATCTGCTTCCCGCCGCCGCGCTCCGGTGCGGCCGACGCGCCGGCCGGCGAAAGGCCCAGCATCACCAGCAGCCCTATCCAATGTCTGCGGTTCACGACCATGGCATGTCTCCCGATACTTTGCCGTCCTCGAACCAAGGTGCGGAAGGCGTTCTTGCGTCCGACCTTGCCATGTGGAGGTTCGGGCGGCCAGCCCGGATCCCCGGTGCCGGCGCTCCGAACGCGCAGTCATTACCCTTCGTTGATGGGTCCCCGCCCTTCGGCGATCACGAACCGCACGACATCCACGCATCCGCTCGCCCCGGTTGAAGAAGCAGGTTGCCGCGCTTGCTGGATCACTCGCTGCGCCTGCTCACCAAACGCCGCCGCGGGTTCGGCCGCCAGCACTCGGACATTGCCCGTCACACCCCAGGGAGCGACATCATAGCCGACAATCGCCCACCCCTCGATCCGTCGCCGCTCGAACCCTTGCGGAAAACGCAGCGGCGGCAGGAACGCCCAATCTATGGTCTCATCCGGACACCGTGCATCGGCAGCCTTGAAGCTGGCCTTTGGCGGCATCGCCGGCCCGGTCATCGCGGTGGTCGAGTAGCGGTAGTACGGATAGGTGCAGCCATGCCGCGCCTCCGGGGCGAAGCGAGAGCGCCGAATTGCCGCAAGCGCCTCGCGGTCTAGCACTGCGTTGCCGTTGGACTCCGTCAGCTGCACCCGCACCGGCTTACCCGAAGCGTCGATGTCGAACCCGGTCATGCTGTACGACCAGGTTCCCGAGGGCTGGGGGATATCCTCGAACGCAGGATAGGCGCGTAACCGCACTTGGGGCACGCCCGCCTCGATGCAGTTGGTGTCGGCGGGATGCAACCGGGCGAACAGCTGGCGTTCCTGGGGCCTGCGCTGATGGGGCGAGACATAGTAGCGCCGCAGCAACGTCGGCGATGCCGTGGCGATCGGTGCCGCCACCGGGTCGAACCGCATCCGGCATCCGGTCCGGGCCTGCCCTGCGGCAAAGCGCCATGCCGCGAAGGCGGGCAGTACATCTTCGCTCGAAATATACAGCACCCGAACCGCTGCAGATGGACGCTGCTGGCGCACGATGCTCAGCGGACGTCCCTCGGCGTCGATCCGGAACGCCATTTCGATCGGCTGCGTGCGCGATCCCGGCATGCCTTCGGCCCATACGGGGAATGGCCGCTCTACCCGCACCGGCACCGCCACCCCGCCGTCACAGCTTACCTGCCCCACTTCGAAATCCACTACGAAGCCAGTGCTGCTGACGGGCGGCCCCGCATGCGGCGCCACCGGGATGCCGTTCTGCGCAAGCGCCGCACCCGCCAGGCCGGCGGCTCCGATCCACGGCAATGCCAGAATGCCCTTCATACGCGATCTTCCCTCTTGTTCGCCTCGGAACGCATGCTCCCCTGTCGGGGTGACATCAGCGGTTCTTGAACTTCATTCTATGGGTCGCGCGCGACAGGTCCGTGACCCTCTTGGATACTCGCCCCTCGGGAAGCGGTGTGGGCCGCACAACACGAAACTGGGCTAGTCATGACGCCCGGACAGGATGCTTGCGAACCGCGGATCCCAGAATGCTGGGATTGAGTGCCACCTGCGTGTCGCCATTCTGGCGGTTGGGACCACCACCGCGTTGCGCCCCGCGATCGAACACCGGCTCGCCGATCAATCGCAAGCCTCAGCCGTGAACCCGGACAATCGAGCACGCAGTGTGGGGATCGTTCACCGCAAGGTTGCAGCGAAGGTCCACTTGCCGTGGCACGCCGGAACCCTTCCACGCCACCCCGGCGACCTCGGACTCCCCGTCATCATCCAGCCACCGCACCTGGAGCCTGTGCCCCTGTACGCCGCCCAGCCTGAATGCGGTTCCCGCTGGCGAAGCGGCGCAGACGCCAGCCATCGTCTGGCACGACGCGATCTGTCCCGATCCCTGTCGATCCGATCGATACGGATCGATGCTTGCGCCATATACCAGCACCAGAGTGGGGGTCTGCACCCCTGCTTCGGTCACTTCGATCCGCACCGCCGGCGCCGCCGGACCCCACTCTGCCGATGTCGACGCGATGCTCCCGCCGGCACCCATGGCCAGCCCGCTCAACGCCGTCCCCACATCCCAGATGCGAATCATGGCCCCGCGCCTCCCGACGCGGGGCATATCCGTAATACCTCGTAGCGGTATTGAGCGGAATCGACATGGCGCGATTGCTGGTGCGCAGCGATCGAGAACGCAGCGCCGGTGCCGATCAGAACGCCGGCTTGCCGAACTCCTGCCGCGTCACGGGATGGCTCGACGACAGCCCGCCATCCACCACCCAGGCCTGCCCGTTGACGTAGCTCGCCGCGTCGGATGCAAGGAACAGCGCCACGCGGGCGACTTCCTCCGGCGCTCCAGCCCGCCGCAGCGGGTTCAACCGGCCTAGCTTGTCCTCCTTGCCGACGTCGCGCGCGTGATCGAATGCCCGCTGGGTCATGCCCGTTTCGATCAGTCCGGGGCAGATCGCGTTGACCCGTACCTGGGAGGTCGACAGCTGCTGCGCCGCGGTCTGGACCAGGTTGATGACTCCGGCCTTCGATGCCGAATAGGCCGCCCCACCGGCGCCCGATCGCAGCCCCGCCACGCTGGCGGTGCACAGGATCGCGCCGCCGCCGCGCTCCGCAATCCGTGGCGCGGCATGCTTGATCGCCAGTGCCGGCCCAATCAGGTTCACGCGCAGCACTTCGGTCCACAGCGCGGCACTGGCCTCCAAAATGCCCGATGCGTCGCCGGAAACGCCTGCATTGGCGTAGAATATGTCCAGTCCGCCAAAGCGCTCGCACGCCAGCGCCACCGCGCGCGCGACATCGGCTTCCTCGCCGGCATCCATCTGCAACGGCACTGCCTGCGTGCCGACCGCCGCCGCCGTCTCGTGCACGGCATCGCTGATGTCGCACAGGACGACGCGCGCGCCGGCTTCGGCGAACAGCCGTGCCGACGCGCGTCCGATCCCGGATCCCGCCCCGGTGACGATCACCACCTTGTTCTCGAACATCATGCCCCTGCCTGTTCCGCGAAGCCCCACGCCGCCGCCGCCAGTCCGGGCAGGCGCTCCACCGTCGCGGCCGCCTGGGCGCTCGATGCATTGCCGTCCAGCATCCGTTTCTTGATCCCCTGGACGATGCCGGTCAGCCGAAACAAATTGTACGCGAAATACCAATGGAGGTCGGGCATCCCGTCGCGCCCGGTGGCGGCGCAATAACGCTCCACCATCGCCTCCATGGTCGGGATGCCAGTGGCGGGCCCGGTCAGCCCCTTCACGCCCGACCGCCCTTCCGGCTCGGTGACCCAGCTCATCAGGAAGTAGGAAAAGTCCGCCAGCGGATCGCCCAGAGTCGACAGCTCCCAGTCCAGAACCGCGCGGACCTGCGGTGCACTGTCAGCGAAGATCAGGTTGTCGATGCGGAAATCGCCGTGAACGATGCTGGTTCGCTGCTGTTCGGGCACCGTGCGCGGCAGCCATTCGATCAGCCGTTCGACCTCGGGCAGGTCGTCGGTCTGGCTCGCGCGATATTGCTTCGTCCAGCGCTCGACCTGGCGGGCGAAGTAGTTGCCGGGCCTGCCATATTCGCCCAGGCCGACGCTTTCAGGCTCGATCGCATGCAGCCTGGCGAGCGTGTCGAGAGTCGCGTGGTAGATGGCCGTGCGCGCGTCCGGGTCCATGCCGGGCAGCGCGCCGTCCCAAAAGGTTCGGCCTTCCACCAGGTCCATGACGTAGAAAGGCGCGCCGATCACCGCCGGATCCTCGCACATCGCGCGCGGGCGGGGCACTGGAAAGCCCGTCGGATGCAGCGCGGAGATCAGCTGGTATTCGCGCTCCACCGCATGCGCGCTGGCCAGCAGCACACCATAGGGTTTCCGGCGCAAAACCAATGGGTTACCGCCCGTTTCCAGCCGATAGGTGGGGTTGCTCTGCCCCCCGGGGAACTTCGTAATCGACGTCGACAAGATAGTGGCCGCGACATGCTCGCGCAGCCAGTTGCCCAGTTTTCCCTCGTCCAGGTCGCTCACCGCGCCGCTACTTCCGCATAGCGCCCGAACTCATGCCGCGCGATCGTCCGGTTGTGCACTTCGTCGGGCCCATCGGCCAACCGAAGCGTCCGCACATTGGCCCATGCGCTCGCGAGCTCGAAATCGTCCGACACCCCTGCACCACCATGCGCCTGGATCGCATCGTCGATGATCCGCAGCGCCATGTTCGGCGCCTGCACCTTGATCATAGAAATCTCCAGATGCGCTGCCTTGTTGCCCGCCTTGTCCATCATGTCCGCGGCCTTCAGACACAGCAGCCGCGTCATCTCGATGTCGATCCGCGCCCGCGCAATCCGTTCCTCCCACACCGACTGATCCGCGATACGCTTGCCGAACGCCACGCGACCTACCAGCCGCTTCGCCATAGCCGCGAGTGCCTCTTCGGCGACTCCGATCGTGCGCATGCAATGGTGGATACGGCCCGGCCCAAGCCGGCCCTGCGCGATCTCAAACCCGCGCCCCTCCCCCAACAGGACATTCTCGATCGGCACCCTGACATCCTCGAGCACCACATCGCCATGGCCATGAGGCGCGTGGTCATAGCCGAACACCGACAGCATCCGCTCGATCCGCACGCCCGGCGCGTCGAGCGGCACCAGGATCATGCTCTGCTGTGCATGGCGCGCCGCAGCTGGATCGGTTTTGCCCATCACGATCGCAACCCGGCAGCGCGGATCGCCCACGCCCGACGACCACCATTTGCGCCCGTTGATCACATAGTGATCGCCATCGCGCACCATCGCCGTCTGGATGTTGGTCGCGTCGGAAGACGCCACCGCCGGCTCCGTCATCAGAAAGGCGGATCGGATGGCGCCGTCCATCAACGGCTTCAGCCAGGACTCCTTCTGCGCGCGGCTGCCATAGCGGTGCAGCACTTCCATGTTGCCTGTATCGGGCGCCGAGCAGTTGAAGCACTCCGATGCCCAGCCGATCCGCCCCATCTCCTCGGCACACAGGGCATATTCCAGGTTGGTCAGCTGCGTTCCCTCGAACGCGAAGCTGTCGTCCGCCTGCACTTGGCCCGAGCTCGGCGGCATAAAGAGATTCCACAGACCGGCAGCCTTGGCTCGGGCCTTGACTGCTTCGATGAGGGGAATGACCTTCCAACGTTCCCCATCACCATGTTGAATACGGCATTCGGCATCGCGTGGGCGGATCTCGGCATCCACGAAACGCTTCACGCGGTCGCGGAAACTCATTTCTCGTTCATTCAGGGAGAAGTCCATCGCGCCGCTTCCATTGCAATCCCGTTCAAGCTCACAGCGTACCCGATCTTCGGCAAAGCGCCAGCCGCGAGATAATTCGCGATACGCAAACTTCAAAAAATACTTTGGCGCCCATGGGAATCGGCTAAGCTCGGCATCGATGAAGGCACCAGCATCTCCCGGGGAAGCAAGCGGCACCAAACGCTTTCAGGCGAAGCGGGACTCCATCCTTGCCGCCGCCGCCGACGCGATCAACGAGCAGAGCGCGAAGGGCATGACGTTCGCGGATGTCGCGCGCCGCGTCGGCCTCAACACGACGTCCGTGACCTATTACTTCAAGCGCAAGGAGGATCTGGCAGCCGCGGCGTTCGAGCAAACGCTGGCCCGGCTTGATGCAATGCTCGACTCGGCATTGGAAGAGCCGACCCCGGAACGCCGCGTCGCGCGATATTTGCACGATCATATCACGCGGCTCGCACGCATCGAACGCGGCGAAGAAAAGGCGTTCGCCATTCTCTCGGACCTTCGCGCAATGGAGGAGCCACTGAAAAGCCACCTGCTCGCCGGGTGGCGCAATATCTTCCGCAAGACGCGAAGCATCTGGGGCAGCGGCAGCAATCGTGCGCAGACCGATCTCTTCGGAGCGCGCGCCCATGTCCTGCTTGAGAACACCTTCTGGCTGGCGGCGTGGCTCGACCGATACGATGTCGACGAATATCCCCGTGTCGAAGCGCGGCTGAGAGAGGTGTTCAGCCACGGCGTCGCCGGGCCGGGCAAAGTGTGGGCGCCGCAGCTTCTACCCTTGATCCATCAGGAACCCGAACCCGGACGCGAAGCGTTCCTGCTGGTGGCGACGCGGCTTATCAACGAACTGGGCTATCGTGGCGCGTCGGTGCAACGCATCGCATCCGAGCTCAACGTCACCAAGGGCAGCTTCTACCATCATCTGGACGCCAAGGATGAACTTGTCGTCGCGTGCTACCGCCGCAGCTTTGACATCATCGCCGAAACGCAGCGCTTGGCCGAAGGGCTTCCGGGCACGCAATGGGATCGGCTGGAAGGCACGATCGCCACGCTGCTGGACTATCAGTTTTCAGAACGTGGCCCGCTTCTTCGCACCACCGCGCTGTCGGGGCTGCCGGCGGACGCACGAACCACGATGATCGACCGGTCCAACCGCATTGCCCGGCGCTTTGCGGGGATGCTGTCCGACGGGATTGCCGAAGGGTCGATCCGCGCCATCGACCCCCTCGTCGCCAGCCAGGCACTTATGGCGCTGCAAAATGCCGCCTTCGACATGCGCCGCTGGGCGAGCGCCATGCCGCGACGAAAAGCGGTCGCGTTGTACGCATCCACCTTGATGTTCGGTCTATTTGACGATCGCGTCTTGAACGCCTGAGGTCAGCTCCCCTGATGGGGCCGCTCTGCCGGCCAAGGCTGCTCCAGGTCATTGCCGCTGACGATGACTCGGCCGGTATCGTTGTAGCGGGCCAGTGCTCGCGCGGCCGCACGCTCAATCTCGCTCGAATGCTGCTGGAAGATCGCCACCGCATCATCCGAAGGGATACGGGCGCTCAGCGCCTCCAGAACGTCATACTGCACCGCGAAGTCATAGCGTTCACCGCTGGCCTCGCCGGAGAATTCGACCTGCCGATCACCGACATTGTCCAGCAGCGTGTTGTTGTCGATCGTAACCCGGTCCTCGGCCATGAGCCTGCTTCTCCTCAACGCGCACTTGCGCTCCCACAGATAATCGCAGCAGGCCCTTGGGAGTTCCCGAAAAGCCAAGGGCCCGCAGCGTGCGCGGGCCCTTGACCAAATTTGGTTCTTAGAAACGCGAGCGCAGCGTCACGCCATAGGTTCGCGGCTCCGACAGATAGGCGGAAAATATCTGCGACCCGCCCGGATAGCCTGGCGTCGGCGTAGTGCTCACGGCCTGGAACGGAGAACTGAACCCGACCTGCATGTAGTTGGTGTTCAACAGGTTCTGGCCCCAAATCTCAATCGACCAGAGCTGGTCGTTGCCGCTGATCCCGATCCGCCCATTCACCAGCACGAACCCGTCCTGTTCCTTTTGCGGAAACAGATCAGAGCCGGTGTTGTAATCGCCGGTCATCCGCGCATCGACATAAGCGAGTCCGCGCAGATTGCCGCCAAGTGTCGGCGTCCAGGCCACCGAGCTAGTCACCACCCACTCGGGAGCATTCGACATCTGATCGCCCGGGAGCAACCGGAGCTGCGGGTCCAACGGGGCGCCGGTCTTGCTGCCCACCAGATTGTCGGCAAAGCGAGTATCGGCATAGGTCACACCGAAATTCGTGCGCAGATCGCGGGCGGGCGACATGCCGAATTCCACTTCGACGCCTTTCGAAACCACGCCAGGCTTGATGTCGCCGGTGCAGCTGCCACTGGTCGGGCTCAAATCCCGGTCCAGCCCCCCCAAATCGTCTTCACAGCCATTGATGTTCTGGACGATGTACACCGTGCCATTGAACGTGTTCAGCTGAAAGTTGCTGAACTCCTGCCGGAACGCGGCGATGTTTATGTTGAAATGCGGGCGCGTGAACTTGATGCCCAGTTCATATGCGTTGACCGTTTCCTCGTCGAACTGGAGCACGTCTTCATAGAAATCGGCGTTGGCTGGTGTCGCCGGGAAGATTGGAAACGGCTGCGTCGCCAACGGATTCCGGAATGCCGAGCGGTCTAGATTGTACCCTCCGGCTTTGTAGCCGCGCGAGTAGCTGCCATAAAGGAGCAGGTCCTCAGTAGGCTTGTACGAAAGGATCGCCGTGCCGGTGAACCGATCCTCCTTCCGTTGATCATCGAGCGTGAGCCCGTTGACGCCAGAGGAAGAACCCCCTTGGCAGGCGAGCGAGATGATGCCCCCAATCAGCGCCTGAGAAGCGGCGAGGTAAGGCAGCAACGTCCTTTGCGCAGTCGGGCAGACGGTATTGGTGTTGTTGAAGTCCGCGCCCAGCGTCTTGGTCTCGTTGGTGTAGCGCAGACCCAAGGTCAAATCCACCTTGCTGGTCAGGTGCACGATGTTGTGCGTGAAGAAGGCGAAGTTCTCACTGGTCTGGTTGAAGTTCGCGGTGTCGTCGCCCACGTCGCGCACTGTATCGAGCAGGCGCAGTCCCCCAACCGCGACGGGACCCAGAGGACCAAGCGGCGACAGCCCGGAGTTCAACCCCGCCACGGTCGCCGGGCTGAGGCAGCCCGCGTTCGTCGGCGCGATGGTGCCAAGGGCCGACAGCGCGATCCGGCAGCTGGCGAAGCGGCCATAATCATTGCCGAACTTCAGCTCCTGTCGAGTCTTGAGCTTTTCGTTGGCGTAATAGCCGCCGATCAGCCAGTCGAGCGTGTCGCCAAAGGCTTCGCCTTGAAGACGCAGTTCTTGCGAAAAGGTCCGGAACTCACGTCCGGTATCCGGCCCGAAATAAAGGATGTCGGCCAGACCATAGTCTGCGTCGGCAGCCTGGTACGCGCTGTACTTACGGTAGGCGGTGATCGAGGTCAGCTCTGCGCCGCCCAGCTTCCAATTGATCTCGCCGGAAAAGCCGTAATCCTCCGTCTCTCCGGCGTAGCTGCGGTTCGGGGACACTGCGACGCGACGCGAATAGGCATCCCCGGCAGCAGGGAAATATTGCGCAAAGGTAGTGCCAGTGATTCCTGTCAGCACGCGGGCGACTGCGCTGGTCGGCGTGATCAGGCCACGGTTCGCCGGCGCAACATCTTCGGTGGCGTACACCGCCGCGCAGCAATCCTCCTCGCGATGGCTATAGTCCGCGATCAAACGAATGGAGAGGTCGGAGCTCGGCTCAAACAACAGCTGCCCGCGCACGAGATAGCGGTCTCGGTCGTTGAACCGCTGATCGGTGTTCACATCGCGTAGATAGCCATCGCGTTTGGCATAGAGCCCGTCGATGCGGAACGCGATCTGCTCCGACACCGGGCCGGTTACTGCTCCCTGAAAACGCCAGGAATCAAAGTTGCCGTATGTCGCCTCGGCCATGCCGCCAAAGGTGAAGGACGGCCCCTTGGTGACGATGTTCAGCAATCCCGCGGAGGCATTGCGCCCAAACAACGTGCCCTGCGGCCCCCGCAGGATTTCGACACGCTCGATTTCGCCCAAGTCGTTAAGCCCCAAGCCGGTGCGCGAACGATAGACGCCGTCGATGAACGTCGCGACCGAACTCTCCAGTCCGGGATTGTCGCCCACCGTACCCACGCCGCGAATTCGCGCGGAGGCATTGGCTTCGTTACCGGTGGACGAAACCAGCAGCGACGGGGCGACTTGGTTCAGTTGGCGGATGTCCGTCGCGCCGGTCCGCTCTAGTTGCTCCGACGTAATTGCCGAAACGGCCAGCGGCACGTCCGACAACGCCTGCACGCGCCCTTGTGCGGTGACCACCACCTCTTCACTGTCGCCGTCCTCTGAAGAAACCGCACCCTGCAAAAGCGGGTCGCTGGCCTGCGCCGGTGTGCCCGCTTGCGGGTCCGTGGCTTCTTGCGCATGAGCAGGCGCTGCCGACGCTATGATCACAGCCGTGACCGCGCAAGCCGACAAAAGGCGTAGCCGCATCATCCATCCTCTCCCTGTTCGGGTCGAAGCGCTTATCGGCTCCATACCCTATCCTCGAATAACACTATGTTGATCGGCTCTCGTCAAGCAAAACAAGGAAGTCGCAGTCTTATAGCGATGTGGGGACGCGCCGTGCACCGATCGGAGAAATCCAAAACCCTTTTTCGAAACACCTGGCGAGCCATGAACCTCCGCCCGATCACGCGGCCGAAATCCGCTGCCGATTGCGATCGGCCCGCTGCTTCCTATCTCCGCCGCTCTACGTTCCAGGAGACCAGGACATGATCGAGCTCTATTATTGGCCGACGCCCAATGGCCATAAGATCACCTTGCTCCTGGAAGAAGCCGGCCTGCCATATCAGATCAAGCCGGTGAACATCGGCGCTGGAGATCAGTTCGATCCGGAGTTCCTGAAATTCTCTCCGAACAACCGGATGCCCGCGATCATCGATCGGGCGCCGCAGGATGGCGGCGACCCGATTAGCGTCTTTGAGAGCGGCGCGATCCTGATCTACCTGGCGAACAAGACCGGTCAGTTTTTCGGACCCGATCAACGCGCCAAAGTCGAGCAGTTGCAATGGCTCATGTGGCAGATGAGCGGCCTTGGTCCGATGGCTGGACAGAATGGCCACTTCAACATCTACGCGCCTGAGAAGGTGCCTTATGCCATCGATCGTTACACCAACGAGACTGCACGCCTCTACGGCGTGCTCGACCGGCGCTTGAAGGACCGCGAATTCATCGCCGGCGACTATTCGATCGCCGACATGGCCTGCTACCCATGGATCGTTCCGCACGAGGCGCACAAGCAGAACCTCGATGATTTCCCGAACATCAAGCGATGGTTCAAAGCCACCCAGGCCCGCCCTGCCGTCATCCGCGCCTATGCCAAAGGTGAGGAAGTCCGCCCCTCCAACACGCCGATGACCGACGAGCAGAAGAAGATCCTGTTCGGGCAGGTGCCTTCCAATACTAGGCGGTGATCTCCACCGAGAGTACCGGGCTATGGCAATTGCCGCGTCCGTGAATTAGCGAAGGCGCATGGGGGAGACCATGCCAAGCGCCGAGCTCCTACTCGGCAGCGACTTCGCGAATATGACCGATCTGGTCCGAGCGCATGCGAGCGAGCGCCCGGACAAGCCGGCGATCTTCTGCGGCGAGGATAGCCTGTCCTATGCCGAACTGGACCGGGCCGTGGACCGAGTGGCGGCCGCGCTGCAACGCGACGGCGGACGCGTCGGCACGGTCGTCGCGATTTTGGGCGCGAATTCCATTGCCCATGTCCTTGTGTTTCTCGGCGCATTGCGCGCGGGTTGTGTGCCCGCACCGCTGGCGACTTCCGCCACGGCTGATCAGCTCGCAGGGATGGTGTGCGACAGCGCGGCGCCAATCATCTTCATCGATCCCGACTATGAGGCCCTGGCTCTCCCCACGCGTAAGGTCCGGTTGGATCGTCTCGCCTGCTGGTTAGCGCCCGAAGGTGCCCTGCCCCAGCCAGTTTCTGTCACGGCCCAGCATCCGTTCAACCTCATCTATTCCTCCGGCACCACGGGCACGCCCAAGGGCGTCGTGCAGCCCCATGCCATGCGGTGGTTCCACATCGCCCGTGCCCCGGCCGGCTTCGATCGTGCCGTGACGTTGGTCGCGACTCCGCTTTACTCGAACACGACGTTGGTCAGCATATTGCCGACGCTCGGCTGGGGCGGAACGGTGGTGCTGATGCGCCGGTTCGATCCGCGCGCGTTCCTGATCGAGGCGGAGCGCCACCGCGCCACGGTGACCATGCTCGTGCCGGTTCAGTACCAGCGCATCATGGCGCTACCGGATTTCGACAGCTTCGACCTGTCGAGCTTTCAGCTGAAAACCTGCTCGAGCGCGCCCTTTTCCGCAGCGCTCAAGGCCGATATTCTCGCCCGCTGGCCCGGGCTTCTTGTCGAATATTACGGCATGACTGAAGGGGGCGGCACAACCATCCTGGTCTGCAACGCACATCCCGGCAAGCTCGCCACGGTGGGCACGCCCCTGCCGGGCCATGATATCCGCATCATCGGCGAAGATGACCGTGAACTGCCCTGCGGCGGGATCGGCGAAGTGGTCGGCCGCTCGCCCGCCATGATGAGCGGCTATCATGGGCGCGACGAAGTCACAGACGAGGCTTCCTGGTCGGATGCCCACGGCAGCCGCTACATTCGCCACGGCGATATCGGCCGATTCGACGCCGATGGCTTCCTGACGCTGATCGACCGCAAGAAGGACCTGATCATCTCGGGCGGGTTCAACGTGTACCCTTCTGATCTGGAGGCGGCGCTCCTCCTGCATCCCGGCGTCGAGGATTGCGCCGTCATCGGCGTGCCATCCGAACAATGGGGAGAGGCGCCGGCTGGTTTCTTCGTTGGGCGGGCCGACCCATCGGAGCTGCTCGCCTGGCTTAATGCTCGCATGGGCAAGACTCAGAGGCTGGCCGACCTCCGCCTGATCGACGAGATACCCCGCAACGCGATCGGCAAGATCCTCAAGCGGGAGCTGCGCGCGCGCTACATCGCCTGACGCCCGTGCGACATGTTGCGACACTTTTCCGCGCCGGTGGCATAGGCTTGCGACAGATCGGGCGCAGATGTGCATCAACCGCGTAAGACTCGCGGGTCTCGCTCAGGAGTTCGCACACGTGAAGAAACCGATCCATGCCGCCCTGCTCGGCGCGACATTGCTTGCCGGCAATGCGCAGGCTGCCGGTCAACAGACGCCCCAGCACCCCGGTCCGACGGTGAAGGTGGACAGCAACGGCGACGGCCTCGTCACACGCCAGGAAGCGCTTGCCGCTGCCGACATGCGTTTTGCCATGCACGACGCCAACAAGGACGGGCAGCTGAGCGCTGAGGAGCGCCGCGCCGGCAAGCGCCACCGCATGCACAAGCCGGGCATCCCCCACGCAAACAAGCACGCGGCGTTCCGTCAGCAGATGCTCGAGCGCTTCGATACGAACAAGGACGGCGCGCTCTCGGACGCCGAGCGCGAGTCCGCACGTGAGGCGCGGCGGGCGAAACGTGCCGAACACCGCGGGCACGCTCCTGCAGGCGAACCGCTCCGGATCGACACCGACGGCAATGGCCTGGTGAGCCCTGCCGAGATGCGTGCCGCCGCGCAGGCAAGGTTTGATCGGACCGACACCAATCACGACGGCAGAATCGATGCAGGCGAACGCGACGCCGCACACGTAAAGCGCAAGGCGATGCACGCTCATGGCCGCGGGAGCGCGGTTCCAGCAGCCGCACCGCGCTGAGCGCCAGCCGGGGTGCGCCTACACCCCGGCACTTCCGTTCACGCAGCGAGTTGTTACGGTGACATCATGTCTGAAACACCCCACCTCCTTCTTGTCGATGATGAGCGCTCGATCCGCGAGCCGCTGGCGCAGTATTTGACGAAGCAGGGCTTTCGCGTGACTCAAGCCGGCGATGCGGAGGGTGCCCGTGCCCGCATGGCGGCCTATGCGATCGACTTGGTGGTGCTCGACATCATGATGCCCGGCGAAGACGGCCTGTCGCTCTGCCGGCACATTCGCGAGACCAGCGAGATGCCGGTTATCCTCCTTACCGCACGGGCCGAGGAGACCGATCGCATCGTGGGGCTTGAAATGGGCGCCGACGATTATGTGGTGAAACCGTTCAGCCCGCGCGAACTCGCCGCCCGCATCAAAGTGGTGCTGCGGCGGTTCCAAGCCGGCGGCGCCAAACAGCATGCACCCGAGAGCGGCAGTTTCTCCTTCGCCGGCTGGGTACTCAAGACCGGTGAACGCGCGCTCGTCGACCGCGAAGGGGTCTCGGTCCCCCTCTCCACTGGCGAGTACAACCTCCTCCACGCACTCGTCACGCGACCGCGCCAGGTACTGACCCGCGATCAGCTGCTCGACCTTACCCAAGGCCGGGAAGCCGCAGCGTTCGACCGCGCCATCGACAACCAAATCAGCCGGCTGCGCAAGAAGATCGAACCCGATGCCAAGAGTCCGGCGATCATCAAGACTGTCTGGGGCGGGGGCTACACGCTCGCTGCCGAAGTGACTCGTCTGTGAGGCGCTTCCTGCCCAAAAGCTTGGCGGGACAGATGGCACTGCTCGTCGCACTGGCGCTGTTCGTTGCGCAGGCGATAAACTTCACCATGCTGCTGCGCGAACGAAGAGCGTTCCGCTACAGTCAAGTCATCGTTCCCGCCGTCACTCGGCTGGTGGACACCAGTGAGCGCCTGGCTGCACCGCCCCAGGCGGATCGGCAGCGCGAACGGCGTCGAGGGCCCCAGGGCGGATCGCGAGTCCAGATCACGACCGCTAACCCGATCTCCGGCGGCGAGCGCCGCGGCGATCTGGAAGAAGACTTCCACCAGAGCCTTCGGGAGGCGGGATTGCGCCCGAAGCAGCTGATCGTCACCGTTCAGCGCATCGGCCCCGACCACCCTCTGCCTGGGCTTTCGGTAAACCGCGCCGAGCGTTTGCGCCGCGCCGGAGGCGAGCTTCGCGTCGCACTCCAACTTCCCGACGGCCATTGGCTTTCGCTTCACACCAGCTGGCCGAGGACGGAGCGCAGGCTCGTCTGGCAGCTCGCCGGCCAGACGTTGATCCTGTATATCGTCGTTCTCATTCCGTTGCTGCTCGCGGGCCGGCGCATCGCCCGTCCGCTCCGGACTCTGGCACAGTCTGCGCGCAGCTTCCGCCCCGGCGACGGCGCCTCGCCGTTGGAAGAGCGGGGTCCCCGCGACGTGCGAGCCGTCATCGCGGCTTATAATCACCTCCGCCAGCGGGTGACCGCGATGCTGGATGAGAAAGACCGGATGCTAGGTGCCATCGGCCACGATCTACGCACCCCGCTTGCAGCACTGCGCGTCCGCATCGAATCGGTCGAGGATGATGACGACCGCAATCGCATGGCCGACACGATCGATGAGATGAACCGCACGCTGGAGGACATCCTGTCGCTGGCGCGGCTGGGCCGCCCTAGCGAATCGGCGACCGATGTCGACCTGTCAGCGCTCATCGACGCCGTGGTCGAGGATTTCCGTGACCTCGATCATGATGTGCAGTTCGAAGAGGCCCCGCGCCTGCGCATGCACCTGCGCTCCGCGCTGATGCGCCGCGCCGTGCGCAACCTGATCGAGAACGCGGTGAAATATGCCGGAGGGGCCGAAGTGCGGCTGGTGCCCGGCGCCGGGCAGGTCCGCATCGAAGTCGCCGATCGCGGCCCTGGCATTCCGCAGGACAAGCTCGCCGCCGTTTTCGCGCCTTTCACGCGGCTGGAAACCTCGCGCAATCGGGAAACCGGCGGGATAGGGCTGGGCTTGGCGCTCGCCCATGCGATCGTCAGCGACGCTGGCGGCACCATTTCGCTCACTAACCGCGAAGGCGGAGGACTGCTTGCGACGATCACCCTTCCCCGCACGGCAGCGTAGCTGCCGTCAGGCCGCGGTGATGCTTTTCGCCACAGCTTCGGCCACTTTGATGCCGTCGATCGCTGCGGACAGGATGCCACCGGCATAGCCGGCGCCTTCGCCGGCCGGAAACAACCGCTCGACGTTCAGGCTCTGGAGATCGGCGCCACGGGTGATACGGATCGGCGACGACGTGCGCGTCTCCACCCCCGTCATTACTGCATCGGGATGATCATAGCACGCGATCTGTCGCCCGAACGCCGGCAGTGCCTCGCGGAACGATTCCAGCACGAACGGCGGCAGGCACGCGGACAATTCGGTCAATCGCACCCCCGGCTGATAGGACGGAATAACCTCCCCCAGCGCAGTCGAGGGGCGGCCAGCAAGAAAGTCGCCGACCAATTGCCCGGGCGCGTGATAGTTCGATCCGCCCGCCACGAACGCGAGCGACTCCCAGTGCCGCTGGAAGTCTATTCCCGCTAGCGGCCCCTCTGGGTAATCGCGCGCCGGATCGATGCCCACGACCAGTCCCGAATTGGCGTTGAACTCGGCGCGTGAATATTGGCTCATGCCATTGGTAACAACGCGCCCTTCTTCTGAGGTCGCCGCCACAACCCGCCCGCCCGGGCACATGCAAAAGCTGTAGACCGTACGTCCATTCTCGCAGTGATGCGCCAGGCTATACGCCGCCGCGCCCAGATCGGGATGCTTGGCACATTTGCCGTAGCGCGCCTGGTCGACCCAGCTCTGCGGATGCTCGATCCGCACTCCGATCGAGAACGGCTTGGCTTCGATATGCACGCCGCGCCGGTGCAGCATCTCGAATGTGGGCCGGGCGCTATGCCCCACCGCCAGGACGACATGATCCGCCTCCAGGAAGCTGCCGTCATGCAGATACAATCCCCGAATCCGCTGCCCGTCCTCGGTGGTGCGCTCCAGCGCTACGTCGTCCACTCGCGTCTGCCAGCGATATTCGCCGCCGAGCTCCTCGATGGTCCGGCGCATGCTCTCGACCATGGTGACCAAACGGAACGTGCCGATATGGGGATGCGCCTCCCACAAGATGTCGTCGGGGGCGCCGGCCTTGACGAATTCCTCGAGCACCTTGCGCCCAAGGAAGCGCGGGTCCTTGACCCGGCAATACAGTTTGCCGTCGGAAAAGGTCCCCGCCCCGCCCTCGCCGAACTGAACGTTCGAATCCGGGTTCAGCTCGGAACGGCGCCACAGCCCCCAGGTGTCCTTGGTCCGCTCGCGCACGATCTTGCCTCGGTCGAGGATGATCGGACGAAAGCCCATCTGCGCCAGGATCAATCCGGCAAACAACCCGCACGGCCCCGCCCCGATCACCACCGGCCGCAACCCGCTCCACCCCTGCGGCGCCTGCGCCACGAAGCGGTACCCCATGTCGGGGGTGGCCCGCACATCCTTGTCGCCCGCTAGCCGCGCCAGCACCTCGGCTTCATCATCCAGCGTGATGTCGAGCGTATAGACCAGCTGGATCGCGCTTTTGCGGCGAGCATCGTTGCCCCGCTTGAACACGCGATAATCGCGCACGGCTTGCGCCGTCACGCCCAGCCGCTTCGCGATCGCCGCCGGGATCGCATCGGGCACATGGTCGAGCGGCAGGGCAAGTCCGGACAGGCGTAGCATGGAACGACTCTAGGTGGAGGAAGAACGGGAGGTAAGCGCCGCGGCTTGAAAGAAAAAGGCCGAGGCAAAGCCCCGGCCTTTCAGCTTCATCGCGGAAGCGAAATCGTCAGCCGACGATCTCTTCGGGCTTGAAGAAGAAGTTGATCTCGATCTCAGCATTCTCTTCGGAGTCAGAACCGTGGACCGAATTAGCTTCGATCGACTCGGCCAATTCCTTGCGGATCGTGCCTGCTTCGGCATTGGCCGGGTTCGTCGCGCCCATGATGTCGCGGTTGCGCTGCACGGCGTTCTCGCCTTCCAGCACCTGCACGACCACCGGCCCCGAGATCATGAACTCGACCAGGTCGTTGAAGAACGGGCGCTCGCGGTGGACTCCGTAAAAGCCCTCGGCCTGCTCGCGGCTCATCTGGATGCGCTTGGACGCGACGACGCGCAGCCCGGCTTCCTCCAGCATCTTGGTGACCGCACCGGTAATATTGCGGCGCGTGGCATCAGGCTTGATGATCGAAAAGGTCCGGGTCGCGGCCATGGCCGTGCGGCTCCTGCTGTTGAATTGTGGAAAGTCGCGGCTCTCTAGTCCTGGCACCGTGCCGATGCAAGCCGCGCACCCGCGATCAACGCCGCTTCCCGCGCGACGATCCGCATAATCCCGGCATTGAAGCCGAAATCATATGACGCTAGCCAAAGACCGGGGCACAGCCGGGGAGGCTAACGTGATCGAATTCTTCATCTTTATGTACGCCACGCTCGGGATGTTCGTTATCGCCGCGATGCAGCGTAACCACCGGCTTGCACGGCCGACGCCTCAGATGGTGACCATGGTCGGGTGGGGATTGTTCTCCCTGTCCTCGACCTTGGCCATGCTCCTCGGCGCCGTTGCCGTCGCGATGGCGCTGGGCCTTCAGCCGCAGCTGCCTGCCAGCTTCCACGCGCCGCTCTTCTGACGGCAGGTGCCACTCTACGAAATCGACGGTCTAAGGCCTTCGCTAGCATCGGATGCCTGGGTGGCACCAAGCGCCGACTTGATCGGCGATGTGCGGCTCGCCGAATTGGTCAGCGTCTGGTTCGGGGCGGTCATCCGCGCCGACAACACGCCGATTCTGGTGGGCACACGCTCCAACATCCAGGAGGGCGCGATGCTGCACTCGGATCCGGGGGCACCTTGCGCCGTCGGAGCGGATGTCACCGTCGGGCATCATGCCATCCTGCACGGCTGTACCATTGGTGACCGGACGCTGATCGGCATGGGCGCGACGGTGCTCAACCGTGCCGTGATCGGCGAGGACTGCCTGGTTGGCGCCGGCGCGCTCGTGACGGAGGGCAAGACCTTCCCGCCAGGCCATCTGATCGTGGGCTCGCCGGCGCGCGCCGTCCGCCCGCTCGACGATGCGCAAAGGGCACTGCTGAAGGCCAGCGCCATGCTCTACGCTACCAAGCAGCGGCAATATGCCGCCGGCCTCACGCGAGTCGGCTGACCCGCAGCCGCGCCTGCCGTAGCGTCGGCAGCGACAGGATGGACAGGCGACGGCCTTGCGCTAGACTTTACGCATGGCCCTGCCCCCAATCTTCGACCGTCTGCGCCTTCCCGTCATCGGATCGCCACTCTTCATCATCTCGGTACCCGACTTGGTCATCGCCCAGTGCAAGGCTGGGATCGTCGGATCCTTTCCGGCGCTAAACGCTCGACCGCAGGGCCAGCTCGACGAATGGCTCCACCGTATCACCGAAGAGCTCGCCGCCTGGGACCGCGACAACCCCGACACCCCGTCCGCTCCATTCGCGGTGAACCAGATCGTCCACCGCTCGAACGAGCGGCTCGAACAGGATCTCGTGACCTGCGCCAAATGGAAGGTGCCGATCGTCATCACCTCGCTGGGCGCGCGCCCCGAACTCAACGACGCGGTACATGGCTGGGGCGGCATCACCCTGCACGACGTCATTGATGACCGTTTCGCGCACAAGGCGGTGGAGAAGGGCGCCGACGGACTGATCTTGGTCGCGACCGGCGCGGGCGGTCACGCCGGGCGGCTCAACCCGTTTGCACTGGTGCAAGAGGTGCGCGACTGGTTCGACGGGCCGTTGATCCTTTCGGGCGCGATCGCCACCGGTCGCGCGATCCTGGCGGCGCAGGTGCTCGGCGCTGATCTCGCTTATATCGGCTCGCCCTTCATCGCCACCGATGAAGCCAATGCCGTCGACGCTTATAAGCGAAGCGTGGTCGATGGCCGGGCCGCCGACATCGTCTATTCCAACCTGTTCACCGGCGTGCATGGCAATTATCTGCGCGCCTCGATCGAAGCGGCAGGACTGGACCCCGAAAAGCTGCCCGAAAGCGATCCCAGCACGATGAACTTCGCCGGCGCCAAGGCGTGGAAGGACATATGGGGATCTGGCCAGGGGATTGGGGCGGTCCATGCCATCGAGCCCGCAGCGGTCCGCATCGAGCGGATGAAGGCCGAGTATGACGCGGCCAAGGCTGCGCTCGCTTAGGCAAAGGCAGCCCATCTTCCGTTACTAGCTGGCTCTGAGCCAGGACCGCTGCCTCGAACTACAAAAACAGGATCTTTACGCGAGGTCGGGATGACAAGCGCTTCAACAGCTTGCGCAGGTTCCCAACCCTGGCGGCGTCAGCCCGCCGTCCGTTCAGAAGGACGCGGCCAGCCGGTTCATCATGGTGCGTGCAGGACTAGGCAACGCAACGGGCTCCTCCAGCGTTAGGTCGAGGCGCGCCACGCGGCGGTATAGATCAACACTGGTCCTGATGATGCCCGCCGCCTGAACCGGCATCGCCAGCAAGATCGCCGCGTCGGTTTCAGGCGCCTCTCCCAGCCGGCGGGACGGCATCAACGCGTCGCAAGCCTCGATCTCGCCGGCTTCCACTGCGCGCTGAGTCAGGAGCCAGGCGATGATGTGCATCAGCCGAGTCGTTACCTTCAGCGACTCGCACGAAAACGCGACACGGTTCAGCGCCGTCAGTCCATCGCGCTCGTCGCGGCCGACCCAGTCGAAATAGGCACGTGCCTCGTCAGCCAGCAGCATGGCATCGGTATAGAGCGAGTCGATCAGCCGCCGATGGATCAGGGATGCGCGCTTGGCCGTCATGTCGCCAGGATTGCCACACCCGCCGCCGCAACAAAATGCTTAATCTGAGTAACTTGTGCCAGCGCGGAGCATTAGGCGATGATATCGGGCACCAACTGATCTTCCAGCAGCGACATTTCGTCGCGGAGCTTGAGCTTGCGCTTTTTCAGCCGCGCGATCTGCAACTGATCGGCGGTGTTCGTGCCAAGTAGCGCCAGGATGGCAACATCCAGGTCGCGATGTTCGGACCGCAGCATTCCAAGCCGCTGTTGAATCTCGCCTACGCTCATACCCGCCCCCGTGCCGGCTCCCTGCACGAACCCTCGGCATATCGCAACGGACCATCGTTCGTTTTCGGCGGGCCACCGATTACGGGCAATCCACAGGAGACAAGGGGCTTTAAAGCTGATCTAATCGTTTCCCCAGCGACCCTGAAGGAGCAAGACTTCCATGCAGAATGCGCACCAGTCGGCACTCACGGCCAAGCACATGAAGCTCGATCAGCAGATCAGCAGCGAGGCGCAACGGCCCCTGCCCGACCAGATGCTGATCGCGCAGCTCAAGAAGGAAAAGCTGCGCCTAAAGGAAGAGCTCGGACGCTAGTTTGCGCTGCCTCCGGGGTGTGCCATGGCGCGTCACCCCGGTGGCCATAGCGGTCAACGGCGCGAAGAGAGCGGCTTGGTATAGCTCGGCGTCATCGTCCCCTTGCCCACCGGCTTGCGCGCCAGCAGCGGATCGATCTCCGTCGAAAACGCCACGCCCACTCGCCCGTCGGTCGCCCAGGCGATACGCCCGCTCACCCAGCCCACGCCGCGTACTTCGATCTCCACCAATGTGCCGGGCATGATCGGTCCGGCGAACTCGGCCATCAGGCCGCCCGACGACAGGTTGCGCACCCGCACCTGGTGCACCTCGTCGGTGTCCTTCACGCGAAACTGCGCCGTCAGCAACAGGCTGTCGCGAGCCCCGCTGCGAGGAACGGTGAAATCCTCGGCGGACAGCGCGTTCACGGATTCGGGTGTAAACTGTTCCATCGATGCTGCTCGAACGCGTAAGGGGAATGTAAGCGGACTACACCAGCAATCCTTATCGAACCAGTAACGATCAGGCTCCTGCGGCGCCCGACGTCGGGCGAACGCCCTGCCTCATTCCTCGCGCGACACCTTTTCGTTGCGCTCATGGCGCTCCTGGGCTTCCACCGTCATCGTCGCAGTCGGGCGCGCTTCCAGCCTGCCGAGCGGGATCGGCTCGCCGGTCACTTCGCAATAGCCATATTCGCCTTCTTCGATCCGGCGCAGCGCCGCGTCGATCTTGGCGATGAGCTTGCGCTGCCGGTCGCGGGTGCGCAGCTCGATCGACCAGTCGGTCTCGCTGGACGCGCGATCAGTCAGATCGGCTTCGCGAAGCGAGTCGGCCTGGAGCTGGTTGAGCGTACCCGCCGCCTCGCGGCAGATCGCGTCCTTCCAGGCGATCAGCTTGCTGCGGAAATAGTCCAGCTGCCTTGGCCCCATGAAGGGCTCGTCATTGTGCGGCCGGTATCCGTCCGACCTGTCGTTCGCGGCGGTCGGCAACATGTTTTCGGGTTCGTTGTAGCAGTCCAAAACGGTAGCCATCCCCACTCTCCTCACCGGTCTTCGAGTGGCCAAGCCCCCGAAGAACGCCGTTTGCCCGGACGCGCCTATACTTTCGCGCATCAACCTTCACAAGCAAATGATTGTGCGTGCGAATACCCTCCGACTACATGGAAATTAGCTCCGGCCGGGTTTTTACCTGCGCTGCGAGGTTTGCACCTGCGACAACATCGTGCAGCCGGTTGCTTCCTGGCTTTTGTACCGTTTCCGAACGTTAACCATAATATTTCGACTGCCGCGGCGAAATTGCCCAAAATAAAACGGTTAAGCGTCATTCACTGTCTTGCGCTTAATAGTTTGTTTTGCCCTTTCTCCCCAATGAATGGTGCACCTGTTGCCGGCGTCCGTGCCGGCACCAGCCGCCAGCAACGAGAGAGTGGGACATCATGTCGGTTCGCATGGCTTTGGCGAAACTTTGCGCCTGCGCTGCTGGCGGCGCGGTGATTGGCGGCTCGGGCATTTATGTCGCCGAACGTGTGCAGCAGCCCAAGGTGGTCAAGCAGCACGTAGTCGCGAAGAAGCGCGTCGTGCGCAAGGTCGCCACCGCGGCCGTGGCGAAGAAGACGCTGCGGCGCGTGACGACGACCACCACGACGACTCAGGCTCAGCCGCAGGTCGTGGTCGTCGCGGCCCAGGCAGCGCCGGTACCGGTGCCCGCCCCCTTTATCTCCTCCAGCTCGGGCTCCAGCAGCTCGTCGGGCGTGATCGGCGGCTCGGGCGGCGGCGGTTTCGCGGGCGGCTTCTTCGCTGGCGGATTTTTCGGCGGCTCGGCCTCGGGCAGCAGCTCTGGCAGCAGCGGCGTCGACATCAACATCGAGATCGACAACAAGAACAATAATCAGAACAATAATCAGAACCAGAACAACAATAACAACAATAACAACAATCATAACGAGCAGGAACAGAACCAAGGCCAAGGCCAAGGTCAGGGGCAAGGCCAGGGTCAAGGTCAGGGGCAAGGGCAACATCAGGACCAGGACACCAAGCCCGGTAAGCCGGACAAGCCTGATCGTCCGGACAAGCCCGACAAGCCCGACAAGCCCGGCTGGGGATCGAGCGGCTGGAACAATTCCAGCGGCTGGAATTCGAGCGGCAACCATGGCGGCGGCTCGGGTGGCAGTGGTGGCTCGGGTGGTCCCGCTCCGGTCCCCGCCCCGCCGATGATCCTGCTGTTCGGCGGCGCAGCGGCGGCGCTGGTCGCACGCAAGCGCTTCAGCAAAAAGGCCCCGGCCGGCACGACCGAGGCCTGATTTGCCCTGCCCCGGCCATGCGCCGGGGCAATTCGCGTTAGTCCGCCTTCAACAGCGCTTCCTCGATCTGGACCACGGTGTGTCCGGTCAGGTCCTTGCCGATCTCGCCGGTCAGCCGCTCGCTCACTGCCTGGTGATAATGCTTGCGCAGCTCGCCCAGCGTCCTGGGCGGCGCGACGATGATCAGCGATTCGAAATCGTTGTTCAGCGCCCGCTTCTTGAGCATCTCCGCGGTTTCGGCGGCGAACTTGTCTTCCTCCAATTGGTGGAAGTCGGTCTCGCCCATCGTGCCGCGCGCTGGCGCGAACTGCGCGCCGCCGCCACGGGCATGCATCGATCCGTTCTGCGCCACTGCCGGCGCGCCCGGGCCGCTCTGAGTCGACGAGGACTGGCCCGACTGATCCCGCTTCTGGTCAGAGTCCTTGGGGTTCTCGTGGATCTCCTTGGCCTCGACCTGCAGGTTCGGGAATTCGGCATCCCCTTCATTCCTGAGGAAGAGCATCTTTCGCCCATCGGCGACCAGAACCACTGCCTGGTGAGGAACCTGCATAACCTGTCTCCTTGTTCGGTTCTGCATCTGTAACGCCGCGCTTCGCGCCAGGGTTGCGCGGTTTTGTCGCCCCCGCCATAGCGGCTGCCATGCACGACATCCGATCGATCCGCGAAAATCCCGAAGCGTTCGACAAGGGCTTGGCCCTTCGCGGGCTGGCGCCGCGTTCGGCCGAACTGCTCGCTCTGGACGAGC
Source organism: Sphingomonas xinjiangensis (assembly GCF_014199255.1). Taxonomy (GTDB): domain Bacteria; phylum Pseudomonadota; class Alphaproteobacteria; order Sphingomonadales; family Sphingomonadaceae; genus Sphingomonas; species Sphingomonas xinjiangensis. Next base: position 197,766 of record NZ_JACIJF010000001.1, on the reverse strand, counting down.
GCCGCCGCGCGCTGATCACCGAGGCGCAGGCAGCCCAGGCCCGCCGCAACGAAGCGTCCAAGGCGATCGGCGCGGCAAAGGCGCGCCGCGATGATCCCACCGACCTGATGGCGGAAGTGGCCGCGTTGAAGGAACGGATGCCGCAGATCGACGCCGAGGAGAAAGCGGCCGGCGCGGAGCTGAACGAACTGCTGGCCGCCATTCCCAACCTGCCGCTGCGCGACGTGCCAAAGGGTGACGGCGAAGACGACAATGTGCTGGTTCACGAACGCGGCACTATCCCCAGCTTCGCGTTTGAGGCCCGCGAGCATGACGCGATCGGCCCGGCGCTCGGCCTCGACTTCGAAACCGGCGCGAAGATCTCCGGCTCGCGCTTCACCTTCCTGCGCGGTCCCGCAGCCCGGCTTCACCGCGCGCTCGGCCAATTCATGCTCGACACGCTGACGCACGAACATGGCTATGAGGAAACGGTCGTCCCGCTGCTGGTGCGTGGCGAGACCATGTTCGGCACCGGCCAGCTCCCCAAATTCGCCGAAGACAGCTTCCACACCACCGATGACCGCTGGCTGATCCCCACTGCCGAGGTCAGCCTGACCAATTCGGTGCGCGAGCAGATCTTGCAGAACGATGTGCTGCCGCTGCGCCTCGCCGCGCTCAGCCCCTGCTTCCGCTCCGAGGCGGGGGCGGCGGGCCGCGACACCCGCGGCTATATCCGCCAGCACCAGTTCGAAAAGGTGGAAATGGTGTCCATCACCGCCCCCGAAGCGTCCGAAGCCGAACATGAGCGCATGACTGCCTGCGCCGAGTATATCCTCGACAAGCTCGGCCTCGCTTATCGCCGCATGAAGCTGTGCACCGGCGACATGGGCTTCACTGCCGCGCGCACCTACGACCTCGAAGTATGGCTGCCCGGCCAGGCCCGCTTCCGCGAAATCTCCAGCTGCTCGACCTGCACCGATTTCCAGGCGCGCCGCATGAACACCCGCTATCGGCCCGAGGGCGAAAAGGGCACTCGCTTCGTCCACACCCTCAACGGTTCGGGCCTCGCGGTCGGCCGCACGCTGGTCGCCGTGGTCGAGAACTACCAGCAGGAAAACGGCGGGGTCGCGGTCCCGGAAGTGCTGCGGCCGTATCTCGGCGGGCTGACCCTATTGGAACCCAAGGCGTGAGCGCGCAGAATCCTCCCCGAGCTTGCCTCAGGGAGGGGGACCGCGCCCGAAGGGCGTGGTGGAGGGGCGCCCCGCAGCGGCGGGGTCGCGTGCCGCAAGCGCATTCCGCGCCTGAGGCGCGACCCCTCCACCAGCGAAGCTGGGGGAGGATCTAAGCCATGCGCATCCTCCTCACCAACGACGATGGCTACCACGCGCGCGGCCTGGCACATCTGGAAACGCTCGCCCGCACCATCTCTGATGACATCACCGTCATCGCCCCTGCCGACGAGCAATCGGGCAAGGGCCGCTCCCTGTCGCTGACCGAGCCGTTTCGCGTCCGTCGCCATGGCGACAATCGCTACGCCGTTCACGGCACGCCAACCGATTGCGTGATGTTCGCGCTGGCCGACGCGATGAAGGACAACAAGCCCGACCTTATCCTTTCGGGCATCAACCGCGGCGGCAACCTGGCCGAGGATGTTAGTTATTCGGGTACCGTTTCAGCGGCGATGGAGGGCGCGCTTGCCGGCATCCGCTCGGTGGCACTCAGCCAGCGTTATGCCCGGGGCGGCGCGGGTGAAAAGGTGCCGTTTGACGCCGCCATGGCCTGGGGCGAACGCGCGCTCAGGCCGCTGCTCGCCATGGAATGGGCACCGCGCACGCTCGTCAACATCAACTTCCCCCCACTCGCGCCCGAAGCGGTGAAGGGCATCAAGGTCGTGTCGCAGGGCTTGCGCGATTATGGCCGGGTCGGCGTGGAAAAGCGCGCCGATCCGCGCGGCTTCGACTATTACTGGCTGGCGATGGGCAGCCGCCCGATCGTGCCGGCACCGGACACCGATCTGGAAGCGATCGAACAGGGGTACGTGACGGTCACGCCGCTGCAACTCGATCTCACGCACAGGGACTCGCTCGACGCGCTGAAATCCGTCTATAGTTAACGCCATGTGGGGGTTTTCCAGGACGTATCGGCACGCCTGCTTTGCGGCACTTGCCGGCGCAGCATTGGCGGGGTGCATCCCGCCGTCGGGCTATGCTTCGGCGGCGAGCGAGCCGCCACCCGCGCCCCAACGCGCGCCGCAGCAGCGCCCCGTCCGGCAGTCTCCCGTCCAACAGCGTGCACCACAGCATCGCCCGCCGCAGCAGGTACCGGACTATGAGCGGCGTACGCTGGATCAGGATGTTCGCGCCCTGCCCGCGCCGCCGCCCGCCTGGGAAGCCCGCCGCGTCGTGCCGGACGCCCGCCAGGTCCCCAGCTCAACCTACGTCGTGCAACCCGGCGAGACACTGGGCGCCATCGCCGCCAAGACCGGCGCCGGTGCCGAAGCGATCGCTCGCGCCAACGCCATCACCTCGCCGGGCCTGATCCGGGCCGGGCAGCGCCTCTCCATCCCCGGCGGCCGCTATCACCTCGTCCGCGCCGGTGAGAGCGGCATCGCCATCGCCCGCGCCTACAGCATCGCCTGGTCGCAGGTCGTGGCCGCCAATGCGCTCGCCGAGCCCTATATCCTGCGCACCGGTCAGCGCTTGCTGATCCCGTTCACCGGCCCCGAGACGCTGGAACAGCGTGCAGCGCGCTTCCACATCGACATCGACGACATTCTGACGGGCGGCGAACCCGCGCTTGCCGCCAACGCAGCGCCCGCCAAACCCACTGCCTCCTCCGCGCGCATCCTGCCGCCGACCACGCCGGTCGCCGCGCCGGTCAAGCGCGCCGCCGGCCTGTTCGCCTGGCCGGTCAGCGGCAAGGTCGTGCGCCGGTTCGGCCCGGGCCGCAGCGGCGAACGCAATGACGGCATCAAGATCGCCGTGCCGCTCGACACCCCCGTGCTCGCCGCCTCGGACGGCGTCGTCGCCTATGTCGGCAGCGATGTGCCCGCGCTGGGCGGCCTCGTCATCCTCAAGCACGGCAATCGGATGACCAGCGTCTATGGCCATGCCGGCCAATTGCTCGTTCAACGCGGCCAGGCCGTGCGCAAGGGGCAGACGATCGCGCGGTCGGGCAACTCCGGCTTCGCCGACCGCCCCGAACTCCATTTCGAGATTCGCCAGGGCCGCACCCCCGTCGATCCGCTCGCGCGGCTGCCGGCGCGCTGATGGCGGCGCTGCAACCCGGCACGCTGAAACGCAAGTCGAGCCTGCCGGTATGGCTGGCGATCGGCTGGCGCGTGGCGGCGGTCCTGGCGCTGCTCGCGCTCGCGGTGGGTGTGCACTGGATCGAGCGGGACGGGCTGAAGGACACCGCTGACGGCCAGGTCAGCTTCCTCGACATCATCTATTTCACGTCGATCTCGATCACCACCACCGGCTATGGTGATATCGTGCCGGTCAGCACCGCGGCGCGGATGTTTGACGCGTTGGTGGTGACGCCGATCCGCATCTTCGTGGTGCTGCTCTTCCTCGGCACGGCGTACAACTTCGTGCTCAAGCGTAGCTGGGACAGATGGCGTATGACGATCATCCAACGGAACCTTCAGGGCCACATCGTGGTCGCCGGCTATGGCAAGACCGGCTCCGAAGCTGTCGACGAACTGATCGCCCGCGGCGCGACCGCCGACAATTTCGTGGTGATCGACGCCGATCCCGACGCGATCGCCCACGCCCAGGCATGTGGCTGTATCGTGGTGCAGGGCGACGCCACGCGCGACCAACTGCTGGAGGACGTCCGCATCACGCAGGCCAAGGCGATGATCGTCGCCGCCGGTCGCGACGACACGTCGATCCTCATCACGTTGACGGCGCGGCATCTCGCGCCTGATCTGCCGATCAGCATCATCGTCCGCAACGAGGATAATGAGTTTCCCGCCCGTGCCGCGGGTGCCACCACAGTGATCAACCCGGTTAGCTTTGCCGGCCTGCTGCTCGCAAGTTCGTGCACCGGCACCAACATCGCCGCCTCTCTAGCCGACCTGGCATCCGCGCGCGGCAAGGTCGCGCTGACGGAGCGCCCGGTTCGTGTGGGGGAGATCGGCAAGCCGTTGGGCGCCATCGCCACCGGGCTGGGTGTCCAGCTTCGCCGCAACGGTCAGGCCTTTAGCTTCGCCGATCCCGAAGCGGAGACGCTGCTTGCGGGCGACTCGGTCATCGAGATCATCGCGACGCCTCTCGCGCAGGCTTGACCTCTTCCTTGCGGGCGACATGGTCGCGGCATGACCGGAACCCTGCTGCCCCGCCTTCTCCCGATCCTGCTTCTGATCGGCTCCAACGTCCTGATGACCTTCGCCTGGTACGGACATTTGAAGTTCAAGGACAAACCGCTGCTCGCCATAATCCTGGTCAGCTGGGGTATCGCCTTCTTTGAATATTGCCTGGCAGTCCCCGCCAACCGCTGGGGCAGCAGCCTGTATTCGGCCGCGCAGCTCAAGGGCATGCAGGAAGTCATCACGCTGTGCGTCTTCGCCATATTCTCGGTCCTGTACTTGGGTCAGCGCATCACCCCCAATCACCTGATCGGCTTCGCCCTGATCGCCGCCGGCGCCTTCTTCCTGTTCCGTGCGCCGGTGGCCGCAGCCTGAATCCTCGCCTGCACGGGGAGGATTGCGCACCGCCCTCACTAGCAATTTCCCCAGAAATCCCTATGTCGCGCCGCAATCATGGCAACCAAACTTCCTGAAGCCCCCAAGGTGGGGATGGTCTCGCTCGGCTGTCCCAAGAACCTGGTCGACAGCGAACGCATCCTCACCAAGCTGCGCAGCGACGGTTATGCCATGTCGCCCGATTATTCGGGCGCGGACGTGGTGCTGGTCAATACCTGCGGCTTCCTCGACTCGGCGAAGGAAGAATCGCTCGAGGCGATCGGTGAGGCGATCGCCGAGAACGGCCGCGTCATCGTTACCGGCTGCCTGGGCAAGGAAGCCGAGGTCATCCGTGCCCGCTTCCCCAACGTGCTCGCCGTCACCGGCGCGCATCAATATGAGGAAGTCGTCGGCGCGGTGCACCAGGCTGCGCCGATGCCGCCCTCGCCCTTCGTCAACCTGGTGCCCGATGCCGGGCTCAAGCTGACGCCGCGCCACTACAGCTATCTCAAGATCTCCGAAGGCTGCAATCACCGCTGCTCCTTCTGCATCATCCCGGCACTGCGCGGCGATCTGGTCAGCCGCCGCCCCGACGCGATCCTGCGCGAGGCCGAAAAGCTTGTCGAGGCCGGCACCAAGGAGCTGCTGGTCATCAGCCAGGACACCTCGGCCTATGGCATCGACATCCGCAAGGAACCGCGGATGTGGAAGGGCGAAAGCGTCGTCCCCCACATGACCGACCTCGCCCGCGAACTCGGCAAGATCGCGCCTTGGGTGCGGCTGCACTATGTCTACCCCTACCCGCATGTCGATCAGGTCATCCCGCTGATGGCGCAGGGGCTGATCCTCCCCTATCTCGACATCCCCTTCCAGCACGCCGCGCCCAGCGTGCTGCGCACGATGAAGCGCCCCGCCAACGACGCCAAGGTGCTCGAGCGGCTGCGACACTGGCGCTCGATCGCCCCGGACATCACCATCCGCTCGACCTTCGTCGTGGGTTTTCCAGGTGAAACCGAAGCCGATTTCCAGTATCTGCTCGACTGGCTCGACGAAGCCCAGCTCGACCGGGTGGGCGCGTTCCGCTTCGAGCCCGTTCAGGGCGCCGCGGCCAACGACCTGCCGGGCGCCGTGCCGGAAGACGTCAAGGAAGAGCGCTATGCGCGCATCATGGAGAAGACTGCCGCGATCAGCGCCGCCAAGCTCCAGGCAAAGATCGGCCGCACCCTCGACGTCATCATCGACGAGGTCGGCGAAGAAGGTGCCACCGGCCGCAGCCAGGCCGACGCACCCGAGATTGATGGCGAGGTGTTCCTGCGGGACGCCGCCCATCTGAAGCAGGGCGACATCGTGTCGGTCGCCATCGAAGACGCCGATGAGCATGATCTCTACGGCGTACCCCTTTCCAACCCCAGCATGTGAGAACCCATGGGTTATAAAGTACCGACCTTCCAAGACCGCGCCGCCCTTGCTGCCGAGGCGAAGAAGAAGGCGTTGGAGCGCCTGAAGGCACAGCCCAAGCTCGATCCCGCCGAGCTCGAGAAGCGCCAGGCTGCCCGCCTCGTCCGCGAAGCCGAGGAAGAAGCCAAGCGCCAGGCCAAGCGCGATGCGATCGCGCAGGAAAAGGCCGACAAGCTCGCCGCGGCCGAGGCCGAACGCGTCCGCCTCGAAGAGGAAAAGGCGCAGGCTGACGCCGACCGCAAGGCAAAGGCGCCGCCCACGGCCGCCGAACTCAAGGCGATCCGTGACGCCCGCTACGCCGCCCGCAAGGCCCGCGTCCTCGGCAAGTAAGCCGGACAAGGGCCAGCCTTTGCTTGGCCATGCTCGGGGCTCCCCTTTCCGGAGCCCCGATGATCCACCCGGCCCCCACCCGCGCCAGAAATAAAGGCCGCGGAATCACCCGCGTCCTCCGCCGGGAAAGCCGGCCGCGCCACAGAACGCCGCCGACCGCCGGGGCAAGAACCCGCGCGACTTTGAGCCCGGGGCTAGGCGCAGGCCCCCGCGCGTCCTAGATCATTGCCATGACTGATCTTTCCACGCTGATTCAGCCCGATCGCGGCCAGGCCGCGCGCACCATCCACTTGATCGACGCAAAGGGCTTCGACGCCTGGCTCTCGGCCCAGCCGCCGCGCCACCGCGCCGCCGCCGCCGCGCAGAAGCTCGCGCCGGCCGGCTATTCCAGCGCGATCCTGCCGGGCGACAATCCCGATGACTGGTCGGTGGTCAGCGTCGTCAACAATGTCGAGCGCCTGTCGCCCTGGTGCTTGGCCAAGCTGGCCGAGACCCTGCCCGAGGGCACGTACCGCGTCGACGCGCGCGAGCCTGGCAAGGCGCTGCACGGCTGGCTCGCCGCCCAGTACAAGTTCGACCGCTACAAGAAAAAGGACGCCAAGCCCCAGGGTCCGCGCATCCTCCTGACCAGCGACCCGGCAAAGATGGAAGACGCCATCCGCATGGCCGCGGTCACCTTCAAGCTGCGCGACCGGATCAACACCGGCGCCAACGACATGGGCCCCGCCGATCTCGAAGCCGCCGCCGCCGATCTCGCCCAAAGCTATGGCGCGACCCTCAGCGTCGCGAAGGGCGCCGAAGTCGAAAAGGGCTATGGCCTGCTCTGGGCGGTCGGTCAGGCGGCGGGCAAGGGCCGCGAGCCGCGCCTGATCGAACTCGAATGGGGCAATCCCGAGCATCCGCGCGTTGCCATCATCGGCAAGGGCGTATGCTTCGACACCGGCGGCCTGGACATCAAGCCCGCCGCCGGCATGCGGCTGATGAAGAAGGACATGGGCGGCGCCGCCCACGCCCTCGCGCTCGCCGAACTGGTGATGCAGAACCGCCTTCCCGTCCGCCTCCACATGCTGGTCCCCGCGGTCGAGAACGCGATCAACGGCGACGCGACGCGCCCGGGCGACGTGATGATCTCGCGCAAGGGGCTCAGCGTGGAAAACAGCAACACCGACGCCGAAGGCCGCCTGATCCTGGCCGACGCGCTGACCAAGGCCGAGGAAGCCGGTCCCGAGCTGGTATTCGATTTCGCCACGCTCACCGGCGCCGCCCGCGTCGCGCTGGGCGCCGATCTCCAGGCGCTGTTCGCCAATGACGATACGCTCGCCACCGAACTGTTGTCCGCTGCCGAAAGCGAGTTCGATCCGATGTGGCGCATGCCGCTCTACGATCCGTACAAGGATCTGCTGAAATCGGATGTGGCCGACATGGTCAATGCCGCCGAAGGGCCGTTCGGCGGCGCGATCACTGCCGCTTTGTTCCTCAAGGAGTTCGTGCCGGACAAGGCGCAATGGGCGCATTTCGACATCTTCTGCTGGAACGGTGCGAGCAAGCCCGGCCGTCCCAAGGGTGCCGAAGCGGTCAGCCTGCGCGCAGTCTGGAAAGTTCTGAAAGACCGCTACGCGAGCTGAGCGCCCGCCACGTCGCTTCCACTTCGCCTGCGGCCATGGGACGTCCGAAATGGTATCCCTGGCCGTAGGTGCAGCCCATCACCGCCAGCGCCCGGGCGGCGGCAGCGGACTCCACGCCTTCGGCGATAACCGGCAGGTCCAGCTTGCGGGTCAGCGCGACGATCGCCTCCACCAGCCGCTGCGCTTGGGGATCGCGGTCCATGGTCGTCACGAACGACCGGTCGATCTTGATCTTGTCGAACGGCAGCATCTGGAGATGCTGGAGTGACGAATAGCCGGTGCCGAAATCATCCAGCGCCAGCTTGATGCCCTGCGTCTTCAGCTCGGCAATCGCGTCGCGGGCACTCTGCCCGTCGGTGATCAGCGCATTTTCGGTGATCTCGACGACCAGCTTGTGCGCCGGAAAGCCTTCGCGGGCCAGCAAGGCCAGCACCTTCTGCGCAAACCAGCCGTCGCGCAGCTGGTTCGGCGACACATTCACCGCCAGCATCGTACCCCAGTCGCGGGTCTCGCGAAACGCACGGCGCAAAAGCCGCAGCATCAGATCGTCGATCAGCCCACATTCCTCGGCGATCGGGATGAACTGGTCGGGCCCGATCGCGGCACCGTGACGGGGCCAGCGCGCCAGCAGCTCATATCCCACCACGACACCGGAACGCAGTTCCACCACCGGCTGATAAAAGGGTACGAACGCGTCGCGCTCCAACGCTTCCCGGATCTCGATTTCGATGGCTGACCGGCGCCGGATCTCTGCATCCAGCGATGGCTCGAATGCGCAATGGCGCCCGCGCCCTTCCTCCTTCGCCTTGTACAGCGCGATATCGGCACGACGCATCAGCGTCTCGCGATCGTCGCCATCGTCGGGGAACAGCGCCATGCCGACACTCGCGCCGATATGATGCGCGCGCTTGCCGCACGTGAAAGGCCGGCCCACCTGGTGGACGATGGCTTGAGACAGCCGGTGCGCCACGTCGCGTCCCCCCTCCAGCACGATGGCGAACTCGTCACCACCGATGCGATAGCTTTGGCCATTGCCGGCTATGGTGTCGGCCAGCCGGTCGGCGACGTCGTGCAGCAACCGGTCGCCGACCGGATGGCCATGCACGTCGTTCACGGCCTTGAACCGGTCCAGGTCGACGATCAGCAGCCCGAAGGGCCGCCTTGGCTCGTCGCCTTGCAACCGCATCGCCAGCGCCTCCGCCAACGCCCGGCGGTTGGGCAATCCGGTCAACGGGTCGTGATAGGCAAGCTGATAGGCCCGCTGCTCGGCGCCCTGCGCGCGCCGCTGCTCGCTCGCCATCTCCTGGCGCGATCGCAACACCTCCAGGAGTCCGGCGAAATTGGTGCGCAGCATGCGCACGATCACCACGGACACCAGCACCATGTTCATGCCCATTCCGCGCATGAACCAGCTTTCGGAAAGCACCATGCAGAAGGTAATCGGCGCCGCCCCGCACAGCAGCACCAGATACGCCGCGCGCGGCAGCGATTGCAGGCAGTAACAGCAGCAGATCGCACCGATGAACACATACAGGGCGATGCATGCCCGGCGCAGCAGATCCGCCTCGACATACAGGTACATGCCCCACCCGCCGAACCCCAGGCTCAGCAGGCCGGCCACGACCGTCGTGGTGATCAGGTATCGGCGCACCTGCTTCGGGCTTGGGTCCGCGCGCCGAAGGCGAAGCCAATATACCGCTCGCACGGCCGATGCCAGGGCGAGCAGCAGTGGCATGCCCAGGCTCCAACCATAGGCTACACTGTCATGCGACGCGAAGCCCAGAAAGGCCGCGTCGACCATGATCAGCGCGTACATCAGCGGCACCTGGCCCCGCAGCCCACGGAACTGCTCCAGCAGGATCTCGCTGCTCTCCGCCGAAGCGGGGATAATTGCCGAAACAAGGCGACGCGTCATCCGTCACAGATGGAGCCTCAGCGCCGCCGCTCCCATTCCCGCGTTGTACGGATGCGGGAATTACCTTTCGTTAACCAGAAGCGCGCGCTGCCGCTTCGACGATCGGCACGAACTTGTCGGCGGTCAGACTGGCGCCGCCGACCAGCGCACCATCGACATTGTCGACCGCCAGGATCGCCTCGGCATTGGCTGCGGTAACCGATCCGCCATATAGGATGCGGATGCCGTCCGCTGCATCGCCCACCATCATCCGCAGCTTGGCGCGGGCAATGGCGTGGATCGCCTCGATCTGGTCGAGCGACGGTGTGCGGCCGGTCCCGATCGCCCAGCGCGGCTCATAAGCCAGCGTCAGCCAATCGGGCGAGGCGCCGTCGGGCAGCGACTTCTCGATCTGCGACTGGACGATCCGCTCGGCACGGCCGGCATTGTGCTCGGCTTCGGTCTCCCCGCAGCACAGGATCACGCGCAGCCCGCGGCGATGCGCCGCTGCCGCCTTGGCCCAGGCGTCGTGACTGGTCTCGTGCTGATCCGCGCGGCGCTCGGAGTGGCCGACGATGGTCAGCGTTGCGCCGGCTTCGCGCAGCATCGCTGCGGAGATATTCCCGGTATGGGCGCCCTGATCCGCCTCGTGCACGTCCTGCGCGCCGATCGGCATATCGCCGGCAACCGCCACTGCCGCCGCGATCAGCGTGAACGGCACGCACAGCGCCACATCCACCTGGCGGTTCGCCGCCGCCGCCGCGGCGATCGCCTCCACTTCGCCCAACTGCGCGCGCAGCCCGTGCATCTTCCAGTTCCCGGCCACCAGTTTGCGGCGCATATTCTTTCCTCCCCAACGCGTGTCCTGCCGATAGCAAGCCCACCGCCGCGCACAAGCTTGATGGGATCGGCCCACGGCCCTAAAGCACGGCCAAACCCTCTTACGAACGGCCCTTCATGCTCCAGTTCTTCCGCCGCTTTACCAAGTCGCGCCTCGGCCTGATCGCGGTGTTCATCTTCCTCGGCATCATGGCGCTGGCCTTCGCGGTGGGAGACATTACCGGGCTGCGCTCGCAGGATGGCGGCCCGGGCGGCAACGTCATCGCCCAAGTCGGCCGGCACAAGGTGACCGACATCGAAGTGCGGGAGCGGATCGAACGCTTCCTCCAGAACGCGCAGCGCCAGGGCCAGACCGTGACCATGGCCGAATTCCTGGCACAGGGCGGCCTGGACGTCGCGGTTGATGAGATCATCAACAGCGCGGCAATTGTGGCGTTCGCCGAAAAGTCGGGCATGCAGGTCAGCAAGCGGCTGATCGACGGAGAGATCGCCAGCAATCCAGCCTTTCTCGGCCTCGACGGCAAGTTCAGCCAGAAGCAGTTCGAGGATCTGCTGGCGCAGAACCGTATCTCTCCCATCGCCTTTCGCCGCGATCTTGAGCAGGAACGCTATGGCAACTGGCTGATCAGCCGCGCCACGCTCGGCAATCAACTGCCCGATGGCGTGGTGCTGCCCTACGCCTCGCTGCTGCTGGAGCGCCGCACGGGTGTAGTCGGCCTCGTCCAATCGATCGCGATGGACCCGGGTCCCGATCCCGATGACAAGACGCTGAACAGCTATTACGCCAGCAACCGCGCTCGCTACAGCGTGCCGCAACGCCGCGTGATCCGCTATGCCGCGGTTACCGCCGATGCCGTGCGCGCCCAGGCGGCTGCCACCGACGCCGAGATCGCGGACGCTTATAAAAAGGCGGGCAATCGCTATGCCGCGACGGAGAAGCGCACCGTGCGTCAGGTCATCATCGCCGATCAGGCGACGGCGAACCGCATCGCTGCCCAGGTGAAGGGTGGCCAGGCGATGGCCGCCGCCGCCGCCGCTGCCGGGCTCGAACCCAGCAGCTTCGACGGCGTGGAAAAGGCTGCGCTGGCTACGCGCACCTCGCCCCAGATCGCCGACGCGGCCTTCGGCGCGGCACAGGGCGGCGTTGTCGGTCCGGTGCGTTCGCCGCTCGGCTGGCACGTGCTCAAGGTGGAGAAGGTGGAGCGTGTCGCAGCGCGTTCGCTCGATCAGGTCCGCGGCGAACTCGCCAAGGAAGTCACGGATCGCAAGGTCGCGCAGCGCCTGGCCGATCTGCGCCAGTCGATCGACGACGGCGTGGCCGACGGCAAGACCTTCGATGAAGCGATCCGCGATGCGAAGCTTTCGGCACAGACCACCCCGGCGTTGACCGCGCAGGGGCAGAACCCCGAAAATCCGGCCTACAAGCCCGATCCGGCGCTGGTGCCGATCCTGCGTGCCGGCTTCGGCGTAGAACAGGCCGGCGACGAGCCACAGGTCGTGCCCACAGGCGCCGATGGCAGCTTCGCGCTGGTGACGCTGGACCGCATCGTTCCCGCCGCGCCGCGTCCGCTTGCCCAGATCCGCGATCAGGTGAAGGGCGATTATCTGATGACTCAGGCGCTGCAAAAAGCACGCGCCGCCGCCACGCAGATCGTCGCCAAGCTGCAAAAGGGTGTGCCGATGGCGCAGGCTTTTGCCGAAGCCGGCGTGAAGAAGGGCCCGCCGCCCAAGCCGTTCGACCTGAAGCGCGCCGAAGTGCTCGGCCGCCGCATGGAACCGTTCATCCAGATGGCCTTCAGCATGGCGCCCAAAAAGGCCAAGCTGGTCGAAGGACCGAACCGTCTGGGCTATTATGTGGTCTATCTCGACCAGGTCGAGCAGCACAGCGCTGCGGGGAACAAGGCGGCGATCGCCCGCGTGCGCGGCGACATCGCCGGGCAGGTCGGTCCGGAATATGCCCGCCAGTTCATCCGCTCGATCCGCGCGCATATGAACGTCAAGCGCAATGAAAAGGCCGTGGCGCAGCTGCGTGCCCAGCTTGCGCAACAGGGTGTCCGTTAAGCGTGATCCATGGCAGCGAAGCGGCGCTGGCCGCGCTTGAACAGGGCAAGCCGGCGCTTCTCTGGCGGCGTGAGATCGCCGATACCGAGACGCCGGTCGCCGCCGCGCTCAAGCTGATCGAGCCGGGCCGCGGCGACTTTCTGCTGGAATCGGTCGAGGGCGGCTCGGTGCGCGGCCGCCACAGCCTGATCGGCCTGGCGCCAGACCTCGTCTTCCGCGCCACCGGCGCCGCTGCCGAAGTCAACGAGCATTGGCTGGCGGATCGCGATGCGTTCGCGCCCTGCCCCGAACCCACGCTCGACGCGCTGCGCACCCTTGTGGCGCGCTGCCGCATGGATGTGCCGCCCGAACTCCCCCGCGCCCTGGCCTGCCTAGTGGGTTATTTCGGCTACGAAACGATTGGGTTGGTGGAGGATCTACCCCGCCCTCGCAAGAACCCCGTCGACGTGCCCGACATGATGTTCGTGCGCCCCACCGTCATCCTCATCTTCGACCGCCTAGCCGACACGCTGTTCCTGGTGGCGCCCGTCTGGCCTGGCGATGATCCCCATACCACGCTCGCCGCCGCCGCCGAACGCCTCGACACCGTCGCCGCTCGCCTTTCGGGTACGTCGATACCCGAGCCGACACGTTTCGACGTCGACAAGATAGTGGCCCAGCCCGTCCTTCCCCCTGGCCGCTATGGCGAAATGGTCGCCCGTGCCAAGGACTACATCGCCGCCGGTGACATCTTCCAGGTCGTGCTCGCCCAGCGCTTCACTGCGCCCTTCCCGCTCCCGCCGTTCGAACTCTACCGCGCGCTGCGCCGCGTGAATCCCTCGCCTTTCCTCTACCATCTCGACCTGCCCGGCTTCGCGCTCACCGGCTCGAGCCCCGAAATCCTGGTCCGCGCCCGCGATGGTGAGATCACCATCCGCCCGATCGCCGGCACCCGCCCGCGCGGGCACACCGCTGCCGAAGACGAGGCAAACCGCGCGTCGCTCCTCGCCGATCCCAAGGAACGCGCCGAACACCTCATGCTGCTCGACCTCGGCCGCAACGATGTCGGCCGCGCAGCCGAAGCCGGCAGCGTCCGCGTCACCGACAGCTACACGGTCGAATATTACAGCCACGTCATGCACATCGTCTCGAACGTGGTCGGCAAGCTCGCGCCCGGCAGCGACGCGCTCGACGCGCTCTTCGCCGGTTTCCCCGCAGGCACCGTCAGCGGCGCGCCCAAAGTCCGCGCCTGCCAGATCATCGCCGAGCTCGAACCCGAAACCCGCGGGCCATATGCGGGCGGCGTCGGCTATTTCTCGCCCGACGGATCGATGGACAGCTGCATCGTCCTGCGCACCGCGCTGGTGAAGGACGGCGTCATGCACGTCCAGGCCGGCGCCGGCATCGTCGCCGACTCCGACCCGGCCTACGAGCAGCGCGAATGCGAAGCCAAGTCCGGCGCGCTCTTCGCTGCCGCGCGCGAAGCGGTGGCCCGCGCCAGCGAGCCCCGCTTCGGGCAATAGTTCACGGCACTCGCGCGGCCTTTGCCTTCTGGTCCAGCCGCTCCTGCGCCCATTGCCGCAGCCACTGGCGTGTACATCCGGTCTGTCCGCCCGTGCCCACCGGCGAGCAGCTGTTGGGCAGCCCAACGCGGTTCACTTCCTCGACCGTCTCGACCCGGTTGGTCCAGGCTTGGCCGCCAGGCCCCTCCTCGGGCTGGTCGCGGAACTCCTTGGGAATCCGATAGGGCGAATCGCCGCCCTTGGCGCACACCACCACTTCGTCGGGGCTCGCCGCCTTGGGGCATTGTTCGTCGCCATATAGCAGCACCGAGCGCACCCGCTTGGGCATGTCCTGCCCCGCCTCGCCGCGGTCCTGAACCGGAACAGGCGCAGCCATCAGCATGGCGATCAGCAACTGGGAAAGCATCGGCACTCCTTCGAACACGCACATCAACGCCCCTGTGCCGCCAACCGTTGCCACCAATCATGGCCGGGCCAAGGCAATTGCGCCCCACCTGCAGACGCAGGCAATTGCCCGGAACCGCCCAAGCGCCTACCTCCGCTCCCATGATCCTGGTCATCGACAATTACGACAGCTTCACCTGGAACCTGGTCCACTACCTCATGGAACTGGGCGCCGAGGTGCAGGTCGTGCGCAACGACGCGCTCACCGCCGCCGACGCGCTTGCCACCAATGCCCAGGCCTTCCTGATCTCGCCGGGCCCCTGCACGCCGAACGAGGCCGGAATCAGCCTGGACCTCGTCGCCGCCTGTGCCGAGGCTCGCAAGCCGTTGCTCGGCGTGTGCCTTGGCCATCAGGCGATCGGCCAGCATTTCGGCGGTCAGGTCGTCCGCGGCGGGCTGATGCACGGCAAGACCTGCCCGGTCGAGCATGACGGCACCGGCCTCTTCGCCGAACTTCCCTCGCCCTTCACCGCTACCCGCTACCATTCCCTGATCGTCACCGACGTGCCCGATGCGCTGGTGGTCAACGCCACCGCGTCCGACGCCTCGGTCATGGGCTTCCGCCACCGCGAACTCCCGATCCACGGCGTCCAGTTCCACCCCGAAAGCATCGCCACCGAACACGGCCACGCGATGCTGGCGAACTTCCTGAAGGAAGCCGGCGTACAGACTAAGGCGCTGGCCTAACTGAAACCTCCAGGGCACGGGGAAGTATGAGGTTGGCCACCACAACATTCCCTCGACTTCGCCCCGCCGCCCCGGAATAGAGGCCCCGTGACCACCTTCTCCCTGCTTCCCAGCCCGGCCACCCCGCTCTCGCGCGAATCCGCGGCGCAGGCGTTCGCCGACATCCTCGACGGCACCGTTCCCGAAGAAGCGATCGAGCATTTCCTCATCGCCCTCTCGGTCCGCGGTGAGACCAGCATCGAGATCGCAGAGGCTGCCCGTGCGATGCGCGCCCGCCTCATCCCGATCACCGCCCCGGCCGGCGCGATCGACGTGTGCGGCACCGGGGGTGACGGCCACCACACGCTCAACGTCTCCACCGCGGTCAGCCTGGTGGTCGCGGCGTGCGGCGTCCCCGTCGCCAAGCACGGCAACCGCGCCGCCTCGTCCAAAGCCGGCGCCGCCGACACCTTGGAAGCGCTCGGCCTCGATCTCGACCGCGCCGCCGCGCAGGCCGAGGACACGCTCGGCGACTTGGGCATCGCGTTCCTCTACGCGCAGCACCATCACCCCGCGATGGCGCGCATCGGCCCGCTGCGCCGCCGCATCGCCCGCCGCACGATCTTCAACCTGATGGGCCCGCTCGCCAATCCCGCGCACGTCACCCGCCAGCTGATCGGCATCGCGCGCCCGGACTATGCGCCGATCTATGCCGAAGCGCTCGAACAGCTCGGCGTCGAAGCGGCCGCGGTAATCTCGGGCGAGGAAGGCCTGGACGAGCTCTCCACCGAGCATCCCAGCATCGCGGTGAATATCGGTAGCGCCACTCTGCCTGCGCGCATCACTCCGGAGGATGCCGGCCTCGCGCGCCACCCGCTTGCGGCGATCCGCGGCGGCGATCCCGCGCACAACGCGCTGGCGCTGCGCCGCCTGCTGCTCGGCGACGCAGGCCCATATCGTGACGCCGTTCTGCTCAACGCCGCCGCCGCGCTGATGGTCGCCGGCACCGCCAAGACGCTGAGCGAAGGCGCCGCAGAGGCCGCCGACGCCATTGACGATGGCCGCGGGAACGCGCTGCTCGACCGCTGGATCGCTTACGTATGAGCAACATTCTGGACCGCATCCTCGCCACCAAGCGTCAGGAAGTCGCCGACCGCAAAGCCAACCCGCGCGCCTGGCCGCAGCCCACGCCGCCACGCGGCTTCAAGGCGGCGCTCGACGCGCGCGCCGCCGCTGGCGGCTATGGCCTTATCGCCGAGATCAAGAAGGCCAGCCCATCCAAAGGGCTGATCCGCGCCGACTTCGATCCGCCTGCGCATGCCCGCGCCTATCAGGCCGGCGGCGCCGCCTGCCTGTCGATCCTGACCGACCGTGACTATTTTCAAGGCCACGAAGACTATCTGATCGCCGCCCGTGCCGCCTGTGACCTGCCGGTGCTGCGGAAAGACTTCATGATCGACCCCTGGCAGGTCGAGGAAGCCCGCGCGATCGGCGCCGACGCAATCCTGATCATTGTCGCCGCGCTAGACGACGGCCAAATGGCCGAAATCGAAGCCGCCGCCTTCGAACAAGGCATGGACGTGCTGGTCGAAGTCCATGACGCGCAGGAACTCGACCGCGCGCTCAGGCTCAAGTCGCGCATGATCGGCGTCAACAACCGCAACCTCAAGACCTTCGAGGTCGATGTTCAGAAAACCTACGAGCTCGTCGCCCGCGCGCCCGCTAACTGCACCTTTGTCGCCGAATCCGGCCTAATCAGCCGCGGCGACTTGGACGCCATGGCCGAACACGACATCCGCTGCTTTCTAATAGGCGAGTCGCTGATGCGCCAGCAAGACGTGGAAGCAGCCACCCGCAACATGATCGGCTGAGTCTGACAGAAAAAGCCGAAACGCAAGCAACATCAAGAGTATGCATGTGGTGAAACAAGGATGCTACGAGCAGGTGCAAAGAAGGGAGCTGATCGCGGCAATAACGCGTTCGTAACGATTGTCTTCTATGGGAAGTGTAGGCTGGATCGAGGGCCTATCATTTCAGGGGACAGGTGAGGGCGTTGACAATTGGTGCTTCCACGGGACATCCGACGTCCCAGCAATCGCGTGAGCCGAAACCACACAGCTACCCGATTTCCCTCGGCGAACTCCGGCCCCTGAACGCCGACATGACGAAAGCCGTCCGGCTTTCCGCCGAACGACTGGAAGCCGTTCGGGGCCGACACTTGTCGCTCTCCAACTTGGAGATGATCGCCTCCCAGCCGGATTGGGCAGATAACACCGTGTCCAAGATTTGGGGCAATGTCGAAGTCGGCGGAAAAGTCGTGGCGCAGATTTACGATTCGGGTCTGACTGTCACCCGCACAGGCTTCGATCTGCCACCATCAGGAGTCGCAAGCGACGATCCGGCAGCCCGGGCACAAGCACTCATCGACGCCTATCACGGACATCTGGTGCGCCGGAACGAGATGACGAACCCGACCCTGTTCCACGGCTGACGGGGACCGACGTCAACCGGCCGGCGGCTTACCTATCCCACGCGAAGACGCGAAGAGAAGAGGGTCGCGCAGAGACGCGGAGGCGCAGAGAAGGTCGACCCGCCGCGCAAGCGGCGGCCTCATCAAAGAGCGCGGCCAACTTCCTGCCGCTGACGCGGCTTCCCGGCTACGCCAGGCGAACCGCCTCTGCGCCCTCTTCGTCTGCGCCTCTGCGCCTCTGCGCCTCTGCGCGAACCCCTGCCTTCTTCTAAACTTCGCGTCTTCGCGCCTTCGCGTGAACCCCATCTCCCCCACCGCTTGCCCCACACTTAAACTCAGCGCATGCCCAAAAACATGTCCCAGCTGACCCATCTCGACGAAACCGGCGCCGCCCACATGGTCGATGTCGGCCACAAGCAAGCCACCACCCGCGAAGCCATCGCCACCGGCCGCATCACTATGTCCGCGCAAGCCGCGACTGCCATCAACCAGGGCGCGATCGAGAAGGGCGACGTCCTCGCCACCGCCCGCATCGCCGGGATCATGGCCGCCAAGAAGACTGCCGAGCTGATCCCGCTCTGCCACCCCCTGCCGCTCACTCGCGTGGCCATCGATCTCGCGCCCGACGACACCGGCGTCACCGTCACCGCCACCGCCGCCACGTACGGCCAGACCGGCGTCGAGATGGAGGCGCTGACCGCCGCCACCGTCGCTCTGCTCACGCTCTACGACATGGCCAAGGCCGTCGATAAAGCGATGGTGATCGGCGATGTCCGCCTGCTTTCGAAGAAAGGGGGCAAGTCCGGCGACTGGAGCGCCTGACGCCGCGGACCTTTGCGCCTTGCCCGCGGGTTGTTCCCGCAGCCCACGTTAACGCGACATTCAAACGCGGGCGTCAAAGCTGGCCTGTGAAAGACCGAGCGGAAAGTACGACGACGTCATGCAGCCTGTCAGGTCCGGAACCATCTTCAGCCTCGCGGCCGACCCTCCCCGGGCCTTTTCGGACGCACGCGAAGCGCATACCCAATTCGACGCCGCGCTGCTGATCGCCGCTGAGAGCCAGCACCCCTGCTCGCTCGAACGGCTGACTGCGCTCGGCGCCACGTTGTGCCTTTCCGCCGATCTCGCGACTGGGGACTCGGTCACACTGGAACTCTCCAATGGGCAGGGAATCGTCGGCAGGGTCGATTGGGCCACCGAAGCCGAAGTCGGAGTCCGCTTCGATCAGCCGATCGACGTGATCGGCACCATCGCGCGCAATCTCGCCGCGCTTCCGGCCGACCGGCGGCACATGCCCCGTGTTGAGTTGCGCCAGACCGTCGCGATCCGCCATGCCGGACGGGTCGAACATGGCCGCACCCGCAATATCTCGCAGGGGGGCCTCGCCGTCGAAAGCAGCCTCACCCTCGCGCGCGATCAACCAGTCCAGCTTACCTTGGACGGGCTACGCCCGCTTGATGGCGTCGTGCGCTGGGCACAGGATAGCTTCGCCGGCATTGCCTTTGACGAAGATCTTGGCTGGCAGACGCTGATGCCCTGGCTGCGTAGCGTGCAGCAGGCCGCGCTTGCCCAGCAAACCGCACGCCTCGCCGCCCCGCCCGTTTCGATGGAGGCGGAAGCGGACGGCATGATCCCCGACAAGCACGCGATTCGCCTCGACGCGCCCGCGCGGGTTCGTGAAGGCGTGCGCTGGTGGAATGCGCGGGTCCGCGGGCTTACCGCGCAGATGGTTGAACTGGAAACGCATGCCCATCTGGCGCCGGGCGCCCAGCTTTGGGTGGCGCTGCCGGAAATCGGCGGCGGCCCCGCCTCCGTCGTGGAAGCCGCGCACGGCCGCGTGCTTTGCGAATTCCGCTTACCGCTCAAGCCCAGCGACTTGGGCGCGATCACCGGTCACCGCCGCCCCATCTAATACGGGCGCGAGCCAGCCTCTTACCGGCCCAAAGTTTCCCGAAAGGAAGGCCGCGCGACGAACGCCGCTTGGTAAAGGGGCCGGTTCCTAAGGGAGCGCGCCTACGCCTCTATCCTGCTCAGCAGGACCCCTCTCGGTGAAGCGCACATACTCGCACAGGGGTGACGCCGGCACCGCGAGGTGCCGGCAACGCCATTACCCGCGTACGCCACGCAGACTATTCAGCACCGCCACCGCGGCCACGCCGACGAATGCCGCGCTGGTCCAGGGCCGCGCCTTGGCAAAGCTCTTGGCCTTCTCGGTGATCGGCGCATCGCCCGAAAAATGCTCGCGGAACGCGTCGGTCAACGCGGTCTTCTTGTTCGACGTGTGGGTGGTGGTTTCGGTTGCAATCGCTTCGGTCATGAAAAACCTCCATGTCGGCGCGGAAGTGCGCCGGTTCGGAGGAGGGAACGCCCAAACGGCGCCGGAGTGCCAACGCCCGGCCGAAACCGCGGACACTATCGATGCGCGGCTGCATGCTACAAACGCTTGCGCACTCCCGCCTCGCCTGCACAAAGGCGGTTCATGCGCCCGCTGCTCCCCCTTGCCGAGGCTCAGGCCCGGCTCCTCGCCCTTGCCGAGCCGATCGCGGCAGAGCAGGTTCCCCTCGCCCAGGCGCACAATCGGTGGCTTGCCCAGGATCTCCATGCCGGCCGCACTCAGCCTTCATCCGATCTGTCGGCGATGGATGGCTACGCCATCCGCTTCGCCGACATGCCTGGTCCCTGGACCGTGGTGGGAGAGAGCGCCGCCGGACGCGCGCACCAGGACGCTGTGAACCCCCGTGAGGCCATCCGCATCTTCACCGGCGCTCCGATGCCCACCGGCACCGACACGGTGCTGGTGCAAGAGGAAGCCGCCCGGGACGGCGCCACGCTGCTCCTGGCCGGCGAAGGCCCGCCGCACCTCGCCCGCAACGTGCGCCGCCGCGGCCTCGATTTCAGCGAAGGCGAAATGCTCCTCTCAGCCGGCACGCGCCTCACGCCCGCGTGCCTGGCGCTCGCCGGCACCGCAGGTCACGCCGCGCTGCCGGTCCGCCGCCGCGTGCGCGTGGCGGTGGCCGCCACCGGCGACGAGCTCGTTCCGGCAGGCGCGCCGGTCGGCGAGGCAGAACTACCCGAAACCAACCGACTGATGCTGTGCGCCCAGCTCGACGATCTGCCCGTCGACATTCTCGATCTCGGCATCCTGCCCGATCGCCAGGATGCGCTCGAAGCCGCCTTTGCCGGGCTTGACGCCGACCTGCTCGTCACCAGCGGCGGTGCTTCGGTCGGCGATCACGATCTTGTCCAGCCCGCGCTCAAGGCACTGGGTGCAAACATGGATTTCTGGCGCGTGGCGTTGCGTCCGGGCAAGCCGGTGATGGCGGGACGCCTCGGCAGGACCTTGATTACCGGCTTGCCCGGCAATCCCGTCTCGGCCTTCGTCACCGCGCTCCTCTTCGTACGGCCGCTCGTCGCCCGCCTGGCCGGCGCCGTCGATCCACTGCCCCGTACCGGCATCGCTGTGCTGGGCGAACCGATCGCCGCGAACGGCGAACGCACCGATTATCTGCGCGCCGAACTGCGCGACGGACGGGCCTATGCTTCGACGATACAGGATAGTTCGATGCTGCGGACGTTGGCACGTGCACACTGCCTGATTTTACGCCAACCCCATGCACCGGCTGCAAAAATCGGCGACTCCGTGGAAATCCTAGACCTCGCTTGACAACTTATCGGAACATTGCATAAACGTTCCGTGTCTGTTCTGGACCCGGAGGACTTCCCGATGCTCACGCGCAAGCAGCACGAGCTCATCTGCTTCATCGCCGATCGCTTGAACGAAACGGGCGTCTCGCCTTCGTTCGAGGAGATGAAGGAAGCGCTCGACCTGAAGTCCAAGAGCGGCGTCCACCGTCTTATCAGTGCCTTGGAAGAGCGCGAGTTCATCCGCCGCCTCCCCAACCGCGCCCGCGCGCTTGAAGTCCTGCGCATGCCCGAGCGGAAAGCTGAGGGCCCTCAGCGTAAGGCGAAGGCCCCCTCCGCCGCGGCACCTTCACCAACTTCCGTGACTCCAGCCAACGACGTTGTGGAAATCCCCCTCCACGGCAGAATCGCAGCCGGCACTCCCATCGAAGCACTCGAAGGCGCCACCATGCTCCCCGTCCCCGCGGCCCTGCTCGGCGCCGGCGAGCATTACGCCTTGGAAGTTGCGGGCGACTCAATGGTCGAAGCCGGTATCCTCGACGGCGATTATGCCCTGATCCGCCGTACCGAAACCGCGCGCGATGGCGAAATCGTCGTGGCGCTCATCGAGGACGCCGAAGCAACCTTGAAATATTTCCGGAAGGAAGGCGCGATGGTCCGCCTCGATCCGGCGAACCGTTCCTACGATGCCCAGCGTTACCGCCCTGATCAGGTGCGGGTGCAGGGCCGTCTGGCAGGTCTGCTCCGCCGCTACTGACCAACGCGCGGTGGGTCGATGACCGGTGGCGATTTCCAAGGATGCACGCCACCATCGCGTACCGTGCGTATCCCTCGCGAAGCGAACTCGACCGCGACGCCACCGGTCTGCCGCAACGTGTCGCGGTCCAGCTTGAGCCAGCGCGGGTTGCACCCTGGTGGTAGCCGGCGCTCACTCACGACGATGTCCGACGCTGCGCATACTGCCATCATTTCGCGCCAAGGAACCAGGTACCCGCTCCGCGTCGCGGCGATGCGCCAGCCTCTTGCGCCATGTCGCACATCAACAAGGCATAGATCGGCGCTGCAACGCGCCTCGGGTGCCTCCGTCAACAGCGCAAGTTCGTCGCCCGCGCCGCTATTCTCACCTAACATCGAGCGCGTGTAATCGCCTGCACGATCGCGAAGCAGCGCCATCGATCCGTTGGACAATCGCAGCACCAGATGCCGCCCATCACCGGTGAGCAGCAGGTCGGGCGCCGGCGTGGTCAACGCCCAAACCAAGCCGCCCGCAGCAGGCACGAGCCCAACGAGCCGCGCCCGGGTCTGCCAGAGCGCCCCCCAAAGCCCTCCGCTTATGATCATGGCATAGGCCCCAGCAGGCATCGTGGGGAGCGAGGCCACTGCGCCCGGTGCCGAAGCGGCGGCGTGGGCGAGCCGAAGAAGAAGTTTCAGTGCGAGCTCCGTCATCCACCAAACCGGCCAGCCTAGGCCTACTAGGTCGAGCAGGAGTGCCAGCGCTTCGAGTGGCATGATAACAAAGGTCGTCAGCGGGATGGCGACGATATTGGCCAGCGCGCCATAGACACCGGTTTCGTGAAAGTGGAACAATGCGATCGGCATCAAGGTTAATTCGACGACGATCCCGGTAAGCAGAAGCGAGGCCATGCTGCGCGCGAGGCGAGGTAGACCTCCCTCCTCTCGCCTCGTAAAATGGGCGCGCAATTGCGGGCTTTCGTGCAACGCCACGATCGCAGTGACGGCGGCGAAGCTTAGCTGAAAACTTGGTCCCGCTAGTGACTCGGGCCAGATCAGCAGCACCAGCACCGCGCCCGAACCCACCAGCCGCAAGGTGATGGCTTCGCGCCCAAGGCTCAGCGCAAGCAAGACGAGTAGCGCCGCCGCGCAGGAGCGGATGGTCGGCACCTCCGCTCCGGTCAGCAACGTGTATCCAACTGCGGACAACGCTCCCGCGCCTGCCGCGATGACCGGCAGACTCCAGCGCAACGCCAGTGTCGGACTGAGCGCCAGGAGGCGGAGCACAGCCAGCATCGCCGCCGCGGTCACGGCGGTCACATGCAAGCCGCTGACGGACAATAGATGCGCCAGTCCCGACCGCTGCATCGCTTCGGCATCTTCGTCCCCAATCGCGCCGCGATCCCCTGTCGCCAGGGCGCTTGCAATCCCGCCGGGGCTGCCCTTCACCTGTAACTGGATGTGGGCGGACAGCCGCTCACGGAGCCCCGCGCCGCCGTTTTTACCGGGCTCCAGCAGTTCCACCGGAGCAAAGCCTTTGCCGGTCGCACCCAGCCCGCTGAACCACGCAGCGCGCGAAAAATCGTAGGCGCCGGGCACCGATGGTGGAGGTGGCGGCAATATCCGGGCCCGCACTCGGATCCTAGCGCCCTGCGCCAGTTGCTTTGGCACATCCGCCTCAGCGAGATTCAGCCGTACCGTCGGGGGCAAGCCGTTGGAGGCTGCCGGGACCACCGTGACACGCACCATCTGGCGGGCGGGAAGGAATTCGACCCGCTTCACCCGCCCGGTGACGATGACCACCGCAGGACGCGCGATCACGGGTGCTGCGACTCGCTCCGCCTTCCACCATATCAGCGCGCATCCCGCAGCCATCGCTAATCCGGCGATCATCAACAACTGCGCAGCCCGTGCTCTTCCGCTCAGTGCAGCACCCGTCAGGCCAGCCGCAACGCCCACCAGGAGGAACGCTGTCCACCGCGATTGGTCCGGCAGGACGAACCAGGCGGTAATGCCTATGCCCAGTGCGACCGGGATCCACAGGACGAGTCGCTCGCGCTCGGCTTCCAGCCAATTCCAGCACGCCGAAATATTGGCGAAACGCCGCCAGGGCACCCATTTGAAGGCGCGGCAACCCCGTGCTAGGGGCCTCGGCGGCTGATCTGGCCATCGATTTCATAGTCTGGGAGCACGCGCGGTTGAGCGCAACATCTGATACCGCCGCCGGCACCGTCATTACGCGCTTCGCGCCATCCCCTACCGGATTCCTGCACATCGGCGGTGCGCGTACCGCGCTGTTCAACCTGCTGTTCGCCCGCCGTCACGGCGGCAAGTTCCTGCTCCGCATCGAGGACACCGATCGCGCCCGTTCAACTCAGCCGGCGATCGACGCGATCCTGGATGGGATGCGCTGGCTCGAGCTCGATTGGGACGGCGACGTCACCTATCAGTTCGCCCGCGCCGAACGGCATGCCGAGGTCGCGCGCGCAATGCTTGCCAGTGGCCATGCTTATAAGTGCTTCGCCACCGCCGAGGAACTCGAGGCAATGCGCGCCGAGCAGCGCGCCAACAAGCAGCCCCTGCGCTATGCCGGCCGCTGGCGTGACCGGCCCGAGAGCGAGGCAACCGAAGGCGCGCCTTTCGTGGTCCGGCTCAAGGCCCCGCGGGAAGGATCGGTGACGATCCAGGACCAGGTGCAGGGCGCGGTAACCGTCAACAATGCCGAGCTCGACGACATGGTGCTGCTCCGCTCGGACGGCACGCCCACCTATATGCTCGCGGTGGTCGTCGATGATCACGACATGGGCGTCACGCACGTCATCCGCGGCGACGACCACCTCAACAATGCCTTCCGCCAGCTGCCGATATACCGCGCCATGGACGCGATCGAAGGGGGCTGGCCCGAACCGACCTACGCTCACATTCCGCTAATCCACGGGTCGGATGGCGCCAAGCTGTCCAAGCGCCACGGCGCCCTGGGCGTCGACGCGTACCGCGACGAACTCGGTTTGCTTGCCGAGGCAGTGTCGAATTATCTGCTCCGCCTCGGCTGGGGCCATGGCGATGACGAGATCATCAGCCGCAAGCAGGCGATCGAGTGGTTCGACCTCGGCGGCGTCGGCAAGAGCCCGTCTCGCTTCGACCTCAAGAAGCTCGAGAACCTCAACGGCCACTACATCCGCAACACCGACGATGCTCAGCTTGCCGATCTTGTCGCCAAACGGCTACCGTTCGAGCCCAACGACGCGCAGCGTCAGCTGCTCACCGATGCGATGGCCGCGCTCAAGCCGCGCGCGGCGAACCTCAACGAACTTGCCGACGGCGCCGCGTTCCTGTTCCGCATGCGCCCGCTCGACATGGATGAAGGCGCGGTCGCGCTGCTGGAGGGCGACGCGCGAACGCTGCTCGCCCAAGTGCATGACGCGCTCGCCGCGGCAGCCAGCTGGGACAGCGAGACGCTCGACGCTGCCGTCCGCGCCGTCGCCGAAGCGGCGGGCGTCAAGCTCGGCGCGGCAGCGCAGCCTTTGCGCGCGGCGTTGACCGGCCGACGGACCTCTCCGGGCATCTTCGACGTATTGCTTCTGCTTGGGCGCGACGAAAGCCTCGCCCGTATCGCTGATCAGATTTCCAAGCCCAACTGAACCAAGGGCAAAAACCTAAGGACTCGCATATGACCGACATCGCCAAGCTGCAGGTCGCAGGCAAGGATGTGGAATACCCGGTGCTCTCGGGCAGCGTCGGGCCGGACGTCGTCGACATCCGCAAGCTCTACGCCCAGACGGGCACCTTCACCTATGATCCGGGCTTCACCTCAACCGCGTCTTGCGAATCCGGGCTGACCTATATCGACGGTGACCAGGGCGTCCTGCTCCACCGCGGTTACCCGATCGGCCAGCTCGCCGAGCAGTCGAGCTTCATGGAAGTCGCCTATCTGCTGCTGAACGGCGAACTGCCGAATGGTCAGGAACTCGACAAGTTCAACAGCACGATCACCCGCCACACCATGCTGCACGAGCAGCTCGCCACTTTCTATCGCGGCTTCCGTCGCGATGCGCATCCGATGGCGGTGATGTGCGGCGTCGCCGGTGCGCTCTCGGCCTTCTACCACGATTCGACCGACATCACCGATCCGCAGCAGCGCATGATCGCCTCGCACCGTCTGATTGCCAAAATGCCGACGATCGCGGCGATGGCGTACAAGTACAGCGTAGGTCAGCCCTTCCTGTATCCGGACAATTCGCTGTCCTATACCGGCAACTTCCTGCGGATGACCTTCGGGGTTCCTGCCGAGCAATATGAAGTGAATCCGGTGGTGGAAAAGGCGCTCGACCGCATCTTCATCCTCCACGCCGATCACGAGCAGAATGCCTCGACCTCGACCGTGCGTCTCGCCGGCTCGTCGGGCGCGAACCCCTTCGCGTGCATCGCCGCCGGTATCGCCTGCCTATGGGGACCCGCGCATGGCGGCGCCAATGAAGCGGCGCTCAACATGCTCCACGAGATCGGCCGTCCCGAGCGCATTCCCGAGTTCATCGCCCGCGCCAAGGACAAGAACGATCCGTTCCGCCTGATGGGCTTTGGTCATCGTGTGTACAAGAACTACGATCCGCGCGCGACCGTGATGCAGAAGACGGTCCGTGAGGTGTTCGAGTCGCTCGGCGTCAACGACCCCGTCTTCGAAGTTGCGCTCCGACTCGAAGAACTGGCGCTCAAGGACGATTACTTCGTCGAGAAGAAGCTGTTCCCGAATGTCGACTTCTATTCGGGCGTGATCCTCTCGGCGATCGGCTTTCCGACCACCATGTTCACGGCGCTGTTCGCCCTTGCCCGCACCGTCGGCTGGGTGGCGCAGTGGAACGAGATGATCTCGGATCCGGAGCAGAAGATCGGCCGTCCGCGCCAGCTCTACACCGGCCCGACCCAGCGCGACTACGTGCCGGTCGGCCAGCGCTGAGCCAGCTTTGGCCCCGGCGGGTCCGGGGCCGTTAACTGAACCTCAGCCTACAGACCAGTTCAGCTTGGTGTATGGCTGGTCCGGCTACGCCTCTCCTCATCGAGAAGAGGAGACGGAAGCATGAAACTCGGGAAAATCCTCGCCGCCGCGGCTCTGGCGCTGTCCGGAGTCGCGGCTGGCGCATCGCCCGCCACTGCTGCAGCCACGACCAGTATCGCCGCCGCGAGTTCCCCCACTTTCATGGCGGCCAGTTCGGTTAGCAACATCCAACGCTACCGCGACGGCGATGGCTGGGGCCGCGATCACCGCCGTTGGGACCGTCGCGACCGCCGTGGCTGGAATCGTGGGCGCCATGATCGCCGCGGCTACAATCGCGGCCGCTACTACCGCCAACACCGCGCCTGCTGGAATGAATGGCGTCGCGGTCGCCCGGTGACCGTCTGCGCGCGCCGTTAAGCGCGAGGCAAACTCTTCCACGTCGACCGGCTGCAGAATGGCAGGTCTAACTAACCGCACTGAGCGGCTGAGCAGACATGCCCGGCCGCTCAGTGCAGTCATCGCGCACCGTACGGCAATGACACCGCTTTAGCCTGCGCTCTCGCAGCCGCGCCGAGGGGCATGACCCCGATCACACCTGGGTGTCGAACGCTTCGACGCGAAGCGGCAGCGTCAAGACGAAACGCGCACCCATGCCTGGCGCGCTGTCGACAGTCAGGTCCCCGCCCATTGCGCGGGCGAGCCGCCGGGCGATGTACAATCCCAGCCCGCTTCCGCCGGGCTCGGCGGGGTCGACGCGTGTGAATTTGTCGAAGATTCGCTTTTGATCCTCTGGGGCGATGCCCTTGCCCTGATCGGCCACGATGACATGGCCGAAGCCGTCCTCGCGCTCGAGCCGTATCCAAACCATGCCGCCGGCAGGCGAGTAGCGCACCGCATTGCCGATCAGATTGACCAGCACCTGCAGCGCGCGCCGGAACTCGCCGGTAACCGGCAGCCGCTCGTCCAAAGCCGGCTTGTCGATGCGCACCTCGGACTGCTGTGCCCGGACGGTCAGCAGTCCGGCCGCGCGCCGGGCCACGTCAGCCAGGTCCAGTGGTTCGGGCGCGATCGTGAAATCCGGGCGTTCGATCGCCTGCAAGTCTACCAGGTCCTCGACAAGACCGAGAAGATGACGCCCCGCGCTGGCGATATCGCCGGCATATTCGGCATAGTCGGCCTTTAGCGGTCCTTCGGTCTGGGCACTGATGCTGTCGGCGTTGGCGATGATACGACCCAGCGGCTCGCGCAGCGCACGATCTAACCGCTGGCTAAACGAGTCAGGAAAGCCGCCGAACGGACCCGGCGTTGGCAGCGGAGCGTCGGCCTGTGACGGGACCCCGTCGTCAGCGTCGAGCATGTAGGCCGCGCCGAGAAACCCCGCGAACCGCCCCGCCGGATCCATGCGTGGTGCTGCTTCCAAGCGGACAGTAAGACCGGTGCCGCGCAGTTCTGCCTCTTGACCGTGGAAGCGCGCCTGAGCCGCCACAGCGTTCAGGATCGGCAGATTGCCGCCTTGATCCTGGGCGAGGCTGAACAGACGGGTGATCGGCTGGCCGAGCACGGCACCGATGTCGAAGCCATAGCGGCTCCCGGCATCAGCCGAAATGAAGGTTATGCGCAGCGACGCATCAGTTTCCCACTGCCAATCGGCCGCAGACCGCAGGAAGTCGCTCTCTCGCTCAGGCTCGATGGTAGACGCACGCCAACTCGGCCGAGGACGCCAGCCGCTGACTTCCAATCTTACGCTGCCAATCTCTGGCTCGGCACGAACCCATAGTTCAACGTCTTCCTCACCATCGGCGGCAACAACGTTACGCGAGATGGCGATGCTCAGCCGCTGCGCTAAACGCGCCAGTGCCGCGATCTGCGGGATGGCTAACGGCGCACCGATTCGCCCGCCCGCACGCGCGTTCAACCCGGCAAGCTGCGGTTCGGCATCGAGCAGCCTGCCGGCGGCGTCGAGGCGCGCGATCGCGATGATCGAAAGCGATTCGGCCGCTCTCATGCCTGGGCCGCCGCGTTCAACGCTAAAACTGCTGCCCGATAATCTGGATGGAGCTTTAAAACCGCCATCGCACTCCGCGCCTCGGCCGAATCCAGCGCCATGATCTCGTCCATTCGATCCGCAAATTGCTCGAGATCGCGGCGCGCATCTGCTTCACACAAGGCAAAGCCTAGCTGCGCGACGGCGCCTCTCGGCAGGTCCAGCGCGCGCAGCGCCACCCACAATCGCTCTCCGGCAGGATCGAGCACCAACTCGCGTGCGATCGCAAAGCCGACTCCCAGCGCATGCGCGAGAATCGCGATGAAAAGTACGACGCGCCCGTCTCCAAGCGCTTCGATCAGCAGCGCGGCCAGTTCTTCGGGGGGGGCATCCAGCGCGACCGCGAAGCGCATTGCGGCTCCTTCCAAGCGCTCACCCTCGTCATGGCCGGCCAAGCTGCGCAGCGCCGCTTCCGAAAGCACCCGGTCGAGCACCACGCCGTCTTGTGCCCCGACCTTCGCGGTCTGCCGGATCGCTGCGGCCACCCACCAGGTAAGCCGATGCTGCAACTCTGCGGGCAGATCGCCTGCCCGGCTTCCGCCGTTCACACCGCGCCGCCGGCTCTCCGCCATCAGCAGCGCGACAGCGCCATTTGCGAGTATCCGGTCTGGGTGCTGCGCGAAGCGGTTGATCAGGCTTGGCTTCTCGGGATCGTCCGGCGCGTGCATCGGCAGCGCCGCGCTTAGCGCTTCCTGCCGCACGCGCGCGATCAGTTCGGCCATCAACTCGCCGTCGCGCAACAGTTCCGATTCGATCAGCCGGCGGTGCACCGCGCCCGGCGGCTGATCCAACGCAGCCGCGAGGTTCGTCTCGCCCCGGCCGACCAGGAGGCGACGGGCGCTTTCGCGCACCTCCGTCTCAACGGCGCCTACCAGCACTTCGATCACCAGTGCCAGTTCGGAGCGCAGTCGCTCGCCCAGGCGCACCGCTTCGGGAAGAAAGAAGTCGTCAATCGCCAGGGTCAGGCTGCGCGATGCGCGCGCCTCCGCTGCCGCTGCTCCTACGAGCAGCGTGCCGGCGTCCATGGTCGATCCATGACGCGTGTCGTGCGGTCGATCCGACATCCGCGTCGATCTAGCAGAGCCATGATTAAGACGAGACTAAGCTTTTTCGCGCGTCGCCTCGATCGCGCCTGCCAATGTGCCAAAGGCGTACAGCGCGCAGAGTCCCAGGCCGGTCCCGACCCACCCAGCCAAAGCGAAGGGAGTCAACATGAGAAGATGCGCCGCCGGACTGGCCCACCAACGCCGGGGCCGCGCCGGCACACGCTCCACCAGGAACTGCGCCGCGGCTGCGACCATCGCCAATACCATCGGAGTGGCCGCGTCGACTCGCGCCTGCTCCACCCAGCCGGCAACGAGTGTCACGCCACCGAACAATGCCAACATCGCCCATTCAAGCTGCTGCGAACGCCGTTCTTCGCCTCTCAGCGTCGTCAGCGATGCAGCGGTGCTAAGCGCCGCGGCCGAAAGGAGCGAGACGACAAGCCCAGTGCCCGTCCATTCCGCCGCAAGGGCAGCCAGTGCACCCACGCCCAGCAGGCCGCCAGCGGCAAGCGGGCCCCAATCGGGTATGTTTCGCGCGACAAGTTCCGGCAGCGCGAGCCGCGCGACGCGCGTGAATACCCAACGGTTGGCCCAATCGGCGCGGCGATCGCTGAGCGCTGCCAGCACGCCGGTGTTACGCGCGGCAAGCCCCTCCGCGCTGCGCTCGACGGCATGGCCGCCGCGCAGCCAGCCGCCGGTCAGCGGCACATGGTCAGCGCCAGATTGCGACGCCACGCGGAGCAGCGCAGACTGGAAATCATAATCATCGGGCATTTCGGCGATCTTCTTGAGCTGGCCTAGCGAGATGCGCGCCATTCCGGCCCAGCAATCGCGCATGTCCAGCCGTTCGATCGCCGCCGGCGAATCGGCTTGGTCGGTTACCAGCAGCGCTTCGGGGCCCTCGCTGCCCATCCGGTCCATTACGGGATCGGTGGTCACCAGCCCGTCCGCCAACACCAGCACGCGCGTACCTGGAGTCATCTTTTCCGCCGCTTCTTCGGCCGACCGCACCACCTCGAGCGCGATGTCGCGCCGCGACGCCCGATTGATCGCCGCGAGCAGCGCGGGTGTCATCCGTCCGACTGCGATCAGCACCTGCTGCGCACCAGCACCTACCAACAGCCGCACCTGATATTCCAGCAGCGTCATGCCGCCGAACGGCAGCGTCGCTACAAGCGTACCGGGCCGGTCGCTCGCATCCTCGATCGCAAAAATGAGCCCCGCCAACATGACCGGCTGGTTAAGCGGATTGTGCGCGTCCTGCAAAGCCCTTCCGCGTCCCCGCCTGCGGTCAGTACAACAGGAACGCCTCGCGCCCCTGGAGCCACGCGGCCTCGTCCGGCATGGTCAGCGCGTCTAGGTCGCGCGGCGTCGCGCCCGCATCGTCGACCCATTCGCGCAGACCTGGGCCGCCGTTGATGACGTCGATCGCTAGCTTGTCGAACACATATTCGTACGGAAAATCGCGCCACAAATCATAGGTCGGATACAGCCTGCGAATGGCTTTGAAACCCAGCGCCTGAACTCGCCAGGGCTGGAATGCGGCGTGCAGATAGCACGGCCCCTCGGCATGGATGAACACCCCCGAGCACAGCTGGCCGACATGTTTGTGGAAGGTCGGCTGGAACCACATATCGCGCAGGCTGACCCCTTCCAGCCACTCGGGCGAGAGGCGCCTCATCTCGGCAATCACTGCTTTGGCGTCGATATCGGGTGCGCCGAACAGCTCCAGCGCGCGCGTCGTGCCGCGCCCCTCGGACAGCGTCGTTCCTTCCAGCAGCACGGTGCCGGCATAAGCGCGCGCCATGTTGACGTTGGCGGCATTTGGGCTGGGATTGATCCAGGGCCGTTCCGCCGGCCAGCCGAACCCCGGCGCTGCCTCAGGCGCCCACCCTTCCATCCCGATCACGCGGTACTCCACGTCCAACCGGAAATGATCGATGAACCAGCGACCCATTTCGCCCAACGTCATGCCATGCCGCATCGGCATCGGCCCGGCCCCGACGAAGCTCTCCCAACCGGGCAGCAGCGTCAGCCCCTCGACCGGCCGTCCGGCCGGGTTCGGCCGGTCGAGCACCCACACCGCCTTGCCATGTGTTGCAGCGGCTTCGAGCACATAAAGCAGCGTCGTGACGAAGGTGTAGATGCGGCATCCGACATCCTGCAGATCGACCAGTATCACGTCGAACAGGTCCATCGATGCGTCGGTCGGCCGCCTAACTTCACCGTAGAGGCTGAACACCGGCATACCATAAGCCGGGTCGGTAAAATCCGGCGACTCCATCATATTGTCTTGCAGGTCACCGCGCACGCCGTGCTGCGGCCCGAACACGGCAGCGATGTTCAGACCGGTTCCAACCAGCGCATCCAGCGAATGCGTCAGGTCCGCCGTCACCGAAGCCGGATGCGCAAGTAGCGCCACGCGCTTGTCTTGCAGGGGGCGACGAAGCTCAGGGTCGGCGAGCAGCCGGTCAATGCCGAAGTTCATGACCCCTTCGCTGCCGGGAGTTCGAGCACGAAGCAAGCGGGATCGTGGAAGTCGGGCTTTCCCGCCGAATGCGCGAGCGCCCAAAAGGACTTGGTCCCGTCGCGCTCTTCGATCACGGCAGCTAGGTTCGTCTGGAACGTCTGGCCGTCTACACCGAACCAGTCGAGATCGGCTCGCAGCGTAAAGGCAGCACCGTTCTCCGGCTCGCTCGCCTCGATCATCGGCGTTGTGCGCATCGGCAGTTTGCGCATTCCGTCGCGATAAGCGTCAAAGCCGTATGCCGCCCAGCGGCTTGAGGGCGAGAAGTTGAACTCGACATAGCCTTCGCCGTTCCACCCGCGCAGGAACAGCTCGAAACAGGTTGCCTTCCAAAGATCATCGGCTCGAACACCGGACGCGGGCCTGGGAAGAAGGGGCACCGCCCCATAAACCTGGTAGGTCAGCACCAAATGATCGGCCTCCCGCACATGGATGTCGGCTTCAACTCGGTGCACGGCACGGGGCGGGAAATCCGGGTGCGGGATGAGGCGATACGTCACACGCTCTGCGTGCCCGAACCGCTGACGCGATGAAAGCCCCGAACCAAATTCGCGGTCCGACCGTTGAGGCTGCACCTCACCAACATCAGAAAGCCGCCCATGCTTCGCTCCATCCTTATCGGCCTCGTCGCCGGCGCCCGCGCGATGACTCCGCTTGCCGTCGTTGCTAACGCCGCGCGCACCGGCACGCTGCCCGCCGATAACGGCGCACCGCGCTTCCTCGCCCACCCGCTGGCCTCCCTGGGCGCGACCGCGCTCGCCACCTATGAGTTGATCGGCGACAAGCAGAAGAGTGCGCCCGACCGGATCATTCCACCCGCCGTGATCATCCGCAGCATGAACGCGGCATTCGCCGGAATGGCGCTGTCGCCGCGTAAGGATCGCTTCGCCGCGGCCGCAGTGGCGGGCGCTACCGCGGTGCTCTCTTCCTACGCGACCTTTGCAGCGCGCATGGTGGCCATGCGCTCGGGCAGCCAGTTCACCACCGGCGTGGCGGAGGACGCGCTTGTCGTCTCGGCAGCGATCGCAGCCGCCCGCGCGCCCCTGCCCGACGTGTCCGCGCCCACGCGGGAACTCGCCGCGCCGCGCTGACATCCTTTGCAACCGCGGGCGGAGGGATGACGTGCCCGCGTGCAGCGGCTATGCGACGCGGATCATGACCGAATACAAGTCCGATCTCCTCCGCCTGCTCCACGACCGTGGATACATCCACCAGTTAACCGATGCGGAAGGGCTTGACGCCCTCGCCGCAAAGCAGGTGGTGCCGGGCTATATCGGCTTCGATCCGACCGCGCCGTCGCTCCATGTCGGGCATCTGGTCTCGATCATGATGCTGCGCCGACTGCAGGCCGCTGGGCACAAGCCGATCGTGCTGATGGGCGGTGGGACCGGAAAGATCGGGGATCCCAGCTTCAAGGACGAGGCGCGCAAGCTCCTTACCCACGATCTGATCCAGGAGAATGTCGCGTCGATCCGGCGCGTGTTCGAAAACTTCCTGACGTTCGGGGACGGTCCCAGCGACGCGGTTATGCTCGACAACGCCGAATGGCTCGACAAGCTCGAATATATCCCGTTCCTGCGCGACATCGGCCAGCACTTCTCGGTCAACAGGATGCTGAGCTTCGACTCAGTCAAGCTGCGCCTGGACCGTGAGCAGTCACTGAGCTTCCTCGAATTCAACTACATGATCCTCCAGGCCTATGACTTCCTGGAGCTGAGCCGCCGCGCCGCCTGCCGACTGCAAATGGGCGGGTCGGACCAGTGGGGTAACATTGTTAACGGCGTCGAACTCGCGCGCCGCGTGGACAGCACACAGGTTTTCGGCTTGACGACACCGCTGCTCACTAATGCCGACGGCACCAAGATGGGCAAAACCGTGGGCGGTGCGGTGTGGCTGAACCCGGACCAGCTGCCGGACTTCGACTATTGGCAGTTCTGGCGCAACACCGACGACCGCGATGTGGGGCAGCGGCTGCGCCTGTTCACTGACCTGCCGCTCGATGAGATTGCCCGGCTCGAAGCGCTGCAAGGGGCCGAGATCAACGAAGCCAAGAAGATCCTTGCCAACGAGGCGACCGCGTTGTGCCGCGGCATCGAGGCGTCGGCGCGAGCTGCGGAGACCGCACGCAAGACCTTCGAGGAAGGCACAGCCGGCGCCTCGCTGCCGACCTACACCGTCGCTGGCGGCAGCATCGCCGTTGTCGATGCGCTGATCGCACTGGGCTTATGCGGGTCCAAGGGCGAAGCACGGCGCAAGATTGGGGAGGGCGCGATCCGGGTGGATGATCAGCCGGTCACCGACCCTGCTGCAACGGTACCCGTGACTGAGCAGGTCAAGCTCAGCTTCGGCAAGAAACGTCACGGACTTCTCGCGCCCGGACAGTAAGCCCGCGTTAAAGCGTTACCGGTATCATCTGCATCGTTCCTCATATGTGCGAAGAGGTGCGTGTGGCAGTAGCGTTCGGTAACCTGGCGATGGTGGATAATCGGCGCGAGTTGCGCGACGAGGTGCATTATCGTGCCCGTGCTTTCGGCCCCGACGCGCGCCAGCTCGGGTTTCTGGTGGTAAATCTCTCCCCGCAGGGCCTGATGGCACGGTCCGAGGCACCGTTCGAGATCGGCGATCGGCTGCGCGTCGTTTTTCCGGGCACCGGCTCGCTGGTGGCGGAGGTGCGCTGGTCGCTCGGCGGCCGCGTCGGCTGCCGCTTCGAACATGCCATCGATCTCGCTAGCTATTATGAACTGCTCGCCACGCTCCTGAAGGCGCGCTAGCCCGAGCGCAGCAGCCCGACCGCGGCGTCGCGCTCGAACAGGTACAACGCCATACGCGCCGCCTCGCCTCGCGGAGTCTGCAACGCGCGGTCCTGATCAACCAACAATCGCGCATCGGCATTGGCGCGTTCGAGCAGCGGCCCCATCAGCTCGGGCGTTGCCAGGCGGAACTGCTGCTCGCCCGATTGCCGCGTGCCGAGCAATTCGCCGGCACCGCGCAATTCCAGGTCGCGCTCGGCGATGACAAAGCCGTCATTGGTGTCGCGCATCAACGCCAGCCGCGCGCGCGATGTCTCGCTCAGTCCCTTCCCGCGCAGCAGGATGCAGTGCGAGACGCCGCCGCCGCGCCCCACGCGCCCTCGCAGCTGGTGGAGCTGAGCCAGCCCGAACCGGTCAGCATGCTCGATCACGATCAGCGTCGCGTTCGGCACGTCGACGCCCACCTCGATCACCGTAGTCGCGACCAGCACGCCGTGCGCACCATCCGCGAAGCGGGCCATAACCGCGTCCTTTTCCAACCCCTTCATTCGGCCATGGACAAGCCCCACCTTGTCGCCGAAGCGCATCGCCAGTTCGGCGGCGCGCGCCTCGGCGGCGGCCATGTCGGTCTTCTCGCTCTCCTCGACGAGCGGGCACACCCAATAAGCCTGCTTGCCCGCAGCGAGATGGCGGCCTAGCGCCTCGACCACGCTGTCGAGCTTGTCGTCAGCCATCACCACCGTCTGGATCGGCTCGCGGCCGGGCGGCATCTCGTCGAGCCGGCTGACATCCATCTCACCATGGCTGGCGAGCTGCAGCGTGCGCGGGATCGGCGTGGCGGTCATCACCAACAGATGCGGCGGCACCTGCGCCTTGGACTGGAGCATCAGCCGCTCGGCCACGCCGAACCGATGCTGCTCGTCGACCACCACCAGCCCCAGGTCGCGATACTGCACGCCTTGCTGAAAGATCGCATGGGTGCCGATCAGGATGTCGATTTCGCCTGAAGCGACCCCCATCAGCGTGGCTTCGCGCGCGCGCCCCTTGTCGCGGCCGGTAAGGATCGCCACCCGCACGCCCAGCCCCGACAGCTGGCGGCTGAGCGTCTCGAAATGCTGGCGCGCCAGGATCTCGGTCGGCGCAAGCAGCGCACCCTGCGCCCCTGCCTCGGCGGCGATCAGCAGCGCCATGAGCGCCACCAACGTCTTGCCCGATCCCACATCGCCCTGGAGCAGCCGCAACATCGGTCGGACCTGCCCCATATCGCCTTCGATTTCGCGGATCGTCCGAGCCTGCGCGCCGGTCGGCGCATAAGGCAGCTGCAGTGCGTCGCGCAGCCGGCCGTCGCCCTGTAACGCGCGGCCCCGCTTCGCACGCGCCGCGCCGCTCACCAGTAGCAACGCAAGCTGGTTGGCAAAAATTTCATCATAGGCCAGCCGCTCGCGCGCCTTGGCATCGGCCGGATCGGCATGGATGGCCGCTAACGCCATCCGCCATTCGGGCCAACCCTGCCGCGCCTTCAGGCTTGGCTCGATCCATTCGGGCAGCTCGGGCGCGCGTTCGATCGCTTGCACAGCTAGCTGCCCTAATCGCCGCGACGTGATCCCCTCCGAACAGGCATAGATCGCCTCCCGGCCTTTTGCCTCGCTCGCGCGCTCCAACGGCAGCACGTCGGGATGCACGATTTGGAGGAAGTCGCCATATTGCTCGAGCTTGCCCGACACCCACTGCGGCTGTTCCAGCGGCAGTAGCTTTTTCGCCCAACCTGAACTGCCGCCGAAGAATACCAGGCTGACATGGTTGCCCTTGCCATCGACCGCCTGCACCCGTGCCGGCGTGCGTGCGCTGCCCCCCACCCGATAGCTGACCGGCGTCAGTTGAAGCGCGACGATCCGCCCGACATCGGCCTGGAACAGCTCGTCCCGTTCGACTCGGTCGAGGAAGCCGGTCGGCAAATGAAATGTTACGTCCACCACCCGCGCCAGCCCGAGCCGCTCCAGAGGTTTGGCGAGGCCCGGGCCGATGCCCTTCAGCGCGGTGACTTCCGCGAACAGTGGATTGAGAATGTCGGGTCGCATGGCTATCTGCTGGCCCGTATACCCAGCCGACCGCGTGTTCCAGCGCCGTCGGCTTATCGCCGTTTGAAGGACTTCCGAATGGACCGCGAACATCGCCTCAAGCGCCTGCGCTTCCGCGCCTGGCACCGCGGCACCAAGGAGGCGGACCTGCTGATCGGCGGCTTCTTCGACGCGCATGGCGCCACCTGGAACGACGAAGAAATCACCCTGTTCGAAGCGATGATGGAAGAACAGGACGTCGATATCATGGCATGGGCGATGGGAACCGCCGAAGTGCCCGCGCGCTACGGCGGCACGATCATCACCGCGTTGAAGACCCTCACCTACGTGCCCATCGCAAGATAAATTAGCGCCCCTCCCGCCAGTGGAGGGGCGAAAGAAGAGCAGATGCCTGACCTGAAGACGATCCTTTCCGCCACTCGCTCCCTCACGCTTGCCGGCACGCCTGCGGGTTTTCAGCCCTGGATGCTCGCCGATCTCGCCCGGGCGGGTGGCTTGGCCGTGTTCATCGCTTCCGACGAAGCCGCGATGCGGGCCGTTGCTTCCACCGCGACGTTCTTCGCGCCGGAGCTTGAGGTGCTGAGCTTTCCCGCCTGGGATTGCCTCCCCTATGACCGTGCCTCACCAACCTTGCGCGTCATGTCCGAACGGCTGGCCACGCTGCACGCACTACAGGCGAAGGGCAGCCAGCCGCGGCTGCTCGTAACGACCGCCAATGCCGTCACGCAGCGCACGCTGACGCCGTTCCGCATTCGCCAGTTGGTCGCGAAGCTCGCCCCGGGCGAGCGGATCAGCCTCGATCGGCTGACGACCCTGCTGCAATCGAACGGCTATATCCGCGTCGACACCGTCAACGATCATGGCGAATTCGCCGTGCGCGGGGGCCTGGTCGACCTGTTCCCCTCGGGCGCCGAACAGGCGCTGCGGCTCGATTTCTTCGGCGACGAGATCGAAAGCGTCCGCACCTTCTCGCCCGAGGATCAGCGCACCACCGGCCGCGTCGATGGGTTCACGCTGCTCCCCGCCTCCGAAGCGCTGCTCGACGAAGACAGCATCAAGCGCTTCCGCACCCGCTATCGCGAGAAGTTCGGCGCCAACGCCACCGGCGATCCGCTTTACCAGGCGATCAGCGATGGCCGTCGGCTGGCCGGCATGGAGCATTGGCTGCCGCTGTTCGAAGAGCGTTTGGAAACACTGTTCCAGCATCTTCCCGACGAAGCCGTGCTCGTCCGCGATGCAGCCACCGATGGCGCCGCAGAACAGCGGTTTGAGGCCATTGCCGATTACCAGCAGAACCGCGTCCGCGCCGAATCCACCGCGCCCGGCAGCTATCGCCCGCTCGCGGCGGACGCGCTCTATCTATCGCCCGAGGAATGGGCGCGGGCGCTGGATCATGGTCCCGTCCACGTCTCGACGTCGTTCCACGAGCCGGAAAGCGACCGCGTCCTGGAGTTCAACGTCGATGGTCCGCGCGACTTCACGCCCGAGCGCGCCGCTGGCAGCAACGTTTACGAAGCCGTGGTCGCCCACCTCGCCAAGGTGCGCCGTGGCGGGCGCAAGCCGATCCTGGCCAGCTATTCGGCCGGCGCGCGCGAGCGCCTGTCGGGACTGCTCGCAGATCACGGCCTGAAGGGCGCCATCCCCGTCGACACTTGGCACGAGGCGCTGGGCGTCGCCGACAAGGGCGTCGCATTGATCGTCCTGCCGCTCGATCACGGCTTCACGGCACCCGACATCGCCGTGCTTACCGAGCAGGATATGCTCGGCGACCGGCTCGTCCGCCGCTCAAAGCGCCGCAAGAACACCGACGCGTTCCTGCAGGAACTGGCGACACTCTCGCCCGGCGATCTCGTCGTCCATGTCGACCACGGCATCGGCCGCTATGAAGGCCTGACGCAGGTTCCGGTGCAGAAGGCGCCGCACGACTGCGTCGCACTGAGCTATGCCGGCGGCGACAAGCTTTACGTCCCGGTTGAGAATCTAGAAGTCCTCAGCCGCTACGGCTCGGGCGAGGAAGGCGCGACGCTCGACCGTCTCGGCGGTGAGGCATGGCAGCGGCGCAAGGCCAAGATGAAGGAGCGTATCCGCGAGATTGCGGGTGAGCTGATCGTTACCGCCGCCAAGCGCGCCACGCGCCCCGCCGATGTCGCCGAGCCCGATCATGGCGGCTACCCCGCCTTTGTCGATCGTTTCCCCTATGAGGAGACCGAGGACCAGGACCGCGCGATCAGCGACGTCCTGGGCGATCTCGCCGCCGGCCGCCCCATGGACCGGCTGGTGGTCGGCGATGTCGGCTTCGGCAAGACCGAAGTCGCGCTGCGCGCCGCGTTCGTCGCGGCCATGGCAGGCATGCAGGTGGCGGTGGTGTGCCCCACCACCCTGCTTGCGCGCCAGCACCATCGCAACTTCACCGAACGTTTTCAGGGCTTCCCCATCGAAGTCGGACGTCTCTCCCGTCTGGTTCCCGCTGCCGAGACCAAGGCGGTCAAGGAAGGGCTCGCGCTCGGCAAGATCGACGTGGTGATCGGCACTCACGCGATCCTCGCCAAGAGCGTCGACTTCAAGCGCCTCGGCCTCGTCATCGTCGACGAAGAGCAGCGTTTCGGCGTGACCCACAAGGAACGCCTGAAAGCGATGAAGGCGGACGTCCACGTCCTCACCCTGACTGCCACGCCGATCCCGCGCACCCTCCAGATGGCGATGTCGGGCTTGCGTGAACTTTCGGTGATCCAGACCCCGCCGGTCGACCGCCTGGCGGTGCGCACCTATGTGATGCCCTGGGACCCGGTGGTGCTGCGCGAGGCGCTCCTGCGTGAGCATTATCGGGGCGGCCAGGCCTATTTTGTCACCCCGCGCATCTCGGACTTGCCCGATATCGAGAAGTTCCTGGCGCAGGACGTTCCGGAAATTTCGTACGTCGTCGCGCACGGCCAGATGGCACCGACGGAGGTCGAAGAGCGCATGTCGGCCTTTTACGACCGCCGGTACGACCTGCTCGTCTCCACCACGATCATCGAGTCCGGCTTGGACATTCCGTCGGCCAACACGCTGATAGTGAACCGCGCCGATAAGTTCGGGCTTGCCCAGCTGTATCAGATTCGCGGCCGTGTCGGGCGCTCGAAGACCCGCGCTTATGCCTACATGACCACCCCACCGCAGCGGCAGATGACCGAGGCAGCCGACAAGCGGCTGAAGGTGCTCTCGGATCTCGAGTCGCTCGGCGCCGGCTTCCAGCTTGCCAGTCACGATCTCGACATTCGCGGCGCCGGCAATCTGCTCGGCGACGAACAGTCGGGCCACATCAAGGAGGTCGGCTACGAACTCTACCAGTCGATGCTGGAAGAGGCGATCATGGACGCCAAGGCTGGCGGCATCCGCGACGACATCCGTCCCAAGGACCTCAGCCCGCAGATCACCGTCGACGCGCCGATCCTCATCCCAGAGGACTATGTCCCTGATCTCGATTTGCGCATGGGCCTCTACCGCAGGCTTAACGACATCGAGGATCGCCGCGGCATCGAGGAGTTCGCCGCCGAGCTGATCGACCGCTTCGGCAAGCTCCCCGAGGCGACCGAGAACCTGATCACCTTGATCGAAGCCAAGCTGAACGCGAAAAAAGCATGCATCGCCAAGCTCGATGTCGGCCCCAAGGGTGCGCTGGTGTCGTTCCACCAGGACAAGTTTCCCAGTATCGATGGCTTGCTCGCCTATGTCGACAAGCTGGAGGGCACCGCAAAGCTTCGCCCGGACATGAAGCTGGTGATCGCCCGCGCCTGGGCGAACCGCAAGGCACGCCTCAACGCTGCGCTTCAATTGTCGCGAGGGCTCGCCAAGGCCGCGGGATAAGACGCGTCAGCCCGATTAGAGCGGAAGGAGGAGTTCTTCTTCCGTTTCCAACTCGGCCTCGCTGAACTTCTCACGAATCATTGCGAAGCCGCCGCTAAGGCCTTTGAGGTGCCAACGCCCGCGGATCTCCGTCGCGTCAGCGTTGACTGCGCCGGCATAGCGGACGGCATGCGCCAGCCGGCCACTGGCGTCATATTGCTTCACCCACGCGATGCTGCTGCCGCTACGCTCCCCGCGCACCAGCGCGCGCAGCACGCCTTCCCCGCCATCCGCGTCAGGCTCGCTGATCGTGCCAGTAATCGCCCCGCCCTGTTCTTCCAGCATCGCGATGAAACGGTTCGGTGCCACTTGCGGCTGCTCGGCGTCCCAGCGCCCATACCAGACGCCGCCGACATCCTGCTGATTGCCGCTCATGCCTGCACCAACTGCGCAAGCGCCGGCACGTCCAGCGGTTCCGAGCACAGATAACCTTGGAAATACTGGCACCCTTCCTTCGCAAGTAGATCCAACTG
This sequence comes from Sphingomonas xinjiangensis, assembly GCF_014199255.1. GTDB lineage: Bacteria > Pseudomonadota > Alphaproteobacteria > Sphingomonadales > Sphingomonadaceae > Sphingomonas > Sphingomonas xinjiangensis. Next base: position 155,640 of record NZ_JACIJF010000001.1, on the reverse strand, counting down.
GGCCTCTGTCTCGACACCCTCGGCAACTACCGAAAGGCCTAGGGAGCGTGCCATGTCGATTACGCCGCGTACGACGACCCGATCACGGTGCGATCCGGTGATGTCGTGGCTCAGCCGCTTGTCGATCTTGAGATAATCGAGTGGCAGCGCCTTGAGATACGCCAGGCTGGAATAACCCGTGCCGAAATCGTCGATGGCCACCCGGCACCCCGCAGCGCGCAATTCGGATAGGAGCCGCGCCGCCTCAGTCAAGTCGGCCATGATGCCGGTTTCGGTGATCTCCACCGTCAGGCGCGAACGCGGGAAGCCGCTCGCGTCGACGCGCCCGAGCAGGCTCTCCACGAAGCCCGCCCGCCCTACATCCGCAGCGGTCACGTTGACCGACAATCGCAGACCCGACAGCAGCGAAGGCCATTGTGCGCTGCCGGACAGCGCCCGGCGCTGAATGGTGTCGCTGAGCGCGGCTTCCAGCCCCGCCCGCTCGGCGGCGGCGAACAGCGCCTCGGCGCCGATCTCGCCAAGCTCAGGATGATTCCACCGCGCCAGCGCCTCCACGCCGATGATCTTGCCCGAGGCGATTTCCACCTGCGGCTGATAGCGGATGGTGATCTCGCCGCGCTCTAACGCCCGGTGCAATTCATTGGCGAGTTGCTCCACCGGGGGCCCGGCGGGGTCGCCCCGCACCTCCTTGCCTAGCAGTGCCTCGCTGGCCCGCCGCAGGATTGTCGCCGCAGAATCGCCCGCCTCACTCACTGCCGTGGCAAGCCGCGCGCCTATGGGGGTGATCGCGCCACGCACCACGAACGGGCGGCCTAACGCTTCCTCAAGCCGGACGACCCCCTGCTCCAGCCGCGCTCCAGCGGCCATGTCGGTGGCAACCAGGAACTCCGACCCCGCAATCCGGGCGATGATCGCCGATCCGCCCAATGCCTCGCGCGACACTTCGCTGACGCGCTTTGACACTGCCCGCAGCAGCTCGTCCCCAACGTCACGGCCATATGCGGTGTTGACCGTGTCGAACCGGCTCATGCCGATCAGCACGACGGCAAGCCCTGCGCCTTCCCCCAGTCGCCGATCGATCCATCGGCGTGCGCTCGGCCCGTCGCGTGCGCCGGTGAGCAGATCGCGAACCGCAGAGGAGGCGTCGGGAGCCACGCCCAACGCCTCAACCAGCACGTCGAGGCGCCCCGTGTCCGGATCGTGTTGCAGATGCTGCACCATGCGGCCGACGCCTGGCAGATCATGCGCAAAGGCAGTGGACCCGCCAGTTCGCCTCAATCGCCGCAACGCCGCGCGAAGCAACAGCCGATCCGGCGCTTCCAGCCGGCGCAGCATCGCGCGGAGGCCGGGCGCTTCCGTGAGACCCAGCAGATTGGCGAGCGCTGGCGTGAGCTGCGGCGCCCCTATTTCAGGATCGAAACGCCACCCAAGCGGTTCAGCGGCGCCACCGCCATCCTTGCCCCAGCCCGTCAGCCGCTCGGCATGCCGAAACGCGAATCGGATTGCATGGGCCATGGCAGCGGATGACATCGGGCTACTCAGGAAATGCGTCGCACCGGCATCGTAAAAGTGGCGCATATGCACCGTATCGCTCTGCGAGATCAGGATCAGCATCGCCGCACCATGCTGCTCGATGGTCGGTCCCAGAGCCTTGGCCGCGGCAAGCCCCTCGGACATCGCCCCCCGTGCATCCACTACTGCCACCGCTGCGCCGCTCGCCAGAAAGCGTTGGTCCACCCCCTCGGCCCGGCGCGCTGCGATCACGCGCCAGCCGCCGCTCGCCGCCGCTGCCGCAACTTCGTCGCGCTGGCGGAACGACAGGATGAAAACCGGCACTTCGGAGTCCGATGGTTCATTCGCGACCACGGTGAAACTGTCTTCCATTTGGCAATCGATAGCGGCAACGCATCCCCTTGCCCATCCGAAGGGTTGTTTGCGCGATCCGAAGTGCTTACCCCAGCGACATGGCCAGTGCCGTCCCTGTCTCCGTGCCTGAGAAACTGGTGGACCGGCATGGCCGGGCGATCACCTATCTTCGGATTTCCGTCACGGACCGCTGCGATCTGCGATGCCGCTATTGCATGGCGGAACAGATGACCTTTCTGCCGCGTGCTGCGCTGCTCGATTTGGAAGAGATCGCGCTTATTGCGGAGCGGTTCATCGCCCGCGGCGTGACCAAGATACGGCTGACGGGCGGCGAGCCGCTGGTCCGCCGCGACATGCTGGAGCTGGTTGCGCGGCTCGGCCGTTCGCTCGGCCATGGCCTGGATGAACTGACGCTCACCACCAACGGCACTCGCCTGGCGCAACATGCCGAAGCGCTGTTCGATGCAGGCGTTCGCCGCCTGAACGTCAGCATGGACAGCCGGGATGCCGCGACATTCCGCCACATCACGCGCCACGGCGACATTGAACAGGTTCTAGGTGGCATCCGTGCCGCCGCAGAGGCGGGCCTTGCGGTCAAGATCAACATGGTCGCGCTGAACGGGCTGAACGACCAGGAGATCGCGCCGATGCTCGCCTGGTGCATCGACCAGGGTCATGACCTGACGCTTATCGAAACCATGCCGCTCGGCCAGATCGACGAAGACCGTGCCGACCGCTTTCTGCCGCTCACACGGGTGTTCGACGATCTGCGCGCCCGGTTCGACCTGAAGTTCGATAATCGCAGCACCGGCGGTCCCGCACGCTATTGGCGGGTCGCGAGCACCGCCACGCGGCTCGGCCTTATATCTCCGCTGACCGGCAATTTTTGCGCGAGCTGCAACCGCGTCCGCCTCTCCACCGATGGCAAGCTCCATATGTGCCTGGGCCATGACGACTCGGTCGATCTCCGGGCAGCGATACGCAGCGGCGGCCTGGCTGAGGTGGATGCGCGCATTTCGGAAGCGCTGGACCTAAAACCCGCAGCACATGATTTCCGTATCGAGCGCGGCGCCGCCCCGGCGGTTGCCCGGCACATGAGCGTCACCGGCGGATGACGCCGACTGCGCTCGTCGCTTCGCCGACATCCCCTGCCCAGGTCGCCGAGGACGAACTGCGCCAGGCATATGACTGGGTGACGCTGGAGGAAGCCGAACAGGTCGTTGCGCTCGGCGGCGATGGCTTCATGCTGCAAACGCTGCACGCGATGCTCGAACGGCGCCGAACCGTGCCCGTCTTCGGGATGAACCTCGGCACGGTCGGCTTTCTGATGAACGACTGGCGCTTGGAAGGGCTGGGCGAGCGGCTGACGCGAGCGAAGCCGTTCCGTGTCTCTTCGCTCACCATGACGGCGGTGACTGTAAGCGGTGAGCATTGCCGTCTCCCCGCGATCAACGAAGTCTCGCTGCTTCGCGAAACGCGTCAGACCGCCAAGCTGGAAGTGACGGTTAACGACCGCGTCGTTCTCCCCGAACTGGTCTGCGACGGCATTCTGGTCGCGACCCCCGCCGGATCCACGGCCTACAACCTTTCGGCACAAGGCCCGATCCTGCCGCTCGGGTCGGCGCTGCTCGCCCTCACACCGATCAGCCCCTTCCGCCCTCGCCGCTGGCGCGGCGCCATTCTGCCCGAAAAGACGCGCATCGCAATCCGCGTGCTGGAAGCGGACAAGCGGCCGGTGTCGGCCGTCGCTGACCAGCGCGAGGTGCGGGAAGTTTGCGAAGTGCGCGTCGAAATCGACCAGACCCGCGACCTGACCTTGTTGTTCGATCCTGAGCATGCGCTCGACGACCGCATCACCATGGAGCAATTCATCGCCTGAGCGGCTTGCATCTCCAAAAACAGCAGCTATAGACGCCCCCCACGGCTTGTTCCCTGATAGCTCAGCGGTAGAGCTCTCGACTGTTAATCGAGCGGCCGTAGGTTCGAATCCTACTCAGGGAGCCAGCCGTCGGCCCAGCGCCGGCGGCAGGCATAAGCAGCTGTGGAACATTGGTATTCCCTGATAGCTCAGCGGTAGAGCTCTCGACTGTTAATCGAGCGGCCGTAGGTTCGAATCCTACTCAGGGAGCCACTGCTTGGGTCAAGCACCTCCACGCGCTGACTGGCACCCAAGGTGCGCTAGCTGCTAGCAGACACGCCATGCAGCCGATCCGCCAGACCACCCACATCCTCCGCATCGACACTCGGCGACAGGGTCTCGTCGAGATCACCCGCCCCGTCGTGGCCTGGGTGGCGGCGCAGGAATTGAACGAGGGGCTTCTCACCCTGTTCTGCCGTCACACATCGGCCTCGCTGCTCATTCAGGAAAACGCCGCCCCCGAGGTACGCAGCGATCTGGAGGCGTGGGTCGCGCGCTTGGCGCCGGAGGGTGCCCACTACGCGCATGACGACGAAGGGCCTGACGACATGCCCGCGCATCTTCGCGCCACATTGACGGGCATCCAGCTATCGATCCCGCTGATCAGAGGGCAACTCGCGCTCGGCACGTGGCAGGGCATCTACCTGTTTGAGCACCGCCGGCGCCCGCACCACCGCGACGTGGCGCTGCATCTGCTGGGCAACTGATCCGCCACTCCGGCTTGCGGCTCACCCTCGCCCCTGCGATGCTGGTGCCATGAGCGAGATCGTCTTCACCCATTTGCCGCACGAGGATCTGGTCGCGGGTGTCCATGCGATCGCCGACGCCGCGGCGCACTGGTCACCGACCCTGCTGGTCGGCGTCGGACGCGGCGGGCTCGTCCCGGCCGTGTACCTCTCCCACCGCATGGGCCTGCCGACGGTGTCGATCGATCATTCCAGCGGCATCGCTGCTTTCGGCGCGGATCGCCTGGCTCCCCTGGCGGCGCTTACCCGCAACGGCGAGCGTTTGTTGCTCGTCGAGGACATCAACGACACCGGCGGGACCATCGGCACGCTCCGTGCCGCGCTCGCCGCGCACGATGCGCGCGCAGACAATATCCGCTTCGCCGTGCTGCTCGACAATATCCGTTCGGGCCAGCGCACAGACTATGCGTTTCGCGCGATCGACCGCGACGTTACCAAGGACTGGTTCGTGTTCCCCTGGGAAGCGGTCGCCCCCAAGGCGTCGATTGACCATGATGCGGCGGAAGTACCTGAAAGAATTGCCTGAATGCGCCTCGTTCACCTGCCGTCAATCGGCGAAAGTGCACAGCTCACCGCATTCGCGTACGGACATTTCCTCCCGGATACGCGTTACTCCAGCAAGAACTCAGAACAACAAGATCGAGATTGGAGAATCCATGCCGAATCCTAATCTTCGCCGTCGGCGCCTCGCGCGCCTCGGCGCCGTCATAGCGGGCAGCCTCGCGCTGGCCTCGTGCATGACTGCGACACCCTACCGGCCCGCGGTCGGCACCGGCTCGTCCGCGACCGGCTATTCGGACCAGCAGATCGAAAGCAATCGCTTCCGTGTCAGCTTCGCGGGCAACAGCCTGACCTCCCGCGAGACGGTGGAGCGCTACCTGCTCTTCCGCGCCGCCGAACTCACCGTCCAGAACGGCGCCGACTATTTCGTCCTTGCCGACCGTGACACCGAGAAGAAGACCCGCACCTATGCCACGCCGGGCGCCGGCGGCTTTGGCGGCGGCTTCTATGGCGGCCCATGGGGCGGCTGGGGTCCGTCGTGGCGCTATTATCGTCCGCGCTTCGGCTGGCGCAGCTGGGACCCCTTCTGGGGCGACCCGTTCTTCGACCGCAGCGTCGATATCCGCACGGTCGAGCAGTATGAAGCCGTTGCGGAAATCGTGACCGGCCGCGGCCCGAAGCCGTCGGATAATGTCCGCGCCTTCGATGCACGCGAAGTGCTCAATCGCCTGGGCCCGACGATTCAGACGCCGCAACAGGGCCGCTGATCGAAGCACCAGTACTAAAAAGCCCTCCCGGAGCCTGCTCCGGGAGGGCTTTTTCGTGCCCGACTCGCTCACCCGCTACGGGCAAGCGGCAGCGCTTACGCCACCGCGCCGTGGCAATGCTTGTACTTCTGCCCCGAGCCGCACGGACACGGCGCATTGCGGCTAACCAGTCCGTCCCACTGTGACGGATCGGTACCCAACCCCTCGCCCGAAGGCTGCGGGATGCCCATTTGCGGCAGCCGAGTGGTGATCAGCCCCTGTGCACCCGCATCATAGTCATAGCTGTCGTCCTCGCCGGTGAACGGGTCGATATGCGATGTGAGGAAGTCGGGCAGTTCCGGCAGGTCCTGCGGCGGAGCCATGCTGAACTGGGCGTGCGCCAGTGTGCGCGTCACATCCTCACGGATGTTGATCAGCATCCGCTCGAACAGCGCGAACGCTTCATGCTTATACTCGTTGAGCGGCGTCTTCTGCGCATAGGCACGCAAGTGAACCACCTGTCGCAATGCGTCGAGTGTCGCCAGATGCTCTTTCCAGTGATGGTCCAGGTTCTGGAGCAGGATCGACTTCTCGATCTGGCCCCAGGTCTCAGGCTCCAAATCGGCGGCCTTGGCGTTCACATGCGCGTCGGCCATTTCGCGGATACGCTCCTCGACTGTCTCCGGCTCGATGGCTTCTTCCGCGGCGATCCAGTCGGCCAGCGGCACGTCGACGCCCAACGTCGCGCTCACCTTCTCAGTCAGTCCTACCACGTCCCACTGCTCGGGATAGCTGTTGGGCGGGCACGCCTCGCCGACCAGCCCGTTGACGGTCTCCCGGCGCATATCCTCGACCACATCGCCGATCGTGTCGGCATCCATGATGTCGGCGCGTTGCTCGTAAATGACCTTGCGCTGGTCGTTCATGACGTCGTCATACTCGACGACTTGCTTGCGGATGTCGTAGTTGCGCGCCTCAACCTTCTTCTGCGCGGTCTCGATCGCCTTGGTCAGCCACTTGCTGCCGATCGCCTCGCCATCCTCGATGTTGTTGCGCATCATCTTGGAGAACAGCGTGTTCGATCCGAAGATGCGCAGCAGATCGTCGTCCAGGCTCAGATAGAAGCGGCTCAGGCCCGGATCGCCCTGGCGGCCCGAACGGCCGCGCAGCTGGTTGTCGATGCGGCGGCTCTCGTGGCGCTCAGTGCCGAGCACGAACAGGCCTCCAGCCTCGCGCACCCGGTCCTTTTCGGCTGCGATCTCGCGGCGGATTTCGTCCACCCGGGCATCGCGCTCCGCGCCCTCCGGCATGTCGCCCAGTTCTTCGTGTATGCGGAACTCGAGGTTACCGCCCAGCTGAATGTCGGTGCCGCGGCCAGCCATGTTCGTGGCGATCGTCACCGCGCCCAGCCGCCCGGCCTGTGCGACGATGCCGGCTTCCAGCTCGTGATGCCGGGCGTTCAGCACCGAATGCTCGACGCCTTCCTTGTTCAGGAACTCGCTCAGCAGCTCGGACTTCTCGATCGACACGGTACCGACCAGCACCGGCTGGCCCTTGGCCGAATGGATCTTGATCTTCTTGGCGATCGCCGCGAACTTTTCCTCGGTGGTCTTGTAGAACTCGTCTTCCTCGTCGACCCGGCGGACCGGAACGTTCGTAGGGATCGAGACTACGTTCATCTTGTAAATGTCGAAGAATTCGGGCGCCTCGGTCGCGGCGGTGCCGGTCATGCCCGAAAGCTTGGGGTACATACGGAAATAGTTCTGGAAGGTGATGCTCGCGAGCGTCTGGTTCTCCGGCTCGATCGTCACGCCTTCCTTGGCTTCGACCGCCTGGTGCAGCCCTTCCGACCAGCGCCGGCCGTTCATCATGCGGCCGGTGAACTCGTCGATGATCACCACCTTGCCGTCGCGGACGATGTAATCGATATCGCGCTTGAACAGCACATTGGCGCGCAGCGCCTGGTTCAAGTGGTGCACCGCCTGAGTGTTCTCGAAATCGTATAGGTTCGCACCTTGCAGCAGCCCGGCCGCCTCCAGCGCGCGCTCTGCCTTTTCGGTGCCATCCTCGGTCAGGATGACGGTGCGCTGCTTCTCGTCCTTCTCGTAATCGTCGGGGTGGAACTGCTTCACCACCGCGTCGACGCCCATATAAAGATCGGACTTGTCGTCGGTCGGACCCGAGATGATCAGCGGGGTGCGCGCCTCGTCGATCAGCACCGAGTCCACTTCGTCGACAATCGCCATGGCGAAGGGCCGCTGCACCATGGATGCGCGATCATATTTCATGTTGTCGCGCAGGTAATCGAAGCCGAACTCGTTGTTCGTGCCATAGGTGATGTCCGAGCCATAAGCGTCGCGGCGCTGCTGGTCGCTCAGGTCGGGCACGATCACGCCGGTGGTCAGCCCCAGAAAGCCATAGATCTGGCTCATCGACTCCGCGTCGCGGCGGGCCAGATAGTCGTTGACCGTGATGACGTGCACGCCCTCGCCCGGCAGGGCGTTCAGGTACACGGCCAGCGTCGCCACCAGCGTCTTGCCTTCGCCGGTCCGCATTTCAGCGATCTCGCCACGATGGAGCACGATGCCGCCGATCATCTGCACGTCGAAATGGCGCATGCCCATCACCCGCACCGATGCTTCGCGCACGGTGGCGAACGCCTCCGGCAGGATCGAGTCGAGCTTCTCGCCATTGGCCAGCCGCTCGCGGAACAGCACCGTCTGATTGGCGAGCGTCGCGTCATCCATCGCCTGCAGCGTGGGCTCAAACGCGTTGATTTTGTTGACGATGGCGCCAAGCGACTTGACGTACCGATCGTTTGAGGAGCCGAAAAAGGTCTTGGCCAATCCGCCGAGCATGGGAATTTCCTGTGATCTGAATGTGGGTCATGCGGGCGCGGCAAGCGGCCTGCGTCCGTTGAGTCGATGAAAAGGACATGCGCGGCGCCGGTCGAGGAGCCGCAGGCGCGTTATTCGAGCCGCCGCTCGAAGCGCTGGCTGGCGGACACCGGCGCCGGCGTCCGCGACACTGCCCAGCGTTGGCCCAACGGAGTAAGCGACTGCGCTATCCCGGCAGTCGGCTGTACTGCCTCGGCGCGCTGGGCAACCGCCTGCGCGGCCTTGCTCGCCTGCACCACCGCGATGCCCTGCACTTGGCGTGCCCGCGCATCGCCCGAACCGATCCCGGTCAGGCTGGCGAACAACGCAGTCAGGAGAAGCAGCAGGTCCAAAGGGGCTCTCGTCCAGGCGGAAGGCTGGGACATAATGCGCCCCCGGCCATTCGTCCAACCCAAAGCGTGCAATTTCCGCGGCAGTCGGCGCGACCGCTCGCACCGCGGCGTCGCTCGTCAGGCCGGCCCCTCCTCCGCTGCCCGGTACGAACGCGGCCGAGTCTCGACCAGACTGAACAGGCCCACGCCGCCAAGAACGCACGCCGTCCCCAACGCCTCGGGCCAGCCGAACGGCTCGCCCAACACCATGATCGCAACGCCGATCGTCACCACAGGACTGATCGTCGAAACGATGGCCGTGCTCTGCGCGCCTATTCTGGCTGTGCCCGCAGACATCAGGAACGCAGGCACCACAGTTGAGAAGACGGCCAGCGCCACGATCAACGCCCATGCACCTCGCGGTGGGACCAGCGCCGTGGCCGGATGTGTTGCGAAGAAGCCGAGCAACGCCGTGATCCCAGCCGAGCCCATGGCGATGGCAGTGAACAACGAAGCTCCGCAACGTACGATAAGCTCGCGTGCGAACAACTGGTACAGGGCGAAGGTTGCCGCCGCTGTGGCGACGAGGCCCCCACCGATCAGCGCTGCCGGCCCGAGCCTGGTCGGCTCGGCTGCGAACATCACGAACAAGCCGACATAGCTGAGACCGGCGCCGAGCAGGGCATGCGCACGAAGCGGGTGTCCCAGCAACAATCGTCCGAACAGAATTACCAGAAAGGGATAGGTGAACAGGATCAAACGCTCGATCTGCGCGTCCAGCGTTTGCAGACCCTCGAAGTCCAGCCACGATGAAACATAATAGCCCAGGATGCCGACCAGCATGGCCAGGCAGAAGGTCCGCGCATCCGGTCGCGCACGTCGGTCTAATCGCAGCCATTGATGCACGCCCACCAGCGCGAACACCGGAACGGCCAACACCATGCGCATCGCCAGCAGGCTCGTCGTGTCGATACCATAGCGGTAGATCAGCTTGATGAGGACGCCCTTGATCGCAAACAGCATTGCGCCCGCCGCGGACAAGGCGAAGCCGGTGATGCGCCATGCGCGCGGGTGCGTGTCGGTCATCGTTAGGGAGTCTGCCTCGCGTTCGTGGCACCGACGACACGGCGCGATACACAAATACCGGCAGCGATCGCCCTGCATAGGCTAAACCGAAGAAGGATTGCGCGAATACACCGGCAACGTCTCCACCCCGGCTGCGCGCTGCCATCCAGGCACGGGGCCGACATTTGCCGCCCGCGTCCAACTTGGGTAGGCGCGGAAGCATGGAAACCTCGCCCCTCGCACTTCCCTTTCCCGCCCTGCCCGCCATCGCCGGCGTTACGCCCCGCGTCGCCCGTGCCCGGTACAAGAATTGGGACCGTTGCGACCTGACCTTCGTCACGCTGGAGCCGGGCACCAGCGTCGCGGGTGTGCTGACCAACAGCAAATGCCCGTCCCCCGAAGTGGAATGGTGCCGCAAGGCGCTGGTGCTGGGCCGCGCGCGAGCGCTGGTGGTCAACGCGGGCAATTCCAACGCCTTCACCGGCAATCGCGGCCGTGCCGCTGTGGAAGCGATCGCCGCACGCGCCGCCGCGCATCTCGGCTGCGAACCGTCGGACATCTTCGTGTCGTCGACCGGGGTGATCGGCGTCCCGCTGCCGATCGACAAGGCTGAAGCCGGCCTCGACGCTGCCTTCACTGCTGAGCCTGCCAGCTGGGAAGCCGCCGCCGAGACGATCATGACCACCGACACCTTTGCCAAGGCGGCGGTCACCAGCGCGGTGGTCGACGGCCGCACCGTCAACCTGGTCGGCATCATCAAGGGCTCCGGGATGATCGCGCCCGACATGGCAACGATGCTCGGCTTCATCTTCACCGATGCGGCAGTCGATCCGGTCTTCCTTCAGCGCGCGCTCGCCGACGCCAATACGCGCACTTTTTCGTGCATCACCGTCGACGGCGACACCTCGACCAGCGACACCGTGCTCGCCTTCGCGACCGGTAAGGCAGGCAATGCGCCGCTCACCAGCGAGGAGGATGCCGGCGCCGACGCCTTTCGCGCCGCGCTCGCCGATCTCTGCCACCAGCTTGCTTTGCTCGTCGTGCGCGATGGCGAAGGCGCGACCAAGCTGATCCAGATCGATGTCGAGGGGGCCGAGAGCGACCGCAGCGCTCATCGCATTGCCCTGTCGATCGCCAACTCGCCGTTGGTGAAGACCGCCATCGCCGGCGAGGACGCCAATTGGGGCCGCGTCGTCATGGCCGTGGGCAAAGCCGGCGAACCCGCCGAGCGCGACAAGCTCGCCATCCGCTTCGGCACCACCCAGGTTGCTCGCGAAGGGCTCGCGGTCGAGGGCTATGACGAAGCGCCCGTCGCCGCCCACTTGAAGGGGAAGGAAATCGAGATCGGCGTCGATCTGGGTCTCGGTGAGGGACATGCCAAAGTCTGGACCTGCGACCTCACCCACGGCTACATTTCAATCAACGCCGATTATCGGAGCTGATAAAATGCTGACGATCTGGGGCCGCCTCAACTCGCACAATGTGAAGAAGGTCGCCTGGTTCGCCGAGGAACTGGACATCCCCTATGTCCGCCACGATGTCGGCGGGGCGTTCGGCATGGACACCGCGTATCTCGAAAAGAACCCCAACGCGCTGATCCCCACCATCGAAGATGGCGATGTCGTGCTTTGGGAATCGAACGCGATCCTGCGCTACCTCGCTGCGCGCCGCGGCGCGGACCGTTTCTGGCCCACCGATCCGTCGGAGCGCGCGCTCGCCGACCGCTGGATGGACTGGCAGTTCGGCTATGCCGACGCTCAACGCGACGCGTTCCTCAACTTGATCCGGAGAACCCCGGATCAGCGGGACGCCGCGGCGATCACCCGCTCGGCAGCGGCTTGTTCCAAGCAGATGGCGATCCTCGACCGCTATCTTGCCGAAACGCCATGGCTGTCGGGCGACGCCTTCGGCATCGGCGACGTGCCCATGGGTGTGTACGCCTATACTTGGTTCACGCTTCCGATCGACCGGCCCCGGCTGGAACATGTCGAAGCCTGGTACGCTAGGCTTCGCGAGCGGCCCGGATATATCAGCCAGGTGATGATTCCGCTCAGCTGAGGAGAGCGCGAGTGAAGGGCGGATGCTTCTGCGGCGCGGTACGCTATCGACTCGACGGCACGCCTTATGACACCGGCTGGTGTCACTGCCGCATCTGCTAAAAGATATCAGGTGCCGGCGCTTGTGTTCACTACGGTAAAACTGGCCGACTATGTCCTTGAGCAGGGCGAGGACGCAATTGGTCGGGTAAAGACCACAGAATTCGGCGAGCGCAGCTTCTGCACCCGCTGCGGCACTCCGCTCACCATCCATGTCGACTTCCAAGGCGACGAGATCGACGTCACCGCCGCAACGCTGGACGATCCGGCGCAGGTCACGCCCGGATTTCACATCTTCTACGCGGAGCGCCTGTCCTGGAACGAAGCCGGCGACGACCTCCCGCGCTACGATGGCTGGCGCCCGGAAACGCGCGGGCGGGAATAAAGAAAGGCGGGACCCGCGAGCCCCGCCTTGTTCAGATCAGAGCTCGCGCTCGATCCACTGCTTGATGCCGCTCTTGGGCATCGCGCCGACCTGCGTCGCCGCGGGCTGGCCGTTCTTGAACAGGATCATCGTCGGGATGCCGCGCACGCCGTACTTGGTCGGCGCGTCGGGGTTCTCGTCGATGTCGAGCTTCACGATGTTGACCTTGTCGCCCAGTTCGGACGCCAGTTCCTCCAGCGCCGGGGCGATCATGCGGCACGGTCCGCACCACTCGGCCCAGAAGTCGACGAGCACCGGCTTGTCGGCCTGGAGCACATCGGCTTCGAAGCTGGCATCGGTGGTGGGCTGCGTAGCCATGGTAACGGTCTCCTGATTGTCGTGAGCGCTTATCTATGTGCGCCGGGTGGCCGGCTCAAGCGCGCGCGGTCAAGCTTTGCTCCGTGTCCGCGAAGCCGGGCTTGTGCGCCGCCAACACCGCGTCGTCGAGCACGTGCAGCACCGGGCCCGCCGTGTATAGCAACGCTGCCTCCACGGCACGCCCGGGAAAGATCACCCGCAACGCCGCGGCATAGGCCGCCATCTGCCGCAGGTGATAGGCCGGAATATCCTGCGCCAAGCGCGGCGCCCGCCGCCCCGTTTTGAAATCCACCACCCGCACCCGATCCGCCGTGACCACCAGCCGGTCGACCGTGCCCGACACCACCAGCCCCTCGACCACCGCGGCAATCGGCGCCTCGGCCAGCGCATCGCGCGCGAACAGCTCGGCAAAGCGCGGGTCCTCGGTCACCGCCATCGCATCGGCGATCAAGCCCGCGCGCATCTCGGCATCTTCAACTCCACCGGCGCCCGCCAGCCAGCGATCCGCCACCACCGCACGCTCGCCCGGTGCCACGCTCGGCAGCCGCTCGAACAGTGCGTGCAGCACCCGCCCCCGCTCGGCCGCCAGCCGCATCTTGGGCGAAGGCGGCGGATCGGCCACCAGATCCTCGCCTAGCGACGATGGTGCCAGCGGTCGCGGCGGCCGCGCCTCCTCGGGTGCCGGCCGCGAAGCCCAGTCAGGCAGCGGGGCAACCGCCTCCGCGACCGCCTCCGCCCGCGCAGCAGGCGCCACCGGCTTGGCCGCGCTCAACCCGCGGAACTCGCGCACACCCTCACCTTCCGGCACCCCCAGCGCGTCGAACGCGCGCACGCACGCGCCATACCAGCTCTTCTCCGGCGGCACGCCCTTGGCCATCGGGCCCAGCGCCCCCGCGACCACCAGCCGCTCCTCCGCTCGCGTCGCGGCGACGTAGAACAGCCGCCAATGCTCCTGAAGCTCGCCTGCGGCCTCGGCCGCCACCGCTTCGCCCAGCGCCCCCGCCTGCTCGGCCGAGCGTGGACGAAAGATCGGGAATTTCGGCCCGTCATGCCCCTCGGGCGCCCACAGCAGGAAGTCGCGCGGGCTGCGCGTCGGGTCCACCGTCGCGTCGGCCAGGATCACCAGCGGCGCCTGCAAGCCCTTCGCCCCATGCGCCGTCATCACCCGCACCGAACCCTGGGGCTGCGCGGCGTCGCGCACGATCTCGACATCGCCGCGGTCGAACCAGTCGAGGAAGTGCTGCAACGACGGCGTTGCCAACTTCTCGAAATTCAGCGCCGCGTTCAGCAACTCCTCGATCGGATCGCGCGCCTCCTCGCCCAACCGCAGCAGCAGCTTGCGCCGCCCCTGCATCGCCCCGGACAATATCTCTTCCAGGAACCGGTACGGCGTTGCGATATCCGCCCGCGCCAGCAGCGCGTAGAGTGGCGCCAGCCGTTCCTCAGGCTGCGTCGCGCGCAAATGCCGCCACAGCCCGCCGCCCTCGCGCAGCGCCGCCGCCATCAGTTCGTCCTGGGTCCAGCCGATCAGCGGCGACACCAGCAGGCTGGCCAGCGAAAGATCATCCTCGGGCTGCAACGCAAAGCGGATCGCCGCGAGCAGGTCCTGCACCGCCAACGGCGCGTTCAGCCGCAGCCGGTCCACCCCCGCCACCGGCACCCCTTCGGCATAGAGCCGCGCGACGATCAGCGACGCCAGCTCGCCGCGCCGCTTCACCAGGATCATCACGTCCTCGGGCCGCAGCGTCCGCCCCTTGCTCTCCAGCTCGAGCGTGCCGACCCAGCCCTTGATCGCCCGCGCAATGTCTCCCGCCAGCTTCCGCGTGGCGTCGCTGACCCATTCCTCTTCCTCGGCCTCGGTCGCACCTTCCACTGTCGCGGGCCACAACGTCACCGTGCCCGGCCCCGGCACCTCGCTGGCATGCGGCTCCAGCGCGCTCATCGGCCCCATGCCGGGATCAGGCAGCTCGGCCAGCGCCATGTCGACAAACTCCAGCACCGGCTTGGTCGTGCGGAAGCTGTGCGTCAGCGACAGGTCCTCGATGCTCCGATCATCCAAATCGAACCCGGCATCGGGGTGTGTCTCCGCCAGCTGCCGGAACCGTTCGAACGCCGCTCTGAAATAGATCGGGTCGGTCCCCTGAAAGCCGAAGATCGCCTGCTTGTAATCCCCCACGGTGAACAGCGTGCGCACGCGGTCGCCCCGCGCGCCTTCGCCGGCAAAGAACTCGTCCGCCACCGCGCTTACGATCGCCCATTGCTGCGGATTGGTATCCTGCGCCTCGTCGATCAGCACATGCTCGGTCACCTGGTCGAGCTTGAAGCGCACCCATTCGCCCATGCCCGGCTGGCCCAGCAGTTCCACCGTGCGACGGATCAGGTCGTTGAAGTCGACCGCCCCCACCCGCCGCTTCGCCGCGGCATAGGTACGGGCATAGTCTCGCCCGGCTTCCAGCCCCTGCGCGAGCAGATCGGCGAAGTCCGCCTGCACCTTCATCGCCAGCAATTCGGCGCAACGCCCGTGCAGCCGCATCGCCACATCGGCATAGCCGGCATCCTGCGGCGCTTGCCCCTTGCCGAACGAGCGCGGATCGCCCTTGGCGGTCGCCCAAACCTGATGCAGCAGCGACAGCCCCTCGGCCCGCGCCGTGGCCGACAGCCCCAGCCATTTCGCGATCGCGTCGGCGCGCTCGAGTCCCTTGCCGGTGCCCCAGGCCGCGTTCATCGCCGCAATCTCGCGCAGGCTCGCACAGTCGAACCCGTCGTCGCCGCAGCACCGCTCCAGCTCCTCGGCAATGTCGCCGATCGGCAGCCCCAGCGAGCGCCGCAGGAACGGCTGTATCCCGACAGGCAAAGCCTCCAGCGCCTCGGCCGAATGCGCGCACGCCTTCAGGAACGCTTCGGCCTTGCCCTCCCCCAGCCTCAGGCTCAGCGCGCCGACTGCCTCGGTCAGCCCGCCCCGCCCCTCGCGCTCGGCATCGACCAGCATCTCGGCCAGGCTCTCGCGCGCCAGCACCGCCTCTTCGCGCTGGTCGAGCGGGCGGAACCCCGGCACCAATCCTGCCTCCAACGGAAAGGCCGACAGCAGCGACTGGCAGAAACTGTGGATCGTCTGGATGCGGATGCCACCCCCAGGCGCATCGAGCACCTTGGCGAAGAGGGTCCGCGCCCGCTGCCGCCCCTCGGGCGAAATGCTCTCGCCCAGCGCCTCCAGGTCGGCGGCAAGCTCGGCATCGCTCGCCCGCACCCACCGCGCCAGCCGGCTGGTGATCCGCTCGGACATTTCGGCGGCACCCGCCTTGGTAAAGGTCAGGCACAGGATCGCGCCGGGATCGACGCCGGCCAGCAACAGCCGCCATACCCGCGCCGCCAGCACCTGTGTCTTGCCCGTGCCTGCCGACGCCGACAGCCAGATATGCCGCGACGGATCGCTGGCGCGCCGCTGATTGCCCTTCAGCCGATGAAGCGGACGCACCTCAGCCACGAACGCACCCCCTGCGTTCCCCGGCGAAGGCCGGGGCCCAGTTGCGGTGAATAGGAGAAGGGGCAACCCCGCCCGCTAGGCTCCGTCCAAGCCATTCCGCGCCTCCGTACGCGTCCCGCAGCTGGGCCCCAGCCGGCGCCGGGGTACAAGTATAGGGAATCACCCCCGCCTCAATCACGCCCATACCACTCATCCCGCCGCATCAGCTGGTCATACTCGGCATAAGGCGCGTAATCCGGGTGCAGCTTGGCCGTGAACGGCTCGTTCCCGGTCAGCCACATCCGCGCCGCGCTTTCGAACTGCTCCACAGCCTTGTCGATGAAGTCATCGGCGGGCAGGTGATCGCGCCGCTTGGGATCGCACGGGCTCTCGACATACCCAAATCCGCCAAAGCGATTGCGCGACAGCGACCAATATTCGAATGCCCGCGCCCGACCCGTCACATCGTCGAAGCCGCCGCGCTCGGCGATCAGCCCCAACAGCCCCAACTGCAAACTGAACCCCTCGCGCACGGCGGCAAGCGAGGGCGGCTTGCCCGTCTTGTAGTCGACGATCGCCAGCCCGCCGCCTTCCAGCCGGTCCAGCCGGTCGAACGTGCCGCTCAACTCGACGCCATCGAATGCGATCACCCCACGCCGCTCCACTGCGATCACCGCCCGGCCCGAACCGGCGCTGCTCGCCAGCTCCCCTGCGATCCACTTGATCGCCTCGCGCAACCTTGGCTTCCACAAGGCGCGTATCACCGGGTGCGTCCGTTCGTCCTCGAACATGGCGTCGGCACGCGGAAGCAAGCGCTCCGGTCGGCATTGGTCTTCTTCGAACCAGCGCTGAAGCACCGCATGTACGGCAGTACCCCGCCACGCGGCACTGAAGTCCGCGTCCACTGGGTCAAGGGGCATCAGCCGCAGCATCCGCCGCGCGTAAAAGGCATAGGGATCAGCCTTCAACCGGTCGACTTCGGTAACCGAGATCGCCTTTGGCCGTCGATCGACTGCAGGCTTCGGGGCGGGCCGCTCGGACGGCGCGAACCTGCCGGGCGCGTCCACAGCGCGCAGCCATTGCTCCAGCTCGCGCGCCCGCACCAGCCCGCCCGCCAACGCCTCGAGCCGCAGCCAAAAGCGCGAGGCGATCGTCGGCGCGCTGGCGTCGCGCCGCGCCCGGGTGAGCAACACCTGGGGCGCGCCCAGCGCGCGCGCCAGATCATGCGCCGACAGTCCGATCCGGCGCTCCAGCCCCGGCAGCCCCAGTTCGGCCCGCACCCGCGGCGCGAGCCACGGGTCGGGCGCCGGCAGCCCCGGCCACATCCCTTCGTTCAGTCCGCCCAGGATCATCAAGTCGGCGGTCTGTAATCGTGCCTCGATCAGGCCCAGGATCGCCAGGCGGGGATGTCCGCCCTGCGGCGGCCGCACTGCGAGTTCTTCCATCAACGTGCGCAGCATCGGCGCGATCGCGTCGGGTTCGGCCAGCGCTGGGCCATGGTCGGCTTCGCGCTCAAGCTTGTCGAGTAGATCGGCTGCCGCCCGCCCTTCCGCCCGGCTCCACACCGCGTCGCCACCCAGTGCCTGCGCCGCTTCGCGTAGCGCGGCCACCATGCCGCCCAGCGGCTGCGCGCCACGCCCGAACGTCGCTTCCAACGCTCGCAGCGGCGCCTGAACTGTTTGCCACCAAAGCTGCGCGCGGCGGCGAAGCGGCGCGTCGCGCCCCGTCTGCTCGGCCAGATGCCGCTCGATCCCGTCCAGTCCCGCCGCCGGCCGCGGCCCGCGCAACGCCCGGTCCAGTCCGCGCACCCCTTCCAACCAGTCCAGTCGGTCGGGCTGCCCCACCAGCGGATGCTTGAGCAGCGTCAGCAACGGCAAGGGCGCGAAACCCTGCGCGGCAGCCTCGGCGAGCGCGGACAACAAGGTGCCTGGCAGCAGCAGTGAAAGCGGCTGTCCGGCGGAATCGTCGATTGCCAGGTTCCAACGCGCGCAATGCGCCGCCACCCGCCGCCCCAATGCCCGGTCCGGCGTCACCAGCGCCGCCGTGCGCCCTGGCGTTTCCAGCACCTCACGCAGCGCCAGGGCGATCGCCTGCGCTTCCTCAGCCGGCGTCGCTACTTCCAGCACCCGCACGCCGTCCAGCCGCCGCTCGGCGGCGGGAAGGCTCGTCCAGCCATGCGTCAGTTCGGGCGGGGCCATCGCCGATGCGATCGCTTTGCTGCGCGCGGGCGGCGCGTCGTGCTCGCTGCCCGCCCGCCACAGGTCGAATTCGTCGCGGTGCACGCCCATCCGATCGAGCAGCAGCTTCAGCTGGAACTGGGGATGCGTCTCGATGCTCCGCCGGCGCACACCCGACACCGGGTCGGGCGCGTGCGGTCCCAACAGGCTCCATTCCGCCTCGCTGATCGTCGTCGACAGCCCGGGCAGCACCACCATGCCTTCGGGCATACCGGCGATCACGCGCAGCAATCGGGCAATGGCGGGTGCCGATGTGTTGATGCCCGCCGCACAGACAAAGCCGCCGGCCGGCGGCCGTTCGCGCCAGCGCGCCGCCACACGGTCCAGCAGCATTCGCCGCCGCTCGGCCAGATCGATCCGCCCCAGCTTCTCCAGTTCGCGCGGCCAGCGTTCCAGCAGCACTTCAAACAGCGACAGCGATCGCTCCCAATGCGCCGACAGTTCCGGGCCGAGTTCCAGTTCCTTCAGCGCGCGCGGCGGCACTTCCTCGACCAGCAGCTGGTCCAGCGTGGTTGCCAGGTCGCCGGCCAGCCGCACCGCTTCGGCAGCGTCGGCGCCCTGGCCCGCTTCCTGGATCAGCCTCGCCAGGATCATGCGCCGTTGCAGCGGATCGACCGCCGGCGGGATCGGCTCGGGAACCACGTCGGTATCGAACACCGCCTCATCCAGCTCCGGGTCGCCAGTCGCCACCAGTCGTGGCAGCAGCAGTCCGCCTTTGCTCGCACGGACGAACGCATCCTGGATCGACCGCTTGGCGCGGTTGTTCGGCACCAGCACCGTGCCGCGCGCCAGCCGCATCGGATCGCCGCCGAAGCGCCGGATCAACCCATTCGCCAACGCATCGGCAAAGGCGCGGTGCGGCCGGATCGTGTAGAGATTGAGCTTGCTCGGCATACCCGCTTTGTTCCTCTGCGTATCGGCAAAGGAAAGCAAGCTCACATCTCGGCCAGCACGGCCTCGGTCGCGGCGATTGCTGGCGGTGACCCGACATCGAACCACAAGCCCTGGTGCACCATCGCCCAGAGCCGGCCTTCTTCCATTGCCCGGTCCCAGAACAAATTGGTCGAGAACGGCCCTTCCGGCCAGTCGCGGATCACCCGCGGTGACAGGATTTGCACGCCGGTATAGACGAACGGCGCCATCCGGCCGGGCTTGCGACGCTCGATGACTCGCCCGAACGGGTCGAGCCGGAAATCGCCGCTGCCGGTGTGGTTGTGCGCGCGCGCCAGCGGCACCACCAGCAGCAGCGCATCCATGCGCGTGTCGTCCCACTGTGCGGCGAGCGCGCGGATCGCGTCGGTCGGCCCATCGACCCACAGATTGTCGCTGTTCACGCACAGAAACGGCTCGTTGCCGATCAGCGCGCGCGCATGGACCAGCCCCCCGCCCGTCTCCAGCAACTGCGCCCGCTCGTCGGACACCTGCACGTCGATGTCCTTCACCCGCGCGCGCAGATGCGCTTCAAGCTGGTCGGCCAGGTAATGGACGTTCACCACCGCCCGCTTCACGCCCGCTGCACGCAGCCGGTCGAAAACATGGTCGATCAGCGGCTTGCGGGCGACTTCCACCAGCGGTTTGGGGCGCGTCGCGGTCAGCGGCCGCATGCGCTTGCCCAGCCCCGCCGCCATGATCATCGCCGTCTCGGGCACAGGCGCGTCGGGCTGCGGGCGCAGCGACAGCGTGATACCCTGGCTCATGCCCCGGCGATCACCAGCGGATCGCCGCGCAGCTCGGCTGGGATATTCGCGTCGAACCAGTCCGCCACGGGCTTCAGCGCCGGATGCTTCAGGTCCCGCTCCAGATAGCTCCAGACCCGCGGGCACAATCCGGCATAGCGCGGCTTGCCGTCGCGCTGCCACAGCCGCGTGAAGATGCCGATGATCTTCGCGTTCCGCTGCGCGCCCAGCACATGATAGGCCACGTCGAATGCGTCGCCTGCCCCGGTGATCCGCTTGTAGCGGTCAAGCATCGCGGTCTCCAGGCTCGCCGCCACGTCGCGCCGCGCGTCCTGTAGCAGCGACACCAGGTCATAAGCGGGGTGCCCGGCCAGCGCGTCCTGGAAGTCGAGCAGCCCCAGCGTCTCGCTGCCCTCGATCAGCATGATGTTCTCAGCGTGGTAGTCCCGTAATACAGTAACGGGCGGCGCGTCCGTTTTCAGCGTCGACAAGATGCTAGCCCAAGCATCGGCATAGCCCTGCGCATCCACCTCCAGCCCCACTGCCGGGCAGTACCATTCGGTCAGCAACCCCGCCTCGCGCTGATACACCGCCAGGTCATAAGGCGGCACATCCGCGGCCTCTTCCTGACCCAACCGCACCAGCAGATCGACAGCGGCCTCATACAGCCGCAGCTCGCTCTCCGGCGCCGCCTCCACCGTCTCCTTCAGCCGCGCGTCGCCAAAGTCCTGGATCAGCACCAACCCCTGCTCCAAGTCCTGATGCAGGATGTCCGGCGCGGCGAATCCATTGCCCGTCAGCCACTGCGCAATTGCGATGAACGGCCGCGGGTCTTCCTGCGGCGGCGGCGCGTCCATCAGGATCGCGCTGCGGTCATGATCCACCACACGGAAATAACGGCGAAACGAAGCATCGCCGGCCAGTGGACGTACCTCGGCGCCTTCCCATCCGGCAGCGGTCAGAAAGTCGGTCGCCCCGGCGGGCGGATTCATGTCAGGGACCATCGGTCCTTCCATGCCGCCGGCACCCGCACTGTCAAGCCGCGCGCGCCGTCCGGCATGGGCTTCAGGCTGAACCACAAAGCGTCGGCCCAATGCTCCTCGCCCAGCCGCTCGGGCCATTCCACGATTAGCAGCGAGTCGGCCTGCGCGTCCTCGAGCCCTAGTTCCTCCACCTCGCTCGCATCCTCGATCCGGTAAAGATCGACATGCAGCACCGGCAGCCTTACCTCGGGCGGGTCGTAAGGCTGAACGATGGCAAAGCTGGGCGATGGCGCTTCTTCCTCCAACCCCAATGCGGCGAGCAGCCCGCGGACGATGCTGGTCTTGCCCGCGCCGAGCGGCCCCGACAGCGCGATAATGTCTCCCGGACGTACCACACCGGCCAGCTTCGCGCCCAATGCCAGCGCTTCCCCCGTCGATCGCAACGCGATCATCGCGGCAGCTCCACCGTCACCAACGTACCCTCGCCCGGTTCGGAAATCAGCTGGATACGCCCGCCATGCGCCTCAACAAACTGTTTCGCCAGCGGCAGGCCTAGCCCTAGTGCGCGCTCGCCGCTCCGGGAAATCCCATGCTGTGCGAAGCTGTCGAACGCCTTTGCAACTGCCTTGGGGCTCATGCCGGGCCCGTTATCCGAAACGATGATCCGCGCAACCTTTGCGTTGCCGTCCAGATGCAGCAGCACTCGTCCTTCCTCGGGGGTAGCGGCGACTGCATGACGCAGCAGATGCTCGATCGTCTGGCGCAGCCGGCGCGAGTCCCCGGTCACGCTTCCTGCGCTGCCGGCATCCTCGACCACCAATTCGATCCGCTTGCCACTTGCAAGAGACGCGATGGAGTCGGCAGCACTCTTCGCCGCTCCCGCCAGCTCTACATGCTCGCGCTCCAGCGGCGCGCCTTCGCTCTGCGTCAGGTCCAGCACGTCGTCGATCAGGTTCCCCAGCCGGTCAACCGACGTCAGGATCGCCTCGGTATATTCTTTCGCGCTCTTCGTCAGCTTGCCCGCAAAGCCGCCGTGCAGCATCTCAGAAAAGCCCTTGATCGACGTAAGTGGCGTACGCAGCTCATAGCTCATGTTCGCAACGAACGCGGTCTTCACTCGATCTGCCGCCTCCAAGGCCACGTTGCGGTCGCGCAGCGCGCTCTCGGCACGGTGGTGGTCCGTAGTATCGAGCATTGTCACCAGCGCATTGCCGTCGGGCAGTGGCACCGCAGTGACATCGAAATGCCTACCATCGGCAAAGGCGATGCTGGAGCCACGCTGCTGCCGGTCTTTTGCGGCGATGCGGATCAGGTCGCCCAGCACTTCGGCACGATTGGGATTGGCTAGCCTGGGCGCGGCTGCCTTCACGAGGATCGGTATCTGCGGATGCCCGTCCAGGAAGATGTCCTCGAACCCCCAGACCTGCCGGAATTTGCGGTTCCAAAGCTGCAAGCGCCCCTTGCTGAATACAGCCACCGCCTCGGCCAGACTTTCCAGCGTGGCGGTGCGCACCTGCTGCATCTCGCCATGCTCGCGTTGCAGCTCCAGCTGCTGCGTACGGTCTTCGAAGAGCAGCAGCAGCCCGCCTTCAGGCAGCGGTTGCGCCACGACACGGAGGTGCGTGCCTGCCACGCTCCAGGTCTCCTCCACTGCTTCGGGGGCAGTGAACCACTCGCGGCGCTCGTTCTTCCACGTGGGAAAATCGCGCACGTCGGGCAGCCGATTCACTTCACGCATTCGCTCCAGCACGCGGTCGAACTCGGGTCGGTCGGCGAGCCACTCGTTCTTCATCGCAAACATGCGGCGGAACGCCTGGTTGCAGAACACTAGGCCGCGGTCCGAACCGAATTGGGCCACGCCACCCGAAACCCGATCGAGCATCGCACGCTGCGCCTCGCCAAAGCGCTTGAGCCCGACGCGCGCCTGCTCAAGCTCTTCCACGTCTACGGCGAAGCCCGCGACTCCGCCCGTGGGCAACGGCACGTCGTGGAGCCGCAACATCCGCCGGGCACCACTCACCGTCGCCGGCATCGCGGCGATCTGTGGCTCCGCCGTATCGCGCGCGATCGCCGCGTTCGCCAGGGGCCCGCCTAGTCCCCCACCCTCGACCAACTCCAGCCCGCGTGCAACGACATCCTCGCCGTCCCTGCCCTCCACCGCGCGGACATAGGCCGAGTTTACCATCAACAGCCGAAGGTCGGATCCGCGATACCACATCGGCATCGGTGCGGCTTCGATCAGGGCCGTCATCGCGTCGAAGGCCGCATGCAGTTGGTCGGTGTCGCGCGTCAGCCGCGCGATCGCCTGCTCGCTTTCGGTCGCGTCCAGGAACCACAACAGCGCGCCTGCGGGCGTGCGCATCGCCTCGGGCGCGCGGTCGCCCACCACCAGCAGCGCGCGTTCGGCACCCTGCGGCCGCAACGTCATGCGGAACGTTCGCCCGGCACGCTGCGCAGCCGTCACATGCCGTGCCAGTAGTTGTGCGTCTTCGGGTGTGGCGCCCGCATTCTCCTGCGACAGCCCGCTCAATTCGCGAGGTACGCGGTCCAGCCCCAGCCATTCTGCCAGCCGCGGTGGCATCTCGATTTCACCGTCCGCACGCACCAGCAGCGGCTGGGCCGGCCCGGCCTCGCCGAGCGCGTTCAGCCGCGCATTCTCCCCCTCCAGCATCCGCGCCGCAGCGTACGCACGCAGGCCCGCGAACAACGCCCAGCCGCTAAGCAGCACCAGCAAAGCGAGCACTGCTCCGGCAAGCACGGCGCCAGATTGTGAAACAAGGATCAAGCCGCGCCTCCGCGGCGGCGACGGACCACCATGGCCTCATCCTTAAGCAAAGCTGCGCGTGACGGGAAGCCGGTTGCAGCCGGAGCTTCGAAACTCCTCTGCGCAGCGCCTCTTCGTTATCGGGATTGATCTCGCAGAGCGTGCAATGAACGGTTCAACACCCGCCGCAACAACGAACGCGGTGCCACCGGTCTTGATGTTGCATCCGGCGAAGCTTTTTCCGCCGGTGAAAGAACCTGCTTCGACGGCGGCTCGATGGAAAGATGCAGCATCAGTCGCCGAGTAGCATCGTCGATCGGAGCATCCTCTCGCGATTCCAAAGCCACCCGCAGGACCTCGGCAATACGCTCTCGTGCCGGTTTCCCCGCCTGCCCGTCCACATCATGACCGTCGGGCATCGCCATTTTAGTGGCCGGCTCTGAAATCAGCTGAAAAGGCGCGAGCATCCGCCGTATCGGGAAGCGCTTCATCCGAAGCAGCATCGAAGCCGCTGGGGCGTTCGTTCCACGCCGTCATTCGAGGCTGCTTGTAGAAGTGGAAAGAGCCCGACTCGACGTAGTTCGCCAGGCCCATTCCGGCCACGCTTCCACCAGCACCAACCGCAGCCACTCCGATGGCGAGCCTCGCAATCAGCACACGCAACATGAAACGCTCCCACTTTCCAGAATAACGTAGGTTGGAAGGGTGCGTTCCGATTTGCTTAGAATGAAAAGGGCCCGGCATACGCCAGGCCCTTTCGTTTCGCCCGCTCTGTCGGATCAGAACTTCACGGTCGCGCCGATATACATGAAGCGGCCTACATTGTCGTAGATCGCGTCTTCACCGTTGCCGAGCAGGCCATATGGCGGCCGTTCGTCGGTCAGATTGTCGATGCCGCCATACAAGGTGAACTGACGGTTCACATCCATGGTGGCGCGGATCGAGTGATAAAAAACCTCGGGATAGTACACTACGTCCGCATAGTTCGGGTCA
This sequence comes from Sphingomonas xinjiangensis, assembly GCF_014199255.1. Lineage (GTDB taxonomy): Bacteria > Pseudomonadota > Alphaproteobacteria > Sphingomonadales > Sphingomonadaceae > Sphingomonas > Sphingomonas xinjiangensis. The sequence goes on along the minus strand of NZ_JACIJF010000001.1, from coordinate 130,636 downwards.
TAGGCCGGCACGCCATTATAATCGTGCTGCGCTTCCCAATCGGTGATCGACTGCTTGCCGACATAGCGGAGCTGATATCCAAGGCTGAACGGACCGTGCGAATAGTCCACCGTAGCGTTCGCGCTCCAGATTGGATCGCCCAACTCGCCAAGCTCGCGTTCCGGGAAGTCCGGATCGTCAAGATAGGGGTAATCGGTCCGGTTCTCTACCCAGGTGCCGATCAGGCGAACGGCAAGCCGATTATCCGCATCGAAACGATGGGTGTACGACATGTCGACGTCGATACCCTTCGCGCGTAGCGCCGAGAAGTTCACGCTGCTTTGAAGCAGTGCTGGTCGCGCAAAGTAACCATTGCTCTCCCGCGGATTGATGAACCCGCAGAACTGATTGTTCAACGAATCCGCATCATAGCACGCGTCAAGGATCTGCTGCGCATCCACCGAGCTGATGACGTTGTTTATCTCGATGTCGTAGTAATCAGCAGTGATTGCGAAGCCCGGCAAGAAACGCGGCTGAACAATCACGCCATAGGTCCAGCTGCGCGACGTCTCCGCCGTCAGGTTCGCATTGCCTCCGGACAGGATTTCCAGCGTTCCTGCGCGGACAACATCGTTCGCGAAGCCAACCGGAACGCCTGCCGCAAGGCAATTGGCGGCGCGGTTCGGCCCGTTGTTGATGAAGTTCACGTCGCACGGATCGTCGACGGACGCGAAGTTCTGCGAGGGCGATGAGTAAAGATCGCCTAGCGTAGGTGCGCGCACCGACTTCGAATAGTTCACACGGAACTTGATGTCGCGGATCGGCGCATAAATGCCCCCAGCGTTCCAGGCCCAGACCGTACCGGTCGAACCCTTGTAGTCGGCGACACGTGCCGCGGCGTTGATCGTCAACTCCTGCGCGAACGGCAGCTCCCGAAGGACCGGCAGCTCGATTTCGCCATAGGCTTCCTTTACTTCGAACGACGTGGGATCGAAATCCGGGATCGCGTTCAGGAAGGTGGCGCCGCTCTTCACCAGATCGTCATAGCGGTACGATGCCGTCTCGCGCCGATACTCGCCACCGATCGCGAAACGGACAGGGCCGCCGGGCAGTTCAAAGAGCTGCGAGGAGTCACCGACCAGGTTCGCGTTGATGTCGAACTGCGTCGCCTTACCTTCACGGCGCGAGGTCGTGTTGATGTAATTGAGCGCCGCCTGGCTCGGCGAACCATTGCCAAACAGGTTGATCGGAACGCAATTGGGATCGGTGACCGCCGCCTGGTTGATCCTGCACACGATCTGCCCGGCGCCGTTCCGCACCGAGTCCACCGCGTTGTAGAAGTTCTGCTCGATGCGGTTGTTGTAGAACTTCGAGGTCGAACGGAACTCGCCGTAGTTAGCCGAAATGTCGTACTTCCAGTCGTCGTTGAACGTGCCTTCCGCGCCGACCACCACACGGTACGTGTCGCGGCGGTCGAATTCGTCGCGCGTGCCCAGATCGTTGTTGTTGCGGTTCATCCGGAAGAAGTTCGCGCCAGCCGGAAGCAGCGACCGGATCGTCGCGGCCGCGCCGGGCTGGAGGAAAGCATTGTCGAACTGGATCGGAATGCCCGTGCTGGTGCCATAGCCCAGATTGGCCGGACGACGGACGGCGACGCCGGCAGCATCGACGTCGTCGACCAGTCCCTGCTCGCCGCCCTGCGCGAAGGTGGGCGTGCCTTGGTTGAAGCTTTCCACGCGGACGAACTTCGCCTCGATAAACGGACGGAACGCATCCGAGACGTCATAATGCCCGAGGAAATTGGCGACGTAGCGGTTAAGCTGCGGCACCAGAGTCCCGCGATCGTTCAGGATTGCGCCGCTGCCGCCCTGGTTGTTGCCCGATCCCACTGGGCGGAAGTCCGTACCGTAGTTGTATTCAGACAGCGATCCGTCGGTGTTGAAACCATAAATTCGCGGTCTGCCATTGGGTAGGCAACCGCCCGGCTGCGTGCCGCACGCAGTGATCCGGGTGCCGTTATAGGCGATGAAGTTGCCGCCATTGTCATAGCCGAAGCTCCGCACGCCGGTCAGGAACGTCCGGTCCGGGATGCTGTTGTCGGAACTGGGCGTGTTCACCAACTGGAACTGGTTGCGCCCGCTGAAGGCGCCTGTCAGCTCGGGGCGGTCGGTGTAGGTGACCAGGTTGGCCTGATTATATTCCAGGCTCAGCGCGACATTGCCGCGCCCCTCGGCGAAGTTCTTGCCGAAAGTGCTCGACAGACGATAGCTGCCGCGGTCGCCCTTGTCGCTCAAGCCAGCTTGGGCGTTCAGCCGCGCGCCTTCAAAGTCGCGCTTCAGCACGAAGTTGACGACGCCCGCCATGGCGTCCGACCCATATACGGCAGAGCTGCCCCCGGTGACGATGTCGACGCGGTCGATCAAGTCGGTCGGGATTGTATTGGTGTCGACCAGGAACTCACCTTCTTGCGAGGTGATGTGTCGGCGGCCGTTGACCAGCACCAACGTACGGCTCGGCCCAAGGCCGCGCAGATCGAGGATGTTGAGACCCGACGTACCGATATACTGAGTCGAATTCGCCTGGCTGTAGGTCGAACGCAGCGACGGCAGATCGTTCAGCGCGTCGCCGAGGACGATACCGCCGGTGCGAGTCAGATCGGCAATCGAGACGGATGTCACGGGGATGGGAGAGTCGAGCGTCGGGCGCGAGATGCGCGATCCAGTGACGACAACTTCCTCTGCCTGGGCCGGCTCGGCCTGCGTGCTGCTCGGTGCAGCGGCCGCATCGCCGATCGGCGGAACCGCCGTGTCCGTGGCGGTAGTGTCGGTGCCCGAAGCCATGTTGGCGCCAGCATTGTCGGAGGCATCCTGCGCGGCGGCAGGGTTGGCTGCGGCGATCGCCAGCACAGCCAGGGACGCAGTCAAGCTGAGCCGAGAGCGGCTGCCCATGGATACGAAACGCATACAATCCCTTTCACTGGACCCGTGCTCAAACGCGCCGTCACGCATCTGTCACGAGAAGGGCTGCGCTTAGTACAGGTGGATGTTTCTGCCGCGTGTCCTCCACATTTCGGCTGAACATCTATGGGGTTTCAATGACCTAGCTCACGCTAATTCCGAGATGTGTGACCTTAAAGTCACATCGAAAGCTTGCTCGCAAACGAAAAGAGGCCGCATCCTTGCGGAATGCGGCCCCTCATTTCACGCTGTTACCAGGATCAGTAGCGGTAGTGATCCGGCTTGAAGGGGCCTTCCACCGGCACGCCGATATAGCTGGCCTGCTTCTCGCTCAGCTTGGTCAGCTGCACGCCCAGCTTCTCGAGGTGCAGTTCCGCGACCTTCTCGTCCAGATGCTTGGGAAGCACGTACACTTCGTTCTTGTACTGCTCGGCCTTGGTGAACAGCTCGATCTGCGCCAGCGTCTGGTTGGTGAACGATGCCGACATCACGAACGACGGGTGGCCAGTCGCGTTGCCCAGGTTCACCAGGCGGCCCTTGGACAGGATGATGATCTGCTTGCCGTCCGGGAACTCGACCAGGTCGACCTGCGGCTTCACTTCGGTCCACTTGTAGTTTGACAGGCCCGAGATCTGGATCTCGCTGTCGAAGTGGCCGATGTTGCAGACGATCGCCATGTTCTTCATGCCGGCCATGTGCTCGGCGGTGATGACGTCGGCGTTACCGGTCGCAGTGACGAAGATGTCGGCGCGCTTCACCGCCTCTTCCATCGTGACGACTTCATAGCCTTCCATTGCCGCCTGCAATGCGCAGATCGGATCGATTTCGGTCACCAGCACGCGCGCGCCGCCGTTGCGCAGCGATGCTGCCGAGCCCTTGCCCACGTCGCCAAAGCCGGCAACCGCGGCAACCTTGCCGGCGAGCATCACGTCGGTGCCGCGACGGATCGCGTCGACCAGCGATTCCTTGCAGCCATACAGGTTGTCGAACTTCGACTTGGTGACGCTGTCGTTCACGTTGATCGCCGGGAAGGGCAGTTCGCCCTTCTTGGCGATGTGGTACAGGCGGTGCACGCCGGTGGTCGTCTCTTCCGACACGCCCTTGATGTTCTTGACGGTCTGCGTGAGGTAGCCGGGTTTGCGGGCGATGAACGCCTTTACCGCGCGCTGCATCTCGACTTCTTCGTCATTCTCCGGCTCGCCGAACGACTGGCCAGCTTCCAGCTTGGCGCCCCAGAGCGCGAACATCGTGGCGTCGCCGCCGTCGTCCAGGATCATGTTGCAGGTCTCGTCGCCCCAATCGAAGATCGAGCCGACATAGTCCCAATATTCGGCCAGGCTCTCGCCCTTGATCGCGAATACCGGCACACCAGTCGCGGCAATCGCGGCGGCAGCATGGTCCTGCGTCGAATAGATGTTGCAGGTCGCCCAGCGGACGGTCGCGCCTAGCGCGGTCAGCGTTTCAATCAGCACGGCGGTCTGGATCGTCATGTGCAGCGATCCGGTGATGCGCGCGCCCTTCAGCGGCTGCGATGCACCGAATTCCGAACGGAGCGCCATCAGGCCGGGCATTTCGGTTTCTGCGATGTTGATTTCAGCGCGGCCGAAGTCAGCCAGCGCGATGTCCTTGATGACGTAATCTTGTTCGGTAGCCACGAGCGGGTCTCCACGAGTGAATCGGATGCACGCCGGTTCCCGGCGGCGATGGGCTGCGCCCTACTCTCCTATGGCCGCCATCGCAAGGTGATATAAAGATATCTTTATATGACTGCGCTCATGCGGCGCAATGTCCCTCTCTCAACAGCCGCAGCGTGAGCGGATCCGCCTCGCCCCGGCACAATCGGCCGATGGCCTCACCAAACAGCGGCTCCTGTGGTGCGACCTCTCTGAACAGCGTCATGCACGAACGGAACTTCAAATCATCGGGATGGCCGAACAGCACCCCTGCTTCCGCGCCGCTGCCGATCGCAGCCGCGGTTGCTTCCCGCAAGCGCAGTCCTAGCACGCGGTGCTCCCAGTAAGCCCGCGCCTCGTCTGCCGATCGCAACGCGTAGAAGCGCGCAGTCTCGCTCCTCCCCAATCCGGCGAGTTGCGGGAAAACGAACCACATCCAATGCGTGCGTTTGCGACCGGCCCTCAACTCGGCCAGCGCATTCGCGTAGACAGACTTCTGGGCGTCGACGAGATGCTCTAGTTGCCGGACCACAGTGCCGTCACGCCCTGCCGGTGCAGTTCGCCAGCATCCGCGGATCGACACCCGCGCCGACGAACCCTTCTTCCCACCGATCTGCGGCAGCGACTTCGTACATCAATCTGGGATCACCCACTGTGCTGAACCAGCCGTGCCGCGACAGCTCTTGGTCCAGTTGCTCCTCGCCCCAGCCGGCATAGCCGAGCGCCACCAGCCACTGCCCCGGCCCCTTGCCCTCCGCGATCGCCCGCAGCACGTCCACCGTTCCGGACAAAGCCCAGCGTCCGCAGACATCCACCGTGTCCTGCCCGCTCCAATCGGTGGAGTGCAGCACGAACCCACGACGCGGCTCCACCGGACCGCCGAAATGCACCGGGCTGTCGGGCGCATCGCCTGGATCGATCTCGAACTGCCGCAGCACCTCGTGAAGCCCCAATCCCTCGATCGTCTCCCCGATGCCGATGCCCAGCGCTCCCTCTTCGTCATGCGCGCACACTGCGATCACTGCGCGCTCGAACCGGGGATCGCCGATCCCAGGCATGGCGAGCAAGAACTGTCCGGTGAGAAAAGGCGTCGACTCCATAGCGGTCTAACTTACCGGCGGCATATTGGCTCCCCAATTCCGGTAGCGCTTGCCCGCGCATCTGGGCTCGCTTAGGCCGGCGCAAACGGCTTCAGACAGGGAGAAACCGCATGCCCATCCAGACCGGCGACCGCATTCCCGCCACCACCTTCGTCAAGGTGACCGAAGATGGTCCCGAGCAGATCAGCTCCGACGCGTTCTTCGCCGGCCGCCGCGTCGCGCTCTTCTCCGTGCCCGGCGCCTTCACCCCAACCTGCTCGGCGCGCCACCTGCCTGGATTCGTGGAAAAGGCGGATGCACTGAAGGCCAAGGACGTGGATGAAGTCGCCTGCACCGCCGCAAACGACGCCTTCGTCATGGAAGCCTGGGGCAAGGCGTCCGGTGTGGAGGGCAAGGTGACGATGCTCGCCGACGGCAACGGCGCGTTCCCAAAGGCGCTGGGTCTTGAAATGGACGGTTCGGCCTATGGCATGGGCACGCGCGGGCAGCGCTTCTCGATGCTCGTCAACGATGGCGTAATCGAGCAGTTGTATGTCGAGGCGCCCGGCCAGTTCGAAGTCAGCTCGGCCGACTATTTGCTCGCCCGACTGTAAAACGGTTTCGCTTGCGGAACTGCCGCACTGCAACGCGAGTTGCAGCTGCGCAATTCCTTAGGGAGATAGGTCATGGCAGACATCAAGAACAGCGGCGAAACCTCGGCCAAGAACGAGGATTCGAACACCTCCTTCATCAAGACCGCGCAAGACGCGATCGGCGACGCTGTGGACGCCACGGTCAATGCGGTGAAGGAGCACCCCGTTGCGGCTGCAGCCATCGCAGCCGGCGCTGCAGCAGCCGTGGGCGGCGCAGCCTATGCCGTAACCCAGCTGCGCGGGGATAATGACGAAAAGAGCGACAAGGCCGGCGCCACGAAGGACAAGGCCGACGCCAAGAAGTAAGCCGGTGTGAGCCCCTCCCACGCGGGAGGGGCTCCGCCCACCCACTTGCCAGCCGGCCTTTGACGGCTTAGCCGTGGAAGATGACACGCGCATCCGACATCGTCGCCGAGCTAGACCGGCTTTACAGCGCCTCGGTCGAGCGGCTTCAGTCCGCCCTCACCCGCTATCTCACGCACGGCACGCCGCCGCCACCCGAAAGCCGCAGCGACGGCTCCTTCGCCTACCCCGAGATCCACGTCACCTATCGCGGCGGCACCGAGCGCCCGGTCCCGAGGCGCTCGTTTGGCCGGCTGGTGGAGCCGGGAAGCTACCGGATAAGCGTGACCAAGCCGGCGACGTTTGCCGACTACCTCATCGAGCAGCTGACCTTCCTCGTTGAGGATTACGACGTCGAGGTCGAAGCGCGGCCCGGCCGTCAGGAAATCCCCTTCGCCTATGTGCTCGATCCCGGTCACGCGCTGAGCCTTGACCAGGTGTCGGTCAGCGAACTCGCGCGGCACTTCCCCGCCACTGAGCTCGCCCATATCGGCGACGAGATCGCCGACGGGCTGTGGATCAGCCATGATAACACGCGTCCGCTCGCGCTGTTCGACGGACTGCGCACAGACTTCTCGCTCGCCCGGCTGCGCCACTACACCGGCACCCCGACGGAGCATGTCCAGCAGTACATCCTGTTCACCAACTATCACCGTTATGTCGACGAATTCGTCCGCTGGGCATGCAGCCAGCTGGGTCCGCGTGAAAACGGCGAGCCCAGCCGCTTCACGGGCGTCTCGGGCGCCGGCGGCATCGTCATCGAGCGGCCCGAGGACATGGACCGGCTGGTCACCGACAGCGCGTGGCGCCGGCATCAGATGCCCGCCTATCACCTGATGGCGCCGGGCCGCACTGGCATCACGCTGGTCAATATCGGCGTCGGACCGTCCAACGCCAAGACGATCACCGATCACCTTGCCGTGCTCCGGCCCGAGGCGTGGTTGATGATCGGCCATTGCGGCGGGCTGCGTCCGAGCCAGCGTATTGGCGACTATGTCCTGGCGCACGCTTATCTGCGCGACGATCACATCATGGACGACGTGCTTCCGCCCGAAATCCCTATTCCCGCGATCGCCGAGGTCCAGCTCGCGCTCGCCCGCGCAGCGGAGACCGTCTCCGGCCAGTCGGGAGACGAACTAAAGCAGCGCCTGCGTACCGGCACCATCGTCACCACCGACGACCGCAATTGGGAACTGCGCTACTCGCAATCAGCCCTACGCTTCTCCCTGAGCCGCGCCGTCGGCGTCGACATGGAATCCGCCACCCTGGCCGCGCAGGGCTATCGCTTCCGCGTTCCCTACGGCACCTTGCTGTGCGTCTCGGACAAGCCGCTCCACGGCGAGCTCAAGCTGCCCGGCCAAGCCAACCGCTTCTACGAACGTGCGATCAACGAGCACCTGCGCATCGGCATCGAAACGGTGGAGGAACTCCGCCGCGAAGGCGCCAAGCTCCACAGCCGCAAGCTCCGCGCCTTCAACGAGCCACCATTCCGCTGATCCATCGAGCCTCCGCGTGCGAACGGGGAGGAGCAATGTCCACGCGAACGCGTTCTTCCTACAAGGAGAGCGCCATGATGAACCCCGAACCAACCGACCCCAATACGCTCGAAACCGAGGAAGGCGGTCACGCCCATCACCCGGACGGCACCGACTCCTCGGGTTCGTTCGATGCGGGGGTCGCCGACGAGAACACGATTCCCGACGAGATCCCCGAATAGCTCAGCGGGTCAGCTGAAACTCGACCGTCAGGTTCGCCTGAACCGTCACCTCGTCCGACTGGGTTTCGGACTTGGGCGCGAAAGTGGATACGATCTGGCCGACGAAGTTGATCGCTCCGGCGGTCAGATCCTGACGTTCGCTGATCTTAGTGATCGTGGCGCGGCGCAGGCCCAGCGAGGCGGCATAGGAGTCCGCTTCGGACTGCGCCTTCTTCAGTGCGTCTGCCTTGGCTTGGCGCGTCGGCACAACATAGTCGATCAACAGCGGAAGCACATCGTCGGACAGCGTTCCGTCATTCGCTTCGATCACAGGCTTGGCGGCATCCACCGCCGCGCGGCTGGGTGCGTCCAACATCAACTTGCTGCTGGCAGTCGATTGCGGCGTCTCGTCGCTGCCTTCGTCGGGGATCTCAGTCGAGAAGCTGGTCTTGGTCCGGCCGCCAAAACTTGCCACGAGGCCGGCGACCGACGTCGGCGCAGCGTTCTCGGCAAGCGCCTCGCGCACGTTCAGGCCGGCCAGTTGCTGGAGCAATTTGGCGCGCGCTGCGGCCAGTGCTGCGCCCGCCGCCGCTTCATCGGCGCCCTTCGCGGTCAAGGTGACTTCAAGACGGTAGCGGTTCGCCGGCTGCCTGATTTGTCCCGCGGCCAGGATCTCCACCGATACCGGTCCGGTGGTCGGCGCGGCCTGCGCCAGCGCGCCGGATGACGTGCCGAGCAGTGTGAGTGCGAGTGCGTATTTGATCATGTTGGTTCCCCCTTCGCGGATGCAGCTTAGGGCATAACGGCACGTCGCGTCGACATCCGCGCCCTAAAGCTTCGCTTTCCATACCGAACAGGCGAAAGCGTTTCCATTCGCTGGCCGCACGCTTACAGGTGCGTCCCCGCCCCTCATGGGCGGATAGAGGAAAAGGACGCAAATGGGCTACCGTGTCGTGGTCGCTGGCGCCACCGGAAACGTCGGGCGCGAAATGCTGAACATCCTGGCCGAGCGGGAATTCCCGATCGACGAGATCGCCGTAGTGGCATCGTCGCGCTCGACGGGGGACATGATCGACTTTGGCGAGACCGGCAAACAGCTCAAGGTTCAGAATATCGAGCATTTCGACCCCACCGGTTGGGACATGGCGCTGTTCGCGATCGGCTCGGAAGGCTCGGCCCAATACGCGCCGAAGTTCGCCGCTGCGGGATGCACGGTGATCGACAATGCCTCGCTCTACCGCATGGACCCCGACGTGCCGCTGATCGTGCCGGAAGTGAATCCGGAAGCGATCGACGGGTACCGGGCCAAGAACATCATCGCGAATCCGAACTGTTCCACTGCCCAGATGGTGGTCGCGCTCAAGCCGCTGCATGACGCTGCGAAGATCAAGCGGGTGGTCGTCGCGACCTATCAGTCCGTTTCCGGCGCGGGCAAGGCGGGTATGGATGAGCTCTTCGAGCAGAGCCGCAACATCTTCGTCGGCGACCAGGCCGACCCGAAGAAGTTCACCAAGCAGATCGCCTTCAACGTGATCCCCCATATCGACAGCTTCCTCGACGACGGATCGACCAAGGAAGAATGGAAGATGGTGGTCGAAACCAAGAAGATCCTGGACCCCAAGATCAAGGTGACGGCAACCTGCGTGCGGGTCCCGGTATTCGTCGGCCACTCCGAAGCGATCAATATCGAGTTCGAGGACGAGATCTCGGCCGAACAGGCACAGTCGATCCTGCGTGAAGCTCCCGGCATCATGCTGATCGATAAGCGTGAAGATGGCGGCTATGTCACACCGATCGAATGCGTCGGCGAATACGCGACCTTCGTCAGCCGCGTGCGCGAGGACTCCACGGTGGACAACGGTCTGTCTCTCTGGTGCGTCAGTGACAATCTCCGCAAGGGCGCGGCGCTGAACGCGGTTCAGATTGCCGAGCTTCTCGGTCGCCGACACCTGCAAAAGGCCGACTGAAAACCGTACCCCTGCGTGGTGGGGATAGCGTGACCCAACAAAATGGGGCGGGTGCAGCAGCACCCGCCCTTTTTACCAATGGCTCCAGGGACGGTCGCGCTTTAGCGCGGGCCTTCCCGATCACCGCCCCTTGGGCGACATCGGGCTAAACGATTTCGGGCGGATCGGCCCCTTACCGCTCACACGGAATGCGCGTGCCATGCGGTCGAGCTCGGCAGCCTGATCGGTCAGCTGGCGCGCTGCGGCAGAGGTTTGCTCCACCATCGCCGCGTTCTGCTGCGTCGAATGATCCATCGTGCCGATGGCGGTACTGACCTCCCGGATGGCCTGCGATTGAGCATTATTGTCGGCCGAGATGGTGCCCAGTAGCGTGTGCACTTCATTCACGGTGCCGACGATCTGCGAAAGCGATTGATCGACGCGCTCGACTGCGCCGACAGCAAGGTCCACCTCGCCGCGCGTGGCGGTCAGCTGGTCGCGTGCCCGCCCGGCCTCTTCTTCGGCGCGCATGGCGAGTGCAGAAACCAGGTCCGCAACCACAGCGAAGCCGCGGCCCGCCTCGCCGGCCCGGCCCGCTTCCACGGCTGCGTTCATGGCAAGAACGCGCGTCTGGAACGCGATCTTGTCCAGCCCCTCGATGACGCTGTCGATGCCCTTCGCGCTTTCGGAAACCCGCGACATCGCCTGCACCGCTTCGTCGGTGGTGCTGCGGCCCGAACCCACTACCGTGATCGCCTCATCGGCACGCGACAACGTCTTCGTCGCAGCCTGTGCCGTGAAGCTGATCCGCTCGCTCATCTGGGTGATAGCGGCGGAGGTTTCCTCCAGGCTGGCAGCATTGCTCTCGGTGCGGCGCGCTAGATCCTCCGAAGCACTCGCGATCTCGCTTGAACCCGTGCGAATCGAGTCGGTGCTCTCGACAACCGACCCGATCAGCTCGCGGAGCTTGGCGACCGCGCTGTTGAAGTGTGCGCAAGCGCTGCATAGTCGCGTGGGAAGTCGCGGGCCAGTTCCACCGTCAGATCGCCGTCGGACAAACCGGTCAGCGCTTCGCCCAGCGCATCCATCGCCTTGGCGCGATCGGCCTGCGCTTCGGCATTACTCGCCTCAGCGGCTTGCTTTGCGATCGTCGCCTGACGAAACACTTCCAGTGCCGCGGCCATGCGGCCGATCTCGTCGGCGCGGTCACGCGCCGGGATGTCGACGCTGGTTTCGCCCGCGGCAAGCCGCTGCATAGCCTTGTCCATCTGCCCCAACGGACGGAACATGGCACGGTTGACCAGGAAACAAAGCGCAGTGGCGGCCATCGCGATCAACAGGCCGGCGATCGCCATCGAACGGCGCAGGTCCCCGATCGATGCAACGACATCTTCCTTGGGAATGCCGACATACAGTACGCCGATGGTCTCGCCGGCAGCGTTCTTGATGGGATCATAGGCGGTGTAGAACCACTTTCCTAGGATCTCCGCCTCGCCGCGATACGGCTTGCCTTCCTTCAACACCGCATCATAGGTCGCACCCGGGGCCAGCGGCGTGCCGACTGCGCGGCTGCCGTCCGGCTTGGTCACGTTGGTGGTGACGCGCATGTCACCGGCAAACACCGTCGCGGTGCCACCGACCAGCGTCTTGACTTCATCGACCGGGTCCGACCAGTTGTTGAGCAACTTGTCACCGACATACAGCTTGTCGCCGTCGCGCCGGAATTCCGCCCCATGGTTGCGCAGCACGCTCCATGCGACGCGCATGTTCGTCTCCTGACGTTCGGACGCTGTGCGTGCGGCTTCGGTCGTGACGGCGTTGTCGCTCACGACGAAGGTTGAGACGGCAAGCAGCAACAGCGCGCAGATGGTCAGCGCCGTTGTCTTGGTCGCGAGTGGAAGATTTCGGATACGGGTGAACAAGACGACCTCATTTTGCAAAGAACGGGGGCAGCAGCATGCCCAATCCTGGTATGACTCCCTTGCATCATAGGAAAATTTGACGGTGGGGTTCGCCGCCTCAGGACAACTACCTAGGACCACGCGCTGGATTGAGGAGCAGGGCAATGGCGGATCAGGTAACCGGCGGATGCCAGTGTGGGCGTATCCGCTACCAAGCGTCGATCGAGGACGACGACGCCTATCTCTGCCATTGCCGCATGTGTCAGCGCGCGACCGGCGGCGTTTCGATCGCCTTTAAGAACCTGCCGAAACGCGACGTGAGATGGGCAACCGAGCCGGACCGCTATGGTTCTTCTCCAATCGCCGAGCGCGGCTTCTGCGCGCACTGCGGGACGCCCCTGACCTATGAGGCGTATGACCATGACCGCATGGACCTGACTGTCGGGAGCTTCGATGCTCCCGAGCGCTTCAGGGCTGTCGAGCATTCCGGCATCGAGAGCTGGCACCGCGATTGGCTTGACACCAGCCACTTGCCCGCCTCACGGACCGATCAGAACCAGAGCATGGTTCAACGCTGGATGGAAAAACTTGGCAGACTTCCCGATTAAGACGCATCGCTTCACAAGCTTCGACGGCTTCGACCTGGCGTGGCACGAAGTGGGGCATGCCGCAGGCCGCCCTATCGTTCTGATCCATGGCTATTTCTCGACCGCGTATGTGAACTGGATAAAATACGGCCATGCGGCACTGCTCGCTGATGCCGGGTTCCGGGTCATCCTTCCCGATCTGCGTGCGCATGGCGAAAGCGCAAAGCCACACGATCCCGCCGCTTATCCCCCGGACGTGCTGATGCATGACGGGCTGGCCCTGATCCGGCATCTCGGCCTCATCGATTATGATCTGGGCGGCTATTCGCTCGGCGCGCGTACGGTCGTCCGTATGCTCGCCAACGGCGCGAGCCCTAGGCGTGCAGCGCTGTGCGGCATGGGGCTGAGCGGCCTGCTCGCCACCGAAGGCCGCGGCGCGTATTTCCGGCGCGTGCTCACCAACCTCGGCAGCTTCGAGCGCGGCAGCACCGAATGGATGACCGAGGCCTTTCTCAAGACCACCAAGGGCGATCCGGAAGCACTCCTGCTGATCCTTGGGACCTTTGTCGACACGCCCCAGGAACGCATCGCCGCGATCCCGCAGCCCGCAATCGTTGTCGCGGGCGCCGAGGATTTCGACAACGGCTCCGCCCAGGACGTCGCCGATCTTCTTCCCCACGGACATTTCGTGGAAATCCCGGGCAATCACATGAGCGCAGTGTCGCGCCCGGAACTCGGCCGTGCGATCCTGGACTTCTTCGCCGCCGCTTGAGCCTACACCTGCCATCTTGACCCCGCTCCGGCCGCGCGCGACTGTCCGAAAATTCCTCCTTTGCTTGAAGGTACTTCCATGATCCGCACCGGCATTTCGATGCTCGCCCTCGCCGCCTTCCTCGCTACGCCGGCGGTGTCGCAAACGGCCCAGGCACCCAGCGCAGCCGAAGCCCAGGCCTTCCTCGACCGCGTCCAGAAGGAAGTGACCGAGTTCAACCTGACGGCGCAGCGCGTCGCCTGGATCAACGCCACCTATGTCAACGACGACACCGACGCCCTCGCCGCCGATTATAGCGCCCGCGGCACCGAGATGGCGGTGCGCTATGCCGGCGAAGCCGCGCGCTTTCAGAAGGCGTCGGGGCTCACGGCTGAGCAGCAGCGCCAGCTCACCATGCTGCGCAGCGCGATCACGCTTCCCGCTCCCACCACGCCGGGCGCGGCGCAGACACTGTCGGACATCTCGACCAAGCTCGGCTCGATGTACGCGCGCGGCAAGGGCACGCTGAACGGCAAGCCGATCAACGGCAGCGACATCGAAGCGGCGATGGGCGAAAGCCGCAACCCTGCCGAATTGAAGGAAATGTGGGTCAGCTGGAACGACCAGGTCGGCGCGCCGATGCGCGGCGACTATGCCAAGATGACCGGCATTGCCAATCAGGGCGCGCGCGACCTGGGCTTCCCCGACACGGGCACGATGTGGCGTTCGGCCTATGACATGCCGCCCGAGGAGTTCGCCAAGCTAACCGACAAGCTGTGGAACGAGGTCAAGCCGCTTTACGTCTCGCTCCACACCTATGTCCGCCGCAAGCTGAACGAGAAATATGGCGACGCGGTGCAGCGCAAGACCGGCCCGATCCGCGCCGATCTGCTCGGCAACATGTGGGCCCAGGAGTGGGGCAACATCTATGACGTGGTCGCGCCCAAGGGATCAGGCGGCCTCGGCTTCGACACTGGTGAACTGCTCAAGGCCAAAGGCTATGACTGGCGCAAGATGGTCCAGACCGGCGAGGGCTTCTATTCCTCGCTCGGCTTCGCCCCGCTACCGGAGACGTTCTGGCAGCGCTCGCTGTTCCTGAAGCCCGCTGACCGGGAAGTGCTGTGCCACGCCTCGGCCTGGGACCTGGACGAGAAGGACGACATCCGGATCAAAATGTGCATCAAGGTCAACGGCGACGATTTCGTCACGATCCACCATGAGCTTGGCCACAATTACTACCAGCGGGCGTACAAGAACCAGCCGCTGCTCTATCGCAACGGCGCGAACGACGGCTTCCATGAAGCGATCGGCGATTTTGTCGCGCTGTCGATCACGCCCGAATATCTCACCCAGATCGGCCTGCTCGAAAAGGCGCAGGTTCCCAGCGCCGACAAGGACACCGGCCTGCTGCTGCGCCAGGCGATGGACAAAGTCGCGTTCCTGCCCTTCGGCCTGCTGGTCGACAAATATCGCTGGAACATCTTCTCGGGCCAGATCAAGCCGACCCAGTACCAGGCCGGCTGGGACCAGCTGCGCCTCCAGTATCAGGGCATCGTGCCCCCGGTGGCGCGCGACGAGACCAAGTTCGACGCCGGTGGCAAGTATCACGTCGCAGGCAGCGTGCCCTATACGCGCTACTTCCTCGCCCGCCTGCTCCAGTTCCAGTTCTTCAAGGCAGCCTGCGACCAGTCCGGCTGGAAGGGGCCGCTCCACCGCTGCTCCTTCTACGGCAACAAGGAAGTCGGCGCGCGGCTGAACAAGATGCTGGAAATGGGCGCGTCCAAGCCCTGGCCCGACGCGCTCCAGACCTTCACCGGCAGCCGGGAAATATCGGGCAAGGCGATGATGGACTATTTCGCCCCGCTCAAGACCTGGCTCGACCAGCAGAACAAGGGCCAGCCCCAAGGCTGGTGAAGCCACGCTGTTCCCCGGCAGAGGCCGGGGAACAGCGTCCCAGAACGTCTACTTTGCGTCCTTGGTATACCGATCCAGGAAGTTCAGGATCGTTTCCCACAGATGCACGCTCACCCCCGGGCCACCGACGCGGTGGGTCTGGCCGGGGTAGAACATCATCTCGAACGGCTTGCCCTGCGCCTGCATCCGCGCCGCGAACACGGTGGCATTCTCGAACACCACATTGTCGTCCGCCATGCCGTGGATCAGCAGCAACGGATCGCGGATATTCCCCGCCTCCGCCAGCGCGTCGGACGACGCATAGCTTTGCGGGTCCTTTCTGGGATCTCCCAAATACCGCTCGGTATAATGCGTGTCGTACAGTTCCCATCGAGTGACCGGCGCGCCCGACACCGCGGCGGCGAACACCCCCGGTGCCTTTTCCAGCATCTTGAGCGACAGATAGCCGCCATAGGACCAGCCATAGGTGACGATCTTCTTGGGATTCACGAATGGCAGCGTCTTCAGATAGTCTGCGCCGGCAACCTGATCCTCGACCTCCACCGTGCCCATCGCGTGATAGATATGGTCCTCAAATTCCTTGCCACGGTTGAACGACCCGCGATTATCGATCCGGAAATAGATATAGCCGCGGTCCGCCAGATATTGCGGCAATGCGCCGGTCCAGCGGTGCATCACCTGCTGCCCGGTGCCCGGGCCGCCATAATGCTCGAAGAACACGGGGTACTTCTTGCCTGGCTCCATGGCGGGCGTGATCATTTCCCAGTACAGCGTCGTGCCATCCTTGGCCTTGAACGATCCGTACTGCGTCTTCTGATGCCCCTGGACATAGGGGTAGTAAGGATGCCCCGGCTTGAGCGCATTCTCCTCAACCCAGGCGATCCGCTTGCCGGCGGCGTCGGCGAGATACACCTGGCTCGGATGGCTGGGGCTCGATCGCGTCACGATCGCCCGCGTTGCCGCGCCGTCCATGGTCGCGCCATTGTTCCAGCCGGCCTCGGTCAGCCGCGTGATCTTCTCCGGATGCGCCAGGTCCAGCGCGTAAAGCTGCTGCTCCAGCAGGTCGTCCTTGTTCGCGGTGAAGAACAACCGCCCCCGAGCCTCGTCCACGCCCACCAGATCGGTGACCACCCACGGCCCCCTGGTCAGCGGCGTCCACTTGCCCTTGGCGAAGCGATACAGATGCTGGAACCCGCTGCGTTCCGACGCCCAGATGAGGCTGCCATCAGGCATGAAATGATATGCGTCGGTCAGGTTCAGCCAGCTCTTACCCTTGGCTTCAGGCCGGATGGTCTCGCTGAACAGCACCGAAGCCTTGCCCGACGCCGAATCGACCTTGAGCATGTCGAGCCGCTTCTGGTCCCGGCTCTGCCGCTGCACGTACAGCGTCTTGCCATCGGGCGCCCAATCGACTCGCGCCAGATAGATGTCCGGGTCCGACCCCAGGTCCACCTTCACTTGCCCGCCCGTGACCGGGTTGAGCACAAACAGCTCGATCAGCACGTTGGGCGTGCCGGCGGCCGGATAGCGCTGCTCATAGATGCTGGTGCCCTCGGCACCGATTGCGGCGCGGCGGACCACGCCCACCGGCGCCTCATCGAACCGCTCCACGGCGACCAGCGCGTCGTCGGGCGACCACCAATAGCCGGTGCGCCGGTCCATTTCCTCCTGCGCGACGAACTCGGCCTCGCCCCAATGCACCGTCCCGGCGCCGGTGGTGGTCAGCTGCTTCTCCGCCCCGCCGGCCAGCGGTTGGACATACAAGTTCTGGTCACGCACGAAGCTGACGAACCCGCCCGCCGGGCTCACCACCGGGTTCAGCTCGCCCTGCGCCGTCTGGGTCAGCCTCCGTGTCTGCCCGTCCAACGTCGCGAGGTACAAGTCCCCGTCCAGCGGCACCAGGATCGACTTGCCGTCCGGTGCCCAACCATAAGCGACCACGCCCTTGCTGCCGCCGATGCGCAGCCGCTCGCGCTGCATCTTCTCGGCTTCCGACAGTTCGGCACCCGATCCGATCTTCTTGGAGTCGACCAGCATGCGCCATTGCCCGCTGCTGGTGTCCATCGCCCACAGGTCGAACCGCTCCTTCTCGTCGGCCCGGTTGCGCAACAGCGTCAGATACTTGCCGTCGGGGGACAGCCTAGGCGCACGCGGGGTCTGACCATTCAGGTCTGGGCTGCCGAAGATACGCTCAAGCGTGAGCGCTTGGCCCGCCGCCTGCGCCGCCGCCTCACTGCTCATGCCGGCACTTCCAACTGCGGCCAATGCCATTCCCAGCAACCATTTGTGCATCCCACAACTCTCCGGAGCATCACCCGCGGACGCGGGGAACATGACCTATCGCGGAGCCCGCCCGCCGGGTAAAGGCCGCGCCGGCTTTCCCGTCCGCACGACCGCAAGCTTATGGAGCGCGCGCTAACCAGCTTTTTTGGAAGCGCCCCTGCCGGCTCCCCGTTGCTGCATGCGAACCGCAGATGATGAATCACCATGTCCACCGACCACGACGTTTCGAAGCTCGATGATCTGATCGTCACCACGATCGACAGCGTACGCGGCTATGAACACGCCGCGGAGCACGCGGATGCGGGCCGTTATGCCCAGTTCTTCACCGAAATGGCTGCCGAGCGCCGCGAAGCGGTCGACGCTCTCTCCGCACGCAGCCGTGCGCAGGGCGGTACGCCGGCCGATTACGGCTCGGCGGCGGCCACCATCCACCGCCCCCTGGGAAGTCCTGCGCCGCGTGCTCGGCCGCGGTGACAAGGCCTTGCTCTCAGAGATCGAGCGCGGCGAGGATTATTTCAAGGAAGAGTTCGGCTGCGTGCTGAAGGACGATTGGATGTCGGTCGAAAGCATGACGGTGGTGGAACGTTGCTACCAGTCGGTCCTGCGCGATCAGCTTCAGGACGCCGAGTAACCCCGATACTGGGTCAGTGCGCGCGTCTACGCGTCAACAAGACTGGGCAACATCGTACAAACGAAGAAGGCGCGGTGGCCAAGCCACCGCGCCTTTCTCTGTTCTTGAAGCCAAAGCTTACTCGGCTGCGGCGACCTCGGTCGGACGCGGGTCGCGGCGCTCGGCGATACGCGCCGACTTACCGGTGCGACCACGCAGATAGTAGAGCTTCGCACGACGCACGACACCGCGACGAACGACTTCGATCGAATCAGTGTTCGGCGAATACAGCGGGAACACGCGCTCCACGCCTTCACCGAACGAAATCTTGCGCACGGTGAAGCTCGAACCCATGCCCTTGTTGGCGCGGGCGATGCACACGCCTTCGAAGTTCTGAACGCGGGTGCGCTCGCCTTCGACGACCTTCACGCCGACGCGCAGCGTATCGCCGGGGCGGAATTCCGGAATCTTCTTGTCGCCAGTGAACTTGGCGATCTGCTCGGCTTCGAGCGTCTGGATGACGTTCATGTCTGTTTCCCGTTTCGTTGCCGCGCGCCAGAGGGAGACTGAACCCGAGCGCCCTCGTGGCGCTCCCAAAGGTCCGGCCTCCGTAGCCGTGTGTCGGTCTCCGCCTGGGCACGTCGCCAGGATTCGATCCTCGCATGATCCCCCGATCGCAGCACTTCGGGGATCGTGCGCCCTTCCCATTCAACAGGTCGGGTATATTGCGGATATTCGAGCAGCCCCGTTTCGAAGCTCTCGTCCATGCCGCTTGAAGCCGCGCCCATTACGCCAGGGATCAGCCGAATGCAAGCATCCAGCAGCGTCATCGCCGCCATCTCCCCGCCCGACAGGATATAGTCGCCGATCGAGATCTGCGCGACGTCGCGCGCCTCCAGCAGCCGCTCGTCAAACCCCTCGAATCGCCCGCACAGGATCGTCATCCCCGGCCCGGCAGCCAGCGCCCGCACCCGCTCCTGCGTCAACGGCGCCCCCCGCGGCGTCATCGCCAGCACTGGCCGTCCCGGCGCCACGCTATCCAGCGCCGCGCCGAGCACATCGGCGCGCAGCACCATCCCCGCGCCGCCCCCCGCTGGCGTGTCGTCCACGGTACGGTGCTTATCCGGCGCGAAGTCTCGGATCTGCACTGTCTCCAAGCTCCACAACCCCTCGCGCAGCCCACGTCCGGCAAGCGAAAGCCCCAGCGGCCCGGGAAACATCTCCGGATACAGCGTCAATATGGTGGCAGCGAAGGTCACTTGGTCCAATTCTCAATTTTCAGGCCCGGCACAGCGGCAAAGTCGCCGTCGTTGTTCGTCACCAGCGTCAACCCCAGCGACAGCGCATGCGCGGCGATCAGCCGATCGAAACGTCCTCGCCTGAACGGCAATCCCGCATAGGCCCGCGCGGCCACCTGATCGAACGGCAGCACGGAGACCACCTGGAACACACGCTCAGCCTGCTCTGCGGCACCGCTCGCTTGTGCGCCTAACATGACCTCCGCATATGCGATCGACGAGGTTGCAACCATACCTACATCCGCCGCCTCGATCCGTCGTCGTAGATTCGGAAAGGCGGATTTGAGCACGTAGATCAGGATGTTGCTGTCCAGCATGAACACCGGCTCAGTCACGCTTCAACAGCTTCCCGTCCCAGTCGAGCTCCCGCTCCTCGAACACCCGATCCTCGGGCGAAAGCGGCTTCAGCCCGGGGATGGCGCCCCAGATGCCATCCAGGTTGATCTTGCGCGGCGCAGGCTCTGCCCGCTCCACCACAAAGTGCCCGGCTTCCTCGCGCACGCGCATCTCAGTACCTTCCCTAAGGCCCAGCGCCTTGGGCAGTCGCAACGCGAGCGAATTGCCTGACTTGAAGACCTTGGCGCGATACCTTCGCTCATCACCATCCCCGTATATACATCCTGTATATACATTCTCCATAGACCCATCAAGGAACGAACCCGCGCGCCGCGCGCTACGCCGCACCATGGACGACTGCATCATCATCGGCGCAGGACCCGCCGGGCTCACCGCCGCCATCTATCTCGCGCGCTACCACCTCCGAATCCGGATGTTCGATTCCGGTTCGAGCCGCGCCGCGCTGATCCCCTGTACCCATAATCATGCCGGCTATCCCGACGGGATATCGGGCAAGGACCTGCTCGGCCTCATGCTCGAGCAAGCGGAAAAATACGGCGCCACTCGGGAACAGGCCGAAGTCACCGGCCTGCGCGTTCTTGAAGAAGGCTTCGCCGTCCGCGTCGGCGATCGCGAATTCGCCGCCCGCTCGGTCCTGCTCGCTACCGGCGTGGTCAACCACCGGCCCAACATGCCCGACGACCTGCACGACGAAGCGCTGCAGCGCGGCCTCTTGCGCTACTGCCCGGTTTGCGACGGCTATGAAGTCACCGACAAGCGCGTCGGCGTGATCGGTACCGGCGAGCACGGCATGCGCGAGGCACTGTTCATCCGCGGTTTCACGGCCGACCTGACGATGATCGCCCCAGAAGCGCATGAACTCGACACCGCACTCACCGATCAGCTCGACGATGCCGGTATCGCGCGCATCGATGGCCCCTGCGGCAACTGGGCGATTGAGGGCGACCAGATCGCGCTAGACACCGCACAGGGCCGCCTGTGCTTCGACAGCGTCTACCCGGCACTGGGATCGCGCATACGGTCGACGCTGGCGGTGCAGGCGGGCGCCCGCGCGGCGGAGGATGGCTGCCTGGAAGTCGACGATCACCAGCGAACCACCGTTCCGGGTCTGTTCGCCGCCGGTGATGTCGCGAAAGGGCTCGACCAGATCAGCCACGCTATGGGCGAAGCTGGCGTCGCCGCCACCACCATCCGCAACACGCTCAATGCTCAAAGGCCGATACGGCGGTAAAATCCTCCCGGTACGGGGAGGGGAGCCATGCACAGCATCGTGGAGGGGGTTACCCGAATGGCGATTTGCTCGGGGAGATCCCCCTCCCTCACTCGCTGCGCGAGCGGTCCCCCTCCCCGCGCCAGGAGGAGTACACCTTCACCGCTCTATAAAGTCCTCTGCCACCACCAGCCGTTCGGCGTTCCAATCGGAAACCGCCTGCGCGTTCATCGGCACCATGAAGCGCTTGCCCTCGGGCATCTCGATCTCGATCACGTCGCCAGCGCCATAATCATCGACCGCGACCACCTGTCCCAGGGCCGCGCCGCTTTCGTCGACCGCCGGCAGTCCGATCAAGTCGACATGATAATATTCGCCCTCGTCCAGCGCGGGCAGCGCAGAGCGCGGCACCGTCAGCGCCGTTCCCCGCAAGGCTTCGGCGGCGTTGCGGTCGGGAACTTCAGCAAAGCGGGCGATCGCACCGTTCGATCCGGTGCGCAGGCTCTTGAGCGTCAGCGCCCCGCCATTGAAACTCTTATAGCTGGCCAGATCGTTGGCGAAGACCTTCAGCCGAACCTCTCCGGCGATGCCGTGTGCGCCGATGACGGCAGCAAGCGTAACCGTCTTTTCGGAAGTCATGCCATCTCATCCATCGTCCGTTCAAAAGAAAGGGGCCCAAAAGCGATGCGCCGGATGGCACATGCGCTTCGGACCCCTGCCCTCACCGGCTGACGAAGCGTTGCTCCGTCCGCCTGCGTCTCAGCCCTGCGGCGATCCCGGCTGCTTGGGTTCGGATTCCTCGTCACCCTCGGCAGGCGCATCGGTCGATACGCCGCTGGGGTTGAGGGTATCGCCACCCGGATTGTCCTTGTCGGACTGATCGTCAGGTCCGGTTCCGTTGGGCATATTGCCGGCCATCATGCGCTCCTTTGGTGCTGTCCCTTACGGAACGCATGACAGCCGGCAAGTTCCTCACGCCTCGGCGGCTTCCTCGGTCGGGGTCTCTGCCGGAGCGTTGGCGGCTTCCTCGGCAGCACGGGCCTTCTCGGCACGCTCTTCTGCGCGCTCCTTGGCCTTTTCGCCCGGAACACCCTTGTTCGGGTTGTTGCGCGCGGTGCGCTCCTTGACGCCGGTGGTGTCCAGGAAGCGAGCGACGCGGTCCGTCGGCTGCGCGCCCATCTTCAGCCAGTGTGCGGCACGCTCGGTGTCCAGCTTGATGCGCTCGCCCGAATCCTTGGCGAGCAGCGGGTTGTAGGTGCCGATCTTCTCGATGAACTTGCCGTCGCGGGGCGAACGCGCATCCGCAATGACGATCCGATAGTACGGACGCTTCTTGGAACCGCCGCGCGAGAGACGCATAGAGAGAGCCATTACTTCATTTCCTTCTTCGAATGATAAGAGGTTGGATTACTTCTTCTTGTTCAACATGTTCTCGAAACCGGGCGGCAGCTTGGCGCCACCGGGAAGGCCCGGAAGCCCGCCGCCGATCTTGCCCATCATGTCGCCCATTTCGGCGCCGCCCAGCGCGTTGCCCAGCCCAGCCATGCCGCCGCCGGGTCCACCCTTGCCGAGCATGCCCAGCATGCCCTTCAGGCCGCCCATCTTGCGCAGCTTCTTCATGGCGGTCTGCATCTCGAGATGCATCTTGAGCAGCTTGTTTACGTCCTGAACCGTGGTGCCGCTGCCCTTGGCGATGCGGATCTTGCGCTTGGCGTTGATCAGCTCGGGCTTGCCGCGCTCCTTCACCGTCATCGACGTGATCATCGCGTCCATGCGCAGCAGGATCTTCTCGTCCATCGCGCCGCCGGCCATCGCCGCCTGGGCCTTCTTCATGCCCGGGATCATGCCGGCCAGCGCGCCCAGCCCGCCCATGTTGCGCATCTGCTGCAACTGGCTGCGCAGGTCGTTCATGTCGAACTGGCCCTTGGCGAGCCGGTTCGCCATGCGCTCGGCGTCTTCCTGCTGGATCGACTCCGCGGCACGCTCCACCAGGCTGACGACGTCGCCCATGCCCAGGATGCGCCCGGCCACCCGCTTGGGATGGAACGGCTCGATCTGGTCCAGCTTCTCGCCCATGCCGGCAAACTTGATCGGCTTGCCGGTGACCGCACGCATCGACAGCGCAGCACCACCGCGCGCATCGCCGTCCATGCGGGTCAGCACCACGCCGGTCAGCGCCACCTGCTCGGAGAAGCTCGACGCGACGTTCACCGCGTCCTGGCCGGTCAGGCTGTCGACGACCAGCAGCGTTTCCTGCGGACGAGCGATGTCGGCGACCGCCTTCATCTCGTCCATCAGCGCCTGATCGACGTGCAGGCGGCCCGCAGTGTCGAGCATCACCACGTCGAAGCCCTGGAGCTTCGCGGATTGCAGCGCACGCCGCCCGATATCCACCGGCTGCTGGCCCGCTACGATCGGCAGCGTCACCACCTCAATCTGGGTGCCAAGCACCGCCAGCTGCTCCTGCGCGGCCGGGCGATTGACGTCCAGCGACGCCATCATGACCTTTTTGCCCTGCTTCTTGAGCAGGCGCGCGATCTTGGCCGTGGTGGTGGTCTTACCCGACCCCTGCAGACCCACCATCATGATGACTGCGGGCGGAGTGACGTCGATCTCCAGCTCGGCGGTATCCGAACCCAGCATGTCGATCAGCCCGTCATGGACGATCTTCACGACCTGCTGGCCCGGCGTCACCGAACGCAGCACGTTCTGGCCGATCGCCTGTTCGGTGATCTTCTCGACAAAGCTGCGGGCCACCGGCAGCGCCACATCGGCTTCCAACAGCGCGACGCGCACTTCGCGCATGGCGGTACGCACATCGGCCTCGGTAAGCGCACCGCGCCCCCGCAACCGGTCGAATACACCGCCAAGCCGATCGCTCAGACTGTCGAACATGGGCCCAACCACTCCAAAAACATCGCCGGACCCGCTAAACGCAAAACACGCCGGCGAACGAAACCTCGTTGGCCGGCGTCACCCCTCGGGGCGTTGATGTCTCGCGTCCCACGGGAACGGTCGGGCGCCGTTTACCCCAGCCAAGTCGATTTTGCAACCAACCGCTTACCGGACGCTGAAGCGCGATCGGGCGCCCTCGCTTAACCCGATCTACACTTCCCGCGTGGAAGAACCGCCGACATCATTCGGGAGGACAGGCCGGCAATGTCGGTGCGCTATGACGAGGACATGCAGGAACCGCCCGCCGCGCCGCGAGGGCACCTGCTGACTGGCGCGATAAGCGTCGCCGCCATTCTCCTCTTTGTAGGCACGGGCAGCTCGGTTCTCTCCCAAACGGTTGAATATTATTTCCACAACGGCAGGCCCGCCGATCAGCAGCTGGTGATCGCGCTGCTGCTCAACGTCGCGCTGATCCTGTTCGGCTGGCGGCGTCACAGCGCGCTCAGCCAGGAAGTGCAGGTCCGCACCGCCGCTGAGGAACGGGCCCAGCAACTCGCCAAGCGCGATCCGCTCACCGGCTTCCTCAATCGCCGCAGCCTGGCCGAAGAAGGCGCGGCGATGTTCGCCCGGGCCGAGCGCCGCCGCCGCGCAATGGCGCTGATCATGCTCGACCTCGATCATTTCAAATCGATCAACGACATGCACGGCCACGCCGTGGGCGACGCGCTGTTGCGCACGGTCGCGCGGGACATGGCCGAAGTTCTCCCGCCGATGTCGCTCACTGCGCGGCTGGGCGGCGACGAGTTCGCGTGCGGCTTCCTGTTCGATCCAGGCGATCCGAGCATGGTCGAGCGGATCGCTGAAAAGCTGGTGAGCCGGATGGCACAGCCCTTCGATGCGGAGGGTTTTCAGCTCCATGTCAGTTGTTCGCTCGGCGTGGCACGCTCCGATTTCGACTGCGCCAGCATCGATGCGCTGATGCGCTCGGCCGACATCGCGATGTACCAGGCCAAAAAGGCGGGGCGGAACCGCTTTGCCTGGTTCGATCAGTCGATGGAGCGCGACCTTCAGGTCCGCAACGAACTCGAATCCGGCCTGCGCCTCGCCATTCCCCGCCAGGAAGTGGTGCCCTATTTCGAGCAGCAGATCGATCTCACCACCGGCCGGCTCCATGGCTTCGAAGTGCTCGCCCGCTGGGAACACCCCACCCGCGGCATGATCAGCCCGGAACAGTTCATCCCGATCGCCGAGGAAACCGGAATGATCGCCGAGCTGTCGCTGTCGATCATGCGCCAGGCGTTCCAGGCGGCGCGCGACTGGGACTCGTCCCTTACTCTGTCGATCAACATCTCGCCCTGGCAGCTGCGCGATGCCTGGCTCGCGCAAAAGGTCATCAAGACGCTGACCGAGACCGGCTTCCCCGCCAACCGCCTCGAAGTCGAGATCACCGAAAGCTCTCTGTTCGACAATCTCCCGCTCGCCCAGTCGATCGTCGGCAGCCTCAAGAACCAGGGCGTGCGCCTCGCCCTGGACGATTTCGGCACGGGCTATTCGTCGCTCGCCCATTTGCGCGCGCTGCCCTTTGATCGCATCAAGATCGACAAGAGCTTCGTGATGTCGCTGAACGAAAGCGCGGACTCCGTCGCGATCGTGAACGCGATCGTGTCGCTTGGCGAAAGCCTCCATTTGCCGATCACCGCTGAGGGCGTAGAGGACGCCGCGATCGAGGAGCGGCTGCGCGCAATGGGCTGTGCCAAGGCGCAGGGCTGGCATTACGGCCGCCCCCTGCCTCAGGCGGGCGTCCGCCGCCTGCTCGCCGAACGCCGCCTGCTTCAGCAGCCGAATTTTCCCGTTGAGCCCGCCGCCGATCCACGCCCGCTCCGTCGCGTCTCCTGATCCCCCGCTGACAGCGCGCGCGACCGATTTCACGTTCGCCGGATGTCGTCCCGCGCTGCGCTTTGCGTGGACTTCCGGCTACCGCGACCCTAGATCGCAGCCACATGCCCACCGCTCAGCCTCGCGTTATCAACATGGGTTGCCGTCTCAACCTGGCGGAGGGTGAATCCATCCGCGCGTTGCTGGCGGATCGCGACACGGTGGTGGTCAACAGCTGCGCCGTCACGAACGAGGCGGTGAAGCAGACGCGCCAGGCGATCCGCCGCGCTCGCCGCGATGCTCCCGACGCCGAACTGATCGTCACCGGCTGCGCGGCCCAGATCGATCCGGCCAGCTTCGCCGCCATGCCCGAAGTGAATCGAGTCATCGGCAATGTCGAAAAGCTCGATGCCGATGCCTGGGCCTCCACCGCGCCAGTCCTGGTCCAGGACATCATGGCCGTCCGCGAAACCGCGCCGCATCTCGCCGCCAGCTTCTCCACCCACGCCCGCGCCTTTGTCGAAGTGCAGAATGGCTGCGACCATCGCTGCACCTTCTGCGCAATCCCGCAAGGGCGCGGCAACAGCCGCTCGGTGCCCGCCGGTGCCATCATCGACCGCGTCGCGTCGCTCGCCGATCATCATGCCGAAGTGGTGCTGACCGGCGTCGATCTCACCAGCTACGGACCCGATCTTCCCGGTGCGCCCACGCTTGGCCGATTGGTCGAACGCATCCTCAATCATGTTCCCCACTTGCAGCGCCTGCGCCTCTCCTCGCTGGACGGCGTGGAGATCGACGACCGCCTGTTCGCGCTCCTCACGCAGGAAGGCCGCGTGATGCCGCACGTCCATCTCTCGCTTCAGGCCGGCGACGACATGGTGCTGAAGCGCATGAAGCGCCGCCATGGCCGCGCCGACAGCGTACGACTGATCGAGCGTTTCAAGCATGCCCGGCCCGACATCGCGATCGGTGCCGACCTCATCGCCGGCTTCCCGACCGAGACCGAGGCGATGTTTGCCAACACCCTCGCGCTTCTGGACGATTGCGACATCGTCCACCCGCACATCTTCCCGTATTCGCCGCGCGCCGGCACCCCTGCCGCGCGCATGCCGCACGTCGCGCCGGACGTGGTGAAGTCCCGCGCCGCCCGCCTGCGCGCCCGGGCGGCCGAGCGCCGTGGCGCCTGGCTGCGAAGCCTGGTCGGCACCACTCAGGCCGTGTTGACCGAACGTCCCGGGGATCGGGGCCATGCGGGCAACTTCGCCGAAGTCCGCATGCCGCCCGGCCCGGTAGGCGCGATCCGGCAGGCCAGGATCACGGGCGTGAGCGACACGGGGCTTGTCGCCAGCCTTTCCGCCGCCGATGGCACAGACATGAAGACAGAGATCCACGCATGAGCACCAATCCTTCCTGGCACGATCGCCTGCTCGGCGGCTTCCGCAAGACCTCGGACCGGCTGCTCGGCAACCTTGCCGGCCTCAGCCTCGCCCGGCTGGATGAGAGCACGCTGGACGAGATCGAGGAAGCGCTGATCGCCTCCGATCTCGGGCCGGAGACCGCCGCCCGCGTGCGCGCGCGCCTGGCCGAGGGGCAGTTCGAGCGGAACATGGAAGAGCTCGGCATCCGCTTGGTGGTTGCCGAGGAAGTCGAGAAGGTGCTGGCAAAGGTCGCCAAGCCGATCGAGATCGAAGCCTTTCCGCGTCCCCAGGTGATATTGGTGATCGGCGTCAACGGGTCGGGCAAGACCACCACCATCGCCAAGATGGCCAACCTGTTCCTGGAACAGGATTACAGCGTCATGGTCGCCGCCGGCGACACTTTCCGCGCCGCTGCCATCGGCCAGCTTCGCACCTGGGCGGACCGCATCGGCGTCCCGATCGTCTCGGGCGCAGAGGGCGGTGACGCCGCCGGCATCGTGTTCGAGGCGGTGAAGCAGGCGACGGAGCGCGGCACCGACATCCTGATCGTCGACACTGCAGGCCGGCTCCAAAACAAGCGGGAGCTGATGGACGAGCTTGCGAAGATCCGCCGCGTGCTCGGCCGTCTCAACCCCGCCTCCCCCCATGACGTGGTGCTGGTGCTCGACGCGACTACGGGCCAGAACGCGCTCAACCAGATTGAAGTGTTTAAGGAAGTGGCCGGCGTCACCGGGCTCGTCATGACCAAGCTCGACGGCACCGCCCGGGGCGGCGTGCTCGTCGCGGCGGCGGAAAAATACGGGCTGCCCATCCATGCCATCGGCGTGGGGGAGAAAGTCGACGATCTACGGCCCTTCAACGCCAGCGAAGTCGCGCGCATCATCTCCGGCGTCGAGGAACTGGTCCGTGGATAAAGTCAGAACGCCGCTTTCGCCGGGTATGCGGATGCTGATCGACCTCGGTCCGCTCGCCGTCTTCTTTCTGGTCAACAGCTATGCGCCGGGATTGCAGATCCAGCGCGTCATCTCCGCCACCGCCGCGTTCATGGTCGCCATGGTCGGTGCCATGGTGCTTTCCTGGTGGAAGGCGAAGCACATCTCGCCGATGCTGTGGATCACCGCGGCGCTGGTGCTGCCCTTTGGCGCGCTGACCATCTACTTCCACGACCAGACCTTTATTCAGATCAAGCCGACGATCGTGTACACGATGTTCGCGGTGATCCTCGGCTATGGCGTGATCGCGCGGAAGCCGCTGCTTCAGATGCTGCTCGAAACGGCTTATCCCGGGCTCTCGGCCAAGGGCTGGCGGCTTCTCACCATCAACTGGGCCGGGTTCTTCGTGGCGATGGCGGTGCTCAACGAAGTGATGCGCCACGTGCTCACCTGGGATCAGTGGGTGACGTTCAAGACCTGGACGGTGATCCCGCTGACATTGGTGTTCGCGATGATCAACATTCCCATGCTGATGCGCCACGGCTTGCAGCTAGAGAAGCCAGAGGACACCCCGATCCCGCCCGAGGGCTGAGCTGGAGAGCTTTGTGACGCGCCTGCTCCGATACGCCGCGCTTGCCCTACTCGCCGGCACCGCGCCCGTGCTGATGGCGGGCGATGCGCCACGCCAGTTCAGCAATCCGCTGCTGGATTCGGGCGCCGATCCCTGGATCGTCCGCGATGGCGACATCTATTACTACATGCACACGCTCGGCGACCGATTGGCGATCCGCGCCACCCGCGATCTCACCCGGCTCAAGGATGCACAGGAGGCCGTGGTCTGGCGCCCTGCCGCCAAGGGGCCGAACGCCCGCTCGATCTGGGCGCCCGAGCTGCACCGCATCGATGGCAAATGGTATCTCTACTACACCGCCGCCGATGCCGATCATGACGACGACGCGCATCGCGGCATCTTCGTGCTGGAGAATGCGAACGCCGATCCGCGCCAGGGGCAATGGACCGACCGTGGCCGGCTGAAGACCGCGCATACCGGCATCGACGGGACGACCTTCACTGATCGCGGCAAGCGATACTTCGTCTATTCGCCCTATGTGGGCAGCGACAGCCCGCTAGCGATCGTCGCCATGTCCAATCCCTGGACGCTGCAAGGGCCAGAGACGATCATCGCCCGCCCCGACCAGCCTTGGGAGCGGCAGGGCGGCCGTCAGATCCTCGAAGGTCCCGAATTCCTTCAGGGTCCAAAGGGTGACCTGTTTCTCAGCTATTCGGGCAGCGCCTGCTGGTCCGACGACTATGCCATCGGCCTTCTGCACGCACGCCCCGGCAGCGATCCGCTCGACGCCGCTGCCTGGACCAAGGCGCCGCAGCCGGTGATCGCCAAATCGCCTGCGGCGGGCGTCTATGCGCCCGGGCACAATGGCTTCTTCACCACGCCTGGCGGCGAACAATGGATCGTCTACCACGCCAATCCCGGCCCGGACATGAAGTGCACCGCCAAGCGCTCGCCGCGCATCCAGCGCGTGACCTTCGCCAGGAATGGCCACCCGGTGTTCGCCGCACCGGCAGGTTCAGCTACGCCGCTCGCCGCCCCGCGCTAAGCGCGCCCCGCCCTGCTCGCAGGGAGGGCCGGAGGTGGGCGCGCGCGTCTGCGCGCCCGAAAACAGAAACGGCCGAGGCAAAGCCCCGGCCGCTCCAAACCTGCCCTGCCGCACGAAGGCAGGGGCCAGGATCAATCTTTTCAGCCCTTGGCGGCTGCGTAGCGCTCGGACACCACGTCCCAGTTCACGACGTTCCACCACGCCTTCAGATAGCCGGGACGGTCGTTGCGATAGGTCACGTAATAAGCGTGCTCCCAGACGTCATTGCCCAGGATCGGCGTGCCCTTTACGGGTGCGACGTCCATCAGCGGGTTGTCCTGGTTCGGGGTGGAGGTGATCTCCAGCTCGCCCGATCCATTGACGATCAGCCATGCCCAGCCCGAACCGAACTGATTGGCGCCGGCCGTGTTGAACTGCTCCTTCAGCGCATCGAACGATCCGAACTTGGCGTCGATCGCCTCGGCCAGGGCGCCGGTCGGCGCGCCGCCCGCGTTCGGACCCATCGTCTTCCAGAAGAAGTCGTGGTTCCAGAAGCCGCCGCCATTGTTGCGCAGCTTGGCCGGGGCGTTCGACATCTGGCCCAGCAGTTGCTCGATGCTCTTGCCTTCCAGGCTCGCATCCTCGCTCACCGCTTCGTTGAGCTTGTTGGTGTAGGCGGCGTGATGCTTGTCGTGGTGGAGCGTCATCGTCTCCTTGTCGATGGTCGGTTCCAGCGCATCATAGGCGTAGGGCAGCGGCGGCAGTTCGAAGGCCATCTGAAGTCTCCTTTCAGGGGTTCACGCGAGCAACGCGATGGAGCGCATATGGCTCCCGCAAACTCGTTTCGCCAGCGTATCTCTCAATGAAATTCCAGCGCGGCTCAACCACTCGCCCCCAGCAGCCCATGCCGCTTCAAAGCGTGGCGCAACTGGTCATAGCTCAGCCCCAGCGCCTCGGCGGTGTTGCGCTGGTTGAAGCGATGCTCGGCAAGCGCGCGGGTAAGCAGCTGCCGCTCGAACCCAGCAACTCGCGACTTGAAGTCGCCCGCCGTGGCGACGGGCTCCGCCTCGCTTTTCCGCGTCGACAAGATAGTGTCCGCCGGCGCCTCAGTGGCCGGCGACACCGTCCTTGGCCGATAGGGGGACGCGAACGGATCGATCTGGATCGCATCCACGGGCCCTTCGCGCCCCCAGCGATACACCGCCCGCTCGGCGACGTTGCGCAACTCGCGGACATTGCCCGGCCAGTCGTGATGCAGCAGCATGTCGAGCGCGTTCGGTCCCCAGCCCGGCCATGCGTCCATACCGATTTCCGCCGCCATCCGCCGTCCGAAAAAGTCGGCAAGCACTTCGATGTCGCCGCGCCGCGCGCGCAACGGCGGCAGCGTCACCACTTCAAAGCACAGCCGGTCGAGAAGGTCGGCGCGGAACGTCCCCTTCTCGACACGCTCGGGCAGATGCTCGTTGGTTGCCGCGACGATGCGTACGTCGACGCGGATCGGCCTGGAGGCGCCAATGCGGGTGATCTCGCCATATTCCACTGCGCGCAGCAACCGGTCCTGCGCCGCCATCGACAGCGTGCCCAGTTCGTCGAGGAACAAGGTGCCGCCATCGGCTTCTTCGAAACGGCCGGCTCGCGATTTGGTCGCACCGGTAAAGGCGCCGGACTCATGGCCGAACAGCTCGGCTTCGATCAGCGTTTCCGGCAACGCGGCGCAGTTCATCACCACCAGCGGCCCGTCCCAGCGCGGACTTAGTCGGTGCAGCCGCTCGGCCACCAACTCCTTGCCGGTCCCGCGCTCGCCGATGACGAGCACCGGGCGATCAAGTGCCGCCGCCCGGCTGGCCAATTCCAGTGCGTCGAGAAAGGCTCCCGACTGACCAATCACCTGCGTTGCCCGCTCCATGACGAAATCTTGGGACAATTTCCCAATTCTTCGCAACCGCTAATTTGCATCTTCAGGCGGATAGCCGCCTAACCCTCCGATTTTCCGCGACTTTGCGGAACTGGCACGCTTCCTGCTGATGAAGTGGCAAGCCCGGCAAACGGGCGAATGAACACTAGGTTCAGGGAACGAGACAATGACCTACCAAGCCACCACCGTCCGCAGCGCCTTCGCCGCCGCCACCATCGCCCTTCTCGCCAGCGTCGTACTGATGGCCGGCGCGGTCGGCCCGGCGATCGCCTAAGGACGACCGTAATCCGCTCGCCAATGCCCCGGCGAGCGGACCCCGCCGGGAGGGTTCTCAAACCCTTCCGGCGGTTACCAAAACAAGGAGTATGTACATGGGTATCTTTTCGCGAACCCGCGACATCATCGCCGCCAACGTCACCGACCTGCTCGACAAGGCTGAAGACCCGGCCAAGATGATCCGCATGATCATCCTCGAAATGGAGGAAACGCTGGTCGAGGTTCGCGCCTCCGCCGCACGCACCATCGCCGACCAGAAGGAAATGCGCCGCCATATCGCCAAGCTGGAAAAGCTTCAGGAAAGCTGGACCGAGAAGGCCGAGCTGGCACTGAGCAAGGGCCGTGAGGACCTCGCCAAGGCCGCCTTGGTCGAAAAGCAGAAGGCAGGCGACATGTGCGGCCAGCTGAGCGCGGAGATCGCGGTGCTCGACGACGCGCTCAAGGCCGCCGAAGAGGACATCAACAAGCTGCAGAACAAGCTGCGCGAGGCCCGCACCCGTCAGAATTCGATCACCGCGCGACTGGAAAGCGCCAACAACCGCTTCCGCCTGCGCGAGATGACCAACGGCGCAAAGATGCAGGATGCTTTCTCCCGCTTCGACGTGCTCGAACGCCGGGTCGACATGGCCGAAGGCCGCGCCGATGCCGCGGGCCTGGGCGGCCAGCCCAAGACGCTGGACGAAGAGATTGCCGAGCTGCGTTCGTCGGAAAAGGTCGACGCCGAACTCGAAGCGCTCAAGGCGCGGATGAACCGGGGAGCCTGATCCATGGAAGACGTCTTCCTGCCCATCGTCATCGTGGGGATGCTCTTCATCGGGCTCCCCTGGGTGATCATGCACTACATCACCAAGTGGAAGCAGTCGGCCACGATCACCGGCGAGGACGAGAAGCTGCTCGACGAGCTCTTCTACACCGCCAAGCAGCTTGAGGAGCGCCTGCTCACCGTCGAACGCATCATCGCCGCCGACAATCCCGACTTCCGGCCGCTCTCCGCCCAACGCGATGCGAGCCCCTACGACATCTCGAGGAGGAACTGAAAATGTCCGCTCGTACCAAATTCTATCTCGACAAGCAGAACAGCAAATGGCTGGGCGTGTGTTCGGGCCTGGCGGAATATACCGGCATCGATGCCATCTGGCTCCGCGTCGGCTTCGTGATGCTCAGCTTCGCGATCTTCCCGATGAACATCGTCGCCTATGTGCTGATTGCCTGGATGGCGCCGAACAAGCCGGCCGGACTCTATCAGGGGCCCGAAGAAGCGAAGTTCTGGCAGGGCGTGCGCTCGAACCCGAGCCGCTCCACCGCCGAGGTCCGCTCCAAGTTCCGCGACATCGATCGCCGTCTGGCCGACATCGAAATGTTCTACACCAGCCGCAACACGCGCCTGGCGGACGAGATCGACAGCCTGCGCTGAGCCAATCGCCGGGGCGTCGTAACAGGGAGGAATAATCATGAGCTGGAGTGGACCAGGCTTCGTCATCGCCATCATCGCGATCTCGACCTTTGGCGTGGTGCTCAACAACTGGATCCGTGCCCGCCACGGCTACCCGGTGGAGAGCGATTGGAACGGGGTCAGCCACAAGGGCGACCCCGATGCCGAGCGGAAGATCGAACTGCTCTCGAGCGAGAATGGCCGCCTTACCGGCCAGATCAGCCGCCTCGAAGAGCGGATCGCGGTCCTCGAACGGATCGCCACGGATCCCGCCGAGCGGACCGCCCGCGAAATCGACGCACTGCGCTGAAGCCTCAAGATCGAAAGAAGCCACATGTTGCACGATGACCTAATCCCGCGCCTCTTCTGGATCATTTCCGGAGGCATCGTACTCGGCGGGTTCGGGATTGTTGGCTGGGTGCTCACCACCTGGCTGCGAATCAAGAATGGCTATCCGCTTAACGGCGCCTGGGGCCAGGCTATCTACCCCAAGGAGAACGACCAGGCGATGGAGCGGATCAAGCTGCTCAGCCAGGAGAACGCCCAGCTTCGCGCGGAACTCGGCTCGATCAAGGACCGCCTGGCCAATGTCGAACGCATCGTCACCGACAGCGCCGTGAGCCTCGACCGCGAGATCGAACAACTCCGCAAGACCAACTGAAAGGAAGCATTCGATGATCAGCCCCATCCTCGTCCCGATCCTCGGCATCAGCTGTGGGCTGCTCGCCATCTTCGGCGGCGTGTTCGTCCGCCCCTGGTTCAAGCTCAAGGAGCGCCAGATGGAACTCGAATCACAGATGGTCGCCGAAAAGGCCGCGCAATACGCCGCCCAGACCGAACGGCTCGAACAACGGGTTCGCGTTCTGGAACGCATCGTCACCGACCGCGGCATCGCTGTCGCCGATGAAATCGAGCGGCTGCGCGACGCGCCGCTCAACTAAGGACAAGCCACCATGATGATTGCCGTTTTCGCAGTGCTCACCGCACTGTGCGGGGGCGCTGTTGCCCTCGCCGAAGCCCGGGACCGCCCCGTTCGCCGCGCAATGCGCTTGGCGCGCGACCAGCAACAGGCCAAATGAAGCGGCTTGCACCAGACAGGGAGTATAGGGATGAACCCGTTCGAAATGGTAGTCGCGATCATCATCGTGGTCACCATCGGCAGCGTGATCAAGGCGCGGCACGGGATCGCGAAGGACCGGCACGGCAACGAGGTTTTCCACCGCCCCGATCCGGCGCTGGCGGCCGAGACCGCCCGGCTCCGTGACGAGATCCGTACGCTCAAGGACCGCGTGCAGGTGCTCGAACGCGTCATCACCGACAACGAGACCAGCAGCACCCGGCTCGACCGCGAGATCGAGGCGCTGCGTACCAAGAACAACGCCTGACTAGGGAGGCATGACGTGCCCCACGATCCCGAACTCTACATCACCTGTGCCGTATCGGGCCTCGCCGGCCTGGCCATGGTCACCGCCGCCGGGCTTTCGGGCTGGCGCGGTTGGCTGACGCTGAAGCAGCAGGAACTCGGCCGCGGCGCCCAGCCGCTCGACGCAGCCCCTGCCCAGCCCTCCGCTGGCGCTCGCATCGAAATGGCGGACCTCAAGGAACGCATCCGCAAGCTCGAGGCGATCGCCGCCGGCGTGGACCTCTGACTGCACCCGCTTGGCAAGGGTCCGGAGCCGTATCGCCGCTCGGCCAGTAATTTCCGGATCCCGCCTCGGCGGGGATGACGGCACGAAGCGAGGGCCGCTATAGCGCCGGCATGACCAGCCTCGCCGATCTTCAAGACGAATATGAATTCCTCGACGCGGACGACCGCTATCGCCTGCTGATCGATCTGGGCCGCGCACTGGAGCCGATGCCCGATCCGCTCAAGACGGACGCCACCCTTGTCCGCGGCTGTTCGGCATCGGTCTGGGTTTACCCGATGCGGCGCGAGGACGGCGCGCTCCATTTCCTCGCCGATTCGAACGCGGCGATCACCAAGGGGATCATCGCGCTCGTGCTGCTCGCCGTGCAGGATCGCGCACCAGGCGACATCCTGTCGACCGACATCGAAGCCGCGCTCGCCCCCTTCGATCTACGCAGCCAGCTCAGCTCGAACCGGACCCAGGGCATTCCCAACATGATCGCCCTGATCCGCGAAACCGCCACGCGCTACGCCGACTGATTGGGGCGACGACGAGTCATTCTCCCCCTTCGTCACCCTGGGCCCTGAGCCGGGGTGTCGGTTGCGGGCGCTGGTGGAGAAAGCGGGATTCTGGCTCGAGTCCGGGATGACGAAGGGGCCGCGCTAGGCCCCAAGCCCCAGATCCGTCGCCACCGCGTCCAGATCTGCGCCCTCAGGCACCAGCAGCCATTCGCGGCTCTGCGCGCCTTTCACCACCGTAACCGCCCCACGCGGGCACACGCCCAGGCACCTCACCTCGACGATGCCGGCTTCGGCGCGCCGGCCCTTCTTTAAATGCAGATGTTTGCGCAACGCCTTGCCGAGCGGCGTCTTGCCCTTGGGCCCGAACCCGCCGTCCAGCTTCTTGGAGCATTTGGCGCAGACCAGGATGGCATCCGACCAGTTCGAGCGAAGCGTCTTCAATCCGGCTTCCAAATCCGGCGCTCCTCGGCGGTCTTCAGCACTTCATAGGCCGCCTGGATCGCCTGGAACCGCTTTGCGGCCTCGGCGTCGTTCGGCTTCACGTCGGGATGATTGGACTTGGCCAGCCGCCGCCAGGCCATGCGGACCGCCTCGAACTCGGCGTCCACTTCCAGGCCGAGGACCTCGAGCGCCCGCATCTCGTCGCGCGAGCGGCTGCCGTCGCCGGGCCCAGCCCAGCCATTATGCCGCGATTCGGTGTAGCCGCTCGCGTCGCGCCGTTCATCGGCTTCGCGCCGGGCGGCTTCCTCCGCATCCAACCCTTCGAAATAATTCCAGTTGCGATTGTACTCTGCGGCGTGCGTCTCGCAGAAATACCAGCGCTCGGGATTGTTGGGCGACTTGGGCGCAGGCCGGTCGCCGGGTGCCTCGCAGCCATGCCGGTCGCACAGGCGCACCTTCACAGCCTCGCGTTCGGCACCATAAGGGCGCCAGCGCGGAAAGCCCCAGTCACTGGATCGGGTATGTCTTGCCATAGGTTTGAGGCAGATAGGAGCGCGAGCCCTGAAAGGCTAGGCGCCTCTCCTTCCGGACGGGAAGCTCCAGAAAGAAAAGCCAGAGGGTCTATAAGCCGGGTTCTGTCCACCCCCGAAGGGGCTGTGCGACCATTCCTCTAGGCGACGGATCGCTCCGCCGCTCCAGCAACCAACCCGGACGACGCGCCGGAACGAGGCGCATGTGCCGTCCCTATTCGGTCTTGCTCCCGGTGGGGTTTACCATGCCGCTTCCGTTACCGGTCGCGCGGTGCGCTTTTGCCGCACCCTTTCACCCTTACCCTTACCGTCTCCGGCAGTGGGCGGTCTGCTCTCTGTGGCACTTTCCCTGGGGTCGCCCCCGCCGGGCGTTACCCGGCACCGTTGTTCCGTGGAGCCCGGACTTTCCTCGGTGACACCTTGCGGTGCCAACGCGGCCGCCCAACCCTCTGACCGGAGCGCTGATAGCGGGAAGCACGAAGGATGGAAGCCTAAACCGCCACTCCGCGAAACAACGGCGTCATGCATTGCGTCCGGTCGGGGGCGCGTGGTCGCCACCAGCCGGCTGGGTATCCAGCATCTCGTGCATCTCCGAGACCGCCACGCCCCATGCCTGAACCTCGACCAAAGTCTCGACCGATAAAGGTCCGGTTGCCAATGCCGTTCGGCGATGATCCGAACTGACTTGTACGACGGCGTCCGCGCCGTTTACGCGCGCCGTCCGGTGCAGTGCAGCGGTGGCTTCGGCCACCGTGGGCGCGTTCACCGACGCGATATTGTGGTCGGACTCCCCCTTCACCACACCAGTAAGGCGCACGCGAACAGGGCCAAGGGTTACCGGCCGCCGCAGCCCTCCATTGTCCAACATGTCATTCTCCGCTTCCCTCAAACCTGGAGCGTGACAGCGATGGTACAGGCAGGACAATGCCGGAAGATG
Organism: Sphingomonas xinjiangensis; assembly: GCF_014199255.1. Lineage (GTDB taxonomy): Bacteria > Pseudomonadota > Alphaproteobacteria > Sphingomonadales > Sphingomonadaceae > Sphingomonas > Sphingomonas xinjiangensis. The sequence continues at coordinate 93,005 of NZ_JACIJF010000001.1, read as the reverse complement.
ATTAAGGGGCGCGAAACCTTCTTCCCGAACGCTCAGTCGTCGCCTTGCGGCTTGGGCAACAGCAGCGCCAGCAACAGGCAGCGGCATTCCATGTCGATCTCGCCGTCGATCATCTCGGGGCGAAAGCGTCGCTGAAATGCGGTCACCGCCGCCGTGGCATCGCTCACATCATAGCCGAACCGCTCGAGCGCCAGCATGAACCCTGCGTCCGGCCAGCCCGGATCGACCAGATTCTTCGTCGGGCGCGGCAATGCCAGGCGCAATCGGGCCAGCGCATGCCAGTTGAACAGCTCGCCCGGGTCCTGTTTGCGGGCAGGGGCGATATCCGAATGGCCAACGACATTGCCGCGGGTGATCTGGTGTCGATCCTTTATGTCGGCAACCAGCGGGATGAGCGAGCTCATCTGCGCGTCGGTGAACGGGCGATAGCCGAATTCATGGCCCGGGTTGACGATCTCGATGCCGATTGAGGCCGAATTCACATCCTTGATCCCGCGCCAGTGCGATCGCCCGGCGTGCCAGGCGCGCTTGTCCTCGTCGACCATGCGCAGGATCGATCCGTCCTCCTCCACCAGATAATGGGCGGACACCTTGGCTTCGGGATCGCGCAGACGCGCGACTGCCGCAGCACCACTCTCCATGCCGGTATAGTGCAGCACGATCATCGTGACCGGCAGCAAACGCGCGTCGAAATTGGGCGACGGCGCCTCGTCGATGGGAAGACCGCTAAGCATGGCGCGATGGTAGAGCCGCCACGGGGCACGCCGCAAGCAAGGATCAGCGGGCAGTCGTCAAGGTGGGCGTCGCCCCATCCGCCGCGGCATAGAAGCCGCGGAACTGTTCGCTCGGGTTGAAATGCTCGGTAAGGTCGATCACCGTTTCCCCGGCGCCGAGCACCAGCAGGCCGCCCGGACGCACCGCGCTGGAGAGGATGTCGAACACCTGGCGCCGTACCGTCGGCGAGAAATACAGCATGACATTGCGGCACAGGATCAAGTCGAACCGGCCAGCGGGTGCGCAATCGCTTGTCAGATTGTGCTGGCGAAACTGGACGCGTCGCACCAATTCGGGCTTGGCGACCCAATCGCCTCCGATGCTCTCGAACCACGTCACCATGCGGCGGACTGGCAGTCCGCGCTGGATCTCGAACTGCGAATAACGTCCGGCGCGCGCGCGGTTCAGCGCGGCAGGCGATATGTCCGTCGCGACGATTTCCGGAGCAAGCGCGTCCTGCATCATGCCTTTCTCGGTCAGCAGCATAGCCAGGCTCAGCGGCTCCTGGCCCGTCGAGCACCCTGCCGACCATATCCGCACCCGGCGCTCTGGATTGGCTGCCTGGATCGCCCGTATCGCCTCCGAAACCGTGTCGAGGACCATCGCGTCACGGAAGAAGCTGGTCTCCTGGTTGAGCAGTGCGTCGACAACCTGGTCGCCCAGCTCACCGGTGCGCGATGCGCTCAACTGCGCCACCAGTTCGTCGAGCGTCTTTAATCCGCGCACCCGCAAGAGCGGCTTGAGCGCCGTCTCGATCCGCCAGGCCCGGTTGGCCGCTATCTGCTGTCCGGCACGTTGTTCGAGCAGCGCGGCGATCATGTTCATCGCGCTCGATGAACCGCTGGCGGAGGGAGTCAGCGTCGCTCTCATGCGCAATGCTCCCCGCGTGCGATCAATCGCCCGATTTCCTCGGGCGGCAACACTGCTGTGGCAAGCCCAGCCTTTGCGACGGCTCCGGGCATGCCCCACACCACCGACGTTTCACGATCCTGGACGAATATCCGGCTGCCGCTCTGGCTGAGCAGCTTCGCACCTTCGGATCCGTCGCGGCCCATGCCACTCAGGACCACGCCCAGCGCCCGCGCGCCGAACACCTCGGCTACCGTCTCGAACATCGGGTCGACCGAGGGCATGCAGCCACTGGGCGCCCTCTCGTTGGTCAGCCGGATCGCCACGCCGTCTCCCACGCGCGTCACGCGCATATGGGCATCGCCCGGCGCGATGACGATCCGCCCCGGGCGGACGCGCATCCGGTCCGTCGCCACATCGCAGGGGCGACCGCCAAGCACCGCCAGCTGCGCGGCGAAATAGCTCATGAACGATATCGGGAGGTGTTGGGTCACCAGGATGGGCACGCGGAAATCCTGCGGAATGCCACGCAAGAGCTGGCCGAGCGCATGAATGCCGCCAGTGGAAGCGCCGATCGCCACAATGTCGAAGCCGGCTGGCGTCGGCAATGGTCCGAAGCTGCGGCCGCCATGCGGGGCGAGATCGGCCTGTCCGCCCAGCAACCGAGTCAGCCGCTCGCTCAGCACTTCGGCAAAGCGCCCGCCGAACGCGCCGATACCCGGCTTCACCAGCGTGTCGGCAGCACCCAGCGCCAGCGCCTGCACCGAAGCTGCAGCGCCCTCGTCGGCGGAAGACGACACGATCAGCACCTTGGCGCTGCCACCTGCCTGTAGCATGTCGGGCAGCGCGGTCAGTCCGTCGATGCCGGGCATTTCTATGTCGAGCAGGATCACGTCGACGCGGTTCGCCTTGAGGAAATCCAGCGCGGCCGGAACATTGCTCAGCGCTGCGGCGACTTCGAACCGTCCGGTGCCCGCCACCATGCGGCCCAGCACCGAACGCGCCACCAGCGAATCGTCGACGATCAGCACCTGGGCAGGCCCCAGGGAACCGCCCGGCTTCTGCCCCTTGGCCAGGCGGGGACTGAACGCCACCTCAGGCTCGCTTCGGCCGGATCAGGCGACGCCGACGATCTGAAGCTTGCTTTCCAGCGTCTCGCGATCGAACGGCTTCATCACATATTCGTCGGCACCCGCTTCGATGGCGGCGCGGATATAGGCCATGCCGTTCTCGGTGGTGCAGAACACCACCTTGGGCCGCTGCGCGATGTCGGAGTCCTTGAGCGCGCGCAGAAAATCCATGCCGCTCATCACCGGCATGTTCCAGTCGAGCAGGATCACGTCGGGCGGCGTATCGAGGCACGCATCCAGCGCCTCGCGGCCGTCGCCGGCCTCGCGCACCTCGAAGTTCAGCGTCTCGAGGATGTGCCGCGCGACCTTGCGTATAACCTTGGAGTCATCGACGACGAGACAAGTCTTCATGTTTCCCTGTTCCCCGGTTTACAGGTGTATCATCTAATCATAGCGGCAGTGGCCGGGTAAGCGCCGGTTGCGCCGCAAAAAACTTCAGTGCGTGCTCGCCTGGCCGGGCACCAGCGCGGCAAGGTCGATCGCCAGGATCGGCTCCCCGTCGCGCTCGACGATGCCCCGGCCCGCAGCGCGCCACGCCGCGTCCAGCGCCACGCCGCCGCCAAGTGGCCGCAGCTCGAACGGCGCGACATCGTCCAGCTGGTCGACCAGCAGCGCGTAATGATGCCCCTCCACCTGCGTGATGACCGCCCGGCTTCCCGAGGATCGTTCCGCATGGCCCAGCGCCGACTGGGTATCGACCACCGTCACCACGCGGCTGCGCAGCGCCGCCAGCCCACGGACATGGCGCGACGCGCGCGGCACCGCAGTCACTTCGCCGATGTCCACCACCGATTCCACTTGGTCGGAATCGATCGCGACGACCCGCCCGGCGATATGGGCGATCAGGTACAGGTTCGACATCAGTTAAGCCTTCCGCCCGCCATGCGGGCCTCCATCGCGCAGAGCAGGCCGGCACGGTCGTACCGATAGACACTGTCGTCATTCGCTCCAGACGCCGCGCGGCGCCGGCGCAGCCGCACCAGCGGCGCCTTGGCTGTTTCTGCCGGCGCCCCCTCTTCGGGCGTCAATACCACCGCCGGCGCTTCGCCAGGCGCCAGCGCCGTGACGACGCGGTAGCCCGCCGTCTCCAGCAACGGCCGCACGAACGAGGTCATCCATCCGTCGCTATCCCCCGCGATCAGGCACAAGGGCGCGTCCGCCCCGTCATTCCCGCCACGATCGGCATGCTCGTCGAACACCCAGAGGATATCGAGCAGCTCGATCTGCTCGCCCTCGACCAGCGCCAGGCCCGCTACCGGCCCGGGCTCGCGTGCCGGCACCATGTCTTCAGGCAACAGGATGATATCCAGCGCCTCGTCGATGGCGTAGCTCACTTCGTTGTCGCCATCCTTGAGCCGCAGCACGCTCAGCCGCTCGCGGCCATCCAGTGCGCCTTGTGCGGCAAGCGGCAGTATTCGCCCGTCGATGGTCACCCGGAACCGGCCCGCGGCATAGCGCACCGCCATTCCGTCGACCTGCTCCACGCGGTCCACCGCCGCCAGCGGCACCGCGCGCCGGGCGCCGTCCAGGTCGACGAACAACAGCGCCGGCAATCCGCTCGGCTCCACCGCCTGCGCTTCTTCCTCGAACGCCTCGACGGCCTCGCGGCTGAAATCCAGTCCGGCGACGTGCGCCATGCCCGCGCAATCCAGCATCAGCATCGGCAGCCCGCTGTCGGGCAGCGTCTGCCCGGCATACACCCCGGTCGACATCACCGCGGGCGAGGCGGGCTTCACCACCAGTTCCTCATTGTCCAGCACCGTGTCGACGGCCAGCGCATAGCTGCCATCGCTCACGCTCACGATCGCCAGCATCCGCCCGCCATCGCTCTGCCCCTGCTCGATGCCCAGCAACCCGGAAAGATCGACCAGCGGCATCCGTCGGTCGCGCACGGTGGCAATGCGCGTGCTGCCCAGCGTGTCGATGCGGATCGCGTCGCTCCGCTCGGTCACGATCTCCTCGATCGCCTGGCGTGAGATCGCGAAGCGCTGGCTGCCCACGCCCACGACGATGGCCGAGATGATCGACAGCGTCAGTGGCACATGGATGGTGATGCGCAGCCCCTTGCCGGCAACGCTGTCCAGTTCGATGCGGCCGCCGATCTGCTCGATGGCCGCACGCACCACGTCCATGCCGACGCCGCGCCCCGATACCTCGGTGACTTCGTCCTTGCTCGACAGTCCCGGCTCGAAGATCAGCCCCAGCTTGGCGCGGTCGGACACGCGCCGCAGCTGCTGCTCGTCGCGTCCGCTCGCCACCAGCTTGGCAATCAGCTTTTCGGTGTCGATGCCCCGCCCGTCATCGGCGATCTCGACGATGATCTGGTTGCCCGATTGGCGCGCCGAGACGCTCAGCCGCCCGTTCTCGCGCTTGCCCGCGGCACGGCGCTGCTGCGGCGCCTCGATGCCGTGGTCGATCGAGTTGCGGATGATGTGGACCAGCGGGTCGCGCATCACTTCGATCATCTCGCGGTCGAGTTCGACGTCCGACCCGTCGATGTGCAGCATCACTGACTTGCTCAGCCCGGCCGCAGTGTCGCGCACCATGCGCGGCAGCGCGGAGAACAGCGCGTCGATCTTCTGCATGCGGGTGCGCGTGACCGTGTCCCGCATCTCGCCGACGGTCATCGACAGCCGCTCCAGCGCGGCCTCGATCGCGGGATCGATGTCACCGTTGCGCAGCCGGCGCGCGAGCTCGTTGCGCGCCAGCACCATGTCGGACATGCCCGACATCATCCGGTCGAGCAGGTCGACGTTCAGCCGTACACTACGCGCCGCGCTGCGCTGGGCAGCCGGACCGCTCGCCTGCGCCACTTCCTGCGTGCCCTCGGCAAGCGCCGCGATCAGCAATTCGTCGCCATTGGCCTCCAGGCTTGCGCCCGATTCGATCGCCTCGACCAGTTCGCCGATCCGGTCCACCACCGACAGCACGGCGTTCACCAGCGCGCGGTCGGGCGCGCGGTCACCTGCGCGGACCTGCGCCAGCACATCTTCGGCGGCATGGCTCAGCCGCCCCAGCCGCGGCAGGTCTAGAAAGCCGCAGCTCCCCTTCACCGTGTGGACGAAGCGGAAGATCGCATCCAACCGGGCGCTATCCTCCGGATGCGCCTCCCAGGCGACGATCTCACCCGACAACGCCTCCAGCGTTTCGCGCGTTTCGGCAATGAATTCCTGAAGCAGGTCGTCCATGGGGCCCCGGTGGCAAATTTGCACCGGCCCTCATGCGGGCTCGAGGGTTAATTCCGCGTTATCCGCGCGCCCGCTGTGATGCCTGGCCAAATGCGGGCCACCCGCGCTACTCGGTGCCGCCCGCCTTGATAAGCGGCCGCTGCTCGCCACAAGCCGGGCAGTTCGCCGGAACCCGTGTGAAGTCATTGGTCAGGCCAAGCACCGAAGTCACCTGGGACACGGCAGAGGTTGAGCTGCGCACCTCAACAGCTATGCAACTATCGCACAATGCATTGGGCTTTCGCCCCTCGATATAGTCGAAGATACGTTTGGCTAACATGCCAAAGCGGTATCATGCCTGGTCCACGCCGCGCGTCTATCTATGTTTATTCTTTCACGCGTCGCGCCATCGCTTCAGATCATGAACGCGGCGCCAATATCTCCAACAGCCTCGGGCGTGCGCCCTCGACCGGCTCCAGGTGCGGATAGCGATGTCCGCCCGTGTAGCGGATGTCGGCCTCGCGCTCCTGCTTGCCGGCACGAACGCGCAGCGACAGCCCCTCGCCACTCGCTGCTGCCGCAACCGCCCGCTTCAGCGCTTCGGCGGAATAGGCGTCTCCATTGACTGCCAGCAGCGTGGTGCCCGTGGTCAGTCCGGCGTCGAACGCCGGACCTTCCCACAACACTTCCTGCACATTGCCAGTCTCACTGGCGATCAGGCCCAGTGAGAACATCAGGTTCACGTTCTCGGCGACTTTCTCCGTGTTCGCCCAATAGGCGCTCGGGGCGCTGCGATAGGTCAGGCGGAATCCGCCGCGCTCGATGCCCGCAAGCGGCGCGCCCTCATGCTTGCCTTCAATCTTGTCCAGGAAGAACGCGCGCCAATCGAAGGGCGCCAGATCGTTCAAGCACGTGATGACTTCCTCGAAGTCATAGGTGTTGGTGGTCCAATCCCCCGCCTCTCCCGTTCCGAAGAAACGCTGCGCGAAATCGTCCAGCGAGCGTGCCTCGCCGGAAAGTTCGCGGATCCGCGTATCCACGTCCAGCCACACCAGCGACCCTTCGGCATAATAATCTTCGCTGCGCTGCCAACTCGCCCAGGGCAGCGCGGCGCGCGCGGCGATGATCGGGTCACGGGTCGTATCGCTCATCGGCCGCCACCGGCTTCCCGCACGAACCTCCTGCGTGGCGGCGGTCAGCGCGATGGCCTGCATCGCCTGTTCCGCCGTCCACAATCCGGACCGCGCGCAAAGCACTCGGTCCCAATATTGGGTCTGCCCTTCATACACCCACATCAGGCTGTTGCGGATCGGCTGGTCGAAACTGGGCGTCCAGGAATCGGCACCGCGGCGATATTTGCCGTTCCAGCTGTGCACGAATTCGTGCGGCACGGTGTCGCGCCGGGAAAAGGTCGCGTCCCAGTCGCTGAAATAGTTCTTCACCGTCACGGCCTCGCACGACCGGTGATGCTCCACGCCGATGCTGCCGATCTCTTCGCTGAGCGCGAGCAACACTTCATAGCGATCGAAGTGGCGGGTACCGAACAGCGCGTCGGTCTGCGCGATCAGCGCGCGGTGGGGCGCGATCTTGTCCGGCGTTACCGCCAGCAATTCGGGGCTGTCCGCGACGATGTTCAGGTGCACCTCGGCGCGCTCGTCCAGGGCGAGGCGTTGGAAATACCGGCCGGCGAACACCGGGGAGTCCACCAGGACGTCGAGCGGCACCGTTTCGAACGTGATCGTCGCCGCCTCCCGTGCGGCCTCCTTCAGCGCACAAGCCGCCTGCCATTCGTCCGGCAGGGTCAGCGTGGCTTCCACTGCGATCTGCCGCGCGAAATATCCCGCCGGATACAGCAGCACGGCGTTCCATTGCAGGCTCAACAGCGTGGGGCCGACGACCACGCGGCCCTGCGCCGGATCGGTGGGAGACAGGAACTGGAACTCGGCCTCGATCTCCCGCACGCCTTCAGGAACATCGACATAGAATGCATGCACCTGCGTCGGATGCCGCTTCCAGGCGAGATCGCGCCCCGCGCCCTGGATCTTCAGGCCGGCGAACAATTCGATCGGCGCCTGTGGCGCATGGTAGCCGGGCAGCCACTCGGGAAACAGCAACACCAGCTGTCCTGGCTGCTCGATTGGAATGATCTCGCGTACCTTGAAGATGCGGCGCAGCACATCGCGCGCATCGACATGCAGGCGAATGGTCCCGGGAAATGCCCGGTCTTCCGGAACTGGCGGCTCGGCGGGCTGCGATGCCGGCATGGGAGTGTGTCCTACTCCATCCTTCACGAGATTTGCCGTGCCACCTCGGCAAGCAGGATGCGCGCGACCGCCGATCCGCGCTCGTCGCGAATGTCCAGGCTGCCGTGCAACGCACAGGGCGCGCGGCGCACCTGCTTGTGGATCAGCGACCGGGCGGCGCGCTGAGCCTCGGCAAGTGCTGACCGGAGGTCGGGGAAATCACGTCCACTCCCCTGCATCAACTGAGTGGAGCGCGCGGTTTGCAGGTGAAAGGAATAGCTAGGCATATCAGACGAATGCCGCTGATAGCTTATAGTTGCCGATCTCGATTTAGATCAACACGGTTTCACGATCCGGCAGAAATCGGCTTGTCGACCGCACGCTCCCTGCGGCGCGCGCCGCTATCGGTTCGCACCGGCGGGACGGATCAGCTGACGCGGAAACTCGCGCCGAACAGCAGCACGTCGGACTCCGGAGGGCTCACTTGCAGCACGCCCTCGCCTTGCGTCACCAGCGCATGGGCAAGGTAGGCCGCGGCGGCGCGCGGCGTGATCGGCAGATCGGCACTGCCGCCGGCGAGCGCTGAGCGCAGTTCGGGATCGAGCACGATGCGCGGGCCGTCCGCGCGCACCACGATTTCCATATGGTCGTCGGCAATCTCGGCGCCGATATCCAGCTGCCCGCCGCGGATCAGCGCGTCGCCGCCGATCAGTGCCAGGTTCAGCAGCACCTTGATGGCGTGCTTGGGCAGCACCGGATCTTCGATCATCCAACCGATCTTGACGCGGTGATTGTCGCCGAACAGCCCTTCGATAGCCGCATGCGCCTCGCGCGTGTCGACGGTCTCGCCAAAGCCGCCCGCGGCGCCGAACGCCAGGCGAAAGAATTTCAGCTTGTTGGCCGACGCTTTCGCGCTTTCGCTGAGCAGTTCCAGGCAGCGCGCGCGCATCTCCGGATCATGCTCGTCGGCGAGCAGTTCCAGGCCGTTGTTGAGCGCGCCGACCGGGCTCAGCAGGTCGTGGCACAGCCTTGAGCAAAGCAGGCTGGCGAAATCGGTTGCGCTGATATTCAAAGGATTTCGGCTCCGGCTGTCCCCAGCGGCTTCTTTGGCCCAGCGAGGCCCAAGCTGCAAGCAGCGCGCACTGGGGACGCCATGGTCATGTTATACCGCGCGGCGGCCGGTGAAGAGCTGGATCAGGCCGACGATCAGCGCGACCACCAGCAGGATGTGGATCAGGCCGCTGGTGACGTGGAAAGCCAGAAAGCCCAGTGCCCAGAGCACGAGCAGGATGATCGCGAGAGTCCAAAGCATGGTAAAGCGCTCCATGTAGGGAAAGGAGCAATGCTAACGTGTTGCGGCTGCGGAACGTTCCAGCGGTTGCGGGGCGGTTCAGCCGATTTCGATGCCCACTTCCGCGAAGCGCCCGTGCAGTCCCGATGTGCCGGCGCGCCACAGCCGGAACTCGCCGCCCAGGATCAGCCACAGCTTGCCGTCGGGCGCCGCCATCGCCGCATCGGTTCGCGACGGTGTCGGATCGCCGCTCGGGTGCGAATGCCAATATCCAGCGAGTGGCTGGCCCCCTGCCCGCTCCGCGCGGATCGCCGCGAACAGCGCTGCCGGATCGATCTCGAACCGGCGCTCGGGCTCGGCCGCGACGTTGCGCGCGGGCGTCCAGCCAAGTATCGCGTCGGCGTCGCCGAACAGCAGCCCGCACCCTTCCTCAGGCGCAACGATCGCGGATTCCCGCCGGATTGCCTCCAGCACCGTTCTTGAAATCCAACACCGCATTACCATCTTGTTTACACAATGAACCGGGGGGTTTCCATCATCGAGGCGCGCATTTCAGAGGGCGCGCATGGCTGGCGGCTCGACCGCGCACTTGCCGAGGCGGTGCCGATCCTGTCGCGTGAACGGCTGAAGGTGCTGATCTCCTCGGGCGCGGTGACCGGCCCCGACGGCCTCGCCCGCGATCCGGCGCGCAAGGCTGCGGCAGGCGCGCTGTTCAGCGTTGCGGTGCCTGAGCCTGAGCCTGCGCACAACGAAGCGCAGGACATCGCCTTGAACGTGGTGTTCGAGGACGAACATCTCATCGTCATCGACAAGCAGGCCGGGCTGGTCGTCCACCCCGCCGCCGGCAATCTCGACGGTACGTTGGTCAACGCCCTGCTCCACCACTGTGCCGGGCAATTGTCGGGCATCGGCGGCGTCGCGCGGCCGGGCATTGTCCACCGCATCGACAAGGATACGTCGGGGCTGATGGTGGCGGCGAAGACCGACCGGGCGCATGAAGGTCTCGCGCGCCAGTTCAAGGTCCACTCGATCGACCGCCGCTACAAGGCCATCGTTGCGGGGCGTCCGTCAACTTCGGGCGGAACCGTCCACGCCAACCTCGCCCGCTCGTCGACAAACCGCAAGAAGATGGCCGTCGTCCCCTCGGGGCAAGGCAAGCACGCCACCACCCATTGGCGGCACCTTCACCAACTTCGGGAAGCAGCTCTGGTCGAATGCCGACTTGAGACCGGAAGAACCCATCAAGTGCGTGTGCACATGACTTCGATCGGCCATCCGCTGCTCGGCGATCCGGTTTATGGAAGCACCCGAACCGCGCATCGCGGCGTTCTGGCAACACTCGGTTTCCAGCGTCAGGCCTTGCACGCGGCGCTTCTGGGGTTCATCCACCCGGTGAAAAGCCACGCTTTGGCGTTCGAAAGCGAAATGCCTGCTGACATGCAGGAACTGTTCAACAAACTCATCGTATGAGTTTCTGGACCACCAGCTTTGAAAGCTGTTGGTCTGATTGAAGGGAGAATGTGATCATGGCTAGCGGCAGCAACGTCCCAGCGACGATCCCCGCTCTCGGCGGTGAGGCGAGCCTCAATCGCTACCTGGCCGAGATCAAGAAATTTCCGATCCTGAGCCCCGAAAAGGAGTACATGCTCGCCAAGCGCTTCCAGGAGCATGGCGACACCGACGCGGCGGCACAGTTGGTCACTTCGCACCTGCGGCTCGTGGCGAAGATCGCGATGGGCTATCGCGGCTATGGCCTGCCCGTGTCCGAGCTGATCTCGGAAGGCAATATCGGTCTGATGCAGGGCGTGAAGAAGTTCGAGCCCGATCGGGGCTTCCGCCTTGCCACCTATGCGATGTGGTGGATCCGCGCTTCGATCCAGGAATTCATCCTGCGCTCCTGGTCGCTCGTGAAGATGGGCACCACCGCCGCGCAGAAGAAGCTGTTCTTCAACCTACGCCGGATGAAGGCCAAGCTCGATGCGTTCGAGGATGGCGATCTCAGCCCCGAGCACCTTGCCAAGATCGCCACCGATCTGGGGGTGACCGAGGAAGAGGTCACGTCGATGAACCGCCGCATGGCAATGGGTGGCGACACGTCGCTCAACGTGCCGATGCGGGAGGACAGCGAAGGGCAGTGGCAGGATTGGCTTCAGGACGAGGGTCAGCTTCAGGACGAAGCGGTTGCCGAGGCGCAGGAAGCCGATGTCCGCCACACCATGCTTCAGGAAGCGCTCGACGATCTCAACGAACGCGAAAAGCACATCCTGACCGAGCGACGTCTCACCGACGACCCCAAAACACTCGAGGAATTGAGCCAGGTGTATGGCGTGTCGCGCGAACGTGTTCGCCAGATCGAGGTTCGCGCCTTCGAGAAGCTGCAAAAGGCGATGATGCGGCTCGCTGGTGAGAAGCGTCTGCTCGTCGCACACTGATCGCTTCACGGTCTTTGTGGACAGGTCTTGGCGGCCTGAATAAGGGTGCCCCTCGGTCTCAGCCGGGGGGCATTTTTATGTGGCGTTGGATCAAGATACCCAAGGCTGTTGCACTGCTGACATTCCTTTTGCCGTGGATGAGCGTCTCCTGCTCCAGCAACCGATTGGTGTCGGCGACCGGCTTCGGGCTGACCTTCGGCAGGTTCACTTCCGATCTTCCAAGCAGCAGGGTGCCCACGACGAGCGACTGGAATCTGTGGCTGGTGATCGCGCTGGCCATGGTCGCGGTCGGCCTGCTGGTGGTGTTCCTCCGCCGAAGCAAGATCACCGCCGCGCTGTCACTCGGTAGCAGTGCCGCCGCTCTGGCGTTTATCTGGCTGGGCACCTCGCGCTATTCCAAGGCGGCGTTGCTGGAGCAGGCGTCCAGGGGCCGAGGCGGTGAGGCCAGTGGCCTGGAACACACCGCGGCGGCGATGATCAGCGTGAACTGGCATTATGGTCTATGGCTGGCGGTCGGCGCGCTGATCGCGGCAGCGGCCATGGCGGCGCTGGTGTTCAGCGGCAAGGACGTCGAACTGGCCGGCCCCCCGCGCTAGACGAGCATATCGGACACGGCGAGATCGCGCCTGCGCCTTGTAGGATCTGCCCCGATGCGGCAAGCGTCCGGCATGACTGACCGGCGAAGCGACGCGAACAAAGGTGCAAGCACATCGCGCAAGGGTGCGAAGCGCCAAAAGACGCGTCGGCCCCTGCTTTTCCGCGTCGCCAAGATGCTGGCCATGCTGGCGCTGATCTTCCTGTTGGGCTCGCTGCTGCTGGTCGCGCTGTTCCGCTTCGTCAATCCGCCGATCACCCTGACGATGCTCGGCGATGTCGTCCAAGGCCACCGGGTCAACAAACGCTGGATGCCGATCGAACAGATCGACCGGACCATGCCGCGCGCAGTGATCGCTGCGGAGGATGCCCGCTTCTGCCAGCATCAGGGCTTCGACTTCGCTGCGATCCAGGCAGCCTATCGCCGCAACCAGAATGGCGGGCGGATCCGTGGAGGATCGACGATCAGCCAGCAGACGGCGAAGAACGTCTTCCTATGGCAGGGCGGTGGCTATGCCCGAAAGGGACTGGAAGCGTGGTTTACCTTCCTCATCGAGAACCTCTGGGGCAAGCGCCGGATCATGGAGGTGTATCTTAATGTCGCGGAAACGGGCATCGGAACCTATGGCGTGAATGCCGGCTCGCTGCGCTATTTCAAGCACGATGCTTCACGAATGAGTGCGCGCGAAGCCGCACAGATCGCCGCCGTACTGCCGCTCCCCAAGAAGCGCGCCGGCATTGCCCCCCGCGGTTATACCCGCCGCTACGGCAATGCCATCACCGCAAGGATCGGGGTCGTCCGCAATGACGGACTGGATGCCTGCGTGCGATGAGAGAAGCCCGCCGCAGCCGATAACGGGGACGGCGGGCTGATCATCAGTTCGGCTTGGTGGCGTCCTTGGCCGCGTCGCCGACATCCTTAGCGGCATCGCTGACGCTTTCGGCAGCACCGGTGATCGCATCGGTCTTCACCGCTTCACGGTTGTTCTGGTTGATCAGGTACAGCGCCCCGACCACCACCAGGATCAACACCGCGAGCCCGATCAGCAGACCTGCGCCGCTGCCGCGACGCTCGACCACCACGGTGCCGCCGGTGTTGGTTTCCGTTACCCGCTCCGCAGTGACGCCGTCGGTACGCTCAACGATACGATCAACCATGAACTTTCTCCTCTGTAACCTTGCAGGCGTGAACTGAGGAAAGAGGAGGATGGTTCCTGATGCAGATCAGAACGGCAGCTTGAAGCCCGGCGGCAGTGGAAGGCCGCTGGTCATCTTGCTCATCGCTTCATGTGACTGCGCGTCGGCCTTTGCACGTGCATCGTTGAAGGCTGCGGCAAGCAGATCCTCCAGCATGCCCTTCTCCGACGGGTTGAGCAGCGAATCATCAATGTGGATGCCGATGATGCGGCCCTTTGCCGATGCTCGAACCTTGACCAAGCCGCCGCCGGACGCACCTTCGACTTCGATCGTGTCCAGGTTCTCCTGCGCCTTGCTAAGCTCGGCCTGGACGTTTTGCGCCATGGCCATGATGTCTTCTAGGCTCTTCATCCGTAGGTACTCCGTTGATTGCTCCAGCCGACAAGCTCGGCTTCGGGAAAGGCTTCACGCGCAGCCCGGACCAGTGGCGAGTTCAGCACGGCATTGCGCTCGGCTTCCTCGTTCGCGGCCTGCTCTTCGCGCAGCGTCAAGGCAGTCACGCCTTCAACGCAGCGCAGCCGCCAATTGGTACCGGTCGTATCGCGCAACGCCGCACCAAGCTCCTTCAAGAAGTCGATCGGCAACGATCGCGCCGCGCCGAACTCGACGTCGGGACCGTCGAACTTCGACGGGCGCAGATAATCGCGCACTTGCTGCGCCAGCTGATAGCGCTTGTTCGCTTCAAGATGCGCGGCAAGCGCGGCCATGCTCGCCGGGAGAGCCGGGTCGGGGGCACTTGGCTGCGGGGCTACGGGCGCGGGCGCCGTGATCGCACCGGCAGCGATCTGCCGCGCGAGTTCGCCGGGATCAGGCATCTGCGAGGCATGGATCACGCGCAGGAGCGCCATTTCGCACGCTTCGATGGGCAGCGCCGCCTTGGCCACTTCGTCATGGCCACGCAGAAGCAATTGCCACAGGCGGTGCAAAGCCGGGAACGACAGGGCCCCGGCCCAGTCGTGCAGCGACCCCAGTTCCTCCGCTGACTGCGCCGCGGCGGGCGTGCTGTTGAGCTTGGCAAGCGTAACGCCGTGCACCGTCTCCAGCAGCGTCTTCAGCACCGCCTGCGGGTCGACGCCCAGATCATATTGGCCACGTAGCGCAGCCAATGCGCCGCGCGCGTCTCCTTCGAGCAGCAACCCGAACAATGCTCGCATCGCACCACGGTCGGAGAGGCCCAGCATCTGGCGCACCGCGTCGGTGCGTACGCCCTCCCCCTCCAGCCCCGCATGGGCGATCGCCTGGTCGAGGATCGACAACCCGTCACGCGCTGAACCCTCCGCCGCGCGCGCGATCAACGCCAGCGCTTCAGGCTCGGCCTCGACCTGCTCGGCGGCAACCACGCGCGAGAAGTGCTCGGCAAGCGTTTCGGCGGGGATGCGGCGCAAGTCGAAGCGTTGGCAACGCGACAGCACCGTGACCGGCACTTTGTTCACTTCGGTCGTCGCGAACAGGAACTTCACATGCGCGGGGGGCTCTTCGAGCGTCTTCAACAGGCCGTTGAACGCGGCCTTTGAAAGCATGTGCACTTCGTCGATGATGTAGATCTTGTAGCGCGCCGACACCGCCGAATATCGAGATGCCTCGATGATCTCGCGGATATCGTCGATGCCGGTGTGCGAGGCGGCGTCCATTTCGATCACGTCGATATGGCGGCCCTCGGCGATGGCGCGGCAGGGTTCGCACATGCCGCACGGGTCGATCGTCGGCCCACCTTGGCCGTCCGACCCGACGCAGTTCAGCCCCTTGGCGATCAGCCGCGCGGTTGAGGTCTTGCCGACCCCGCGGACGCCGGTCAGCAGGAACGCATGCGCCAGCCGGCCGCGCTTGATCGCATTGCCCAGAGTCTGGACCATCGCGTCCTGGCCGATGAGCTGGCTGAAGGTCTGCGGCCGGTATTTGCGCGCAAGAACGCGGTACGCCTCCTGGCGAGGCTGAGGCGGTTCGTCGAGGCCAAGAAGGGATTCGGACATTGCGGCCTATGTAGGCGTGGCAGTCCGGTTTGTCGAAGCATCAGCGCAGATGCAGCGATCAGACTGCGCATCCAATCGAGGCCGAATTAAAGGCGCTGAGGTGGGAGCCGGAACGACCCGGGACGAAATCGTTGCGGCTGCTTCCTTCCGGACCTGACCGGGTTGGCGACGGTACCGTCCGCCCGACTCCCGCGGCGCATATGGGCGAAGCTGGCGCGCCAGGCAAGGGGCTTCAGCGGCCCTGCATGTCGCGGTGGGCGCCCGGCATCTTGACGGTGAGGCCGTCCAACCCTGCGTTCAGCACGATTTGACAGGCAAGCCGACTAGTGCGGGCCGCGCCCATAGCTAGATCAAGCATGTCCTCCTCCTCTTCGCTGGCGGGAGCGAGGCGGGCGAAATCCTTAGGTGCGACGATCACGTGGCAGGTCGAACACGCCATCTGTCCTTCGCAGGTTCCCTCCAGCGGCTGTCCGGTATTCTGCGCCACGTCCAGCAGACGGTCGCCCTCGGCTGCCTGGGCGGTCTGGGTCCGACCGCCATCGGCGCTGACGAAATGAATCTGGATCATGCGGCGATCCGCTGCGCCCGAGCGGCGGCATCGATACGGGACAAAGCGGCCTCCAGTTCCTCGGCTGTGGTGTAGCGGCCGAAGCCCAAACGAATGCTGGAACGCGCCTCCGCATCCGAGAAGCCGATTCCCCGGAGCACATGGCTGGTGCGCCCCGATCCACTCGCGCAGGCAGACCCTGCGGAAAAGGCGATGTCCCGCAGGTCGGACATCAGGCGGGCGACATCCACGCCGGCCAGGCGCAGATTGAGGTTCCCCCGATAGCGCTGGTCCATGGCGCCGTTCAGCGTCCAGCCGGCCATCTGCTCGCGTGCAGCAGCAAACAACGCTTCGACATGCGCCCGGTCTGCATCCTGTCGGTCTGCAGCCGCCTTGGCCGCGGCGCCGAAGCCCGCACACAGCGCCGGCGAGAGCGTGCCTGATCGGCCTGCCGCTTCCTGGCCGCCGCCGTGCATCAGCGGCTCCAACGTCACGCCGTGACGCATCCACAGCGCGCCGACCCCCTTGGGGCCATGCACCTTGTGCGCCGAGATCGCGACAAGGTCGCAGGTGGCGGGAACCGCGACGCGGCCATAACCCTGGACGGCGTCGCACAGCATCAGCGCGCCAGCAGCATGCGCCAGGTAGGCTAACTCGGCGATCGGCTGAACGACGCCGATCTCGTTGTTCACCAGCATTGCGGCGACCAGCCCGGTTCCGGGTAGGATCGCGGCGCGGGCGGCGTCTAGGTCCACCAGGCCGTCGGGCTTCACCGGAAGCACGGTGACTTCCCGGCCACGGCGCGCCTCGGCGGCGACAGTGTCGAGCACGGCAGCATGTTCGGTCGCCAGCGTGACGATCGGGCCCATGCTACCTTTGATCGCCCAATTGAGCGCTTCGGTGGCGCCGCTGGTGAAGCTGAGTGTACCCTCGGCGGGCAACAGCGCCGCCACTTGCTGACGCGCGACCTCGATAGCGGCTCTCGCAGCACGGCCGGGTGCATGCGGCGAATGGGGGTTGGCGTGGCTCTTCTCCAGCCATGGAAGCATGGCGTGCAAAGCCTCGGGTGCCAGCGGCGTCGTCGCCTGGTAATCGAGATAGATCATGCGGCGCGCGCCCCCGCTTCGGCGGCGATTCCGCTCCACAGGTCGGCAAAGCGGTCCACCTCGATCGCATCGGTGGAGCGGCCAAAGCTTACTCGGATCACTTCGCGCAGCTCGGGCTCGGACCAGCCCATCGCGCTCAGCACATGGCTGGGGCGCATGCTCCCCGACGAGCAGGCGCTGCCAGCGGACACTGCGATTCCAGCCAAGTCGAAGCGGATCAACTGGGCGGCGGCGGAAACGCCGGGCATCCGATAGGCGCCGATCAGCGGGCTACGGGGACTTTTCGCCCCCACGATCTCGCCACCTTTCGAGAGAATCCGGTCTTCGAGCTGCCGCCGCAGGCCCGTAAGATGGGCAAGGTCTTCAGGAACCTCAAGCGCGGCGGCATAGCCGAGTGCTCCGGGCAAGTTTTCGGTGCCGGAACGATATCCCTTTTCTTGACCCCCGCTCGGCATCAGTGCCGCGAAGTCGCGCACCAGCAGCGCGCCAATACCCGGCGGCCCGCCGCGCTTGTGCGCCGAAACCGCGACCAGATCGGCGTGACGCAACACCGCGGCATCGGCGCGGGCCGGCATCTGCGCGGCGTCGACGAGCAGGAGCCCGCCGGCTTCGTGGACGATATGCGCCACGGCCTCGATCGGTTGGCGCACGCCGGTCTCGCTATTCGCCCACTGGATGCAAACAAGCGTTCTCCCGTCCCGGGCCAAAGCCGCGCGTAGCGCGTCCAGGCGGAGCAGACCGCCGGCATCGACCGGAAGCACGCCCGCCCCTTCAGAACAGCGCAGCACAGCATCATGCTCGACGGCGGTGATCAGGCGGCGCTCGGCAACCGATCGGGCGAGCGCCAGGTGGAGCGCCTCGCTGGCGCCGCTGGTGAGCACCAGTTCATGCGCCCAGCCATAGGCGGCGGCGATCCGGGAACGTGCACCCTCCAACTGGGCACGCGCTGCCCGGCCTGCCGCATGGGGGGAGGACGGGTTCGCCCAGGCCGCCATGCCGTCCTGTACGGCGGCGATCGCCTCCTGCAGCATCGGCGTGGTCGCGGCATGATCCAGATAGATGCGGTCGGACAAGTCTCGTTCCATTTGCGAAAAGGGGCGCGGCGCTTATATAGCGCGCAAATTCCCGCGCTCCACAGCGCGTCTCCAGATCAGAAGGGTCCTGCGTTGCCCGAAGTCATATTCCCCGGCCCTGAAGGTCGCCTCGAAGGCCGTTTCGCTCCTGCCCCGCGTCCGCGTGCGCCTGTGGCGATGATCCTCCACCCTCATCCCAATGCCGGCGGCACGATGAACAACCGCATCGTGCAGGAGCTGTACAAGACGTTTCAGCGCCGCGGCTTCGCGACACTTCGCTTCAATTTCCGCGGGGTAGGCAAGAGCCAGGGCACCTTCGATAACGGCATCGGCGAATTGTCGGATGCGGCAAGCGCGCTCGACTGGGTGCAGAGCTTCCATCCCGAAGCCCAGACGACCTGGGTCGCCGGCTTCGGCTTCGGCGCGTGGATCGGCATGCAGCTGCTGATGCGGCGGCCTGAGATTCGCGGCTTCATCTCGATCGCGCCGCCGGCCAACATGTTCGACTTCACCTTCCTTGCCCCCTGCCCGTCCTCAGGCATCATCATCCAGGGCGAGAATGACGAAGTCGTAACGCCCGGCGCGGTGCAGAAGCTGGTCGACAAGCTGCGTACCCAGAAGCACATCACCATCCATCACGACACCATCCCAGCCGCGAACCATTTCTTCGAACATGAGATGCCGCAGTTGATGGGCTCGGTGGACAAGTATCTCGACATGCGGCTCGACCCGAACTCGCCAATCAAGTGACGCGGCTGCGCCTCCCCTTTTAAGGGGAGGCTAGACCGACCAGATCAGCAGATTCCCCAGCAGCACCAGCGCGGCGACCAGCATCAGCACGCCGCGCTGGCGATCATTTCGTAGCGTGCGGATACCGCCCCATACCAAAGCGAACATGGCGATCACGGCGGCGCTCAGCAGCAACGGGTTCAGTTGCGGGTCCAGCATCAGATCAACCACCGCCACCAGATGAATACCCCAGCCACTACTGCGACGCATGCGAACAAGGTGATGAAACGCAGATCGCGCCGATAAATGGCGAACAGCAGTGCGTAGAGGAAATAGCCGAGCCCGCGCGTAAGCACGCTCATCACATTGGCCAGCACGGCGCCCATCGGAGTTGCTTTCATGGCCTGTCCCCTAGCACAGCCGCATAGGCTTCGGGATCGGCATTGCCCCCCGACAGGATCACCAGCAAGCCGGGCTGGACCTCGACCTTTCCCGCAAGCAGCGCGGCAAGTCCCACCGCTCCGCCGGGCTCCAACACGATCCGCAGCTTGGCCGCTGCCCAGCGCTGGGCATGGCGTATCTCGGCCTCACTGACGGCGATGCCCACGGCGCCGCGCCGGGCGAGAACATCGAAGGTCAGCGCCGAGACCAGCTTGGTCTGCAAGGCGTCGCAGGCAGTGTCCGGCGCGCTCTCGCCCACAGGTACGATGCGCCCCAGTTCCAAGCTCCGACCCATGTCGTCCCAGCCTTCAGGCTCGACCACCGTCACACTCGCATCCGACAGCGCCAGCGCGATCCCCGCAGCCAGGCCGCCGCCGCCACAGGGCACAACGACCCGCGTGGGCGCCGGTAACTTAGCGTCGCGCATCTGGCCGGCCGCTTCGACGCCAGCACTTCCCTGCCCTTCGATCACCCACGGATCGTCGAAACTCGGCACCAAGGTGGCGCCCCGCGCACTGGCAAGCTGCGCCGCGATCTCCTCACGGCTCTCGGTCACGCGGTCATAGCGGACAATTTCGGCGCCCAACGCCAGCGTCGCCTCAAGCTTCACCTTGGGCGCATCGGCCGGCATGACGATGATCGCTGGCATGTTCAGCTTCCACGCGGCCCAGGCGACGCCCTGCGCGTGATTGCCCGACGAGAACGCCACGACGCCGCTTCGCCGCGTATCTGCGTCGACAGCGGTAAGCCGATGCCACGCGCCACGGATCTTGAACGCGCCGGTCGGCTGCAGCGATTCGGCCTTAAACGCGACCGGCACTCCTTTGATTTTTTCAACAATAAGAGGTGTTTGTGGTAGGATAGCGGTTACTTTGGCGGCGGCGTCTCGCACCCCCGCCGACGTAGGCTGTCGCAAAATCGTCACATCTCACCCCCGCCGTACAAATCCGTATCTCGAATCACTTTACATGGGGGGACCTCGCCCCTAAATGCCGCCTTCCGCTGCCCCATGGGACTTCCAACCGCAAGGCAGCTGTTTCGTCAATGTTTGCCGCAAGGCATTTGGAGGTCCCTTGAATTGCACCAGCATCCTCGCGCGCTGGGGTTAGCGCCCCTCTCGACCGCCCGTTCCGCCATCCCCGGCGCGGGCATCGACATCGCCAAGCGACGTCCGGTTGATCCGGTCACGATCGTTCGTCCCCACGCTGCGGCGCGGGCTGCCCGCTTCTTTGTCGAGAAGTTTCCGGGTCGCTCAATGTACGCGGTGAAGGCGAATCCATCGCCCGATCTCCTCGGCATCCTTTGGGCCAACGGCATCACCCACTACGACACCGCCTCGATTGCCGAGGTGCGTCTCGTCAAGGCGACGCTGCCGGACGCGACCTGCTGCTTTATGCACCCGGTCAAGTCGGAAGAGGCGATCGCCGAAGCCTATTTCCAGCACGACGTGCGGACCTTCTCGCTCGACAGCCTGGAAGAGCTCGACAAGATCGTGCGCGCCACCGAAGGTGCGACCGACCTGACGCTGTGCGTGCGCCTGCGCGTCTCGTCCGAATATGCCAAGCTTAGCCTGGGTTCGAAGTTCGGCGTGAGCCACACCGAGGCCAAGGAGCTGCTCGTCGCGACCCGCCAGGTCGCCGATGCGCTCGGCATCTGCTTCCACGTTGGCAGCCAGACCATGTCGCCGGATGCCTATGCCAATGCGATGGAGCGCGTCCGCGCGGCGATTGTCGACGCGGCGGTTACCGTCGATGTGATCGATGTCGGCGGCGGCTTCCCCTCGGCATATCCGGGCATGACGCCGCCGCCGCTGGAGCGTTTCTTCGAAACGATCCACCGCGCGTTCGAGAGCCTGCCGATCAGCTATTCGGCCGAGCTCTGGGCAGAGCCGGGCCGTTCGCTTTGTGCGGAATATTCGTCGGTCGTGGTGCGTGTCGAGCGCCGCCGCGGCAACGAACTGTACATCAACGACGGCGCCTATGGCACGCTGTTCGATGCCGCACATATCGGCTGGAAGTATCCGGTGCAGCTGCTGCGCGAGCCGGATTCCGACGCGCGCGACATGGATTTCAGCTTCTGGGGTCCGACCTGCGACGATCTCGATTTCATGCAGGGTCCGTTCCCGCTTCCGGCGGACACGAGCACCGGCGATTATTTTGAGATCGGCATGCTCGGAGCCTATGGTGCGGCGATGCGTACCGCCTTCAACGGCTTCGGCTCGGGCGAGACGGTGGTCGCAGGCGACGAGCCGATGCTGTCGGTGTATCGCGAGCAGGACGATATGCAGGAACGCCGCTCGACGAACGTCGTAAAGCTGTAACGTCAAAGGCTTACACTATATAGGTTTCCTCCTCCCGCTTCGGCGGGAGGAGGTGCTACGGGTTTCCGCGTCCCCATATAACGACGGCGGGTTCTGGATAGCCAAAGGGCAACCATGACCGATACCCTCACCAAGACCGCCGCGGCAAATGCGCCGATCAACGACACCCGCAAGCAGGAACTGCTTTCGAAGGAAGTGAAGCACGTCGACATCAAGTCGTTCGACGCGCGCCCGATCATCGATGCGATGTCGGACATGAGCTTCACCAGCCGCGACCTGGGCCGCGCCACCGGCATCTACAACCAGATGCTCGCCGATCCCGACTGCACCGTCTGCCTGGTGATCGCCGGATCGACATCGGCGGGCGGCTGCATGGACCTTTATGCCGAGCTGGTGCGCAACAACATGGTCGACTGCATCGTCGCCACGGGCGCAACCATTGTCGACATGGATTTCTTCGAAGGGCTTGGCCACAAGCACTATCAGGCGCTTGAGATCCCCGATGACGACACGCTGCGCTCGCTCTACATCGATCGCATCTACGATACCTATATCGACGAGGAAGCGCTCCAGAACGTCGACCACACGATCTTCGAGATCGCCGAGTCGCTCGAGCCTAAGGCGTACAGCTCGCGCGCGTTCATTCGCGAGATGGGCAAGTACCTCGTGGAGCATGGCAAGAAGGAGAACAGCCTCGTCAAGCTCGCTTATGAACATGACGTGCCGATCTTCTGCCCCGCGTTCGTCGACAGCTCGGCGGGCTTCGGTCTCGTCAAGCACCAGGTCGACGCGGCCAAGGAAGGCCGTCCGTACCTGATGATCGACGCGGTCGCGGACTTCCGCGAGCTGACCCAGATCAAGATCGAAGCCGGCACCACCGGCCTCCTCATGATCGGCGGTGGCGTGCCGAAGAACTTCATCCAGGACACGGTGGTGTGCGCCGAGATCCTCGGCCACGACGATGTCGCCGTGCACAAGTATGCAGTGCAGATCACTGTTGCTGACGTGCGCGACGGCGCCTGCTCGTCTTCGACGCTGCAGGAGGCCGCGAGCTGGGGCAAGGTTAACACCGGGATCGAGCAGATGGTGTTCGCCGAAGCCGGTTCGGTCATGCCGCTGCTGGCGTCGGACGCCTATCACCGTGGTCACTGGAAGAACCGCGCCAAGCGCGGCTGGGCGAAGCTCTTCAAGTAAGCGCCTCTTCCATAAGGGACGCGGAAACGGCGGCGGGAGCGATCCTGCCGCCGTTTTCATTGCTCCTGCGAAGGGGCAGCGGGTTAAAGACGGGGCATGATCCCTGGAGAAACGAATGACGGTGTCGGCGAAAGCATGGAACGGGGAGCAGGTGCGGACCTGGCTCGCGCGGAGACTCGCCGCGTCGAAGCTCGACCAGGCGGCAGCCGACCGGCGCGGCTACGAAGCGCAGGATGACTATGACAAGGCGGCCGCGGAGGAATGGGCGTGCCGCGCGCTCACCGTGGCGGATTGCAGCGACGACCAGGCAGCATTCGCCAGGCGGATCAAAGAGCTGATCGCGCAGGAGGATTATCCAGTCACCGGCATCTATGACGATGTCCGGTTCGAACGCCATGTCCGCGGCCATCTGCGGAAGGTGGCGAAGATGACCAAGGCGAATGAGGGGTTCGAAAAGACCCTTCGCTATCAATGACCCCGCAGTGGGAAACCGATCCTGGCGGGCGGGTCAGCAGCCATCCGGAGACGACAACCCATCATAGCTTTTGGGGAGCGGCAGGCGAAGCTCCGTGAACAAGGCCATATGGGCGTTGCAGTAGCGGCGCTTGGAGTGAAGCTGCTTCGCCTGGACGAAATGGTACGGCGTGCCGATACCGTCCTCATTGGCCACCAGGGCATAGATGGTGATCGTCGTCGCCGCCGGATCGGGCACCGCCTCTTCTATTTTGCGGTCCGCCACCAGGGCGAAGGTGGTCGACTTGCCCGCATGTTTGCCCCGCGCGAAGCGCACTGCGCGGATGGCGTCTTCGCCGGTATGCGGCTGATCGGTGATGAAGTCCTTGTCCCCGATCGTGGCGATCGACCCGCCGACGCGCACCATGAAGATGTCATAGGCCCAGGCATTGCCATTCTCCCGCCAGTCCAGCGAAATGCTCCCGTTCTGCCCGTCACCTGCAATATCCTGCACCGGGTTCACGCCTGCCTGGAGGCGGATCGGCGTCAGGTCATAAGACACAGGTTCCGCCAGGATAGCCGCGGCGAACAAGGCGAGCATGCGAACGATCATGCGTGGCTCTTACGCCACCTCCAGCTGGTGCCGCCAGATGCTGGCGTTTCTGCTCGCCGCCTCCGGTCGTGCGAGCGCGGTTGCGCCGCAACCTCGCCGCGCCTTGCCCAGCCCGGTGCTTGGCGGCACAGTGATCTTAAAGTTCAGGAGAAAGCCTCGTGCTTAAGGTCTATGGCGATTCGATCTCCGGCAATTGCCTGAAGGTCAAATGGACCGCGGAGTATCTCGGGCTCGACTATGAATGGATCGAAACCGGGGTTCTCGACGGTGCGACCCGCTCTCCCGAGTTCCTAGCCATCAACCCGGCGGGTCAGGTGCCCGCGGTGATCCTTGCCGACGGCCGGACCCTGGCGCAATCCAACGCAATCATCTTGTATCTGGCCGACGGATCCTCCCTGATTCCCGATACGCCCTATGATCGCGCCAGGATGCTCGAATGGCTGTTTTGGGAGCAGTATAGTCACGAACCCTATGTCGCGGTCGCCCGGTTCCAGGTCAGATATCTTGGCAAGCCGGTTGCCGAGCTGGACCCGAAACTGGTCGACCGGGCACGCTCCGCGCTCCAACGGCTCGACAGGGCTGTCACGGGCTCCGACTTCCTGGTCGGAAGCCAAGTCACTCTGGCCGACCTTTCTCTGGTGGCGTATACGCGTATGGCGGACGAGGGCGGGCTCGATCTGGCCGCCTTTCCCGCGCTGGAACGCTGGATCGCGCGAGTGGAAACCGCCCTCGACATCGCCGATCGCGCGCCGATCCAAACCGGCAGCGCATATCCAACAGCCGCCTGAGCCTGACGCAGCAGCACGGTCGAGGATCGGAAGCGGTTACTGCCCCTCGCGCGCCTTGCGGGCGAACTCGTTGATCATCTCCAGCGCGGCATCGAACCGCCCTTCCCGCTCGGCGAAGCGCAGCCCTTGTACCCGCTCGACCAGAATCTCCGAAGGAGTCGGCTCCTGGGCGAACAGCGCCATCACTTCGTCGATGAACTCGCCGAGCGGCATGTAGCCTGGACGATTTTCCTGCCCCGGGGTCAGCTCGGTCTGAACGCCTGGGGGTGCTAGCTCGATCACTTCCACCTTGCCGTTCAGCGCGTCGCGGAGCGCCACGGTATAGGAATGGATCGCCGCCTTGGTCGCCGAATAGGTCGGCGTAGCCACCAGCGGCACGAAGGCCAGGCCGGACGTGACGGTGACGACCGCCGCATTCTGCGCCGCGACCAGGTGATCGATCAGCGCATTGGTCAGACGGATCGGCCCGAGAAGGTTGGTGGTGATCGTCGCCTCCGCATCAGCAAGGTCGCGCCGGGTATCGAGCACCTCGAACCGCATGATGCCTGCATTGTGGATCACGACGTTCAGATCAGGATGCTCGGCCAGCACGCCCCGGGCGAAATCCTCCACGCCCTCGGCGCTTTCGACATCGAGCTGCATCGCGTGGATGTCGTCTCGGCCCGCTGAAGCGTTTTCCAGCGCCTCCAGTCGCCGGCCGGCGATGATCACCTTGTTGCCCGCATCATGGAAGCGGTGCGCAAGCGCTTCGCCGATGCCGCTGCCACCGCCGGTGATCAGGATAGTATTGCCGCTGCGCTTCATCTGCCGTCTCCTGTGTGCAGGTTGATGGCAGCGGATATATTCCGCTACGATCGTCCGGTAAGAAGGCACCGGAAAGATTTATACGCACCTGCGGGAGAGTGATGTGACGGCGCAGTTGCCCACCAAGCCATGGCCGGACACCGATCCGCACGTGGACGCGCTGGTTACCGACGTGATCGGCCGGGTCGCTGACAAATGGACGATGCTGATCCTTGAGGTGCTGGCCGATCATGGCGAGCAGCGCTTCACGCGCATCGGCAAGCTGGTGCCCGGCATCAGCCAAAAGATGCTCACCCAAACGTTGCGCCAGATGGAGCGCGACGGGCTCGTGCAGCGTACCGTGCACCCCGTGATCCCACCGCGCGTCGAATACCGGCTGACCGAACTCGGCTACAGCCTCGGGGCGGCATTTTGCGGTGTTTGGACCTGGGCCGAACATAATCTGACGCGGATCGAGGCGGCACGCGCCGCCTTCGACACGCGCCAGCAGAACGACCGATAAAGGGGAAAGAGGATGGAGATCGACCGCCGGAGCCTGATCGGCGTTGCAGCGACCCTGCCGCTTGCAACCATGGCCACCGCGCAGCAGGCGGCTCCACCGCCAGTCGTCTGGCCGCCTGCGGAACACTTCCCACTCTGGCCGAACACCCCGCCCGGTGCGCCCTCCCGGCTTCCTACGCCGAGCAGCGAACGCAATGGCTATCAGGGCGCCGAGCTGTGGCTACGCGGCATCGACCGGCCCTATGTCGCGGTATACCGACCGAAAAAGCCCGATGGCCGCGCGGTGCTGTCGATCCCCGGCGGCGGCTATGGCTTTCTGTCGGTCAGCAACGAAGGCATCGATGTAGCCGCCGCGCTGAACCCACAGGGGATCACCGTCTTCGTGCTCGCCTATCGCCTCCCCCGTGAAGGCTGGAGAAACCATGCCGACGTGCCGCTGCAGGACGCGCAGCGAGCGATGCGGCTGATCCGAGCCAATGCCGCGAAGTACCGGATCGATCCCGCCAGGCTCGGCCTGCTCGGCTTTTCCGCGGGTGGGCATCTCGGCGCGATGCTGGCGGTGGGCCACGCCGACCGTGTCTATGCGCCGGTGGACGCAGCCGACACCCAGCCGGCGCGGCCCGCTTATGCCGGGCTGGTCTATCCCGTGGTATCCTTCGCCACTGCCGGCTTGAACAGCCGGTCGAGCGGCATGCTGCTCGGTGATAATCGCGACCCCGGCCTGCTCGCGCGCTACACCCCGCTCAACCGCATAACTGCCGACACACCCCCGATCTGGCTGCTCCACGCCATGGATGATGCGACGGTGCCGGTGGCGCAGAGCCTCGCGATGGTTGAGGCTTGCCAGCGCGTCCGGGTGCCGGTGGAAGCCCATCTGCTGGAGCGCGGCGGGCACGGCTTCGGCGCGCTGCATCTGCCGGCCCAGGCGCCGGGACGATCCTGGCCCGAGATCTTGGGCCGCTGGACGGCCACGCGATGAACGCGGATATCCTAAAGCCGGTGGTGGCGCTCGCCGCCTGGACGCTGGTGATGCTGGTCTGGGCGGTCGCCACGCGGCTGCCGGCGATGCGCGCGGCCGGGATCCGGATGCGGACGCTTGTCGGCACAACCGGGGCACATGCCGATCGTGGCCTGCCCGCCACGGTGCAGTGGAAGGCGCACAACTACAACCACCTGACCGAGCAGCCCACGGTGTTCTACGCCGTCGCGCTCGTGCTGGCGGTCAGCGGCCAGGGCAACGGCGTGAATGCCTGGATCGCCTGGGCCTATGTTGCCCTGCGAATCGCGCACAGCCTGTGGCAAGCGACGGTGAACCGCGTCCGCGTGCGTTTTTGGCTGTTCGGCCTTTCCACTCTGACCCTGATAGCGCTGACGCTGCACGCCGCGATGGCGGTGTTCCGCTGATCAGCCGAACAGCCGCATCAGGCTGCGCTCGAGCATCAACAACTGCCACAGCGTACGGCCATGCTCCGCCCTGCCCGCCTTGTGGTCGGCCGCGAGCTTCTCGATGGTCGCGGGTTCGAACCAACCGGTGCCGGCAAGCACCGGCGAGCGCGCCAGCCCCGCCGCTTGCTCGGCCAGCGCGGTGCGAAACCATGCGCTGACCGGCGTCACGAACCCCATCTTGGGCCGGTACAGGATGTCCTTGGGCAGCCAGGGCTCCAGGGCCTTCTTCATCAGCCACTTGCCCTGCCCCGCCCGGATGCGCAGCGACGGCGGCAGCGTGGCGGCGAACTCCACCAGCCGATGGTCGAGCAACGGCTCGCGCGCCTCCAGGCCCACCGCCATGCTGGTGCGGTCGACCTTGGTCAGGATGTCGCCGGGCAGCCAATGACGCATATCGGCATATTGCGCGCGATCGAGTCCATCGCGCGCCGGCGCTTGGCGCATCGCGTCAAGGTAGCGCCGCTCCGCGCTGTGCCCGGCCAGCAGGTGCTTGGCCGCGCTGGTATAGAGCGCGTCGCGTAGCGCTGGGGTGGTCACTCCCACTGCCTTGGCATAAGCGAACTCGCCCCCTTCGGCGAGCGCGAGCAAGGTGGTCTTGGCGCGCAGCGGCCGCGGTGCCCAGTCGGCTTTGGGATAAACCTGCCCCAGCCGGCCGAAAAGATTGGCGCGCAGCCCCTGCGGCAGCAGCGCGCGCACCCGCTCTTCGGCGGCGAAGAACCTGTAGCGGCGATAGCCGGCAAACGCCTCGTCCGCACCGTCCCCCGACAGCGCTACGGTGACGCTCTCGCGCGCTAATTGCGCCACGCGGTAGGTGGGCAGCGCCGAAGCGTCGGCAAAGGGTTCGTCGAACGCCGCCACCAGCGTATCGATCAGCACGAAATCGTCGGCGGCCACGGTGCGGCTACGGTGCGCGGTGGCGAAGCGGTCCGCCACCGCCTGGGCATACGCCCGCTCGTCATGATCCGCTTCGGCGAAACCGATCGTCGCGGTCTTCACCGCGGTCTTGCTCGCCTCGGCCATCAGCGCGACCACCGCGCTCGAATCCACGCCGCCGGACAGAAAGGCGCCAAGCGGCACATCGGCGATCATCCGCGAGCGCACGGCAGCGCGCATATGCTCGATCAGTTCGGCTTCCAGGTCCTTGACCTTGCCGGCAGTGCGCCGTGAGAAATCGATGTCCCACCACCGCACCGGCTCCGGCACCGGCTTGCCGCGCTGGAGCAGCAGGAAATGCCCGGCGGCAAGCTTGCGCACCCCCGCCACGATCGATGCGTCATCGGGCACATAGCCGAGCCCCAGATAATCCTCGACGGCCCGGAAGTCCGGCAGCCGCCGCAGCAGCGGATGCGCGAGCAGCCCCTTCAGCTCGGAGGCGAACGCCACCGCTCCGTCCGACAGCTGGGCAAAATGGAGCGGCTTCACGCCGAAACGGTCGCGCGCCAGGAACAGGCTCTGCCGCCGCACGTCATACAGCGCGAAGGCGAACATGCCGTTGAGCTTGGGCAGCATCGCCGGTCCCCAGGCGCGCCAGCCGTGCAGCAACACCTCGGTATCGCTGTCGGTCACAAAGCGCGCGCCCTTCGCTTCCAACTCTGCGCGCACTTCGCGAAAATTATAGATTTCGCCGTTGAACACGGTGACCAGATCGGCTTCAGGAGTCACCATCGGCTGCGCGCCGCACGCCAAGTCGATGATAGCCAGCCGGCGGTGCCCCAGCCCTACGCCGGGCGCAGTCCACACGCCCGATCCATCCGGCCCACGATGCGCCAGCGCGTCGGTCATGCCCATGATCCGGGCGGGATCGACCGGCTTGGCCAGGGCGGGGTAATATAGCCCCGCGATGCCGCACATCAGCGCGCGCCGGCGAGTTCGTCGGCCAACGCTTCCACGGGTCCGAGCGCTTGGAGAAAGTCCTGGATAACCGCGCCTGCATCGCCATTCCGCCCCTGCTCGGCCGAAATCAGCACCGCGCTCGCCGTCTCATCGCGCCCCAGCAACTTGGTCTTCAACGTCTCGATCTTCACGCGGTTGTCGCTCCCGGTCAGCGTGCCGCCGACCCGGTACCAACTAACCGTCTGGCGTTCCACCCGTTCGGGGTCGACCATGCGGATCGCGTGTCCGTCGGCCACGGGCGCGATATCCGCCACTCGCACCCAGCGGTCATTCTCGCGGATCGCGCCGATGCCAAAGCCGACCAGCTCCTTGCCCTCGGCCTGCCCGGCATAGAGCGCCACCGCCACGTCGACGGCGCGCCCCGCCCGATCGACATAGCGCGCCTGGAGGAAGCGATCGGCCTCCGGAAAGTTGGGCGACCATTCCGAAGTCGGCCCCTGCCGCTGCCAGCCGGCGATCTGCGGCAGCTCCATCGCGGCACCAAGCGGCGTCGCCCGCGCGGCGATGGCACCGGCCCAGCCGAAGAATAGCCCGGCGATGAGCACCGCCATGATAGCCGCGATCTGCGCGTCGATGCGCCCAGGCACCTGCGCCTGAAGCGCCGCAGGGTCGAACCAGGGTCCATCGGGATCGCGGTCGAACCACCGCCACCCGATCGCCAGCACCGTCCCCATCACAAAGGCGAAGAAGAACCAGCCATAGACGATGTGGTCCATGCCCGTCGCCTGCTCGACCGAGGTCCACCAGGCGACATAGATCGTTCCGAACGCGCGCAGCCCGTTGGCGATCACCGGCACCACCAGCGCCAGCGCCATGAAGGCGATCCGCCGCCGCCACGAACGATAGCAAACATTGGCGACCAGCACGCCATAGGCGATCATCGCGATCAGGAACTTGGCGCCCGAACACGCCTCGGCGACTTCGAAATAGCCGTTGGAGGTGGTGATCAGCACCCCGTCCACGCTCGCCGGCACCCCGAACAGATGCAACAGCGGCATCACCATGCCGATCGTCAGCTGCTGCAGCGGCGGCTCGAAAAACTCGCCGAACGGCACCAGGAAGAACATGTAGCAAAGTGGAAACAGCAGCGCCCGGGCGACGTTCGCCCCCAATACGCCGATGGCCGCGCCTTGCAGCATCACCACCAGGCCAAGGTGCCGGAACAGCGCCACGCCCGCCGCATCGCCGATCAGCCAGCACAAGCCGCCGCCCAGCACCAGCACGAGTCCCGGCCACCAGCCCTCGGGGCGCACCAGCGCCAGTTCGCGCCGCCGCTGCCACACCAGCCAGCCGACCACCGGCGCCACGAACAGGCAGTGGCCAAAGGTCGTGTTGGTCCAATAGATCGTTGCAAGGTCGGCCGTGTCACGGTGGAACAGCACCAGCAGCGCCGCCCAGGCACCCGTCAGCACCATTGCCGCGCGCATCCAGTTGTCGTGAAAGCGGATCGCGGGCGGCCGGAACTGACGCAGCGGCATGTGGATGGTCATGCCGCGCGCTCCTGCACCGGCGTGTCGAACAGCGGCGCCATGACCCGGTCCAACGCGCGCATCGCCGCGGGCCAGCCATAGCGCGCGGTAACTTGCTGCCGCGCGCTACTTCCCAGCGTGGTCGCTCGCGCCCGATCGGCCAGAAGCTGCACGATCGCCGCTGCCATTCCCGTGGCATGCGCGGCGACCGCGATAGTACCGCAATGATCGATGCCTTCTGCGGCTTGTGCGGACGCAACCACCGGCCGCGCCATCGCCATCCCTTCCAGCACCTTGTTCTGGATCCCGCGCGCCAACAGCAACGGCGCCACGACGACCGCAGCCTCGGCAAGCCAGCCGCGCGTATCGGCTACCGCTCCCGTTACGCGCACTCCCGGCGACCGGCCGAGTGCCTGCACCGCTTGAGTCGGATTGCGCCCGACGATCACGAACTCCGCGTCAGCCCGCGCCTCCCGGATGCGCGGCAAGACCGCTTGGGCGAACCAGGTCACGCCTTCGATATTGGGCCGGTAATCCATTTGGCCGGTGAACACGATCGAGACCGGGCCAAGTCCGGGCCGTTCGAACGGCGCGTCGGGCGCGAAGCCCGCAGTGTCGATGCCGTTCTCCACCACCTCGACCCGTGCGGCGCCCGTGTCCCGCTTGAACAACGCTGCTTCCGCGGCGCTGACGAACAGGCTGGCATGCGCGCGCGCAGCAACCTGCGCCTCGAAGGTCCTCAACAGCCGTGCCTCGCGCGCCAGCATCCACTGCATCGGGCCACGTCCGGCCTGGGCATAGCCAGCGAACTTGGCCGAATCCATGTCGACAAAGTCCATGATCAGCGGCGGGCCGCCATCCGGCACATGCTGTGCCATTTGTCCGGAAAAGACGAACACTGCGCCGATCGGCTCGCGCTTGATCACGCCCCGCACCGCGTCGCGCATCCGGCCATTGTCGAACGCGCACAGCGAAACCGGCCTGCCCGACAGTATTGCCTGCGCAGCCGCCACGGCATGCGGTTTCGCGCGGCGCACCACCGTCTGGCTGGCCGCAAAGCGGCCAAGCGCCGCGTCGTGCCCCAGATCATCCGGCCCTTCCGCAAAAGTCACCAGATGCACGCGGTGCCGCTCGGCAAGATGCTTCAACAGGTGGAAGCTGCGGATCTTGTCGCCACGATCGGGAGGATAGGGCACGCGGTGCGCCAGGAACAATATGTCGGCCATCACCCCAGCCCCTTGGCGATCCAGGGTCCCACGCGATTGGCCGCCCACAGGGGCATGCGTTTCCACGTGCGCACTTGCAGGCTGTACTTCGGGTCGAGCGGGTTGACGCTGCGCGGCGTGGATCCATCGGTGGTGCGCTTGAAATAGGTAAGCGGCACCGGCTCAAAGCCCCAATTCTTCTTGAACGCCGCCGCCCCCGTTCCCGCCTTGGACCGCCCAAAGTCGAACCGGTCGCATCCTCGGGCGCGAGCATGCCCCATCAGCGCAAAGTACATCCGGTCATTGGCGCGTAGACCGCGCGCCGCGGCGGTTCCGCCGCCCCAATAGGGATAGACCGTGCCGTTCCAATACAGGCTCAGCACGCTGGCCACGGCAACGCCCTGATGCCGCACGATCAATATATCGGCCGCCTCGCCGAACCGCGCCATCACTTCCGTGAACAGCCGTTTCGGGAAAACCGGCGTACCCAGATTGCGCACCGACTCCGCATAAATGGCGTAGTGCGCGCGGGCATGCTCGGCACCCCGGCCGGTCATCACCTCCAGCTGGTTGCCAAGCGCGCGGCGCACCTCCGCCCGCTGCTTGCGGGGGATCGCCAGCAACTCGGCGTCATCATCAACCGCGATCGGGCGCACAAAGCCCAGATAGGTCTCCGCGTCTTCCTGCCACTCCCCGCCCGGGCGCACACCGCCGCGCAGCTCCACGGTGGTACAATGCAGCCGCCGCGCCAGTGCCATCGCCCCGTCCGCAAGCTGCCGGGCGACGCCCGGTGCCGCTGCCAGCACGCCGCCGCCGACGCCGAACCCAGCCGAAGCCAGTGCCCGTCCGAAGAACGGCGAATGCAGTTCGGTTAGTGGCAGCACCCCGGCGAATGCACCGTTCGCCCGCTCGGCCACCAGATAATGGCTGCGCTGCCCACAACCGTGCGCCACTGCCATGCTCCAATGCGGTAGATGGAACGGCGTCGCCTCGGCCTGCGTCTGCACCCAGGCCTCTATCCGCGCGCGCTCGGCCGGGTCGCGCAGATCGGCGGTGCGCAGCGCCAACGCGCTCGGGAGGATCGGAACGTTCATGCCAGCCGCGCCGCCTCTTGCGCCGCGATCCGGTCCATCCGCCCCCAGCGATGCGTCGCGATCAGCCGCTCCAGCTTGCCATGCATCGCGCCCAGGCGCGAATAATGCCGGATCTTGGACTTGAGCGGTGCTGCCCGCACGCGCGGCTGCGCAGGGTCGATTTCCCAGGGGTGAAAATAGAAGATCGCCGGCGCTTGTTCCGCGTTGGCGGCGCGGATCGCGCGCGCGGTCACGCCGCTCGGCAACAGGCGGAAGAACCCGCCGCCAGTCGTCACCTCGCGTCCCCACACTCGGGCGATGGTGATTGGCATCTCGATCAGTTCGGCGCCCGGTACTGGGCGATAAGTCCGTCGCGGCGCGTCGGGCACGCCATAATGGTCGTGTTGGATCGGGGCGACGCTTGATGAATAATGATAGCCGGCTTCGGCCAGCACCGCATGCGCCCAGGGCACTCGGGCGTCGATAGAGAAGCTCGGCGCACGATAGCCAGTCACGGCCACGCCACCGGCATCCTCCAGCGCCGCCTTGGCTTGCGCCAGATCAGCCCGGAACGCATCCGCATCCATGGTGAACACCCGCGCATGATCCCAGCCATGGCTGGCGACCTCGTGCCCGGCTTCAACGACCCGCCGGATCAGCGCCGGGTGGCGATGCGCGACCCAGCCCAGCGTGAAGAACGTGCCTGTCACCCGGGCGGCCGCAAACAGGTCCAGCACACGGTCGGTATTCGCTTCCACGCGCGTGTCGAGATCGTCCCAACCGGCACGGTCGATCACCGTCTCGAACGCGCCGACCTGGAACCAGTCCTCGACATCCACGGTCAGCGCGTTGGTGACCATCGGCGTCAGGCGGCAGTGCCGTGCAGCGACGCGATATCGGGACGGCTCGGCGTCGCGCCGGTTTCCACCCAGTCGACCAGCAGCGTCAGCACCCGGCGCAGCGCCGCGTCCTGCTGTTGCAACTGCTGCTCCAGCTCGCCGATGCGCCGGTTTAGCGCCGCGTCGCCGATTCGGCGCTCAAGGCGCTCCGGTATCGTCGCCGCAGAAGGCGCAGGCTCGGGCGTTGCCCGCGGCAGATCGACCGCGACCGGTTTGGCCTCGCGCTCGGGGAAGCGCTCCTCGAACGCCCTAGTCGGCACTGCGCGCAACGGCGCGGTGTCGCTGTCCAGGTCCGCGATCACCGCCGCCACGTCATGGCCGCTGAAGGTGTCGATCCGCTCGATCGCACCGAACAGCATCACGCGGCTCGCCAGCTGATTCAGCCGGCGCGGAACGCCGCCCGACCAGCGGTGCATCGACGAGATCGCGTCGTTGGTGAAGCGCGGCTTGCCCCGCCAGCCGACGCACGACAGGCGGTGGATCAAATACGGCTCGACCTCATCGGTGTCGATCGGCGCCAGATGATGCATCGCGATCACGCGCTGGCGCAGCTGCTCGAGGCGCTGATCGGACAGCGTCTGCCGGAATTCGGGCTGGCCCATCAGGAATATTTGCAACAGCGGGTAACCGCCGGCCTGGAAGTTGGAGAGCATGCGCAGCTCCTCCAGGCTGTCGATCGGCAGCGCCTGCGCCTCATCGACGATCAGCAGCGTGCGCCGTCCCGAACGCGCGACGGTATGCAATCCGCGCTCGATCGCCGACAGCATCTCGGCCTTGCTCATGCCGACACTGTCGATGTCGAGGCCTGCGCACACCATCCGCAGAAGATCGTCGGCCGCAATCTGAGTCGACACCAGCTTGAGCACATTCAGCCGCTCGCGGTCGATCTCCGCCAGCAAATGCCCCATCAGCGTGGTCTTGCCCGTGCCCGGTTCGCCGGTGATGACCACAAAGCCCTCACCCTGGCTCAGGCCATAGCCGAGATACGCCATCGCCTTGCGGTGCGTAGCCGTGTCGAACCAGAAATCGGGATCCGGCGTCAGCTGGAACGGCCGCCCGCTCAGTCCATAATGATCGTCGTACATCATGCTTTCCCGACTTTTAGAAACCGTAGCGCAGGCCAAGCAACGCCTGCGCCGAAGCGCTGGAGTCACCGTCCCGCTCGAAACCGAACATGCCGAGCGATGCGGTCGCCCCAAGCCGTCCGAACTGATGGGTATAGGCCACGTTCGCGCCCCAGCCGAGGACACCGTCCTCACCCAGACTGCTGTTATAATAGCTGGCGAGCAGGCTGCCGCTCAGCTGGCCATTGGCACCGACATCGCTCGATCCGAACAGCTGCGCATAGAAGCTTTCGTCGAACGATCCGGCGATAAGCGCACTGCCACCTTCGGACGGCGCCAGGAACGAGCGCCGCGAATAGCCGCCGCCCAGGCCCAGCGTCTTGCCGCCACGGTTGCGCACCGCCACCGCGGTGATCCCGCGCGAGCGGAACGCCGACGTCACCGACGACGCGAACACGTTGTTCAGGCATCCGCCTGCAGCAGCCCCCGTGGTGCCATAGATGCAGCCGCTGAATTCGTTGCCGAATGGATCGGTGGTCGTGTTGAAGCTGGTCGGCAGCCGCGACAAGGTGCCGTTCAGCTGCTGACCAAAGGTCTGCACCGAGTCGTACACGCCCACCTGGATGCCGCTGCCGGCGGCCATCTCATAGCTGAACGACCCGGTGAAGCTGTCCGAGTCATAGCGCCGCCCATAGCGTGCTTCCAGGAAGGTCCGGCGGCTGGGGCGCCAGATCACGCCCGCGTCCCAGAACACCCCGTCCAGGTCATAGGCGATGCGCCGCGGCGAAGCTGGATCGGTCACGAACCGCCCGGCATTGTCGCGCACCGGCTGCCCGGCCGCATTGCGCAGCGCGTCGCGCTGGCTCACTTCGATCTGTTCGTAGCCGACGCCGGCGGTCAGCGCGACCGACGGCGCCACCGGCACCACCACGTCGCCGCGGCCATATTTGCCTTCGAACCGCTGGTCGAGCTGCCCGGCATCCTCGCGGGTGTACGACCCGCTCACCGTCACGCCGACCGGCAAGACCGTGCCCGCCTTCACGCCGACGCTGGCGGTCGCGACATGCACCTTGGAATCGTCATACAGGTCCAGCGGCGTAGCGCCCGCTGCGACGCCGGTGCCGTTCGGCGCCTCCACCTTGGTATAGCCGAAGCGGTACGCCGCGTTGGCGAACGCCGGCCCGATATGCGTCGCGACGCTGGGCCCAACATAGCCGGAAAAGACCTGGCTGACGTTGCGGATATTGCCCTGCTGCGTGTTGAGAGCGTCGCCGCGCACATCGGCGCGGGTGCGCGTGGCAATGGCGCCGCCCTCTATCGTGACGCCCGGCGCCACCACCACATTCGCGCGCGCCAGGCCGCTATGCATGTCGTCGTCGGCCAGATCCTTGTCATAGGCGAAGCGGCGCTCATACTGATAGCTCACCTGCACCTCGACTCGGCGCGTCTGCACCGATGCGTCGAACCCTACGCCCAGCGTCGAATAAGTCAGCACGTCGCCGCCATCGCCCAAATCGGCGGCAAGCACCTGGCTCGCCTCGATATAGGGCGAGATCTGCGCGCGCTGCGCCCATGCGGGGTGCGCCGCCGCACTCGCGGCCAGCGCCACCAGGATCAGCTGCCGGCTCATTCCACCGCCTCCCCATAATAGCTGCCGAACCGCCGTCCACCCGGCTGGAACGACACCGAATTGAGCACCAGCTGAATATGCTCGCAGGCGTCGAGCGTGTTCACCGCCTCGCGCAGGTCGCTCTCGGTGGTTTCGTCGGCACGCACCACCAGCATCGCCTGGCCGACATGGAAGGCCAGCACCGAAGCCGGCGATGCCGCCAGCGCCGGCGGCGAATCGAAAATCACGATGCGGCGCGGATTGGCCGAGGCGAGCCCATCCAGGATCGCCCGCGCCCGGTCGCTCGCCAGCAGCTCGGTATCGTTGTTGCTCAGCGCACCCGCTGGCAGCACCGACAGCTGCGGCACGTCGGTCGTGAGGATGCAGCTTTCCACATCCGCCACGGCCCCGCTCAGCGCGTCGAGCAGCCCCGGTCCACTCGCCAGTCCCAAGCGCTCCAGCACATCGGGCTTGGCGAAGTCGGCATCGACCAGCAGGATCTCCATATCCTTCTCGGCCGCCATCGACAGCGCCAGGTTGATCGCACAGAAGGTCTTGCCTTCATTCGGTCGCGCCGAACATACCAGGACCATCCGCGCCCGGTCACCCGCTTCCGCCGTGCCCTTTGCAGCGACGGCCCGCGCGGTGGTGAGCAACTGGCGCTTCACCATCCGGAATTCCTCGGCCAGCGGCGTGATCGCCGCCCCCGGCACGATCATGCCATGCTCGCGCAGCAGCGCGCGGTCGATCGCCGACGCCCCGGCTTGGGGGATGTCGGGTGCCAGCAAGGCAGCATCGAGCTCGAGCGCGTCACTCGCCGCTTCCGGCGCCGCCACCGCCACAACCTCAGCCGCCGGCACAAATTCAGGCACTAGCGTCGGCTCAGGCACGGGCGGCGCAAAAGCATCGTCGCTCAAGAACGGCGACACATGGGCCGGCTCCGGCGCGACCGCCGCAGCCACAGGCTCCGCTAGAGCCACAGGCTCCACCGCGCGCACGTCAGGCGTCGCCCGCGCGGCAGGGTGCAACGGCGGCAGCGGCGGCATGCCCGCATAGTCGAACCGTCCCGCAGCGCGTTCCAGCAGCGATCCGCGAAGCCGACGAGGGGTATGATCGTTCATGCTCAGGCCCCCATGCCGCGCTGGATGAATTCGACGCTGAGCAGCCCGACAAACGCCACCAGCAGCGCCGCGAACCCGCCGGCGAACAGCCGCAGCTTGCGGCGGCGCATCTCGATCTGGGCAGCCGTCAGCACTTCCCCGATCGATCCGATCACCGGCATGCCGCTCGCCTTTTCCAGCCGCGACGCCGTCGGGAAGGTCGTCTGGAGCTTGGCCAGCGCGAACGCCGCCGCCACGCCCGCGCCAACCCCGACGAACAGCACCGCGGCAAGCAGCAATGGCCGATTGGGCTTGGCCGGTGCGCGCGGCTGGGTTGGCGGATCGACGACGTTGAACTTCACGGCGTCGCTGATGTTCTGCGCCTGCGCAGAAATCTTCACTTGCTCGCGGTTGGCCAGCAGCTTCTCATACTGGTCTTTCAGCACCTGATATTCGCGTTCGATCTCGCCTTGTTCGGCGGCGACGCCAGGGTCCTGCTGCATCTTCGACTGAAGTTGGGCCAAGTCGCCTTCGATCTGATTCCGGCGCTCGTTAAGCGCCGCCACGGTCGACGCCTTGTCGGCCTGCATCGACTTGAGCCCCAGATAATAAGGGTTCGACGATCCCGCCGCGCCGCTTCGCGCCATCGGCTCTCCGCGCGCCGCGGCCTGCGCCGCCGCAAGCTGGCTGTTCAGCGCCACCACATCGGGATGCTGGTCGGTCCACCCCTTGGCGCGCGCGTCGGCCAACTGCCCCTGGATCGTCAGCAGCCGCGCCCGCGCCGGGCCGGTCACCGTCTCGCCGGCGGCGCCGGGCAGGTTGGCGGGCGTACCCGCCATCTGGCCATTCACCGCGCTCAGGCTGCTCTGCGCCGCCGCCAGGTCCGCTTGGATCTGCGCCAGCTGCGTGCGCGCCGCGCTCACGCGCTCCTGCAACGATCCGGTGCCCGGCAGCGCGCCCAGATAGCGCGACTGGAAGTCCGCCCGCTTCGCCTCGGCATCCTGCAATTGCTTCTGCCGCTCGTTGAGCTGCGCGTCGAGGAACTGGAGCGACTGGCTGGACTGGTCACGATTGTCGGCAAGGTTGTCCTCGACGAAAATGTCGATCAACTTCTGGGCGATCTGCTTGGCCAGCGCCCCGCTCGACGCCGTGACCGTGATTTCGAACAGATTGTCCTGCTGTGCGGTCAGCTTGATCGCCTGCTGCAATCCGGCAACCCGGTCGGCGATGTCACGCTCGTTCGACACAGTGCGCGACAGGTCGGTGCTGCGCACGACCTTGTCCAGATTGACGGCCGAGGTCAGCGTCTGGCGAACCCGGTCGATATCCTTTTGCTGCTGCGCGGCGGTCACGCCATCGGTTGGCAGGATCTGACGCATCTGCACGAAGATTCGCGCCCGCGACTCATAACTGTTGGGCATCTGCGATACGACGAGCCAGCCGAGCAGGCACACGCCCCAGGCAATGCCCAGCGCAATCCATCGGCGCATCCACACCGCATGCAGCGCCGCGCGCAGTTCGTCGTACAGGCTGCCCATGGTTAGAACATGCTCTGCGGGATGATCAGCACGTCGCCGGGCTCCAGCTTGACGTTCGCCGACACGTCGCCATTCTTCAGCAGGTCGCCCAGCCGCACACGATACTCGCGCTGCTTGCCAGTTTGTCGGTCATGGCGCACCAGCCGCGATCGGTTGCCCGACGCGAACTCGGAAAGTCCGCCGACGGCGATCATCGCGTCCAGCGCGGTCATATTGGCCCGGTACGGGATTGATGCCGGCTTCTCGGTAGCGCCGACGACGCGGATCTGCTGGCTATAGGTGCCGGAGAAATTCTCCACGATCACCGATACGATCGGGTCCTTGATGAACTCGCCCAGCGCGATCTTCATGTCGTCGGCCAGCATTGCCGGGGTCTTGCCCACTGCCGGCATGTCGCTGATCAGCGGCGTGGTGATGCGGCCATCGGGGCGCACTTGCACCTTCGCGCTTAACTCCGGATTGCGCCACACGAACACGTTCAGCTGGTCGAGGGGACCGATCACATATTCGTCGCTCGGCACTTCGCGAGTCGCGACAAAGGTCGCCGGCGGCAGCTCGGGTCCGCTGCCCGCTGCGCAACTCGACAGCACGGTCCCGATGACGCCAAGCGCCGCTGAAACCCTGCCCAACCGATACAACGCCATTGTCCGAGCTCCCTTCCATGCGGCTCGATCGCGGCCATTATGTCGGCCGCATTTCCGCGTGGATCAGCTCTGGCTATGCGCTCGATAGGTAAAAATACTGTTAGGTGTGCGGGATGCCGGCCAGCACTTCCCGAACCGGCGCATGTCCCAGAAACGCCGCCGGGCTCGCGGACGCGCCATAGGCGCCCGAAGCGAAGATCGCGATGACGTCACCCACCTCCGCGCGCGGCAACGCCACCTTGTCCGCCAGCCGGTCGAGCGGCGTACACAGCGGCCCTACCACGCTGACGATTTCTTCCGCCCCGTCCTGCATACGATGGGCCACCGCGACGGGATAATTGCGCCGCACGACCATGCCGAAATTGCCGGTCGCGGCCAGATGTTGGTGCAAGCCGCCGTCCACCACCAGGAACGTCTCGCCCTGGCTCTCCTTTCGGTCGATCACCCGCGTCAGATAGACGCCGGCCTCCCCGACCAGATAGCGGCCAAGCTCGACGGCGAACTGCGTGCCCGCAAAGGTCGCGGCGGCCTGCGCCAGCGCCGCGCCCACCGCCGCCACATCGACCGGCGTGTCACCCGCGAAGTAAGGAATTCCGAAACCGCCGCCCACGTTGACCAACGGCGGCACCGCGCCAGCCTCGTCGCTCAGCCGCCGCGCAAGCGCGATCGTCGCCGCCTGCGTCTCGATGATCGCAGCGGTGTCCAGCGACTGCGACCCAGCGAAGATATGGAACCCGCGCCAGTCCGCGCCCGCCGCGATCAGCCGCTTCACCAGCGTCGGCACGCGCGCCGCGTCGATGCCGAACGGCGAAGCCCGCCCGCCCATTCGCATGCCCGATCCGCGCAATTCGAAATCCGGATTGACTCGCACCGCCAGCTTAGGCGTGGCGCCAAGCCGCTCGCCCATCGCCAGCGCGCGCTCCGCTTCGCCCTCGGACTCGAGGTTCAGTGTCGCGCCGGCGGTGATCGCCGCTTCCAGTTCGAAGTCGCGCTTGCCGGGACCCGCAAAGCTGACCGCCTCGGCCGGCTTGTGCCCCAACGCGCGCGCCAGTTCCCCGGCCGACGCCACGTCCAGCCCATCGACCAGCGGCGCAATCCCGGCGAGCAGCGCCGGCAGCGGGTTGGCCTTGATCGCATAATGCAGCGCGACTTGGCTGGGCAGCGCTGCCCGCAATCCCGCGATCCGCGCCGCCACCACGCCGAAGTCATAGACATAGGCCGGGGTCACCTCGTCCAGCCACGGCAGCGCGGAAAAATGACGAAACTCCGGCGGGATCGGGCCAAAAGCCTTGGAGTTCATAACCCGCCTCTCTCCGTTCGGCCTGAGCTTGTCGCATGCCCGTCGGTTTCTTGCCCCTCGCCCGCAGTACCGGCCAGAGACACTTTCAAGGCAGCCCGATCCACTTTGCCGTTCGCGTTCCTCGGCAACGCCTCGCGCCATTCATATCGCGCCGGCTGCATGAAGCTCGGCAGCTCGCGCCGCAGTCGGGCACGTAGCGCGTCCTCGCTCGCGCCGTCGCCGCGCGCTACCACGACGATAGCGTGTCCCAGCCGCTCGTCGGCAATCCCGATCGCAACCGCCTCGTTGGTCTCGCCACCCGAGAGCACCGCTTCTTCCACTTCGGTCGGGCTGATGCGGTTACCCGCCGACTTGATCATCTCGTCGTCACGGCCGACGAAGCGCAGCAGCCCGTCTTCGCCCTTGACCACCGTGTCGCCCGACCACACTGCCATGCCGCTGCTCCGCGCGAAAGCCGGAGCCTGCCGAAAACGCTGCGCCGTTCGTTCGGCGTCTTGCCAATAGCCCTTCGCCACCAACGGGCCGGCATGGACCAGTTCGCCTGGCTCACCCGCAACTGCTTGGCTGCCGTCCGGCCGCACCACCAGGATCTCGGCAAAGGGGATCGCTCCCCCGATCGAATCCGGGTTCGCATCGACCAGATCGGGGTCGAGATACGTCGAACGAAAGGCCTCGGTCAGTCCGTACATCGGGTATAGATCGGCCTGCGGAAATCGTTCGCGCAGCCCGCGCACCATGCGCGGCGTCAGCGCGCCACCGGAATTGGTTATCCGGCGAAGCTTGGACGCAATCTCAACAGGCCACTCCGCCTCCAGCAGTTGCACCCACAAGGGCGGGACCCCGGCCAGTGTGGTGACGCCGTACCGCTCGACTGCCTTCACCACATCGCGCGCGGTCAGATAATCGAGCGGAGCGACCCGCCCACCCGCTGCCCAGGTCGAGAATAGCTGATTCTGCCCATAATCGAAGCTGAGCGGCAGCACCGCCAGCATGCTGTCCTCAGATTCGATCTTAAGGTAGTGCGCTACGCTGATGGCGCCGAGCCACAAATTGGCATGACTTAGCATCACACCCTTGGGCCGCCCGGTAGAACCAGAGGTGTAGAGGATTGCCGCCAGTGTTTCGGGGTCGGCGTCCGACGGCGGCAGCATGCCCGTGCCCGCGAGTTCACCCTCCACCAGAACCCGGCAGTCGGGCGGCAGATCACCAGCCTCGAGCGCCTCCAACCGCGCTGGCTGAGTCACCAGCGCCCGCGCGCCGCTATCGGCCAGGATATGTGCCACCTGCCCACGCTTCAGCACCGGGTTGACCGGAACATGCACCAGCCCCGCTCGCGCCGCCGCCAGCGGCATCACGCACGCCGCGCGGGTCTTGGGCAGCCACGTCGCCACCCGCTCACCGGCGCCCAGCCCAAGCTGCGACAGCGCGTGCGCCGTGCGCCCGACCTGTGCCTCCAACCAGGCATAATCGAGCGTGCCCGCGCGGTCCTGCAATGCCACGGCACCGGGCGCGCCACGTGCCGGCAGATGGTCGATCGGGCGGGGAACGGGATCCAGGGCGATCATCCCGCCACCCTTAGCCTTGGCAGCGCACCCGCCAACCCTTAGGGCAGCGAAAAATAGCACGCAGGGGAATGGCATTGCAGCGTGAAGGGTTTGCCGAGGTCGAAAAGGCAGTGCGCGGAGTCCTGCGCGATGTGCTGGGGCTCAGCGAGGCGCGGGTCGCTGCGTTCGACGAAAGCACACCGCTGTTCGGCGCCCTGCCCGAACTCGATTCACTTGCGGTCGCCGGCGTGCTTACCGAACTTGAGGATCGGTTAGCCATCCTGATCGAGGATGACGAAGTCGATGGCGACATGCTCGAAAGCTTCGGCGCCCTGACGCGCTTCGCCGCGGACAAGGCGCTGCGTTGATCGACTGGTACGACTGGTCCGGTGGCCGCGAAGCGATGCTTCGCTTCGGCCCCGCCACTGGCCCGGTCGTCCTCGTCGCGCTTCCCTTGTTCGAGGAAGCCAACCGCACCCGCACCTTCGCGGCCGCCCTTATGCGGCTGTTGGCGGGACGCGGCATCGCCTCTGCTCTGCCCGACCTTCCTGGCACCGGCGAAAGCCTGACTCAGATCGAAGAAACCACGCTTTCGGAAATGCGTGCCGCGATGGGGGCGGCGGTCGATCATCTCGGTGCCCGGCGAGTCCATGCCTGCGGCATTCGCAGCGGCGCGCTGCTCGACCCGCACGCCTTCGTCCGTGCGCGCTGGCACTTCTCCCCGGTCGAGGGCGAAGTCCTGATGACCGAACTGCTCCGCATCGCCCAGGCGGGCAAGTCCAGCCCGGCGAGCGACGACGCCCCCATGCTGGTCGGCGGCAACCTCCTGACCGCCGCCATGGTTGCCGAACTCAAGGCCGCTACCACCGACGCCGATCCCGGCCCGCTCCGCATCGTCCGCCTCGACAGCGATCCACGTCCCGCCGACCGCAAGGTCCCGGGCGTCCCCTTGTGGCGCCGCGCCGAACCCGGCCATGATCCAGCACTCGCCGCATTGCTCGCCGACGACATCGCTGCCTGGGTGCGCGCATGCGAAGGCTGATCGCCTTTCGCTGCAATGGCGCCACGCTGGTGGGCACGCTCGACGAGGCGCCAGGCCGCACCGGCCTGCTGATCGTCTCGGGCGGCAACGAACTGCGCATGGGCGCGCATCGCGGCATGGCCCGCCTCGCCCAGCGCTCGGCCGAGGCCGGGCACCCCGTGTTCCGCTTTGACCGCCGCGGCATCGGCGACTCGGAAGGTGA
Source organism: Sphingomonas xinjiangensis (assembly GCF_014199255.1). GTDB lineage: Bacteria > Pseudomonadota > Alphaproteobacteria > Sphingomonadales > Sphingomonadaceae > Sphingomonas > Sphingomonas xinjiangensis. The sequence continues at coordinate 48,761 of NZ_JACIJF010000001.1, read as the reverse complement.
AAATGACGGCTTCGAAAGCAGCTGCCCCGACATCGCCCACGCCGCCGCTGCCTTCCGCAGGGCCGCGAAGCTCGACCGCCTGGTCGCCTTCGGCAATTGCGACGCCGCCACCGCACTCATCCTCTTCCACGACCGCGCCGCCATCGACGCGCTGGTCCTCGCCAATCCGTGGCTGGTCGAGCCGCGACAGGACGACCTTCCCGCACCCGCCGCTATCCGCGCGCACTACGCCGCCCGGCTGAAGAATCCGCGAGAATGGCTACGCCTGCTTAGAGGTGGCGTGGATCTCGCCAAGCTGTTGAGGGGCTTGCGAGCATCTGCTCCGATACAATCAGAGGATGATGGCTTAGCTGCCCGCGCGTCCCGCGCCCTGCGCACGGCTGTGCCGGCGCGCTTCCTGATCGCCAGCCGCGATCACACCGCTATCGCTTTCCTCCACGACTATCGCAGCAGCCGCTTCGACGCAGTACGTGGCCGCACTCCGATCGAACAGCGCGACACCGCCAGCCACAGCTTCGCCGGCGAAGGCGACAAGGACTGGCTATTCACTCAGCTCCTCGCCGCGCTCCAGCCCGGCTAGCGCCTCACTCCGCCGCTTCGGCGATCTGCTCGAAATCCGCTTCGGCCAGGAAGCGCTCGGCGTCCAGCGCCGCCATACAGCCGGTACCGGCCGCGGTGATCGCCTGGCGGTAATGCTTGTCCATCACGTCGCCGCACGCGAACACGCCGGGCACGCTGGTCCGGGTCGTGCCCTTTTCGACGGTGATATAGCCGTCATCGTCCAGCGCGATGTGCCCGCGGAACAGCTCGGTCGCCGGATGATGCCCGATCGCCACGAAGCCGCCATCGACCTCCAGCGTCGACAACTCGCCCGTCACCGTGTCCTTCAGCTCGATGCCGACCAACCCCTCAGGCATGCCGCCGCCGATGAAGCGCTCCACCTTCTTGTTCCACAGCGTGCTGATGCGGTCATTCGCGTGGAGCCGCTGCTGGAGGATCTTCTCGGCGCGCAGCGAATCGCGGCGGTGGATCAGCGTCACGTCATGGCTGTGGTTGGTCAGGTACAGCGCTTCCTCGACCGCGGTGTTGCCGCCGCCGATCACCGCCACCTTCTTGCCGCGGAAGAAGAAGCCGTCGCACGTCGCGCACGCGCTCACGCCCTTGCCCTTCAACAGCTCCTCGCTGTCCAGCCCCAGCCAGCGCGCCTGCGCACCAGTGGCGATCACCAGCACATCGCCCAGATAGATCGTGCCGCTGTCGCCCACCATGCGGAACGGCCGCTGGGACACGTCGACCTCGACGATCGTGTCCCACAGCATCTGCGCGCCGACATGCTCGGCCTGGGCCTGCATCTCCTGCATCAGCCACGGCCCCTGGATCACTTCGCGGAAGCCGGGGTAGTTCTCCACGTCGGTCGTGGTCATCAGCTGCCCGCCCGGCTGGATGCCCTGCACCACGATCGGCGCCAGCCCTGCGCGCGCGCCATAAATGGCGGCGGATAGCCCGGCGGGGCCCGAACCCAGGATCAGCATGCGCGTGGAGTGAGTGGCGGTCATCGTTTCTTCCGGAAAATGGTCTGGCGCCGCATCTACAGGGCGACACGTCCCGGACGCAACATGGGGGCTTGCCGCGCCCGCACAATGCTGTGGGCAAGCAGCATCGCTCGGCCCGCGCAAAGCCCAGCTTCGCCGCACTGCGGGAACGCTCTCGCGCGCGGCCCGTTCGCGCTCGGGAACCGGGAGCCGGCGATGCAAGACCTTGTTGCCCATCTACCCGACTGGCTGCAGCCGCTCGCCGTCATGCTCGTCTCGGTGATCGCCGCGCTGCTGCTGCACAAAACCGCAATGGTGGTCCTGCGCCGCGCCGCGCGCCGCATTCCCCTGCTCCGCTCGGCGGAGGTGGTGAAGCATCTCTGCCGCCCCTTGCGCTGGCTGTTCGTCGCCTTCGCCCTTGCAGCAAGCCAGCCGGCGCTGGGCCTCGACGCACACGGCACCGCCATCTGGCGGCAGGTCACCGGGCTGCTCTTCCCGGCATTGCTCGGCTGGCTGCTGATCGCGCTGATGACGATCAGCCTCGGCGTCATCACCTACCGCACGGACGTCTCCGTTGCCGACAATCTCGCCGCGCGCCGCCGCCGCACCCGCGCGGGCATTCTCCACCGCATCCTGGTGTTGCTCATCCTGCTCGCCACCTTCTGCCTGATGCTGATGAGCATTCCGGCGGTGCGCAGCATCGGCGTCACTCTGATCGCCTCGGCGGGCCTTGCTGGCCTCGCGGTCGGCGCCGCCGCCCAGCCCGCGCTCAAGAACCTGATCGCCGGCATCCAGATGGCCTTTACCGAGCCGATCCGCCTCGACGACGTCGTCATCCTGGACGGCGAATGGGGCCGCATCGAAGAGATCCGCCTGACCTTCGTGGTGGTAAAGATCTGGGACGAGCGCCGCCTGGTCGTCCCCGTCACTCGCTTTCTCGAAGGCAGTTTCGAGAACTGGACCCGCCAAACCAGCGAACTGCTCGGCACCGCGTTCCTCCGCGTCGATCCCACCGCCGACGTCCCGCGCCTGCGTGCCAGGCTCCAGGACGTGGTCCGCACCAACCCGAACTGGGATGGCCGTGTCGTCGGCCTCCAGGTGACCGAACTCGCGGCTGACCATATGGAGCTTCGCGCACTGGTGAGCGCGTCGGACGCCACCCGCGCCTTCGATTTGCGCTGCGACGTCCGCGAAGCGCTGATGGCCTTTATTCGCGACGAAATGCCCGAAGCGCTGGCGCGCCGCCGCAACGTCTTGGAAGCATCGCCTCACCCGCTATCGGACTAACCATCGTCATCCGGGCCTTGAGCCGGGATCCCGCTTCTTCTGCTCTAAAGGAGCCCGGGTGATGACGATAGGAACATCCACCCTACCCCTTGGGCGCAAACCCATGCGCCCGCCGGACGCGCAGCCCGATGAACAGCATCGTCGGCCAGAATACCGTGTTGAGCACATCGCTCAGCGTATCGGGCATCACCGCGCCGTGGACGAAATAGTCCATCACTTCGTTGGCCAACTCTGCCACGTACACGAACGATAGCGGCACCAGTGTCGCCAATGAGCGCCGGGTAACGATCCGCGCCAGGAACAGCACCGCCATGCCGGCATGGATATGCAGCACCGTGTCCGGTGCGCCGGTCCCGTCCCCGATCCACTGGATCAACTCGCCGTACAGCTTTGCGGGGTTCATGCTGCTTCCACCAAGGTCCTTGCTTCGCACCCTGCTGCAAGGTGCGGCATAACGCGAAAGCCACCAGTACAATCGTTGAAATGGTAGCGGAGGAGGGACTTGAACCCCCGACCCCAGGATTATGATTCCCGTGCTCTAACCAACTGAGCTACTCCGCCCCGCATGGCGCATTCGCTTATTGCGAAGGGCGCCGATCCAAGGTCCGCCGTGCAGCGGAGGGCGCCACATAGGCAGCGTATTCTTCGCGGTCAAGCGAACATGTGCCGCGAATGGGGTTCCCAGGGCCCGCCCCGATACCACCAGCTCGCCAGCCCGACGATCGTCAGCGGCTTGGGCGCGAAACCGGCGCGCAATCCCTCGAGCAACTGCTTGGTCTGCGGTCGGGCAACCTTGTTCTGCACCGTGACATGCGCCCGCCATCCCGCACGATCCTGCGGCACCAGCATCGGCGCGAAGGCATCGGCCAGATCGGCTCGGATGTCGGCAAGGTCATCCGATTCGATGCGGAACGCGACGCCCCCGCCTAGGTCGAGCACGCCGGCGATCTGGGCCACCGGCCGCGCTGCGCCGCGCGTAGCGGCACTCAGGCGCTGCTTCAGCTCGGGCGCAAGTTCGGGGGCCAGATGGTGGAACAGGGTGCAATGCGCGGGCACCACGTTGCGCTCGGGCGGAAAATGCGCCCGCCGCAGTCCGTCCAGCCAGGCGAAGTCCTCCGCCCCGAACAGCGCCGTCACGATGATCGGCGCGTTGCCCGGGGCCGCCTCGGCCATCAAATCTCGACCTGGCTGCCCAGCTCGACGACGCGGTTGGTCGGCAGGCGGAAGAACTCCATCGCGCTTTCCGCATTGCGCAGCATCCACGCGAACAGCTTCTCGCGCCAGATCATCATGCCGGGACGGGCCGAGGGCAGCAGCGTCTGGCGCGCCAGGAAGAAGCTGGTGTCCATCATCTTGAACTCCGCTCCGCACGCGCTGACCTGTTTGAGCGCCGCGGGCACATCGGCATCCTGCATGAAGCCGTACTTCATGATCATGCGGTGGAAGCCTTTGCCCAGATCCTCGATCTTCATCCGGCGATCATCGTCGACATAGGGTTCGTCGGCGATCTTGACCGTCAACAGGATGACGCGCTCATGCAGCACCTTGTTGTGCTTGAGGTTGTGCAGCAGCGCGTGCGGCACGCCATCGGGCGTTGACGTCATGAACACCGCCGTCCCCTGCACTCGCGTGGCAGTGTTGGCGGCCGATTCGATGAAGATCTTGATCGGCATCGCGCTTTCGCGCAGCCGCGCGATCATCAACTGCCGGCCCTTCGCCCAGGTGGTCAGCAGCGTGAAGGCGACCAGCCCGACCAACAGCGGAAACCAGCCGCCATCGGGGATCTTGGTCACATTCGATAGGAAATACGCTCCGTCGAAGACCAGGAACAGCGCTGTCAACGCCACCGCGACCGGCAGCGGCCAGTTCCACACCCGCCGCACCAGCACCGCCAGCATGCACGTCGTAATGAACATCGTACCGGTGACGGCGATGCCATAGGCGGCCGCCAGATTCGACGACTCGCCGAACATCAGGATCAGCACCAGCACCATGACCATCAGCGCCCAGTTCACGGCCGGCAGATAGATCTGCCCGAGCGCCGAAGCCGAGGTGTGATTGATCCGCAGCCGCGGCATCAGCCCAAGCTGGACCGCCTGCTGGCACACCGAGAACGCGCCGGTGATCACCGCCTGGCTGGCGATGATCGTCGCCAGCGTCGCCAGGATGACCAGCGGCAATCGCCAGCCTTCGCTCGCCAGCATGAAGAACGGATTCTCCGCCGCCGAGGGATTGCGCAGCATCAGCGCGCCTTGGCCCAAATAGTTGATCATCAGCGCCGGAAAGATCAGCCACACCCAAGCAACCTGGATCGGTTTGCGGCCGAAATGTCCCATATCGGCGTACAGCGCCTCGGCGCCGGTCAGCGCCAGCACTACCGAGCCCAGTGCAAGGAAAGCCAGCTTGGGATCGAGCACGAAGAAGTGGATGGCCCAGCTGGGATCGAAAGCCTTGAGAACGTCGGGCCGCTCGATGATGCTGAGCGTTCCCAGCACCGCGAGCGTGATGAAATAGACCAGCATCACCGGGCCGAAGAACTTGCCGATCGTGTCGGTGCCCCGCGCCTGGATGACGAACAGGCCGATCAGGATCGCCATCGCGATGGGCAGGACGAACGGCGCGAAGCCCTCCTGAACCACCGCTAGGCCTTCGACCGCGGACAGGACGGAGATCGCTGGAGTGATCATGCAATCCCCGAAAAACAGCGCGGTTGCCAGCACGCCCAGCATCACCAGGCTGCGGCTCCATCGCCCGGGGCCTGCACCGGTCCTGCGCTGGATCAGCGCCAGCAGCGCAAGGCTGCCGCCCTCGCCCTTGTTGTCGGCGCGCATCGTGAGGAAGATATATTTGCCGGTGACGATGATCAGCAGCGACCAGAAGATCAGGCTGACCACACCATAAATATGGGCCAGATCGACGGCCAGCTTGTGGTGCCCGACAAACGTCTCCTTCATCGCGTAGAGCGGAGAGGTGCCGATGTCGCCATACACCACACCAACTGCGCCCAACGCGAGGCCGGAGAGGCTGCCTTTCGGGTGATGCCCATGCCCGCCCTCGTCCACAAGAGACGTGGCGTCGGCCGCCGGGCCGGTTCCGCCGTTGGTCACAGCGATTGCCGGGCGGAAATGTAGATGAAGTGCCTAGTCATACGACCTTTGGATACTCGACTGGCTTCGGATCGCAGGCCGTTAGCACTTGCAACATGCGCTCGCAACGGGACCGGTCGGGGGCTGGATAGCCCATGGCTCCGCCAAGACGCGCGGCAGGTGCAAGCGGCTCCCCACTCACCGCGAGCCCGCGAACAGGGCGTCCGCCTCCCCACGTGTGGCGACCGATCGAAGCACGAAACTGGAATTGATGGTTACCACCCCCGGCAACCGCCCCAGATGCTCGCGGTGCAGCCGCTCATAATCGTCCAGGTCGCGTGCCAGGATCTTTAGCCGGTAATCCTGCCGCCCCGAAACCAGTGCGCATTCGACCACGCCGTCAATCTCGGCGACGGCGCGCTCGAATTTGGCAAGGTCCTCTTCGATCTGGGTACCAAGCGTGATGTCCACCAGCGCGGTGATGCGGAAACCCAGCCGCCGATGCCCCAGCCGCGCGCCATAGCCGGTCACGTGCCCGGACGATTCGAGCGCCTGGATGCGGCGCGTACAAGCGGACTGCGAAAGACCCACCTGAGTCGCGATCTGGCTTACCGAGGCCCGCGCATCGGATGCCAGCAGCTTTAATATCGCACCGTCAATCCTGTCGATCATGCATGATCCTGCTGTCGCGGGCCCTTCCTGCGCTGAAATCATGTATGAACGAACAACAGCGCTGCCAAGATTGCAGAGATTTGCCGCGCCGCTTTGGCGTAAATTCGCAGCAATAAAATCTCAGGAGAGCTTGCCATGCGCATCGGTGTGCCCAAGGAAATCAAGAACCACGAATATCGCGTCGGCCTGACCCCCGCCTCGGTCGCCGAACTGGTTGCCGCCGGCCACGAGGTGCTGGTCGAGACCAAGGCTGGCACCGGCATCGACTTCGCCGATGAGGCCTATACCAGGGTTGGCGCCACCATCGCGCCCGACGCCGCTGCGGTGTTCGCGGGCTCGGACATGATCGTGAAGGTCAAAGAGCCGCAGGCGCAGGAAATCGCCCTGCTCGAGTCGCGCCACACGCTCTTCACCTATCTCCACCTCGCCGCCGACAAGCCGCAGACCGAGGGCCTGATCCGCTCGGGCGCGACCTGCATCGCCTACGAGACGGTGACGTCGAACTCCGGCGCGCTGCCGCTCCTGAAGCCGATGTCCGAAGTCGCCGGCCGCATGTCGATCCAGGTCGGCGCACATTATCTGGAAAAGGAACAGGGCGGCCGTGGCGAACTGCTCGGCGGTGTCCCCGGCGTCGCGCCGTGCAAGGTGGCGATCCTTGGTGGCGGTGTCGCGGGCATCAACGCCGCGCAGATGGCGGTCGGCCAGCGCGCCGACGTCACTATCTACGACATCAATAACGAGCGCCTGGCTGAGCTCGACATGCATTTCGGCAGCCAGATCAAGACGGCGTACGCGTCCAAGGCTGCGATCGCCGAAGCCGTCAGCCGCTCGCAGCTGGTGATCGGTGCGGTGCTGGTGCCCGGCGCCGCCGCGCCCAAGCTCGTCACGCGCGACATGCTGAAGACCATGATGCGCGGCTCGGTGTTGGTCGACATCGCCATCGACCAGGGCGGCTGTTTCGAGACCAGCCACGCCACCACCCACGACGATCCGGTCTACGAAGTCGACAACGTCATCCACTATTGCGTCGCGAACATGCCCGGCGCGGTCGCACGCACCTCGGCCTTCGCGCTCAACAACGCGACTCTACCCTTTGTGCTGAAGATCGCGAACCTGGGCGCCGGCGCCGCAATGCGGGCCGACAAGCATTTAGCCAATGGTCTCAACGTCTCAGCCGGCAAGGTCCGTCACCAGGCCGTCGCCGAAGCCCTCGATCTCCCTTTCGAGGCCTGGGCGGCCGTCTAAGCCTAAGTCATTGTAGTGGTTGAAGTAACGGGCCGGAGCCGACGCTCTGGCCTGTTCGTTTCCGCGTCGACAAGATAGTGGAACGAACAAGGAACGCCGCACGTTCTTCTAGCAACACAGCCAAGAGGAACCGGCATGAGCAACCCGAAAACCGACCCCACCTCCAACGCCGTCAAGGATCCCGACGACTGGGTCACCGGCGAAGAAGCCATGACCGGCGCTCAAGCGAGCTACCTCAAGACGCTGAGCGAAGAAGCGCATGAGGACTTCCCCGACGACCTCACCAAAGCCGACGCGTCAAAGAAGATCGACGAGCTCCAGGAAAAGACCGGCCGCGGCCAATAAATCCCGCAGGGTCAGCGCTGCGGCGCTGACCCACCCTGCTGCGCTTCCAGAAACCGGTCGAGCAGAAACAATCGCGTGAGCAGTTCACCGCGATAGCTCGCATCTTTCGGCGTCAGGGCCACCGCCTTTGCCCAATACGGCCGCGCCTCCACCAGCTTGCCTTCGCGGATGTGCGCCAGCCCATAGAAAAAGGGCGGGCCAGGATGCTTGGGCGCCAGCGTCATCGCCCGATCGAACGCGAAGCGCGATGCCGGAGAAATCTGGTTTCCATCATTCTGCGCCAGCACCACGCCAGCCCAGGTCCACAGCCCCGCATTTTCCGGCGCCTTGCGTACCGCACCGATCATCACCTTTGCGGCAGCTTGCGAGGAGCCGGAACGCTCCATCGCGTCGGACGCCATGAAATATGCCGCGTCGAAGTTGAAGCGCCCGAAAAAGACTTCGCGCAGGGCAATCAGTTCGGGGTCGATGCTCCCCTGCTGCTTGGCGGCCTTCACCGAATGGCCGGCAAGCCCAGGCGCACCCTGCCACGCGTACCCCGCAGCACCCAGCATCACTGCCGTGGCGGGGATCGCCCATAGCCTCCGTGGGAAGCGACGCAGCCAGAGAAGCAGGCCGGCTGCAATCACCAGCCCCAGGAACAACAGCCAACCCATCAGCGCCTCGGCTTCGCAAAAGCGCGCCGGGCAAGCAGCGCACCGAACCCTAGAAGCACAAGCGGCGCAAGCCACAGCGGCGCGGTCGACCAACTGAGCGGCGGGTCATAGCTGACATAGTCGCCATAGCGCTGCACCATCCACCGGCGGATCTGCGCAGGTTGCTCGCCCGCCTTGATCCGTTGACGGACCAGCGCGCGCATGTCGCCTGCCATCTCCGCGTCGCTGTCGGCGATCGACTGACCCTGGCATACCACGCAACGCAGCGTCTCCATCAACGCCTTGGCACGCGCCTCCTGCACTGGGTCGCGCAGCTGGGTATACGCCAACGCCGACGGCGGCAGCTTGGAGTCCGCGCTGGCCGGTACTGCCGCGACCAGTACGAGCAGAGTGGCAAGCCGTCTCACTTCGCCTTTTCCAGCTGCGCCAGCAACTCGGGGATATGCTCTTCGCGAACGTCGCCGATATGCTGGTAGGTGATCCTGCCATGCGCATCGATCACGAAGGTTTCCGGCACACCGGACGAACCAAGCGCCAATTGCGCGGTGCTCGCTTTGTCATCTCCGATCCGCGCATAAGGGTCGCCATACTGCTGCAGAAACGCCTGCACACCATCGTGCGTATCTCGGATCGCGACAGCGTCGATCTCCACCCCTGCCTTGCGCAGCTTCATGAGCTGCGGCGCTTCTGCAATGCATGGTATGCACCAGCTGGCGAAGATGTTGAGCAAGCGCGGTTTGCCCCTGCCGAAATCGGCGGTGGCGATACCCGGTTTGTCGGACGTTATCGGCGGCAGGTTCAGCTGCGGCAAAGGCTTGCCAACCATTGCCGAATGGACCAGCCGGTCGCCCGGCTTGAGCAGCCCGCTGGCGACCACAGCGAAGACGATCGCGAATAACGCCAATGGCGTCCAGATCAGTAGGCGCCTCACGCGTACGTCTCCGCATCGGCTTGGCGGCGCTCGCGGCGAACCCTTCCGATCAGTGCCAGCAGTCCGCCCAGCGCGATGAGCCCGCCGCCCAGCCAGATCAGCGTCACGAACGGCTTCCACCAAAGCCGCAGCTGCCAGCGTCCTTGATCATCTCCTTGGCCGAGCACAGTGTAGAGTTGTCCGTCCACCATCGTGCGGATCGCGGCTTCGTTGGTGTTGGTCGGCGGGGTGCTGAAGAAGCGCTGTTGTGGGAACAGATCGAACGGCCTGCCGTCGCCACGCCGCACGCTGAGCCTGGCCTCCAGGCCGGACCAGTTCGGGCCGATGGTCGGCCGCACGTCGGCGAGGATGACGCGGTAGGGGCCGACGGTCACATCGTCCCCTACCTTTATCGCAGCGAGCCGCTCCAACGTGAAGGCGCTGTCCGCAGCCATGCCCGCCAGGCTGACTGCCATGCCGAGATGCGCGGCCACCATGCCCCAGATATGCAGCGGCGTCCGGAGCAGCTTACGCCGACCCAGCGGCAACACGCTCGCCACCGCAAGCCCTGCGGCAAAAGTCAGCCCGAGCACCGTCAACAAATGTGTCGCTCCGGTCATGACGAACATAACCGCAAAGGTGACGCCTGCCGCAGATGCGGGCCAAAGAAGTTTCCCCAGCAGCACATTGAGGTCATCACGACGCCAACGCAGCAGCGGCCCGACCGCAGTGGCGATCACAAGCACCAGCGCAACCGGCGCGATTGCCTTGTTGAAGAACGGCGCGCCGATCGAAAGCTGTACGCCCGCCGCCTGGGCCGCCAGCGGATATAGCGTGCCGATGAACACCACGCCCAGGATTACCGATAGCAGCAGATTATTGAGCACCAGCGCGCCTTCACGGCTCACCAGCTGAAAGGTCGAACCCTGCGTGACGGTTCCGGCGCGCGCGCCGAACAACGCCAGCGCGCCGCCGATATAAAGCCCGAGTAACCCCAGGATGAACGTGCCACGGGTAGGGTCCACGGCGAAGGCGTGGACACTGACCAGAATGCCAGAGCGAACCAGGAAGGTGCCGATCATCGACATGGAAAACGCGACCACCGCCAGCATCAACGTCCATGCGCGCAGACCATCGCGCGTAGCCAGCACCGTCACCGAGTGCAGCAGCGCAGTCGCCGCGAGCCACGGCATCAGCGATGCGTTCTCCACTGGGTCCCAGAACCACCAGCCGCCCCAGCCGAGCTCATAATAGGCCCAATAGCTGCCCGCGGTGATGCCGATTGTCAGGAAGATCCAGGCGGCCAGAACCCAAGGTCGCATCGCCTTTGCAAAGGCGGGCCCCACATCGCGCATCACCAGCGCACCGACCGCGAAGCTGAACGCAACCGACAGCCCAACATAGCCCAGGTACAACGTTGGCGGGTGAAAGGCGAGGCCGGGGTCCTGGAGCAGCGGGTTCAGGCCCTGCCCCTCCGTCACCGCGGGGTTCAGCCGCACAAACGGATTGGAGGCGAAGGCCAGAAACGCATAGAAGCCGAGCCCGATCGCCGCCTGGGCGCCAAGCGTCGCCGCCAAGGTGCCACTCGCCAACCGCCGCTCGAACAAGGCGACGCCCGCACCGGACATGGCCAGGATCGTGACCCAGAGCAGCATCGAGCCTTCATGATTGCCCCAGGCGCCGGCGACCTTGTACATCAACGGCTTCATGGAGTGGCTGTTCTCCGCCACCAGCACCACACTCATGTCCGACCGTATGAACAGGACGATCAGCAGCAGGAATGACAGCAGGGCCAGCAATCCTTGAACCAACGTGGTCAGCCGCAACGCGCGCATGAGCTCGACACCCGCGATCGCCGCCCGCTCTCCCGTCACCCGCGACGCTTTGGCCGCACCCCAAGCGAGCAGGACTTGCACCACGGCAAAGGCGGCGGCGAGCCACAGCGCCGCCAATCCAAGTTCAGCAATCATTGCTCGATGCTTTCGGACTTGTGCATCTTGCCCGCGACCTGGGGCGGCATGTAGCGTTCGTCATGCTTGGCCAGCAGGTTATCGGCGGCGAAGCTCCCGTCGCGGTTAAATCGGCCTTCCGCAACCACGCCCGAACCTTCTCGAAACAGGTCCGGGGTCACGCCCCGAAAGGTGACCGGTACCCGCGCTTTGCCGTCCGTGACGGCGAACTTTACCGACACGCCGTCCGCCTGACGCCGGAGCGACCCGGCTTCGACCATGCCTCCCAACCGCACCGCACGATCTAACGGCGGCGCGGCTGCAGCGACATCGCCTGGCGCATAGAAAAATGCCGCCTCGTCCTTGAGCGCCGACAGCGCGAGCAGCGCCGCGCCGGCGATCGCAGCAAGCGCAAGCAAGCCAAGCACGAGCCGTTGATGCTTTGCTCTCACCCGCGCTGCCTCAATGCCTCGGCGGCACGTTCGGCGCGGCGCATCGCGGCCCAACTTGCAAGCGCCAGTCCGCCAGCGCCAGCAGCCGTCACGGCATATGCGGCGACTACAAAAGCCCAGTGATTCATCACGCCGCCATCCGCTTCAGCCGAGCTTCCACTTTCTGTGCCGCCAGCGACGCCCGCATCCGCATCAATACGATGCCTGCGAACAGCAGCGTAAACCCGCTCATCGTGAAGAACAGCGGCCACAGCATCGAGCCGTCGATGGTGGAGCTCGTCAGGCCTATGCTCTGTCCCTGATGCAACGTGTTCCACCAAATGACCGAATAGCGGATAATCGGCAGCAGCACCGATCCGGCTACGCCGAACAGTGCGGGCACCCGACCGTCGCCGCCGCGCTCCGCGTCGGCTCGGGCCAGTGCGATGTAGGCGACGTAGATAAAGAACAGCAGCAACATGCTGGTCAGCCGCCCGTCCCACTCCCACCAAGTGCCCCAGGTTGGGCGACCCCAGATCGAACCGGTGGCAAGGCAGGTCGCAGCGAACACCGCTCCCACCGGTGCCATCGCGCGTGCAGCCAGGTTCGCCAAAGGGTGCCGCCAAATCAGGTACCCCAGGCTCGCGAGCGCCAGTCCGCTCCATCCCCCCATTCCCAGCCATGCGGCTGGCACATGGATGTAGAGGATCCGAACTGTCTCTTTTTGCAAATAATCCGCAGGCGTCTGGGTCAGCCCGGCCCATGCGCCGAACAGCGTCAGCGCCGCGCCCAGCCAGAACAGGATGGGCGTCAGCGGACGGGCGATCTTGAGGAATCGCGCAGGGTTGGCGAGTGCATGGAGTGCGGGCACGTCGCTGCGATAGCCGGGTTCCCGCGCCGAATCCATGGTCTATGCCAGCCCGGGAAGCCGGTCAGTCGCCGCAACCGCCTTGAACGTCATGCCGCAGCGGGATCAGTGCGCCGCGCTCCGATGTCGGCAGGCGAGTGCGCCACCGAAGTGCGGCGTGATGCGCGAAGTGCATCACCAAAAAGCCCGCCGATCCTAGGACCAGCGGGCTTTGTATATGGTGGGCGCGGCAAGGATTGAACTTGCGACCCCACCCGTGTGAAGGGTGTGCTCTACCACTGAGCTACGCGCCCCATGCCCTGGCGGGCGAATGGGAAGCGGGCCTTTAGAACCTGAGGATTACCCTGTCCAGCCCCCGACCCGCATTGTTTTTAAGGGTCAGATGTTCACCGAGTCCTTCAGGCCCTTGCCGGCCTTGAACTTTGGCTGATTCGACGCCTTGATCGTCATCTCCTCGCCCGTACGCGGGTTGCGCCCAGTGGAAGCCTTACGCTTGCTCACCGAGAAGGTACCGAAACCGACCAGACGAACCTCATCGCCCTTCTTCAGGGCGGCGTTGATGGACTCGAACACTGCTTCAACTGCCTTGTTGGCCTCACCCTTACCCAGGCCGGAGATGTCGGCGACCTGAGCGATCAGCTCCTGCTTGTTCATATTGACGGGATCCCCTGAGAAGTGCGTCCTAGGACGTTTGAATTGAATCGCGGCGGCAAGCCGGTGCCTCAGTCAGCACGCGACCGCCGCCGCTGTCAAAACCTTTCCGCCGCAGCTGCAGCGAAAAGTTACGCTGCCTCAATGATGAACGGCGTCTCCGACGGGAGCAACCCCAACCGGGGGTTGCGCCGCCAGTTCATCTGCATCGGTCCAGTCGATCGCCGTCAGGGGCGCGGTAAGCGCCAGGCGTAGCACTTCATCGACATGGGCGACTGGGATGATCTCCAGCCCCTCGCGGATATTCGCCGGGATTTCAGCCAAATCCTTCTCGTTCTCGATTGGGATCAGCACGGTCTTGATGCCGCCGCGCATAGCCGCCAGCAGCTTTTCCTTCAGACCACCAATCGGCAGAACGCGGCCACGCAGCGTCACTTCGCCAGTCATCGCGATGTCCTTGCGCACAGCGACACCTGTCAGCGTCGATACGATCGACGTCACCAAACCGATACCGGCGGAGGGACCATCCTTGGGCACGGCACCTTCGGGCAAATGGACGTGGATGTCCTTGCGCCCGAACAGGCTCGGCTTGATCCCATAGCTTGGGCTGCGCGCCTTGACGAAGCTGAACGCGGCCTCGACCGATTCCTTCATCACGTCGCCCAGCTTGCCGGTCGTCTTGATAGCGCCCTTGCCCGGCACGGTGACGCTTTCGATCGTCAGCAACTCGCCGCCCACTTCGGTCCAGGCTAGGCCAGTGACCGCGCCGATCTGGTGCTCCTCCTCGCCGACGCCGAACCGGTACTTCCGCACCCCGGCATATTCGTGGAGATTGTCCGGCGTGATCGTGACGCTGGTCTCCTTGCCCTCCAGGATTTTCCGGAGTGCCTTCCGATTAAGCTTCGCGATCTCGCGTTCGAGCGTACGCACGCCCGCTTCGCGAGTGTAATAGCGGATCAGATCGCGCAGGCCCTCGTTGGTGAGCGTGAACTCACCAGGCTTCAGCCCGTGCGCGTCGATCTGCTTCTCGACCAGATGCCGCTCGGCAATCTCGACCTTCTCGTCCTCGGTATAGCCCTCGAGCCGGATGATCTCCATGCGGTCGAGCAGTGGCTGTGGCAGGTCCAGCGAGTTCGCCGTGCACACGAACATCACGTCCGAAAGATCGATGTCGATCTCCAGATAATGGTCGTTGAACTTGTTGTTCTGCTCTGGATCGAGAACCTCGAGCAGCGCCGACGCCGGATCACCGCGAAAATCCTGGCCCAGCTTGTCGATCTCGTCGAGCAGGAACAACGGGTTCGACGCACCGGCCTTGCGGAGATTGGTCACGATCTTGCCCGGCAGCGAGCCGATATAGGTGCGCCGGTGGCCGCGAATCTCGGCCTCGTCGCGCACGCCGCCCAGCGACTGCCGGATGAACTCGCGCCCTGTCGCCTTGGCGATGCTCTTGCCAAGCGATGTCTTGCCGACGCCGGGAGGGCCGACCAGGCAGAGGATGGGTCCCTTCAGCTTGTTGGTGCGCGCCTGCACCGCGAGATACTCGACGATCCGGTCCTTGACCTTCTCCAGCGCATAATGGTCCTGGTCGAGCACGCCCTGCGCCTCGCCGATGTCCTTCTTCAGCTTGGACTTCTTGCCCCAGGGCAGGCCCAGCAGCACGTCGAGATAGTTGCGGACCACCGTCGCCTCGGCCGACATCGGCGCCATCGTCTTGAGCTTCTTGAGCTCCGACGTCGCCTTCGTGCGCGCTTCCTTAGACAGCTTCAGCGTGGCGATCTTCTGAGTCAGCTCGGCGACTTCATCGCCCTCGCCTTCCTCGCCCTCGTTGCCCAGCTCGCGCTGGATCGCCTTCAACTGCTCGTTGAGATAATATTCGCGCTGGGTCTTTTCCATCTGCCGCTTCACGCGGCTGCGGATCTTCTTCTCGACCTGCAGCACGCCCAGCTCGCCCTCCATGAAGGCGAAGACCATCTCCAGCCGCTTGGCAGGATCGCGCTCGACCAGCAGCGACTGCTTCTCGGCGACCTTCACTGCGATGTTCGCGGCCACCGCATCGGCGAGGCGCGACGCATCCTCGATTTCGCTCAGCTGCACCGCGGTCTCGGCAGGCAGCTTGCGGTTGAGCTTGGCATAATTCTCGAACTGCTCGACAACCGAGCGCATCAGCGCCTTCAGATCGGGGCTGAGCGGCTCTGGCGTGGCACCCTCGACCTTTGCTCCAAGCTCCTCACTCGCGGTTTCAAGCGCCGTGCCGGTTTCCTCGACCGCGCTCACCGTCGCCGTCAGGAACGGGCCGCTCTCGTCCACCGTTTCCAGCGTCCCGCGCTCTTTGCCCGCGACCAGAACGCGCACGGTTCCATCGGGCAGCTTCAACAGCTGGAGCACTTCGGCAGAAACGCCGGTGTCATACAAATCCTCGCGGCTCGGGTCGTCCTGAGCCGGGTCCAGCTGCGCCACGAGGAAAATTTCCTTGTCGTCTGCCATCGCTGCTTCCAGCGCCGCCACCGACTTGTCCCGGCCGACGAACAGCGGCACGATCATGTGCGGGAAGACGACGATGTCGCGAAGCGGCAGGACGGGGTAAGACTGCTTCATGAATACTCCTGGGCCCGAGCGGCCCTCATTCTTCACTATATATGGTGCCTCGGCCAGCGGCATCAATCATTGTGCATTGATTGGCTGTGGATGTGCACTCGTTCGCGCCAGCACCGCCCTTTTGCGCCGATCCCCCTTGGAGGCTTCCATCATTACACGCCTGCTGCTCGCCCCTTCGCTCCTCACGCTCGCCGCGCCTGCCGCCGCGCAGCACATCCGGCCCGGAGAGCCGCCAATTACTGCAACCACGCAAACCTCTGGCGGGCCCATTGAAGTTGAGCGCGGCGCGCTGCATCTGGAGCATGTCGATCTGGCGATCGAGGTGCATCCGGACACCCAGAGACTGCGAGGCGTCGGCACGCTTACGCTGCGCACATCGATCCCACAGAAACGCTTGTTGATCGATCTGGACAAGAACCTGCCGGTCAGCGCAATCAGCATCGATGGGGAGGCATTGCAGCCGACCGCCTGGTCCAATCCCGAAGGGAGGCTGGCGATCACGTTGCCGCGGCCGCTAACGGCTGGCGCGAAGGCGGTGGTGCGTATCGTGTATGGCGGGACGCCACATGTTGCGGTCAGGGCGCCCTGGGACGACGGCATCGTCTGGGCCAAGACGCCGCTCGACAAGAAGCCTTGGGTGGCGACCACCGCGGAAGGCTATGGCTGCGACCTGTTCTGGCCTTGCCTGGATTTCCCCAGAGGCGAGCCGGACAAGGCCGATATCCACATCACCGTTCCAGCGGGCTTGTCCGCACCGTCTAACGGCCTGCTGCAACAGGTTGAAACCCTGCCCGATGGCCGCACAACTTGGCATTGGAAGGCGCGCAGCCCGAACCCTTATTCCATCGCGCTAAACGTCGCGCCGTACAAGGAAGTGAGCGCGCCCTATCGCAGCCGCTTCGGCGGCACCATTCCGATGTCCTATTGGTACCTGCCCGGCCGCGAGCTCAAGGCGCAGGCGCTGTTTGCCGAATTCGCGCCTACCTTGGACTTTTTCGAAAATGTGCTCGGTCCCTACCCCTGGTTCGATGAAAAAGTGGGCGTGGTGGAAACGCCGCATCTCGGCATGGAACACCAGACGATCAACGCTTATGGCAACAATTACAAGAAAACGCCCGCTGGCTTTGATGAGATTTTCCAGCACGAACTCGCGCACGAATGGTTCGGCAACCAGATGTCCGCGGGAAATTGGGACGATTACTGGCTGCATGAAGGCTATGCCCAATATTTCCAGCCGCTTTACGGCCGCTGGCGCGAGGGCGAGGCGCGTTACGCCGCGATGATGGACGATTTCCGCAACCAGATCATGAACCTGGCGCCGATTGTCTCGGGCAGGATCATGACCGAGGAGGAAGTCTACGAGACTGAGAAGGGAGGTCCGGGCAGCGACATCTATGTGAAGGGTGCCTGGGTGCTCCACACGCTGCGCAACCTGATCGGCGACAATGACTTCTGGGAAGTTACCCGGCGCTTGGTTTATGGCCGAGCCGACCCCAAGCCCGGCGATTTCAATCCGCGCTTCGCCAGCACGTCCGAATATGTCGCCATCGTCGATCAGGTCACCGGCAAGGATCTTGGCTGGTTCTTCGACGTCTATCTCCGCCAAGCCGCGCTACCTGACTTGGTTCAGACCCGCGCCGGGGCGCAGTTGACGCTCCGCTGGCAGACCCCCGCCGGCAAGCCCTTCCCGCTGCCGGTGGAGGTGGAGGTCGACGGCAAGATCCAAACCGTGGCGATGCCCGGCGGCACCGCTACACTCACCGTCCCGGCCGGAGCCCATGTCGTGCTCGATCCCGCGTCGCGTGTCCTCAAGCGGTCGGCGGCGGTCGAGGCCCTCCAAGCCTATGCACAAGCCCGCAGCCAATGAGTTTCCGCCTCGCTCCCGCGCTGCTCACCGCAGCACTGCTGCTCCCGGGTGCCGCCGGCGCACAGACGCTGTACCAAGGCACCGTCGGCACCTCGCCCATTGTCCTCCAACTCGAGAAGGACGGAGAGGAGGCGTTCGGCCGGTATTTTTACCGCCGCACGCGCTTCGACAGCGATCTCAGCGGCGAGCGTGAGGGCGAAGATTTCAAGCTGGAGTCGCGGCTGACCGGGGATCGGCTGGTGCTGAAGCGCCAGGGCCGACGGCTCGCCGGCACCCTTACCACCAGCAAGGGCCGAACCCTGCCAGTCTCGCTCCAGGTCGCCACACCGCCTCCGCCGCCCGCCGGCGCGCCGAAGGACCTGGATGGCTATGCCCGCATGCAGCTCGCGGGACTCCGCTTCACGATGGGCGAGTCGGTACGGATCGGGACCCGCAGGATACGCTGGTATCAAGAGCCCGTATCGGGCACCCGCCTCTTCCGCCTGGAAGACGGCTACCCGACCGACCCGCTGCGCAAGATCAACGCAGCGTTGAGCGAGACGCAGTGGCGGCATGTCCAGAGCTGGTTCGATTGCCCCGGCTTTGGTGGCGGTGCCGGCATCGATACCGATGACGCCAGCACACCCTATCTCGACGATCGCTTCGTCAGCTATGCATGGCAGTCTGCCTGGAGCTGCTCCGGCGCGGCGCATCCGGACTTCGGCACGAGCGGCGTCACCTATGACGCGCGGACCGGAGCGATGCTCAAGCTCGAAGACCTTCTGCGGTTCGGCACTGCCGCGCCGCCTGCCGAAGAGTCCGACATCTGGTACAGCTATCGCGGCAAACAGTTCGCCCCCGGACTGGTCGCGCTCCTGAAGCGCTATCATCCTGACGAGATGGCGGACAAGGGCGCGGACCCGGAGGATGGCGACTGCAACTATGCCGATCCCGACGTGTGGGATTTTCCGTCCTGGTACCTGACCGCCGACGGTCTGTTCGTCGGTGCTTATTTCGCCCGGGTGGAGCGTGCCTGCGACGCACCCGATTGGGCGATTATCCCCTGGAAGGCATTGAACGGGCCCGCGGCACGACCATAAAAAAGGGCGCGGATCTCAAGACCCGCGCCCCTCTGATATCCGGCGGCTTCCGCTTACGCGGCGCTGCCGGCCTTTTCCTTCTTGGCGTAGATGCGCACCGGCTCCTTGGTGCCTGCGACCACATCCTTGTCGACCATCACTTCGTCGACTCCGTCCATGCTGGGCAAGTCGAACATCGTATCGAGCAGGATGCCCTCCAGGATCGAGCGAAGCCCGCGCGCACCGGTCTTGCGCTCGATCGCCTTCTTCGAGATCGCGACCAGCGCATCGTCGTTGAAGCCGAGCTTGACCTCCTCCATGTCGAACAGCTTCTGATACTGCTTGACCAGCGCGTTCTTCGGCTCGGTCAGGATCTTCATCAGCGCGTCGGTGTCGAGGTCCTCGAGCGTCGCGATCACCGGCAGACGGCCGACGAACTCGGGGATCAGGCCGAACTTTAGCAGATCCTCGGGCTCGACATTCTTCAGCGTCTCGCCCGTCTTGCGCTCGTCGGGGCCGGCTACATGCGCACCGAAACCGATCGACTTGCCCTGCAGACGGTCGCCGATGATCTTTTCCAGGCCAGCGAACGCGCCGCCACAGATGAACAGGATGTTGGTCGTGTCCACCTGCAGGAACTCCTGCTGCGGATGCTTGCGGCCACCCTGCGGCGGAACGCTCGCCGTGGTGCCTTCCATCAGCTTGAGCAGTGCCTGCTGCACGCCCTCACCCGAAACGTCGCGCGTGATCGACGGGTTCTCGGCCTTGCGGCTGATCTTGTCGATCTCGTCGATATAGACGATGCCGCGCTGCGCCCGTTCGACGTTGTAGTCCGACGCCTGGAGCAGCTTCAGGATGATGTTCTCCACATCCTCGCCGACATAGCCGGCTTCAGTGAGCGTGGTGGCGTCGGCCATCGTGAACGGCACGTCCAGAATGCGCGCCAGCGTCTGGGCGAGCAGCGTCTTGCCGCAGCCGGTCGGCCCGACGAGCAGGATGTTGCTCTTCGACAGCTCGACGTCTGCACCCTTCTGGCCATGGTTCAGGCGCTTGTAATGGTTGTGCACCGCCACCGACAGCACGCGCTTGGCGCGCTTCTGGCCGATCACGTAATCGTCCAGGACGTCGCAGATCTCCTGCGGGGTCGGCACGCCGCCATCCTTCTTCGACACCAGCGCGGACTTGGTTTCCTCGCGAATGATGTCGTTGCACAGCTCGACGCACTCGTCGCAGATGAACACGGTCGGGCCGGCGATGAGCTTACGGACTTCGTGCTGCGACTTGCCACAGAACGAGCAGTAAAGCGTGCTCTTGGAGTCGCCGCCGCTGAGCTTGGTCATTCAATCCATCCTTCACGCGCCGGACGTGGTAACAGGGCCCCGCATCCTACATGCGGAACATCCTCCGGCAATCCATAATCGGCCCGCAGCCTTGCGGTTCCGTGCCGTCCTCGCTTCACCCACGAGGACGGCAATATCCTGCAATCCTTACGAAGTCGTCGTTTCGTCGGTGGCTCCCGGACGCTTCTCATACACCTCGTCGACCAAGCCGAATGCCTTGGCTTCGTCGGCCTCCAGGAAGGTGTCGCGGTCCATCGCGCGCTCGATCTCTTCCAACGGCTTGCCCGTATACTTGGCATACAGGTCGTTCATGCGCCGGCGGATTCGGAGAATCTCCTTAGCCTGGATCTCGATGTCCGACGCCATGCCCTGTGCGCCACCCGAAGGCTGGTGCACCATGATGCGGGCGTTCGTCAGCGCCACGCGCAGGCCCGGCTCGCCGGCAGCCAGCAGGAAAGACCCCATTGACGCTGCCTGGCCGATGCACACAGTGCCGACGCGCGGACGGATATACTGCATCGTGTCATGGATTGCCATGCCAGCCGTCACCACGCCGCCCGGCGAGTTGATGTACATCCAAATGTCCTTCTTCGGGTTCTCGGACTCGAGGAAAAGCAGCTGGGCAGTGATCAGCGAGGCCATCTGGTCCTCGACGCCGCCGGTCACGAACACGATGCGCTCACGCAGCAGGCGCGAGAAGATGTCGAAGCTGCGCTCGCCGCGGCTCGACTGTTCGATAACAATAGGAACAAGGCCACCGGTGACGGGGTCGATGGTCATCTGACCAGAAAGCGGATGCATGTGGGGAAGTCTCATTCTGTCGTTTTGCCCGGAACCATACATCGGCGCTCCCGCAAAGCCGCGCAAGGGGGCTAGTCGGCAAAAGGCCCGCAGCTCCTGCTGAGCCGCCGATAAGCGGGCGCGAAGCCCGCCCAGCGCTAACGCGACGGCAGGAAGGGACCCGGCTGAGCCAGATAGGCCAGCCGCCGCATCTCCCGCCGGCCGCGCACGACGGTGTCGAGGATCAGTCCCGCGAACAGGTTGAGAAATGCCAGGATCATCAGCCCGGTCACCAGGATCGCCGTCGGAAGGCGCGGCACCAGCCCAGTTTGCAGATACGTCACGACTAGCGGCACGGCGAGGATCACCGCGCCGAGCGCGAACAGCGCCGCGGCCCAGCCGAAGAAGAATATCGGTCTTTCGTAGCGGTACAGCGTCCCGATCATCCGCAGGATGCGAAGTCCGTCACGATAGGTGCTGAGTTTGGACGCCGACCCTTCGGGCCGCGCGAAGTAGCGAGTCTCGACCTCTCCAACCGGCATCTTGAGCTCCAGCGCATGCACGCTGATCTCGGTCTCGATCTCGAACCCCTCCGACAGAACGGGAAAGCTCTTCACGAACCGGCGGGAGAATATACGATAGCCCGAAAAGATGTCGGTGAAGCTGCGTCCGAACAGCCCGGCCAAAATCCCGGTCATCGCCCGATTGCCGAGCACGTGCCCGCGCCGGTACGCCTCCGCCGCTTCATGCACGCGGGTGCCGACGATCATGTCCAGCCCTTCGCGCACCAGCCGGTCGACCATCGCCGGCGCGACGCTGGCGTCATAGGTCGCGTCCCCATCCGCCATGACATAGATGTCGGCATCCACATCGGCGAACATGCGCCGGACGACATTGCCCTTGCCCTGCATCCGCTCGCTGCGGACCACCGCCCCAGCCGCACGCGCGACTTCAATGGTGCGGTCGCGGCTGTTGTTGTCATAGACATAGATGCCGGCACCCGGCAGCGCGGCGCGGAACGCCGCCACAGTCTGTCCGATCGCAGCTTCCTCGTTGTAGCAGGGCAGCAACACCGCCACGCGAAGCGTTTCGACCATAAAAATCCCCCTGAACGCTACGCCAGTGCCGTTCCTTCCTCAGCGCCGGGCAAAAGAAAAGCCCACTCTTCTCACCAAAGAGCGGGCCTTCCTCAGAATATCAGCATCCCGGCCTCAAGCCGGGATAGCAATGCTGCCTCAGCCCTCAGCTTTCTTCTTGGCAGGTGCCTTCTTCGGCTTGGCCGCAGCCTCTTCGCCCTCGGCCGCTTCGGCCTTCTTGGCCGAGGACTTCTTGGCCGCAGCCTTTTTCACCGGCTCGGCTTGGGCCGGTTCGTCCCCCGGTGCGGCGGGCTCGACATCGGCCAGCTCGGCCTTCTTGGCCTTGCTCTTCTTGGCGGGAGCCTCGGCAGGGGCACCTTCGGCGGTCGAAGCCGCTTCGGCGGGCTCGCCGGCCTCTGCCTGCTTCGCCTTCTTCTTGGCGGGCCTGTGGTCATGATCATGGTCGTGATCATGCACATGCGTGCCCGAGGCGAAGCCGTCGTCGCTCTCGATCGCGGCTTCCAGCTCCTCGCGGGTCACCTCGCGGTCGCTGATCTCAGCCTTGTCGAACAGGAAGTCGACAACCTTGTCCTCGAACAACGGCGCGCGCAGCTGAGCGGCGGCCATCGGCTCCTGCTGGACATATTGCATGAAGCGCTGACGGTCCTGCGGGCTATACTGCTGGGCAGCCTGCTGGATCAGGCGGCTCATTTCCTGCTGGCTCACTTCGACACCGTTGGCGGTGCCGATTTCGGAGAGCAGCAGGCCCAGGCGAACGCGGCGCTCGGCGATCTTACGGTAATCTTCGCGCTCATTCTCCAGCTCGGCCTTGGCCGCTGCCGGATCGGCCTCATGCTCGGTCTCGTGCTGCAGCTGGTGCCAAATCTGGTCGAACTCGGCTTCGACCATCGACGGCGGAACCGGGAAGTCGTGGCCAGCGGCAAGCTGGTCGAGCAGCTTGCGCTTCATATAGGTGCGCGTCAGGCCATTGAGCTGCTGCTCGATCTGCCCCTTCAGCAGGCCGGTGAGCTGCTCCAGGTCCTGCAGGCCCAGCTGCTTGGCGAAATCGTCGTCGATCTTGGTCTCGCCGGCGGTCTGCACCTTGGTGATCTTGAGTTCGAACGTGGCGGGCTTGCCGGCCAGGTCCTTGGAACCATAGTCCTCCGGGAAGGTGACTTCGATGGTCTTCTCGTCGCCAACCTTCACGCCGACCAGCTGGTCTTCGAAACCGGGGATGAGACGGCCCGAGCCGATCTCGACGGCCATGTCGGTGCCGGTACCGCCTTCAAAGGCAACGCCATCGGCGGTCTTGCCGACGAAATCCATGGTCACCTGGTCGCCCTGCGCGGCCCCATGGCCTTCCTCGGCGTCGTTCCAGCCCTTCTGGTTGCTGGCCAGCTGCTCGAGCTGCTCGGTCACTGCCTCGTCGGCAACGGGCACGGTCAGCCGCTCGAGCTTCAGACCGTCGATCGAAGGCGCGGGCACATCAGGGAGCACTTCGAGCTCGACCTTGATTTCCGCGTCCTTGCCGGGGGCGTAGTCGCCTTCCAGGCTCACCGAAGGCTGCATGGCCGGGCGGATCTTGTTGTCCGAGATCAGCTTCTGAATGCCTTCCTGGATCGCGTTGTTGAGCGCGTCCTGGGCCATCGCTTCGCCGTGCATCTTGCGCACCAGGTTCACGGGCACCTTGCCGGGACGGAAGCCGGGCATGCGCACCTGCGGCGCGACTCGCTTCACTTCGGCATCGACCTTCGAATCGATATCGCCTGCGGTGATGGTCAGCGTGTAGGCGCGCTTCAGGCCCTCGTTCAACGTCTCGACAGTCTGCATTCTCTCGGGCTTCCAAACAGTGAAAGGATTGGGCAGCGTCCAACGCTGAAGGTGAGCGGCGGTGCCTGGTGCGGGCGAAGGGACTCGAACCCCCACACCTTTCGATACCAGAACCTAAATCTGGCGCGTCTACCAGTTCCGCCACGCCCGCAGGGGCACCGCCGGTCGGTGGGCTCTATAGCAGGCATGGGGTGCGGGGCAAGCCGCGAAGCAACTTGGAGCCGCCACGCTGCGTTGGGTGCGCGAAGGAGAGCTTGTGATGCCCGTAGAACCTCCCATCCCGCAACCCAGCGCACCGCCTGCGGAAACGCCGGGAGAGCCAAGTCCCGGACGCCCGACGCCTGCGCCGCCCGAGACCCCGGTCCAGCCGGGAACCGAACCCAGCGAGCCCGGGCGCCCGAGCACGCCGCCTCCCGAGATCAGTCCGCCGACCCCCAACATCGATGTGCCATCGCCCCAACCCGGCGGCGATCCCGGCATCACCCCCGGCCAGCCCATGGCCTGAACCAGGAGAATATTCATGTCCGACGACAAGCTCGAAGGCGAACTGCGCGGTCCCATCTCCGACGCGCCCGAGGATCCCCGCTCCGATATCGAACAGGCCGTCCAGTCGCGGTCGGATGAAGTGGACGCGAACGGCGCCGGCAAGAGCGGCATCGGCGCAGGCCCTGGCGAAGACGACGGGGTTAGCGGCACCGCTGGCGAAGTGAAGAACCAGGACCGCATGCAACAATGATCGTCGCCGGCTTCTTCCGGTGGCGGCGTGGCCGCCGCGGGAAGAAGTCCGGCATGACGTATCCGGAAGCAACATGGATCAGTTGCGCTCCTTGCGCCGTTCGGCAAAGCGAGAACTGTCCCTGAACCACCCGGAAAAGCGCATATGATCGACAAGCACCTGCTGAAGCTCCGTGCGCGCGATGACATCAGCGCAGACGAAGAGGCCGCAATCCGTTCCGCCTTGGGCGAAACGATCATGCTTCCCGCAGACCACACCTTCATATCGCCTGGCACGCTTCTCGAACATTCCACCCTGGTGCTCGATGGAATCGTCTGCCGCTACAAGGACCTGAGCAACGGCCAGCGTCAGATCACCGAATTGCATGTCGCCGGGGACTTCGCCGATCTGCACAGCTTCACGCTGCAATATCTCGATCACAGCGTCATGACGCTGACCCCGTGCCGGATCGTGCGCATGCCGCACAAGGCATTGACTGCGATCACCGAGCAATATCCGCATCTGACACGCGTCTATTGGTTCAGCACCAACCTCGATGCCGCCATTCACCGCGAATGGGAGCTTTCGCTGGGCCGCCGCAGTGCCATCCAGCGGATCGCACATCTATTTTGCGAAATGCAGTTGCGCCTGTCCATCGTCGGCCTCGCCAGCGAGCGTCACTTCGATTTGCCCGTGACGCAGGCGGTGCTGGCCGAGTGCCTCGGGCTGACGCCGGTGCATGTGAACCGCGTCCTGAAGGAACTGCGCGAAACCGGCCTTCTCGAATTCCGCAGCGGTCGCGTCACCATTCTCGATCTGCGTGCTCTGCGCAACATGGCCGATTTCGATCCCACCTATCTTTATCTCGAACGCAAGCGGCCACGCTGATCCTCAAGGCGTTAGCCGGCGCGCCCTCAGGATCTTTACGGGCACCGCAGGGACTTCGCCCTTGAAGCTTCCGGCCAGCGTCTTGGCCGGTGCAACCGCTCCGTCCAGGATCTTAACGACAACGTCCATCCCTTCGGTCACCCGCGCGAAAGCGGCGTAGCCAAGCTTGTCGCCCGACCGTGCCGGATCGGCATCGAACGAGGCTTGGTCGCCCACGCTGATGGTGAATTCCCCCCGCGCCGTGCCGGGCGCGAGGCGCGGCATCGACAACGTCCCGTCCAGATGCTTCAATCCCGTTTGACTGGTCGGCTCATGCTTGATCGCGGGGAACATCCTCGCCGGCGCATTCTGCACCCCGAACTGCACGAAGCCGAAGCGATCCTGCACTTTGACCGTGCGGTAGAAGCTGATGCCGTCCAGTCGCTTGGCATCGACATAGCGCAAGAAATTGCGCGCGCTCACCGGCGCCTCGTCCGCATAAACTTCGATCACGACGCGACCGGCGCTGGTCTCCATCACCACGCGCGGATTGGCGGGCGCCGGGGTCTGCGCAACAGCCGGCGCGGCAAGAGCTAGACAAAGCAGCGACAGGATCAAACGGCGCATATACCCTCGGCAACGATGGAGGCGTCATCCTAATGCGGCGCCATTCACATGCAAACGGCTCTTGGCGTATGAATCAGCACCGCAGTCCGCATACTCGCCAGCTAAAGTCGAGCCAGTACCTAGTCCCTTGATACACAAACATAGTCAAACCGTGCGACATCCAAGACGACGCGAGGCGTTCACTTGGGGTTCACGGAACAGCCCGCTCTCGCCGCCCGTTCCCCGGCACAGCTTTTCTGGCAACCGGAGTGATGCGAATGAAGATCATTGCTGCACTGGCAATCGCCAGCACCGCCCTTGCCGTCGCCGCCCCTGCTGCCGCGCATGATCGGGCCAAGCGCATCAGCGCCGTCTATGACGACAGCAATCCCCATTATCTCGATTACAAAACCGACATCAGCGAAGCCAAGCGCGAACTGCGCAAGGACCTCGCCCGAGCGGATGACGCGGGCGACCGCATGGACGCCTGGCATGAATATCGCCGCGAGATCGCGGACGCACGCTATGACTTCCAAAAGGAAATGGCGGAACGCGGCGTGGTGGTCAGCCGCCGCGGCCTCGTCAGCGTCGGCGAGTAAACAAGACAGGGCGAGGCCGCCGCTCACTAGCGGCGGCCTCGCGGCGCGTTAGCCGGCCAGCGCCTTCTTCAGCAGTTCATTTACTACTGCGGGATTGGCCTTGCCGCCCATCGCCTTCATGGTCTGTCCAACAAAGAAGCCGAACAACGCTTCCTTGCCGCCGCGATACTGTTCCAGCTGGTTGGGGTTCTTCGCCAGCACCTCGGCGATGACTGTCTCGATCGCACCGGTGTCGCTGGTCTGCTTCAACCCGCGCTCCTCGACGATCTTGCCGGGTGCGTCGCCGGTCTCGAGCATGATCTCGAACACCTGCTTGCCAAGGCTCCCCGACAATGTCCCATCGCCCACCAGCGCCAGCAGCTCGGCGCCCT
Source organism: Sphingomonas xinjiangensis (assembly GCF_014199255.1). Classification (GTDB taxonomy): domain Bacteria; phylum Pseudomonadota; class Alphaproteobacteria; order Sphingomonadales; family Sphingomonadaceae; genus Sphingomonas; species Sphingomonas xinjiangensis. The sequence continues at coordinate 21,422 of NZ_JACIJF010000001.1, read as the reverse complement.
GTTCCGGGCTCACCGGGCTCTCGTCTATGCCCTTGCCCAGCCGGTTGAGCGCGCCGAACAGGTCGGAGATCAGCCAGTTCGCCGCGGCCCGCGCCACTTCCTGCTCGCCCTTCTTCTGCACTCGCGCGCTCTCGGCCAACAGCGCCTCGAACCAGCGCGCGGTATCCGCATCCGCGGTCAGCACCGCGGCGTTGTACGCGCTCAGCCCCAGGTCGCTCTCATAGCGCCGCCGCTTAGCGTCAGGCAGTTCGGGCAGGCTCGCCTGGCAAGCGTCCAGGAACGCGTCGTCCAGCACCAGCGGCAACAGGTCGGGATCGGGGAAGTAGCGGTAATCATGCGCGTCTTCCTTCGACCGCATGGACCGCGTCTCGCCACGATCCGGATCGAACAGCCGAGTCTCCTGGACGATGCGTCCACCGCTCTCCAGCACTTCGACCTGGCGCCGCGCCTCGAACTCGATCGCCTGCATCACGAAGCGCACTGAATTGACGTTCTTGGTCTCGGTCCGCGTGCCGAGTTCGTCGCCCACCTTGCGCACGCTGACGTTCACGTCGGCGCGCATCGATCCCTGGTCCATGTTGCCGTCGCACGACCCGACATAGCGCAGCACCGAACGCAGCTTGGACAGATACGCCCCGGCTTCCGCCGGCGAACGCATGTCAGGCCGCGACACGATCTCCATCAGCGCCACGCCCGACCGGTTGAGATCGACGTAGGAGCGCGTCGGATGCTGGTCGTGCATCAGCTTGCCGGCATCCTGCTCGACATGGATGCGTTCGATGCCGATCGTCTTGGTAAAGGCTTCGGGGTCCTTCTCGTCCAGGCTGATCTCCAGTGTCCCCTCGCCCACCAGCGGGTGATAAAGCTGGCTGATCTGATAGCCCTGCGGCAGATCGGCGTAGAAATAGTTCTTGCGGTCGAAGCGCGACCATTTGTTGATCACCGCGCCCAGCGCCATGCCCGTGCGCACCGCCTGGCGGATGCATTCCTTGTTGGGCACCGGCAGCATGCCCGGCATCGCCGCATCGACCAGGCTCACCTGACTGTTCGGCTCCGCCCCGAACGCCGTCGCAGCGCCCGAGAACAGCTTGGCGTTCGAAGTCACCTGCGCGTGCACTTCAAGGCCGATAACGACCTCCCACTCGCCGGTGTCGCCCTGGATGCGGTATGTGGATTCAGTCATCAACCGACCTTCTTAGTCCGACGCGGACCATTGTTTCGCTTATGCCGAGAACGCCTACCGGCGTTCGCCTCGCGCTTTGCTTTGTCCGCCCAGCGATCAAAAGCGCTTCGGATGGGGTGTAGGTAAACTCGCCAATCGCTTGAAGGACAAGATCGACCAGCAAACTCATCTTACCACCATGCCTCCGGGCGCGCCGTGAAGCCCGCCCGTTCCTCGATCGCCAGACTCGCGTTCAGCACGCCCTGCTCGTCCAGCGGCTTGCCGATGATCTGGAGCCCCAGGGGCAACCCGCTCTTGTCCAGCCCGCCCGGCACGCTCATCGCGGGCAAGCCCGCCAGGCTCGACGGTACCGTGAACACATCGTTCAAGTACATCGCCAGCGGATCGGCTGACTTTTCGCCCAGCGCGAACGCGGCGCTCGGCGCGGTCGGGGTCAGCAGCAGGTCGCACACCGTCCACGCATTCTCGAAGTCCTGTGCGATCAGCGTCCGCACCTTTTGAGCCTGCGTGTAGTATGCGTCATAGAAGCCCGCCGACAGCACATAGGTGCCGATCAGGATGCGCCGCTTCACTTCGTCGCCGAAGCCCGCAGCCCGCGTCGCCGCGTACATATCCTGCAGGTTCGCACCCTCGGGCAGCGCGCGCTGGCCGTAGCGCACGCCATCATAGCGCGCGAGGTTCGAAGAGGCCTCGGCCGGCGCGATGATGTAATAGGCCGGCAGCGCGTATTTGGTGTGCGGCAGCGAAACCTCGACGATCTCCGCTCCGGCATCCTTCATCCACGCAATGCCCTGCTGCCACAGCGCCTCGATCTCCTCGGGCATGCCTTCGACGCGGTATTCCTTGGGGATGCCGATCCGCTTGCCCTTCAGGTCGCCCGAAAGCCCCGCTTCCCACTTGGGGACAGCCAGGTCGAGCGACGTCGAATCCTTGGGATCGAACCCGGCCATATGCTCGAGCATGATCGCGCAATCACGCACGTCGCGCGCCATCGGCCCCGCCTGATCGAGCGAGGAGGCGAACGCCACCACGCCCCAGCGCGAGCAGCGGCCATAGGTCGGCTTGATCCCGCTGATGCCCACGAATGCCGCCGGCTGGCGGATCGAACCGCCGGTATCGGTGCCCGTCGCGCCCGGTGCGATCCGCGCCGCGACTGCCGACGAACTGCCGCCCGACGAGCCACCCGGAGCAAGCGGCGCATTGCCGCCATCGTTCCGACGCCATGGGGAGATCACGTTGCCGAAATAGCTGGTCTCGTTGGACGAACCCATTGCGAACTGGTCGAGGTTCAGCTTGCCCAGCATCCCCGCGCCCGCATCCCACAACCGCTGCGAAACGGTGGACTCATAGGGTGGGGTGAACCCCTCCAAAATGTGGCTGGCGGCCGTGGTCTGCACGCCCTTGGTGGCGAACAGGTCCTTCATGCCGATCGGCACGCCGGCCAGCGGCTTGGGCGTCTCGCCGGCCGCACGCGCATCGTCGGCAGCCTTGGCGGCCGCGAGCGCATGCTCGGGCGTCTCGACGATGAAGGCGTTGAGCGGCTTGGCCTTGGCCACCGCGTCGTTGAACGCAGTCGCCACTTCGGTGGCCGAGAAGGCACCATCGCGCACGCCGTCACGCAGCTGCGCGACGCCCAGATCGGTGATGTTGCTCATTCGACCACCTTCGGCACCGTGAAGAAGCCATGTTCGCCCTGCGGCGCATTGGCGAGAACCGCCGCCCGCTGGTCGGACTCGGTCACCACGTCCTCGCGCAGGCGCAGGCTGTTGGGGATCACGGCGGTGGTGGGCTCGACATTCGCGGTGTCGACCTCACCCAGCTGCTCGATCCAGCCCAGGATGTTGTTGAGTTCGGGCGCAAGACGCTCGGCATCGGCATCGCTGATCGCGATCCGGGCGAGGCTCGCCACTTTCTTCACGGTTGCAGTGTCTACGGACATGCAGCGCGGCTAGCACCACGCGCGCGGGCCACGCAACGCTAATCGTGGGGTGAAGTCTCGCCCGGCTTGCATCCGCCACAACCATGCAGCACGGCTAAGTGGTTGCAACCTTCACCCTTTATGCTGCATTGCACAATGGAGAACGCGTTTGGCCAGGAAGTTCCTTTATGCAATCGCAATCCTGGTAATGCTCGCGCTGGCTTCCGCCTTTGCGTACCGTTTTTACGGCATTCAGCTGATGCGTCAGTTCATGGTGCCTTCCGGCAGCGCCGTCGCGCTGCCGCCCACCGGGGCGGATGCCTATGCCAAGCCGGACATGTGGATCGCCAGGCCCGACAAGCCCGGCAACCCGGCACTGTGGACGCCCCCCGGCTATCAACCCGCCGCCGATCCCAAGGCAGCGGTGTTCTTCATCCATCCGACTTCGTTCCTCGACACCAAGACCTGGAATGCCCCGCTCGACAATGCCGACGCCAACAATCGAGCGGCACTGTTCCTGCAAGGTCAGGCCAGCGCGTTCAATTCGGTCGGCGCGATCTGGGCTCCGCGCTATCGCCAGGCGACCTTCGGCGCGTTCCTCACCAACAAGGCGGCGGCGCAGCAGGCACTCGACTTCGCCTATCGTGACGTGCTCGCCGCGTTCGAACAGTTCGTGGCGCAGGCCGGCGACCGCCCGATCATCCTCGCAGGGCACAGCCAGGGCGCGCTGCACCTGTCGCGCCTGCTGGTCGACCGCATTGCCGGCCAGCCGATCGCCCGCCGCGTCGCGGCCGCCTATGTCGTCGGCTGGCCCGTCTCGGTTACCGCCGATCTGCCGCGCATGGGCCTGCCCGCCTGCACCGCCGCCGACCAGGCCGGGTGCATCCTGTCGTGGCAAAGCTTCGCCGAACCCGCCGACCCTTCGCTGATCGTCGACACCTTCGATGCAACCGCCGGCTTCACTGGCCAGCCCCGGGCCGGCACGCCGATGGTGTGTACCAACCCATTGACCGGCAGGCCGAGCGACTCGGCGCCCGCTTCCGCCAATCTCGGCACGCTGATCCCGGACCAGAACTTCCAGTCCGCCCGCCTGGTGACCCAGTCGGTCCCCGCCCGCTGCGACGGCCGCGGCTTCCTGATGATTGGCCGCAACGCCCCCGACTTTGGCCAGTATGTCCTGCCCGGCAACAACTACCATGTCTTCGACTACAGCCTGTTCTGGGCCAATATCCGCCAGGACGCCGAACGCCGCCTGAAGGCGTACCAAGGCTAAAATCCTCCCCCACATGGGACCATGCTAAGCATGGTGGAGGGGCCCTCCTGATGGCCTTACGCTTGCCGAAAGCCCCTTCCATCACGCGCTAGCATGCGCAGCCCCCCTCCCCGTGCCGGGGAGGATTTGCTAGCGCCACCCCATGATCACCACCGACGCCGCCGCCTTCCACGCCGCACTCCCCACGGGCGGCCGCCTGCTCGGCCTCGATGTCGGCACCAAGACGATCGGCACGGCACTGTGTGATGCCGGCTGGAGCTTCGCCTCCCCCGCCCACCTGGTCCGCCGCACCAAGTTCACAAAAGACAAGGCCGAACTCGCCACCCTCATCGCCGCCCAGTCGGTGAAGGGCCTCATCATCGGCCTCCCCCTGAACCTTGATGGCACCGACAGCCCGCGCACGCAGTCGACCCGAGCCTTCGCACGCAACCTCGACGACGTGGGACTTCCTATCCTGCTGTGGGACGAACGCTGGTCCACTGTGGCGGTCGAGCGCACGCTGATCGAACAGGATTTCAGCCGCGCCCGCCGTGCCGAGATGGTCGACAACATGGCCGCCGCGCACATCCTTCAGGCGGCGATCGACCGGTTGGTCAACGTCTGAGCATCAACGTTCGAGCGCCGCCATCAAGACCTGCTGAAACCGCGCGGGATTCTCCACCTGCGGCGAATGCCCCAGCCCGTCGAGCCGCATCAGAGTCGCGCCGGGGATCCGCTTCACTGCATCCTCGGCTGCCTGCGGCACCATCCGCACCTTGGCAGGTTCGGGCGCGGTGTTCGCGCGGAAGGCGGTCTTGTCCGTCTGCCCGATGATCAGCGTCGTCGGAACCTTTAGCCGCCCCAGCTCCGCCGCGACCGGCTGCGTCTCGATCATGTCCGAAAGCCGTGCCTGCGCCTCGCGCACCTTGTCGCCACCCGGACCTGCATATTGCCCTGCCAGCATCGTGACCCAGCGATCATAGTCGGCGCGCCACACGCCGTTATAATAGTTCTTCAGCTGGTACGCCTTGATCGACGCGGCGCTGGTCTTCGCCTCTTCCGCACGCAGCTTGCCCAGCTCGGTGTACGGCACGCCTTCTGCCAGCGTATCGTTCAGACCCAGCGGGTTCACCAGCACCAGCCGCTCGACCAGTTCCGGATGCAGCAGCGCGAATCGCACACCCAGCACCCCGCCCGTGGAGTGCCCGACCAGCACCACCTTGCTCACGCCCGCCTGCCTCAGCAGTCCGCGTGTCAAGTCGGCAAGCGCATGAAAGCTGTACTGGTACCCCGCCGGCTTGGACGATTTGCAGAACCCGACCTGATCCGGCGCGATTACTCGATAGCCTTGCGCCGCCATCCCCCGGATCGTCTCGCCCCAGGTCGCCGCGCAGAAATTCTTGCCATGCAGCAGCACCAGCGTCGTACCGTTCGGCGTGGCCGTCGGCGCGACGTCGAGATACGCCATCCGAACCGATTCGCTCTGCGATTGCGTCTCGAACCAGCGCACCGGATACGGATACTCGAACCGCTCAAGATCGGCGCCCAGCGGCACCGTCTGCGCATGCGCCGCTCCGGCTAGCAGCACTGCCGCCACACCCAACCATAGTCGCGTCATTCCGCTTCCTTCAGATACGATCCAGTTGGGCCGCGGCCGATTGAACGCCGATCACGATCACGCTGAACAACAACAGCCCGTCGGCCGTGCTCACTTCCACTCGCAGATCGTGCCCGATCACCCGCTCCGGCTTCACCGTCAGCGCTTCGCCTACATATCGGATCGCATGCAGGCGCGCCTGATCGGCATCCGGCAAGTCGATTGTCTTGGCAGGCTCGACGTCTCCGTCGCGCAGCTGCAACTGGAACACAGGCATATGGACCCTCCGCGTGGTTGCGAACATACGGTGCGACCCGCTTCTGTAAGCTTCGACGCGCCTGCTCGGTTCCCACCTTCTCGTCGCCGATCTGCGCGGAAACCGACCGATCGCTTGCGCGCGCAGCCCTGCCCCGCTACCCGGCGGCTTTAATGCGACCCTCCGATCACAGCCCCGCAGCGCAGCTTCCCGGCCGCGCCGCGTTCCCGCACCGGCACCTGACCGGCATCGCCGGCCTTCAGCCGCACGAGATCACCTTCCTCCTCGACGAGGCGGAACGCTGGGTCGAAGCCAACCGTACTCGCGCCAAGAGCGACAAGCGTCTCGAAGGCCTGACTCAGATCAACGCCTTCTTTGAAAACTCGACACGCACCCTGCTTTCGTTCGAGATTGCCGGCAAGCGGCTGGGCGCCGACGTGGTCAACATGCACGCCGCCCAGTCGAGCGTGAAAAAGGGCGAGACCCTGATCGACACCGCCGTGACGCTCAATGCGATGCGCGCCGACGTGATCGTCATCCGCCATTCCAGTTCCGGCGCGGTCGACCTCATCGCGCAGAAGGTGGATTGCCCGGTACTCAACGCGGGCGATGGCTGGCACGAACATCCGACGCAAGCACTGCTCGATGCGCTCACCATCCGCCGCCGTCGCGGCCGCATCGGCGGGCAGCGCGTGGTGATCTGCGGCGACATCCTCCACAGCCGGGTTGCGCGCTCCAACATGCTCTCGCTCACCGCGCTCGCCGCCGAAGTTCGCGTCGTCGCGCCGCCCACGCTGATGCCTGCCGCGATCGAGCGGATGTACGTCCAGCCCTTCACCGACTTCGACGAAGCCCTGGATGGCGCCGATGTGGTGATGATGCTGCGCGTCCAGAATGAGCGCATGGCCGGGGGTTACATCCCTTCCACCCGCGAATTCCATTTGCGCTACGGCCTCACTCCCGAGCGCCTCGCCCGCGCCAAGCCCGACGCGCTGATCATGCACCCGGGTCCGATGAACCGCGGGGTCGAGATCGATTCGAGCGTCGCCGACCATCCGGAGCGCAGCGCGATCACCGAGCAGGTCGAGATGGGCGTTGCCGTCCGCATGGCGTGCCTCGACGTGCTGACGCGAAGAGCGCGCGGCGTGGAGGGTTGGGCATGAAGACCGTCTTCACCAATGCCCGGCTGGTTTGCCCCGTGGCCGGCGCACGCCCTGGCGACCTGCTGATCGACGGCGAGACAATCGTCGCATCCGGCGCTTTCGAGATTCCCGACGACGTGCAGCGCGTCGATCTCTCCGGCAAGACGCTCGCCCCCGCCCTTGTCGATCTCGGAGTCTTCGCTGTGGATCGCGCGGCGTGCCGCGCTGGCGGGATCGCCCGGGTCGGCCTCATGCCCGACCAATCGCCCGTTCTCGACGATCCCGGCATCGTCCGCCGCGCCGCGCTGTCGGGGAAGCCCGCACTCTGGGTCCACCCGATCGCCGCCGCGACGCAGGGTTTGCAGGGCACCGATCTGGCCGAAATGGCGCTCAACGCCTCGGCCGGCGCCCGCGCGGTCGCCACCGGGCGGCGCTGGATCGCGTCGTCGGGCACCATGCGCAAGGTGCTGGCTTATGCCCGTGATTGCGGCATGACCGTAGTGACGCATGCCGAGGATGGCGGGCTGACCGACGGCATCGCCGCGACCGAGGGTGAGACTGCCACCCGGCTGGGCCTTCCGGCGGCACCCGCCATCGCCGAAGCGCTCGCCATCGCCCGCGACCTGATGCTGGCCGAGGAGACCGGGGCCCGCATCCACATCCGTCAGGTAACCACGGCGGCGGGCTTCGACCTGGTCCGCGCAGCCAAACGCCGCGGCGTCCGCGTCACTTGCGGCATCACGCCCGCACATTTCCTCCTCTCCGACATCGCCGTTAGCGACTTCCGCACCTATGCCCGGCTCTCTCCGCCGTTGCGCGACGAAAGCGATCGCCAGGCTGCGCGCCAAGCGGTGCGCGACGGCACGGTCGACGTGCTTTCCTCCGGCCACGACCCGCGCGGCCCCGAGGAAAAGCGCCTGCCCTTCGCCGATGCCGAGCCCGGGATGTCGGGCGCCGGCACGCTGCTCGCGCTGAGCCTCGGCTTGATGCGCGACGGCGTGCTGCCAATGGAGCGGCTATTCGCGCTGCTCGCCGCGAATCCGGCGCGTATCCTGGGGCTCAACGGCGGCACGCTGGAAGCCGGCAAGCCTGCCGACTTGGTAGTGCTTGATCCCGATTCGCCCTGGCTGATCGACAGCACCCGCATGGCCGCGCGCGCCGGCAACACGCCGTTCGACGGCCTGCCGGTACAGGGCAAGGTGCTCGCCCTATACAAGGGCGGCACGCCGATCACCTGACGCGCCAGCCCTTCCTGTTCACAGGAAGGGGCCAGGCTCAGCGCGACGCGACCTGCGTCCCGCCCTTCACCCAGGCGGCGACCTGGTCGCCGGCCTGTGCGCGCACGAAGCAGTTGCCGCCGCGTGCGCGCACTTGCCCGCACAGCGACGCCGCGTCCTGCCGGGCGAAGCCGCCCACCGACAGCCGGTAGAAATTGCCCGCGCGAGTGGAGACGTTCATCCCCTGCGGCGTCACGCCGGCAAGCGCCGGAACGCGTCGCGCATAGCGAGCCCAGCCATCGCGCGCGACCGCGGCGTTGGGATAGGCGCCCAGCTGCACCACATAATTGCCCGGCCGGCGCGCCACGCGCTCGGCAACCGCCGGCTTCTTCTCCGCCGCCGCTCTGGCGACGCGCACCGGCTTGGCCACGCGCGCAGGTGCCGGGCGCGGCGCGGCGACCGGCTGGACCATCTCGCTGCGGGCACCAAGCACCACCTGGGCGCCGGTGCCGGCAACCTGGACCGGCTCGGGCGCGGCTTCGGCCGGCGCTTCCACCGGCGCAGCCTCCGCAACCGCGGCAGCCGAAGGCATGCCGGGCATGAACTGATCGACCGACGAGGCAGCCGGCGCCGCAGCGGCAACCGCCACATCGGGCTGCTGCGACAGCGCCAACGCCACGGGCTGCCCGGCATCTTCCACCGGGCGGACATTCAGCAGCGCCGCAACCTGATCATAGGCGTTGGTCGGCCGCGCGAACTGCATCCACTCGGCAATGCGCGTTTGAAGCTGGTCCGGCGACATATCCATCGACGCGATCTCGGCCGCTTCCTTCCACCGCCCGGTCAGTGCCATGGCCAGCGCCAGGTTCTGGCGGGTCTTGGCGGTCGCGCTCGCATCGCGCGCCGCCGGCATCAGGATGTCGACGGCGGTGACGGGGTCGCCTGCCAGCGCAAAGGCCAGCCCGCGGTCGCTCGCCGGGATGCGTTCAGCGTTCGCGCTCAGCGTCGCGCGCGCGCCGGCCCAGTCGCCCTGGGCGATCTTGGCGAGCGACAGGTTGAGCGCCACCGCGCCATCCTGCGGGTTCAGCGCACTGGCATCGCCGAGCGCCTGCGCCGCCGACGCGAAGCGCCCGGCGAGCAGATAGGCCTGGCCCAGCAGCGCGCGATACGCGCCGTTCGCCGGATCGTTCGCTACTGCCAGCTCGGCATGGTGCACGGCCTTGTCGCCCTGGCGCTTGGCCAGCGCCTTGCGCGCCGCCTTGGCCTCGGCCGCCGCCTTCTTGGCACTCGGCGCATCGGCGGCGAAGGCGGAGATGCCCAGCCCCTGCGATGCCAGCACCGCAACGGCAGCGCCGCTCAGTGCGAGCGCGGAAAGTCCGAGCTTGATCTTGCGGATGTTCATGGTCCTGTCCTTCACGCCTTGGCGTTTGCCGGTCCGGCCTGACGCGCCAGCGCCTCGACATCGGTCAGCGATTCAAGAAATTGATCGAGTGCCTGGCACACCAGCTGCTGCGCCGACCGCCGCGTCACCGCCGACGCCAAACGGAGCCGCAAGTGGCGCTGCTGGTCGAGCCGCAGCGTAAAGGCTGCCTTGGTCGTTCGGGCCGAAACGTCGCGCGCGATCTGCGCCACGGTCGCGCGCGGCAGCGCGGGCGCCGGCTCGGCGGCCTCGGCAGGCGGCTCGGCCTCGGCGAACTGCTTGCTCAGTACCTCGCGTTGCTGAAGCACCGCGGGCTCGGCCGCCGGCGCTTCATTCAACTTGGGGTACAAGGCGTCATCGCCCATGTCGTTCCAGCCCAGATCCTCCTGGGCCGCCGTCGCGCTCAGTCCGATGAACCCTTGCGGGCGCATCGCCGGGCGTGCCTGTCCCTTGCGCGCGAGCAGGGTGGAGGAAAGCGAGGCCAAGGGCTTGGGATTGGTCATCTTCGCCGCCATGTCAGCTCACCACTCGCCGGCCAAAGCCGCCGACCGGGCGTGCCGCGCCGAAATGCGCCACCGCCGTCGGCGGCGTGAACACGGTGCGGCGAAAATTCTTCTCCAGCCGGTCGCAGACATAGGTCCAAAGCGCCGCCACTTCGGCGGCCGATTTGCCGCGGGGATCGGTTTCCATCACCGTGCGCCCGTCGATCATCGACGCGGCGAAATCGGTGCGGTGGTGCAAGGTGATCGGCGCCACCGTGCCGTGCTGCGACAACGCGATCGCGGCTTCCGAAGTAATGCGTGCATTGGGCGTCGCGCCGTTCACGACGAAAAGCAGCGGCTTGCCCGCGCGTTCGCACAGGTCCACCGTCGCCCCCACGGCGCGCAGGTCGTGCGGGCTCGGGCGCGTCGGGATCACGATCAGCTCGGCGACTTGGATCACGCTCTGGATCGCCATGGTGATGGCCGGCGGGGTGTCGATCACCGCCAGCTTGAAGCCTTGCTGCCGCAACACCTCCAGGTCGGCCGCCAGCCGCGCAACCGTGGTCTGGGCAAATGCCGGCAGCTCGGTTTCGCGTTCGTTCCACCAATCCGACAGCGAACCCTGCGGATCGATGTCGATCATGACCACGGGGCCATGGCCGGCGAGCTGCGCCTGCACCGCCAGGTGCCCGCTCAGCGTCGTCTTGCCCGACCCGCCTTTCTGCGATGCCATCGCCAGAACCCGCATGAACCCCTCGATCCTCTCTGGTACGTCGCGGCGTATCTGCCACGCCGCGCCATAAGATCGGGTTAACGCCCGATCCCGCGCGGCTCCGAAGCCCGCGCATCATGGATAAGGAATTCTTTGCCAAACTCGGGTTAACTGGCATTCTAGGATGATGGGCATCGGCGCGGTTGCCGCGAACGCGGCCGCCCGATGCGTGGGGATTGATGAACGATGAAGTTGTTGCCGATGCTCGTGGCTGCCGCCGGCCTGCTCTTGGCCGTGCCGGCTTTTGCCCAGGACGATGCCGTAAAGGCGGGGGTCGAGGCCTATGAGCGTGGCGATTACCGTGCCGCCGTCGATCGCTGGCGCGGCGCCGCCACCGCCGGCAATGCCGACGCGCAGTTCAACCTGGGCCAGGCTTATAAGCTGGGCCGCGGCGTTCCCGTCGATCTTTCGATGGCCGAACAATGGTATGGCCGCGCCGCGCGTCAGGGCCATGAACAGGCCGAGGCCAATTACGGGCTCGCCTTGTTCGAGAATGGCCGCCGTCCCGAAGCGCTGCCCTGGCTCGAGCGTGCCGTGGCGCGCGGCGACGCCCGCGCGCAATATGTTCTGGGTATCATGCTGTTCAACGGCGACGGCGCGGCCAAGGATTGGGTGCGCGCCTATGCACTGACTGTCCGCGCGTCGCAGGCCGGGCTCGATGCCGCGTCCAAGGCGCTGGCGCAGATGGACAAATATGTGCCGCTCGATGATCGGCAAAAGGGTCAGGCGCTTGCCCGCCGCATGGAACAAGATACCAGCCGCGGCCCGCGCCCGCTTCCCCCGGTCCAGCTTGCAGAGGAAGCAGCGCCCGTGCGCCAGGCGCCGCCGCGCGCCACTGCGCCAAGGCCCATGCCTCCGGCCACTCGGCCCAGCCCCGTCCCGGCGGGCAAGCCGGTGCCATCGCGCCCCGCAGCGGCGCCGCGCGACGGCGGTTGGCGGGTTCAGCTTGGCGCCTTCGGTGATGCCGGCAATGCCCGGCGGCTCTGGGGCAAGGTCGCGGGCCGGTTCGCCGGACGCCAGCCTTATTATGTGAAAACCGGTGCGCTCACCAAATTGCTCGTCGGCCCCTTTGGCTCGCGCGCCGAAGCCGCCGCCGCCTGTGGCCGGGTCAGCCCGTGCGTGCCCGTCGCGCGCTGAACCAAATCGATTGCCTTGGGCCGGCGCTTCTGCGACGCTGCCGGTCCATGCTCCGCTTCATGCTTCCGGCCGCCTGCGCCGCCCTCGCCCTTCTCGCTCCCGGCCTGGCGCAGGCACAGTCGGAGCAAGCATCGTCAGGCGGTGAGCCGCGCCGCGTCCGCCTGGCACTCGGCCCGCAATGGGTGCCCAGCTATCCCGGCTCGGACGAACTGAGGCTGCGGCCGTTGATTGACGTGTCGCAAACGCGCGGTGACCAGCCCTTCGCCTTTGAAGCGGCGGATGAGAACATCGCCATCCCGCTGCTGCGCAGCAACAGCTTCGCCTTCGGCCCCGCCGCGAATATCGAAGGCAGCCGCCGGCGCGACGAAGTCGATGCACCGATCGATGAAGTCGGCACCACCGTTGAGCTGGGCGGCTTCGTGCAGGCCTGGCTCGCGCCCCAGCTGCGCGCGCATGTGGAGGTGCGCCAGGGGGTGAACGGCCATCGCGGCCTGGTGAGCAACCTGAACCTCGATTATGTCGTGCGCGACGGCGACCGCTGGCTCTTTTCGCTCGGGCCGCGCGTCGCCTTGTCGGACGGCAAATATCAGCGCGCCTATTTCAGCGTCGACGCACGCGAGTCCGCCGCGACTGGCCTGCCCCAGTTCCGCCCCGGCGGCGGCGTGCACGCCATGGGCGCCAGCGCCACCGGTCTGTATCAGCTTACCGAACGCTGGGGCGTCTACGGCTATGTGAAGTACGACCGCCTCGTCGACGACGCCGCGAACTCGCCGATCACCCGCGCCTATGGCTCGCGCAACCAGCTCTCCGGCGGTGTCTCGCTCAGCTTCACTTTCAACCGCTAACCGCGACTGGGCGCGGCCGAAAACCTGTGGTGCCGCCGACACGCGGAAGCGTGGGAGTAAGAAGGTAGAGGTTCGCGCAGAGGCGCACAGATTAAGAACAGCGGCACCCTCCGGAAGACAATCAAGCCGGCCGGCACGCTGAACGGTAGACGATGTTCCTGCCGCTGACGCGGCGACTGCCCCCTCTGCGCCTCTGCGCGAACCCCTATCTTCTTCTCCGCGCCTTCGCGCCTTCGCGTGAACCGGCTTATCGCCGCCGGGATAAGCCGTTAGGCACACACCCCATGGCCCTTTCCCTCGAACTGATCGCCGCCCTCGCTGCGGTCGCCTTTGTCGCTGGCTTCATCGATGCGCTCGCCGGCGGCGGCGGATTGCTGACGCTGCCCGCGCTGCTCGCCGCCGGCATTCCGCCGGTGTCGGCCATCGCCACGAACAAGCTTCAGAGCAGCTGCGGCACCGGCGGCGCATTCCTCGCCTTCGCGCGCAAGGGCCATGTCGACTTCCGCCGCTTCCGCGTTCCCGCATTGTGCGTGTTCCTCGGCTCGGCGCTCGGCGCCTATGTGCTCCAGTCGATCGACTCTTCGTTCCTTTCCGCACTGATGCCGCTGCTGCTCGTGGCCATGGCGCTCTACTTCCTCCTCGCGCCGCGCATGGGCGAGGAAGACCGACATGCCCGTCTCGGCAAGGTGGCATTGCTGCTCCTGCTCGCGGCGATCGGCTTCTATGACGGCTTTTTCGGGCCGGGCACCGGCTCCTTCTTCACCACCGCCCTGGTGGCGCTCGCCGGGCTGGGGCTGGTCCGCGCCATCGCGCATGCCAAATTCCTCAACTTCGCCAGCAACATCGCAGGGCTGCTGGTGCTGATCGTCAGCGGCAAGGTGTTGTGGGTGCTCGGCCTTGCCATGGCGGTCGCCTCCGTCGCCGGCAATCAACTCGGCGCGCACTCGGCGATGCGCTTCGGCGGGCGCGGCGTGCGGCCGCTGCTGGTCGTGATGTCGCTGGCGCTCACCGCCAAGCTGCTCGCCAGCCCGACCAACCCGCTGCGGGTCTGGCTCGGCTACTGAGCGCCGCCTGATCCGAGCATGCCGATACCCACGGCGACGGCTACGCCGCTCAGCACCGTCGCCACGATCATCAGCAACCCGTCGCGCACCAGCAGCGCCAGCCCGAACGCCGCGATCGCCGCCATCGGCGCGGTCGTGGCGAACGGCAGCAACTCCAGCGGCGGCACGGTGCAGGCCAGTAGGATGCACGCTGCCGCCGCCACGCGCACGAACGGCCCCTTGGTGAGCGCGGGCAAGCGCCCGTGGAACCAGCGGTCCATGAATTTCGCCACACCGCGCAGCTTGGCCGTCGCCTTGCAGACCTTCTCGCTCGACAGCGACCGGTTCGCCAGGAACCCGGGCAGCCACAGATGCTTGCGCCCGAAAAGGATTTGTACCGCAACCAGGATGATGATTGCCGCCAGCACCGTCGGCAATCCGGGAATGCCACCCACCGGCGAGATGTCGATCAAGGGCAGGATCAGGAGGAACGGCGCATGGCCGCGATTTCCCAGCGCCTCCACCACATCGCCCAGCGATACCTGGTCGTCCTCGCCGGCAAGGTCGTTCAGCCGGTCGAGAATATCGCCTACGCTCTGGGGATCCTCTGCCATGCCAGCCTGAACAGGCACGGTTGCGAAACGGTTCCGCGCGGGGTCAAAGCCCTCCGGTAAGCGCCGCTTTAACCATATCTTCAAGGCAGTGCATGCAGGGCGTCGCCGATGGACCCGACACCCTGACGGGAGGGGTCGACTTGCACGGCCGGACCCATGAAGCAGATCACGCGCACGCCCTTCGCATTGCCGCTCATCCTCGCGCTCGCCGCCTGTGGCGGCGGTGGTTCCTCGAATGGCAACACCGGAACGGTGGTCGCGCCGCCGTCGACCATCGGCACTCTGCCGCCCACACCCGCCCCCGTGCCAACGCCCGCGCCGACGCCCGCGCCGGCGGAGATCAAGCCGGCGCCGAGCGCGGGTGCGTTGCGCTTCCCGCCCGCGCGCCGCGCGGCTGCCGCCGTCGGGATGTCGCTGCCGATCGGGCGGTGCATGAACGTCGAATATGACAACTCTTCGCGCAAGGCCGCCGACAGCGACTATGCCTGGTTCCGCCGCAGCGGGTTCGACACCATCCGCCTGCCGGTCCGCTTCGCCGCGCACACCGCCAAGACCGCGCCCTATACCATCGACCCCGCCTATCTCGCGGCCGTGCGACGCGCGGCCGATGCGGCGGTGGCGGCCGACCTCAACCTGATCATCGACTTGCATCACTATGTCGAATTCTTCGCCGATCCCGTCGGTGAGCGTCCCCGCTTCCTGGCGATCTGGCACCAGCTTGCCGACGCGTTCAAGGACATCCACCAGCGTGTCTTTTTCGAGCTGCTCAACGAGCCGCAGCCGCCGGTAAACAACGCCGAACTCACCGCACTCTACAACGAAGTCATCCCGCTCATCCGCAAGACCAATCCAACCGCGCGATCATCGTCGACACCGAAAAGGGCAGCACGTCCTACAATCAGCAAGGCTTCCAGATGCCGGCCGATCCCTATGTGGTGCCCACCGTCCACACCTACGAACCGAACAGCTTCACCTTCCAGTATGATCCGTATTACAGCAAGGGCCCGGTGCCGACCGGCACCAGCTTCGGCAGCGACGCCGACTTCGCCGTGCTCGCCCGTCAACGTGATCGTATCGCCACCTTTATGCGCGAAACCGGCACCGTGCCGTTCGTCGGGGAATTCGGCGCCTATCAGGATATCCCGCTGGCACAGCGCATCAACTATCTCGACGCCGCCACCAGCAGCTTCGCCTCGCTCGGCATCGGCTCGTGCGTGTGGGCCTATACCAGCGGCTTCACCCTGAGGGACGACGCCGGGTGGCTGCCTGGCATTGTCGGATCGCTCGCCAAGCCGCTGGACTGAACCGCCCACGCAGCGAACGGCTTGCCGTATCGCTCCAGCCGCCCTACCCATCCGGTAATACCATTATGATACCGGAGGAACTGGGATGAAGCGGCACATGGGCAAACTCGGCACTTGTTCTTCGCTGATGGTCGTCGCGGCAGGCCTGATGGCTGCCCCCGCCATCGCCCAGCCGGCCACGCTGCCCGCGCTGTTCCCCCAGCCTGTCTCGGTGGCGCTCGGTCGCGGTACGATCACGCTGGGCAGGTCCGTGGTGCTCGTCGCCGCCCCCGGCACCGATCCGGAAACCACCGCCCTGGTGCGCGGCATCCTGAGCGAGGCGGGGGTTGAGACGATCACGACCGCGCGCAGCCTCCCGTCATCGTTCGACCGCCCGCACATCCTGCTGGGCACCGCCGGCACCGCGCTGGTTCGCGACGCGCTCGCCCGCACCCGCACCACCGCGGACGGCAATGCCGAAGGCTACACCATCGC
Organism: Sphingomonas xinjiangensis; assembly: GCF_014199255.1. Taxonomy (GTDB): domain Bacteria; phylum Pseudomonadota; class Alphaproteobacteria; order Sphingomonadales; family Sphingomonadaceae; genus Sphingomonas; species Sphingomonas xinjiangensis. Next base: position 4,766 of record NZ_JACIJF010000001.1, on the reverse strand, counting down.
CGCGCTGGCCAGCGGCACCGGCGGTCTCATCACCCTTGCCGGCCATGACGCCGACGGCCTGTTCCACGCCGCGCAGACCTTTCGCCAGCTCGCCGGGCGCACCACCATCCCCGCGCTCACCATCCAGGATCACCCCGCCATGCCGATCCGCGGCACGATCGAGGGGTTCTACGGCAAGCCTTGGACGATGGCCGACCGCACCAAGCATCTCGACTTTCTCGCCACGGTGAAGGCGAACACCTATGTCTACAGCCCCAAGGACGATCCCTATGCCCGCGATCGCTGGCGTGAGGCCTATCCCGCCGCGACGCTGAGCGCGCTCGGCACGCTCGCCGCCACCGCGCGGCGCAACCATGTCAACTTCGTCTACGCGATCTCGCCCGGGCCCAGCGTGTGCTTCTCCGACCCCGCCGACGCCCAGGCGCTCCAGCGCAAGTTCGACGCGCTGCGCGGCATCGGCGTCCACAGCTTCTACGTCGCGCTCGACGACATCGAATACACCAAGTGGAACTGCGAGGCGGACAAGGCCAAGTTCGGCCCGTCGGGCGCGGAAGCAGCCGGCATCGCCCAGGCACAGCTGCTGAACACGGTCCAGGTCAGCCTTCTCGCCCGCGATCCCCAGTCGCGCCCGCTGATCATGGTCCCCACCGAATATTACGATGCCAAGGAAACCCCCTACAAGGCGGCGCTGCGCAAGCATCTCGATCCGCGCGTGGTGGTGCAGTGGACCGGCACGGATGTGGTCCCGCCGGCCATCTCGGTCCCCGACGCGAAGCAGGCGACCAAGGCGTTCGGCCGCAAGACGCTGCTCTGGGACAATTATCCGGTGAACGATTTCGCCCAGACCACCGGCCGCTTGCTCATGGCGCCCTATGCCCGGCGCGAAGCCGGTCTCGCCGGCGAGCTGAGCGGCATCCTGTCCAATCCGATGAACCAGGAAGCGCCCAGCCGCGTCGCGGTCACCGGCGTGGTCGCCTTCGCCTGGAACGACAAGGGCTATGATGCGCAGCGCACCTGGCACGCCAGCGCCCGCGATCTGGCCGGCGGCGATCCACGCGCGACCGCCGCGCTGCTCACCTTCTTCGACACCCAGCACATGGCGCCGACCTTTGGCAGCCAGCCGTGGCAGGAACAGGCGCCCAAGCTCAAGGCCGTGCTCGACCGCGTGCGCGAAGCGCTTGCCGATGGCGACGCCACCGCCCGTCACCAGGCGCTGACCGATCTGACCCGCACCGCCGATGAGATCGCCAACGCCCCGGACATCATCCGCTCGGGCACGGTCGACCCCGCCTTTGCCGAACAGTCGCGCCCCTGGCTCGACGCGATGGCCATCTGGGGCCGCGCGCTGCAATTGACCGCCGCCGGCCTGGCCGCAGCGGATGCCGGCAGCCCCGCCGCCACGCGCTACTTCGCCGATGCCAAGCGCCTCGCCGCGGAAGCCGCCGCCGTCCAGTCGATCCCCGGCGCCACCCGCTTCGATGGCCCGATCAAGGTCGCCGACGGCGTCCTCGACCGTTTCATCGCCGACGCTCCAACGCTGATCGCGATCGATACCGCCAGCAACCGCTGAGCCGACCTATAGCCCCCTCCCAACAGCGGAGGGGACTATGGGGTGATCGGAGTTCGCCGCAAAGAAGCCTAACGCCTGCGCCACTCCCTCGAAAAGAAGCCGGCGGCGAAAACAATCGCGGCCAAGATACTCCAGATGCCCGGAGCCTTTCCTGTCAAAAGGAAGATCACGCCAACGCTAGCCAAATAGCAGAGTATCGCTCCACCAATGTCCCACCAGCGCTCGCGGCTCAACTGCTCACCCCCGGATTGCGCAATGCAGCCAGATTAAGTTAAGCTATCGCGTGGGGACAGGAAAGGGAGAATCACGATGCGTGCTTTGATAGCTACGGTGTTGATGATCGCAGGCAGTTCCAGCGCAGCTGCACAAGGTCGCAATAATGTGTCCGCCTTTCCAGGCTCCGCCGCCACAAACTTGGAAGCGCAAAATCGCGCCAATATGAACACTGGCGGCCGCGTGGAAGACTGCCTCGTCCGGAAGGCCACCGGCAAGCGTGAATGCCGCACACGTGCCGAATGGCGGAAGATCGCCGCAGCGATGTCGGAACAACAGCAGCGCCAGTAGAGATACCGGTCCCAGCGGCGCGGCCTTTCTATATAGTTGGTATGAAGATCTCGGCCTTCTCGCTCCTCTCGCTCACATCCGCTGTGCAGCCCCGCACTCGCGAAGCGGATAAGGCCGCATCCGAGCCTGCCACGCCGCTGTCCAAGAAGGAGGAGATCGCCGCCCGCAAGCTGCAGGAGGCAAAGAACGCCGTGGCGACGCTGGCAGCGGTGAAAAACCAGAGCCGCGACGCGCAAAAGGCCGTCGCCGCTAAAAAGGTGAAGGACTTGAGGGCGCGGCTACAGGCGCTCAAGCTGATCTTCGCACATGATCCGAAGAAGTTGGCCAGGGTCGCAGCGCAGATCGCCCGCGAGCTTGCGGGCGCCGTGAAGGCCTATGTGGGTGCCGGTGGTGCTGCGGCAGAGCTTGGCGGCAGCGACGCGGGCGCCGATTCGTCGAGCGCGACGGTGCCGGCCGGCGCAAAGGGCGCTGAAGGCGAAGCGCTTGAAATGGGGAGCCCGCCAGTTTCTGCCGATAGGTCGCAAGCGGACAAGGCGGATGATGAGCCCAACACCCATGCACCGGGCTTGGGAAGCACTGGGAACGGTAAACGCGATACGGACCAGGCTCGCGGTCGGGCCGACGCAGAATTCGCCGCCGATGCTCGCGCACTCGCCCGCGAACTTAAGGCCGCGCTACGTCGGAGGGAAGGCAATCCTCGCGATGAGGACGATCGGCGCTCAGCGAAGGAAGCGCTGGCCTCGGTGGACCAAGCGATGGGCGCACTGCCGATGGTCAACGTTGAGGTTGCTCTATAGCAGCGAAGAGGCTGGGCTATGGGACCGATCAAGATGGACGACTGAGTGGTTGCCGCGGTCCCGGATTGCTCACCTGAGCGACTGCAAGCGGGCGCAGGCCGACAGGCTGCTTTCAGGGTCCGCTTTGCCGGTGGAGGACGGCTGAGACTGGGTGGAATGCGGAATGGCGGCTTTTGAACGGCGAGTGAGCGAAAGCAGACGTTCGCTTACGGCCACCTTTTAAACAGGTATTGTCGACCTGCGCTAACGGCTACCTATTGCGGCGTTTGCAGCCGCTGATGCGAGTATTGGCCAGACCCTCCGCAAGCTGCGCAGGAAGGCGTAGAGCCAAGGCTGCTATTTTGTAATCGCGCTCTCGATCTGTTTCCGCTGTTGAACGGCGCTGGCGGCTCCATGCGTGCGGTACAAGGCACGAAGGAAGGAGCGATCATTTGCGGTCAATTCGGTTGGGAGCAAGCCCCCTGCATCTCTTGCCTGAAAGATCGACATGATCGTATCCAGTCGAAAGCGGGCGTCCATGCGAGGGTTCGCCAGAGCAACCATGGTAAGATAGTCCGCAATTTGCCCCCATTTAACGCCTCGCATCATGCTGGCATCTACAATCGCCAGCAACAATATGGCGTTCTCCTGGCTGTTTTCCCGCAAACGTGACCCCGAGTATACTTGGCCGAGGCTTCCGCCGCCCGCGCCCCCAGTGCGGCTCGCGTTAAGCCATCGGATGGGCCGCGACTGTAGCAGTTCTCCACGGAGTGGGGCCAGTTCACTAATCCCACTGCTGGTGTCTTGAAACAGCTTCGTATAGCGCCTGAGGAACTGTCGCGTGAACTCATCAGCGTCGTTAGTCACTACAATCACGATGTTCGCCGAGCAGCTCTGGCCTGCCACAGGCACCCCGAACTCGCGCGATCGAGATCGGATGCGCTCGGTGAGATAACGAGCCTGTTCCGAGTTCAGGCCAAGCGTTATCGGGCAAGCCATCGTATTCCAGCGCGAAATCTGATGCCCACGATTAACTTTCGTAAGTTGCTCGACAAACGTCGCGACCGCGTCCTTAGTGCGACCTTCGATGATTACGTCCGCCTTCGATGAGGGGTCACGCGGCGTACTCTCTCTTTCAGTTTGATCGGGCGATCTCTTGATAGACGGAGGATTGATCGTAGCGTCCGCTGATGGCGCTTGCTGCACGATGGTTTTGGTGAAACCGGGCGTAGCGCTGACGAAGGTCAAGGCACACGACACGCCCGCAAGACCGAAATACCTATGCGTCGTGGCAAGGTAAGTAGCGCTTTCAGCGCAAGGATACGAATTGGCATAGCATCTCTCTCGCAGTCGATCGGACTAAGATTGCGCATACTCGTGAGCACCCTCGGTCTTTGCAATACTGCATCGATAGATAGGCCAGAGCAGTTCACCGGAAATCCTCGCCGCAGGAGCGTGACGCGCAGGTGGATCAGCGACTATCCACGCCTCTGCGTCCGTGCCCCGGCACTGAACGAATGGCCGCTGCGAGGCACAACCGCGAACGCCGCTTTCGACAACTATTGGGGCGCTAGCCGCCCGTCCGCTTTCGGGGTCCGCTTTGCCGATCAGGAACGGCTGAGATTGGTGGGGAGCGGAACGGCAGCTTCTCTATCGCGGCCCGAGTCAACAGGCGAAGGCCACTCTTCGCTGCCGCAAGGGCACCGGTGTGGCGGATTGGAAGGCGACAATACAACACTGGTTTCTGCCGGGCTTGAGATAGCCACACGGGGTTCGTGCTTCTCTCCGGGGTCGGCACGTAGCCGCCCCATGATGGGGTAAGACAAAGTAGCGTGGATCAATCTTTTGGACGCCCT